>NZ_PCOQ01000004.1 GCF_002975275.1 Achromobacter sp. MYb9 | reverse complement strand
GCGCCGCCGCCGGGCCGCCCCCAAGGCGGCGCAGCCCCCTCGGGGGGCAGCAAGCGCGCACAGCGCGCGCCGCGTGGGGGCCCGTTCCCTTTTAGCCGAGGTCGACGCACAGATACTTGATCTCGAGGTATTCCTCGATACCGTACTTGGAACCTTCACGGCCCAGGCCGGATTGCTTCACACCGCCGAACGGACCCACTTCGTTCGAGATCAAGCCGGTGTTGATGCCGACGATGCCGTATTCCAGCGATTCCGACACACGCCAGATGCGGGCGTAGTCGCGGGTGAAGAAATAGGCGGCCAGGCCGAAGATGGTGTCGTTAGCCATCCCGATGACTTCTTCTTCCGTTTCAAAGCGGAACAGCGGGGCCACCGGGCCGAAGGTCTCTTCGGTCGCGAAGCGCATCGATTGCGTCACGTCGCGCACCACGGTCGGTTCGAAGAACGTGCCACCCAGCGCATGCGGCTTGCCGCCGGCGATCACGCGGGCGCCGTGCGACGTGGCGTCCGCAATGTGCTCCTGCACCTTCTCGACGGCGCTGGCGTCGATCAACGGACCTTGCGTCACGCCGTCGGCGAAGCCGTCGCCCACCTTCATGGCGTTGACCTTGGCCACCAAACGCTTGGCGATTTCCTCGTACACGCCGGCTTGCACATAGATGCGGTTGGCGCACACGCAGGTCTGGCCGGCGTTGCGGTACTTCGACGCCAGGATGCCGTCCACGGCGCGGTCCAGGTCGGCGTCGTCGAACACGATGAAGGGCGCATTGCCGCCCAGTTCCAGCGACAGCTTCTTGATGGTGGGCGCGCATTGTTCCATCAGCGTGCGGCCGACTTCAGTGGATCCGGTGAAGCTCAGCTTGCGCACCACTTCGCTTTCGCACAGGGCCGCGCCGATGTCGCGCGAGCTGCCCGTGATGACGTGGAACACGCCAGCCGGCACGCCGGCTTCCTCGGCCAGCACGGCCAGCGCCAGTGCGGTCAGCGGCGTTTGCTGGGCGGGCTTTACCACCATGGTGCAGCCGGCGGCCAGGGCCGGGCCGACCTTGCGGGTGATCATGGCGGCCGGGAAATTCCACGGCGTGATGGCGGCGGTGACGCCGATGGGTTGCTTCAGTGCCAGCAGGCGCTGGCCGGCTTTCGGGCTTTGCAGCACGTCGCCGTCGATGCGCTTGGCTTCTTCGGCGAACCACTCCAGGAACGAGGCGGCGTAGGCGATTTCGCCGGCAGCCTCAGTGACGGGCTTGCCTTGTTCCGACGTCATGATGGCAGCCAGGTCTTGCTGGTTCTGCATCATCAGTTGCGCCCATTTCAGCAGGATCGCGGCGCGCTCCTTGCCGGTCTTGGCGCTCCAGGCGGGCAGCGCGGCCTGCGCGCTGGCGATGGCTTGTTCCGTTTCCTTGCGGCCCAGCTTGGGCACGGACACGATGGTCTTGCCGGTGGAGGGATTGTCCACCGGGATCGATGCGCCGCTGCCGGCGCCTACCCACTTGCCGTCGATGTAGCAGGCGTCGCGCAACAGTTCAGGACGCGACAGGGGATGGGTCAATGCGGTCATTATCGAAGTCTCCGTGAATGAAATGCGAAAAAGGGCAGGAAACGGCTGCGGGCGTGGCGGTAATCCGCAGCACGCCCGCAATTGCCATGCCTGCCCGATCGAAGATCGGGCTTTCAGGCCCTGAACATCAAGCGGCCAGCGCCTCGGACAGAATGACCAGCGCGCGGTCGAACTGCGCGTCGGGGATGGTCAGCGGATACAGGAAGCGAAGCACGTTGCCGTACACGCCGCAGCTCAGCAGGATAAGCCCTTGTTCCAGCGCGCGGGCTTGCACGCGCTTGACGGCTTCGGCGTCCGGCTTGCCGCTGGCGTCGTTCAATTCCACCGCCACCATGGAGCCCAGGCCGCGCACGTCGGCGATGGCGGGCACCTTGGCGCGCAGGCCTTCCAGGTGGGCGCGCAGCTTGTCGCCCAGCACCGTGGCGCGTTCGCACAGCTTTTCTTCGGCGATCACATCCAGGACGGCATGCGCGGCGGCGACCGCCAGCGGGTTGCCGGCGTAGGTGCCGCCCAGACCGCCCGCGGCCGGGCCATCCATGACGTCGGCGCGGCCGACCACGCCCGAGATCGGGAAGCCGCCGCCCAGGCTCTTGGCCATCGTGATCAGGTCGGCCTGTACCGCGTGGTGTTCCATCGCGAACAGCTTGCCGGTGCGGCCGAAGCCGGTCTGCACTTCGTCGGCGATCAGCAAGATGCCGTGTTCGTCGCAGACCTTGCGCAGCGCGCTCATCAGTTCGGGCGGGGTGATGTTGAAGCCGCCTTCGCCTTGCACCGGTTCAATGATGATCGCTGCCACGCGCTTCGGGTCGATGTCGCACTTGAACAGCAGGTCCAGCGCCTTGAGCGAATCCGCGACGGTGATGGACTGCGTGCCGTTGGGGAACGGCACGTGGTAGATGTCGCCCGGCATGGGGCCAAACGACAGCTTGTAGGGAGCAACCTTGCCGGTCAGCGCCATGCCCAGCATCGTGCGGCCATGGAACGAACCCGAAAAGGCGATGACGCCCGAACGGCCGGTGGCCGAGCGTGCGATCTTGACGGCGTTTTCAACGGCTTCGACGCCGGTCGTGAAGAAGGCGGTCTTCTTCAGGCCGTCGATGGGAGCCAGGCGGTTGATGCGCTCGGCCAGCGAGATATAGCCTTCGTACGGCACGATCTGATAGGCCGTGTGCGTGAAATTGTCCAGCTGGGCGGACACGGCAGCCTTGACCTTGGGGTGCAGGTGGCCGGTGTTCAGCACGGCGATGCCGCCCGCGAAATCGATGTATTCCTTGCCGTTGGCGTCCCACAGCGTCGCGTTTTCGGCGCGCACCGCGTAGAAGTCGCACATGACGCCAACGCCACGCGGCGTGGCCAAGGAACGGCGGGTATTCAGGTCCTGATTCTTCATCTCTGCCTCGGGGAACGTGGTGGGCGGGAAAAACCTTATTTAATGCTACGATGGCCCCATTTGTGGGAACCACTTTAATAAAACAGGTAGAACCAATTGCGGTCCATTGTAGGTGACTTGCTGCTGCTGCGCTTGGCCGACGGATCCACCGAGCCCATGAACAAGCGGCTGTATCGCGGCATCCGTGAAGCGATCCTCGACGGGGCCATCGCGGCGGACTCGCGCCTGCCCGCGTCACGCGACCTGGCCGCCGAGCTGGGCATCGCCCGCAATACCGTCGTTCACGTCTACAGCCAACTGCTGGCCGAGGGCTATACGCGCAGCCGCCAGGGCAACGGTACGTTCGTCAACGCGTCGGTGCCGGATTCCTACCTGGCCAGCGGCCGCCGCCTGCGCCAGCCGCTGGCGTCGCAGCCCGGTCCGGCGCTGTCGCCGCGCGGCGCGGCCATCGTCGACGGCGTATCGGCCTCGCCCTATCAGTGGGGCGCCTTCATGCCTGGCGTGCCCGACCTGACGGAATTCCCGCACAAGAAGTTCGGCCGCATCGTAAGCAACCTGTGGCGCAACCCGTCTCCTGATCTGCTGACTTATGCCTACGGCGGCGGCTTGCCGGCGCTGCGCGAGGCGCTGGCCCAGCATCTGGCGCTGACACGCTCCATCGATTGCGATCCCGAACAGATCATCATCACGGAAGGGTCCCATCAGGCCATCGACCTGACGACCCGCATCCTGGGCGAAGCCGGCGAAACCGCCTGGGTGGAAGACCCGGGTTATTGGGGGGCGCGCACCATCCTGCAAGTCAACGGCCTGCGCACGGTGCACCTGCCGGTGGACGAAGAGGGCATGCGGCTGCCGGATGCCGTGGACACGCCGCCGCGTTTCATCTTCGTCACGCCCTCGCATCAGTATCCGCTCGGTCCCGTCATGTCGCTGACCCGACGCCGCCAGCTGTTGGCGGTTGCGCGCCAATGCGGCAGCTGGATCATCGAAGACGACTACGACAGCGAATTCCGTTTTTCGGGCCGTCCCATCGCGTCGCTGCTGGGCCTGGAGCCGGATGCGCCCGTCATCTACATGGGCACTTTCAGCAAGACCTTGTACCCGGGCCTGCGCGTGGGTTACCTGGTGCTGCCCAAGCCGCTCACCGCGGCGTTCCAGGCGGCGCACGCGGAGCTATACCGCGAGGGCCACCTGATGACCCACGCGGCGCTGGCGACGTTCATCGCCGAAGGCCATTACGCGGCCCACATCCGACGGATGCGCATGCTGTACGGCCGGCGCCGCGCGATGCTGGTCAACCTGATCGAACGTCGGCTGGGGCCGGAATGGCTGCACCGCGACGCCAGCATGGCGGGCCTGCATCTGGTGCTGACCCTGCCGACGGATATGGACGATCTGCGCGTGGTGGACGTGGCGCGCGGCAAAGGCGTGCTGACGCGCGCGCTGTCGCGTTACTACGTCAATGCGCAAGCCCGGCGGCCGGGGCTGTTGCTGGGCTATGCCTGTGTGCCCGAACACGACATCGCGCGCAAGTTCGAAGTGCTCCTGGAAAGCCTGGCGGAAGTGGCTCGTAAGCCTGCGGCGGCCTGATTCCTCAGAACGGCAGCAGCGCGGATGCGAAGGCGGCGGCGTTGCGCATGCCCTGGTCTTCGAAGTTGGTGTTGAACACGGCGTGGGCCTGTGCGCTTTGCGTGGCCAGGCGCGAAAACCGTTCGGCCAGCTCGGCCAGTTCCTGTTCCGTGTATTCATATTGGAAACGCCCCGACGAGGCCGTGCCGGACACGTTCCATGCACCGGCATTGCGGCCGTGCAGGCGTAGCAGCGTCAGGTCGGGGTGGGTGCTTTCCCAGACGGCGGGCACGGTGTTGTCAAAGCCCTGGGGGGCGTCCACCACGGTGTGCACCACGCCCAGGTCGCGTTCGAACGCCAGCGTGTCCGCGGTGGCGGCGGGGCTCTCGAACCAGCTGTGGTGCCGGAACTCCACCGAGATCAGGTGTTCTTCCATGCGCCGCGCGCAATCGGCCACGCGCGCCCGGCCACGCGCATCGCGGCGGACCCAGGACGGAAACTGGAAATGCACCGCGCCCAGTTTGCCCGGCATCCGCAGCGGCTCCAACGCCAGTTGGTACCGCCGCCAGAGCTCGTCGCGCAGATCGTCGGGCATCTGGTCGTGATAGATGACCGGGTCCGGCCAGCCCGCCAGTTCGCGGCCGATATCCGCAGGCAACGCGGCAAGCGGCGTCTGGTGGCCCGTGAACAGCCGGAAGGCCTTGATGTTGAAGACAAAATCGTCGGGGGTGCGCTGCGCCCACAGGTAGGCGTTTTCCGCCGATGGCAGGGCGTAGTAGCTGGAATCCACTTCGGCCATGGGAAAGCGCGATGCGTAGAACCGCAGCCGGGCTTCGGCGCTGCGCATCCCGGGCGGGTAGAAGCGCCCGCAGGCCAACAAGGTGGGATCGGTCCAGGAGGCGGTGCCGGTCAGGATGCGCATGGGGCAAAGGGTCTGGTGGGTACGGGGGGCGGCGGCAGACGGCCACGCTGCTATGATAGCTGGATATATAGCCAGTCATTTGGCCCGCCATCGTGCTCCCTGCGGCGCGCCATGCGGCCCTTCCCACGCGTCATGCCCGATCAGAATCCCGCCCCATCCCATAGCCGCCCCGACCCCCTGGCCGACCTGAATCCCGCCCAGCGCGAAGCCGCCGAATTCGGCATCGGCGGCGCGTCGGGCGGTGGCGGTCCTTTATTGGTCATCGCCGGGGCCGGGTCGGGAAAAACCAATACGCTGGCCCACCGGGTGGCGCACCTGATCCTCAACGGCGCCGACCCGCAGCGCATGCTGTTGCTGACCTTTTCGCGCCGCGCGGCTCAGGAAATGGACCGCCGCGTGGGGGCCGTGCTGCAGCGGGTCATGAACCTGCGCGGTTCGCAGCAAGCGCCGTCATTGCCGTGGGCCGGCACGTTTCACGCCATCGGCGCGCGGCTGCTGCGCGATTGCGCGCTGCGCATCGGGTTGTCAGAAGCCTTCACCATCCATGATCGCGGCGACGCCGAAGACCTCATGGGCATGGTCCGGCACGAGCAGGGTCTGTCTTCCACCAAGTCGCGCTTTCCGCTGAAGGGCACCTGCCTGGCCATCTACTCGCGCGTGGTCAATAGCCAGACGCCCGTGGCCGACGTGCTGAAGACCTCCTTCCCCTGGTGCGCCCAATGGGAAGACGAATTGAAGAACCTGTTCCGCGGCTATGTGGCCGCCAAACAGGATCAGCAGGTGCTGGATTACGACGACCTGCTGCTGTATTGGGCCGAAATGATGTCCGACCCCGGCATCGCCGCCGACGTGGGCGCGCGTTTCGATCATGTGCTGGTCGACGAATACCAGGACACCAACCGGCTGCAGTCGGCCATCCTGCTGGCCATGAAACCCGACGGCCGCGGGCTGACGGTGGTGGGCGACGATGCCCAGTCCATCTATTCTTTCCGCGCCGCCACGGTACGCAACATCCTGGACTTCCCTGGCCAGTTTCCCCAGCCCGCGCGCGTCATCACGCTGGACCGCAACTACCGCTCGACCCAGCCCATCCTGAACGCGTCCAACGCGGTGATCGGCCTGGCGACGGAACGATTCGCCAAAGACCTCTGGACCGACCGCGCCTCGTCGCAACTGCCCGAACTGGTGACGGTCAGCGATGAAGCCGGGCAGGCGCGCTGGGTGGCCGACCAGGTGCTGGCCCAGCGCGAAGGCGGCGCCACGCTGAAGTCGCAGGCGGCGCTGTTCCGCACGGCCAGCCATAGCGCCGCGCTTGAACTGGAACTGACCCGCCGCAATATCCCCTTCGTGAAGTTCGGCGGCTTGCGCTTTCTGGAAGCCGCGCACGTGAAGGACCTGCTGTCGCTGCTGCGTTGGGCCGAAAACCCGCGGGGCCGCATGGCGGGTTTCCGCGTGGCGCAATTGATGCCTGGCATCGGGCCGGCCACGGCGGGCAAGTTGATGGACGCCATGTCCGCATCCGCCGAACCGCTGCGCGCGTTGCGCGAATTCAAGCCCGGGGCCGCGGCGCAGGAAGAGTGGGGCGCGTTTGCCGATACCTATGCGGCGTTGTGCGATCCCGGCCTGCGCTGGCCGGCCGATGTCGACCTGGCGCTGCGCTGGTACGCCGGGCAACTGGAACGCCTGTACGACGACGCGCGGGTGCGTAAAACCGATCTGGACCAGTTGGTGCGGCTGGCGGCGGGCTATCCGTCGCGCGAGCGCTTCCTGACGGAACTGACGCTGGACCCGCCCGATGCCACCAGCGATGAATCTGGCGCTCCATCGCGCGACGAAGACTACATGATCCTGTCCACCATCCATTCCGCCAAGGGCCAGGAATGGAAGGCCGTCTATGTGCTGAACGTCGTCGACGGTTGCATCCCGTCCGACATGAGCACGGGCACGGCCGAAGAGATCGAAGAAGAGCGCCGGCTGCTATATGTGGCCATGACCCGTGCCAAGGAACGCCTGCAGCTGATCGTGCCACAGCGGTTCTACGTGCACCAGCAGACGGGCATGGGCGACCGCCATGTCTATGGTTCGCGCACCCGCTACATCACCAATGCGATGCTGCCCCTGTTCGACCACCTGCCCAAGGCGCCCGCGCTGCCCGGCCTGCCCGACGCTGCGCCCAAGGAACCGCAGGCGCCCAGCATCGACGTGACCAAGCGGGTGCGAAGCCTGTTCTCCTAGGCTGGGCTATCATCGGCCGATGCCCATAAGTTGTCCGGTCGGGATCGCATTGCCAGAGGTAGTCCATGTCTGCTGAACCCAGTTTCGTCGACGCCCATAAGGGCGAGGTGGTTGCGTCAATAGCCTATGTGAATGGGCGGCGCGATCGTGAAGTGCCCATCGACGAGGTGGGGCAGTACATCAGCCGATACAACAGCCAGCCCCAGGGCCAGCCGCCCGGCATGCTGTGGATCGGCCTGCGCAATCCCACGCCGGAATTGCTGGCGCGCATCACCGGGGAACTTGGCGCCTGCGACAAGAACCAGGAAGAGATGCTGGAACCGCATCGCCGCCCGAAGATCATCGACTACGGCAACATGGTCCTCATCGTGACCATCACGGTCGAAGTCGAAGCCGAACGCCCCATCTTTGGCGAAACCCAGCTCTTGATCGGCGACGGCTTCCTGGTCACGGTGCGCCGTGGCGCCACGGCGGCCCATAGCCCCTTGCGGGAACGGTTGGAGGCCGCGCCCGACCTGCTCAAGCGCGGCAGCGACTACGTGGCGTCCGAGGTGCTGGACTGGCTGGTCGACCGCTACGTGGCCGCTGCGGGAAAGATCGAAAGCGTGGTCGAAGGGGCCGAGCAGAAACTGCTGATCCGAGGCGCCAAAGATTCCGATATCCGCAGGCTGTATCGCCAGCGGCGCGACCTGCTGCGCATCCACACCGTGGTGTCGCCGTTGGCCGAGATATGCCGCCGTCTGGCCCGGGTCGAGATGTCGGCCGTGGACGAACATGCGCGTCCTTATTTTGGCGAAGTCGCCGACCGCGTGCTGCGTGTGGACGAACTGTTCAACGCCTTGCGCGAGTCGCTGGCCTTCGCGTTTGAAGCCAGCCTGATGATCGGCCAGGCCGCGCAGAATGACACCACCCGCAAACTGGCCTCCTGGGCCGCCATCCTGGCCGTGCCCACCGCCATCGCCGGCATCTACGGCATGAACTTCGAATTCATGCCCGAACTGAAGTCGCCCTGGGGCTATCCGGTCACCCTGGGCGTCATCGTGTCGATCTGTTCCGTCTTGTATTGGCGCTTTCGCAGATCGGGTTGGCTGTAAGGCGATAAGGCGATCGCGCCGGGCGGTCGTTTTCCGCACGGCAGGCGGCCGGAGCCGCCCCGGGTATGGCACACTTCCTGCGTTTCCAATCCGGAGCCTGGCCAGTGCGTGGCAAACCTTCCTTTCGCGGCGGCAGCAAGCTGACCGCCCTGATCGTCGCTGTGATCCTCGCGGCGGCGGGCGCCATCGTCAACTGGCTGCAACCGTCCGGGCGTGACGTGGCTCGGCCGCCCGCGTCCGGCGCATCGACCCCGGCGCAGACCCGCACGCCGCCCGGCCCTGCGCTGGCGGGCGGGGTGCCCCAAGGCAGCTACACGCTGACCGGCACCGTCGTCAACGTGGCCGATGGCGATACCGTCACGTTGCGCGCTCCGGACGGCCAGCGGCGCATCCGCATGGATAGCATCGACGCGCCGGAAGAGGGCCATGGCGCCGACCAGCCGGGGCAGCCCTATGCCGAGGCATCGCGCAAGAACCTGGCCAGCCTGGTGGCAGGCAAAACCCTGACGGCCCAGTGCTACGAGAGCGACCAGTACGGCCGCGACGTGTGCGCCCTGATCCTGGAAGACGGCCGTTCGGCCAACCGCGTGCAAGTGGAATCCGGCTATGCCTGGGCCTACACGGCCAGAAAAGGCGACTACCTGCGCGACAAGGCCATGCCCGACCTGCAACGCCAGGCCAAGGCCGCCGGGCGCGGCCTGTGGGTGCAGCAGGGCGCCATGCAACCCTGGAAATGGCGCTACGACTGCTGGCGCCAGCGCCAGTGCGGCTGAGTCGGGCGGCGATCCGTCGGGCGGCGAACCGTCGGGCGCCGCTAGGGGGATGCCTGGGTATTGGCTCCGTCCCGCGTTTGCTATCCTCTGTCGCAACGATTTGAAGGGAAGGTTTCCATGCGTGCATTCAAGCGGCTCTGGGCGACGGCCACGCTGCTGTTGCTGGCAGTGGCGGGCTGCTCGCAAGAAAGCCCCATCAACAGCCCATATCCATCCGGCGCGGAAGGCCAGAACACGTTCTACTCCGCATTCACGCAGCGTTCGCCGAAGTATCTGGACCCGGCCAGCTCTTATTCCGTCGACGAAACGCCTTATACCTATAACATCTATGAGACGTTGTACGGCTATCACTACTTGAAGCGTCCCTACGAGCTGGTGCCGCGCTCGGCCGAATCCATCGCGCCGCCGGTCTACCTTGACGCCCAGGGCAATACGCTGCCCGCCGATGCGCCCGGCGAACAGATCGCTGAAAGCGTCTATGACATCAAGATCCGTCCAGGCGTGCGTTTTCAGCCGCACCCGGCCTTTGCCCGCAAGACCGACGGCAGCTACGACTATTTCCCGCTGGCCGACGGCGAACTCGACGACAAGTTCTATATTCCCGATTTTCCGCGCACCGGCACGCGCGAACTTACCGCCGACGATTACGTTTACGCGTTCCGTCGGCTGGCCAGCCCGCGCGTGGTGTCTCCCGTCTATTCGGTGATGGCGGACCACATCCAGGGCATGAAGGACTACGGCGATCGCCTGCGCCAGCGCGACCGCGACATGCGGCGCGACCTGCCCGGTGGCAGCACGCCACCCTGGCTGGACTTGCGTGAAGCCGACGGCTTCACAGGTGTCCAGGCGCTTGACCCACACACGCTGCGCATCCGCGTCAACGGCAAGTATCCCCAGTTCAAGTATTGGCTGGCCATGACGTTCACGGCGCCCATCCCCTGGGAGGCCGACCGTTTCTACAATCAGCCGGGCATGGCCTCGCACGACCTGTCGCTAAACACCTGGCCGGTAGGCACCGGCCCCTACATGCTGGCTGAATCGCTGCCAAACCGCCGCCACGTGCTGGTGCGTAATCCCAATTTCCATGGCGAACCCTATCCTTGCGACGGCGAGGCGGGGGACAAGGCGGCCGGCTTGCTGGCTGACTGCGGCAAGCCCACGCCCTTCATCGACCGGGTCGTGTTCAGCCTGGAAAAGGAAGCCATCCCGCTGATTGGCAAGTTCATGCAAGGCTATTACGACGCCCCGCAGATCGAGCGCGGCGAGTACGGCGTGGCGATGCTGGTCGCGGCCGGAGACAGCCAGGACAAGGCCAGGCAGTACCGCGAGCGCGGCATCCGGCTGCCCACCACCGTCGAAACCGCCAACTGGTACATGGGCTTCAACTGGATGGACCCGGTGGTGGGCAAGGGCGATACGCCCGAGCAGGCGGAGAAGAACCGCAAATTGCGCCAAGCCATCAGCATCGTGTTCGACTGGGAAGAATACGTGGCGGTGTTCGAGAACAGCCAGGCATCCGTGGCGCAAGGGCCGGTGCCGCCGGGCGTGCTGGGTTACCGCGAACTGCCCGAAGGCGTGAACCCCGTCGTGTATGACCTGATTGAGGGCAAGCCCGTGCGCAAGTCCGTCGACGTCGCTCGCCGCCTGCTGGCCGAAGCCGGCTACCCCGATGGCCGGAACGCCAAGACCGGGGCGCCGCTGGTGCTGTACTACGACGCGATGCAGGGCGGCGGGTCGAATCCGCAGTTCGACTGGATGCGCCGCCAGATGAGCAAGATCGGCGTGCAACTGGACCTGCGCTCGACCGATTACAACCGCTTCCAGGACAAGATGACGCGTGGCGCGGCGCAGATATTCCTGTGGGGGTGGAACGCCGACTATCCCGACGCCGAGAATTTCCTGTTCCTGCTGTACGGCCCCAATGCCAAGGCCAAAGGCGGCGGCGAAAACGCGGCCAACTACGACAGCCCCGAATTCAACAAACTGTTCGAGCAGATGAAATTCCTGGATGACGGCCCGGAAAAAGAAAAGCTGATCGCCAGGATGGTCGACATCGTGCAGCGTGACGCGCCCTGGATGTTCGGCTTCTTCCCGATGTCGGGCGGCGCCTACCAGCAATGGGTCGGCAACGCCAAGCCCACGCAGATGGTCCGCAATACGCTTCAATACCTGAAGCTCGATCCCGCCTTGCGGCAGCAGAAGATCGACGAATGGAACTTCCCCCGCTGGTGGCCCATCGGTTTGTTCGTACTGCTGCTGGCGTTGGCGATCTGGCCGTCCTACGTCGCGCTCAAGCGCCGCGAACGCCAGACGGCCTTCGGACCGGGCGTACGCAAGGAGCATCAATCATGATCGGCTACGTGATCCGCCGGCTGCTGTATGGCGTGCTGATTCTGATCGGCGTGAACCTCTTCACCTTCATCCTGTTCTTCGCGGTCAACACGCCCGACGACATGGCGCGCCTGGCCATCGGCGGGCAGCGCGCCAGCCAGGACGCGGTGGAAAAATGGAAGGTCGAGCGCGGCTACGACAAGCCGCTGTTCTTCAACGCCCGGGCGCAAGGAGCGGCCCAACTGACCGACACCGTCTTCTACCAGCGTTCCGTGCCCTTGCTGGTGATGGAGTTTGGCGCGTCCGACAGCGGCCGCGATATCGGCCGCGAGATCAAGACCCGGATGGGGCCCAGCCTGGCGCTGGCAGTGCCCACCTTCATTCTGGGACTTTTCGTCAGCATCGTCTTCTCGTTGACGCTGGTGTATTTCCGGGCGACACGGCTGGATTTCTGGGGCGTGGTGGCGTGCGTGCTGCTGCTGTCGATTTCCAGCCTGTTCTACATCATCGCGGGTCAATGGGTCTTCGCCAAGCTCATGCGGCTGGTGCCGTTCTCGGGCTTCGCGGGGGGGCTCGACGTCGTCAAGTTCCTGGCGCTGCCGGTGCTGGTCGCGATCGTCTCCCGCCTGGGGCCCGAAGCGCGCTTCTACCGCACCTTGTTCCTGGAAGAAATCGGCAAGGACTACGTGCGCACCGCACGCGCCAAGGGGCTGGCAGAACGCGTGGTGCTGTTCCGGCACGTGCTGCGCAACGCCATGCTGCCCATCCTGACCAGCACGGTCGCCGCCTTGCCGCTGCTGTTCATGGGCAGCCTGATCGCGGAATCGTTCTTCGGCATTCCGGGCCTGGGCAGCTACACCATCGACGCCATCAACGCACAGGACTTTTCCGTCGTGCGCGCCATGGTGTTCCTGGGCGCCGCGCTCTACATCGTGGGGTTGATCCTGGCCGATATTTCCTACACGCTGGCTGATCCCCGCGTCCGTTTCGAGTAGCCGCCATGCCAAAGATCGTCTTCTTGTGGACCGATGTCGCGCTGTGGCTGATGGCGCTTAGCGCGCTGGCCTACGTATGGCGCGTGCGCCGCAGTCCGAACTTGCGCGCGACCTGGGGGCGCGTGGCCCGCGATACGCCGGCCATGTGTTCGGCCGTGGTGCTGGTCGCGTTCACCCTGGTGGGCCTGCTGGACTCCGTGCATTACCGTCCGTTGCTTCCGCCCGTGCCGGGCGCTGCCGCTGGCGCGCCGCCGGTCTACGCGCCCGTCGTCAAATCGGCATTGGATGGCCTGCTGTCGGACACGGTGCTGACCCGCCCCGAGAAGAATTATTCGCAGCCGCTGGCGGCGAACCTGTTCCTCAAGGAAACCATGGTGGTGGACGGCAAGCCGGTGCGCGACTACCCGCGCTTGCGCGGCGCCGCCACGCATCTGGCCGACGTCGAAAAAGAACACACGGGCGATGTCCTCAGGCGTCTGGCGATCGGCCTGGCCGCCGGACTCGGCGTGGCGCTGCTGGCGGCGGCCATTTTGTACGCGTGCCTGGCGCGGCATGCCGGATCGGCATCCGAGGCGGCCAGCCAATTGCTGGGCGGCCAATCGGATATCCCCTGGCGTGCGATGACGGTCACGTTCACGTTGCTGTGTCTGGCGGCCGGCGCGCTGGCCGGGCTGTCCAGCGGTTATCACGCGCTGGGTACCGACCGCATCGGTAACGACGTGCTGTGGCAAGCGCTGAAAAGCATCCGCACCGCGTTGGTGATCGGCAGCCTGACCACCATTGCCATGCTGCCGCCCGCCATCATTTTCGGCATCGCGGCGGGTTACTTCAAGGGCAAGGTCGACGATGCGATCCAATACCTGTACACCACCATCACCTCGATTCCCGGCGTGTTGCTGGTAGCGGCCTGCGCGCTGATGATGCAGGTCTACATCGATAACCATTCCGATCTGTTCGACACGTCGGTGGCGCGCGCGGATCTACGACTGTTCCTGCTTTGCATGATCCTCGGCCTGACCGGCTGGGCCGGTTTGTGCCGGCTGTTGCGCGCGGAAACGCTCAAGCTGCGCGAACTGGAATACGTGCAGGCGGCGCGCGCGTTCGGCGTATCGCACTGGCGCATCATGACGCGCCACCTGCTGCCCAACGTGGCGCATCTGGTGCTGATCACCGTGGTGCTGGAATTTTCGGGTCTGGTGCTCTATGAAGCCGTGCTGTCCTACCTGGGCATCGGTGTGGATCCCAGCATGAATTCCTTTGGCTCCATGATCAATGGCGCCCGGCTGGAAATGTCGCGCGATCCCATGATCTGGTGGAGCCTGATGACCGCTTTCATTTTCATGCTGGCGCTGGTGCTGGCGGCCAACCTGTTCGCCGATGCCGTGCGCGACGCTTTCGATCCGCGCACGCGTCGCTACAAGCCCAGCCGTCTGGCGCGCCTGGGCGGTTTTCTGGGCCGCCGTCCGGCGCTGGCCGCCGGCCCGCGTCCGTCCAAATCGGGAGAAGCGCCATGAGCCGCGACACGCCTTTGCTCGACGTGCACGGTCTTGACGTGGACATCGCCGGCGAAAGCGGCATGACGCACGCGGTCAAGCGCCTGCAGCTGGCCATCTCCCAACGGCAGACCTTTGCGCTGGTTGGTGAATCCGGATGCGGCAAGAGCATGACGGCGCTGGCGTTGCTGCGCCTGTTGCCCGACGCCGGCCGTATCGTCGGCGGGCAGATCGCGCTGGACGGCGAAGACCTCAACCGCCTGCCGGAAAGCGCCATGCGCGGCGTGCGTGGCGGGCGGATCGGCATCATTTTCCAGGAACCGTCCACCAGTCTGAATCCGGTCATGCGGGTGGGCGACCAGATCATCGAAACGTTGACGGCGCACACGCCCTTGCGCGGTGCTGCCGCCCGCGCCCGCGCGGTGGATTGGCTGCGGCGGGTGGGCATTCCCGAACCCGAGCGGCGGGTGGACGACTACCCGTTCCAATTCTCGGGCGGGCAGAAGCAGCGCGTCATGATCGCCATCGCGTTGGCCGCCGAGCCGCTGCTGCTGATCGCGGACGAACCCACCACCGCGCTTGACGTCACGGTGCAGGCGCAAGTCCTGGATCTGCTGGCGGACATCCAGCGCGAGATGGGCATGGCCGTGCTGCTCATCACGCACGATCTTGCGGTGGTGAAGAACGTGGCGCATCACGTGGCGCTCATGCGCGGCGGAGAAATCGTTGAAAGCGCCAGCGCCGACGCGTTCTTTCACGCACCCAAGCATCCCTATGCCCGTCAATTGTTCGAGGCCATTCCCACATTCGAAAAGCGCGGCATTCCGTTGACCGCACAGCGCCGGCAAGCGATCGCGCGCGAAGCCGGCGCCCGGGCAGGCCCGCGCGCGGCGCGCCAGGCCGGCGAGGTCGTGCTGGACGTTCAAGACCTGAAAGTGCATTACCCCGTCCGCAAAGGCCCGTTGCGCCGGATCGTGTCCTGGGTCAAGGCCGTCGACGGCGTGACCTTCTCTCTGCGCGCGGGCGAAACGCTGGCGCTGCTGGGCGAATCCGGTTGCGGCAAAACGACGACAGGCAAGGCGTTGCTGCGCCTGATCGAGGGCGCGCGAATTTCCGGCCGGGCGATGTTGCAGGGCAAGGATGCGCTGTCGGCCGACCGCCGCATGTTACGCAACTTGCGTCAGGACATTCAGATCGTGTTCCAGGATCCCTACGCGTCGCTGGATCCTCGCATGCGGGTGGGCGACATCCTGGACGAAGGCCTGGCCTCTTTGCGCCGTGGCATGGGCAAGGAAGCGCGTGCGGCGCACGCGGCGCAACTGATCGAGCGGGTGGGCCTGCCTGTCGACACGCTGACGCGCTATCCGCACGAATTTTCCGGCGGCCAACGCCAGCGCATTGCGATTGCCCGGGCGTTGGCGGTTGAACCCAAAGTGCTGATCTGCGACGAACCCACGTCGGCGCTCGACGTTTCCGTCCAGGCTCAGATTCTGGACCTGCTGCGCGAGCTTCAGGACGAACTTGGCATCGCCTACCTGTTCATTACGCACAATTTCGGCGTGGTCGAATACCTGGCAGACCGGATCGCCGTCATGGATGGCGGACGCATCATCGAACTGGGGCAGGCCGACGCCGTGCTGCATGCGCCGCGCCAGGACCTCACGCGCCGGTTGCTGGCAGCAGTTCCCCGCTTGCAGTTCGGCACGTTGCCTGACCAGGCACCATGAAAAACACGCCCTGATCCGGGTGGATCAGGGCGTGCGGGGCAGTCTGCGTACCGCGCGAGGCTCGGGGTCAGTGATCCTCGTGATGCGCGCTGCGCGTTTCCAGCCAAACCAGCGTGTCGTGTCTCAAGGTGCGGACGCATTGCGCCAGGAAGGCATGTACCGTTTCCAGTTCGGTGGTGTCGTAGCGGCGCGCCATCAGCATCACCGCGTCGGCGATCCACTGCCGTTCCTGGGATAGATGCTGGCATTGTTCCTCGACCGGCCGGATCACGATCATCCGGCGATCCAGCGGGTGGCGGCCGCGCTGCACATAGCCTGCCGCCTCCAGCCGGTTGATCAAGGCGGTCGCGCCGCCGGAGCTGATGCCCATCAACTGGGCAAGCTGCCCGGTGGGCAGGGCATCGAACTCCATCACCAGTTCCAGCGCCTTCAGATCCGCCAGGGGGATACCCAGCTTTTCCGCCAACGCCGACTGGCAGGCGGCGTTGTACACCGAAAACTGCCGACCCAGCATCAGGGCGATATCGTCAAGCATTCCCGGGCGCAGGTCACTCGTGCGAGATTCAGGCATCACGGTCACATGCTCATGGTGAACGATGGTTTCTTGTTGCAGCATGATGTCGCTCCCTTGCGGATGTGGTGGTTTACTTCTTGGCCGACAGGCCGCCCAGCAGGCCACCCAACAGGCCGCCGTTCGTCGTGCCGCCGGTGGTCGTCGACGATCCGGTCACGCCGCTCGTCACGCCGCCCAGCAACCCGCCCAGCAAGCCGCCGTTGGTCGTGTCCGCACCGGCTGCGCCACCGGCGCTGGCACCCGCGCTAGCACCCGTGCCCGTGGTCGCGCCGACCGAGACACCGCCAACCACGCCGCCCAGCAAGCCACCCAGCAGGCCGCCGTTGGTCGCGCCGCCCGACGTTCCGGCGGTTGTGCCACCGGTCGCCGCTCCCGTCGTTGCGCCCGTCACGCCCGCCAACAGGCCACCCAGCAGGCCCCCGTTGGCCGTGCCGCCGGTGGTGCCGCCGGTGGCGCCACCGACCGCGCCGGTCACCCCGCCCAGCAAGCCCGTCACGGGCGCCAGCAGACCGCCCACGCCGCCCGCGGCCGGGGTGCCGCCCACGCCGCCCACACCACCGAGAACGCCGGTGATCGGGCTCAGCAAACCGCCCGTGCCGCCGGCGCCGCCCGTCAGGCCGCCGGTCACGCCGCCCAGGCCCAGGCCTGCGGTCAATGAAGCGACCGCGCCCGTGGCGTTCGCCAGCGTCGCGCCCAGCGGGTTCGGATTGGCCGGCGAGGCGTTCAGCAACCCGCCCGCGCTGGCGACGGCGCCACCCAGGCCTTGCAGCACGCCGTTCAGCCCGGCCGTATTGCCCGGCAGCGAAGTGCCGGCCGAAGCCAGCGTGCCACCCAGATTCGACAACAGGCCAGCGACGGGTGCGCCCAGCTTGGTGGTCGCGCCCAGTTGTTGCGTCAGGCCGGTGACCGTGCCAGCCAGCGGGCTGGCCGTGGGGTCAAGCGCGGCGCCAATGCCTGCCAGCGTCGGCTGCAATCCCAGGGGCAAAACGTTATCCACGGTCTTGCCTACGTTGCCCAACGCCGGTTCCAGGATCGGCGTGGACGGGCCACCCAGCACGCCGCCCGTGATGCCGCCAACGGCTTGGGTGACGGGATTCAACAGACCGCCCTGGCCGGAAAGGCCGGCGGTCAAGGCGCCCACGGCACCCGTGGCGTTACCGAGGATCGTCGTGAGCGGTTGCGGATTCGCGGGGTCGGCGTTCAGCAGGCCGCCGGTGCTGGCGACCGTCTTGCCCAAACCATCGACCAGGCCACCCAGGCCGGTACTCAGCCCGCCCGGCAGGCCGGTGCCCTTGACGGTGGTGCCCAAGTCGCTGACCAGGCCGCCCACTTGCTTGGTGACGCCGTCCACGGGTTGGCCCAAGCCGGTCGTGGCGCCCACTTCCTGGGTCAGTCCCACGACGGTATTGACGACGGGCGCCAAGGTGGGGTCCAGCGCTTTGCCCACGCCGCCCAGCGTCGTGTCCAGATTCAAGGGCAAGGTGTTGTCCACGGCACCGCCGGTATTGCCCAACGTGGTTTGCAACAGGCCGGCCGTCACGGGATTGACGGGCGTGTTGGGATCGGTGCCGCCCGGATTCGTCGGATCCGTACCGCCCGGGTTGGTGCCGCCGGGATTAGTGCCGCCAGGATTGGTGCCGCCAGGATTAGTGCCGCCAGGATTGGTCGGAATATCGGTGCCCGGCAGGCCTGCGGACTTCTTGCCGCCGCCGCCGCCTCCGCAAGCAGCCAACGCGCTCATCAGCGCCGCGGCCATGACGGTGGAGGTCAAAATACGTTGAATGCGCTTTGCGTCGACTTTGGTATACATGGCGAGCTCCTGGGTTGGAAGGTCAGGCAATGAAACTGCCCGATACGTCTCTACATGCATAAACCGTGCCAATATTTTGCAGTGGCGCTGTCGTGTCGCTTGTGTTCGCGATTTATCGCTAAAAAAGTCCTTGTATATCAGAGGGATGGCAAGGCATTAAAGGGTTTATACCAATATTGAGAAACCCTCATTTTTGCGACGGCGAAAACCCTGCGAATGTTACGAATGACGGGTTATCGCCCGTTACGTTACGGGCAGCGTTACGTAACGCCACGTGTGGAATAGGCGAAAAAAAAGCGCCTGAGAAAACAGGCGCCGGGCGGTCGGAGAAGACGGCCGTCAGGTCAGAACGCGTCGTAGAACAAGGAATAGTTGGCGTTGAAGCGCACGTTCCGATCATCGCTGACGGGGGCCGAGCCGATGGGCTTGGCCACGTTGAAATCGAATAGATAGTATTTATCGTCCGTGAACCGCAGGCCCAGGGCGACTGAAGACAAATGCCGCTGGTTCAGTTCCTGCAAGCCCTTGTTGTTGTACCAGGTGCGCGCGTAGTCCACCAAGGCATACGGCTGTACGCTCGACAGGTATTCCCAGCCCGTGCCAAAACGGCGGTTCACTTCGGCCGATACGCCGACGCCTTTGTCGCCGCTTTGCTCGCCTTGCGCGTAGCCCATGGCATATCTCCAGCTGCCGAAAGAAACCTGCTCTGACGAAGGCAGGATATTGCTGGAGTATTGGGCGGCTCCTGAAAACGTCAATCCGAACTGCGCCGGCAGCGCAAACGTCTGTTTCGCGTTGAGGTTGTATCGGGTGAAATCCAGGTCAAGGATCGGCGTGGCCGAATACCCGTAATTGGTCGAGATGTCTTTTTTGGCGCCGGCCGCGTCAAACCCCTTGGAAACGCTTGCGGTAACGTCCGTGGTCTTGCTTTCCGACACCTGGATATATCGCAGCTCCATGTTCGCGGCACGGACCCTTGCGTCCTGTTGCAGCCACAGGTCCGAGGTCCGGGAGTCGTACCGGTCCTTGGAATTGGCCGCGTAGACCCCCAGCGTGCCGGTCAAGGACCGCGTGTTGTTCAGCAGGAACGGATAACTGACGCCGACGCCGATGCGGTCGTTTTTTACCCGCCGCTCGAATCCCAGATACTCGATGGCATCGTCCTGGGGTTTGGCGTCGTAGTGATAACCGTCGACCTTGATCGCCAGGCCGTCCGGGCCGATCGGCACGCGGACCTCGCCCATGACGTATTTAACGTCGTCGGTATTGAACGGCACGGATGCGGTCAGTTTCACCTGTTCGCCCAGCGGTGTCAGGCTATTGGTGCCCATATTGACCAGCGGCTGCATGCCGGTGCCAAGATCGGCAATACCGGCCGTGACGCTAACCGGCTGGCGGGTGGCGCTCAGCACCAGTTCCGTCGCACCATCCGCGCGGCGTGGCAGGTCCAGGTTCGGCGTGAACTTCACGCCGGGCACGGTACGCATCAGATTCAACTGGCGTTCCAGCGTGGCCTGCTGCAAAGGCCGGTCTTCTTTCAACGGGCCGGCCAGTGTTTCCAGACGGTCCAGCGCGTTGCCGATATCGCCTTCGATCCGCACGTTGGCGATATAGCCTTCAACGACCGTCACCACCACCAACCCATTGGCGAATGTCTGGTTTTGCACTAGCGCGAACGACAGCGGGTATCCCTTGTCGCGGTATAGCTGGGTGATTTTGTCGACCTGTTGCACCAGTTCGCCCAGGCTGATTTCTTTTCCTGACAACGGCGCAAGGATGCCGGACACCTCGTCAAACGGAATGGCGTGTACGCCGCTAACGTCGAAGTTCAGGGGCACGATGCGTTGCGCCAGCCTGGCTTGCAGCGCCAACTGCTCGGGGGTGGCCGTTTCCACCACGGGGGGCGGTTGTTTGGCGCCGGGCGGTGTTTCCAGCCGCGGAAGCGAGTCTACGGGGTTGCCTCGTAGCGGTCCGTCCGCGCGCACATTCGCACTGAAGGCAAGGGCGCAGATTAGGGTGAGGGTAAGCGGACTTGCCGGGTACGTACGTCTCATGCCTTTTATATCTCTCGTTTCTGCGGGCGCCGTTCTGTCGTGCTCCGATATTAGTTAAATATCGAAAATATTCAGGGACATAACATTAGTAAAAGTGCATCCGTGCGCCGTAGGCGGTATGGTGCCAGTCGCCCTTGATAATGACAATTTATTTCATTGTGACCAATCGGACACGACCAGATAACAACATTGCGAATTGCTTAGGAACCGATGCGTAATCGAAATATCAGGGTTAACTAGCGGTTTTTAATACGATCGATATGAATTTGGGGATATCCGTTACATGTCTGTTGCCTGAGTATCGCGAATATTGGTGTAAACCCTGATGTGTATTAAATGTTAATAGATAAGACTATATAAACGTATCAAAACACATCGATTTTTCAGGCTATCGGGAGTCCACAAGATGGGCGCGTGTGACTGCAGTACTTCTCGGAAAAGCCTGCCGGCGCAACGCCACGATTGCGGACTATTTCACTGGGGCCACGCATGAGCCCGGGTGATGTCGTTCCCCTGTCGTTCCATGCCGGTCTGGTCGCGCTGTCGTTTCTGACCGCGGTATTGGGCTCGTACGTGGCACTGCTCGCCGCGGCGGGCATTCGCACCGAAACGCAGGACGGTGAAATACGGATCGGTTACATCCTCATTGGCGCTGTCGCCATGGGCGGGGTGGGTATCTGGAGCATGCATTTCATTGGCATGCAGGCGCAGAACCTGCCTTTTGAAGTGGGCTACCAGGTTGGCCTGACCATACTCAGTTTCATCGTGGCCGCCGGTTTTTCCGGCTGGGCATTCTGGTATGTCGGCCGCGACCGTTTCACTTTTGGGCGTTGCCTGGTGGGCGGTCTTGCCGCCGGTTTGGGCGTCGCGGCGATGCATTATCTGGGCATGGGCGCCATGCGCATGCCGGCGGTATTGCTTTGGAATTTGCCGATGGTTGTTTTATCGGTGCTTATCGCGGTAATCGCGGCGTCAGCCGCGCTGTGGCTGGCTTTCAATACGCAGAATGAGTTTCAGCGCGGCGGAGCCGCCATTCTGATGGCGATAGCCGTGTGCGGCATGCATTACACCGGCGCTGCCGCCGGTACGGTCATTTGCACAACGCCTCGTGACTATTCCAGTCTGCAAATCGGCGGGCTGATGTTGCCGTATATCGCTTTCGTGCTGTCCGCCGTCACGCTGCTGATCATGCGTTGGCAGTTGCAGCGGGCATCGACTCGCTTTCGCGCCCGCATGGCGCAACGGATCGACTCGTTTATTGAATCGGCGCCGGTGTCGGAGCCTGGCAAGGTGCCAGGGTCCACGCTAGGGCCGGGTTAGCAGGGCCCCGGTTTGCACGCGGGCAAGGAATGCTCCCGCAACGCAGGCAGTTCCGGGCATAGGGGGCTGGTGTCGCATAACGGCGCAGCTCAATTATCAATCGAGTGTCAGGAGCTCGACATGAAAGCGAAACTTGCGCAGTTCTGGAATGACGAAGATGGCATCACTGCCCTGGAATATGGGCTGATTGCTGGGCTGATGGCGGTAGCGATCATCGCTGCAATAGGCTTCTTTACCGGAGGCCTGACCAGTCTGTTCACCGACTTGGGCGCCAAGCTTACCTCCCAAGGCGGGGCCGTTTAACGCCCGGCAAGCCGGTCCATGTCGCGATGGCCCTTTGGGCCATCCGACAGGCAGGCTGCTTGACCTGTTCATGAGTTTTCAGCTGAAACGCTGAAGCCCGGTTTTTGAATTATCGGAAGGTCCCGCCTTGTATCCAGGGGAAGTGTTGTGGTGGCTGCTATTCGCAAGCTGGAGTCTGGTGCTGATCTACAACGATCTGCGCTATCGCCGTGTTCCCAACGCGTTAATCGTCGCGGGGTTCGTGGCACAGCTGCTTTGGTTGGCGGCCGCGTGGGTCATCCCTGGCTGGCTCTACCCGCCCAGATGGACTGGCGGACTCATGGCGCTTGCCGGATTCCTGGCGGCGATTCCATTCCTGTTCTTGTGGAGCCGGCGCCTGATGGGCGCGGGCGACGTCAAAGCCATCGCCATCATCGGGCTGCTTCTGGGGATCGCGCCGCTGATCCTGGTGCTGGTACTGGCGAGCCTGCTGGCCGGCTTGCACAGCTTGCTGGCGCTGATCGCATCGCGGTACCGGGCGCTGTCCCCGCGCGTTCGCCAAATTCCCTATGCCGCCTACCTGGGAGCCGCCGCGCTCAGCGTGGCGTGTATGCCGTTGAATTCGGCTTGGTATTCGTGGTGTTCTTCCTGGTGTTCTACGCCATTCTGACGTACTCGCTGGTGGCGGCCGCACAACAATCCGTGACGCTTGCCGCGCAAGAAGGCGCGCGCAAGATCTTGCAGTGGCAAGAGGGCGTGCCTTCCTCATTGACCACGCGTGCCAATGCCGGACGCGATGCCGCCCTGTATCAGGCGCAATGGATCAGTTCCATGTCGGCTGCCGGCGTCCAGGTGGCGGTCTGCGGCAGCACGGGCGCGCTGAGCAGCTCGGCAGGCGGAGCCTGCAGCGGCCGCGCGCTTGCAGAAGGGCAGGTGGAAGTCACGGTGTCTTACGCCTACGGCGCCCATCCGCTGATTCCGGCGCTGCCGCTGCTGCAGGCGGTGCTGATGCCGGCCTCCGGCGTATTGAGCGCCCGCGCCACGGTGCATCTGAATGGGGAACGCTGATATGGACGCCCACGCCCGGCGCCGCGAAGGCGGTCCTCGACGCTCCCGTCAGCGCGGTATCGCGGCGCTGGAATTTTCGTTGACCTTGATCATGCTGCTGATGTTCATCTGCGGCGTGCTCAGCTTCGCGGTGCTGTTCTGGATGCAACAGCAATTGGCGTCGGCCGCCACAGATGGCGCCCGCGCGGCGGTGTTCGCCCGCTTCAACGGTCAGCCGAATGTGTCGGCGGCAGCGTGCTCGGCCGCGATGAGCGCGTTTTCTTCGGGTTCGGCCGTCGTCTGCGCGACGACCAGTGCGCCATGCGCCTGGAGCGGCTCCGGGGGGCAGCAAGCCAATTGCGCCACCGTCGGGCTGACCTACAACACGCAATCCTGGCCGCTGCTGGCCACCCTGCAGCGCCTGATCACCACGTTGCCCGGAATGGGGCCGAACTGGATTCCTACCCGATTGCATTCGCAAGCCGTTGTTCAGATATCGCAAGGGACACCATGAGCAGTTTGAGCAAGATCGTCGCAGGGTTTTTGTTGGTGGCGGGCCTGGCGCTGGCCTTCGTCGCTTGGCGGCTCGCGTCCGCACCCACCCGTCCGCCGGCAAGCGTCGCGCCCACGGCGTCCGCGCCGGCAGCTGCCGCACCGGTCAAGCTCTATCCGGTCGTCGTGGCCAAAGCGGCGATTCCGGCGGGCTCCAGCATCAACAGCGAGGGCATGCTGAGGGTGGACGAATGGCAGGCGCCGCTATCCGGCGGATACAACGCCGTCGCCGCATTGGAAGGCGCGGTGACGAAGGTCGATATCGCCGCGGGCGATCCGATCCTGCCCAGCTTGCTGGCGCAGGGGCTGGCGCGCCAGTTGAAGGCGGGCGAGCGCGCCGTGGCGATCGCGGTGGATGAAGTGATCGGTGGCGGCAACCGCGTCGCGCCCGGCGACTGGGTGGACGTGTTCTTCATGATCGAAAAGGGTCAGGAAGTGCCTGGCGGCCAGTCGCGGCTGCTGCAATCCCAGGTGCGCGTGTTGGCGTATGGCAAGGATTCCGTGGACGGGCCCGAGAAGGGCTCGGTGGCGCAGCCGGGCGTGCCCGCCCAGTCGGCGCAGCCCGCCAAGACCGCCGTGCTGGCCGTGCCGGTGGAGCACGTGAATGAACTGATATTGGCCAGCCGTTCCGGCCGCCTGCAATTGGCGCTGCGCCCGTTGAACGACGACAGCGTGCCCGATACGCAATTGTTCGCCCAGCGCGGCACGGTGTTGCCGACGCGCGCGGATTTGACGCCGGAGCAGCGCGAAGCGCTCAAGCAGGGACCGAACCGCGCGTTCGCCGGTGAAAGCCTGGTGCAGCTTGACGGAACGACGACTGCCGCGCGAGTTCCCACGGCGCCGGTGCGTGGCGCGAATTCCGGCGGGGGCGGCGGCAGGACGGTAGAGATCTTGCGCGGAGACAAATCCGAACGTGTCCGTTATTGAACGTGGCTCCGCGCGGCTTGGCGCCGCGTGTGGCCGGACTCTCTCTTATGACTAGATTCAGCACAATGAAGAACACTCAGCGCACCACCTTGATCTGCGTCCTGTCGGCGGCAGCGGCGATGTCCTGCGGGGGCCTCGCCGCCGCGCAGACCGCGGCGTCCGCGCCCGGCTCGAATGCGCCGGCGCCGGCCCGTGATCTTGCGTTGTCGGTGAAGGGGCAGCAGACGCTGTTGCTGGACGGCGCCGCTCCGTCCCGCATCGCCATCGGCGACCCTGACGTCGCTGACGTGAAAGTCCTGCCCGCCTCGGGCAAGCGCGCAGGCACGATACTGGTCTATGGCAAGAAGGCGGGTACGACACAGTTGCAGATATGGAGCGGCAATAATGCGGCGCCGCAGGTGTGGAACGTGCGCGTGGGCGGCAGCGTCCAGGGCGCACTGGCCACGCGCGGCATCGCCGGCGGCGCCAATGTGGACATCGCCGGGGACCGGGCCGTCGTGTCCGGCCATGCCGAGACCCCGATGGGGCAGGTGGCCTCGGCGGCCATCGCGGCCTCCGCGGTGGGCGGGGAAAAGAACGTCGTCGACGTGTCTTCCGCCGGCACCAGCGGCATTGTGCAGGTCGAGGTCAAGGTCGTCGAGGTGTCGCGCTCGGTGATGAAAGAGGCGGGCATCAACTGGAGCGCTGGCGGCAGCGGCCCCTGGAGCGCATCAAACAACCTGATTTCGTCCAACTTCGCGACGGCGACATCCGGATTCTCGTTGTTCTACGACACCAATAATTTCAGCGCCAGACTGCGTCTGCTGCAGACCAATGGCATGGCACGCGTGCTGGCCGAGCCCACGCTGGTAGCCATGACCGGGCAGAGCGCCAGCTTTCTGGCAGGCGGTGAATTGCCTATTCCTGAAGCCGGCGGGCTGGGGACGGTGTCGGTCACGTTCAAGCCGTTCGGTATCGGCTTGACGGTCACGCCCACGGTGCTGTCGCGCGACCGCATTTCGCTGAAAGTGGCGCCCGAGGCCAGCGAGCTGGACTACAACAATGGCATCCGTCTGAACAGCGGCACGGACTATAGCGCGATCATCCCGGCGTTGCGCACCCGCCGCGCCGACACGACCGTTGAATTGGGCGATGGCGAAAGCTTCGTGATCAGCGGCCTGGTTTCGCGCCAGACCAAAGCCATGGTCAGCAAGGTGCCCTTGCTGGGCGACCTGCCGATCATCGGCTCGTTCTTCCGCAGTCTCGACTACTCGCAAGAGGAAACGGAATTGGTCATCGTCGTGACGCCGCGCCTGGTTCGCCCCATTGCACGCGGGGTGAATCTGCCCTTGCCGGGCGACAAGCAAGAGCGTGCCGATAACGGCTTCAACGCCTGGGGCTACTACCTTACGGGGCCCATGGGCGGCCAGCAAATGCCGGGTTTTTCGCGGTGAACAATATGAAGACACATGCAAGCGAGTGGGTTGGTCTGCAAAACAGCAAGCGATTTTTATTTTGCTCCAAGGGGGCGGATGTCGCGGTGCAATTGGGGCAGGCGCTGGGCGAAATGGGGATGCTGACCCAGGAGTCGCCCAGTACGGAAGAACTGGCGCGGCGTCTGGCGGAAATTTCGCCGCAGGTGGTGTTCCTGGATTTCACGCTAAGCGAAGACGAACCCGGCAAGCTGTTCAAGTCCGCTGAATTGGCGCGTCTGCTGGCGCGCATCGCCCCCACGCTGCCGCGCGTCGCGGTCGGCCTTTTGAGTCAGCCCGAGGGCGCCATTGCCGCGCTTCGCGCGGGGGTCAGCGATTTTGTCGACCCCACGATCGCACCCCAGGAAATCAAGGACATCGTGCTGCGGCTGCTGGACGCCCAGGCGGACGGTGGACGCGCGGACGGGTCGCGGCGCAGCGTCTTGCTGCTGGGCGCGCGCCCCGGGGTGGGCGCCAGCACCTTGGCCGTGCACTTGGCCCACATGGCCCAAGACCGTCTTAAGCAGGCACACGGGGCACGGGCCGTGGCCAGTGGCGGCAAAGGCGCCAAGGCGGCAGCGGCCGAGCCGGGCGCTTCGCTGCCCCTGTCCAGCCGCGTCGCGCTGATGGACCTGGGCTGGCCCGTGGGCGATTGCCAGCTTTATCTGAACATCGGCGGTGAGTTCGATTTCTCGGAGGCGGCGCGCAACCTGCGCCGTCTGGATCCCACGTTGCTGGCTTCGGCCATGCCGCATACGGCCAACGGCCTCAGCGTGTTGTCGCTGCCGCGTGATCTGGGCCTGATGCGCGATGTTTCGCAATCTGATTCGCTGCTGGTGTTCGAACGCATGCGCCAGCATTTCGGTGTGGTGGTCGCCGATTCGGGCGGCTTCACGAATCCGGAATTCGTGGCCGGCCTGGCGCGCGCATCGGAACAGAACTGGATCGTGACCGACCAAAGCGTCGGCGCCCTGGTTTCGCTGGCCGGGTTGCTGCAAGAGCTTGAGCAAATGCATGTGGACCGCCGCAGCCTGGGTCTGATCGTCAACCGGTATGACGAACGCTACGGCATGACCGCGCAGCAGATCGCCGAGCGCTTCCAGCTGGAACTGGTGGGCACGTTGCCGGACCGCACGCTGGCCTTGATGGTCTGCACCAATCAGGGCCATCTGCTGCATGAGGACGCCGAGCGCGATATCTACGTGCGCGCGGTGCAGACGCTGGTGGAAAAGCTGGGGGCGGAAGAAAGCACGCCCGGTGGGCGGGCAAGCTGGCTGGCCACCTGGCTGCCCGGCGTGCATCGCCGTATGGTCGTCGGTTAACGCAACGACGCAAGGACTGCAACGGAAGCCGACATGATCATGACAGCGACGATAGAGTTTGGCGGTGATGGCGACAAGGGGTTCTCGGCGTCGAACCGCTTCCAGGAAGTGAAGACGGCGGCGTACGAGCACCTGCTCTCGCGTATCGAGGAATTGGGCGCGGAGTTCGGCCGGTGGGCGCGGTCCGCGATCCAGGAATTCGTCGATATCGAGGTCGCGAGTTTCGTGCGCCTGCGCAGGGTGCCGATCAACGAAAGCGAAATGCGGCAGATCGCGGAGGCCCTGACCAAGGAATTGGCAGGCCTGGGGCCGCTGGAAGACTTGCTGGCCGACCCGGCGGTCGAAGACATCCTGATCAACGGCTACGACAACGTGTTCGTGTCGCGCCGTGGCGTGCTGGCCCGCGAAACGCTACGGTTCACCGATAACCAGCATGTGCTGCGCATCGTGCGGCGCATCCTGGCGCCGATCGGCCGCCGCCTGGACGAATCCAGTCCCATGGTGGATGCGCGGCTGCCCGACGGTGGCCGCCTGAACGTGGTGATCGAGCCGCTGGCCGTCGATGGGCCGATGGTGTCGATCCGCAAGTTCCGCCAAGACCCGCTCAAGCCCGCGGACCTGCTGACCTTGGGCTCGTTCGACGAAGAGATCTACCGGCTGCTGCATGAAGCGGTCAAGAACCGCTGCAATGTGCTGGTGTCTGGCGGCACCAGCTCCGGCAAGACGTCGCTACTCAATGCGCTGGCGTTTTTCATCCCGGAAACGGAACGCGTCGTCACCGTGGAAGACACCGCGGAACTTTCGCTGAACCACCCGCACGTGGTGCGGCTGGAATCGCGCCAGGGCGGTTTCGACGGCAGCGGCGCGGTCAGTATTCGCGAGCTGATCCGCAACAGCCTTCGGATGCGCCCGGACCGCGTCGTGGTGGGCGAAGTGCGCGGCGCCGAAGTCATGGACATGCTGCAGGCGATGAACACGGGCCACGAAGGGTCGATGGCGACGATTCACGCGAACTCTCCGCGCGAATGCCTGTACCGGATCGAGATGCTGGCCGGCTTTGCCGGGTTCCAGGGAAGCGAGGACAGCTTGCGCAGGCAGATCGCCAGTGCGCTGGATTTCATCGTGCAGATCGGGCGCCTGTCCAACGGCAAGCGCCGCGTGCTGTCGGTGACCGAGGTCACCGGCATGGGCGACAACGTGATTTCCACGCAGGAACTCTATCGCCACGAGACCTTCACGACACCCGAGGGTGAAGAGAAGGACCGCTGGAATTGGCTGGGCATCCACCCCCACACGCCCAAGCTTGCCAAGATGCGCACCGAAGCGCGCGCCAACGATTCCGCGCCGGGCGATACCGACGGCGGCGGATTCTGGAGCCGGAGGCGCTGATGATGCAAGCCCTGGTGCTGGGATGCCTGGCTTTGGTGCTGGCGATCGGCGCGGTGCTGCTGTGGCGCCATGCCGACAGCGGCGCCCGCCGGGCGGCGAGCTCGTCCTTCCTGGAAAACCAATTGAACCGGGGGCGCGACGCGTCTTCCAAGCCGGTTCCGATCTTCGAAAGCGCGCGGGCCGTGCGCAGCGGCCTGCCTGGATGGGACCGCTTGCTGTTGCTGGCGGGCGTGCGCCAAAGCGCCGGGCTTTACGTGCGGCTTGCGGTGCCCCTGGTGGGCCTGGCAACGCTGGCGTGGCTGACCTTGGGCGTCGTGTCGGGCATCGTGACGCTGCTGCTCGTGGCTATCCTGGAGTACTTCCTGCTGTGGCTGCGCGCCGACAAGCGCCAGCGCCGGATGATCTCGCAATTACCGGCGTTCCTGGACAACATCGTCCGCCTGATCACGATCGGCAACAGCATGGGCGCCGCGTTCCAGACGGCGTCGGCCACCACCGATGAACCGTTGCGCGAGGTCGTGGAAATGGCCGCCAGCCTGAGCCGGTCCGCCAAGGAACTGGATGCTGCCCTGGTGCACGTGTCCCGCCTGTATGGGCTGAAAGAGCTTTACATGGTGGCCGCCGTGGTGTCGCTGGCAATGCGGTTCGGCGGCCGCAGCGACCAGGTGCTCGAGCGCATGGCTGCCTTCATGCGCGACGTGGCGCAGGCACGCAATGAACTGTCGGCAAGTTCGGCCGAGATCCGTCTGTCCGCCTGGGTGCTGGCGCTGCTGCCGGTCGGGATCGGGGGCTTCATCATGCTGACGAACAACGATCTTTTCATGAATCTGTGGCGCGACCCGGCCGGATTCAAGATGCTGGTGACCGCCGTTGTCCTGCAGATCGTCGGCAGCTATTGGCTGTACCGCATGGCCAAGTCCATTTGATGGGAGCGGCGAGATGAATATTCTGAACTCGTGGAGCGTCTCCTCCGTGCTGGCGATGGGGCTGATGCTGATCGCAGCGGCCATGTTGGTGCTGGGCGTCGGCATCGTTCGCCGGCTGCGTGGCCAAAGCAGAACCCGGCGGATCGTGGACCATGCGCTGGCGTCGCGGCAGATGGGCGGCGCGGCGGCGTCGGCGTTGCCGGCGCAGGACGGGCAGGGCAGGTTCGCGGCCGCCACGCGCGCGGCCGACTCGTTCGGCAAGCGCCTCAGCGAGGGCCGGTTGGCCGAAGCCCTGTTGGCCGCCGAAGATCGCAAGCTGGTGGATCTTGCTGGTTACGCCGATGCGGCAACCGCAAGGTCGCGGTTCGTCGTGTTCCGGTTCGGCCTGGCGATCCTGCTGCCCGTCGCCGCGGTGACGCTGGGCATCCGCTACCACTACGTCGATTCCCTGTCGGGAATGCTGCTCGCGGCGTTCCTGGGCTTTGCCGTCGGCTACATGCTGCCCAAGTGGTTCGTGCGACGGCGCGTGGCGAAACGCCGCCGCATGGCCGCGGACGAACTGCCGTTGCTGATTGACCTGTTGCGTTTGCTGCAGGGCGTGGGACTGTCGATCGATCAGAGCATGCAGGTGCTGGTGACGGAGTTCGGGCAGGTGCTGCCGGTGCTGTCGCAGGAATTGCGCCTGGCCTCCGAACTCTACGTGCGGGGCCGCACCCGTGAGCAATCGCTGGCGCGGCTGGCTGCCGGATTCGACAACGACGACCTCTCCGCCATCTGTCGCCTGATCGCGCAGGTGGATCAGCATGGCGGGGCGGTGCAAGAGCCGCTGAACCGCTTCGGCGAAAGGCTGCGGGATTCGCGGCGCCTTGAATTGAAAGAAAAAGTGGGCAAGACCACGGTCAAGATGACGGGAGTCATGATCGTGACCTTGCTGCCCGCGCTGCTGATCGTTACCGGCGGATCGGGGTTCGTGGCAGTGATACGCGCGATGTCGCGCATGGGGGGGACGTGATGGCGGGCGCTATGGAAAGTCGGCAGGGCGCATTGCGCTGGACCCTTTTAGCCGCGGCGTTATCCGTGGCCGCGGGATTGAGCGGATGCAAGACCAACAGTGCGGAAACTGCGTGGCAGTTGATGCAGCAACAGCAGCAGGATCAAGCGCTTGCCCGTCAGAAAGAGGAAGAGGCAGAGGGCCGGCGGCGGCCCAAGGAACCGGAGATGATGCTCTCGCTGATTGCCGAGGCGCAGCGCCAGGAACGCTATTTCGCGTCACTGGCGTATATCGAGGCGTTTCAGCAGAAATTCGGCAACGACAGCCGGGTGGCCGTGATGCGGGCGGATGCCCTGCGCCAGACCGGCCAGACCGCGCTAAGCGAGCAAGCCTACCGCGCGTTGACCCGCGGCGAGCAGGCGGCTGACGGGTGGCATGGCCTGGGTCTTATCGCAGGCGGCCGCGGCCAGTTCGATCAGGCAGTCGATGATTTTTCCCGCGCGGCCAGGCTGGCCCCCATGAACGCGAGATTCCTCGGCGATCTTGGCTATGCGCGGTTGCGTGCCGGTGACGTGGATGGCGCCCGGGTGCCGCTTGGCCAGGCGGCCGAGCTGGCGCCGGAGAACGGCAAGGTGCTGGCCAACATGGCGGTGCTGCTGCTGGTCGAGGGCGATTCGGTCAAGGCCCAGCAATTGATGGATCGGGCGCAGCTTGGCGAAGACGCTCGCGGCCAGGTTCTGCGTCTGGCCTCCGAGATCCGGGGCCATCGCGCGCCGGCCGCCATGCCGTCGGCCGCGGTGCCCGGTGGCACGCCTATGCGCGTATCCAGCGGCGAGGGTGCCGTGATGCCCATGATGAGTCCGTTGATGGATGGCCTGGGCAATGGGCCCATCGTGCGTTAACTCCGTGTTCAGGAAACTCTTATGTCTCAACCTCGTTTGACTCGTTCGTTCACCCTGGCGCTGGCGTTTGCGGCGCTGGCTCCCCTGGCCGCCCAGGCCCAGTCGAACGCGCCGCTGACCGGAAATACGCCGGCTGGCGGGGCGGCGGCGGTAGCGCCGCAATCCGCGCCACCGCCCGCGGCGGCCTTGCCGACCCGGCCCGTGGTGCAACAAGTACAGACGTCGATGCCGCAGGCGGATGCCGCGCCCGCGGCCGCGCAAACCGCAGCGCCGGCGGCGGCGCAATCCACTGCGCAACCGGCTGCCGCCGAGGTCAGGGAAGGCTTTGGCGATGTGACGCGGGGCTTGTTGGCGGCCCAGGCCGACGGCCGTCGCGCCGGCGGCGCGCTGCCGATACTGGGGCCGGTCTCGTCCGCGGCCTGGACCCGTTACGTGGACAGCTTCCGGCAGCCGATCCCGGAGTGGTTCCAGAAGCGGGTGGAAACCAGGAACACGAATTAAGGATCTGACTCGAGCCGGAGCCGCCAAACCATGCCAGCCGTCCCGTCGCATTCCCGTTCCTTGTCGCGCCAGCGCGGCAGCATCACCGTGGCTGTCGTGTTCGCGGTGCTGGTGGGGCTGGTATTGCTGGGCGTCGCGCACCTTTCTTACAGCTTCTACATGAAGCGCGAAATGCAGAAGGGGGCCGACCTGGCGGCGTTGTCCGCGGTGCAGGTGCTGGGCATGGGCGCCGCGGCGGACTGCGCGCGAGCGGGCACTGCCGGCCGGACGTCGGCACTGGCGAACCTGCCCGGCTTTTTCCAGACCTTCACGGCGGCCGACGTCACGGTCGAATGCAAGGTATGGGATTCAAGCCGGGCCGACGCTTCCGGGATGCATGTCTTCGATGCCGCCAGCGGACAGCCGTTCAACGCCGTGCGCGTGATCGTGCGCAAACGGCTGACCAGCATCGTTCCCAGTTTTTCGGGCGGCGAGGACAGCGGCACGCTGGTCACGACCACCGCCGTGGCGACCAACACCCGGCCGGTCGCGGCATTCATGGTGGGGTCGCGCCTGCTGCGCCTGGAGCGGGGCGGGCTGCTGTCGCAACTGCTGGCCTCCGTTGGGGCGACCCCCGCGCAATTGGACGTGCTGGATGCGGCAGGCCTGGCCACCGTCAACATCACGCCGTCCGGTTTGTTGAAAGCGCTGGGACTGCCCCTGTCGGTGGCGACGGGCGTGGGCACCCCCGCGGAACTGGCTGCGGTCAATAACCTGACGCTGGGCCAACTGTTGAACGCCACCCTGACGGTGGTCAATCAAAGCGGCACCGCCGAGGCCGGCGTCGGCCTGCTTAACAACGCCATCAATACCGTACTGGCCGTGATGCCGCTCAATCTGCCCGTCAAACTGTTCGGAGATGGCGGCGTGCTGAACCTGTCGGTCGTGGGCGGAGACGCCACGGGCGCCTTGGCGGCGAACGTCAACGCGTTGAACCTGCTTGAAACGGCCCTGGTCATCGCCAATGGGCAGAATCTCATCAACCTGGGCCTGAGCGTGCCGCTGCTGGGCGTGGATGCCCGGGTGCGCGTGGTGGAACCCCCCACGCTGGCTGTCGGCGGCATCGGAACCCAGGCCACCAGCGCCGGCATTCGCGTGTATCTGCGCGTCAACACCACCAACATTCCGCTGGTGGGCCCGTTGCTGGCGACGACGCTGGGCACAAAGGTGGACCTGCCCATCATCATCGATGTGGCGCAGTCCACCGGCACGTTGACGAACCTGTGCCAGGCTCCCTTGACGGAGTCGCAGGCCACGATCGCCGTGACGTCCTCCGTTGCCAACGTCTGCCTGGGGCGTTTCCCGGGCATGACGTCCAGCACCGATCAGAACGCCGCAAACTTCGTGTCGTTGACCAATAGCTGCCAACCCAGCTCGTTTTCAGCCATCCAGCGTCACCAGGTGTTGAATGTGCTGGGTATCCTGCCGTTGACCGCAAAGGTCACGCTGCCGATTTTCAATTCCGCCGCGCCGGTTTCGGTCACGCTGACCGAACCGCCCGGCACCCCGTCAACGCAGACGGTCAACGCCACGTCCATCAATCTGGGCGCATTGGCCTCCAATCTGTCGGATGCCTTGGTCGGCGGCATCCTGGGCGATCTCCTCAATAGCGGCACGCCCCTGACGTCGGATGAACGCACGGCCCTGGCGACGGACCTGGTGGGTGGCGGTGGCGGCAGCGCTGGCAATTCCATTTCGCAGGTGGTCAACAACCTGCAATGGTCCACGACCGCGCTGAACCAGCTAAGCACGCGTCTGTCGACGGGCGGCTTGACGGGGGTGTTGGGCGGCACGCTGCAACTGGTCGGCAATGTCTTGAACTCATTGCTGGTGGCGCCCTTGAATGACGTGGTGTGCGCCTTGGGCGTGACGCCAAGCGCCGTCCGGCAGTGCCGCATCAACTCGGTGGCGACCCTGGCGCTTAGCGGCGGGTCGCAGGTCAGCGGCGTGCTGTCCATTGTCGTGAACCTGTTGCAGCCTGTTCTGGCGCCGCTGTCGGGTCTGCTGCAGCAATTGCTCAACATGCTTGGCCTGAGCGTTGGCCAGACCGATGTTTCGCTGCTGTCCGTGGATTGCGGCCAGCCCCGTTTGGTGTACTGATGATGAAGCCCGTTATTTCCGCTGTTTCCCCGGCGTACAAGCCATGACCCAGAAATTCGCCCGCGACGAGTTCGACGTGTATGTGTGGGAAGGCACTTCCGATATTGCCTCCCGGGCAGAGCGTTGCCTGGCCGGCATGGATGTGTCGCTGGTGCGCGCGGACGCGGGCACCGCGTTTCCGCCGCCGCGCGACCCGACGCGTCCCGCCGTGGCCCTGGTGTCCGTATCGGTCATGGGAGACAACCGCTTCAGCGGCTACGACTGGCTGGCGGTGCAGGCCATGCCGGTGATCTGGGTGGCGGCAGAGGCGCGTGGGCGCGATTCGCGCTACTACCCTCCTGAATATTCCTACACGTTGCCGCTGGCCTTCACGACGGCGGACCTGCGCAAGCTGCTATTCGAATTGCTGGGCACGCTGGATCAGTTCCGCCGCAGCGCGCCCAAACGCGAACAGCCGCTGATCGCCGTGTCCGAGCCGATGCGGGCATTGCTGGCCGAAGCCGAGATGTTTGCCGACTGCCGCAGCAATGCGCTGATCCATGGCGAAACGGGCGTGGGCAAGGAACGCATTGCCCGGCTGTTGCACGACCGGGCGGAATGGTCGGACGGGCCTTTCGTGGCGGTCAATTGCGGCGCCATCCCGGAAGGCCTGTTCGAAGCGCATTTCTTCGGCCACGCGAAGGGCGCCTTTACCGGCGCGGTCGGTGCGCACAAGGGCTATTTCGAACAGGCGAACGGCGGCACGCTGTTCCTGGACGAAATCGGCGACTTGCCGCTGTATCAGCAGGTCAAGCTGCTGCGGGTGCTGGAGCAAAGCGCCGTCACGCGCCTGGGCTCCAGCGTGGAGATCCCGGTGGATTTCCGGCTGGTGGCGGCAACCAACAAGGATCTGCGGGTGCTGGTGGGCCAGGACGAGTTCCGGGCAGACCTGTACTACCGCCTGGCGGTGATCGAACTGCGCATTCCGAACCTGGAGCAACGCGGGCAGGAAGAGAAGATCGCCATTTTCCGCGCGTTGCTGGAGCGGCTGGGCGTGGAAGGCGACCCGCCGGACTGGCTGCTGGATCGGGTGGCGCGCACCCGCTATGCCGGCAACGTGCGCGAACTATCCAATGTGGCGGAACGCGTGGCGATCATGCGGCGGCAGTTCAAGAGTTGGGACCAGGCGCGCATTGAACGCATATTCGATCAGATCGGCGAGCCGTTGCGCGCCGCCGGTACCCTGGGCGGGGCCAGCACGCTGTGCGAACCGCCCGTCTTCACCGATGCCGAGCGCGCCGAGCGCGCCCGTATCCTTGCCGCGCTGGACGTCAACGGCTGGCGCCGCCAGGACACCGCCAACACGTTGGGTATCAGCCGCAAGGTGCTGTGGGAAAAGATGCGAAAACTGCATCTGGGCGGCGGGCAGGGCGAAACGGCGGAAGGGACGGTCGAGGCATCCTGATCGTGCAATAGGGAAAGGCCCGTAGGGGGCCACAGATTTGCTTGCGGCGAATGTAAGTGGATCTGCCGCGAGCGAAATAAATTGCTATAGTTCCGCAACGATTTTTTTGGGGAAGGCATGAACGTCCAATTTATCCGTGCCGCCACTCGCATGGCGCTGTTAGGCACGGCACTGTCCGGCCTGGCGGCTTGCGCCAGCGCGCAATCCGAAGCGCCGCGGCCCACGGTTAAGCAGGTCGAGGACAAGCCGGCCGACTCCACGCCCGTGACCCCGCCGCCTGCAGCTGCACCGGCCGCGGCCGCGCGGCCGTCGTCCACCGTGGCGGAATTGCAGGGCCTGATCCAGAACCGCCAAGTGTCGGAACTGCGCACGGCCTATAACGGCACGTATGGCGCCAGCCTGCTGTTCAAGCCCGACGATCTGACCTATTACGTCGCCTTGTTCCAGCAGAAGGATTTCTGGCGCGTGCTGAAGACCTTGTCGGAAAAGCAGGCTGAATCCACGTATCGCGCGTTCGCCGCGCAATCGGCCGACCTGGCCGAAGTGGACATCAAGCGCATCAAGCTGCAAGCCGAGTATGCGAACGCCGAGAAGCTGTTGGCCAGCCGCAGCGCCCAGCTCAGCACCTTGCAGGCCGACCGCACGCTGCGCATGCAGCAGGAACAGCAGGTCGCGGCTCGCCAGGAGCAGTCGCGCCAGGAAACCACGGCATTGGCCGACCAGCAAAAGGACGTGCGCCAGCAACTGCGCGACCTGCAACGCCAGATCGATTCGTTGCAGGCTCAGCAGGCGCAAATCGACGGCAGCGCGGCGGCCAAGCGCGGCAAGTGAGCCAGCGCCCATCGCCAGGACGGGCCTTCGGGCCCGTTTTTCTTGGGCGCCACCTGAAACCCGGCTTGACGCGGCGGGATGGCGCCCCTTGCGGGCGGATTCTTGTATTCTGGCTGCTGGACCCCATATAGCAACCATGGCTCTCAAAGTTTTCGACCTTCAGTGCGAGCACAGCCACATTTTTGAAGGCTGGTTCGGATCGCACGACGACTATGACGCGCAGCAGGCGCGTGGCTTGGTCACGTGCCCGGTTTGCGGGTCGGCCAGCATCACCAAGCGCCTGTCGGCGCCACGGCTGAACGTATCCCATCTGCATGCGCCGGCCCAGCCGCCCGCCGTGCCGGTCGGCGCATCCGACGCCGAGAAAATGGCCGCCTTGCAGGCCGTCGTGATGAAGCAGGTGCGCGCCTTGCTGCGCAACACCGAAAACGTGGGACCGCGTTTCGCGGAAGAAGCGCGCCGCATTCACGAGGGCGATGCCGACGAACGCCCCATTCGTGGCACGGCTACGCCCGAAGAGCGCGAGGCGCTGGCCGATGACGGCATCGACGTCATGGCCGTGCCCGACTTCCTGGACGACGAGCGCTTGCAGTAAGCGTTGCCATACCGGCGCCGGACATAAAAAAGCCAGACCCGAAGGTCTGGCTTTTTTTATCGCAGGGCGGTCCCAGGACAATGCACTGCCCCCGTGGGGGCAATGCGCGCACGAAGCGCGCGTGGCGTGGGCGCCCTTGCCGGATCAGTTGTTGACGCGGCTGCGGTATTCGTTCGTGCGGGTGTCGATTTCGATCTTGTCGCCGATGGCGCAGAACAGCGGCACGTTCAATTCGTAGCCGGTGTTGATCTTGGCCGGCTTCGTGACCTTGCCCGACGTATCGCCACGGACGGCGGGTTCGGTGTAGGTGATTTCGCGAACGAGCGTGGTGGGCAGTTCAACCGAGATGGCGCGGCCGTCGTAGAAGACCACTTCCACGGGCATCGCTTCTTCCAGGTAGTTCAGGGCGTCGCCCATGCTTTCGGCTTCGATTTCGTACTGGTTGTACTCTTCGTCCATGAAGACGTACATCGGGTCGCCAAAGTAGGAGTAGGTGCACTCCTTGCGATCCAGTTGGACGACTTCGAACTTTTCGTCGGCCTTGTAGACCGATTCGCTGGCCGAGGCGGTCAACAGGTTCTTGAACTTCAGTTTCACAACAGCAGCGTTACGGCCAGACTTGTTGTATTCGGCTTTCTGGACCACGAGGGGATCCTTGCCGACCATGACCACGTTGCCGACTCGCAATTCCTGAGCGGTTTTCATCGATAAAACTCCGGGGGTGATGGGTGCACTCGCCGTGCTTGCAAGAAGCCGCCTTCGCGAAAGATCACGAGCTAAAGGTCCGGGCCAAAAGTCCCTGACAGCGGTTTCATGCACACCCCGGGAGGCGTCATAGTTGAGGCCCGACAAATCCAGGGCGACTCAGAAAACTCTCTATTCTAACGTTTCTTGGCCAAGTCTGCGCAAAAGTCCGCCAGATTTTCGGCCAGATCCGGCCGGGCCGCCTGACTGGCATCCCAGTGCCGGGCGGCGGCGGACCACGCCTGCCAGGCGGCGGGCGCCAGGGCTTGGGCAACCGCTGCGGCGGCCTCGCCCGTTTCCGGGTGGTTCCACGCGCGGATCAGCGCTTGCGCTGATTCCGGGGCCGGATAGCGGGCCAGCCACGCTTCCAGTTTTTCAAGATGGATGTTCTCGTCTTGCGGATAGATCTGCCACACCAGCGGACGCCCCGCCCAGGCCGCGCGGATGAAGGAATCTTCGCCGCGCACGAAGTTCAGGTCCGCGCACCACAGCAGGCGGTCGAAATCCGGCTGCGCCACGAAAGGCAGGCGCGCCACGAGGGGCGCATCCGCCCCGGCGCAGGCCGCTTCCAGCCCGGGCGCGACGCCCTCGGGAACCAGCAGCACGCCAGGCCGGCTGTCGGCCGTCAGTGCCTGGACCAGCGCATCCGTGGGCGCCGTGGGATAGCAAAACAGGGACACCGTGCGGGCGCCGTCGCGGCGGCGCAACAACACGGCCTGATCCACGCCGAGCGACTGCAGGAAAGCGTTCTGGAGGTCTGTCGACGCCTGGAAGGCGTCGCGTTCGGCGCTCAGGCCGGGTTCGCGCAGCAGGCCGCCCGTGGCCGCCGTGAAGCCGGGAAAGAAAAAGTGCTTTACCAGGCCGTCGGGACGCTGCGAAGGCAGGCCGTGGCAGTTTTCCACCCAGGCTTCGGCGCTTAAGTACTCCAGGTTGATCCAGGCCGGATGCACGTGGCGCATGCTGTCCACGAACGCAGGCGGGGGGTCGCAGGCAAAGGCTTCTATGACGACATCGCGCGCGGTCAGGGCGGGGTCGGGCGTTTCGGACCAATGCACGATGTCCACGCTGCCCAGCCGCTGCCGCGACGCCTGGACGTCGATGCCGGGCTGGATGCGCGCAAAGCTGGCCAGGTCATCCACCCACAGGCGGATATCCCAGCCGCGGCCTTGCGCCAGCCGGCGCGCCAGCCGCCAGCAGACGCCGATGTCGCCGTAGTTGTCGACGACCCGGCAAAAGATGTCTGCTTGCATGGCGGCTTAGTGGAACTTGGCGGGGGCGGCTTCGGCGTCTTCGGGCAGTTCGGCGTGGACCAGTTCGCCCAGCGGATTCGGGAAGTAGGGCGCGCCGCAGTCTTCGCAGTATTCGGCAGGCAGCACGCCGGGGATGCGGCGCACTTCGGTGACGCCGTATTCCTTCAGCAACGCCGTGATGTCATCGACCACGTCGGCTTGGCCTTCGTCGGACGGCAATTCTTCTTCGCGTCCGTACAAGGGCCACACGCAACCGTAATAGACGTCGTTGCTGCTGCGTGCCGTGAAGCCGATGCGGTATTCGTCGATGCGGCTTTCGCCGCAGCCGGCGACGACGGCGCGCAACTGCGAGGCTTCCAGGCTGACCGCGCCTTCCAGCCAGCTGATGGCTGCGCGCAGGGACAAGGGGCGCACCCGCCGGTCGGCTTCGCGGTTGCTGACGTAATAGGCGTCAGGCAGCAGCGCTTCAAAGCCGCAACCCGGCAGCAGCGCGGCCAGGGTGGGCTGCGCCTGCGTGGCCCATTGTTGCTGGCACGCGTCGCGAGAAGCCTCGGCGTCGCTCATTTGTTCCTGCCAGCGGAAGATCGGCGCGTTCTCGGGCACGGCCACGGCGCCGATGATGTAGCGCGTGTCGGCCAGCATGTTGGCGGTTTCGGCCTCGGTGTTCAGGACCGGCTTGGTGGTTTCCGCGCCCAGCGCTTGCGAGCCCAGGCGATGCAGCCATTGCCAGGTTTCACCGAAGGTGCGCGGCATCTGGTCCACGCTGACCAGCATGGGCATCAGCGCGGTGCGTGCCTGGCTGGCCAGCACATGGCCATGCAGTTGCGCCAGCAGCGCCTGCTGGGCCGAAGCGGATACCGGGCCGGTGGGGATCGCGTAGCGGGTCCAGGCGACGATGGGCGCCACGATCAGCAGCACGTCGTACCGGACGCCATTTTTCTCGATCTTCATCGATTCGGACAGGGTTTCGGCCTGTTCGATCAAGACCTCATAGGCGCCTATGTCGCTTTGCGCGAGGTGGTCCAGGGCCGCTTCCAGCGGGGCGTCCTGCCCAGCCTTCAGCAGCTTGGGAATCGCTTCGCCAAGCTGGTTCTCCCAGAACACGTCTTCGACGCGGCTGCCCGAGCGGTTGAGCGCCTGGGCAAGCGCAACCAGGCGGGTCGCGTCACGGGTCATGCGGGGAGCGGATTGGCTGCGGGATCGGGCCATAACTTCGGGGGACGTCCAGTAAGTGTGTAACGACGTAGTTTAACGCCCGCGGCGCGCGTCGGCATTCGGGGCGGACCCGGGCCTGGCTGGGCCAGCTCCGCCCGGGCCGTCGGGCCAACTCGTTCGCGAGGGCTGCGCCATTGATGCGTATATGGCAACAGAGCATCCCCAGGAAGGGGGTTTATTGCTGATCCGAAACGTTCGAAAATGCTCTCATCGACATTATTTCTGGAGGCAGCGCCATGCGTTGGCCTACGCTTTTCGTTTCCCACGGCTCGCCGATGCTGGCCGTCGAACCCGGCCTGACCGGCCCCGTGCTCGCGGCGTGGAGTCTTGCGCAAGGCCAGAAGCCGCGCGGCATCCTCGTGGTGTCGCCCCACTGGATGGGTGAAGGCCTGGCACTATCCACGCGCGACCAGCAGGTGGCCTGGCATGACTTCGGGGGCTTCCCGCCCGAGCTCTACACGCTGCAATACGCCGCGCCCGGCTCGCCCGTACTGGCGGCTCGCGTGCAGGCGTTGCTGGCGGAATCCGGCATCACCGCCGACCGCGATCCGCGCCGGCCGCTGGACCATGGCGCGTGGGTGCCGTTGCGCTATCTTTACCCCGAGGTCGATGTGCCGGTGGTGCAGTTGTCGCTCGACATGGGGCGTGATGCCGCCGGGCAGCTGGCACTGGGCCGCGCGTTGGCGCCGCTGCGCGACGAGGGCATCCTGATCATCGGGTCGGGCTCCTTGACGCACAATCTGCGCCACGTCCGGATGCCGCAGAATGCGCCGGCCGCGCCGTACGTGCCGGCGTTCCAGGATTGGTATGCGCGCCGGCTTGCCGAACACGACGTGCCGGCTTTGCTGGATTGGCAAGCGCAGGCGCCAGGCGCGATGCAGGCGCATCCGCATGACGACCACCTGATGCCGCTTTACGTGGCATTGGGGGCGGGCGGGGCGTCCGCCAAGCGATTGAACGACGAGATCTCGTACGGCGCGCTGGCGATGGACGCCTATCAGTTCGACGACTGACTCCGTCGTCCAGCGGCAAGAAAAAAAGCCCCGGAACCGCAAGGTTCCGGGGCTTTGTTCAACCTGAAACGCCGCGCGAGGCTCAGGCCGCCAGCAGTTGGCGCAGCACGAAGGGCAGGATGCCGCCGTGCTGGTAGTAGTCGACTTCGATCGGCGTATCGATACGCAGCAGCACCGTCACGTCCTGCTTCGAACCATCCTTGCGGGTGATCGTCAGCGTCACGTCCTGCATCGGCTTGATGCCGTTTTCCAGGCCCGAGATGTCGTACGTTTCTTCGCCGGTGATGCCCAGCGACTGCACGCTGTCGGCGCCCTTGAATTGCAGCGGCAGCACGCCCATGCCCACCAGGTTGCTGCGGTGGATGCGTTCAAAGCTGCGGGTGATCACGGCCTTGACGCCCAGCAGCTGCGTGCCCTTGGCCGCCCAGTCGCGCGACGAGCCCGTGCCGTATTCTTCGCCGCCGAACACCACGGTGGGGGTGCCCTGGGCCACGTACTTCATGGCGGCGTCATAGATGGACATCTGTTCGCCGGTGGGCTGGAACAGGGTTTCGCCGCCTTCGAAGCGGCTGCCATCGGGCAACGACGGGATCATCAGGTTCTTGATGCGCACGTTGGCGAAGGTGCCGCGCATCATGATTTCATGGTTGCCGCGGCGCGAGCCGTAGCTGTTGAAATCGGCCTTCATCACGCCGTTTTCCTTCAGCCACTTGCCGGCCGGCGACGTTTCCTTGATGGAGCCGGCGGGCGAGATGTGGTCGGTCGTCACCGAGTCGCCAAACACGCCCAGCGCACGGGCGCCCTTGACGGCGGGCATCGCGGCCGGCGTCATGCCGAAGCCTTCGAAGAAAGGCGGTTCGGCGATGTAGGTCGAATCGGGCCAGTTGTAGGTGTCGCCGGCAACGCCCTTGATGTTCTCCCAGAGCTTGCCGGGGTTGCTCTTGACCTGGCCGTAGTTGGCCTCGAAGACCTTCGGGTCCAGCGCATGCTTCATCAGCGCTTCGACCTCTGCCGAGGTCGGCCAGATATCGCCCAGCCAGACGTCGCCGTTCTTGCCGCGGCCCACCGGTTCCGTCATCAGGTCGCGCGTGACGGTGCCGGCCAGCGCATACGCCACGACCAGCGGAGGCGATGCCAGGAAGTTGGCCTTGATGTTCGGGTGGATGCGCGCTTCAAAGTTGCGGTTGCCGGACAGCACGGCCGAGCAGACCAGGTCGTTGCCGATGATGGCTTCGTTCAGGTCCGGGGTCAGGTCGCCCGCATTGCCGATGCAGGTGGTGCAGCCGTAGGCGGCCACGTCGAAACCCAGCTTTTCCAGGTAGGGCAGCAGGCCGGTCTTGGTCAGGTAGTCGGTGACGACGCGCGATCCGGGAGCCAGCGAGGTCTTGATGTGCTTGGGCACTTTCAGCCCGGCTTCCACGGCCTTCTTGGCCAGCAGGCCGGCGGCCAGCAGCACATTGGGGTTGGATGTGTTGGTGCAGGACGTGATCGCGGCGATCAGGATGTCGCCGTTCTTGACCTGGGTGCCGGTGCTGGTGGTGAAGGTCTGGTTCAGCTTTTCGGCCGGCTGGTTGAAGCCGTTTTCGGCAACCGGCTTGGAGAACAGGTCAATGAACGTGTTCTTGACGTTGCCGATTTCGATGCGGTCTTGCGGGCGCTTCGGGCCGGCCAGCGACGGGGCCACGGTGGACAGGTCCAGCGTCAGCAGCTTGGTGAAGTTGATGTCCTGGGCGGCCGGGATGCCGAACATCTTCTGCGCCTTGAAATAGGCTTCGAAGGCGGCGATCTCGTCTTCCGTGCGGCCGGTGCCGCGGAAGTAATCGATGGTGCGTTCGTCGACCGGGAAGAAGCCCATGGTGGCGCCGTATTCAGGCGCCATGTTGCCGATGGTGGCGCGTTCGGCCACGGTCAGGCTGGCGGTGCCTTCGCCGCAGAATTCAACGAACTTGCCCACCACTTTTTCACGGCGCAGCATTTCGGTGATGGTCAGCACCAGGTCGGTGGCGGTGACGCCGCCGCGCAACTGGCCCTTGAGTTCCACGCCGACCACGTCGGGGGTCAGGAAGTACACGGGCTGGCCCAGCATGCCGGCTTCGGCTTCGATGCCGCCCACGCCCCAGCCCACCACGCCGATGCCGTTGATCATCGTGGTGTGGCTGTCGGTGCCCACCAGCGAATCGGGGTAGTAGACATTGTTCTTCTTGTCCTGGTGCACGCCGCGCGCCAGGTATTCCAGGTTGACCTGGTGGACGATGCCGAAGCCCGGGGGCACGACGCCGAAGGTGTCGAATGCCTGCATGCCCCACTTCATGAACTGGTAGCGCTCTTGGTTGCGCTTGAACTCCAGCTTCATGTTCAGGTCCAGCGCATCCTTGGTGCCGAAGTAGTCGATCATGACCGAGTGGTCCACCACCAGGTCCACCGGCACCAGCGGCTCGATGCTCTTGGGGCTCTTGCCCATCTTGTCGGCCACCGAACGCATGGCGGCGATGTCGGCCAGCAGCGGCACGCCGGTGAAGTCCTGCAGCACCACGCGGGCGACGACGAAGGGGATTTCATCTTCGCGGCGGGCGTTGGCTTGCCAGTTGGCAAGCTGTTTGACGTGTTCTTCGGTGACCTTCTTGCCGTCACAGTTGCGCAGCACGGATTCCAGCACGATGCGGACCGAAACCGGCAGCCGCTGCACATCGATGCCGAGGGACTTGCCCAGCGCCGGCAGCGAATAGTACTGACAGGATTTATTGCCGATCTTGAAATTCTTGAGAGTATCTAGGGTGTTGTGCGGCATGATGGACTCCGTGGTTTTGCCTGGCTCAATCTGCCCGAGCGCAGGCGGCATTTTTTTGGCGTTTTGGCGCGTTCGTCATTGTAGGGGAGACAACCCCGTGTGCGGCGGTATGTCTTATATCTTATATAAGACTTGGCCCGCACGTCAAAGTTCCGCCCCTGTTCCGGTAACCGGCATCCGGCACTGCAAAACCCCTACTTTGGCGGACATGGGCCAAGCCCGCAAGACCCCGCGGTTTTACCAAGGAAGTCCTACAGTTGGATGGCGGGTCGCGCGCGCGGCAGCCGCCGGGCGGGCGGGGCCGCTTCAGGCCGCGACGTCAGGCCCGGGACGTCAGGCCAGGAAGTCGCGCAGGAGCGGCTCGAGTTCGGTCTTCAGATAGTCCACCAGCGCGCGTTGGGCGGTGGAGGGGTAGGGAGTCGGCGAGGTCAGGATGAACAGCTTGTCGCCCGGCCCTTCGGCCTTGTAGGCTGGCAGGACTTCGCGCAGGCGCCCGGTTTCCAGGTCGGGCCGCACGATGTAAGCCGGCAACAGCGCCACGCCGGCGCCGTCGCGGGCGGCATCGGCCAGGAACGGGAAATACTCGGATTGCAGCCGGGGCGCCAGCTTGATCTCGTAGACCTGCCCCTTGCGGTGCAGGCGCAGCGCTGCCTGAGGCTTGGGCCCGGGCGGGCAAAGAAAGTCCAGCCGTCCCAGGTCGCGCGGGTGCGTGGGCGTGCCGGCGCGGTGCAGATACGCCGGCGCGGCGCACAAATGCCATTTCACTTCGCCCAATTCGCGCGCCACGTAGTCCTGCGGCGGCGACGAGACCACGCGCAAGGCCACGTCGATCTCTGAGGAAATCAGGTCGCTGACCCGGTTCGAGAACAGCACGCGCAGGCTCAGGCTGGGGTGGTCCAGCGCAAAGCGCACCAGCAGCGGGCGCAGGGCATCCAGTTCGCCCAAGCCGGTGGGCAGGGACAGGCGCACGTGGCCGGTCGGTTCGGCGCCCAGTTTCTGCAGGGCATGGCGGGCGGATTCCACTTCGCGGGCCATGCGGGCGCCGTGCTCATACAGCACGCTGCCTTGATGCGTCAGTTCCAGGCGGCGGGTCGTGCGTCGGATCAGTTGCGCCCCAAACACCCGCTCCAGTTTCTGCAGGTTGCGGCTGACGTGCGATCGGGTCACGCCCTGGCGCAAGGCCGCTTCGCTAAGCGTGCCGGCTTCCACGATGGTGACGAACAGCTGGATCAGGTTCAGGTCTAGCGCGGGCAAGGCGGACATCGGCGTCGTCAATTGTTGCCTGTGAGGAAACAGAGTTTACTCACGGCGAAGGATTGTCGCGATATCCGTCGATTGATATTCTGACCTTGAACCGTATCGGACCCATCCGTCCGCTACCGGCATGCCACATCACAACAGGAGACAAACCATGCGGCAAAGCATGTTTCGGGCCGACTTGTTCCGCGGCCAGCGCATCCTCGTCACGGGCGGGGGCACCGGCCTGGGCTACGCGATGGCGGCGCAACTGGCGTCGCTAGGCGCCACCGTCCATCTGTGCGGACGCCGTTTGTCGGTGGTGGAAGAGGCCGCCGCCGCCCTGCGCGCCGAGCATGGGGGGCAGGCGTATGCCCACGCGGTCGACATCCGTGATGCGGATGCGGTCGATGCGATGGTGGCGGGCATCTGGACCCGGCATGGCGGCCTGGACGGCTTGATCAACAACGCCGCCGGCAATTTCATCAGTCCGACCGAAAAACTCTCGGCGCGCGGATTCAATGCCATTGCCGACACCGTCTTTCGCGGCACGTTCTATATGACGCAGGCCGTGGGCAAGCGCTGGATCGCCACCGGGGCGCAGGGCGCGGTGGTGTCCATCGTGGTGACGTGGGTGTGGACCGGATCGCCGTTCGTGGTGCCGTCGGCCATGTCCAAGGCGGGCATCGACGCGATGACGAAATCGCTGGCCGTCGAATGGGGCCGGCACGGGATCCGCATGAATGCCATTGCGCCCGGCGTGATTCCCACCGAAGGCGCGACCGCGCGGCTGCGCCCGAACGGCGACGGCCAGGACGCCCTGATCCAGCAGAACCCGATGCAGCGCCTGGGCACCGGGCACGATATTGGCGAACTGGCGGCCTTTCTGCTGGGGCCGGGCAATGACTGGATCAACGGTCAGACGATTGCGCTGGATGGCGGCGATTATCTGGCCAATGGCGCCTACTTCAAGCAGTACTTCGAGTGGACCGAGGCAGATTGGGCCGCCGCCCGCGCGGCGATCGAGGCGCGCACTGCGCAGGACAAAGCGCTGCGCGCCGGAAAGCCAGCATGAACGGACGGATCATTGCCGGCAGCGTCAGCCTGGACCGCGACGCGTTGACGGCCCGCGGCGAGCAAGTCGCGGCAGGCCTGGCGGCCATGGGCGTGCGCGAAGGCGACGTCATCGCGGTGCTGCTGCGCAACGGCATGCCCTATCTGGAAATCATCCAGGCCTGCAAGCGGCTGGGCTGCTATTACTGCCCGATCAATTGGCACTACACGGGCGACGAGGTGGCGTTCCTGGTGACCGACAGTGGCGCGAAACTGCTGATCGCCGAAGCAGACCTGTGGCAAGCGGTGCGGACGGCGCTGCCGGCCGGACTGCCGGTGCTGCAAGTCGGGGGCGCGGCGGACGCCGCCCTTGAAGCCACCGACTACGACGCCTGGCGCAACATGCAACGGCGTCACGACGGCCCGCTGGTCGCCCCGCGCGGCCACATGGCCTATACCTCAGGCACCACGGGCCGCCCCAAGGGCGTGGTCCGCCAGCCCTTCCCGGTGGAGCGGTTGGCCGAGCACCTGGCGGCGGTGGAGGACGTGGTCGAACAGGCCTACGGCCTGCGTCAAGGCAGCCGCGCCTTGCTGCCCGCGCCGATCTACCACAGTGCGCCCAGCGTCTTCGCGCAGGTGGCGCTGCGCGTATGCGACACGCTGGTGCTGATGCCGCGTTTCGACCCGGTCGAGGTACTGCGCCTGATCGAACGGCACCGTATCGACACGATCTATCTGGTGCCCATCATGTATGTGCGCCTGCTGAAGGTGGATGCGCGCACGCGGGCGTCGTTCGACTTGTCGTCGCTGCGATTCGTGGCCTCGACCGGCGCGCCCTGCGCCCCGGAACTCAAGCGCGCCATGATCGACTGGCTGGGGCCGGTGGTGCATGAGACCTATGCGTCCAGCGAAGCGGGCATGGTGACGGTGATCGCTTCGCACGAGGCGCTGGCGAAGCCGGGCAGTGCAGGGCGGCCCATCGGTCCGGCGCAGGTTCGGATCTACGCCGAGGACGGCTCCCTCTGCGCGCCGGGCCAGGTCGGGCGCATCTACGTGCGCCAGCCCGCGTATGCCGACTTCACCTATCGCAACCATCCCGAGGCCCGTCAAGCCATCGAGCGCGATGGCCTGATCGGGCTGGGCGATCTGGGCTATGTCGACAAGGATGGCTACCTGTTCGTGTGCGACCGCGAATCGGACATGGTGATTTCGGGTGGCGTGAACATCTATCCCGCGGAAATCGAACACCACCTGATGCAGTACCCGGGCGTGGCCGATTGCGCGGTCTTCGGCGTGCCGGACCCCGAGTTCGGAGAACGCCTGCTGGGGCTCGTGCAGCCCGCGCCGGAGGTGGTGCTGGACGTGGAAGACGCCATGCGCTGGTTGTCTGCCCGAATCGCCCGCTACAAGGTCCCGCGAGAGCTTCAACTGCGGCAAGCCCTGCCGCGTGACGACAACGGAAAGATCGCCAAGCGCCGGCTCCGGGCGGAATTCTGGGAGGGCCAGGCACGCAAGGTGTAGCGGGCGCGCGGCCATTGCGCGCCGCCGCCGGTTCCGTCGTCCAATTCCTTCAGGCAGTACCCATTACAAGAGTCCGTGAAGACTCGGGAGACAAGCATGTCACAGATGAATCGTTGGTTCGGCCGCGCCGCGGCCGCGATGTTGGTGTGTGCCGCCAGCATCCCGCAAGCCTGGGCGGCGTTCCCGGACAGGCCGGTCAAGCTGGTGGTGCCCTACACCCCGGGGGGCGCCGCCGACCAGTTGTCGCGCGTGCTGGCCGAACGCCTGTCGCGCGAGCTTTCGCAACCCGTGGTGGTTGAAAACAAGCCGGGCGCCAACACGATGATTGCCGCCACGCAAGTCGCCCGCGCGCAGCCCGACGGGTACACCGTGTTTCTGGCTAGCAACGCCAGCATGGTGCTCAACCCCATGCTTTATCGGAAGATAGCCTACGACGCGGCGTGCGATTTCCGCGTGCTGTCGGTGGTAGCCGAGTTGCCCCTGGTGGTCGTCGCGAACAACGAGGTGCCCGCGGCGACGCTGGCGCAGTTCGTCACCGTCGCGAAGGCGCGCCCGGGCAAGTTGAATTACGCGTCGGTGGGTATCGGCAACCCCTTGCAGCTGGCGACCGAACTGCTCAAGGCCCGGACCGGCATCGACATGGCGCACATCCCGTATAACGGCAGCGCGCCGGCGCTCAGTTCCCTGATGGCGAACGACACGCAGTTGATGGTGGACGTCATCAGCACGTCGTTGCCCTTGGTGAAGGAAAACAAGATCAAGGCGCTGGCGGTAACCACGGCCGAGCGGCTGCCCGTGCTGCCGGACGTGCCCACCGTGGCCGAAAGCGGGTTCCCGGGTTTTCGCGCGGCCACCTGGTTTGGCATCGCCGTGCCGATGGCCACGCCCGCCGCCGAGGCGCGCGTCTTGCAGGACGCCATTGCGCGGGTAGTGGTTCAGCCGGATTTCCGAGAGCGCTTCCAGACGCTGGGGCTGGCGATCCAGGCGCCGCGCGACCAGGCGGCGGTCGACCAGTACATCGCCGAAGACCGCGATCAGTGGGGGGCGGTGATCCGGGCGAACGCCATCACGCTGGACTGAACCGACGCCACCACAGTCGGGGCGAGGGCGCGAAATTTTGGGATTGCGCGGGTTGCGCGGAACCCATAAGCTTCGCGTCAGCTAGGGCCTGCGCACACAGAAAGGAACGCCTTTCCGTGTGTGGCAGGCCCTAGCGCCACTCCTTCATCAGGCAGCATTTTTGACTATCCATCTCAGCAACGTCGTCGCCGGCCCGCTCCAATCGGCGGGCGATGCCTGCACGCTGCGTCCGTTCCTGCACACCGATTTCTCCCATAGCCCGTCGCCTGTCGTCATGGTGGACCACTTCGTCATGACCAAGGCGACGGCCGTGCCCCAGCCGCACGCGGGATCGTGCGCGGCCACGCTGTTGCTGGAAGACGCCAAAGGCGTCATGCAATGCCGGGATAGCGAAGGCAACGACCACGCCGCACAGGCAGGCGACCTGCACTGGACCGTGGCGGGCGCAGGCCTCTTGCAGACACAGCAGCCCGTGGGCCCGGCGCGCTTGAATGGCCTTCGCATCGTCCTGAATCTGCCAGACCGGCTGAAGTCGCTGTCTCCGGCGGTCTCGCTGCTTCGCGCCTGGGAGATGCCGGTCATCCAGACGAGCGCCGGCCGCACCCGCGTCGTGGCGGGCAGCCACGGCGGCTGGCAGTCGCCCCTTGCGACCCCCGAGGCCCTGATGATCCTGGACGGCTGGCTGCGCCCGGGAGCGACACAGCTGTTGCCGTTGCCGCCCGGCTGGAACGCCTGGGTCTACTCGGTGCAAGGGGACCTGGGCGTGCGCGCCCGGCATTGTCTGAGTGGGGCGCCGCCCTTGCCGAAGCGGCAAGAAGGGGATCCCGACTTCGCGGTACTGCATGCCGGCTCAGCGTTGGTGGCATCCGCGCCGTCGGCCGACGACGAAGGCGTGCTGCTGATGATGGCGGGGAAGGCGCCCGCCCATTACGTGCTGATCGCGGGTCCGGCCGTGGATGAACCCGTGTTTCGGCACGGCACGGTCGTGATGGCCAGCCAGCGCGCCCTGACCCGTGCGCTGGCCGCCCATGAGGCTGGCGATTTCGGGACAATGCGCCAGGATCAAGCGGCTTGACCTCGTAGGTTTGCCTGATTTCTGTTGCGCTCAAGCAACAATTCGGGCTTCTAAAATAGGGACGGAATGAGAATGATTCTCTGTTTGATACCATTTCCGACGTAAGACCACAAGATTCCGTGCGTGACTCCATCGGGATTTTGCGTTTCTTTGCGCAACGACGCGCTTCTCTTGCCCCTCGTATCCCGATATGAAAATCAGAACTCTTGCCTGCATGGCCGCTATGCTGCCGTGCCTGGGCGTTGCCTACGGTCAAACCTCCCCCGAAACCCAACCCGCCGCCTCCAGCGGCTCCGTCGTGTCGATGGAAGCCATCAAGGTCGAAGCCAGCGCCGATGCGTCGGCCGGCGGCCTTGCCGCCCCATTCGCAGGCGGGCAGGTGGCCAGTGGTGGCCGTGTCGGCGTGCTGGGCACGCAAGATAACCTGAGCACGCCGTTCAGCATCACCAGCTATACGAACGAACTGATCCAGGACAAGCAGGCCCGCAGCGTGGGCGATGTGCTGCAAAACGACGCGGGCGTGCGCGTGGCGCGCGGCTTCGGCAACTTCCAGGAGTCGTACTTCATCCGCGGCTTTATCCTGAGTTCCGACGACGTGGCCTACAACGGCCTGTACAGTCTCTTGCCCCGCCAGTACATCGCCACCGAACTGTTCGAGCGCGTGGAAGTGCTGCGCGGCGCATCGGCGTTCCTGACGGGCGCCACGCCAAGCGGTGGCGGCATCGGCGGCGTGATCAACCTGGTGCCCAAGCGCGCGCCGAACGAGCCGTTGACCCGCGTCACCACGGGCATTGCAAGCGGCGGCCAGTTTCAGCTGTCGACCGACATCGCCCGCCGTTTCGGCCCTGACGACAGCACCGGCATCCGCCTGAACGCCGCGCAGCGCAGTGGCGATACCGGGATCGACGACGAGCATTCGCGCACCAGCCTGGTGTCGCTGGGCCTCGATTGGCGCTCAGCCGATACGCGCCTGTCCGGCGATATCGGTTGGCAGGAAAACAAACTGAAGCGCGCGCGTCCGAACGTGACGATGGGCGCTGGCGTCACCAATGTGCCCGACGCGCCGGACGCCAGCTCCAACTACGCGCAGCCGTGGTCGTATTCCAACGAACGCGATGTATTCGGCACGTTGCGCGCCGAGCATGATTTCAGCGACAAACTGACGGGCTGGGCGGCGTACGGCTTTCGCCGCAGCGATGAGGCGAACTCGCTGGGCAACGTGACGTTGACCAACGGCAGCACGGGCGCAGGCAATTTCTACCGCTTCGACAACACCCGCGAGGACAGCGTCAACACGGGTGAACTGGGTCTGCGAGCCAAAGTGCGCACGGGACCGGTGGGCCACGAGTTCGTTGTGTCGGCATCTTTCTTCGACCTGAAGAAGAAAAATGCCTACATCATGGATTACGCGAACACGTTTGCGACCAACATCTACGACCCCGTGTCCTACGACAAGCCGGCCTTTAGCGCCGGCGCGTTGCGTGGCAACGATATCGACAACCCGGCGCTGCAAGGGCGCACGAGGATGAGCAGCTACGCCTTCGGCGATACGATGTCGTTCCTGGACGACAAGGTGCTGCTGACCCTGGGCATCCGGCATCAGCGTCTGTCCCAACGGGACTACGCCTACAACACCGGCAAGGAAAACGGCGCCTATGACGCCAGCCACAATTCGCCCGCCGCCGGCATCGTCTTCAAGGTGGCGCCCAGCGTTTCGCTTTACGCGAACTACATCGAGGCGCTCGTCGCAGGACCGACCGCGCCGGCCAATGCGAACGGCAAGCCCGTGCCTAACGTCGGCCAGAGCCTGCAGCCGTACGTTTCCAAGCAGAAGGAAATCGGCGTGAAGTACGAAGGCGATGGCCTGGGCGCCGGATTGGCGCTCTTCTCCACCGACAAGCCGCGCGCCATGTACAACGCCAACAACGAGCTGACCACCTCGGGCAAGGACCGCCATCAGGGCGCGGAACTGACCGTCTACGGCGAACCGATCAAGAGTGTGCGCGTGCTGGGCGGCTTGACGTGGCTGGATGCCGAACAGCGCTCGACCGGAACGGCTTCGCTGGACGGCAACCGCGTGATCGGTGTGCCGCGCTTCCAGGCCAACATGGGCGTGGAATGGGACATCCCTGGCGTGCAGGGCCTGGCCGTGGACGGCCGCGTCGTCTACACCGGTTCGTCCTACGCGAACGATGCCAACACCCTCAAGGTGCCGGGCTGGACCCGTTTCGACGCCGGCCTGCGCTACATGACGGACATCGACGGCCACGTCCTGACCTTGCGCGCTCGCGTCGAGAACATCGCCAACCGCAACTACTGGTCGTCGGTGGGCGGATACCCTGGCAACGGCTACCTGGTCCTGGGCGGCCCGCGCACGTTCCTGCTGTCGGCCAGCATGGATTTCTGATCGCGTCCGGCTTATTAAGCGGCATGATGAAAAACCCCGGCCTGGCGCCGGGGTTTTCGCTGGGAACGACCCGGTCCTACCAGAACCATCCCCCCCTGGTCAGGTCGGCCTCGCAGCTCTTGTACTGCGACGTGAACTTGTCCGCGCGTGCCTGCACTTTCTGCGATACCGTCTTCAGCCATGCCTTGCGGTCGAAGCTACGGTTGCGGTAGCCGGTCCAACCTTCGTGGTAGTTCAGGTACTGGCCGTAGGCGTCCCACTTGGACACGCCATTGATGCGTTGCGACTTGCTCATGTACCAGCCCATGAAATCCAGCGCGTCCGCGAAGTTGTCGCGGCTTGCACCCCAGCCACCGGCGTCGTTCTTATAGTCGGCCCAGGTCTCGTCCTTGGCCTGCGCATAGCCGTAGGCCGAACTGACGCGGCCCCACGGAATAATGCCCAGGAAGTAGTAGCGGGGCGGCACGGCGTCCTGCTTGAACGAGGACTCCTGGTACATCATGGCCATCGGCACCGGGACCGGGGCGCCCCATTTCTTCTGTACTTTCAGGGCGGCGTCGTGCCAGTCTGGTTTTTCACGGAAGATCGCGCAAATGTTCTCGGGGTTGGATGGTGGCGCCGTGGCGCAACCGGCAAGCGCCAGCAGTAGCAGCGGCGGCAGCAAAAGCCGGGTCATTGGCAGGCGTCCTCCAGAAAAGGGCACGGGCGGCAAGCCGCGCGGGTTAGGGCGAAGTGTCACAAGGTAGCGCGATTGTATGAAAACGTATCGCCGAAAAAGTTCCGTCCCCGAAATTTATGCAAAACGCGCGAAGCCGCCAAGCCGCCAAGCCGCCGAAACCCGCCGTGCCGCCCAAAGAAAACGGCCCCGGATTGCTCCGGGGCCGTCATGCAGGCAACCAGGCCTGGCAGGCGATTGAGGCTTAGACCTCGATCACGTCCGCCACGTCCTTGTAGTCGGCGATCTTGTCGAAGTTCAGGTACTGATAGATCTGGTCGCCGCTCTTGTTGATGACGCCCATATCGGTCATGTACTCGTCCTTGGTCGGAATCCGGCCCAGCTTCGAGCAGATGGCGGCCAGTTCGGCCGAACCCAGGTACACGTTCGTGTTCTTGCCCAGGCGGTTCGGGAAGTTGCGGGTGCTGGTCGACATCACGGTCGCGCCTTCGCGCACTTGTGCCTGGTTACCCATGCACAGCGAGCAGCCCGGCATTTCGGTGCGCGCGCCGGCCGTGCCGAAGACGCCGTAGTGGCCTTCTTCAGTCAGCTGCGTAGCGTCCATCTTGGTCGGCGGGGCCACCCACAGCTTGACCGGGATGTCGCGCTTGCCTTCCAGCAGCTTGGACGCCGCGCGGAAGTGGCCGATGTTGGTCATGCAGCTGCCGATGAACACTTCGTCGATCTTTGCGCCGGCGACTTCCGACAGCGTCTTGACGTCGTCCGGGTCGTTCGGGCAGGCCACGATGGGCTCGTGCACGTCGGCCAGGTCGATTTCGATGACGGCGGCGTATTCGGCGTCGGCGTCCGGAGCCAGCAGCTGGGGATCAGCCAGCCAGGCTTCCATGGCCTTGATGCGGCGGCCCAGCGTGCGCTCGTCTTCGTAGCCGTTGGCGATCATCCACTTCAACATCACGATATTGCTGTTGATGTATTCGATGATCGGTTCCTTGTTCAGGTGCACCGAGCAACCAGCGGCCGAACGTTCAGCGGAAGCGTCCGACAGTTCGAAGGCTTGTTCGACCTTCAGGTCGGGCAGGCCTTCGATTTCGAGGATGCGGCCCGAGAAAATGTTCTTCTTGCCTTGCTTGGCAACCGTCAGCAAGCCTTGCTTGATGGCATACAGCGGGATGGCGTTGACCAGGTCGCGCAGGGTGACGCCAGGCTGCAGCTTGCCCTTGAAACGGACCAGCACCGATTCCGGCATGTCCAGGGGCATCACGCCCGTGGCGGCGGCAAAGGCGACCAGGCCCGAACCGGCGGGGAACGAGATGCCGATGGGGAAGCGGGTGTGCGAGTCGCCGCCGGTGCCGACGGTGTCGGGCAACAGCATGCGGTTCAGCCACGAGTGGATCACGCCATCGCCCGGGCGCAGCGAGATGCCGCCGCGGGTGCTGATGAATTCCGGCAGCGTGTGGTGCGTCTTGACGTCCACGGGCTTGGGGTAGGCGGCGGTGTGGCAGAACGACTGCATCACCAGGTCGGCCGAGAAGCCCAGGCAAGCCAGGTCTTTCAGTTCGTCGCGGGTCATCGGGCCGGTGGTGTCCTGGCTGCCGACCGAGGTCATCTTCGGTTCGCAGTAGGTGCCCGGGCGGATGCCCGTGCCTTCCGGCAGGCCGCAGGCGCGGCCGACCATCTTCTGGGCCAGCGTATAACCGCGGCCGGTATCGACCGGATTCTTGGGCAGGCGGAACAGCGTCGACGGCGCCAGGCCCAGCGCTTCACGCGCCTTGCTGGTCAGGCCACGGCCGATGATCAACGGAATGCGGCCACCGGCACGCACTTCGTCGAACAGCACGTCGGACTTCACTTCGAATTCGGCGATGACTTCGCCGTTCTTCAAAGCCTTGCCATCGTAGGGGCGCAGTTCGACCACGTCGCCCATTTCCATCTTCGACACGTCGAGTTCGATCGGCAGGGCGCCGGCGTCTTCCATCGTGTTGTAGAAAATCGGGGCGATCTTGTTGCCCAGGCAGACGCCGCCAAAGCGCTTGTTCGGCACAAACGGGATGTCTTCGCCCGTGAACCACAGCACCGAGTTGGTGGCCGACTTGCGCGACGAACCCGTACCGACCACGTCGCCCACGTAGGCGACCAGGTGGCCCTTTTCCTTCAGCGATTCAATGAACTTGACCGGGCCGCGCTTGCCGTCTTCTTCCGGTTCGAACGCGGCGCCGTCGCGCTTGTTCTTCAGCATCGCCAGGGCGTGCATCGGGATGTCGGGGCGGGTCGTGGCGTCGGGCGCCGGCGACAGGTCGTCGGTGTTGGTTTCGCCAGGCACCTTGAAGACGGTGATGGTCAGGCTTTCCGGCAGTTCCGGACGGCTGGTGAACCATTCGGCGTCGGCCCAGCTTTGCAGCACGGACTTGGCGTTGGCGTTGCCGCGGTCAGCCTTTTCCTTCACGTCGTGGAAGGCGTCGAACATCAACAGGGTCTTTTTCAGCGCATCGGCGGCGATGGTGCCGATTTCAGCATCGTCCAGCAGGTCGACCAGCGGGCCAATGTTGTAGCCGCCGAGCATCGTGCCCAGCAGTTGCGTCGCCTTGGCACGGCTGATCAGCGCACAAGCTTCCTTGCCCAGCGCCACGGCGGCCAGGTAGGACGCCTTGACCTTGGCGGCGTCGTCCACGCCGGCCGGCACACGGAAGGTCAGCAGTTCGACCAGGTTCTGCTCCTCGCCAGCGGGCGGGTTCTTCAGCAGTTCGATCAGTTCAGCGGTTTGTTTAGCCGTAAGGGGCAGCGGGGGAATCCCCAGAGCCGCGCGTTCGGCAACGTGTTGGCGGTAGTTATCCAGCATGTGAGGCCTGCTCAAAGTCGGGTTGGAAGAAGGGTTGTTGACGGAATTGTAGAGGGAAGACGGGGAGGCAAGCAAATGTCTTATATCTTATATAAGACTTGGGTTGATAGCTGTTGCTTACGAGAGACGGCGGCCCGTGGCCCTGCGCGGGGCAGGCAAGCAAAAGGCGGCCTTGCGAGCCGCCTTTGCGCAGGGTGCGCCCCGAGGGCGATCTGGTGCGGGCCTAGCGCAGGGTGGCGTCGTAGACCAGGCCCACTCGGGCAAAATTACCGCCATGTTGCTTGACCTGGACCTCGAACGGGACGCTTTCTCCGGGCTTCAGCTTGGGCAGTCGCAGCTCCTTGAACGTGGCGCCGGACACCTGGTCCTGGGCGTCGTACAGGGTGATCCAGACGCGCACGCCGTCGACCTCCGCCTGGTCGTCATTGCGTACCCGGCCGTGGACGGTGACGTATTTGTAACGGTAGCGGTAGGTGAAATTGAGGGTGCCGGTGCCGACGTTGGCTTCGGTGTTCTCGACGGAGACAGCCAGCTTCGGTCGCGGGCCGGGCAGGGCGGCGCGTTTGGCGGGCAACCAGTCCGGCTTGATCTCGGTCACGCGTTCATAGCGGCCGCCGGGCAGCGCCACCGTCACCCGCTCCCCTGGATACAAGTGGGTCGGCAGCGGCCAGTCCTGGCGCAGGTCCACCGCACGCGACCCGTCGAACACGGCGATCTTCACCCGTGGCGACAAGGCGACGTAACGGTCGCTGGTGTTGACGACTTCGGCATACAGGACGGGGCGCTCGATCTCGTCCATCAGCCGGCGCGGCGCCGACAGGCTGAATGCCTTGGGGTCGAACAGGGCGAAATCCGGGTCCAGCAGCTCTTCGGTGGTCAAACGGACCTGGTCGATGACCCGGATATTGGCCGGGCTGACCCGCACGATGCGGCTGGCGGGGCCCACTTCTTTGGGCGGGGCTTCTTTGGCCGGGGGCGTGGCTTGCGGCGGCGCTTTCTGGGCGAACTTCTGCGCGGCCCAGGGGCCCAGCGCGGTGTGTTTGTACAGGGCGAAACCGATCGCCGCCAGGATGATCAGCACCAGCCCGGCCTTGGCTGGCCAGGAGAGGGGTTTGCCTTCGAGGCGGTCAGCTTTCACTTTGCACCATGTAATCGTAGGACGCGACGTTGCCGTCGCCGAACATTTCGCAGCGCGCGTCGAACGACGTCAACGCGCCGGGCGCCAGCGGGCTGGCGGTGGCGTAGCCGATGCCGGTGCCGATCATCGCGCCGTCGTCGCCGTACAGAATGACGGTGATCTGGGTGCTGTTGGCCTCCGTCGCGCCCTGGTTCTTCAGCAGGCCAACCAGCCGGTATGCTTCGTCGTTGCGCACCAACTGCACTTTGCTGGACACGACATCATTGGTCTTGCCGCGCGCGGGCGACGGCGTGGCGACCTCCAGCGCGTAGCGGCTATAGGCCTTGTCCGGCACCGAGATCAGCACGGGGGCATATTCGCCGGCCTGCAAGGTGTGCGTCGACGGCGAGACCATCGACGACGACAGCGTCATTTCGCCCTGAAAGAACGTGGCGTTCACGCGGGGCGTGTCGATCTTCTTGCCGGTCTCGTTGCGCATCAGCATGACCAGTTGCTTGCGGCCGTGCACCTGCGTTTCGCGCACATCGGTCAGCTTGACCAATGAGGCGTCGATCGGCGGCTCCTGAACGAAGCGCGGCGGCGGCGACGAACGGCCAGGACTCAGTAGAGCGGCCACCAGGGGGATGGCGATCACTGCCGCCACCGCCAGCCCGATGGCCGCAAGGGCGCTGGGCTTGACCTGCGGTTGCTGAGGCGGTTGCATGCCTCGCAGGATCTTCTCCAGCCGCTGGGCGACATCGTCCTCCACCAGCGTCAAGGCGTGGCAGTGGTTGCATCGGTATTCGTTGGAGGCCAATTTGGTGAACTGAGCGCTGCCGCATGTGGAGCAGGTCAGGGTCACGGTATTGATCGTGGTCTGTTTGGGCGTCATTCAGGCAAGGGCTTACCGGCTAGGACTGACAGGGCGGCAAGGATAGCGGCTGTGCGCGGCAGGCAGGTTCGGGGACGCTTCTATTTGTGACAAGATATGTGGTCGTGCGGCCCGTGGCAGCGACGGGGAGGGCGGTACCCCGGTGATATCATCGCCGCCTTGGACAGCCCCCGCGCCGCGTACGCCATGCGTGCCGCTGCCCCCGAAATCCGACGCATGAGCCTTACCCAACACCTACTTTTCCTGGCCTGCGTGGCGCTTGCCACGTATGCCCAGACCATGACCGGCTTTGCATTCGGGCTGGTGCTGCTGGGTCTGTCCGGCGTGTTTCAGTTGGCGTCGGTGTCTGAAGTGGCGAACGTGGTCAGCGTGTTGTCGCTGGTGAACGCCGCCGTGACCCTGGCGCGCGCCAAGCCGCAAGTGAACTGGTCGCTGATGGGCCCGGCCATGATCGCCAGCCTGGTCGGCGTGGGCGTGGGCGTGGCCGTGCTGACCTGGATCAGCGGGTCGACGACCGTGTTTTTGCAACTGCTGTTGGGCGTCACGATCCTGGCTTGCGCGGTGTTGCTGGTGGCGCGCGCCAAGCCGCTGGAGCGGCTGTCGTCCAAGGCGTCTTTCGTGTTTTTCGGCGGGATATCGGGCGTGCTGGGTGGCTTGTTCTCAAGCGCGGGGCCGCCGATGGTCTATCACTTGTACCGCCAGCCCCTGCCGCTGGCGTCCATCCGCAACAGCCTGCTGGTGCTGTTTTCGCTGAACGCCGTGGTGCGCCTGGGCCTGGTGACCGGGCAGGGGGCGTTCATGGCGTCATCGTTCTGGCTCAGCGTGCAGGCGTTTCCAGTCGTGATCGGCGTGACGTGGCTGGCGCGCCGCTATGGCACGGTGGGTTCGATGAAGACCATCAAGCGCATGGTGTTCGTGCTGTTGCTGGCTGCTGGCTTGGGGCTGATCGTGCCGGCGGCGCGGATCCTGGCGGCGGGCTAGCCGGCGCCTGCCAGGTCCGTGGCCAAGGAGGCTCAGGCGTGGCCGCCGCTGATGTAGCGTTCCAGTTCGTGGATGATGAACTTCTGTTCGCTCATGACGTCCTTGACCAGGTCGCCAATGGACAGCAGGCCAATCAGCTTTTCATTGTCGATGACCGGAAGATGGCGAAAGTGCCGTTCCGTCATCATGGCCATACAGTGTTCCCGCGTATCGCCCGGGCCCACGTAATAGACCGAGTCCGTCATGATGTCGCGCACCTTCGTGCTTCGCGACGAGCGGTCCTGCAAGACCACCTTGCGGGCGTAGTCGCGCTCGGACAGCATGCCCAGCACGGTATCGCCCTGGACCACGACGACCGCGCCGATACTGCGTTCGGCCATGGTCTTGATGGCGTCGTACACCGATGAATCCGGTGAAACCGTCACGACGGAGGGGTTCGGCTTTTCCCTGAGAATCTCAGCAACTGTCTTCACGATGTGCTCCCGAATCGCTGGCAAGGTTCAAACGTGGGCCGCGCCGCCACCCCAGCCCCGCAGGGCGCCAAGGCGCGACCATGCTCCATCCTAAGCCTGCCGGCCACCTTGCCGCAAGCGCGGCACTGGATATTTGGCAGGCTTGTCGCGGAATGCCTGGCTGGCCATCTCGCGCAGGTTGCGCGCCGCGCTACGTTCCGTGTCGGGATTCCACGCCAGCGAAATGCCGATGGAGGCATCGGCGGGAAAGTCGGCCAGCGATTTATAGACGACGTTGGGCCCCGGATGGCGTCGGCTGCCCGCGGGCACCAGCGCCACGCCTAATCCGCTTTCAACCAGGCTGAGCAGCGTTTGCACCTGTACCGCTTCCTGGGTGATGCGGGGCGTGAACCCGCGCAGTTGGCAAGCGTTGATGGCCGCCATGCGCAATCCGGCGGCCTCGGTGGCGGTGTACATGATGAATGCCTCGTCCGCCAGGTCGGTCAGCCGGATGCTGCCGCGCCGTGCGAGCCGGTGCCCCTTGGGCACGGCAAGCGCGAAGTTCTCGGTGGTCAGCGGGGCCAGGCGCACGTTCGACCCCATGGCCACCGGCACGCGCACGATGCCGACCTCCAGCGTGTCTTCCGCCAGATCCTGCATGATGCGGATCGACGTTGCTTCGCGCAGCACGACGGTCACGCCGGGATAGCGCTGTCGGAACAAGGGCAGGATGCGCGGCAGGATGCCGTGCGTGGCCGACCCGACGAAACCGATGCGCACGGTGCCGCCTTCGCCCGCCGCGCCGGCGCGCGCGGCCAGCTTGAACTGCTCGGCATGGAACAGCGCGCGGTGCGCTTCGTCCAGGGCGGCCAAGCCGGCTTCGGTCAGTTGCACACCCTGGCGTCCGCGCACGAATAGTGGCACGCCGACCATGTCTTCAAGCTTGCGGATCGAGACCGATAGCGGAGGCTGCGACATATGCAGCTTTTCCGCCGCGCGGTGGAAGTTCAGCGTCTCGGCAAGGACCAGGAACTGCTGTAGATGGCGGAAATCCATGAGGGCGGCCCGGGGTGTTGGTTGCCCTGGATGATACGGCGCGCGTATCGGCGGCGGCATCCGTGCTATCCCTTCGGTATCAGCGCGTCATGCCGCCCCGCACAACGCCGTGCGCAGATACGTCAGCGCGTCTGCGCCACTGCCCAGCGCGTGCGCCCCGATGCGCTCGTGCCAATGCGATTCCGATCCGCCCGCCAGCCGCCACTCGCGCAGGCGCCGTGTGTACAACTGCAAATCGTATTCCGCCGTGATGCCGATGGCGCCATGCACTGCGTGCGCGATATCCGCGACTATTGGCGCGGCCTGGCTGGCGCGCGCCTTGCCCATGGCGGCCAGCATCGCTTGCGGCAAGCCGCCATGGCCCTGGAACGCCAGTTGCGCCGCCATGCGCGCGGCCCAGACCTGCTCGGCCATCACACTGATCTGTTGCTGCACGGCCTGGAAACGGCCGATGGGTTTGCCGAACTGCGCGCGCGTGTTGGCGTAATCCAGCGTCAGCGTCAGGACCCGTTCCATGGCGCCAGCCATGAGACCGGCATAGGCGGTGGCCGCAAGCTCGTCCAGCGGGCTGCCGTTGCCCAGGCATTGCGCGTCCGCCAACGGCCACCACGCATCGCCGTCAAGACTGCCATGCACGCCGTTCGGCTGCGCGTGGCCGGCGGATGTTGCCAACAGCCAGACCTGCCCGTTGATCTGCGCCAGGAGGTGGTCGGCGGCGCGGATCCAGGGAACGCTGGCGCCCGTCACCCGCTTGCCCTGGATCGCGAGGCCGTGCGGGGCGAGGGCGATCGAACCCGCTGGCCGGGGCCGTCCCAGACGGGCAAGCCAGGCGCGGGCCAACATGGTGTGGGCGATCGGATACGGGCAAAGATGACGGCCGGCCGCCAACACCACCGGCAATGCCTCGGGAAGGTCCAGCCCGGCACCGCCCAGCGTTTCAGGCACCAGCGCGTCGGCGAAGCCGGCGTCTTCGCAGGCCTGCCAGGCCGGGGCGGCCGGTTGGCCTTGCTCGATGCCACGCATCACCGCGGGCGTGCAGGTTTGCGCGAACAGGCGTTCGGCGGCGTCGCCAAGCAGAGAGTCCATGGGGGGGCGTCCTTATCGAAGTCCAAGGCCGCGGGCGATGATGCCGCGCAAGATCTCGCGCGTGCCGCCGCGCAAGGAAAACGTGGGGCTTACCTGTTCCAGATATGCCAGCGTGCGCAACAGCGGCAACGGCGGTGGCACCTCGGGACGGCGGCCCAGCGCATCGCCGATCAGGCGGGGAATGAGTTGTTCCAGTTCCGTGCCCAGGTCTTTGACCAGCGCGGCCTCCGTCGCCGGGCTGGCGCCGGCCGCCAGTTTGCCCGCCACCGCCAGCGACATGGCGCGCAGCACCGCCATCTGCGACAGGATGCTGCCCAGCGTGGCGCGACTGCTGGCGTCGTCGGACAGCGTGCGGCAATGCGTCAGCCAGCACTCCAGGAGCGCAATGCTGGAATAAAGGCGCTCGGGGCCGCTGCGTTCGAACGCCAGTTCGGCATTCACTTGGGCCCAGCCTGCGCCCGCTTCGCCGATCAGCGCATCGGCGGGCAGTTCGACGTTGTCGAAGAACACTTCCGAGAAATGGGCATCGCCCGCCAGGTCTTCGATGGGGCGGATGGATACGCCCGGCAGCGACAGGTCCACGATCAGCTGGGACAATCCCTGGTGGCGGTCATCGGCCGTGCCGGACGTGCGCACCAGCGCGATCATGTAGTGAGAGCGGTGCGCATTGGTGGTCCAGATCTTGCTGCCGTTCAAACGCCAGCCGCCACCCGACGGTTCAGCGCGGCTGCGGATGCTGGCCAGGTCGGAGCCGGATCCCGGCTCGCTCATGCCGATGCAGAAGAATGCCTCGGCGCGGCAGATCCGGGGCAGGTAGAACGCTTGCTGAGCCGCCGTGCCGTACTTGTGGATCAACGGCGCGCTCTGGCGGTCGGCGATCCAGTGCGCCGACACCGGCGCGCCCGCGCCCAGCAGTTCTTCCGACAGCACGAAGCGTGCGAAGTGGCCGCGCGCCGCGCCGCCGACCTCGCGCGGCAGGGTCAGGCCCAGCCAGCCGCGTTCGGCCAACTGGCGGCTGAACCCCGCGTCGAAACCCATCCATGAGCGCGCGCGTTCGTCGGGTTCCAGCCCATCCAGCGTATCGGCCAGGAAGGCGCGCACCTCGGCGCGCAGGGCCTCATCCTCGGGCGGGATGGCGGTAAGTTCCAGCGTATCAATCATGGGCGCTCCGAAGCGAACGGGCGCCCCGCAGCGGGGCGTCCACGACCACTATCAGGCCGCGCGCTGACAGCCGTCCAATATTATTTATTTGATATTTGATACGAATCTCATATCGGCAGCCGGCCGCCGACTGATACGAGGTTGGTATCGCTTGCTCAAAAACTAATATTAGACGTCACCTGTCCGTATGCCTACGCTGCTTGCTGCGCCGTGCCGCGTCCAACGCGCTCGGCGACGACAACAACAGGAGACAAGCAATGAACAAGCTGATGCGCCTATTGGCGCTGGCGGGCGTCGCATGGCTGGCGCTGCCCGCGGCGTCCGCCCAGGCCGCTTACCCCGACAAGCCCATCCGGCTGATTGTGTCGTTTCCGCCGGGCAGCGGCACGGACAGCAATGCCCGCTATGTCGCAAAGAAAATGGAAGAAAAGCTTGGCGTGGCCGTGACGGTGGAAAACCGGCCGGGCGGCAACAGTTTCATCGCCGCGCAGGCCGTCGCCGTGGCGCCACCCGACGGCTATACGCTGTTGCTGGCCAGCAATTCGCCCGTGGCGACCAATGCGGCGATGTTCAAACACTTGCCCTATGACCCGGTCAATGACTTCGCGCCCGTGGCGCGCCTGGGTTACGGCGCAATGGCGCTGGTGGTCAAGGCCGATGCGCCCTACAAGACGGTGGCGGATCTGGTGAACGCGGCGCGCCAGCGGCCGGGAGAACTGAATTTCGGCAGCGGCAGCGCGTCCTATCAAATCGCCACCGAGTTGTTTCTGGCCATGGGCGGCATCAAGGCCAACCACGTGCCGTATCGCGGCGCGGCCCCCGCGTTGACGGATCTTGCGGGCGGGCAGGTGGATTTCGTGTTCGCCGATTATGGCGCCGTCATTCCCTTCGTGCAGAGCGGCCGCATGCGTCTGCTGGCGGTTACGGGGGATGCGCGGCTAAAGAGCGCACCGGATACGCCGACGTTGCAGGAATCGGGATTTCCAGGCTATTACATGGTGAACTGGACCGCGGCGTTCGCGCCGGCCCGCACGCCGGCTGCCGTCATCGATAAGCTGGCTGGCGTGCTGCTGGACATATACCGCACGGCGGACGCCGCCGAGTTCCTGGCGCGCACGAACTGGGAAGTGTTTCCCGTGGGGCCGAAGGAACTCCGTGTGTTCCAGCGCGACGAAATCCGCAAATGGGACGAGGCCGCCCAGCGTGCCGGCATCCCGAAACAATAACGCGCAAACCAGGAGAAAGACATGACGGAACTCGTGCATTACGAGCAGAGCCCGGAGGGCATCGTGACGCTGACGCTGGACGATCCGGCCACGCGCAACGCGTTGACGGGCAGCGGCATCGTGGATCAGTTGCTGGCCGCGTTCGCGCGGATCGAACGGGATCCCGCGGTGCGCGTGCTGATCCTGACGGCGGCGGGCAATGTGTTCTCGTCGGGCGGCAACATCAACGACATGCAGCGGCAGATTGGCCCCGAGGTCGGTAGCGCCGCCTTGCGCCAGGAATACCGCCACGGCATCCAGCGTCTGCCGTTGGCCCTGCATGCGCTGGAAGTGCCCACGATCGCCGCCGTCAATGGCCCCGCCGTTGGCGCGGGCTGCGACCTGGCCTGCATGTGTGATGTGCGCATCGCCGCGGAAGAGGCGACCTTTGCGGAAAGCTTCGTCAAACTGGGGATCGTTCCCGGGGATGGCGGCGCGTGGTTCCTGCCACGGCTGATCGGGTCGGCGCGGGCGGCCGAGATGTCGTTCACCGGGGACGCCATCGATGCGGGGACCGCACGCGAATGGGGACTTGTGTCGCGCGTCGTGCCGGCCGTCGAACTGCTGTCGGCGGCGCGGGCGCTGGCCGCGCGCATGGCGGCGAATTCCCCCGACGCCGTGCGGCTGACCAAGCGCCTGCTGCGCGAAAGCCAGCATGTGCGGCTGGATACCCTGCTGGAGCTGTCGGCGGCGTATCAGGCGCTGGCGCACAAGACGCCGGCGCATGCGGAGGCGGTGGACGCCTTCATCGCGCAGCGGGCCGCGCGCAAGCCCCGCGCCTGACGCCCGGGACATTCCGGGGCCGGCGGGCCGGCGGTATGATGGAACGCATTACAAGGAGGAAACACCATGAATGAAGTCATCGTCGCTTCGGCCGTCCGCACCGCCATCGGCGACTTCGGGGGCGCGCTGAAAGACGTGCCGCCGTGCGACCTGGGCGCCACCGTCATCCGCGCCGCGCTGGAGCGCGCCGGCGTCAAGGGCGACGAGGTCGGCCATGTCGCGGTCGGCCACGTCATCAATACCGAACCGCGCGACATGTACCTGTCGCGCGTGGCCGCCATGAACGCCGGCATCGCCAAGGAAACGCCCGCCTTCAACGTCAACCGCCTGTGCGGTTCCGGCCTGCAGGCCATCGTGTCGGCGGCGCAGACCATCTTGCTGGGCGACGCCGAGATCGCGATCGGTGCAGGCGCCGAAAGCATGAGCCGCGCACCCTACATCGTGCCGTCGCAGCGCTGGGGCGCCCGCATGGGCGACAGCGTCATGCTGGACATGATGACCGGCGCATTGTCGGATCCGTTCGGCCGCATGCACATGGGCGTCACGGCCGAGAACGTGGCCGCCAAATTTGGCATCAGCCGCCAGGACCAGGACGCGCTGGCCGCCGAATCGCATCGCCGCGCGGCAGCCGCCATTGACGCCGGGTATTTCCGCGACCAGATCGTGCCGGTGGTGCAGAAGACGCGCAAGGGCGAAGTCGTGTTCGACACCGACGAGCACGTGCGCCGCGATGTCTCCGCCGCCACCATGGCCACGCTCAAGCCGGTTTTCCAGAAAGAGAACGGCACCGTCACGGCGGGCAATGCCTCGGGCCTGAACGACGGCGCGGGCGCCGTGGTGCTGATGAACGCCTCGGTGGCCGCCAAGCGCGGCATCAAGCCCTTGGCCCGTCTGGTGGCTTACGCCCATGCGGGTGTCGATCCCGACATCATGGGCATCGGCCCGGTGCCGGCCACGCAGGCGGCGCTCAAGCGCGCCGGCCTGACCGTGGACCAGTTGGACGTCATTGAAGCCAACGAAGCCTTCGCCGCGCAGGCTTGCGCCGTGTCGCGCGAACTGAAACTGGATCCGGCCAAGGTCAACCCGAACGGCAGCGGCATCGGCCTGGGGCACCCCATCGGCGCCACCGGCGCGATCATCACCGTCAAGGCGCTGCATGAACTGCAGCGCGTGGGCGGCCGCTATGCGCTGGTGACGATGTGCATTGGCGGGGGCCAAGGCATCGCCGCCATTTTCGAGCGCATTTAACGCGGTTTGCAAGTTCGGTCCGGGCCGCTTTGCCCGGACCGCGTTCCGTCGTCAGCGGCGGAACGTGCCGCCGGAGGCGTGGCCCAGGTAGTCCTGTGCCCACGCCAGGCATTCGGCGCGCAGCAGCGCGCCCATCTGCACGCGGCGGGGGACATCCAGCCGGCTGCTGATCGCCCCGAAGCTGAACGCCACCCAGGTCAGTTCCGACACTGGAAATGCCACCCCCACGCCCGACACGCCCGGTGTGATCGTGTCCACGATCTCGGAATACCCGGCTGCGCGCGTCTGCTTCACGGCCTTCATCAGGGCGCCGCTGGTGACGCCGATCTGCGCGTAGCTGGCCGCGTGGCGGGCGTATAGCGCCGCAATGTCCTCGTCCGGCAGGCTGGCCATCAGCGCCAACCCGCCCGCGCCGACCCCCAGCAGCCGGCGTTCGCCCTGGTCGATGGTGAACACCTTCACGGGGAACGACCCGGCTTCCCGCAACAGGCACAGGGCGTAGTCACCCTGACGGATCACCAGGAAAACGGTGTCGCCGGACAGGCGCGCGAGCTTTTGCGCGAACGGCCGCAACGCGTCCAGCAAGGGCGTGCGCCGCAGGGCGGCAAACCCCAACTGCATGGAGTCCACGCCAAGGCGGTAGCGCCGGTTGCCGTGGTCGCGTTCGGCGAACTGTTCCTCGAGCAGGCAACTCAGCAGGCGGTGCGCGGTGGAGCGTTCCAGCCCGGTGGCGTTCATCACGCCCTGCAGGTCGATGCCGTCTTCCTGGTGCTGCGCCAGCACACGCAGCAAGCCCAAGGCGCGGCGCATGCTTTGGGTGCCCCCGGTGGCGGTTGGTTTGTTCATATTGTGGGAAAAATCTATTGAATATTTTGTATTCTAGGATTCCTGGTGCGTTAATTCAATCCAGTCGATCCGCGCCGGTGTCGAGCGCGGACATAGCAAAAGACGAGGAGACTATGGAATACGCTACCTTGGCCGTCGAACGGCTTGACTCGATATGCCGCATCAGTCTGGCGCGCGAATCCGCGCGCAATGCGCAAAGCCAACAGATGCTGGACGAACTGGACGACGCCCTGACGCGCGCCGAGCAAGACGATTCCGTGCGAGTGGTCGTGCTGGCCGGTCGCGGCGCGCATTTCTCGGCCGGGCACGACTTGAAAGAAGCGCAGGCCAAGCGCGCCGACTTCACGGTGGAAGAGCGCTGGGACTACGAGTCGCGCCGCTACTACGGCTATTGCCTGCGCATCTGGGACTTTCCGAAGCCGACCGTCGCGCAAGTGCAAGGCGCCTGCGTCGCCGGGGGATTCATGATCGCCAACATGTGCGACCTGGTGGTGTGTGCCGACACGGCGTATTTTTCGGATCCGGTGGGCCACACCCTGGCGGCCGCCGCGACCGAGGTGCTGATCCACCCGTGGGTGATGGGCCTGCGCAAAGCCAAGGAAATGCTCTACACCGGCGAAAAGGTCGACGCAGCGGAAGCGCTGCGCATCGGCATGGTTAACCGCGTCGTGCCCGAGGCCGAACTGGATGAGGCGACGTTGGCGCTGGCGCGGCGGATCGCCCAGGCGCCGCCGTTCGGCCTGCGCCTGATCAAACGGTCGCTGAATCGCACCGCGGATGCCCAGGGGTTCCGCACCGCGCTGTCGGCGCACTTCGATACGCATCAGCTATCGCATCTGAGCGAAGAATTTCAGGCGGTGCGCGAGCGTGGGCTGGCCCAGGCCATCCAGCGCAACAAGAAGGGCGAAACGGCATGAGGGCGGCTCTGGATTGCCTGCTGAACCCCCGGTCCATCGCCATGATCGGCGCCAGCACGAACGCCGGGCGCATCGGCGGCATGCCGTTGGAACTCTTGGCCCGCTTTGGTTACGCCGGCGGCATCTACCCCGTCAACCCGAAGTACCAGGAAGTGTTCGGCAAACGCTGCTGGCCCGATATCGAGGCGGTGCCCGAACCGGTGGATCTGGCGGTGCTGGCGATCGCCGCCGCCGAGGTTACGCCCATGCTGCGCCGCTGCCACGCCCGGGGCGTGCGCGCCGCCATTGTGTACGCCGCCGGGTTTGCCGAGGCAGGTGCCGATGGCGCGCGCCTGCAGGATGAGCTGGAAGCGTTCGTGGCCGAAAGCGGCATGGCCGTGGCGGGCCCGAATTGCATGGGCTTCGCCAACCTGAACACGCAGGCGCATACCGCGTTCGCCTCGGTCTTCAAGACCGCGCCGGCGCAAACCGGGCCGGGCGTCGTCAGCCTGCTGACGCAAAGCGGCAACGTCTGCGCGGCCGTGTACGCCATCGCGCGCAGGCTGGACTTGCCTTTTTCGCACTTCATCAACACCGGCAATGAAGCGTGCCTGGATTTTTCACAATACCTGGAATACCTGGCCGCCGATCCGCAGACGGAAATCGTCCTGGGCTATATCGAGCAACTGCGCGACGGCGGCCGTTTCGCGCGCGCCTGCCGCGAGCTTGAGCGCCAGGGCAAGCTGCTGATCGCGCTGAAGGCGGGCAGCACGGACAAGGGCGCGCAAGCCGTGCGGTCGCACACGTCCGCGCTGGCCGGTGATCGGCGTGTGTACGCCGCCGCCTTCCGGCAGTTGAACGTCATCGAGGCCACGGACTTCGCGCAGATGGCGCATCTGGCCAGTCTGGCGACGCTGCGCCACCGCAGCGCGGGCAAGCGGGTGGCCGTGTTGACGATGTCGGGCGCGCTGGGCGCGATCCTGGCCGACAAGTTCATCGGCGCGGGACTGGACCTGCCCGATCTGCCCGATGCCTTGCAAGCCGTGTTACGCGGCGGCATTCCCGATTACGGCATGGTCGGCAATCCCGTGGACGTGACCGGCAATGTGGTCAACGATCCCGACTTCGTGCGTACGGTGCTCCAGGCGCTGGCGACGACCGACGCGATCGACGCGGTGGTGGTCTACGCCCCGGGCTACATGCTGGACCGCATGGCGGATGCGCTGGCCGAGGCTTCGCGCCAGCATCCGCGCCTGTTCGTCGCGATCGATACCGGCCTGGCGCAAAGCAGGGCGGCGTTACGCGACGCCGAGGTGGCCGTATTTGAAGACCTGGGCCAGGCCGTTTCCGCCCTGGCGCCGTATCTGCTGTGGTGCGACGCGCGCGCCGCCAAGCGCATTGCGCCGATGCTGCGCCTGGACGCGACGCCCGTGCCGGCGCTGCCCTGCAACGAAGTCGACGCGCGTGCCTACCTCGCGGCCTTCGGACTGCCGCAGGCGCGGGCGCATGCCGCGCGCGACGCCGGCGAGGCGATGGCCGATGCGCGCGCGGCGGGGTACCCCGTGGCGCTGAAGATCCTTAGCGCCGACATCGCGCACAAGACGGAAGCCGGCGGCGTGGTGTTGGGGCTGGCCGACGACGCCGCGGTGCAGGCCGCCTGCGGCCAGGTGATCCAGGCCGCCAGGCAAGCGCAACCCGATGCGCGCATCGACGGCGTGATGGTGCAGAAGATGGAGCGCGGCGTGGCCGAGATCATCGTTGGCGCCACGCGCGATCCGGTGTTCGGCCCTGTCCTGACGGTGGGACTCGGGGGCGTACTGACCGAGCTCTACCAGGACACGAGCCATCGCCTGCTGCCCGTCGACGAAGACATCGCCATGCAGATGTTGCGGGAGCTTAAGGCGTTTCCGCTTCTGGACGGCTACCGCGGCAAGCCTCGCGCAGATCTGGCGGCGGCGTGCCGCAGCATCGTGGCCGTTGGCAACGCCTTGCTTGCGGCGCCCGCGGACGTGGCGGAAATTGAAGTCAATCCATTGCTGATCAAAGAGGCAGGACAAGGCGTCGCGGTATTGGACGCGTTGATCCTGCCCGCAACCCCGTAGCGCGCACCCGCAATCACGCGACCGCGCGCCGCGTATCCCCAGGAGGAGACAAGCATGATGAAGAGACTATTGGCCGGCGTTGCGCTGGCCTGCATCGGCGTCGCGAACCCGGCGTTTGCCCAGGATGCGTTTCCCAGCCGGCCCGTGCGTATCGTGGTGCCGTTTTCGCCAGGCGGCGCGGCGGACATCATGAGCCGGCTGCTGGCCGAGCGCCTGACCGCGAAGCTGGGACAGCCCGTGATCGTCGAGAACAAGCCCGGCGGCGGGACGATGATTGCGTCGGACTACGTGTCGCGCGCGGAACCGGACGGCTACACCCTGCTGATGGCGGCGTCCTCGCTGGGCATCGCGCCCAGCATCTACGCCAAGGTCAACTACGACCCCATCAAGGACTTCGCGCCGGTCAGCCAGGTGGCGTCTGTCGTGCATGTGCTGGAGGTGCATCCGTCGATCCCCGCCAAGAACGTGGGTGAACTGATCGCCTATCTGAAAGCCAATCCGGGCAAGGTCAGCTACGGGTCGGTCGGCACCGGCAGTTCAACGCACCTGGAAGCCGAACTCTTCAACAGCATGGCGGGTGTGCAGATGGCGCACATCCCGTACAAGGGCAGCGCACCCGCGCTGAACGACCTGGTGGCCGGCCGCATCCAGGTGATGTTCGACGCATGGGCCTCGTCGGGGCCCTTCGTCAAGGATGGCAAGTTGCGCGCGCTGGCCGTGACCACGACGCGTCCGTCGGCGTCCGTGCCGGACCTGCCGACGGTGGCGGCGTCTGGCTTGCCGGGCTATTCGGCGATGCCGTGGCTGGGGCTGGTGGCGCCGGCGCGCACGCCGCAGCCGGTGATCGACAAACTCTACCAGAACCTCGCGCAGATTCTCCAGCAACCCGATGTGAAGGCGCAGTTCGTGGGGCTGGGGCTGGACATCATCGGCAGTGATCCCAAGACGTTCTCGGCCTTCATCCGGCAAGACGTGACCACCTGGGCCAAGGTGGCGCGCGATTCCAACATTCGCCTGGAGTAGTACGCATGAGCCGATGGGAGAACGCGGCGCAGGATGACGCCGCCTTTCGCCAGCAACTGCGGGAGTGGCTGGCCTCGGCCTACGCTGGCTTCGTCCGGCAGTGGCCGGGCGGGGCTGCCCCGCGCGATCTGGATTTCAGGCGCGCCTGGGAAGACACCCTGTGTGCGAATGGATGGTCCGGCCTGGGCTGGCCCGAAGCGTATGGCGGGAAAAACCTGCCGTTGTCGCGGCAGGCCGTGTTCCACGAAGAGCACGCCCGCTGCGGCGCGCCGCTGGGCGTGAACCTGATTGGCCACGGCATTCTGGCGCCGACGTTGCTGCACTTCGGCTCCGAGGCGCAGAAACGCCGATTTCTGCCTGGCATCCTGGCCAACCGCGAGGTCTGGTGCCAGGGCTATTCGGAACCGGGCGCCGGGTCCGACCTGGCGTCGGTGCGCACGCGCGCCGAACCCGCGGCAGGCGGCTATCGGCTGAACGGCCACAAGATCTGGACGTCGTTCGCCGACCGGGCGCAGTGGTGCTTCGTGCTGGCGCGCACCGATCCGCAGGCGCCCAAGCACCGCGGCCTGAGTTTTTTGCTGGTGGACATGGGCAGCCCTGGCGTGCGGGTCGAGCCCATCCGGCAGATCACGGGCGAAGCCGAATTCTGCGAGGTGTTCTTCGAAGACGTCTTCGTGCCGCAGGACCTGCTGCTGGGCGAGCCGAACCAAGGCTGGAAAGTGGCGATGGCCGCGGCCAGTTTCGAACGCGGCACCTACTTCATCCCGCGCCTGGTGCGTTTTGCGCAGGAACTTGATGTGGTGCGCCACCTGGCGCTGCGCCCCGACGCATACGGGCACGTGCCGGCCTCATCGGCCGCCGTGCGGCATAAATGGGCGCGGTTGGCGGCCGACAGTCATGTGCTGGCGCTGAAGTCGCAGCGCGCACTGGCCGGCGCCATGCGGGGCGACCCGCCCGGCCCCGAAGGGTCATCCACCAAGATTCACTGGAGCGAAGCGCACCAGCGCCTGCTTGAACTGTCGATGCAATTGCTGGGTGAAACGGCTTGCCTGCCCGAAGGCGCCGACGCGCAAGCAGCGGCGCTCACGCATGCCTATCTGTGGTCGCGCGCGGAAACCATCCTGGCCGGCACGTCCGAGATTCAGCGAAACATCATCGCCGAACAGATGCTGAGCCTGCCCAGGGGCTGACGCCCGATGGCCCGGCCGACCGCATCGTTGCCCCTTCATTGATTTCGATTCCTATGACTCTGCCTTTGACCGAAGACCAGCGCATGCTGCAAGACGCGGCCCAGCGCTTCCTGGCTGAACGCCATCCTTCTTCAGCGGCGCGCGACGCGGCCTTGCGGCCGCTGGGCGCCCGGCTGGCGCTGTGGGGCGAGATCGCCGAGCAGGGCTGGCCGGCACTGCTGGCGCCTGCCGCAGCCGGCGGCTTGGGGCTGGGCCTGCGCGAGGCCTGGATCGTGGCCGAAGCGGCGGGGCGGCACCTGTTGAGCCTGCCGCTGACGGCCAACATGGTCGTGCTGCCTACCTTGTGCGAAGCAGGCATCGACGGGGTGGCCGCGCAATGGGCGCGGACAATGATGGACGGCGGCGCCTATTTCGCCGACGCGGCCTTGCGCCCGGACGGCTCGGCCTTTTTCGAAGGTGCGGGCGAGGGCGTGCCGGCGCTAGGCGTGCGCAATCTCGGCCCGAGGACGTTGCGGCTCGAACGGTATGCGCCGGTGCCCGGCGCGGCAGGCCTGGACCCCACGATGCCGGTGGCCCAGACGACGCGGCCCGAATTGCTGGACGGTATCGATCTGCCCGTCGAGGCTGGCACGTGGCGTCGGCTGCGGACCCGGCTGTGCCTGCTGCGTTCCGCCGAACTGCTTGGGGCCGCGTCCGCAGCGTTGGATATCGCGGCCGCCTATGCGCGCGAACGTCGCCAATTCGACCGTGCCATCGGCGCCAATCAGGCGATCAAGCATCGTCTGGCCGACGACTGGATGGCGCTGGACGACGCGCGCCTTGCCGGCATGGCGGCGGCGTCGGCGCTCGATGCCGGCGCTGCTTCGGCGGACCGCGACAGCCTTTACGTGCCCTTGCTGGCGGTGGAGGGCGGGCGCCGCGCCGCCCAGAATGCGATCCAGGTGCACGGCGCGATGGGCGTAACCTGGGAGTGCGACGCCCACCTGTACCTGAAACGCGTGCTGCGCCTGTCGGCCAGCCTGCATGCGGAGGCGTCCTGCTCGGAATTGCTGGAACGCATCTGGGAAGGCGGCGACGGCGGCGAAGTCGTCCGCCCTACAATGCCGCCATGAATAAATCGAACTTTCCCTCTGAACTGGACCAACCCACGCTGTCCGAAGTGGATGGCGTCCGCTATCTGCACTTCAACACCGAATGGGTCCAGGGCGCCATGCGCATCAAGAATCCGTCGGAACTGGTGCTGGAATACACCGGCCAGATGATGGCGTGGCTGCTGTTTCTGGAACCGCCCAAGGAAGAGGCCATCGGCATGCTCGGCCTGGGCGCGGGATCGCTCGTGCGGTTTTGCGTGAAGCACATGCGCAGCCCCTTGCTGGCGGTGGAATGGAACCCCCGGGTGACGGCGGCTTGCCATATGTTCTTCCGTTTGCCGGGAGAAAACCGGCTGCGGGTCGAGCACGCGGACGCGGGCGCCTGGGTGGCCGACCCGTTGAATGCCGGGCGCTGCCCGGTACTGATGGTGGACCTGTACGACGCGGCGGCCGAAGGGCCGGTGCGCGACAGCGTGAAGTTCTACCGCGATTGCCGGCGGGTGCTGGGCGACGTTGGCGTGCTGGCGGTGAACCTGTTCGGCCGCCACGACAGTTTCGGCAAGAACATCGACAACCTGTCCAAGGCGTTCGACGACCGCGTGGTGCTGCTGCCTGAAGTCGACGCCGGCAACCAGATCGTGCTGGCGTTTTCAGGGCCTAGCCTGGCGATCACGCCGGCCGAGCTGCTGGAGCGGGCCGAGGTGGTGGAATCCCGGTACGGACTGCCGGCGCGTCGCTGGGCCCGCGCGCTGACCCGCCATGCCGTCGACGGCGTGCTGCATTTTTAAAGCGTAGGGCGGCCAGTCGGCCGTGCTGACCCTCCGGGACGCCGGGGGGCGTCTATCCGGGGCGTCCATCGGGGGGGCAGACCCCCGCCTTCCTATTAGGGTAGTCACGGGGCGCGAAGGGGGTTTACCTTTTCCCCGGCCGGGATCTATCATGGGTTTATTCATAATTATGAATTACGGTGTAGTCCAAACCGCCTCCCCATGAGCCAACCCATCGTCCGTCAAGCCCTGTACCTGGAAGTCGCGGATCGGCTGCGCGCCATGATCCACGCGCGCGCGCTGACTAACGGCGAATGGATCGACGAACTGCGGCTGGCGGGCGAGCTGGGCATTTCCCGCACGCCGTTGCGCGAAGCCTTGAAGGTGCTGGCCACCGAAGGGCTGGTGCGGCTGGAGCCGCGGCGCGGCTGCTTCGTCAACGAACTGTCCGCGCAAGACCTCGAAGACATCTTCCCGTTGATGGCCATGCTGGAAGGGCGCTGCGCCTTCGAGGCCGCGCGCAAGGCCACCGACGCCGAACTGGCCGCGCTTGAGCCGCTGCACGCCGAACTGGCGGGCCATGCCAAAGCCCGCCGCATCGACGCCTACTACCAAACCAACTACCTGATCCACGAGGCCGTGCAGGCCCTGTCCGGCAATCAGTGGCTGAACGACATGGTGGGCAACCTGCGCAAGGTGCTGAGCCTGTCGCGGCATCGCAGCCTGGCGCGGCCGGGGCGTATTGAACAATCCTGCGCCGAACACCTGGCCATCTTCGCCGCCCTGAAGGCGCATGACAGCGAGGCCGCGCAGGCGCTGGCGCACACCCATTTGATGCGGCAGCTGGAAGCGCTGCGCGCATTAGCCCATGAAGACGCCGCCGATCCGGCGTTATCCGATCCCATCGTCATCCAGGAGCCCGCCCATGTCCGTACCCGCCAATCTCGCGCCCGCGCGGGGCGCACGCACGCCTGAGCCCGAGGCCGAAGCGATCGACGCTGCGTCGGCCGCCGAAGGAGCCAGCCTGATCACGCGGTTGGGCCGCTTGTGGGAGCGCGGGCGTCTGCCCAGCGAATCCGAAGTGCGGCGCCTGTTCGAAGCGCGCTTGACCGACGTGGCCGCGAACAAGCTGGCGCGCCGCTGGTGCGAACAATACAGCGCCGCCGACGGCAAGGACCGCCGGTTGATGCTGGCCGCGTTGGCGCAAGTCCGCGCCACGTACGCGGGCGATGGCGGCGAAGGCGCGCGCTTGTTCAAGCGCTTCAACGCCCAGGCGCAGGGCCTGCGTTTTCTGGTGGAATTGCGCGCCGATATGCTGCGCTGGCGCAAGCAGGTCGCGGGTATCCAAAGCCTGGACAAAGAGCTGGAAGGCCTGCTGTCGGCCTGGTTCGATGTGGGGTTGCTGGAGCTGCGCCCGCTGACCTGGGATTCGCCGGCGTCGTTGCTGGAAAAGCTCATCCTGTACGAAGCCGTGCATGAAATCACGTCCTGGGACGACCTGCGCCGCCGTGTATCGCCCGACCGCCGCTGCTACGCTTACTTCCATCCGCAGATGCCGGGCGTGCCGCTGATCTTCGTGGAAGTGGCCTTTGCCAGCCAGATGGCCGACAACGTGCAGGTGCTGCTGGACAGCACGCTGCCGCCCCAAGACCTGGACAAGGCCCGTTGGGCGATCTTCTATTCCATTTCCAATACGCAACCCGGCCTGAAGGGCATCAGCTTCGGCAATTTCCTGCTGAAGCGCGTGGTCGAACAATTGCTGGACGAACTGCCCAAGCTAAAGTCCTTTGCCACCCTGTCACCCATCCCCGGGTTTTCGGATTGGCTGGGCAAGCTGGACGCCGAAGCCGTCGAAGGCATCGTGCGCGAAGACAAGGCGCGCGCCAAGGAGCGCAAGCGCGAGGGCGTGCCGGACGGGCAGCGCTGGGTGTCGCGCCTGGCCAAAGCCGCCCAGGGCCGCGCGCCCGACGTGGTCAAGCGCGCGGGTTTTCGCCTGGCCGCCTGCTATCTGCAGTCCATGAAGAACAGCTTGCCGCTGGATGCCGTGGCCCGCTTCCACCTGGGCAACGGCGCGCGCATCGAACGCCTGAACTGGGCGGCGGATACCTCGCAGAAAGGCCTGAAGCAGTCTTGCGGGCTGATGGTGAACTATCTGTACGACCTCGATGAACTGGACACGAATCTGGCCAAGCTGGGCGACGGCAAACCGCAGGTCAGCCGAAGCGTGGGCCGCGTGGCCTGATCGCCGGATACACGGCGCCATCCATAAATAAGAAAGGGCAGGGGACATGACGCAAGACGTGACTGGCCGCGTGCGGCTGGAACGCGAAGGGGCGCTGGCCTGGGTGACGCTGTCGCATCCCGGCCGCCTGAACGCGATAACGGTGGGCATGTGGCGCGAACTTCAGGACGTGTTCACGCAGTTGGCCGCGGATGACACCCTGCGCTGCGTGATCGTGCGCGGCGAGGGCGGCAACTTCGCGGCGGGCGCGGACATCCGCGAGTTTCCCGTTCAGCGGGCCGACATGGCCGGCGTGCAGCGCTATCACCGCGAAATCCTGGCGCCCGCGCTGCAGGCCGTGGCGCAATGCCCGCATCCCGTCATCGCGCAGATCGAAGGCGTGTGCGTGGGGGGCGGGTTGGAAATCGCCAGCCAATGCGACCTGCGCATCGCGGGCGCGTCGGCGCGTTTCGGCGTGCCCATCAACCGCCTGGGGTTTCCCATGGCGCCAGATGAAATGCGCGGGCTGTTGGCGTTGGCCGGGCGCGCGGCCACGTTGGCCATCCTGCTCGAAGGCCGCGTGTTCGGCGCCGAAGAAGCGCTGGGCCTGGGCCTGTTGACCCGCATCGTCCCCGATGACCAGGTGGACGAGGCCGCACGCCGCAGCGCCGGCCGCATTGCCCAGGGCGCGCCGTTGGCGGCCCGCATCAATAAACGCTTGTCCGCAAGGTTGGCCCAAGGCGGCGCCTTGACCGAGGACGAGTATCGCGATTATTTCTCCTATGCCGAAAGCCGGGACCACAAGGAGGGCGTGCGCGCCTTCCTGGCCGGCGTAGACCCTTCCTTTTCCGGAGACTGACCAAGGTGAGCAACGCCAACCTCTATGCTGTCCTGCAAGGCGGCTTTCCCAAAGACCGCAGCAAAGTCGCGCTGGAAACGCCCGACCTTGAATACACCTGGGACGACATCGATCGCGCCACGGCGTGCCTGGCCAACCTGCTGACGTCGCTTGACCTGCCCGACGGGTCGCGCGTGGCGGTGCAAGTCGAAAAATCGCCTGAAGCGCTGTTGTTGTACCTGGCCACGCTGCGCGCGGGGCTGGTGTATCTGCCGTTGAACACGGCGTATCGCGAAGCCGAGATCGAGTACTTCCTGGGCAACGCCGAGCCGGCCGTGGTGGTCTGCGCCAGCAAGAACCATGACTGGGTGCAGCGCGCCGCTGACAAGGCGGGTTGCGCGCATGTCTACACCCTGGACGAAGACCGCACCGGCACGCTGCTGGACGCCGCGGGCGGCTTGCCGCAAACCTACAAGACCGTCGTCCGCCAGCCCGATGACCTGGCCGCCATCCTGTACACGTCCGGCACGACCGGCCGCAGCAAGGGGGCGATGCTGTCGCACGGCAACCTGGCCGCCAACGCTCGGGTGCTGCACGAGTACTGGGGGTGGCGCGAAGACGACGTGCTGCTTCACATGCTGCCTATTTTCCACGTGCACGGCCTGTTCGTGGCGTCGCACGGCGCGCTCCTGGCCGGCGCCAAGATGATCTGGTTGCCGAAGCTGGACGCCGACCAGGCGTTGCATTACCTGCCGCGAAGCACGGTGATGATGGGCGTGCCGACGTACTACGTCCGTCTGTTGGCGGACCCGCGTTTCGACCGCGCGGTGTGCGCCAACATGCGCCTGTTCATTTCGGGTTCCGCGCCGTTGCTGGCCGAAACGTTTTCCGATTTCCAGACGCGCAGCGGCCACGCCATCCTGGAACGTTATGGCATGAGCGAGACCGTCATGCTGACGTCCAACCCCTACGATGCCAAGCTGGGCGAGCGCCTGGCCGGCACGGTCGGCCGCGCGCTGCCGGGCGTGCAGGTGCGCGTGGTGGACGATGCCGGCATCGCGCTGGCGCCGGGCGAAATCGGCAATGTGCAGGTGCGCGGACCCAACGTGTTCTCGGGCTACTGGCGCATGCCGGAAAAGACCCGCGAGGAATTTACCGAAGACGGCTGGTTCAAGACGGGTGACGTGGGTCGTTGGGGCGGGGAATCCGCCGGACGCGACGTGCCGGCGGACTACCTTTCCATCGTGGGCCGCAGCAAGGACCTGATCATTTCCGGCGGCTTCAACGTCTACCCGAAAGAGATCGAGACCTTGATCGACGACATGCCCGGCGTGGCGGAATCGGCGGTCATCGGCGTGCCGCACGCGGATTTCGGCGAGGCCGTGGTGGCCGTCGTCGTGCCCAAGGACGGCGTGTCGCTGGACGGAGCCGCCATGCAACTGGAGCTGAAGTCGCGCATCGCGAACTTCAAGGTGCCCAAGCGCGTGCATATCATCGACCAGCTGCCGCGCAACACGATGGGCAAGGTGCAGAAGAACGTGCTGCGTGAAACCTACAAGGCGCTTTGACGCCGACCGGGATGCCGGCCTCCAGGGGCCGGCATTTTTTTTCCAAGGAGGCCCATCCCCACATAACGCAACGCCGTCCTGGCAGCTTCATTCCATAAGAAATTCAAGAGACGAGACGCACAAAATCGCGCCGTCCCCATGATGCAGCAAGAGGAGACAACATGAAAGTTCGCACGACCGCCGCGGCCGTATTCGCCGTGGCAGCCCTGAGTTTCGGCGGTGTGGCCGCCGCGCAATGGCCAGAGCGCCCCATCACGCTGATCGTTCCGTTCCCCGCTGGCGGCGGCACGGATACGTTCGCCCGTCCGTTGGCCCAGCAACTGACCACGCAGCTGGGTCAGGCCGTGGTCATCGACAACAAAGGCGGCGCGGGTGGCACGGTGGGCGCGGGCGTGGCCGCCAAGGCTCGGCCGGACGGCTACACCTTCTTCATGGGCGGCGCGCACCACGCGTTGGCCCCATCGCTCTATAAAAGCCTGAACTACAACATTCAAAAGGACTTCGTGCCCGTCGCGCTGGTGGCGCAGCCGCCGCAGGTGGTCGTCATCAATGCCACCAAGCTGCCGGTGAAGACCCTGCAGGAATTCATCGATTACGCCAAGAAGCACCCTGGCGAAATCAACTACGGCACGGCAGGAAAGGGCAGCACGCACCACCTGGCCGGCGAGCTTTTCGCCATGCAGACCGGCATCAAGTTGGTGGACGTGCCGTACCAGGGCGCGGGCCCGATGCTGTCGGCACTGATCGGCGGTCAGGTCGATCTGGCGTTCGATGGCCTGGGATCATCGTCGGGCCACATCCGCGCCGGCGCCATCAAACCGCTGGCGGTGGCTGCCACCGAGCGGTCGGCCTCGTTGCCCGACGTACCGACCGCCGCCCAGGCAGGCGTGCCCAACTACGTCGTGTCGACGTGGTACGCCATCTGGGCGCCAGCCGGCACGCCGAAAGAGGCGGTCGACAGGATGGCCGTTGAAATCACCAAGGCCTTGAACACGCCGAAGCTCAAGGAAACCTGGGCGGGCAACGGATCGTCGATCCCCACGCTGACGGGTGCCGATTTTGGCAAGTTCGTCGACAGCGAGGTGGATCGTTGGGCCAAAGTCGTGAAGGATTCCGGCGTCAAGCTGGATTGATGCTGCCCGCGCCTAACGCCACTCGCTGGCCTGGCTGAGCCGGGTCAGCTGGTCATGCGTCAGCGTCAGGCTGGCGGCCTTGACCAGTTCGTCCAATTGGGCGACCGACGTGGCGCTGACGATGGGCGAGGTGATGCCAGGCTGCGCGATCTGCCAGGCCAACGCGGCCTGGGCAGGCGTGCAGCCGGCGTCTTCGGCAACCTCGTCCAGCGCTTTCAGGATGCGCAAGCCCCGCTCGTTCAAGTAATTGTCGACAATCTTCTGTCCGCGCGCGCTTTTGCCGGCATCGGCCGCGCTGCGGTACTTGCCGCTGAGAAATCCGCTGGCCAGCGCGTAGTAGTTGATCGTGCCCATCTGCTGCGTCTTCACCAGGCTCTGCAAGCCGGATTCGAAAGGCTCGCGGCTATACAGGTTGTATTCGGGCTGGATGCTTTCGTAGCGAGGCAGGTCGTGGCGTTCCGCCGTGATCAGCGCTTCGGACAAGCGCACGGCCGTGTAGTTCGACGCCCCGATCGCGCGCACCTTGCCGGCTTCGATGTGCTTGGCGTATTCAGCCAGCGTGTCGGTCAGCGGCGTGTTGGGATCATCCTTGTGGGACTGATACAGGTCGATGTGATCCGTTTGCAGGCGGGCCAACGAAGCTTCCAGCGCGCGGCGGATATACGCGGGCGCCAGGCCCTGCGCGTCGGGCCCCATCTCCATGCCGACTTTGGTCGCGATCAGCACGCGATCGCGTTTGCCGGAACGCTTGAGCCATTTGCCGATCAGCGTTTCGGATTCGCCGCCCTGGTTGCCGGGGGCCCAGCGCGAATAGACGTCGGCCGTGTCGATGAAGTTCAGGCCCGCGTCGACCAGGGCGTCCAGCAGCGAGTACGTGCCGGCCTCGTCGACGGTCCAGCCGAAGACGTTGCCGCCGAAAGTAAGCGGGGGAATTTGCAGGCCGGAACGGCCCAAAGCGCGTTTGATCATGGCGTGGCCTTTGAATGCGTCGACGGGCTGCGGGAAAGGGCGGCCGCGCCGGTTTAGGATATTGGCGCCGCGTGCCCCGGCATGGGGCATTGCGTTTTCGGCATGCACCATTTCAGGGATTCCCCCCAAGTTATTTTGCGTGGCGGCAAGTTAGACTATACGGCTTTATGGTCAGCCAGACAGGCGGGAAGCCGCCGACGGGGCCATAACGACGAAACCCCCACGAAAACCCCCAACGAACAACTACCAAGGGTTCAAGGAGCTTAGTATGCTGATCGGAAAAAAACATTTTCTGACGGTTGGCGCCATGGCGCTGGCGATGGCTATCGCCGCGCCTGTGGCTGCGCAGCAGAAGTCGGTGGCGATCACCGCCATCGTCGAGCACCCGGCGCTGGACGCCGTCCGTGACGGCGTGCAAGACGCGCTCAAGCAAGCCGGCTATGAAGCGGGCAAGAACCTGAAGTGGCAATACCAAAGCGCGCAGGGCAATAACGGCACCGCCGCGCAAATCGCCCGCAAGTTCGTGGGCGACAGGCCCGACGCCATCGTGGCCATCGCCACGCCGTCCGCGCAAGCCGTCGTGGCCGCCACCAAGGACGTGCCGGTGGTGTATTCCGCCGTGACCGACCCCGTCGCCGCCCAGCTGGTCGCCAGCATGGACGCCTCGGGCACCAACGTGACCGGCGTGTCGGATCTGTTGGCGCTGGACAAGCAAGTCGACCTGATCAAGAAGATCGTTCCGAACGCCAAGCGCGTGGGCATGGTCTACAACCCGGGCGAAGCCAATTCGGTCGTGGTCGTGAAAAAGCTCCAGGAAATCCTGCCCAAGTACGGCATGAGCCTGGTGGAAGCCGCCGCCCCGCGTTCGGTCGACGTGGCCTCGGCCGCGCGCAGCCTGATCGGCAAGGTCGACGTCATCTATACCAACACCGACAACAACGTCGTGTCGGCCTATGAATCCCTGGTGAAGGTCGGCAACGACGCCAAGATCCCGCTGATCGCGTCCGACACCGACAGCGTCAAGCGCGGCGGCATCGCCGCCCTGGGTATCAACTACCGCGATCTGGGCGTGCAGACGGGCAAGGTGGTCGTGCGCATCCTGAAGGGCGAAAAGCCCGGCGCGATCCCGTCGGAAACCATCTCGAAGCTTGAGCTGTACGTGAATCCGGGCGCGGCCACCAAGCAAGGCGTGACCTTGTCGGATGCGATCATCAAATCGGCCGCGGTGGTCGTGAAGTAAAGCGGTTCCGCAGGCACCCCGCCACGCCTACCCGGCGTGCGCGGGGTTTTTGTTAAGTTTTTTTGGTGTGTCTTGCCTTACCCCATGGTCTTCAGGGCGGCAGCGTTCACAAGATGCTCGCGGCCCGGCGCAGTTTGCTGGTCTTGAATTGCCGGGTGCCCCGCCATGCTGGCGCGCGCCGCACCGGGCGTTTTTGCTCCCTGAACGGTCTTGTACGACTCCGCTTGCGGCATTGCCGACACGCGTGGAGACGCTTTGGCAGGAAACAAGCGAAAATGGCGGACCGGGAAACGTTTATTGCGAAAGCTGGGGTAAAACTGACCCCCAAACGCAAGAAATCCGACGTTTCAAGTCTTTAATATGCACCTTCCTTACCCTGATTGGATTTGACTCATGTCATTGTTCTCGTTGTTAGGCGCGTTGGAGATCGGGCTGATCTTCAGCCTGGTGGCCTTGGGCGTGTTTATCTCCTTTCGCCTGCTGCGCTTCCCCGACCTGACCGTTGACGGCAGCTTCCCGCTGGGCGGCGCGGTCTGTGCCACGCTGATCGCCTCGGGCACCGATCCGTTTTCCGCCACCATCATCGCCACGTTCGCCGGCGCGGCCGCGGGCCTGGTAACGGGTTGGCTGAACGTGAAGCTCAAGATCATGGACCTGCTGGCCAGCATCCTGATGATGATCGCGCTGTACTCGGTGAACCTGCGCATCATGGGCAAGCCCAACGTGCCGCTGATCACCGAACCCACTGTCTTCACGATCTTGCAGCCGGGCTGGATTTCCGACTACGTCGCCCGCCCGCTGATCCTGATCGTGATCGTGATCCTGGCCAAGCTGGCGCTGGACTGGTTCTTCGCCACGCAGACCGGCCTGGCCGTGCGCGCCACCGGCTCCAACGGCCGCATGGCCCGCGCGCAAGGCGTCAACACCGGCCGCATGATCCTGGGCGGCATGGCGCTGTCGAACGCGCTGGTCGCCTTGGCCGGCGCGCTGTTCGCGCAGACGCAAGGCGGCTCGGACATCTCGATGGGCATCGGCACCATCGTGATCGGCCTGGCCGCGGTGATCGTTGGCGAGAGCATTCTGCCGTCGCGCAAACTGATGCTGGCGACCCTTGCCGTCATCATCGGCGCCATCGTCTACCGCTTCTTCATCGCCCTGGCGCTGAACAGCGATTTCATCGGCTTGAAGGCCCAGGACTTGAACCTCGTCACCGCGGTACTGGTCACGGTCGCCCTGGTCATCCCGATGCTCAAGCGCCGCCTGGTCGGCAAGAAAGGATGATGCCCACCCCCGAAGCGCTTGTGGCGCTTCCCCCTCAAGGGGGCGCCGCTGGCGGACCGGCAAAGCCGGCTCCGCGGCGGCCCCGGTCTGGCTGCGCCGGCTTCATGCGGCGCGGGTGCTGCGACTGCACAATGGAGTACTGAAATGTTGTCCGCTAAAGATCTCAAAATTACTTTCAACGCCGGCACGCCCATCGAAACCCGCGCACTGCGCGGCATGTCGCTGGATATTCCGTCGGGCCAGTTCGTGACTGTCATCGGCTCCAACGGCGCCGGCAAGTCCACGTTCCTGAACGCGGTGTCGGGCGACTTGCCCGTGGATTCGGGCCGGATCGACATCAATGGCGTGGACGTCACGCGCCAGCCCGTCTGGGCGCGCGCCGGCCGCGTGGCCCGCGTGTTCCAGGACCCGATGGCCGGCACCTGCGAAGACCTGACCATCGAAGAGAACATGGCGCTGGCGCAAATGCGCGGCGCGCGCCGTGGCTACAGCCGGGCGGTCAAGGCATCGATGAAGGACGGTTTCCGCGAACGCCTGTCCACCTTGGGCCTGGGGCTGGAAAACCGGTTGACCGACCGCATCGGCCTCTTGTCGGGCGGCCAGCGCCAGGCGGTCAGCCTGCTGATGGCAGCCTTGCAGCCGTCGCGCATCCTGCTGCTGGACGAGCACACCGCGGCGCTGGACCCGCGCACGGCTGACTTCGTGCTGCAGTTGACGGCCCGCATCGTCGCCGAGAATCAGCTGACCACCATGATGGTCACCCACAGCATGCGCCAGGCGCTGGACGTGGGCGACCGCACGGTAATGCTGCATCAAGGCCAGGTGGTGTTGGACGTGTCCGGCGACGAACGCCGCGGCATGGACGTGCCGGACCTGCTGGCCATGTTCGAACGCGTGCGCGGCGAAAAGCTGTCGGACGACGCGTTGCTGCTGGGCTGATTCCGGCTTTTCTCAGAAGACCGTCGCGCGGCCTTTCGGGGCCGCGCGGCCGTTAGAGGAACCGGCCGGGCCGGAAGGCCCGGTAGCGGGATTCTGCTGCCTCGTCGAACATCAGTTCGCCCAAAATCTTCGCCGTGCCCGGCGCCGTGCTGAACCCGATGTGCTGGTGCCCCAACGCCAGCCATAGCCCTGGGTGGCGTGGCGCTTCGCCGATCATCGGGCGGCTGTCGGGCAGGGTGGGGCGGCGGCCCAACCAGGCGGCAGGGTCCAGGCGTTCGCCCAACGGGAATGCTTCGCGCGCGCGCGATTCCGCCAGCGCCAGTTGGTCGGGCCGGGCGGGCGCATCGCAATCGTCCAGCTGGACGCCGGTGGTCAGCCGCAGGCCGCGCGCCATGGGCGACAGCACGTAACCGCCGCCGGTGTCGTAGACGGGCCGGCTCACGCGGGCGCCATCCTTGCCGCCGTAGTGCATGTGATACCCGCGTTCGAAGGCCATGGGCAGGTCGATGCCCGTCGTCTTCAACAGGCCTTTGGACCAGGGGCCCAGCGCCACGACCAGCTGATCCGCCGACAGCGATTCGGAATCCTGGGACCCCTGCACCGTCCAGCGCTGGCCATCGCGGCGGATGGCGGTGGCGGCGGCGCGTTTGAACATGCCGCCCGACCGCAGGAATAATTCCGCATAGGCGGCAACGACCTCATGCGGGTCGTCGACCGAATACGATCCCTGGATCCACAGCGCTCGATGGAAGATGGGGGCAAGCGCTGGCTCCATTGCCGCCAGTTCGGCGGGGCTAAGGACCTGCGTCGGCACGTCATGCCGGGCAAAGGTCTCGCGGGCTAGCGCACTCCCGTCCCAGGCCGCTGCGCTGCGGTACAGGAACACCCATCCCGTGTCGCGCAAACGATGGCGCGCGCCAGCAGCGTCCAGCAGTTTCAGGTGTTCGGGCGCGGACAGCCGGATCAGGCCGTCCAGGGCTTCGACGGTTTCGCGGAAAACGGCGGGCCGCGCATGCATCAGGAAACGTGCCGCCCAGCCCAGGTTCCGCGCCAGGTATCGCGGGCGGTAGCGGAACTGGACCGTATCGTTTTTCAGCAAGCGGGGCAGTTGCCGCCATAAGCCGGGATGGTTGAACGGCATCAGCGAGCTGCGCGCCAGCACGCCGGCGTTGCCCATCGACGTTTCCATGCCGGGTTCTTGCTTGTCGACCAAGGTCACGGTCGCGCCGCGGCGCAGCAACTCCAGCGCGCAGCAGACACCGACAATGCCTGCGCCCAAGACGATGACGTGCTTTCCCATGAGTTTTTATTCGAAGCGTCGAGGCCGGGAATTGTATTGCAGCGGATGGCGGCGCAGGAGGGAATCCGTCGCGCCCGCCGCATCAGGCTTGCGGCGGCGGTTGCCCAAGAATTCGGCCGGCCGCCACCACGCCCCACCACGAGGCCTCTTCGAAGACGGAATAGCCCGATAAGTCCGCATGCGCGAACAAGATCGGGCCGTCGACCTCGCGCAACGCCGCGAGTCCCGGATTGGACAGGTAGCCGCATCGTGGCGTGGCCATGGCGTGGCCGCGCACCGTGATATCAAGCCGGCGCGCATTGCGCCAGAACTCGCGGCCATACGCGGCCACGAGGTCGGCGGCGGCTTCGTCGCGCAGGTCTTGCGGGCGAGTCGTGGCCAGCCATTGGCGCGCGGCGTTCGGCGTCTGGCCGCTTAGCGCGTGGTACGCGGTGAACACCGTGCGCGGTGACCGCGTCACGCGCAGCAGCTGGTGCGTGGACACGACGTAGCCCAACGCCTGGCCCTGGTAGACCACGTTGTCCCAGGACAGCGGTTCGCCGGGCGCTTCCAGCGGATAGCCTTCCAGCACGAAGTTCGACACCAGCCACGGCGCGTGCGGCGAGGCGTGCGCCGCCGGGTCGTAGCCATATGCGCGGATGTCCGGCAGGATGCGCTGGGCCACGAACAGCGGCATGGCGCAGACCGTGCGGCGCGATTGCAGCGTGTAGGCGCCGGGAGTGGCGCCCGGGGTCACGCAAGTCGTGAGCGTGCCGCCAGGCGTCTCGTTGACGCGCACCGCGGTGCCCGCCAGCAGCCATCGCGCGTGCCCCAACTTTTGCGTGATCGCGTCGCGCATGCGGTCCGTCAGCGCGGACAATCCCCCGGGCCAGGTCAGGACCGCGCCTTCGCCCGCGTTGGCGGCGTGGCCGTCGCGGCTGGCGAAGTAGTGCAGGCCGGCCCAGGCCGATACCACGTCGTACTGCGCGCCATAGTCATCGCGGCAGCAGTAGTTCAGGTACCAGTGCAGGGCTGGCGACGTGTAGCCTTCACGGTCCAGCCATTGCTTGAACGTGATCGTATCCAGCACGCGCCACGCGGCATCTTGCGACGACAGCGCGATGGGAATGCTGAAGACCTTGCGGCCGTCGCTTCCGGTCTGCGTGTGGAGCCGGTCAATCAATGCCAGGAACCGGCGGTGCTGCGCCACGTCCGCGTCGGGCAATCCCGTCATGGGCAGCAGGGCGTCTTCCCATCGGCCGTTGCGCAGCAGGCGTTCTTGCGGCGAGTGCACCAGGATGGATTCGTCGTAATACGGGCGCAGCTCGGCCGCGCCGCGTTCGATGATGCCGAAGTCGGCCAGCATCTCGCGCACGTGGGTCGACGCCATGGATGGCAGCGGCAGATAGTGCGCGCCCAACGGATAGTCCAGCTCGTCTTGCCGGCCGGCCGCCGCGTTGCCGGCGAATTCGGGACCTTGGACGACGACGAAATTCGTGTGCCCCTCCCGCGCCAGCTTCCACGCGCAGGACAGGCCGGCCACGCCGGCGCCCAGGATGGCCACGTCAGGCCGGTAGCTGGCGGACGGAACGGGCAGCGCCGCGCCGTCGCGCAAGGCGTGCCCGGCCTGCATGCCGGGGTAATGGATGTGCGGCGTGGTCTCGACGATGCGCGACCGGTAGTAGCCGGCCGTGCTCGCCACCGCCGCGATAGCCGCGCCCAGCAGGAAGCTGCGGCGCTGCATCAGCGGATGACCTTGCGCCAGTCCTCGTCGAAATAGCGCACGAGCGACTGCTCATTCAAACGATTCGGCGGCATCGCCAAGGCTGGCATGTCGGCCGGGAAGTGGAACAGTTCGCGGGTGGTTGCGGGATCCAGGTAGCGGGTGGGGACGGTGATCTTGTCGGGCGGCGTGTAGTCGCGCCGCTTGCTGGCCAGGATGAAGCCCCAGTCGCCGAACGACGGCACGTAGGCGTGGTAGGGCCAGGTGTTCAGTCCCGCCTCCTTCAAGGTGGCGTCCACGCTCCAGAACGAGCGCGGCGCGAAGTAGGGCGAGGTGGACTGAACCACCATGTAGCCATTCTCGGCCAGGTGGCGCGCCATCAGGTGATAGACGGGCACCGAGTACAGCCGGCCCAACCCGAAGTTGGAGGGATCGGGAAAGTCCACCACGATGAAGTCGTAGACCTCGGCGTGGGTTTCCAGCCAACGGCCAGCGTCGTCGTTGATGACGGTGACGCGCGGGTCCTTCAACGACCCCTGATTCAGCTTGACCAGCGGTTCCGAGCGAGAGAACAGGCCGGTCATGGCGGGATCCAGATCCACCAGCGTGACATGCTCAATGTTCTTGTACTTAAGAATTTCACGCACGGCCAGGCCGTCGCCGCCGCCCAGCACCAGCACATTGCGCGCCCAGGGCAGCGCCTGCAGGCCGGGATGCACCAGCGATTCGTGATAGCGATGTTCATCGCGCGACGAGAATTGCAGGTTGTTATTGATGTACAGGCGCAGGTCGTCGTGCCAGCGCGTGACCACCAGGCGTTGGTAGGGCGTGGTTTCGGCGTGCACGACGTCGTCGCCGTACAGTCCTTTCTCGGCCCAGGCCGTCATGGCGGAGGAATACATGAAGCCTAGCGCCAGGAAGCCGATCACCACGCAGGCGCGGATGGCTTTTTCGCCGGGGCGGCGGATCTCGGCGCGGAACAGCCAGGTGGTCCATAGCGCCACGCTGGCGTTCATGATGCCGAACAGGAAGCTGGTGCGCAGCAGGCCCAGCTTGGGCGCCAGCAGCAAGGGGAAGATCAGGGATACGGCCAGCGCGCCCAGATAGTCGAACGTCAGCACCCGGCTGACGATCTCCCGGAATTCGGCCTTGCGCTGGTTGAAGACACGCATCACCAGCGGGATTTCCATCCCCACCATCAGGCCGATGACGAAGACGCCCACGTACAGGGCGGCGCGGAAGGGGGCCGACAGCCACGCGAACACCAGAAACAGGACCGCGGCGGAAACGCCGCCCAATAACGCCACCAGCAGTTCGACGTCGATAAACCGATTCAAAACGTCTTCGTCTCTTACATATTTTGACAACCACGACCCGATGCCCATGGCGAACAGGTAGCAGCCGATGACGGAAGAGAACTGAAGTATCGAATCGCCCAGTAAATAGCTGGCCAGCGCGCTGCTGATGAGCTCATAGCCCAAACCGCAGGAAGCAACGATCAATACCGATAGGATGAGAACGCGGTCGCGCATGAGGTGTCCGACACGAAAAATGCGTTCGCAGTATATCGAACGCCGCGTATATACTGCGCGCAATTGGGAGGGTGGCAATGGGAGAAGCGATGCATCCGGCGGTGACCTATCTGATCTATATCGTCTCGGCGCTTGTCATGCTGGGCATTTTCACCGCGGTTTACACCGCCGTGACGCGCTACAGGGAATTCGAACTGATCCGCGAAGGCAATGTCGCCGCCGTGCTGTCCTACGGCGGCGCGCTGGTGGGTTTCAGCTTCACGCTGTGCTCCAGCATTGCCGTCCACGCCAGCTTCGTGATGTTCCTGGTTTGGGGCATCGCCGCCATGGTGGTGCAGATCGTCGTGTACGTCGTGGTCGCCCGGACCATCCGCGGCATGAACGAAGCCATCGAACAGAACAATATCGCCATGGGCGGCCTGATCGGCGCGATCTCGCTGTCTGCTGGCGTCGTCAACGCCGCCTGCCTGACCTGAGCAGGCGCGCCGCATCCGATCTGACACGGGAGGACTTTCCATGAGTCTCGGTTCATTTATTCGCAAGCAGTTCATTGACATCCTGCAATGGAACGAAGATCGCGACGGCGTACTCGCCTGGCGCCATCCCATGCAGGATTTCGAAATCCAGTACGGCGCCAGCCTGACCGTGCGCGAGTCGCAGATGGCGGTGTTCGTCAATGAAGGCAAGGTGGCCGACGTGTTCGGTCCCGGCATGTACAAGCTGACCACGCAGACGCTGCCGATCCTGACCTACTTGAAGAACTGGGACAAGCTGTTCGAGTCGCCCTTCAAGTCGGACGTGATTTTCTTCAGCACACGGCTGCAATTGGGCCGTCGCTGGGGCACGGCGCAGCCGGTGACGCTGCGCGACAGCGAATTCGGCATGGTGCGGCTGCGGGCGTTCGGCGTGTATTCGTATCAGATCTCGGATCCCGCCAAGTTCTACCGTGAAATCAGTGGCACGCGCGACGAATACACGGTCGACGACCTGGAAGCGCAACTGCGCAACATGGTCGTCGCGGCGATGACGACGGCGCTGGGCGGCTCCAAGGTGCCGTTCCTGGACATCGCCGGCAATCAAGGCCTGATGTCGCAGAGCATCAGCGAACAGCTGGCGCCGGTGTTCGACCGCTATGGCGTCAAGCTGGACAACTTCACGGTGGAAAACGTGTCGTTGCCCGAAGAACTGCAAAAGGCGCTGGACACGCGGATTTCGATGGGCATGGCGGGCGACCTGGGCAAGTTCACCCAGTACCAGACGGCCACCTCGATCCCGCTGGCGGCGCAGAACGAAGGCGGCATCGCCGGCATCGGTGCCGGCTTGGCGGCCGGCGCCGCGCTGGGGCAGACGATGGCGGCGGGATTGGGCGTTGGCCAGGGCCAGCCCGCGCAGCCAGCGCAACCGGCGGCGCCCGCGGCCGCTCCCGTCGACCCCGCCGCGCGCCTGCAGCAGTTGAAGGACTTGCTGGACAAGGGCTTGATCACCGCCGCCGACTACGACACGGCCAAGGCGGAAGTCCTGAAGAAACTCACCAGCTAAGGCCCTATGCAGCAGGTTCTGTGTCCGCAGTGCGGCGCTCCGGTCAAGTTCACGTCCACGGCCTCGGTCATGGCGGTGTGCGGCGCTTGCCGCAGCACCTTGCTCAAGGATGCAGATTCGGTCAGGCGCATCGGCGAAATGGCCGATGTGCTGGAAGACTATTCGCCCTTGTGCCTGGGCGCGACCGGCCAATACGAGAGCAAGCGCTTTGACGTGGTCGGCCGCATCCAGCTGCGTTTCGACGAAGGCTTCTGGAACGAATGGTACGTCTGGTTCGAAGACGGCACCGACGGCTGGCTATCGGATGCGTCGGGCCAGTACGCCCTGACGCGTCGGCGCAAGGTCAAATCGACGCAGGGCATGCCGGCGTTTGCCGACATCGCGCCCGGCGACGAATTGAAGCTGGATGGCCAGCGCTTCATCGCCGCCGACGTGCGGGCCTGCCAGGCGGGCGGGGCGCAGGGCGAACTGCCGTTTGTGCCCGGCGACGGTTGGGAGGCCAAGGTGGCGGATTTCCGCAGCCTGGATGCCTTCCTGACGTTGGACTTCTCCGACGGCCCCGAGCCGGAGCTCTACATCGGAAAGGCGTTCGACTTGTCGGCCATGCAGGCGGGCTCGTTGCGCACCAACGAGCAGGTCGAGGAAACGGCCGGCCGGTTCCGCGGCCAGATCAAGGCGCTGGATTGCCCGAATTGCGGCGGCCCCATCAGCTTCGTGGCCGCCATGGCAACCCAGGTGATCTGCCCGTCCTGCGCGGCGACGGTGGATTGCTCGGGCCCCACGGCCGAAGTCATCGAAAAGGCACGCAAGGTCCAGGCCATCAAGACCACGCTGGCGCTTGGCGCAGTGGCCAAGATCGACGGCGTCAGCTTCACGTTGATCGGCCTGATGAAATGCGCCGACCCCGACCCCGAAGAACCGTCGGACTGGATCGAATACCTGCTGTTCAATCCGCTCAAGGGCTTCATCTGGCTGGTGGAAACGGACGAGGGCTGGGAGCGCGTGCAGGTATGCGACACCTGGCCCAGCTACAACAACGCAACCAGCGTGCGTTGGCGTTCCAAGCTGTACCAGAAACTGTACGACTACACCTCGCGGGTCGAGGTGCCGTTAGGCGCGTTCAACTGGCGCGTGAAGGCGGGCGACACCACGAAGATCACCGACTACAAGGCCGGCACGCTGAAGCTGACGCGCGAACTGGGCGACGCCGAACTCGGCTGGTCGGCCGCGGCGCCCGTGGCACCCGCGCAATTGGCGGAGTGGTTCGGCAACGCCGAACTGGCCAAGCAGAAGTCCCTGCCCATGGGCGGCAAGCGGGGCGGATACGGTAAGTGGGCGTGGTTCGCGACAATCGGGATGCTCTTTTTGAACATGGGCAACATCTTCAGTGGCCGCTTTTTCCCGATATTGATCGGGCTGGCGTTCCTGTGGTTGCCCGCCAAGCTGGCGGACAAGCTCTCCGGAAAGGACGAATAGCACGATGGGCAAGTTCCTGTATGCCATTTATGCCCTGGTCGTGGTGATGGCAGCTACCGGCGCCAGTTCGCCCGGCGTCCGCATGGCCGGTGGAAGCAGCAGTAGCAGTTGGGGCAGCAGTTCGTCCGGCAGTTCGGGCTGGTCCTCGGGCGGCTCCCACAAGTGACGGTGCATGCCACTCCGGGCCGCCACGTCCTGGCGGATTTCCGCGGCGTCGCGGCCGAGCGGCTGACGAACGCCGCCAAGCTGGAGGCCTGGATGATCGCGGCCGCCCAGGCCGCGGGCGCCCAGGTCCTTAGCGCGCATTTCCATCATTTCGGCGAAGGCGCCGGAGTGACTGGCGTGGTGCTGTTGAGCGAATCCCACATCAGCATCCATTCCTGGCCCGAACACCGGTTCGCGGCCCTGGACATCTTCATGTGCGGCCAGGCGCAGCCTGAACTGGCGCTGGCCTGCCTGCAAGACGCGTTGGCGCCCGAATCGGTGCGCGTCACCACGATCGCGCGCGGCTGACGCCGCCTTTTCCGTCGTTTGATAAGGCTCAATTTCCGCTTTGGCGGTAAATTGACTGGCGTTATATACCTATATATATTGCGTTACCGCATCGCGATTCTGAAGGAGAAGATCATGTCCCGCCAACGCCCCTTGCTGGCGCTGTCCCTGGCGCTTTCCGCTTTGTGGGGAGCCACTGCCCACGCCGGCGATCTGGTCGTGTCCGCAGCGGCCAGCCTGACCAACGCGTTCAAGGAAGTGGCCCGGGGCTACGAGAAGGAAAACCCCGGCACCCAGGTCATCCTGAATTTCGGGGCGTCGGACGTGCTGCTGCAGCAGATCGTGAAGGGCGCGCCCGCGGACGTGTTCGCCTCGGCCGACCAGAAGGCGATGGACAAGGCGGTCGCGGAAAAGGCCGTCAAGCCCGCTTCCCGCGTGGACTTCGCAGCCAACCAGATCGTGCTGATCGTCCCGACCGACAGCAAGGCCAACATCACGGCGCTCAAGGACCTGACGCGCGACGACGTCAAACGCATCGCTTACGGCAACCCGGCGTCCGTGCCGGTGGGCCGCTACACGCAAGGTGCGCTGGAAGCCGCCGGGCTGTGGAACGTCGTGCAGGCCAAGAGCGTGCTGGCGCAGAACGTGCGCCAAAGCCTGGATTACGTATCGCGCGGCGAAGTGGACGCGGGCTTCGTGTTCGCGACCGACGCCGCCGTCATGCCGGACAAGGTCAAGGTCGCGTTGCGGGTGCCGTCGCAGACGCCGGTCACCTATCCCATCGCCATGACGACGCGCGAAGCCGCCGCCCAGGACGCCGCCCGCTTCGTGGCCTATGTGCTGTCGCCGGCCGGTCAGGCTATCCTGTCGCGCTACGGCTTCCAGAAACCCTGAACCTGTTGAATCGCGGAAATTGATGACTGATCCGGTTTGGGTGCCGCTGCTGCTGTCGCTGAAAGTGGCAGGCTGGGCCACGCTTCTGGCCACCCTGGCTGGAACCGCCGCGGCGTTCGCCTTGTCGCGCTGGCGATGGCCGGGCCGCGACCTGCTGGATGCCATCCTGACCTTGCCGCTGGTGCTGCCCCCGACCGTGCTGGGCTACTACCTGCTGGTTCTGCTGGGGCGGCGGGGCATCATCGGCGAAACCCTGGCAGGGTGGGGCATCGAACTAGTCTTCACCTGGCAGGGCGCCGTGATCGCGGCGTCCGTCGTGGCGTTTCCGCTGGTGTTCAAATCGGCGCGGGCCGCTTTCGAAAACGTGGACAGCCAACTGGAGAACGCGGCGCGCGTGCTGGGTGTTGGAGAAGCCGGCGTGTTTTTCCGCGTGACCTTGCCGCTGGCCGCGCGCGGCATCGCGGCGGGCGTGCTGCTGGCGTTCGCACGAGCCCTGGGCGAATTCGGCGCCACGTTGATGATCGCCGGCAACCTGCCCGGGCGGACCCAGACGCTATCGGTCGCCATCTATGAGGCCGTGCAGGCCGGAGACGACCACACCGCCAACCTGTTGGTGCTGGTGACGTCAATCACCTGTGTCGTGGTCTTGCTGGTGGCGGGCAAGCTGGTGCCCATTGGCGCGGGCCAGCGCAACGGGGGCGGGCGATGAGCATCAACATTCAGGTCACCAAGCGCATGGTCTCGGGCGACCGGCAGTTCAAGCTGGACGTCGCCTTCGCATCGTCGTCCAAGCGCATCGCCTTGTTCGGGCCGTCCGGCGCGGGCAAGAGCCTGACGCTGCGGGCGGTGGCGGGCTTGCTGCGGCCGGATGGCGGGCGCATCGAAATCAACGGACGGGTGCTGTTTGATGCGCAAGCGGGCGTCTGCCTGCCGTCGCAATCCCGCCGCGTGGCGTACCTGTTCCAGGATTACGCGCTCTTTCCCCATCTGACGGTGGCGCAGAACATCGCATTCGGCTTGCGGCGCGGGTGGCTCAATCCGCCCAAGCGCGGTGTCGGGCCACAAGCGCAGCGCTGGGTCGATGCGTTTGAATTGGGCGCCATCGTGGGCAGCTACCCAAACGAGATCTCCGGCGGACAGAAGCAACGCGTGGCCTTGGCGCGCGCCCTGGCGCTGCAACCCGACATCCTGTTGCTGGACGAGCCGTTTTCCGCGCTGGATTCCCAGTTGCGCGGCAAGATGCGCCAGGAGCTCAACACCTTGCAGCGGCAGCTGGACGTGCCGATGCTGCTGATCACGCACGATCCGGCGGATGTCGACGCGCTGGCCGACGAGGTCTTTGAAGTGCGCGACGGCAAGGTGCGCCGCCGCGACGAGGACGTGGGCGTCTGAACGCGGCGGTCTAGTCGAGCACGCCCAGGATCACGCTGGATGCCTTGAAGATCGCCACCGCCGGCGCGCCAACGGCCAGGCCCAGTTCCGTGGCGCTTTCATTGGTGACGATGGCCGCGAGCGTCGCGCCGCCGTCCATGTCGATCAGGATTTCGCTATTGACGGCGCCCGGGCGGATATCGCTGATCTTGCCCTGCAACTGGTTACGGGCCGACAAGCGCAGACCCGGGCCGGGGGCGCCGATGATGACGCTGGACGCCTTCACCAGCGCAATCGCTTCCTTGCCGGGCGCCAGGCCCAGTTCGGCCGTGCTTTCGCGCGTGATGGTGGCCGTGATGGTGTGGCCGCCGGCGATGCGCAGCAGAATCTCGTCGTTGACGGCGCCCGTGCGGACCTCGATGACGGTGCCCAGGAATTTATTGCGTGCGCTGGTCTTCAGCATGAAACGCCTCATCAGGTCGATGTCGCCGTTGGCGTCCAGGCCGGCGCGCGTCAGGTTGTCCATGAACTTCCGGTGCTCGCCTTCCAGCGCCCGGAACGTCGTGATGAGGCGACGCGCGCGATCCGTCAACTGCGTGCCGCCGCCGCCCTTGCCGCCGGCGGCCCGCACGACGAGCGGTTCGCCGGCCAGGTTGTTCATGGCATCGATGGCGTCCCAGGCCCCCTTGTAGCTCATGCTGACCGCGCGGGCGGCAGCCGTGATCGACCCCGTGGCGTCAATCTGCGCCAGCAGGTCTATGCGGTTCTTTCCGCCCCACGTCTGGGCGCCGGAACGAAACCAGATCGAGCCGTCTAGTTCCAACATGGTCAGGTCTGTATCGGGTCTGGGAGTCATCCCGGAGTGTAATGGACAGACGTGGGCGGATCCGTGCTTCAGCCGGGGGAAATTGCGGGATGCGAATGAGATTCTGTTGAAACTTTACAGGGATCGCGGCACTATGTTCAGGCCCTGTGCTCTCGGAGAGAACAACATGAAAGCGTTTAAAGCGTTGAAATGGGTGACGGCGGGTTCCATGACGGCATTGCTTGCGGCATGCGCATCGGGCCCGACGGTGAAAGGCGATTACGACCATCAGGCCGACTTCGCGCAGTACCGCACGTTTGGCTACATGAATCCGCTGGGCACGGACAAGGCCGGCTACAGCAGCCTGCTGACCGAACGGCTCAAGGACGCGACGCGCGGCCAGATGGAAATGCGCGGCTACGCCTATAGCGCGACCAACCCCGACCTGCTCGTCAATTTCAGCGCCAAGCTCCAGCAAAAGACGCAGGTCACGCCGGCGCCGCCGCCCATGGGGCCTTATTACGGCTACCGTTCGGGCTTCTACGGCGGCTGGCCCGGTTACGGCTGGGGCGATGACGTCTACCAGTACACTGAAGGCACGCTCAACATCGATCTTGTCGACACGCGCCGCAAGCAACTGGTATGGGAGGGCGTCGCCGTGGGCGAAGTCCAGAACCCCGAAACCGCCGGCTCGCCGCAAAGCGTGGACAAGGCTGTTGCCGAGATCTTCGCCAAGTATCCGTTCCGCGCGGGCGTTGCCGCCCCGCAAGTGCCGGATAAAAGCAAACGTTAGCCCGAGGTAGCTGAATGACCGCTCGCCGCAAGTCCCCGTCCACAGACACCGGCGATACGCCTCCCTACGAAACCGTCGCGCTCGTGCTGCAAGGCGGAGGCGCCCTGGGGTCTTACCAGGCAGGGGTGTACCAGGGGCTGCACGAAGCGGGCATTCGGCCCAACTGGATATCAGGCATCTCCATCGGCTCGATCAACGCGGCCATCATCGCGGGTTCCCGCGAAGACGAACGCGTTGACCGACTGAGGGGATTCTGGGAGAGCATCTGCCGCCCCGCGGGGTTCGCTTCGGTGCCCTGGGGCGACACCCTGGCGGGCATGTTCGAGGGCATTCCCTTCGGATTCGGTTCACCCGCCATGAACGGCCAGTTGTCCGCGTTCCAGGCGCTGTTTTCCGGCCAGCCGGGCTTTTTCAAGCCGCGCTTTCCGCCGCCGTACTGGGCGCACGGCCGCGGCGCGGGCTCCACCAGCTTCTACGACACCACCCCGTTGGCCGCCACCTTGCGCCAATTCGTGGATTTCGACCTGCTCAATAGCGGCGAGGTGCGGGCCAGCTTTGGCGTCGTGAACGTGCGCACGGGAAACTTCGCCTATTTCGACAGCCTGAAAGACACGCTAGGGCCGGAGCACGTCATGGCGTCCGGCGCCTTGCCGCCCGGTTTCCCGTCCGTGGAGATCGACGGCGAACACTATTGGGATGGCGGCGTGGTGTCGAACACGCCGCTGGCGCAAGTCTTGACCACCGACAACATGCGCGACACGCTGGCGTTCCAGGTGGACTTGTGGCCGGCGCGGGGCGGTTTGCCGACCACGCTGGAAGAAGTGGCCGAGCGCCAGAAAGACATCCAGTATTCCAGCCGCACGCGCCTGGTCACGGACCAACTGCGGCGCGTGCTGAAACTGCGGCACGGCCTGCAGCAACTGTTGGAGCGTCTGCCCGAATCCGAGCGCGGCGCGGCCGACCTGGCGGAAATCCGCAAGCTGTCGCATACGCCCGCCACCAATATCGTCAACCTCATCTACGAGTCCAAGCACCGCGAGCGTTACTCCAAGGACTACGAGTTCGGCACCGAGGCCATGCGCGAGCACTGGGAGTCGGGCTTGTCCGATATCCGCCGCACCCTGGCCAAGCCAGGCATCCTGGCCCGCCCGACCGAGAACAGCTGCTTCGTGACGCACGATATCCACCGCAACGGCCACGGCAAGGGCAGCTAGGGCTTGGGGTAGGACCGGTCTGATAGTTGCCGCATTACGCCGCCAGACGCCGGACACCCCGGTAGGCTTTCGGGACAACCTGCAACCTTGTTCCGGAGCCCGCCGTCGCCTGCCAGGCGCGGCGGCCCTGGTGGAGATACGCCATGAATGCCCGCCTGCCCGTTTTCCCCGATTCCGACCGCATCGACGGCTGGTGGAGCCTGCTCTATCACGGTTGGACGCTGATGGCGCCCGGCGGCGCCCGCATCGATCTGACCGGAATGGAACGCGCCTGCTTCCTTTGCCTGCTTGGCAATCCCGATCGCGAGTTGCTGCGCGATGAGCTGTTGGCATTGCGCAGCCGCACCAGCATGCGCACCCTGAATGTGGCCATTTGCCGGCTGCGCCACAAGGTCCTGCAGACGGGCACGCGGCTGCCTTTGCATACCGTGCACGGCGTGGGCTATGTATTCCTGGGCAATCTCCGCAACATTTCCAACCACTGAGCTTGTTACCTATTTGTCTCCTCCGTGCATCGCGTCAAGGCCCGAAAGTACGTAATTTCCCCAATAACTGAGTTACATTATCGGGCTATTCACGTGTCAAGACCGGCGCACCGCTTATTCTGATCGGGCTTTATTGTCACGATTGACGTTGTGTTGGCTGGACGCGGTCAATTGAAGCGGTTAACTACGCTACGCGGGGGTTTCAATGCGGTTTTCGCCTAAACGTGTTTCAGGTCTGGCTTTTTCCGGCGGCGTCCTCGCGCTGATATTGGCGGGATGCGGCGAAAAGCCACAGATGAACCCCGGCATGCCTCAGGTCAGCGTCATCACCGTGCAACCCGAGCGTGCTCCCATCGTCGCTGAATTGCCGGGCCGCGTGGATGCGGTGCGCGACGCGCAGATCCGTTCACGCGTGACCGGCATCGTCCAGAAGATCACCTTCGAGCAGGGTGGCGACGTCAAGGAAAACCAGTTGCTGTTCAAGATCGATCCGGCGCCTTACAAGGCCGCCTACGATCAGGCGACGGCACAGTTGAAGCAGGCGCAAGCGAATCTCTTCAGCGCCAAGCTGCTGGCAGACCGCTACGCGCCGCTGGTCAAGGCCAACGCCGTCAGTAAACAGGAATACGACAACGCCGTGGCCTCGTTCCGCCAGGCCGATGCCGCCGTTGCTGCCGCCAAGGCCACGCAGGACAACGCCGCCATCAACCTGGGCTACACCGACGTCACGTCGCCCATCACGGGCCGCATCGGCAAACCGCTGGTGACCGAAGGCGCATTGGTTGAAGCCACTTCCGCCACGCAGATGGCCACGGTGCAGCAGCTGGACCCGATCTACGTGGACTTCACCCAGTCCACCGCGGAACTGGCTGCCTTGCGCCGCGCGTTCGCCAGCGGCCAGCTGCAGCAGTTGGGCAAGGACGCGGCGCGCGCGACCATCGTCCTCGAGGACGGCTCCGAATACGGCCAGCCCGGCAAGCTGCTGTTCACCGGCATCACCGTGGACCCGTCCACCGGCCAGGTGAACCTGCGCGCCGAAGTGCCCAACCCCGACGGCGTCCTGCTGCCCGGCATGTACGTGCGCGTGCGCCTGGAGCAGGGCGTGGACGACAAGGCCCTGATGGTGCCGCAGCAGGCGCTGCAGCGCACGGCGGATGGCTTGCAGAGCCTGATGCTGGTCAAGGACAACAAGATCGAACAGATTCCGGTCACCACCGGCGGCGCCATCAAGAGCAATTGGCTTGTCACCAGCGGCTTGAAGGCGGGCGACGTGGTCGTGGTGGAAGGGTTCCAGAAGGTTCGTCCGGGCGCGCCGGTGCAGGCCAGCGAGTGGAAAAAGAATGGCACGCCCGCGCCGGGCGGCCAGGCTCCCGCGCAACCGGGCGCCAAGCCGGCGGAATCCGCCCCGCAACCTGGCGCCAAACCGGCCGAACCTGCACAACAGGACAAGGCCGCAGGCCAGAAATCTTGAGCGGCACGCGGCGCAAACGCCGCGTTCCTCTTTGGTGAGCATCGCTTTCAGAGTCAGCCCACATGCCGCAATTTTTTATTGATAGACCGATTTTCGCCTGGGTAGTCGCCCTGTTCATCCTGCTGGCCGGGGTGCTGGCGATCCCGAACATGCCGATCTCGCAGTACCCGGACGTGGCGCCGCCCGCGATCACGATCACGGCTACCTACCCCGGCGCCTCGGCCAACGAAGTGGCCGAGCAGGTCACCAGTATCATCGAGGACCAGCTGAACGGCGCCAAGGGCCTGATCTACTACGAGTCGGTCAGCGATTCCTACGGCACCTCGACCATCACCGCGACCTTCGCGCCCGGGACCAACCCGGACCTTGCGCAGGTGGACGTGCAGAACCGCGTGTCGAACGTGGTTGCGCAGTTGCCTACCGCCGTGCAGCAGCAGGGCCTGCAATATGAGCAGACCAGTACCGGCTTCCTGATGGTGGCGGCGGTGTCGTCCACCGACGGGTCGCTGGACCAGACCGCGCTGGCCGACTACATCACCCGCAACGTCAAGAACCCGGTGTCGCGCGTGCCCGGCGTGGGCCAGTTCCAGCTGTTCGCCGCGCCGCGCGCCATGCGCATCTGGGTGGATCCCGCCAAGCTGGTGGGCTTCAACCTGAGCATGTCGGAAGTCAACCAGGCGATCGCCAACCAGAACGTGGTGATCTCGGGCGGCAGCGTCGGCGCGCCTCCCAACCCGGATTCGCAGCGCATCACCGCCACGGTCACGGCCAACGGCCAACTGAGCACGGTCGAAGGCTTCGGCAAGATCGTCCTGCGGGCCAACACCGACGGTTCCTCTGTAATGCTGCGCGACGTCGCCCGCATCGAGGTCGGCGCCGACAACTACCAGTTCGGCGCCCGCCTGAACGGCAAGCCGACGGCGGCTTTCGCCATCGTGCTGTCGCCGAACGCAAACGCGCTGGCCACCGCGCAGGGCGTGCGTGACCAGATGGAGGAGTTGTCCAAGTACTTCCCCGGCAACATCACGTACTCCATTCCCTACGACACCGCGCCCTACGTGAAGGTGTCCATCGAGCAGGTGTTGCATACCCTGGTCGAAGCCATGGTGCTGGTGTTCCTGGTGATGTACCTGTTCCTGCAGAACGTCCGCTATACCCTGATCCCGGCGCTGGTGGTGCCGGTGGCCATGCTGGGGGCGTTCGCGGTGATGCTGGCGCTAGGCTTCTCGATTAACGTGCTGACCATGTTCGCGATGGTGCTCGCCATCGGGATCCTGGTGGACGACGCCATCGTGGTGGTGGAGAACGTCGAGCGGATCATGTCCACGGAAGGCCTGCCACCCAAAGAGGCCACCAAGAAAGCCATGCCGCAGATCAGCGGCGCCATCATCGGCATCACGCTGGTGCTGGTGACGGTGTTCCTGCCCCTGGCCTTCATGAGCGGTTCGGTGGGCGTTATTTATCGCCAGTTCTCGATCGCGATGGCGGTGTCCATCTTCTTCTCCGCGCTGCTGGCGCTGACCTTCACCCCGGCGCTGTGCGCCACCATCCTCAAGCCGGTGGCCAAGGGACACCACGAGGACAAGAAGGGTTTCTTCGGCTGGTTCAACCGCAAGTTCGACGCCACCACCCACGGCTACCAGAACTGGGTGTCCCGCATGCTGCACAAGGGCGGGCGCATGATGCTGGCCTTCCTGGTGCTGGTCTTACTGCTGGGCTGGCTGTACCTGCGCCTGCCGTCGTCGTTCCTGCCCGAGGAAGACCAGGGCTACGTGGTCAGCAACATCGAGCTGCCCACCGGCGCTACCGCCAACCGCACGGTCGAGGTCATCGAGCAAGTCGAGAAATACTTCTCCGGCGTGCCGGCGGTCGAGAACATAATCGCCGTGCAGGGCTACAGCTTCAACGGCAACGGCCTGAATGCGGCTATCGCCTTCGTCACGCTGAAGGACTTCAGCGAACGCAAGGACCACAAGGACTCCGCGGGCGCGATCGCCTTCCAGGCCTTCGAGAAGCAGCTGATGGGCATCCATGACGCACAGGTGTTCACCCTGGTGCCGCCCGCCATTTCGTCCCTGGGCAACGCCACCGGCTTCGACTTCCGCCTGCAGGATCGCGGCTCGGCGGGTTCCGCCGGCCTGGCGGCGGCCACGGGGCAGCTGATGGGCCTGGTCATGAAGAGCCCGGTGCTGTCGCAAGTGCGGATCACCGGCCTTGCGCCGGGCGCCCAGCTCAGCCTGACGATCGACCGCGACAAGGCGGCCGCGTTGGGCGTGGACTTCAACGAGGCTGCCTCGCTGATTTCCACGGCTGTCGGTTCCGCCTACCTGAGCAAGTTCCCCAACCTGGGCCGGATGCAGAACATCTGGGTGCAGGCCGATGCGCCATACCGCATGCAGCTCAATGACGTGCTGCAGCTGAATGCGCGCAACAACCAGGGCGGGATGGTGCCGCTGTCCACCTTCGTCAAGGCCGAATGGAAGCAGGGCCCGGTGCAGGTGGTGCGCTACAACAGCTACGAATCCATGCGTATCAGCGGTGATGCCGCGCCGGGCTACACCACCGGCGAGGCAATGGCCGAGATGGAACGCCTGGTCGGGCAGCTGCCGCAGGGCTTCGGCTACGAATGGAACGGCCTGTCCTATCAGGAACGCCAGGCCGGCAACCAGGCCCCCATCCTGATGGGCCTGTCGCTGCTGGTGGTGTTCCTGGTGCTGGCCGCCCTGTATGAAAGCTGGGCCATCCCGATCTCGGTGATGCTGGTGGTGCCCCTGGGCATGCTGGGCGCCGTGGCGCTGATCAGCGCGCTGGGCATGTCCAACGACGTGTACTTCCAGGTGGGCATGGTGACGGTGATCGGGCTGGCGGCCAAAAACGCCATCCTGATCGTGGAATTCGCCAAGGACCAGTACGCCAGGGGCATGGGCCTCTACGAGTCCGCGGTGGAAGCCGCGCGCTTGCGGTTCCGGCCGATTCTGATGACGTCGCTGGCCTTTATCCTGGGCGTGGTGCCGTTGGCGATGGCCACGGGCGCCGGCGCAGCCAGCCAGCGCGCCGTGGGTCTGGGCGTGCTGGGCGGCATGTTGGCCGCCACGCCGTTCGCCGTGATTTTCGTGCCGACGTTCTTCGTCGTGGTGCTGGGCCTGTTCAAGACCCGTCCGCGCCTGCTGGGCGCGGAACTGCGCGTCTGGGAAGAAGAGCAGGCGGCCAAGAAGGCTGCTGGCGAACCGGCGTCCGGCGCGTCTGGCGCACCCGACACTCCTGCACAACCCAACGGTGGCCCGGAGGGCAAGGTATGAAAGCCCTGATGTTCAAACAGACCGCGATGTCCGCCTTTGTGGCGGTGGCGTTGGCCGGCTGCTCGCTGGCTCCTGACTACAAGCGTCCCGACGCGCCGGTGACGGGCGCCTGGCCCGACCAGCCCAAGGTCCAGTACGGCGGTTACGCCAATCCCACGTCGTTGGGCTCGCAACCCTCGTCGGCGGTGATGCCGCAGGAAGGCACGCCCGCCGCCGACCTGGGCTGGCGCGAATTCTTCCGCGATCCGCGCCTGCAAAGCCTGATCTCGCTGTCGCTCGTCAACAACCGCGACCTGCGCGTGGCCGTGCAGCGCGTCGAAGAAGCGCGCGCCCAGTACGGCGTGCAGCGCGGCGCGCAGTGGCCCAGCATCGGCGCCGGCATCCAGGGCCAGCGCCAGCACCTGCCGGGCAACATGCGCGCGGGCGGCCCCGATTCCAGCTCGATCAGCAGTTCCTACCAGGCCGGTATCGGCCTGACCACGTTCGAGATCGACTTGTTCGGCCGGCTGCGCAACCTGTCCGAGGCGGCGTACCAGCAATACCTGTCGACCGAGCAGGCGCAGAAAAGCGTGCAGATCACGCTGGTGGGTTCGGTGGCGCAGTCGTACTTCAACCTGCGCGCCGCTGAAGTCCAATTGGAGCTGACGCAGCGCACGCTGGCCTCGCGCCAGGAATCGTACAACCTGGTCAAGCGCCGTTTCGACGGCGGCGTGGCGTCCGAACTGGACCTGAACCAGTCCAAGACCCTGCTGGATACGGCATCGTCCGACCTGGCGCAACTGGCCCGTGCCCGCGCGCAAGCGCTGAACGCGCTGGTGCTGCTGGTGGGCGCGCCGTTGCCCGAAGACCTGCCGGCGCCGGCGACCTTCGGCCGGGACCAGTTGCTGGCCACCGTGCCGTCGGGCCTGCCGTCCGACCTGCTGGAGCGCCGTCCCGACATCGTCGCGGCCGAGAACCAGCTGAAGGCGGCCAACGCCAACATCGGCGCGGCGCGCGCGGCGTTCTTCCCGACCATTTCGTTGACCGGCCTGCTGGGCGTGGCCAGCCCATCGTTGGGCGACCTGTTCAAGGGCGGGCAGGGCTACTGGAGTTTCTCGCCGTCGATCACGACCCCGTTGTTTGCCGGCGGCAGCATCCGCGAAGGGCTGAACCTGGCGAAAGCGCGCGACAACATCGCCGTGGCGCAGTACGAGCAGTCCATCCAGCAGGCGTTCCGCGAAGTGTCGGACGCGCTGGCGGGCGAAGCCACGTATGGCGCGCAGCTTGACGCCCAGCGCGCGTTGCAGGATTCGTCCGCGCGCACGCTGGAACTGTCGAACCTGCGCTATACCAATGGCATCGACAGTTATCTGCAGGTGCAGACCGCGCAGGTGGACTTCTTCAATGCTCAGCTTTCGCTGGTGCAAACTGGCTTGGCCGCGCTGATCAACCGCGTGGAGCTCTACAAGGCGTTGGGCGGCGGCTGGGAAGAAACCACGAAAGAACCGACCAAAGTCACGACGACCGTCCAATGATAGAACTTGGTGTAAATATCGATCACGTTGCCACGTTGCGGCAACAGCGCCATACGGCGTATCCGGATCCGGTGGCCGCCGCGTTGCGCGCGGAGGACGCCGGGGCCGACCTGATTACCCTGCATCTGCGTGAAGACCGGCGCCACATCCAGGACGCGGATGTCTATGCCATCCGCCCGCTGTTGCGCACGCGCATGAACCTGGAATGCGCGATCACCGCCGAAATGCTGGAGATCGCCTGCGCGGTCAAACCCAGCGATGTTTGCCTGGTGCCTGAAAAGCGCACCGAGCTCACGACCGAAGGCGGGCTGGAAGTCGCCGGCGCGATGGGGCCAGTGTCGGACGCCGTGGCGTTGCTAGCCGAAGCCGGCATCCGCGTGTCGCTGTTCATCGATCCGGACCCGGCGCAGATCGCCGCAGCGGCCAAGGCCGGCGCGACGGTGATTGAATTGCATACGGGTGCCTATGCCGAAGCCGAAGGCGACGCCGCCCAGGCGGAACTGCAACGTATCCGTTTGGCCGTCACCGAAGGCCTGCGCCATGGCCTGCGCGTGAATGCGGGGCATGGCCTGCACGTTGGCAACGTTGCGTCGGTGGCCGCCATCGACGGCATTTCCGAACTCAACATCGGCCACGCCATCGTGGCGCAAGCCGTGTTCGACGGCTGGGAAAAAGCGGTGCGCGACATGAAGGCGCTGATGGTGCAGGCCCGCCTGCAAGCGCTGCGCGGCCGGTGATGATGCCGGTGGGGCAAGAAATCCATGTCTGACACCTCCAAGCCCCCCTCGTCCGCCGGCGCCATCGCCGGCATCGGCATGGACCTGCTGCGCATCGACCGCATCGAACGCGCCCTGGAGCGCCACGGCGACCGCTTTGCGGAAAAGATCCTGGGCGTGGAAGAATTGCAGAAATTCCATGCGCGCCGGGCGCGCGACCCGGTGCGTGGCGTGCGTTTTCTGGCCACCCGCTTTGCCGCCAAGGAGGCGTTCTCCAAGGCGATCGGCCTGGGCATGCGCATGCCGATGACGTGGCGTCGCGTCCAGACCCTGAATGCCCCGGGTGGGCGGCCGGTGCTGGTGATCGCGCCCGAGCTGCTGGACTGGTACAGCCAGCGCTTTGGCGCCGCGCATGTTTCCATCACCGACGAATCCGACATGGCCGCCGCGTACGTGGTGGTCGAACGCAAGCCCTGAGCGCGGGCCCCGGTTGAGGGGCCCCGGCCCAGGCTTGCCTGACTTAGACACAAGGACAGCCCCATGGCCAAGAAAAAATCCAAGGCGGTCCTGCCCCCCGGCCCCGTGATGGTCGATGTGGCGGGATACGCGCTGACCAAGGAAGAGAAGGTTCGCCTGCGCCATCCGTTGGTGGGCGGCGTGATTCTCTTTGCCCGCAATTTCGAAAGCCGCAAGCAGCTGACCAAACTGACCCGCCAGATCCACAAGGCCCGCAAAGCGCCGTTGCTGATCCTGGTGGACCACGAAGGCGGCCGCGTCCAGCGCTTCCGCGAAGACGGTTTCACCGCCTTGCCCGCCATGCGGGACCTGGGCACGCTATGGGACCGCGACCCGCTGCAGGCCATGCGCCTGGCGACCGAGGCCGGCTATGTGCTGGCCGCCGAGCTGCGCGCCTGCGGCGTGGACATGAGCTTCACGCCCGTGCTGGACCTGGACTACGGCGTCAGCAAGGTGATCGGCAACCGCGCTTTCCACACGGATCCCCGCGTCGTGGCCATGCTGTCGCGCGCGCTGGTCCAGGGGCTGGCCCTGGCCGGCATGTCGGCCTGCGGCAAGCACTTCCCGGGCCATGGTTTCGTGGGCGCGGATTCCCACCACGAGATCCCCGTGGACCCGCGCGGACTGGACGAGATCCTCAAGGACGATGCGGCGCCGTACGCCTGGTTGGGCGATGCCGTGCTGCCGTCCGTGATGCCTGCGCACGTGATCTATCCCAAGGTCGACAAGCATCCGGCCGGTTTTTCCAAGCGCTGGGTGCAGGACATCCTGCGCAAGCGCCTGGGCTATGACGGCGTGGTGTTCTCGGACGACCTGACGATGGAAGGCGCGTCGGTGGCCGGCGACATCCTGGATCGGGCCAACGCCGCGTTGCGCGCCGGCTGCGACATGGTGCTGGTATGCAACCGGCCGGATCTGGCCGACGAATTGCTGTCGCGCCTGAAGTTCGACCACGCGCCCGAATCGGTCGAACGCATCCGCCGCCTGATGCCGCGTTTCGATGCGCCCGACTGGGATACCCTGCAAGCAGAACGCCGTTATCAGAATGCCCGACGACTTCAATCTCAAATCGTTCCTGGCTGACCTGCCACATCTTCCGGGTGTCTACCGACACCTGGATGCGGCGGGTGAAGTCATGTATGTCGGCAAGGCGCGCGACCTGAAGAAGCGCGTCTCGTCGTATTTCCAGAAGAACCTCGCCAGCCCCCGCATCGCCCAGATGGTGTCGAAGGTGGCCCGGCTGGAGGTCACGGTCACGCGTTCGGAAGCCGAAGCGCTGATCCTGGAAAACAACCTCATCAAGAGTCTGAAGCCGCGCTACAACATCCTGTTCCGCGACGACAAGTCTTATCCCTATCTGCTGATCACGGGCCATGAATGGCCGCGCATCGCCTACTACCGTGGCGCGACGAACAAGCGGGGCCAGTATTTCGGGCCGTTCCCCAATGCGTGGGCCGTGCGCGAGACCATCCAGATCCTGCAAAAGGTCTTCCGCCTGCGTACCTGTGAAGACACGGTGTTCGCCAATCGCTCGCGGCCCTGTCTGCTGCATCAGATCGGGCGCTGTTCGGCCCCCTGCGTGGGTGCGATCGAAGCCTCGGAGTACGAACGCGACGTGCAACGCGCGGTGCGCTTCCTGAACGGCGAAGCCAAGGACGTAATGGGCGAGATCGAGGCCCGCATGCAGCAGGCGGCCGGCGAGCTGCGCTTCGAGGAAGCCGCGGCGCTGCGCGACCAGATGGGCTCGCTGGCACGCGTGTTGCACCAGCAGACCATGGAGAACACCAGCGGCGAAGACACCGACATCATTGCGGTGGCCGTGGCCGGTGGCAAGGTCTGTGTGAACCTGGCGATGGTGCGCGGCGGCCGCCACTTGGGCGACAAGCCGTTCTTCCCCTCGCATGCCGAGGGCGAAGCCGCGCCCCAGGTGCTGGAAGCGTTCGTCGCCCAGCACTACACGGACAACGCCATGCCGCCCGTGCTGGTCGGTTCCCACGCCTTGCCCGACCCGGACCTGATCGGCCTGCTGGTCGAGCAGGCAGGCGGACGGCCATCCAGGATGCTTTCCCGTCCGCAGGGCGCCCGCCGCTCGTGGCTGGAGCAGGCGCTGAAAAACGCCGAGATGGCCCTGGCCCGGGCGCTGACCGAATCGGGCGCCCGCGCGGGCCGTACCCTGGCGCTGGCCGAAGCGCTGGACCTGGACACGGACGAAGCCGCCCTGGACGCGCTACGCATCGAGTGCTTCGACATCAGCCATACCGCCGGCGAAGCGACCCAGGCGTCCTGCGTGGTGTTCGAGCATCACGACATGCAGCCGTCGCTGTACCGCCGTTACAACATCGCGGGCATCACGCCGGGCGACGATTACGCCGCGATGCGCCAGGTGCTGACGCGCCGCTTCGCCAAGGTGGCGGATGGCGACGCGCAAATGCCCGGCCTGGTGCTGATCGACGGCGGCAAGGGCCAGGTGGAAGTCGCGCGCAAGGTGTTCGCGGAATTGGGCCTGGATATCCAGACGCTGGTGGGCGTCGCCAAGGGGGAAGGGCGCAAGGTCGGCCTGGAAACGCTGGTGTTCGCCGACGAACGGCCCCCAGTCGCCCTGGGAGGCGAGTCCGCCGCGCTGATGCTGATTGCCCAGGTGCGCGACGAGGCGCACCGTTTCGCCATTACCGGCATGCGTGCGCGGCGCGCCAAGACGCGCAATGTGTCGCGGCTGGAAGAGATCGAAGGCGTGGGCGCCCGGCGGCGCCAGCGGCTGCTGGCCCGGTTTGGCGGCTTTTCGGGGGTGGCTTCCGCCAGCATCGAAGACCTGGCGTCGGTGGACGGCATTTCCCAGGATCTGGCTGAACGCATCTATGAGGCCTTGCGTGGATAGTCGCAAAACCGGCCCATGTTCCGGTCTGGCGACGGACCGCGCGCGGCCGCCGCGGCGCGCCGATACAGCCAGCGTCATCCGGCTGATGTAGCATACGGACACTATGCCAATTAACGTTCCCATTATCCTGACATGGCTGCGCATCGCCATGATTCCGCTGGTGGTCGGGCTGTTCTACCTGCCCGAAAGCTGGATGTCGGTCCCCACCCGCGATACGTTCGCCGCGTGGGCGTTCATCATTGCGGCGCTAACCGACTGGTTCGACGGATGGCTGGCCCGCCGCTGGAACCAGACCTCGGCGTTCGGCGCTTTCCTGGATCCGGTGGCCGACAAGCTGATGGTCTGCGCCGCGCTGATCGTCCTGCTGGACCTGAGCCGCGTCGATGCCTTCATTTCGCTGATCATCATTGGCCGTGAAATCACCATTTCGGCGTTGCGCGAATGGATGGCCAAGATCGGCGCCAGCGCCAGCGTGGCCGTGCACCGCCTGGGCAAGTTCAAGACGGCGGCCCAGATGGTGGCGATTCCCTGCCTGCTGTACAACCAACCGGTCTATGGCATCAGCACCAAGCTGCTGGGCGACGTGCTGATCATCGTCGCGGCGGTGCTGACGGTCTGGTCGATGCTGTACTACCTGCAGCGCGCCTGGCCCGCCATCCGCGAGAAGGCGCTGTAGGGCGTCTGGCGCTATTCTGATTGCCACACGGCGGCGCGGCTCGCGCAAGGCGGCCGCCGTGATAGTCCAAGAGCGATGGCCGGCATGATCCGGCCCGGCTTGACCGCCGCATTCGCCAAGAACACGACGTCCGGGCCTCCCGGACGTTGCCGGAGACAACCCGCGCACCGGCCCACGGCGCGCGTTACTTGCCGCTGCCGCGGCCTTTTGCAATGAACACCGCTGCGAATACCTTGCCCTCGGACGCCGATATCCGCAGGCGTGACTGGAAGACCATTCTGCTGATCGGCGTTGCGCACGCCGCCTCGCACTTCTTCCAACTGGTGCTGCCCTTGCTTAACGTGTCGCTCGCCAACGCATTCGGGCTGGATTTCGCCCGGGTCGGCGCGCTGGTGGCCACGTTCTATGTGGTCTCCGGTATTGGCCAGGCATCGTCGGGCTTCGTCGTCGATCGCATCGGCGCGCGCCCCGTGCTCTGGTTCGGCCTGGCGTGCTTCGTCCTGTCCGGCCTGCTGATCGGCTCGGCCAACGGCTACCCCATGTTGATGGCGGCGGCGATCGTGGGCGGCATTGGCAACTCGGTATTCCACCCAGCCGACTACTCCATCATCAACCATCGCATCACGGCCTCCCGCCTGGGCCATGCGTTTTCGGCGCACGGGCTGACGGGCAACCTGGGCTGGGCATTGACGCCGGTCTTCATGACCACGATCACCTTGCTGTCCGACTGGCGCGTAGCTGCGTATAGCGCCGCCGGCCTGGTGGCCGCCGTGCTGTTGCTGACGGTGTTGGGCCGCGATCTGCTTGGTGGCCCCACGGGTATGGAAGCGGATAACCCGGGCGACGTGAAGGCCGTCAAGCCTGCGGCCAAGCCCCAAGAAAGCGTGCTGACCACGTTGGCGACGCTGCTGTCCAAGCCGGCGCTGTGGGGCGCATTCCTGTTTTTCGCCTGCACCTCCGTGGCGCTGTCCTCGGTGCAGAACTACACGATCCCCTTGCTGGATCAGTTGTACGGCCTGTCCGAAGTGCTGGCCAGCTCGGCGCTGTCGGGCTACATGGTGGCGTCGGCGGTGGGTATGGCGGCTGGCGGCTTCCTGGTGTCCGCCAACCCGCGCACGGAACGCACGGTGATGGTGGCGCTACTGCTGGCGGGCCTGACGCTCGTGGTGTTGGCGCTGGGGCTGGTGCCGGCTGCGCTGGCGGCGCCCGTGGTCGGGCTGGCTGGCTTCTGCTCGGGCGTGGCCGCGCCATCGCGTGACATGCTCATCCGCCGCGTGACGCCGAAGGGCTCGACGGGATCGGTCTACGGCCTGGTGTATTCCGGCATGGACGTCGGGTCGGCGTTGGGGCCGCTGGCTTTCGGCCTGCTGCTTGACGCGGGGTTGCGCCAAGGCCCGTGGGTGGGCGCTGGCGTGGCATTCGCCGTGGCGGCCTTGCTGGCGCAATGGATCGCGGTGCAGGCGCGCCGGGCCGATCCCGCCATGGCGGGCAGTGTGGCCGCCCGGTCCTGATCGCCAGCTGATCCGCCTGTTGCGGCATATCAAACCGGCGTTGAGTCCGTCGAAAGGCTGCGGCGCGGGTTGATGCGCCGCAAGGTCGGGGCTTATCCCTCCCGATGTAATAACCATTAATAAGTAGTGGTTATTCACCAGGAGAAAGCACATGAAAAAGCAGAGTACGGTGCTGGCGGCAGGCGTCGTCCTTGCGCTATGGGCCGGCCACGCCGCAGGGAACCCCAGGCAGGAACCGATCCAGCCCATCGAAGCCGCAACGGTCAAGGACCCGGCCAAGGTGGAACTGGGCAAGAAGCTGTTCTTTGACCCGCGCCTGTCGCGCTCGGGCGCGATTTCCTGCAATTCCTGTCACAACCTGGGCATGGGCGGGTCCGACAACCTGAAGGCCTCCATCGGCCATAAGTGGCAGCAGGGTTCGATCAATTCCCCCACGGTGTTGAATTCCAGCCTGAACATCGCGCAGTTCTGGGATGGCCGCGCGAAGGACCTGCGCGAGCAGGCGGGTGGCCCCATCGCCAACCCGATGGAGATGGCGTCTTCGCACGAGCTGGCGTTGCAGGTGCTGAACTCCATCCCGGGCTACCGGGCGGAATTCAAGCAGGTTTTTGGCAAGGACGGCATCACGATCGACGAGGTGACGGGCGCGCTGGCCGCCTTTGAAGAAACGCTGGTAACGCCGAATGCGCGTTTCGACCAATGGCTGAAAGGCGACGACCGCGCGTTGACCGTGAAGGAATTGGCGGGCTACACGCTGTTCAAGAACAGCGGCTGCGTCGCTTGCCACAACGGTGTGGCCGTGGGCGGCAATTCGTTCCAGAAGATGGGGCTGATCGAACCCTACAAAACCGATAACAAGGCCGAAGGCCGGGCCGGGGTGACCGGCAAGGATGCCGACCGCTTCAACTTCAAGGTGCCGACGTTACGCAACGTGGCGCTGACCTATCCGTACTTCCATGACGGCGAGGCCGCGACGCTGACCCAAGCCGTGGACGTGATGGGCCGCCTGCAATTGGGCCGCAAGTTCACGCCGCAAGAGAATGCGGACATCGTCGCGTTCCTGAAGACGCTGACGGGCGATCAGCCGGTGATCCAGTATCCGGTGCTGCCGCCGTCCGAAGACGGCACGCCGAGGCCCGAGCCCTTCCCGAAGTAGGAAGGGCAGGGCGTCTTTACTGGCGGACGGTGCGCACGTCCGCCGGGGGCGCGGCTTCCACATTGCTGCGCCACGGGTTGATGTCCAGCCCGCCGCGCCGCGTGTAGCGCGCGTAGACGGTCAATTGCTCGGGGGCGCACGCCTGCATGATGTCGCTGAAGATGCGTTCGACGCAGTGTTCGTGGAATTCCGCGTGTTGGCGGAACGACACGACGTAGCGCAGCAGCGATTCGCGGTCGATCGGGGCGCCGCGGTAGCGGATCTGCACGCTGGCCCAATCGGGCTGGCCGGTGACCGGGCAATTCGATTTCAGCAGGCGCGACGCCAGCGTTTCTTCAACGATGTCGCCGGGCCGGGTGCGCAGCACCTGGGGCGCGGGCTCGTAGGTATCGATCTCGATATCCAGCTTGTCGATATAGATGCCGTCCATTTCGCCCATGCGCAGTTCGGAAAAGCGCTGCGGCAGGAAGAAGTCCAGACCCACGGGCGCACCGGCGGCGGCGCTCAGATCACGTTCCAGGCGGCCCCGCAACGCGGCCGAATTGACCAGCCGCGTCTGGTTGAACGAGTTCAGGTACAGCTTGAACGATTTGGATTCGATGATGTTGGGGCTGTCGGCCGGCACCGAGAATGTGGCCATGGCCACGCGCGGCTTGCCTTTGGCATCCAGCCACGAGAGCTCGTAGGCGTTCCACAGGTCCACGCCCGTGAAGGGCAGGTTGCCGGCGGTGAGGTTCAGCGCCGCGCGGTTGTGGGAGCGCGCGATGGGGAAAAGCAGCGAAGGGTCGTATTGCGAGGCGTAGGCGACGCTTTGGCCCAACGGGCCGTGAGACAAGGTCATGGCGGAATCAAGAAATCAGCGGTAATGGAGGCATTGTAGGCGGTCAGAAAAGGGGCGTTTTTTCATATTGTGAAATGTAAGTCTCGTCATGTGAAAGTCCCTGCTGCTCTGCAACGAGCGCGCATTTCACAGATGGCGATATCGTTCCATAATGCGAAACGTCATTTATAAGTCATTGATTTTATAGAAAAACATTTTTCATCTTCTATAAGACATAAGCCCGCATTGCTCCGCAGCAGAGGCATAGACTTTGTCCAACGATTCACGCAATGCAAGACGCGAATCTTTGAAGTCTTCCCATCACTGACCAGGAGCATCACCATGACCACTCGCGAAACCGAAATCCGCAATTTGCAGAAGGACTGGGCCGAGAATTCCCGCTGGCAGGGCATCAAGCGCGACTACAGCGCCGAGGATGTCATCCGCCTGCGCGGGTCGATCAGCGTGCAGCACACGCTGGCCCAGCGCGGTGCCACCCGTCTGTGGGAACAACTGCATAGCGAGCCTTTCGTGAATTCGCTGGGCGCCCTGACCGGCAACCAGGCCATGCAGCAGGTCAAGGCCGGCCTGAAGGCGATCTACCTGTCGGGCTGGCAGGTGGCCGGCGACGCGAACCTGGCCGGTGAAATGTATCCCGACCAATCGCTGTACCCCGCCAACTCGGTGCCGCAAGTGGTTCGCCGCATCAACAATTCGCTTGCCCGCTGCGACCAGATCCAGTGGATGGAAGGCAAGAACCCGGGCGACGAGGGCTACATCGACTATTTCGCCCCCATCGTGGCGGATGCTGAAGCCGGCTTCGGCGGCGTGCTGAATGCCTTTGAACTGATGAAGGCGATGATCGACGCTGGTGCGTCGGGCGTCCACTTTGAAGACCAGCTGGCATCGGTGAAGAAGTGCGGCCACATGGGCGGCAAGGTGCTGGTGCCGACCCGCGAGGCCGTGGCCAAGCTGGTGTCGGCCCGTCTGGCGGCGGACACGATGGGCACGCCCACGCTGCTGCTGGCCCGCACCGACGCGGATGCGGCGGACCTCGTGACCAGCGATGTGGACGACAACGACCGCCCGTTCATCACCGGCGAACGCACGGTTGAAGGCTTCTTCCGCACCAAGGCCGGCATCGACCAGGCGATTTCGCGTGGCCTGGCCTACGCGCCTTACGCCGATTTGATCTGGTGCGAGACGTCTACGCCCAACCTGGAATACGCCCGCAAGTTCGCGGACGCCATCCATCGCCAATTCCCGGGCAAGCTGCTGGCGTACAACTGCTCGCCGTCGTTCAACTGGAAGAAGAACCTGGACGACGGCACGATCGCCAAGTTCCAGCGCGAGCTGGGCGCCATGGGCTACAAGTTCCAGTTCATCACGCTGGCCGGCTTCCATTCGTTGAACTACGGCATGTTCGAGCTGGCCCATGGCTATGCCCGCCGCCAGATGAGCGCGTTCGTGGAGCTGCAGCAAAAGGAATTCGCCGCTGCCGAAATGGGCTTCACTGCCGTCAAGCACCAGCGCGAAGTGGGCACCGGCTACTTCGACGCGGTCACGCAGACGATCGAAGGCGGCCAGTCGTCGACGACCGCGCTGACCGGCTCGACGGAAGAGGCCCAGTTCGAACACGGCAAGGCGCAGAAGGTGGCCTGATCGCCTGTAGGGATTTTCGCAGTTGAAGTTGAAGTTGCAGTTGTAGGTGCTGTTGTAGGGTGGATTCAGGGTGCCTTCGGGCACCCTTTTTTTTTACATTCCACCCCGGGGCCGCATGCTACGCCGCGGCCGGTTCCGTCGCCAGCGATGCCATGTCGATCACGAAGCGGTACTTCACGTCGTTGTTCGACAGGCGTTCGTAGGCCTCGTTGACCGACTGGATCGGCACGATCTCCACATCGCTGACGATGCCGTGCTGGGCGCAGAAATCCATCATCTCCTGCGTTTCTTCCATGCCGCCGATGGCGGATCCCGCCAGCGACTTGCGTCCCAGGATCAGGTTCGCGCCCGGGATCGGGTCCAGCGGCGTCAGCGCGCCCACCAGCGCCATGGTGCCATTCAAGCCCAGCAGCGCCATGTACGGGTTCACGTCGTGGCTGACGGGCACCGTGTTCAACAGGAAATCAAACGTGCCCGCATGCGCCGCCATTGCCTCGGGGTCGCGTGAGACCAGGACTTCGTCCGCGCCCAGGCGCTTGGCATCGCGCCCTTTGTCGGCCGACGTGGTGATCATCACCACATGCGCGCCCAACGCGTGGGCGAACTTCACCCCCATGTGACCCAGTCCGCCCAGGCCGATGACACCGACCTTGTGGCCGGGCCCGACTTTCCAGTGGCGCAGCGGGGAATAGGTGGTGATGCCGGCACACAGCAACGGGGCGACGGCCTTCAGGTCAAGCGTGTCGGACACTTTCACGACGAAGTGCTGGCGCACGACGATGTGGTCGGAATAGCCGCCAAAGGTCAACTGATCGCTGCCACGCTCGCGGTCGTTGTAGGTAAGCGTGGCGCCTTCTTCGCAGTATTGCTCCAGGTTCAGGCGGCAGGCTTTGCAGTGCAGGCAGGAATCCACCATGCAGCCCACGCCGGCGTAATCGCCCGGCTTGAACTTGGTGACGTTCTTGCCGACCTGAGCGACGCGACCCACGATTTCGTGGCCCGGCACCATCGGGTAGACGGAATTGCCCCAATCACCGCGCGCCTGATGCAGGTCGGAGTGGCAGATGCCGCTGTACAGGATGTCGATCAGCACGTCGTCGTCGCCGGGTTCGCGCCGGGTGAAACTGAACGGGACCAGCGGGGTGTCGGTACTGTGGGCGGCGTAGCCTCGGGCTTGGATCATGATGGCCTGGAATAAGGGTTGTTAAGCAGACGTTCACAATATTCCCGGGGGGACTGGGTATCAAGCTAGAATTTCCGCATGTTTTATTGAAAGAATTTGCATAATCATGCTGCCCGATAACCTGTCCCACTTGGCCGCCTTTTCGGCGGTGGCCCGACACAGCAGCTTTCGCCGTGCCGGAGAAGAGCTCAGCCTGTCCACGTCGGCGGTCAGCTACGCGATCCGCAACCTGGAAGAACGGCTGGGGGTGAACCTGTTCAACCGGACCACGCGTAGCGTGGCGCTGACCGACGCTGGCCAGCGTCTGGCCGAACGCCTGCTGCCGGTCCTGCACGACCTGGGCGACGCGCTCGAGGAAATGAACCACTTCCGCGGCGCGGCGTCCGGCACATTGCGCATCAACACGTCGCGCGCGGCGTCCTACATGCTGCTGATGCCCTTTGCCGCGCGCTTCCTGGCGGCCTACCCGGATATCCGGCTGGACATCGCGGAAGACGACAGCTTCGTCGATATCGTCGCGTCGGGTTTCGATGCGGGCGTGCGTCTGCTGGAGGCCGTGCCTGAAGACATGGTCGCCGTGCCGATCGGCCCCAGCCTGCGCATGGCGGTCGTCGCGTCGCCCACCTATATGGCAGGGCGCGAGATTCCCCTGCATCCCAACGACTTGATGCGGCACGAATGCGTGCGCTACCGCTTTGCCAGCGGCCGTTACTACAAATGGGAATTCGAGAAAGACGGCGTGGCGCTGGAAGTGGACGTGCCGGGGCGCATCTCGTTAAGCGACGTGCATGCCGAGGTGCGCGCCGCCGTCGACGGCATCGGCATCGGTGCCGTGCCGGAATACTACGTGAACGATCTGCTGGCAACGGGCCGCCTGGTGCGGCTGCTGGAGGACTGGTGCCCGCCGATACGGGGTTTCATGCTGTATTACCCACGGCAGCGGCGGGTATCGTCGGCGTTGCGGGCGTTCATCGACATGGCCAAGCGGGAAGGCGGCGCCTGATCATCACCGTACTTCAGGCGCCGTTGCTGGCGTTACGGACGTGGGCGCGCGCCTTCCAACAGGGCCTGCACCAGCCGGTTGTCCTGGTCCGTCAGGCGGCACACGAACGAAATCTGGCGGTAGGGCGCCTGTTTGCCCAGCGGCAGCACGCGTACCGGATGCACGTTCAGCAGGTTCGGCCCGGGCTCGGGCAGCACGCACACGCCCAGGCCGGCCGACACCAGCGCCGTCAAGGCGGCCAGCGACTGCATCTCGATGCGGCAGCGCGCATGCGGCGCATGCTGCGCGACGTAGCGCGCGGCAAGCCGGCCGCCGATGGTGGTCTTGTCGAAACGGATCCATTCGTACTGCTGGAACAATTCGGCGACGCGCGTGCCGTGCGAGTCGGGCGGCGCGATCAGTACCAGCGTTTCTCGGAACAGCGGGGTCCAGGCCAGGCGGCTGGAGCCGCCCGTGTCGGGTTGCGTGATGATGGCGGCGTCGATCTCGCCTTTTTTCAGCTTCTCGGTAAGCTCCGTGGCCCGTCCGCGCACCAGCCGCACGTCCAGCAACGGATAGCGTTCGCGCAATGTGCGCAGCAACGGCGGCAATAGCGTCACTTGCAACGGTTCGATCGTGCCCAGCCGAACCCTGCCTTCCACGGCGGGCGTGCTGCGCCGCCGCAGTTCGTCCAGGCGCGCCAGCGCGTCCTGCAGCACGGCGTCAACTTCCGCGGCAAAGGCGTTGGGCCGCACCTGCAACGCGGACCGATCGAATAGCGGCTGTCCGAAGTACGCCTCCATTTGCTTCATCTGCAGGCTGACGGCGCTGGGCGACAGGCTCATGTCCGCCGCGCCTGCCGCGAAGCTGCCGCCCCGCAGCACGGCATTCAGCGTACGGAAAGATTCGATCTTCATCAGAAATCCTCACGTAGTGTTTTAAGAATCCTCGCTTTATATCACCAGGCTGGCGTCCTAGTATTCGCTTCAGACAAAACGACAAGCGGCTGGAACGCCGGCGGGCGACGCCCGGCGCCAGACCGCAACCGAGGAGACTCCCATGACAAAGACCCTTGCCGGCCTGCGCGCCGCCTTGCTGCCTGTTCTGGCGCTGACCCTGGCGCTGGGCGTGCCGGGCACGGCCACGGCACAGGCGGCGCCCGCCATCCCCGCGACCATCACGATGGTCGTGCCGTTCCCGCCGGGAGGCAGCAACGATGTATTTGCGCGCGTGCTGGCGGAAAAGCTGGGGGCTCGCCTGTCGGCCACCGTCATCGTGGAAAACCGCCCCGGCGCGGGCGGTGCGATCGGCGCCGAATATGTGGCCCGCGCGCCCAAGGACGGTTCCGTGCTGATGCTCTCGTCTTCCACGCTGACGACCAACGCCGCCGTGCAGACCAATTTGAAGTACGACGTGGTGAGCAGCTTTGCGCCGGTGGCGATGCTGGCGCGCAGTCCGATGGCGCTGGTGGTGGGCAAGGACTCGCCCTATCAGTCCGTGGCCGATCTGCTGGCGGCGGGCCGCAAGGAACCCGGCAAGCTCACGTATGGCAGCGCCGGCCTCGGGTCGGTCAACCAGATGGCCAGCGAAATCCTGGCCGGCGGGGAAAAGACCTCGTTTACGCACGTGCCTTACAAGGGCATGTCGCATGCGCTGAACGACCTGGCGGGCGGCCGGGTGGACTTCGTGATCGGCAGCTTCGCGTCGACGGCCTCGCTGCTCAAGGGCGGCAAGCTGCGTGTGCTGGCCGTGACCTCGCCCGAGCGGTCGCAGTTCTATCCGGCGCTGCCGACGATCGGCGAAGGCCAGCCCGGCTATTCGGTGGAATTGTGGTGGGGCGTGCTGGCGCCGGCGGGCACGCCCGCTTCCCTGGTGGACAAGCTGAACGCCGAGATCCGCGGCATCGTCAACGACCAGAAGATGCGCGCCATGTTCGCGGAAGAAAGCGCCGTGCCGGCCGAACTGACCGTGCCGCAATTCGCTGAACTGGTAAAGGCCGATGCCGCCAAGTGGAAGCAGGTGGCTCGCGACCGCAACATTTCCATCCAGTAGACGACGTCTCCGCATCAACCCTGATTTCCTGAGTGCCAAGCATGAGAAGCAAACTGTTCGTACCCGGATCGCGCCCCGAATTGTTCGCCAAGGCGCTGGCGGGCGCCGCCGACGCCTTGTCGTTCGACCTGGAGGACGCGGTGGCGCCGTCGCGCAAGGATGAGGCGCGTGGTCATCTGGCCCGCTTGCTGGCGGCGCCGGAAGCCGCCGCATCGGGCAAGACGCTGATCGTTCGCGTCAACGCGCTGGATACTGGACAGTTTCATGCCGACGTGCAGGCCGTCGTGCGGCCGGGGTTGCATCTGGTGAACCTGCCCAAGGCGGAGCGCGAGGCCGACGTGGTGGCGGCAGCCAGCGCGGTCGAGCAAGCGTGCCGCGCCAATGGCGTGGAAGGGCCCGTGGGCTTGCTGCTGAACATCGAGTCGCCGCGCGCATTGCGCCGCGCCGCCAGCCTGGCGGCGGCGCATCCCAGCGTGGCGGGCCTGCAATTGGGGCTGGGCGACCTGTTCGAACCGGCCGGCATCGCCCGCCGCGAACCGGCGGCGGTGCAGCAGGCGATGTTCGCGCTGCGCATGGCGGCGGCCGAGGCGGGCGTGTTTGCCTACGACTCCGCCTTCGCCAATATCGAAGACGAAGCCGGCTACCGCGCCGAGGCGGAGCTGGCACGCAGCCTGGGCTATATCGGCAAGAGCTGCATCCATCCGCGTCAGGTGCCGCTGGCCAATGCGGCATTCCGTCCCACCGATGAAGAGATCGCGCATGCGGGCCGGGTGGTGCAGGCCGCGCGGGAAGCGGCGGCCAAGGGCACGGCCGCGTTCGTGGTGGATGGGCGGATGATCGACGGCCCATTCTTGCGCCGCGCCGAAGCGGTGTTGCGGGCGGCGGCCGGGCTGGGCCTCACGGATGCTTCGAACACCGCCAACGCCGCGGAGGCGCAATGATGGCCCCCGCGCTGCAATCGACGGGCGGTCCGCTGGCAGGCGTGCGCGTGCTGGACTTAAGCGCCTATATCGCCGGGCCGTATGGCTGCACGCTGCTGGCCGATCAGGGGGCGGACGTTATCAAGGTCGAGCCTCCCAGCGGTGACAACCTGCGCAAGTACCCGTCCACGCTGGATGCCGAGAGCCGCGCCTTCCTGGGCGTGAACCGTGGCAAGCGCGGACTGGTCCTTGATCTGAAAAACGCCGATGCGCTGGCGGTGCTGCATGAATTGGCGCGCCAGGCCGACGTACTGGTGCACAACTTCCGGCCCAGCGTGCCGGCGCGCCTGGGCATCGCATACGAGCAATTGGCCCAGATCAACCCGAGGCTGATCTATTGCGCCGTCACGGGCTATGGCGAAACCGGTCCCTTGAAGGACAAGGCGGGCTACGACCAGGTATTGCAGACGATGACCGGCATGTGCGCTCTGCAGGGCAAGGCCGAGGGCCCGCCCGAGATCCTGTACGGATCGGTGGTGGACTACTATGCCTCGTCCATGGTGGCCGCCGGCGTGGCGTCGGCGCTATATGAACGCGAACGCAGCGGTCGCGGCCAGTTCGTGGGCGTTTCGCTGTTGCGCAGCGCGCTGGCCCTGCAATCGGCACGGCTGGTCTGGGCGGAAGGCGAACCGCGCGATATCGGTCGGGACATGCGGTCGGGCGGCATCACGGGCATTCATCCCACGGGCGAAGGCTATCTGTACATCTCGGCCAATACGCCGCATTTCTGGCAGGCGCTGTGCGCCAAGACCGGCTTGCCGGAGCTTGCCGACAATGAACGCTACGATTCGGTGCGCAAGCGCGCCGAACACCGCGACGAGATCGTGCCGCGCCTGCATGAGGCGCTGCGCGCGCGCACCGCGCTGGAATGGGAGGCCTGGTTCGGCGAAGAAGTCCCCTGCGCCGCTGCGCGCGGCGTGGAAGACATGTTCGACTTCCCGCAGGTGCAGGCCGAACACATGGTGGCGACGTTCGCGCATCCCGTGGTGGGCAGCTACCGGGGTTTCGCGCAGGCCATCAAATTCGGCCGCAGCCAGCCCGACAGCCCGCGCGCCGCGCCCGCCTTCGGGGAACATAGCGAAGCGGTGCTGAAGGAAGCGGGCATCTCGCCAGAACGCGTGGCGGCCCTGCGGGACCGCGGCGCGCTGGGATAGGGCGCAAGGCTACTCGGCCACTGCCGGTGTCCCGCCCAATGCGGCCAGGCATTCCTGCAACGGGGGAATGTTGCGCGCCAGCGCGTCGACGGCGGCGGCGTCCACGTTGGCCAGGGGAGGAATCTCGGCCAGCACGCGCACGTCGCCAAAGCGTTCGATGGCTTCCTTGTTGCCGGCAGACAGCGGGCCGCTCATGATGACGCCCAGCACGGGGATGCCCCGGCGCTTTAGCGCCTCCAGGCTCAAGAGCGTGTGGTTGATGGTGCCCAGGCCGCTGCGCGCGGCCAGCACCACCGGCATGTCCAGGCGGGCGATCAGGTCGATCATCATGTGCGTGTCGTCGATCGGCACGTACAGGCCGCCCGCGCCTTCCACGATCAACGGGGCCCGGGTCGCCGGCGGCACGATGGTGGTGGCGTCAACCACCGTGTCTTCCAGCGTGGCGGCGGCCCAGGGCGAAAGCGGCGCCTGCAGCACGTAGGCGGGAAGGTGCAGGCGTTCGGGCGGCAACCGGGCCAATTGTGCAACGGTTTCGGTGTCGCCGGGTTCTTCGGACACGCCGGTCTGCACCGGTTTCCAGTAGTCGGCGTTCCAGGCGCGCGCCAGGATGGCCGACACCAGCGTCTTGCCGATGCCGGTGTCCGTGCCGGTCACGAAAACCCCCATGGGGCGTTGCGTCGTTTTTTTCCACATACCGTAGGCCAGGTGATACGTCACCGTGGCTCCTTGTTCGTCAAATGCCGCCAGCACGCGGCGCAGCGCGGTCGGGCCCAGCGGCGCGCGACCCGGGGCGGGCGTGGTGGCGCCGATGCCTTTCAGCCCCTTCAGGAAAGTCAGGCCGTCAGGATGATCTTGTATCAGCCGTTCGCTGCGCACGCCACCGGCCAGATTACCCATGGCCGGACGGATGGCGGCGCGCGCGGGGTAGCGTGGCGTGGCGGCCACAAGGCCTGCGGCGTGATGCGCGGCGTGCCATTCGTCGAAGGTGCCATCGGCCAGGGTCGCCACGGCCAGATGGCCGCCCGGCGCCAGCAGGGCGGCCAAGCGGCCCAAGCCCGCGTTAAGGTCCGTGAACCACTGCACGGCCAGGCTGGAGCAGATCAAATCGTAAGGGCCTGCCAGCGCAGGGGGATGCTCGCCGTCCAGTACCTGATAACGGGCCGTGCCGGGCAGCGCGGGCCCGCGCTGCGCCGTATCCAGCATGGCGGGCGAGATGTCGGTGACCGTCCAGTCGGCGGGGCCCAGGCGGCGCGCCAGCGCCTGCGTCAGCAACCCGGTGCCGCACCCGATCTCCAGGATGCGCGGGCGGGGGGGCAGGCGCAGCCGGGCGATATCGGCGGCCAGCCGTTCCGCCGTAACGCGCTGGATGGGGGCATGGTCTTCATAGCGGAGCGCGGCCGCGCCGAAGCGGGCGGCGATTTGCGGATCGCGCGGGGCTCGGGTCAATCGGCGGATGAATTCGGCGATATGACGGGCGCACCACGGCGCATCCGACACCGGCAGCAGATGACCGGCTTGCTCCCGTTCATGCCGTTCGCTGTCCGGACCGCCGTCGAACGCCGCCTGCGTCATCGATGCTGGAACAATCGGGTCATCCTGTCCGGTCAAGACCAGCAGGGGAACCGGTAGCGCGGCCAGCGCATGGCGCTGGTCTTCGTCGCGCAAGGCCTGCAGGTCTTGCGTCAATGGCGCCAGCCGGGGTTCGCCGAAGGCAGAGGCATCGCCGCAGCGCTGGCGGAACTCCTGCAAGACGGCGGCGGGATCGGCCGACAGCCGCTTCACCATGCGGTCGAGCATGCGGCGCGGCACGCCGGCGTCGAAATCCGGCCCGGCGCCGAAGCGCGGGAAGCCGTTGATCGACACCAGCCCGATGCAGCCCGCCGGCAGCTCGCGCAGCAATCGAAGCACGCCCATCGAGTGACCAATGGCGATGACCGGGCCATCGATCTTCGGGAAGCAGGCCGGCCCGAAGTAGCCGGCGTCGGCGACCAGGTGGGGCCAATCGCGCAGCGCGGCGCGTAGCGGCGCCCAGACCGAGGCGTCGAAGGCCCAGCCGTGGACGAACAGCAGGGTGGGGCGCGCGGGCAGGGCGCGGGCCTCGGTCATGCCAGTGCCGCCGCAAACCCGGCGATCAGTTGCTCCACATCGGTGTCGCGGTGGGCGGCGCTGAGCGTCACCCGCAGCCGGCTGGTGCCGGCGGGCACGGTGGGCGGACGGATCGCCACGGCCAGCAATCCCCGGCGCTCCAGGTCCGCCGCCATCGCCAGCGCGCGGCCCTCGTCGCCCACGATGGCGGGCACAATCTGCGTGGACGAGGCCCCGGTGTCCAACCCCAGGCCCTGCAGCGCGGCGCGCAAGTAATCGCCCGCCGCTTCCAGCCGGGCGCGCTCGGCGTCCAGCGTGGGCACCAGGTCCAGCGCGGCGTCCATTGCGCCCAGCACGGCAGGCGGCAACGCCGTGGTGTAGATGAATCCGGAACACGTGTTGATCAGGTAGTCGCACAGTGCGCGGGATCCCGCCACATAGGCGCCGAATCCGCCCAGTGCCTTGCTGAACGTGCCCATGGCCAGATCGATGTGGCCGGGCGCCAACCCGGCCAGCCCCATGCCGCCGGGGCCAAGCACGCCGGTGGCGTGGGCCTCATCCAGATAGACGAACGCCTGATAACGGTCGGCCAGAGCGGCCAGCCGGGCAACATCGGTCCGGTCCCCGTCCATGCTGAATACGCTTTCCGTGACGATGAACCTGGTCACGGGCTTATCCAACCCCGTTTCGGCTCTGGCCGCCAGCAGGCGTTCCAGGTGGTCAAGGTCGTTGTGCCGAAAGCGGATTTGCTTCACGCCGGCCGCCTGGCAGCCATGATGCAGACTGGCGTGGTTCAGCTTGTCGGCATATAGCTCGACTTCGCCCCGGGCGGCGGCCGCGCGCAGCAGCGCGGGCAGCACGGCGGCGTTGGCCTGCCAACCGGAAGCCAGCAGCAGCGCGGCTTCCGTGCCCTTCAGGCGGGCCAGCTTGGCTTCCACTTGCTCGTGCAGGTCCAGGTTGCCGCAGACCAGGCGCGAGGCCTGGGCGCCGGCGCCATGCCGCGCGGCCCACTCCCGGGCGCGTTCAACCAGCAGTGGATGCTTGGACAGGCCCAGATAGTCGTTGCTTGAGAAATTCAGCACGGGCGCGCCATTCAGCACGATGCGGCCCGGCGGCGCGGCCGAGGCGGTGCGAAGGCGGCGGCGCACGCGGCGGTCGTCGGCGGCGGCCAACTCAGAGGAAAACAGGGAATCCAGCTTTGACATCAATCGATCCGGCAGCGGCCGGGCAGGGGGGCGCCCGCGCCAGGCCGTAGAATGCGGGCCATTGTAGTGGAGGCGCGCGCGGTGGTTTCCCGGGGGACACACCCTTTGGAAACCCCCGGGCCGCCGCCAATTTTTGCGGAGTCCATCATGCACACGCCCGACTGGGTGGCCCAGGGCCAGCCCCATATCTGGCTCCCCTATGCCCAAATGAAGACGGCCACGCCGCCGCTGCCGATCGTGCGCAGCCACGGCAGCCGGCTGGAACTGGCCGACGGGCGCAGCCTGATCGACGGCGTGGCGTCCTGGTGGACGGCCTGCCACGGCTACAACCATCCCCACATCGCCCAGGCGGTCCGGGCGCAGCTGGACGCCATGCCGCATGTGATGTTTGGTGGACTCACGCACGAACCCGCGCTGAAACTGGCGAGCCGGCTGGCCGGCTTGCTGGGGCCGGGGCTGGACCGGGTCTTCTATACCGACTCGGGCTCGGTGGCGGTCGAAGTCGCCATGAAGATGGCGGTGCAATACTGGTTGAACCAGCGCGAACGCGGGCGCAGTCGTTTCCTGGCGTTTCGTGGCGGCTACCACGGCGACACGTTTGGCACCATGGCGGTGTGCGACCCTGAAGAGGGCATGCACAGCCTGTACCGGGGCATGCTGGCCGAACACGATATCGTCGACCTGCCCCGGGACGAGGCCGCGATGGCGGCGCTGGACACATTCCTCGAGACGCGCGCGCCGCAACTGGCGGGCATCCTGGTCGAGCCGCTGGTGCAGGGCGCGGGCGGCATGTTGCTGCACGACCCTGAAGTGCTGCGCCGCCTGCGCTGGCTGGCGGACCGCCACGGCCTGCTGCTGATTTTCGACGAGATCTTCACGGGCTTCGGGCGCACGGGCACGATGTTCGCGTTCGAGCAGGCCGGCATCCGGCCCGACATCATCACCTTGTCCAAGGCGTTGACGGGCGGCACGCTGCCCCTGGCCGCCACCGTGGCCAGCAACCGGGTGTTCGATGCGTTCTGGTCCGACGACCCGGCGCACGCACTGATGCACGGGCCCACCTTCATGGGCAATGCGCTGGCTTGCGCGGCGGCCAATGCATCGCTGGACCTGTTCGAGTCCGAGCCCCGCCTCGCCCAGGCGCAGGCGCTTGAGACCGCGCTCGCGGCGGGCCTGGCGCCTTGCCGTGATTTGCCCTGGGTGCGCGACGTGCGCGTGTTGGGCGCGATCGGTGTGGTCGAACTGGACGCCATCGCCGACCGCGAAGCGCTGAAGCGCCGACTGATCGAGGCCGGCGTCTGGGTGCGTCCGTTCGGCAATGTGGTCTACCTGACGCCGGCATTGACCATCTCCGAGGACGAACTGGCCGCGTTGATGCGCGCCGTGGTGGGCGTGCTGCGTCAGCAGCGCCCCTGATCCCGCCGCCGGGTTGCTTCCCGTGCAGGGGGCAAAGCGCCTTGATCCAGATCAAGGCGTGCACCCGAAGCGCTGGGTACCATCGGCGCATGCGAGCAAAATCGATCTTCGCCGTCCCCGCGTGCCTGTCCGATGCCGACCGCCAGCAGCGCCGTCATGCGCTGGTGCGCCTGTCGCTGGCCTGGCTGGCGATGATGCAGGTCATGATGTTCGCGTGGCCCGGCTATCTCCGGCACGACAGCATGCCCGCCGACGCCCTCGAAACGCTGGACTGGGCCATCGTCCTGATGAACTGGGCCAGCTTCGCGCTGACCATCCCCGTGGTGCTGTATTCGGCCTGGCCCATCTGGCGCCATGCCGGCGACAACCTGCGCCACGGCCGCGCCGGCATGGACGTGCCGGTGGCGCTTGGCATCGTCGCCGCCTTCATCCCCAGCGTCCACGCCACCTGGACGGGCCGCGGCGAGGTCTATTTCGACTCGGTCACGATGTTCGTGGCCTTCCTGCTGACCGCGCGCTATCTGGAACTCTGCGCTCGCCAGTCCTTCGGCGGCGCGTCGGGCGGCCGGCGGCACGAACGGGTCGAGGCCCAGCGCCTGGACCTGGGCGCCCGCGCCGACCGGCTGGCATCCCGCTTTGTCATGGCGCAGGTGGCCCTTGCGCTGGCCGCGGCTGCCGCCTGGGCCTATATCGATCCCGCGCACAGCATTCCGGTGATGGTGGCGCTTCTCGTCATGAGCTGCCCTTGCGCCATGTCGATGGCGGTGCCCACCGCCATGGCGTCGGCGCACTCGGCGCTGGCGGCGCATCCCACCATGTCCGATGCCGCGCTGAACGCGCTCTTGCAGCAGGCGCGCCACAAGGCCCGCCAGAACCTCTACGGGTCGCTGGTCTGGCACCTGCTCATGACCCCGCTGGCGCTGGTAGGGTGGGTCACGCCATGGCTGGCCGCGATCACCATGCTGGTGTCGTCGCTGGCGGTCGCCTACAACTCCTGGCGCCTGTGCCGCACCGACTGGTCCGGCGACGCCACCACTTCCGGCATGCTGGAAGCCGCGCAATGACGATCCTGTACCTGTTGCTGCCGCTGTCCCTGCTGTTCGTGCTGGCCATCGGCATATCGCTGTGGTGGGCCGTGTTCAACGGTCAGTACGACGACACCGACAACGCCGGAACGGCCATCCTGCGCGACGACGACAGCGGCCCCGCCAGCCGCGGCTGAGCGCCGCCGCGCCGCACCCCCAACAAACGGGCCGCCACCCGTTTTTGCGTCGCGTCGTCTGCAACATTCGTAGATAACGTTGCTGTTCCGTTGTGCCCGCGCCGCGTTCCCCGCCCGGCCAGCTGGCGCTTGATCCATATCAACGCCGACTTGTGTGACTAGTCCCATCATCTGAGCCTGGAGCTATTTGTTACTTTAGGGGAAGGGTGATGAACGATTGCGCCGCAATCGCAAGCAAGGCCGATACCTTCAACTACAAGATCGTGAGGCAGTTCGCGCTCATGACGGTGGTTTGGGGCATTGTCGGCATGGCTGTGGGCGTTTTTATCGCCGCGCAGCTGATTTGGCCTCAGTTGAACTTTGACATCGCATGGCTGAGCTACGGCCGCCTGCGCCCGCTGCACACGAACGCGGTGATCTTCGCCTTCGGCGGCAGCGCGCTGTTCACGACGTCGTACTACGTCGTCCAGCGCACCTGTCAGGCACGCCTGTTCTGTGGCCCCTTGGCCGCCTTCACGTTCTGGGGCTGGCAGCTCGTCATCGTCGCCGCGGCGATCACGCTGCCGATGGGCTTCACCAGCAGCAAGGAATACGCCGAACTCGAATGGCCGATCGACATCCTGATCACGCTGGTCTGGGTGGCCTACGCCATCGTGTTCTTCGGCACGATCATCAAGCGCCGGTCCAAGCACATCTACGTGGCCAACTGGTTCTTCGGTTCGTACATCCTTACCATCGCCATCCTGCACATCTTCAACAACATCGAAATGCCGGTGTCGCTGTGGAAGTCGTACTCGGCTTACGCCGGGGTACAGGACGCCATGGTGCAGTGGTGGTACGGCCATAACGCGGTGGGCTTCTTCCTGACCACCAGCTTCCTGGGCATGATGTATTACTTCGTGCCCAAGCAGGCCGGCCGTCCGATCTATTCGTACCGTCTGTCCATCGTCCACTTCTGGGCGCTGGCCTTCACGTACATGTGGGCGGGCCCGCACCACTTGCTGTATACGTCGCTGCCCGACTGGACCCAGTCGCTGGGCATGACGTTCTCGCTGATTCTGCTGGCGCCTTCCTGGGGCGGCATGATCAACGGCATCATGACGTTGCAGGGCGCCTGGTACAAGCTGCGTACCGACCCGATCCTGAAGTTCATGGTGACGGCGCTGTCGTTCTACGGCATGTCGACCTTCGAAGGTTCGATGATGTCGATCCGCACGGTCAACGCGCTGTCGCACTACACGGACTGGACCATCGGCCACGTGCACTCCGGCGCGCTGGGCTGGGTCGCCATGATTTCGTTCGGTTCCCTGTACTACCTGATCCCGCGCCTGTATGGCCGCGAAAAGATGCACAGCGTGAAGGCGATCGAACTGCACTTCTGGATCGCGACCATCGGCGTGGTGCTGTACATCGCCGCCATGTGGATCGCCGGGGTGCAGCAGGGCCTGATGTGGCGCGATACCGCTTCCGACGGCACGCTGGTCTACAGCTTCGTCGAAGAACTGAAGACGCGCGTTCCGTACTACCTGATCCGACTGTTGGGTGGCACGTTGTTCCTGTCCGGCGTGTTCGTCATGGCCTGGAACGTGTGGATGACGGTGCGCGGTGCGCAACCGGTCAACCCCGCCATTCCGCAAGACGATCCCCATGCCGCTCGCCCGTCGGTCGTTGCGACCGCCGAGCCGGCTACTGTTTGACGAGGACATCATGGCCAACAAGAAACCTGGCTTCTTTTCTCACCAGACGCTTGAGAAGAACATCGGCTGGATGATCATCGCGAGCATCCTGGTGGTGTCCTTCGCGGGCCTGGTCCAGATCGTTCCGCTGTTCTTCCAGCACAGCACGACCCTGCCCGTCGCAGGCGTGGAACCCTACAGCCCGTTGCGGCTGATGGGCCGCGACGTCTACATCCGTGAAGGCTGCGTCGGCTGCCACTCGCAGCAGGTACGCGTGCTGGCGGCGGAAGTGCAGCGCTACGGCTCGTACTCGACCGCGGCGGAATCGGTCTTCGACCATCCGTTCCTGTGGGGCTCCAAGCGCACTGGCCCGGACCTGGCTCGCGTAGGAGAGCGCTACTCCGACGACTGGCACCGTATCCATCTGCGCGATCCGCGCAAGGTGGTGCCGGAGTCGAACATGCCCGCCTATCCGTGGCTTGAAAAAACGGTCATCACCGGCCAGAACGTGGCCGAGCGCATGCGGGCGCTGCGCGCCCTGGGCGTTCCCTACACCGATGCCGACATCGAGGCCGCACCCAAGGCCATCGAAGGCAAGACGGAAGAGGACGCGCTGGTTGCCTACCTGCAAGCGTTGGGCGTAGGCGTGCGCAAGGCCCAGGCCAAGCTGGCCGAAGATGCCAAAAAGGCCGAAGACGCGAAGAAGGCCGCTCAGCCGACCGCGCAGTCGGCGGCGCAACCCGCCGCGCAAGCGGCAACGGGAGGCTGATCATGGTGGGCTACCTGAGCGCGATCGTCACCGCCATTTCGATGGCAACCTTTTTCGGCATCGTCTGGTGGGCCTGCTCGCGCGGCCGCCAGGGCGCCAACCGCGAATCGGCCATGCTGCCGTTCGCCCTGCCCGACGAGTTCGGCCAGGAACAACAAGATGGAGCGAATCGGTCATGAGCGATTTCGTAAATGGCTTCTGGGGATATTTCATCTCGGTCGTCGCGGTGGGCGGCGTGGTCTGGTGCCTGTGGCTGCTGTACACGCAGCGCCGTTGGCTCAGCACCAAGCCGGCCAGCGGCCAGGTCGAAGACACCGGCCACGTCTGGGACGGTGATCTGACCGAGCTCAACAATCCGGTCCCCACCTGGTGGACCTGGATGTATCTGCTGGCTTGCGTGTTCGCGCTGGGCTACCTGTTCTTCATGCCGGGCCTGGGTTCCTACAAGGGCCAACTGGGCTACAGCAGCACCGAGGAAGTCGCGCGGCATCAGGCAAAGATGGCCGAGGCCGTGCGCCCGATCTACGCGCGCTTCGAAACCATGACGGTGCCGCAGGTCGCGCAAGACCAGGCTGCCCTGGACATGGGGCAGCGCCTGTTCTTGAACACTTGCGCGCAATGCCACGGTTCGGATGCAAAGGGCGGGCCCAGCTTTCCCAACCTGACCGACGGCGACTGGCTCTACGGCGGCTCGCCCGAGATCATCATGGAGACCATCACCAAGGGGCGCCATGGCGTGATGCCGCCTTGGAAGGCCGCCATCGACGCCAAGACGGCCGGCGATATCGCCCAGTACGTGCGTTCGCTGTCCGGCCTGACCTCGGACGACATCCGTGTCTTCCGCGGCAAGCGCGAGTTCGCCAACTACTGCGTGGCCTGTCACGGTGTGGACGGCAAGGGCAACCCACTGCTTGGCGCGCCCAACCTGACGGACGACGTGTGGCTGTACGGCAGTTCGGAAGCCACGATCGTGAAGACGATCCTGGACGGCCGCGACAACCGCATGCCGGCGCACGAACACATCCTGAACCCCGAGCAGATCAAAGTGTTGACGGCCTGGGTGTGGGGTCTGTCGAACAAGCCTGGGGACACTGCGACGACGGCGGCGCCGGTTGCCGCCAACACCGCGACGCCTGCCGTCGCCAACCCCGCGGCGAATGCCGTCGCCCAGTAACGCGGCAAGCGGTGCTTAAGTGGGGGCGCATCATGCGGCCCCCACATCATTGGACTTACAGGACGGAGCAGCAAATGGAAGATGGGTCAACCGCAAGCGTCGGCAAGCCGCCCGACGGCGACCCGCCACCCTGGCGGCCGCACACGCGGCCGCCGCGCCCCGGGCAGGAAACGCTGGAGCAGACTCTGGCGGGTGTACGCAGCAAGATCTATCCGCGATCCGTCAGCGGCATTTTTGCCCGCTGGCGCATCGCCTTCGTCTTTATCACCCAACTGATCTTCTACGGGCTGCCCTGGTTGCAATGGAACGGCCGGCAGGCCGTGCTGTTCGACCTGGGGGCGCGCAAGTTCTACCTGTTCGGGCTGGTGCTGTGGCCGCAGGACGTCGTCTATCTGGCCGTGCTGCTGGTGATCTCGGCGCTGGCGTTGTTCCTGTTCACCGCCGTGGCGGGCCGGTTGTTCTGTGGTTACGCCTGTCCGCAAACGGTCTACACCGAAATCTTCATGTGGATCGAGCGCAAGGTCGAAGGCGACCGCATTGCGCGCATCCGCCTGGATGAGGCTCCCTGGACCTGGCGCAAGGCGCGCCTGAAAATCACCAAGCATTTCCTGTGGATCGCGTTGGCCTGGTGGACAGGGTCCACGTTTATTGGCTATTTCGCGCCGATCCGCGAGTTGGGCCATGAACTGTTCACGCTGCAGCTGGGGCCATGGCAATGGTTCTGGATGTTGTTCTACGGCTTTGCCACGTGGGGCAACGCGGGCTTCATGCGCGAATCCGTCTGCAAATACATGTGCCCCTACGCCCGCTTCCAGAGCGTGATGGTCGACCCCGACACCTTCGTGGTCACCTATGACAAGCGTCGCGGCGATCCGCGCGGCGGTCGTTCGCGCAAGGTCGACCACAAGGCGGTCGGGCTGGGCGATTGCGTGGATTGCAGCCTGTGCGTGCAGGTCTGTCCGACTGGCATCGACATCCGGGAAGGCCTGCAGTACATGTGCATCGGTTGCGGCGCCTGTATCGACGCCTGCGAGCAGGTCATGGACAAGATGCAATACGAGCCGGGCCTGATCCGCTACACGTCGGACCGCGCCATGCAGGATGGCCTGTCTGCAAAAAGCGCGCGTTCGCACTTGCTGCGCCCGCGCGTGCTGATCTACGGCACGCTGATCCTGATCATGGCGGTGGCGTTCGTGGCGTCGCTGGCGATGCGCAACCCCTTGCGGGTAGACGTCATCCGCGACCGCGGGGCGCTGGGGCGGGAAGTCGCGGGCGGCCAGATCGAGAACGTCTACCGGCTGCAGATCATCAATACCTCGGACACGGCCATGCGCCTGCGCCTGTCGGCCGACGGCATGCCCGGATTGGCCGTGATGATGGGGCAGCAGGGCTCGGACGTGGTCGAAGTGGAACCCGCGGCCAACAAGCTGGTTCCCATGGTGATCCGGGCGCCTGCCGGCGCCGAACCCGGCGCGCACGCCATTACGTTACGCGCGCGCGGCCACAATGGCGAAAACCAGCCGATCGAAACCGACGAACCCGCCAGCTTCTACGTGCCCGACTGACTACGTAAAGGACAAACTTGATGACCCTTGCACAAACTGCCCCGGCGCCCAAGCCCTGGTACTACGAACCCTGGCCCTGGATCCTCATGGCCGGACCGTTCGCGGCCATGGTCGGGTGCTTCATCACGATCTACTTCGCCTATGCCAATTTTACCCACGAACCTATCGTGGAAGGCGTGATCAAACGCGGCCTGGTCATTGAACAGGCCGCGCCAAAAGTCGGCGAAGGCGCTGGCGCCGTGCGCGCCAATCCCTGACGGGAGGACACAGATGGGCTTGCGTTCATTGATGTGGATATTGTGGCCGTCGTTCCTGGCGGCCGCAGCCGGAAGCGCTTTGATATTCGCCCTGATCGACCCGCTGGACGTGACGATATTCGGGCACGTTCCTACCGGGCGCATGGGCTTCTACACGGTGTCGTTCTTCGTGTTGTGGGTCATGGCCGGCCTGTCCAGCACGCTGACGGCATACCTGATGCCGAAAGCAGCCGAGGACGACACGCTGTAATGTGCCGCGTCGTCATGTAGCAGGGAAGTGCCCGCCAAGGTGGCGGGCACTGCGTCAGACCTTTTTGACGAACTCCGACTTCAGGCTCATCTGGCCAAAGCCGTCGATCTTGCAATCGATGTCGTGGTCGCTGTCGACCAGGCGGATGCCCTTGACCTTCGTGCCCATCTTGATCACTCCGCCCGACCCCTTCAATTTCAGGTCTTTGATGACGGTGATGGTGTCGCCGTCTTGCAGGACGTTGCCGGCCGAATCGCGGTAGACGCGGGCATCATCGTCCGCAGGCGCGGCGTCTTGCGCCGACCATTCATGCGCGCATTCCGGGCAGACGTAGCCGCCGCCATCTTCGTAGGTGAATTCGGACTGGCATTTCGGACAGGCGGGCAATGCACTCACAGGGAAACCTCAGGTGAAACGCGCGAATCGCGCAATGCACGATTGTACTGTCCTGAGTGCCATTTTTCGCTGGAACGTGCGCCTATCTTCACGCATTTTCATGCAGCAAGTCGACAAAGTGCTGGCCAGCGGCACTTAAGGGGCGGTCGCGCGGCACGATGCTGCCGAATGCCGCCAGCGACTGCTGGATTTGATAGGGCAGGATCGCCAGCAAGCCATGCCGGGCATAGCGGCTGGCAACCGACTCCGGGATCACGCCCAGCATGCGCGACTTCATCGCCAGGTTGGTGGTGGTCAGGATGGATGAGGATTCGATCAGCCCGGGTGGCAGGGCTGTGTTGTGGGATCGGAACTCGTGTTCGATCACCTCGCGCATCGGGCTGCCTTGGGGTTGAAGGATCCAGGGATACGCCTGCATTGCGTCGAAGCCGATGCGCCGTTTGCGGGCCAGCGGATGGTCCACCGCCGCGATGACCGATAGGGCTTCGTCGCCGATGGGGCGGAACACGTAGTTGCGGTCCGACAGGGTCAGCATGCGGCCGATCACCACATCCAGCTTGCCCGCATTCAACTGCGCGATCAGCAGGTCGCTGGTGCCCGTGGATATTTCCACCGCCAGCAGCGGATACGTCTGCTTCAAGCGCAACAGCGCGTCGGTCAGGTGGCTGGGCGAGGCCGCCATGATGCTGCCGATAAAGAGTTTGCCGGCGCTACCCAGCCGCAGTTCATCCAGTTCGCGCGCCAGCGACGACACCGTGCCGCGCATGCCACGGAAATGCCCCATGACGCACTCGCCGGCGGGCGTCAACGCCAGCCCGCGACCCACGCGTCCAAACAGCGGTTGCCCCAGCGCCGATTCCAGTTCGTGCAGCATCTTGCTGGCGGCCGACTGGGTGATGTTCAACTGTTGCGCGGCGGCGCGCAGGGTGCCACGGTCGTCGATGGCAAGCAGCAGCACGACCTGGCGCATGCGCAGTCGGGCCAGCAGGCCGGCGACGTTCAGATTGCGTTCCATGATTGATCGCCTTAGGTGAACGGTTGGTGCAAAAGTTTCATTTTACGGAAACGGATGTTCTTCATAAGATGACTTCACAACAAATTGCCCCGAGCGGCAAAGAATCATCAAGGAGACAACCATGAAGATCCGTGTAGTGGCCGCATTGGCGGCGGGCGCCCTGTGCCTGTCCGCGCTGCCCCCCGGGGCGGCGCAGGCTCAGGCGCAAGCCGCTGGCTGGCCCACCAAACCGCTTCGCCTGTTGGTCGGGTCCGCGCCCGGCGGCGGCACCGATGCCATGGCGCGCGCCGTGGCGGACAAACTGGGGCCGATGCTCAAGCAGACGGTCGTCGTCGAGAACAAGCCCGGCGCGTCCAATACGCTGGCGGCCGACCTGGCCGCGAAGTCGGCGGATGGCCACACCATGGTGATGGGCGTGTCGACTGCCCATGCGATCGCGCCCCACCTGTTGAAACTGAGCTATGACAACGACCGTGACCTGACGCCGGTGGTGTTCGTGGGAGCGGTACCGAATATTTTGGTCGTGAACAACGAGGTGCCGGCGAAATCGGTGCAGGATCTGGTCGCGCTGTTGAAGCGCAAGCCGGGCGAATACAACTTCGCCAGCAGCGGCTCGGGCAGCACCCAGCACATTGCGGCGGAACTCTTCAAGGACGCGACCGGGGTGCAGATGACGCATATTCCCTACCGTGGCAGCGGCCCGGCCATGGTCGACCTGATGGGCGGACAGGTGCAGATTGCCTTTGAAACCGCGTCGTCCGTCATCCCGCATATCAAGAGCGGCAAGGTGCGCGCGCTGGCGGTATTGAGCGCCCGCCGCAATGCCCAGCTGCCGGATGTGCCGACGATGGCCGAAGCCGGCGTGCCGGGCGTCGAAATGAGCGCCTGGTACGGCATCTACATGCCCAGCGCCACGTCCGCCGCCATCCAGAAACGCATCCATGACGACGTCAACCAGATCCTGGCGCTGCCCGACACGCAGGCACGCCTGCAGGCGATCGGCGCCGATATCACCCCGATGAGCCAGGAACAGTTTGCGCAGTTTCACAAAGCCGAGAACCAGCGCTACGCCGGCATCATCAAGAAGAACAACATTTCCGTGGAATGACTCCAGCATGAACCCGCAGCCAAAACCCGTTATTGCCCTGACCCTGGGCGACCCCGCCGGTATCGGCGCTGAACTGATCGCCCGCCTGCTCGCCAAGCCGGAGGCCTGCCAGATGGCCAACATCGTGCTGGTGGGCGACGCCTGGCTCTGGCGCGAAGGCCAACGCGTGGCCGGCGTGCAGGTGGCCACCCAGCCGGTGGACAGCATCGAGGCGGTGCGCGGCCGGCCGGACACCCGCCTGCCGGCGTGGTTGGAAAAGGACACGATCCGGCCCGACCAGGTGACGGTGGGCCAACCCCAGGCGGCGGGCGGGGCGTCGGTGCTGCGCGTGCTGGATGCTTGCATGGACGCCGCGCGCGACGGTCATGTGGATGCCATCTGCTTTGCGCCGCTGAACAAGTTCGCCATGAAGCTGGGCGGGCTAGGGCACGACGACGAGCTGCATCATTTCGCGCAATACCTGGGCGTCACCGGCTATTTCTGCGAATTCAATACGCTGGGCGACTTGTGGACGTCGCGCGTGTCTTCGCATATCCCGCTGAAGGACGCGGCGGCGGCGCTCAGCGTCGACGGCATCAAGGCGGCGACGCGGCTGATCTACCGGTCACTGCAGGCCAACGGCATCGCGGCGCCGCGGGTGGCGGTGGCCGCCTTCAACCCGCATGGCGGCGATGGCGGCACCTGCGGGCGCGAAGAGGTCGACATCATCGCGCCGGCCGTGCGCCAACTGAACGACGAAGGGCTGCCCGTGCAGGGGCCGTTTCCGGCGGACACCATCTTTCTGAGGGCGCAGGCCGGCGAGTTCCAGGCCATCGTCACCATGTACCACGACCAGGGCCAGATCGCGATCAAGCTGCTGGGTTTCGCGCGCGGGGTAACGGTGCAGGGCGGCTTGCCCATCCCCATCACCACGCCGGCGCACGGCACCGCCTACGACATCGCGGGCCAGGGCCGCGCCAATGTGGAGGCCACCTGGCAAGCCTTCCTGATCGCCTGCCGCATGGGCGTCTCGCACCGTTTCCCGTCTTCCAAGTAGGAATCCGACATGAAGATCAAATCCGTCCGCGCTCGCGTTTTCGAATGGACCGGCAAGACCGTTCCGCCGCAAGGCAACTTTTGCTCCAACGCCATGGACCTGCTGTATTCCAAGCAAGAAACCATGAGCACGTTCCGCTTCCACGGCTGGACCGTTGTGGAAGTGGAAACGGACGACGGCATCGTGGGCCTGGGCAATGTGGCGCTGGCCCCGCGCGTGGCCAAGGCCATCATCGACCAATACCTTGCGCCGCTGGTCGTGGGCCACGACCCCTGGGACTACGAATACCTGTGGCAGCGTATGTACCGCGCCACGCACGCCTGGGGCCGAAAGGGCGTGACGATGGCGGCGATATCGGGCGTGGACCTGGCCATTTGGGACATCCTGGGAAAGTCGGTGGGCAAGCCCGTTTTCAAGTTGCTGGGCGGCCGCACCAAGGAAAAGATCCCGGTCTACTATTCCAAGCTGTACCGCACCGACCTCAAGGCCATGCAGGAAGAGGCGCAGACCTACCTGGACCAGGGGTTCACCGCGTTCAAGATGCGTTTCGGTTACGGGCCGGCGCACCTGCAGAAAGGCGTGGCGGAGAACTTGAAGTCGGTCGAGGCCGTGCGCGAGGTCATCGGCTACGACACCGACTTGATGCTGGAGTGCTATATGGGCTGGAACCTGGAATACGCCAAGCGTATCTTGCCCAAGCTAGAGAAGTTCGAGCCCCGCTGGCTGGAAGAACCCGTCATTGCCGATGACACCGACGGCTACGCCGAACTGAACCAGCTGACGTCGATCCCGATCTCGGGGGGCGAGCACGAATTTTCGCTGTACGGATTCAAGCAGTTGCTGGATAAGAAGGCGGTGTCGGTGGTGCAGTACGACACGAACCGCGTGGGCGGCATCACGGCGGCGCACAAGATCAATGCCTTGTGCGAAGCGTACAGCGTGCCGGTCATTCCGCACGCCGGGCAAATGCACAACTACCATTTGACGATGAGCACGCTGGCCTCGCCCATGAGTGAGTATTTCCCGATGTTCGACGTGGAAGTCGGCAACGAGCTGTTCTACTACATCTTTGACGGCGAGCCGGTGGCGAAAGAGGGTTTCATCGACCTGGATGATGACAAGCCGGGGCTGGGCCTGACGCTGAAGACCGAGTATCTGAACGATTTCAACATCATCGAATAGGCCCGCGATGACAATGACCCCCACGACCCCCACGACCCCCACGAGCCAGGCGCCGCGCTATCGCGGCATCTTTCCGGTGGTGCCCACCCCCTTTACCGAGTCGGGTGGCCTGGACCTGCCCAGCCAGAAGCGCGCGGTCGACTTCATGATCGACTCGGGCGTGGACGGCCTGTGCATTCTGGCGAACTTCTCCGAACAGTTCGTGCTGTCGGACGAAGAACGCGAGGTGCTGACGCGGACCATCCTGGAACACGTGGCAGGCCGCGTGCCCGTCATCGTGACGACCACGCACTTCAGCACCCGGGTCTGCGCGGCGCGTAGCCGGCAGGCGCAGGACCAGGGCGCTGCCATGCTGATGATCATGCCGCCGTACCACGGGGCGACGATCCGCGTGCCCGAAGCGCAGGTCGAGGCCTTTTTCCAGCAGGTGTCCGACGCGGTGGACATCCCCATCATGATCCAGGACGCGCCGGTGGCTGGCACGCCGTTGCCGGCCACGCTGCTGGCGAAGATGGCGCGCGAGATTCCCCAGGTGTCGTATTTCAAGATCGAGACGGCAGGCGCGGCCTCCAAGCTGCGTGACCTGATCGCACTGGGCGGCGCGGCGGTGGAAGGGCCCTGGGATGGCGAGGAGGCCATTACCCTGCTGCCCGACCTGGATGCCGGCGCCACGGGTTCGATGACGGGCGGCGGCTTTGCCGACGGCATTCGCCCCATCATCGAGGCGCACCGCGCCGGGCGGCGCGACGAGGCCTACCGCCTGTACGAGCGCTGGCTTCCCCTGATCAACTACGAAAACCGCCAGGGCGGCATCCTGACGGCGAAGGCGTTGATGAAAGCCGGTGGCGTGATTGACTGCGAGGCACCCCGCCATCCGTTCCCGCCGATGCGCCCGGAGGTTCGCCAGGGCCTGCTGGAAACCGCCCGCCGGCTCGACCCCCTGGTGCTGCGTTGGGGCCGTTAGTCGCCACACCCTGAACACTGCGTTCCGCCACGCCGAATAAGCGGTAACGGCGCGGCGGGTAAAATCTCCAGCTGTCGATCAAGTCGGGGGCTCGAGTGCAGCCGGTCATATCAGTTCAGGATTTATCCAAGCGGTACGCGTCGGGGTTCCAGGCGCTAAAGAGCGTCAACCTGGAAATCCAGCGTGGCGAGATCTTCGCCTTGCTCGGGCCGAACGGCGCGGGCAAGACGACGCTGATCAGCATCATCTGCGGCATCGTCAATCCCAGCGACGGCCGGGTGCTGGCCGACGGACACGACATCGTGTCGGATTTTCGTGCCGCGCGCTCGAAGATCGGCCTGGTGCCGCAAGAGATTTCCACCGACGCGTTCGAAAGCGTGTGGAACACCGTGACGTTCAGCCGCGGCCTCTTCGGCAAGCCGGCGAACCCCGCCTATATCGAAAAAGTGCTGCGCGACCTGTCCCTGTGGGACAAGAAGGACAGCCGGATCATGGCGCTGTCGGGGGGCATGAAGCGTCGCGTCATGATCGCCAAGGCGCTGTCGCACGAACCTGCCATTCTGTTCCTGGACGAGCCGACGGCGGGCGTGGACGTGGAGCTGCGCCGCGGCATGTGGGAAATGGTGCGGCGCCTGCGTGAAAGCGGCGTCACCATCATCCTGACCACGCACTACATCGAGGAAGCGCAGGAAATGGCCGACCGCATTGGCGTGATCCGCAAGGGCGAGATCATCCTGGTCGAAAAAAAGGACGCGCTGATGGCCAAGCTGGGCAAACGCCAGCTGAGCCTGACCTTGAAAGCGCCGTTGCCGGGCATTCCGACCGCGCTGGACGCCTATCAGCTGGACTTGTCCGCCGATGGCTACAAGCTGGTCTATACCTATGACAACCAGGGGGGCGGGCAGATGTCCCAGCTGCTGCACGACCTCAGCCGGCTCGAGATCGAATTCACGGACCTGAATTCATCGGAAAGCTCGCTTGAGGATATCTTTGTCAGCCTGGTACACGGTCAATCATGAACTTCTACGCCATCCGCGCTATCTACCTGTTTGAAATGGCCCGCGCCTGGCGCACGCTGATGCAAAGCGTGTTGTCGCCGGTCATCTCTACGTCGCTGTACTTCGTGGTGTTCGGCTCGGCCATCGGTTCGCACATGGTCGAGATCGACGGGGTCAGCTACGGCGCGTTCATCGTGCCCGGCATGATCATGCTGTCGCTTCTTACCCAAAGCATCGCCAATGCGTCCTTCGGCATCTACATGCCGCGGTTCTCGGGCACCATCTACGAAATCCACTCGGCGCCCATCTCGTATGTGGAGATCGTCATGGGCTACGTGGGGGCGGCGGCCAGCAAGTCCATCATCCTGGGGCTGATCATGCTGGCCACGGCTCGCCTGTTCGTGTCGTTCGAGATCGCGCATCCGATCTGGATGCTGGGCTTCCTGGTGCTTACGGCCGTCACGTTCAGTCTGTTCGGCTTCATCATCGGCGTCTGGGCCGACGGCTTCGAGAAGCTGCAGATCATCCCTCTGATGATCATCACGCCGCTGACCTTCCTGGGCGGCACCTTCTATTCCATCAAGATGCTGCCCCCGTTCTGGCAGACCGCCACCTTGTTCAACCCGGTGGTCTATCTGGTCAGCGGTTTCCGGTGGGCGTTCTACGGCGTGTCGGATGTCAGCGTGGGCGTCAGCGTCGGCATGACGCTGGTGTTCCTCGTGGCGTGCCTGATCGGCGTGCGCTGGATTTTCAAGACGGGCTACCGCCTGAAGACCTGATCAACCGGCGGCGCTGGGCGCACGGCGGGCCAGGCCGTCGAAGGCATCCAGCAGCCGTTCGCGCCAGGCGTGGACGGGGTCGTCTTCGGCCAGCAGTTCCAGCGGGCTCGTGCAACGCGCCCACATGAACATGCCGAACACCGCGTAGTCGGCATAGCCGTGCTGGGCGCCCGCCAGGAAAGGCTGTTTGCCCAGCGTCAGGCGCAGCGGCAGCAATGCCGCCCGCAGCGCGGCGATCTGGTCGGCGTAGCCTGCGGGCAGGTCTTCCAGTTTGCCGAAGCGCTTTTCGCGCGAGGCGCGGAAGTACTCCTGGTCTTTTTCGTGGATCAGGCCGTGGATGGCGGGCAGCAACAGGCGCGCCAGCACGGGCACCAAGGTCGTATCGGCCCAGGCGTTCGTGAACAGGGTGGTTGCGCGGCCACCCTGACCACCGAACAGCGACGGCCGTTCGGGAAACGTGTCTTCCAGGTAGCAGGCGATCTGCCATGAATCACTGACGACATGCGTGTCATGCACCAGCACCGGCACCAGTTTCTGGCCCGAAAAGCTGATTTCCTCTTTGTCGGTGAAGCGCCAGGGCACGGTCTTGGCGGACAGGCCCTTGTGGGCCAGCGCCATGTGCGTTTTCCAGCAGTGGGGGCTGAAACGTAGCGACGCGTCGGCGCCGGCCAGGTCATAGAGAGTCAGATCCGGGTTCAAGATACCGTGCTCCTTGGGCATGCCTGTGGAAGAAGACGGCAGTCAGGATAACGCTTTCCCCGCGTCCAAGCGCGCAAGAAAAAGCGCCACGCGCCCGAAGGACGCGTGGCGCAGGCCGGACAATCCCCGGTCCGGCCTTGGGTTACTTCGGCGCGCCCTGGCTCATGTTCATGACCCGCTGCTTCAACTTCGGGTCCTGCTGCACGGCCTGGCCGATGCCATTGAATTCTTCGACGGTCAGTCCGTCCGCACGCACCAGCTGCACCATCTTGGCGTCCGCTTCCTGGACGACCTTCTGCTTGGCGTCGTCCGACTTCGCGGCGTCGACCTTGGGACGGTATTCATCGACCACGCCGGAAACCTTTTGCGATGCGGAGGCGAAACGTTGCAATTGCTGGTCGGTGGGCTGCGTGATGGCGGGGGCCATTTGCGGTTGAGCCGGCGGCTGGCTCGCGTTCTGCGCCAGGGCGGAAGCACCGGAGAGCGCCGTCGTCAAAATGGCGGCGGATAGGAATGCGTAAGTGGAACGCTGCATGAAACCTCCTTGTTCCGGTTTGAATGTCCGACCATGATGACGATGGGACCCGGCACGGGACAAGTTTCGCGATGTGTTTTCCTGTGTCGGCAGGCCACGGGATCCGGGCCGTGCCCGGCAGGGCGGCCCCAGGGCGGGCGTCGGAAACGTTTTGCGCGGTTTCGTAGTCGCTGCTGGTCGCGATGTGTCCTTAGGTGTGCGGGCGGCGGCGCCGGATGCGCGCCGCGTGCTCAAATCAGCAGCATGCTCAGCATCACCAGCGCAAGCAGCAGGAGGTACACGCGGGCATGCAGGCGATCGGGAATCCGGGGGATGAACGGGGCGGCCAGGCGGATGCCCGCAAGCGACCCAAGCGCCAGCGCGCCGAAGGCCAGCAGGTCGACGTAACCGACGATCCAGGGTGCCAGCCGGGCGGGAAGCTCGCGCGCCGCCGCCATGTACGCCAGCGTGCCCGCGATGGCGACCGGCAGCGTCAGCGGGTTGGCCATTGCCGCGGCCTTGGCCATGGGCAGGCCGCGCCGGCGCAGCAGGGGCACGGTCATCACGCTGCCGCCGACGCCCAGGAACGTCGCGACGGCGCCGATGGCCACGCCGCCGCCGACTACGACGCCCGGCCCCAAGCGTTGCGGGGCCTGCGCGTCCTGCTGCGCCAGGAAGCCCTGGCGCAGCAGGCAGTCCAGGATCGTCACGCCCAGATAGGCGATGAAGGCCCCGCGCACCAGATCGCCGCTGGCGCGGGTGGCGGCCCACGCGCCAAGCAGGGCGCCCGCCGCGATAAACGCGGCCAGCGGCCATACGTAGGCGCGCACGATGTTGCCCGCGCGCTGATGCTTGCGCGTTGCGGCGACTGAATTCACGATCATGACGCAAGTGGAGGTCGCCACCGCGATGTGCATGGCGGATTGGCCGATGGCGTCCCCCGCGCCATGGGTGGCCGTCAAAACGCCGTACAGCACCGGCACCACCACGAAGCCCCCGCCAAAGCCGAACAACACCGTGGTGATGCCGCTTGCGCAACCGAATAAGGCCAATATCAGATACAGCATGCCGCTCCTCCTTTCCCTGGAAAAGCGTCACGATAGGCGGGCAGGGAATGGCCTGCTTTATGGGATTGGACAATAATGTTCGTGTTTCGGCCAAAGCGGCCCGCGATTTCGACCTTGTCCCCGCCATGCGCAATACCCATATCGACCGCTACGACTCGCTGGACCGCGCCGTGATCGCCATCGGCAACGACTATCCGTCTGGCCAGTTGCTGCCCGCTCACGCGCACCGGCGCGCGCAATTGCTGTACGGCGCCACGGGCGTCATGCAGGTGGAGACCCGCGATGGCAACTGGGTGGTGCCGCCGCAGCGCGCCGTGTGGATCCCCGCGGGCGTGACGCATCGGGTGCGCATGCTGGACGTCAGCACGCGTAGCGCCTACATCGAAGCTGGCGCCGCGCGGACGGACCGCGTTGCCTGCGAGGTGGTCGAGGTATCGCCGTTGTTGCGGCAACTGCTGCTGGAAGCGGTCGACATGCCTGCCCTGTACGAACCGGATGGCCGCGACGGGGCGCTGGCGGCCCTGCTGTTGCACGAGGTCGATCGCGCGCCGGTCCTGCCGCTGCATATTCCCTTGCCGAAGGACAAGCGGTTGGCGCCGTTGTGCCGGGCGTTCATCGCCGCACCCGACGCGCGCGTGCCGCCACAGGCGTGGGCCGACCGTCTGCACATGAGCCTGCGCACCTTCAGCCGCCATTTCCGCTTGCAGACGGGCATGCCGTTTTCCGCCTGGCGGCAGCGCGCCTGTGTGGTGCAGGCGCTGGCGCGATTGGCCGCCGGGCAGCCGGTAACCGCCATCGCGCTGGACTTCGGCTATCAAAGCCCCGCGGCGTTCTCCACGATGTTCCGCCGTGTGCTGGGCCGGCCGCCCACGGAGTACCTGCGGCGGGACTAGCCTGTGGGTCCTATCGCAGCGCTATCGCGGCATGAATGGCAGCATGAATCGCGGCCATGCCGGGCCAATGGCTGGCATGGTGGCCGGTAGCGGCCGCCGATTGACGCGCCGTCAGGCGGCGTACCACAGCACCGCGAAGAAATGGCAGACGGTGCCGGCAAGCACGAACAGGTGCCACACGAAATGGCTGTAGCGCCAGCGGTTGTCGAACACGAAAAACACCACGCCGCCCGTGTACGCCAGCCCGCCTGCCACCAGCCACCACAATCCGCCGGTCGGGACGCGCTCGATCAGCGGGTTCACCGCGATGATCACCAGCCAGCCCATTGCCAGGTACAGCCCCGTGGAAATGGCCGGGCGGTTCAGGCGCTTGCTTGCCTTCAGCCCGACGCCCACCAGAGCCAGCCCCCACACCAGCCCGAACAGGGTCCAGCCCCAGGGGCCGCGCAACGCGCCCAGCGCAAACGGCGTATAGGTGCCGGCGATCAGGAGGTAGATGGCCGAATGGTCCAGCACGTTGAAGATCTGCTTGGCGCGGCAAAGCGGCAACGCGTGATAAATGGTGGACGCCAGATACAGCAGGCACATCGAGGCGGCGAAGACCGCCGCGCCCGCGATGAAGGCGGCATCGCCCTGGCGTACGGCAGCGATGATCAGGAAGGGGGCGGCGGCCATGGCGCTTGCCGCGCCCACGCCGTGGCTGATGGTGTTGGCGATTTCTTCGCCCAGCGTCTGGGGTCTGTCGTTCGGAAACATGAATGCGTCTTGTTGGTGCGAGGCTTCCACCATAGGCGCTTTGTGCCGCGGGCTCAAGGGGCCGTGCACCGGCGGCGGGACTGATGCGGCAGGGTTTGATTTTGTGCAAATCGGGCCCATGCGGGTTGCGACGAAATACCCGGCTGCAAAGTTACTCTGTGATACATTTCACGCACGAACTGAGCTGCCCGTAGAGGCGGTGCACATTCTATTTCCCAGGCTCGCGTCTGCGGCTGCGCGTGCAGCTCCGCACAACAGATACTCTTAGGGGAGACACCAATGATTCCGGCAATTGGCCTTATGGTAGGGGCATACATCGTTACGCGGATGACCGCCATGCTGACGCGTCCCGACTCCAGTAAAGTGGTCAGAGTATTGTCCGTGCTGACGATCGCCGTGGCCCTGATGTCCTGTCTGCAATTGTTGACGGGCGGTGCCGGTCCGGCAGCAAGATTCTGAATTCCAGGCGTCCGTGACCGTGCGGGCGCGATGGTCGGCGTGCCGCAGCGAGCGGCCCCGCGGTGCCAAGGCACCGACGCGATGTCAAGAAGGTTCACTGGCCGAGGCCCAGCAATGGCGCGCAGTTTTACCAGTCTGTTTTTCAAAGCCGCAAAGAAACTAGGCAAACTCCAGCGCACTGCGCTGCGCATGGCGACCCCGAAGCCCGCAAAGAAGCGCACTGCGCCGGCGCGAAAGACGGCGGCCAAGCTTGCGCCGCCGGCCGCCGCGCCCCATCAGGCGGCAGCGGCGTCATTGGGCAGCGGGCGATGGGAATCGTCGCGGCAGTTTTCCGATGGCGCGGGACGCCAATTGACCTTCGCCCGTTATACGCCCGCGCCCGGGCCACGCGCAGGCATGCCCGTGGTCGTGATGCTGCATGGTTGCCGGCAAACCGCGTTGGCGTTCGCGCGCGGCACGCGCATGAACCAGTGGGCGGATGCCGGGGGCTTCATGGTGCTGTATCCGCAGCAGTCCATGACGCGCCAGGTCCAGCGATGCTGGCGCTGGTTCCAACCCGACGCGCTGCACGGCGGCGCGGAAGCCGATCTAATCGCGGCGCTGATCCGGTCGGAAATCGCGCGGCACGGCCTCGACCCGGAGCGGGTCTACATCGCGGGGTTGTCTGCGGGGGCGGGCATGGCGGCGCTGGTGGCGTTGCGGCACCCCTCACTGATTGCCGCCGTGGCCATGCACTCCGGCCCTGTCGTGGGCGATGCGCATAGCGCCGCCAGCGGTATCGGCACGATGCGGCGCGGCAGCCTCAAGCCGTTGCTGCCGTTGCTGGAAGGCGTGGCCGACCCCGCCGTGTTCCGCCTGGGCATGCCGGCATTGATCCTCCACGGGCAACTGGATCCGGCGGTGGCGCCTCGCAACGCCAAACAGTTGTTCGAACAGTTCCGCGCCTTGAATGACCCGCGTCCGGAAGACGTTCCCATGGAGCGCGTGCTGGGGCTGGGTACTGACAAGGCATACCGCCGCGTGGACCTGCTGCGCGGGCGCAAGACCGTATTGCGCCTGTGCGAAATCACGCGGATCGAGCATGCCTGGAGCGGTGGCGACGCGTCGGTGAAATACCATGCGCGCGGCGGCCCCGACGCGTCGGCGCTGGTATGGCGTTTTTTCCAGGGCTTGCGCCGGACGGGCGCGGGCCAGCCGGAGCCCTAGGCGTCGTCGCGCAGGCGCTATTGTTCGGGAATGGGGAATGCAGTTGTCGGGGCAGGCTGCCGGGGAAACCGGGCGGCGCGGCGGTAAGATCGCCGCATTCCTGACGCAGGCGGAGCGTGTGCTTCGCCCAGGCTGGCTTTTTTGGAAATCTTCGCCATGTCCCTTTCTATCTATCAGGCGTCCGTGCCTGTCTTCGTTCGCGGCATGACCGTGCTGGCCGATCTGCTTGAAAAGGCGGTCGCCCATGCCCAGGCCGAAGGGCTCGACCCCTCCGTGCTCGTCAATGCGCGCCTGGCGCCCGACATGTATCCGCTGTCCGGCCAGGTTCAGCGCGCCAGCGACGCCGCCAAGTTCGCGGCTCAGCGTCTGTCCCAGGGGCAAGCCCCGAAGTTTCCCGACGAAGAGACGACTTTCGCGCAATTGCAGCAACGCATCGCCGACACCATCGCCTATTTGCAAAGCGTGACGCCTGAACAGGTGGAGGGCGCGGAAAGCCGCAAAATCGTTGTGAACTTTGGCGACTTCAAGCCGGAATTCCAGGGCGATGGTTACCTGCTGACGTTCGCGCTGCCCAACTTCTATTTCCACGTCACGACCGCCTATGCGATCTTGCGCAACGCGGGCGTAAAAATCGGCAAGCTGGATTTCCTGGGGCCGTATCCGCAGTAAGTCTCGGACCGTCGCAAAAAAGCCCGCAGCGGCTGGACCCTCCAGGGTCCGACCGCTGCGGGCTTTCACATTGCCACGCGCCGACGCGCCGCGTTCATTGTTTGGCGGCAGTTGCCGCCGCCGCATCGCCGCAGCCGGTCATTTCGCCCATCTTGGCCATGTTCTGCTGGATCTCCTCGGGCGAATAATCGAATTTGTGCGTGGCGATGGACCAGCGATGGCCGAACGGATCCACGACCTGGCCGTAGCGGTCGCCCCAGAACATGTCGGCGACGGGCATCGTCACGGTGGCGCCCGCGGCCACGGCTTGCTTCATCGCGGCGTCCACGTCGTTCATGTACAGGTGCAGTGTCACCGGCGAGCCTTTCAGCGCCTTGGGGCCCAGGGTGCCCCATTCCGGAAAGTCGTCCATCAGCATCAGCACGGAATCCCCGATGCGGATGGCGGCATGCATGATCTTGCCGTTGGGCCCGGGCAAGCGCGCAAGCTCTTCGGCGTTGAAGGCATTCTTATAAAAAGCGATGGCGTCCGAGGCACCTTCGCACACGATGTGCGAGGTCAGCGTGTGCATGCCGTCGGGGATGGGCTTCGTTGCAGGCGTAGCCATGGCGTGTCTCCAGAATCGTTGATTGTCAGGGGGACGGAGCGCCGCGTCGATGCGGACCGGCGGCTCCTGCAGATACGACGAACGGGAGGTGCCGGTTTCGACACCCCGCCCGTTTTTTTTTACTTGCCCACCAAGGTGTTGAAGCCGCCCAGGCACATGCGCTTGAAGTCGAACACGCCTTCGCAGGACATGCCGGTCAGCCGCGGGTCCGCCATCACCTTGGCGTTGATCCGGTCGCGCTCGGGCTTGCTTTCGAACAAGACCCAGGCGAACACCACGGTTTCATCTTCCTTCGCGCCAGCGGCGGCCGTGAACGAGCCAAAGCCTTCCATGTCGATGTCGTCCGCCACGCACTCGCGGTAGTCCAGCGCCCCGTGTTCGAGCCAGACGTCCTTGGCCTGTTCGGCCATTTTCTTGTACGCCGGCAGGTTCGCCTTGGGGACGGCGAGAAGGTAACCATCTACGTAATTTTCCATCAAACGCTCCTTTGGTCCATGTTGTTTTCGCCGGCGCCAGACATGCCCGCTGGTCACGTCCGCCGCCGTCCGGCGGTGAAGCCGGCAGATGTCACTGTATCGGGATCAGCGGCGATTTCAGATAGGGGAATGCGACATTCTTGCGGGTGGATTGCGTCAGCTCGCAGGCGTATGCTTGGCGTCATCAAAAATGCCGCTCCGCGGTGCCTGTCGCGCGGACCTTCCTCCCATGAAAAACGTCGCTTTCCTATTGCCGACGGGAGCGAACATCGCTTCCCTGGAGACCGCGCGCCACGGTTTCCTGGTCGCCAATGAGTATCTGGTGGCGCATGGCCAAGAGCCGCGTTTCCGGGTGCGCACGCTGGCGCTGACGCGCGAGGTCAGCCTGGACGACGGGCGCATCAAGGTGCAGGCCGACATGGTGCTGGCCGACGCCACCGACATCGACATCTGCATCGCGCCGCCGCTGCTGGGCGCGGTGTCGGACGCCGTGCTGTCCAACCGCGAACTGATCGACTGGTTGTCGCGGCATCATCGCGAGGGCGGCGAAGTCGCCAGCCTCTGCATGGGGGCGGCGTTACTGGCGGCGGGCGGGGTGCTGGACGGGCAGCAAGCCGTGGTGCATTGGGTGGCGCAGAACCTGTACGCCAGCCTTTTCCCCAATGTGCAATGGGTCAGCGACCGGGTCGTCATGGCGGACAACGGCGTCTACACCAGCGGCGGCGCGTTTTCGGCGGCGCATCTGGTGCTGCATCTGATCGAGAAATACACGGACCGCGACACCGCCATCTGGTGCGCCAAGTACTTCCAGCTGGACTGGAGCCGGCAGAGCCAGCTGCCGTTTTCGGTGTTCACGGGGCAGAAGGGCCACGCCGATGAGGTCGTGCGCGCGGTGCAGGATTACATCGAAGGCCGCTACACCGAGAAGATCACCGTGGAAGACCTGGCCGGCCGTCACGCAATGGGCCGCCGCACGTTGGAACGCCGCTTCCGGCAAGCCACGGGGAACAGTATCGTGGAATACGTGCAACGGGTGCGTATCGAGGCGGCGAAGAAGCGTCTGGAGTCGTCGCGAAAAAGCGTGGCGGAAGTGATGTACGAGGTGGGCTACAACGACACCAAAGCCTTTCGCGACATCTTCAATAAGTACTGCGGCATGTCGCCCGTGGGCTATCGCGAACGCTATCAGTGAGTCTGTGCCGCAGGGCGGGATGCTGTCGGGCGCTGGGGGATTACCGCGGCGTCCCCGGTGCTCGGGGCGGCTGATCACGCGCGGACGGCGCGGCCGCCGACGGCGATCCTCGGAATACCGTCAGGTAGATGTATCGGATTAAGAGTCAATGTAAAAAAATGTGGGTTATTATTTCGCGGCTTGCGTGAGTTGAGTATGAGCCGCATCAGGCATATGCCTGGGTTAATAACCCTCAGATTATAAAAATCCGGTATGAAAACGAGAAACAAGAAAGCACCGCATTACGCCACGCAATATGGCGGTATGGCCAGAAATGAATTTCCCCGGGGTATGACGCGCCGCCCGCTGGCGGTGGCGATTTCCCGCAGTTTCGTCCCGGCATGGGCGATCGGCGGCGCGATGCTGCTGGGTTCTGCGATGGCGCATGCCACGGTGATCGGTGAAGGAGAGATGCGCTCCATTCCCAGCCAGCCGCTCGATAACGACGAAATCATGCTGAACGGGGGATCACTGATTGTCGACCCGCTTCAGTTTCAAACGCTGGAGTTCTCCCAGACGCTGACGTTCGCGGATGGAAAAACCAGTACGGTAGCGGCGCAACAGGCCGCCATGCTGTCGATTCGCAGCGGTCTGGATATTCGAGGTACTGCGCAATTTGGTTTGGACGGCGCGGACGGCCAAATCGTGCTGGAACAATATATCCCTGTGTCAATCGGCAGCCAAGCCAAGTTGAATGTGGTTGGCGGGACGCTGAAGAACGGCATGGGCAGCAGCGTACTCAGCGACGTAACGAGCCAGGCCACTGAAACCCGCGTGGGGCGGAACGCGACGCTCGACTTCGTCGGGTCCGCCGGCCATATCAAGAATCTGCAGGGGGCCGGCACCGTTGTCACCAGTTATGACGGGTTGCAGCCGCTGACCATCGAGCAAGGGAGCTATGCGGGGTGGATCCGTGGCGTCAGCGAAGTGAGGAAGACGTCGACGGGAACGCTGACGCTATCTGGCTCGATCGGCGTTGCGGGGCCTGTCACCATCGCCGAAGGGACTCTGGAACTGACGAACCAAGGAACGTACGCCAATCCCGGCCAGGCAGTAGTCAACAACGGTGCGCTGGTGTTCAAGCAGTTCAACGGCGGCGTAATGGGCAATATCTCCGGCACCGGTGGCATCGAGGTAACGGACCAATCCATGGTGGGGCTGGGGGGCGTCAATACCTACAGCGGAATGACGACCATCGATGCAGGGGCTGTCCTGACGTCCTTCAACGGCCCAGGTTTCACGCCGCAGGGACGTGTGCTCGGAACAGGTCCAGTGGTCAACAACGGCCAGCTCTCATTGCAGCACACCGGCACCGTGATTATCGACAATCAGATTTCGGGAGCGGGCGCGCTTTCCTTTACGGATTCGGGTCACGTCATTCTTACCGCCAACAACAGTTATAGCGGAGAGACCAAAATTCTAGGAGGAGGCACACTTGAACTCGGCAATGGTGGAGAGTCTGGCTCCGTGGGTACAGGCGCGGTCCTCACATCGCCGGGCGCAAAGTTGATATTCAACCGCGGCAATGATTTTTCCGTTGATGGCGTGATATCGATCTATCAAAGCACGATGGCAAAGATCGGTGCCGGAAAAATGACGGTTTTGGGCGGCCTTGCCACCAATGAAGGTCTTGTCGAGGTGAGGGAAGGCGCGCTGCATTTCGGAGAAGGCGGAACGCGAGGCTCGGCGGGCTATCTGGATATCAATGCCGCCCGAGGCTCCGAGCTTGGATTCAATCACTCAGATGATATAAACCTGTCCGGCAGGCTGTCGGGGCAAGGGCGTTTGAATAAGCTTGGCGCTGGCAAGCTGTACTTCTTGGCTGACGGTTCCGCCTTCACCGGCGACACGGTCGTAAACGGCGGAGAACTCCTCATGTGGGGCGGGTCGTTGGGCGGCACCGTGACGGTGAACTCCGGTGGGCGGATCCAAGGCAACGGCAGCGTTGGCACAACGGACGTGCTGGCTGGCGGCATGCTGGTCAGTTCGGGTTTTACCCGCCTGCGCGTCAATGGCGATTTGGCGCTCAAGGACGGTTCCACGGTGCGCTACTACCTGGGCACCGCGGGCGCCGATGGCAGCAGCGCCGGCACGACGGGTACGACTCGTGTATCGGGCGATCTCGACCTGAACGCCAAGCTTCAGGTCCGCGACAACGGACAGCCCACGATCGGCTATTACCGCCTGTTCACTTACGGCGGTACGCTGAGCGGAACGGGCCTGGTGCTGGACACAGTGCCTACCGGCCACTCCAGAGACCAAATCTCTGTCGATACTACGCGCACCGGTATGGTGGACTTGCGTATTGTGCCCGCAGGCGTCCCGGAATCCCTGTTGGTTTGGCGCGGCGGTTCGGGCGTCTGGGGGGCGGGCCACATGCAATGGCAGGCTGATGGCCAATCCGGCTGGTCAGGGGCGTGGGGCGCGCAACATGCCGTGTTCTCGGATGTGGCAGGAGTCGTCTCGGTCTCTGGCGCTCAGGTATTCAAGGGCCTGCAGTTCCTCTCCGATGGCTGGCAGATCGGCCCGCTGGCGGGCGCGGGCGGCTCGTTGCAGACCGCAGCGGACGGCAGCGAGCTGCGGGTGCTGGCGGGCGTGACCGCCTTCATCGGTGCGCCGATCCAGGGCAGCGGCGGGCTGGACAAGACGGGCGGCGGCACGCTGGTGCTGGACGGCGCGAACAGCCACACGGGGGGCACCCGGATATCGGATGGCGTGCTGAGCGTGTCGCAGGATGCGAGTCTGGGTGACAGCTCGGGCGGCCTGGCCTTCAACGGCGGCACGTTGCGTGTCACCGGCGACACTTTCTCGCAGACCGGGCGCAACCTGCAATGGAGCGCCCAGGGTGGGGCGTTCGATATCGCGTCGGCCGCCAATCGCTTCACGGTGAGCCAGGCGCTGTCGGGCGCCGGCGATCTGGTCAAGCTTGGCGCGGGCACGCTGGTGCTGACAGGCAACAACGCCTACGGCAACACGCGTGTCGAGGCGGGCACGCTGGTGGGCAACGCGGACTCGATCCGCGGCAGCCTGCAGAACAATGCCTTCGTCGTGTTCGATCAGGCAGGCAACGGCACGTTCGCCGGCGACATCTCGGGGGCTGGCGAGGCCACCAAGACCGGCGCGGGCGTGCTGACCCTGACGGGCCGCAGCGCGCAGACCTGGCGCGTCGCGGCAGGCACGCTGGCGGCGACGGGCGGTACTTTTTCCGGCAACGTGAATCTGGCGGCTGCCGGGGCGCTGAATCTGGACACGCCACAATCGAGCACTTATTCAGGCGTTTTGTCGGGAACCGGCGCATTCGCCAAGACCGGCGCCGGCATGCTGGCGTTCACCGGCGACAGTTCCGCCTTTGCCGGTAGCACTCGCGTCGAACAAGGGGTGTTGTCGGTCGGCGTTAACGGGCAGGGCAAACTTGGTGGCCAAGTGACGGTCGCCCAAAATGGCGTGCTGCAAGGGACCGGTTCCGTAGGCGGCGCCACCGTGCAGGCAGGCGGCATCATCGCGCCGGGGAATTCCATCGGCACGCTGCATGTGGCCGGCGACCTGACGCTGGAAGCCGATTCCGTGTACCGGGTTGAGGCAGATCCGCTATCCAATGACAGCGATCGCATCGCCGTCGGCGGCACCGCCAACCTGGGCGGTTCGGTACTCCACGTCGGCCCTGACGGCAATCTGGCGGGCGAGCGCAGCTACACGATTCTGACCGCCAACCGCATCAACGGGGCGTTTTCGTCCGCCTCGTCCACGTTTGCGTATCTGGATGCGAACCTGGGCTATGACGCCCAGGCCGTCACGTTGCGACTGGACCGCAAGCGCGTGCCCGTCGACCCGTCCACGCCTTCCACGCCGGGCACGCGTCCGATGCGTTTTGCCGACGCGGCAGGCACGTCGAACCAGCGTGCCGCCGCGACGGCGCTGGACAGCCTGTCGGGCGCGAATCCGTTGTACCAGTATGTGTTGACCTTGCCGCAAGGCGCGCCCGCAGGCGTCTTCGACAACCTGTCGGGCGAGGCGCACGCCAGCGTCACGTCCAGCCTGAACAACCTGAATGGGCTGTCGAGGAACCTGCCGTTCAAGAGCTTGCGTGCCAATCTGGATGCCGGCCTGGCGGCGGGCGAGGCGACCGCGCAAGCGGGCGGCGCGACGCCGGCCTCGGCGTTGCCGAGTTCGAAGGCGCAACCCGCGTGGGCCGAGCTTGTCGGTACCTGGCAGACGCTTGGCGGTAACGACAACGCGTCACGCGTGGATCAGCGTACCGGCGGCGTGTTCGTCGGTGCGGACCACGCGGTGGGTGGCGGTTGGCGCCTGGGCGGTGCGTTGGGCTACACCGACAGCCGCATCCGTGTCGATGCGAATTCGTCCAAGGCGGATGTCGATAGCTACAGCGCGACGGTCTATGGCGGCAAGGCCTTCCAGGCCGGCGCGGGCAAGCTCAACCTGCTGGTCGGCGCGGGCTATACCTGGCACGACATTTCCACCACGCGCAACGTCGTGGTCGCGGGACAGCAAGACAAGCTGACCGCCGATTACGGCGCCAGCACCGGTCAGCTCTTCACCGAACTGGGTTATGCCCTGCCGGTGGCCGAGCGCGCCCAGCTGGAGCCCTTCGCAGGCGTGGCGTGGTCCGATACGCGGACCCGCGGCTTCCAGGAATCGGGTGGCGTGGCGGCACTGAGCGGCGAAAGCAACCGCAATTCGCTGACCACGACCACGCTTGGCCTGCGCGGCAAGACGGCGTTCACCGCGGGCAAGACCGAAGGCGTGTTGCGTGCCGCAGCGGGCTGGCGCCATGCGTTCGGCGACGTCGATTCGCGTACCCGTCTGGCGTTCAATGGCAGCCAACCGTTCACGGTCTCGGGCGCACCGTTGGCGCGCGATGCGGCGTTCACCGAGCTGGGCGTGGAGCTGGCGGTATCGCGTTCCGCCACCATCGGCGTTACCTACAGCGGCCAGTACGGCGGCGGCAATCGCGAGAATGCCGGCTCCGTGGGCGTGACCTGGCGGTATTGATCGGACGCCTTATCCAGGCAGCGGCAGCGTCTTTCCGACGCTTGCCGCCAGCATCTGCGCGGTGGCGGCCGACAGGGTCCAGCCCAGGTGGCCATGCCCGGTGTTGTAGAACACACCGGGCCGCTTGCCGGGGCCCACGCGCGGCATCATGTTGGGCGTCATGGGACGCAGGCCGCACCACGGCACCACGCGCGATGTCCGGATGCCGGGAAAGTGCTTGCGCGTCCAGTCGACCAGCGGTTGCACCCGTTCGGCGCGGATGTCCATATTGAAGCCGTTGAACTCCGCCGTGCCCGCCACGCGGAAGCGGTCGCCCAGCCGGCTGGTGACGATTTTGGCGGCCTCGTCCAGCAGGCTGACGCGGGGCGCGGCGGCCTGGCTTTGCGCGTCGTCCAGATGCACGCTGATGGAGTAGCCCTTCACGGGATAGATGTTCAGCGAGTCGCCGAGTTGTCGGGCGAACTTGCGGCTGACCGCGCCGGCGCAGATGACGATGGCATCGGCCTCGTGCTGTTCACGCACCGTGCCGCCATCGCGCAGGACGTCCAGCACATAGGGAGGGGTGCCGCGGCCGATCTGGCCGACGTCGGCGTCCTGCATGAACGTGACGCCAAGGCGTGCGCACGCCCGCGCCAGCCCGCTGGTGAACTTATGAATGTCGCCGGTGGCGTCCGAGGGCGTGTAGAACCCGCCATAGCAATCCGTTTGCAGCGTGGGTTCGATGTTGCGGGCTTCGCTGCCGGACACGGCAAAGCGCTCCAGGCCGCCTGCCTGCAGCAACGTGTTGGAACGGCGGGCGGCCTCGAAGCCTGCTGCCTCGTGATAGATGTGAAGAATGCCGCGGCGCTCCAGATCGAAATCGATGCCTTCGGCCTCGGCCATGTCGAAAAGATGCTGCCGCGCTTCGATCGCCAGCCGCGTGGTGGCGATGGTGTTCGCCCGGTAGTTCGGAATCTGCGCCATGAACTGCGCCAGCCATGAATACTTGTGCCAGCTGAATTTAGGGTTCAGCAAAAGCGGCGCGTTCTTGCGCCACATCCAGCGCAACCCTTTCAGAACCGTGGCCGTGCTGTTCCAGACTTCGGCGTTGCTGGCCGACAGCTGGCCGCCGTTGGCGTAGGACGTTTCCATGGCCGGGTAGCGCTGGCGGTCGTAGACAGTGACCTTGTATCCGAGCTTGGACAAGGCGTAGGCGGACGTGACGCCGGTGATACCGGCGCCAATGATGGCGATGCGGGGCATGATGGCTCCAGATTGGGTGGCCGCGGCCGATATGGCCGCAGCACCCCATCTGTCTTGGTACCTGAGAGCTTCACCCGCGGCGCTGACGGCGGCGGGTTCCCCTTCGGTGGGCGCGCACGGCGCCTCTCTCCAGATTGTCTAGACGCGCGCAGTCCTGTTGCCTGAGAGTTTCCGGGGCGGTTGCTCCGTCGGCGCCGGCCACAAGTGCCGGTCTCTTCTGCGCGGTTTTGAATCGACGGGGTACAGAATAGCCAAGTTCTTGTCGAATTGAATTCAGGGTAAGTACTATGTCGGGCATTCAACCGAGACGGCAAGAGAAGGGATGCAAGCATGAGAAAGCGCGTTGACCGAACCCGCCGCGCCGCCTTGTCGGCGCTGGCGTGGGTGGCCTTGGTCGCCTTGGGCGCGACCGCGCAGCAAGGGCAAGCCGCGCCGCCGGGGTCAGCGGAAGCCCGCCGCCATATCGACGAAGCCGCGCAGGCGGTGATGCACGAATTCGGCGTGCCGGGTCTGGCGATTGCCGTCACCCAGGATGGCCGGCAGCAGTTCTACAACTACGGCGTGGCATCGCGGCAGACGCAGGCCAAGGTCAGCCGCGACACCCTGTTTGAAGTGGGCTCGATCAGCAAAACCTATACCGCGACGCTGGCGGCCTATGCGGAAACGCAGGGCAAGCTGTCGCTGAACGACAGCCCCGCGCGTTTCCTGCCCGCCCTGCAAGGTTCGGCGTTCGCGCAACTGACGCTGGTTCATCTGGGTACGCACACGGGCGGCGGCTTTCCGTTGCAGGTGCCCGATGCCGTGCGCAACGACGCGCAGTTGATGGACTACCTGAAGACCTGGAAGCCGCAGGTTCCGGCCGGCACCTCCCGCACTTACGCCAATCCCAGCATCGGCATGTTGGGCGTAGTGGCCGCCAAGAGTCTGGAGCAGCCGTTCGTGCAGGCGATGGAAAAAACGCTGTTTCCGAAGCTGGGCCTGACGCACACGTATATCGACGTGCCGGCCGCCGCGATGGCGGGCTACGCCCAGGGTTACAACAAGCAGGATGCGCCGGTCCGCGTGAATCCCGGCGTGCTGGCGGCCCAGGCGTATGGCGTGAAGACCAGCGCGCGCGATCTCTTGCGTTTCGTCGAGGTCAACATGGATATGACGGGCGACGCGGACATTCGGCGCGCTGTTGCGCGCACGCATGTGGGCTATTACCAGGTCGGCGACATGACGCAGGACCTTGTCTGGGAACAACTGGCCTATCCCGTGACGCTGGATGCGTTGCTGACGGCCAACGCGGGTACGCTGAACAGCCAGAGCCACCCGGCAATGGCGTTGAATCCCCCGCTGGCGCCGCAGCAGGCGGTGTGGATCAACAAGACCGGATCGACCAACGGCTTCGGCGCATATGTGGCGTTCGTGCCGGCCCGGAAAACGGGCATCGTGATCCTGGCCAACAAGAACTATCCGAACGAAGCCCGGGTGCGGCTGGCGTACCGGATCCTGGAAGACCTGGCACGCTGAGCCGCGGCGTCAGCGCCGGGGGTCGGGCGCGGACGGGGCGCTGCCTGCCCGAGGCAGCAGCCCCATGATGTCCAGCCGCTTGCACAATTGTTCCAGCCGTTCCATTTTGTACGCGTCCACGTCCATGCCGGCGTAGTCGTAGAAGCCCTGGCCGTCGCGCAGTCCGTTGCGGCCTTCCTCCATGTTGCGGGCGATGACGTCGGGTGCGGCGAAGCGGGGGCCGATTTCGCCGGACAGGTAGCGCGACGCGTAGTAAAGGATGTCGCCGCCGCCCCAGTCGATGAATTCCAACAGGCCCAGTACCGAAAAGCGCAGCCCGAAACCCAGCCGCACGGCGGTGTCGATGTCTTCCGCGCTGGCCACGCCTTCCTCTACCATGCGGGCGGCCTCGTTCATGGCCAGGGCCTGGATGCGGGGCACGATGTAGCCCGCGGACGGCGCGCACTGCACCGGCACCTTGCCGGCCTGGCGCAGCGTATCCAGCAGCAGCGACGCCGCGGCGTCGCCAGTCTGCGGCCCGCGGCTGACTTCCACCAACGGAATCAAGGTGGCCGGGTTCAGCCAGTGGGCGTTCAGAAAGCGCTCGGGATGCGGCACCAGCCTGGCCAATTCGGTGACAAGAAAGGTGGACGTGGTGGAAGCGATGACCCCATCCGGGGCGCACGTCTGCCCCAGCCACAAGAAGGTGTCCCGCTTGGCGTCCAGCCGTTCCGGCACGGCCTCGAAGACGACGCGCGCCGCCCGCAGGTCGGCCACGGCGTCGTCGCGCCGGCGCAGGCGCACCCGGCCCAGGGCCGATTCCGTCTGGCTCGCGTCCAGCAGGCCCAACTGGCTAAGCGTGCCGAGCTCGCGCCTTAGGTTGGCCGCTACGCTCGCGTCGTGCGCCGATTGTTCGGCTGGCGCTCGCGGCTTGATGTCGATCAGCGTCACCTGCCATCCGGCAAGCAGGTAAGACAGGGTGATGCCTTCACCCATGCGGCCGGCGCCGACCACGCAAATTCTGGCGTCCATGGTCAGCATCCTTGCGCCAGCAGTTCGGCCATGCCGCTACGCGACAACCGGTCCAGCCCCAGGCCTTCCAGGGTACGGCCTTCCGCATACAGGTCTTGGCCGGTGATGGCGCTGGCGATGCTCAGCAAGCCTTGCGCGATTGGTGTGGGCACGCCTGCCCAGCGGCCCGTGGACACCAGGAACGACAGCCCCAGCCGCGTGTCTTCCTGCATGTAGCGGTGGGTGCGCAAGTCGATGGTTTCGCGCCAGTCGCCGCTGTCGGTCAGCTTGCCGTGGGCGCCGCGGCCGTACATCCATTCGTCGCCTTCGGTGGAGTAGTGGTCGGCCAGCGGGAAGTGGGGGGCGGCGTAGCCCAGCGCCTTGCGGATGGCGACGCGTTCGGCGTCCAGCGCATCGGTCACGCGGCGGATCGAAGCCTGCGTGCCTTCGTTATGAATGTCCCACTTGTCGAAGTGCTCCAGTGGGCCGGCGTTCATCATGATGAGCGGCGGGTGGATGATGGGGCCGGCGTTCATCAAGGCGCCCGACAGGCCATCCTCGACCGGTTCGACGGCCGGATAGGCCTGCCGCAGGAGCGGCAGCGCGTCCGCCGACAGGCGGTTGGGAAACACGCCGGTGGGCAGGCGCGTGGCGTAGCCGCTGACGACGACGGTGTTGCCGTGCTTGCGGGCCAGATAGGGCAGGGTGCCGGTTTCGGCATAGGCCACGCGGGCGGGGTTGCCGGCGTGTTTCTGGGCGCGGGCAAAGACGTAGCAGCCGAAGGTGCCCGGCGGCAGGAACACGACCTGCCCGTCTTGCACCAGCGGCGCCAATTCAACGGCCAGCGCGTCGTGGGTGGTGGACGGCAGCGGGATGACCAGCAATTGCGCATCGGCGACTGCGTCGCCCAAGGCGTCGGCCAGTTGCAGATGGCCGGGGCCGTGGCCCAGCGGGATGTGGCGTGTGCCGCGGTAGTCGGTGACGGTGAGCGCGCCTGCGTCGCGCAGGCCCTCAAAGGCCGCGCCGTCGCGCCGCCACCAGCGCACGTCGTGCCCTTTTTCCGCCAGTTCGGCCGCCGCCGCGTAGCAGCCGTGGCCGCCGCCCAATACGCTGATTCGCATGATCAAGCTCCTTCGATAGAAGCTTGATCCTAGCGGTGACGCCCTGTACGGGCTGCGCAAAACGCGCAACCGTCGTTCCGATCAGGCAAGGGAATGGGCCGCGCTTATCCGCGGTGCCGCCGCAAGGTGTCCGACGGCAGGCAGCCGTAGCGTTTGCGGTAGTGGGTGGCGAAATGTCCGAAGCTGGTCACGCCGTGGCGCAGCAGGATGTCGGTGACGCTGTCGCGCGTGCGCGCGGCTTCAAGCGCCGCATGCACCAGCGCCAGCCGCTGGTTGCGCACATACTCGCTGGGGCTTTGTTTCAAGAACTGCGTGAAGCCGTTTTGCAGCGTGCGGATCGACACGCCACAGTGCGCCGCCAGATCCGATAGCGAGATCGCTTCGTCGACATGCGTTTCGATGTACTCGCGGGCCTGGCGCACATGCTGGGGCAGGGGCTGGCGGCTGCCCGCGCGCAACAGGTCGGAATAGTTGTGGGGCAGCTGCGTCAGCAGTAGCGCCAGCAAGTAATCAGAAAAGCCCGCAGCCAGTGTCTGGGTGACGCCGTCGATGGCCGGATGCTGGTACAGCCGGCACAGGTAGTCCAGCGTTTCGCGCACGGCAGCCAGCCCGGGGGCGTCGGCGTCCACCTCCAGGTCGAATACCAGGGCGTGGCGGATTGGCCGGTCCAACAGGCGTTGCAACTGCTGTTCCAGCGCCTGGCGCTCTACGCGCAGGATCAGGTTGCGGCAATCCCGCCCGATGCTGATCACGCTGGGTTCCGACGGCGACGAGATCGTCAGGCCGCCTTCGCGCATCGCGGCGCGGCGCTTGCCCAGCGTAACCAGCCCCGTGCCTTGCAGGGTGACGCGGATCAGGTAATAGCTGGCGATGTCGCCGGCGTCGATTTCGACCTCGGCGCCATAGTGCAGGTCGAACAGCGCGGCGCTGCCGAAGAACACGCCATACAACCTGGACTGCAAGGGTTTCCCCTGAGCGACGCACATGCGGTGCGACCACAGGTGCTGGCTGACCTGGTCCTTGATCTCGGTGGCGTTGGCCGAGTCCAGCAAGCAATGGCGGTTCAGCGGATAGGTGTCGTTGAACATGCTTTCCTGCGCGGTGGGAACAGTCGTTGCGTCCGGCGTATAGAGCCGGGTAGCGCAAAGACCTACAACAGATGGACAAACGGGACGCAGCCCGATCCCGGCACACTCCAAGGGAAAAAGATGACTGACGCCACCCTGCAGCAAGGGACAAGACGAAGCTACGCCTACGAGTGGTACGTCGTCGTGATATGCATGCTAGCGTACATATTTTCCTTCGTCGACAGACAGATCCTGGCGCTGATGATCGAACCCATCAAGCAGGATCTGCAGTTGTCAGACACCCAGTTCAGCTTGTTGCACGGCTTGGCGTTCTCGTTGTTCTACGCCTTCATGGGCATTCCCATCGCCTTGCTGGCCGACCGCTATTCGCGGCCGAAGATCATCGCGATCGGGGTGGCGTTCTGGAGCCTGGCCACCGCTGCCTGCGGCCTGTCGCGCAATTTCGCGCAGATGTTCCTGGCGCGCATCGGCGTGGGCGTGGGCGAGGCCGCGTTATCGCCCGCCACCTATTCCATGCTTAGCGACATGTTCCCGCGCGACAAGCTGGGGCGCGCGGTGGGCATCTATTCGATCGGATCGTTCATCGGCGGCGGCATGGCCTTCCTGATCGGCGGCTACGTCATCAACCTGCTCAAAAGCGTGGACACCGTGCTGGTGCCCGGGATCGGCGCCATGCGGCCGTGGCAGGTCACCTTCTTCATCGTTGGGCTGCCCGGCTTGCTGGTGGCGCTGCTTATCCTGCTGACCGTGCGCGATCCCCACCGGCTGGGTTTGCGCCGCAACGCGGCCGGGCAGGCGCAAAAGCCCACGCTGCGCGACACCGCACGCTTCCTGGGCCGCCATCGCGGCACGTTTTTCTGTCATTACCTGGGTTTCTCGTTCTACGCCATGGTGCTGTTCGCGCTGCTGGGTTGGACGCCCGCGTTCTACATGCGCAAATTCGGCATGTCGCCGGTCGAGGCGGGCTATATGCTGGGCGTCGTGGTGCTGGTGGCCAATACCGCGGGCGTATTCTGCGGCGGCTGGCTGATGGATTGGCTGGGCCGGCGCGGCTACGGCGACGCGCCGCTGCGCGCGGGCGTGATCGGCGCGCTGGGCATGGCGTTGCCGGCGGTGGCCTTCACGCAGGTGGACAGCCTGTGGCTGTCGGTGGGCCTGCTGTTGCCGGCAATGTTCTTCGCGTCCTTTCCCATGCCGACATCCACGGCGGCCATGCAGATCCTGCCGCCCAACCAGATCCGCGCACAGGTCTCGGCGCTGTTCCTGCTGATCTCGAACCTGATCGGCCTGGGGCTGGGTACCACCGCCGTGGCGTTGTTGACCGACCGCCTGTTCAAGCAGCCGGCGGCGGTAGGGCAGTCGCTGTCCCTGCTGATCGGCGGCGCGACGGTGCTGTGCGTGTTGCTGCTGGCGTCCGGTTGCGCCCGCTACCGGCGCAGCCTGGCATGGGAAGAGAGCGCGGCGAAGGCGCACTTGCAGGACGCTGGTACACAGTGAAGAATGGCTTGCATCGATGCCGCATGCCGCGGCTGTTACCGGAACAGGAACTTCCATGACGCTTGCCTTCGCATCCTCCTCCTTGGCCGACCTGCGCGTGGACGGCGCGCGCTTGTGGCAGTCGCTGATGGATCTGGCCCGCATCGGCGGCACCGAAAAGGGCGGCGTCTGCCGGCTGGCCCTGACCGACCTGGATCGGCAGGGCCGCGACCTGTTCGTCCGTTGGGCGACGGAGGCCGGCTGTGAAGTGCGCGTCGACGCCATTGGCAACATCTTCGCGCGCCGGCCGGGCCGCGACAACAGCTTGCCGGCCGTCATGACGGGCAGCCATATCGACACGCAGCCCACCGGCGGAAAATTCGACGGCAACTACGGGGTGCTGGCCGGCCTGGAAGTGCTGCGCACGCTGAACGATGCGGGCTTGCAGACCGACGCGCCGCTGGAACTGGCGGTGTGGACCAATGAAGAGGGCTCGCGCTTCGTGCCGGTGATGATGGGGTCCGGGGTGTACGCGGGCGCCTTCACGCTGGAGCACGCGTTGTCGCAGCAGGACCGTGACGGCGTCAGCGTGCAGCAGGCCTTGCACGGCATCGGGTATGACGGCAAGGCGGCGGTGCCGCCGGCGCAACCGGGCGGGGTGGGTGCGTACTTCGAGGCGCATATCGAACAAGGGCCGGTGCTGGAGGCCGCCGATACCGTAATCGGCGTGGTGACGGCCGCCCTGGGCCAGCGCTGGTACGACATCGTGCTGACCGGCGTGGAAGCGCACGCGGGCCCCACGCCCATGCCGTTGCGTCGCGACGCGTTGCTGGCGGCCTCCGAGCTGGTGTTGGCCGTGAACCAGATCGCGCTTGCGCACGCGCCCAATGCACGTGGCACCGTGGGCTGGATGGACGTGTTTCCCAATTCCCGCAATGTGATTCCAGGCCGCGTGCGGATGACGGTGGACCTGCGAGCGGCCGATGACGCCACGTTGTCGGCCATGGACACCGCGTTGCGGGCGGCGGCCGACGCAGCCGCGGCGGCGCGGGGCGTGACCGCGCAGGTGGAGCAAGTGGTGTACTTCCCGCCGCAGCCTTTCGCGCCCGCGCTGGTGCAGTCGGTGCGCGAAGGCGCCCAGGCCTTGTCGATGTCGGCCATGGACGTGGTCAGCGGGGCGGGGCACGACGCGGTGTATCTGGCGCGCGTGGCGCCGGCGGCCATGATCTTCGTGCCATGCAAGGATGGCATCAGCCATAACGAGATCGAGGACGCGCGCCCCGAACACCTGGAAGCGGGATGCAACGTCCTGCTGCGCGCCATGCTGGCGCAAGCCGGCGTCGCGGCATGATCCGCTTGCGCGCATGCCCGCACCACCTCGGCGCATCTTGCGCTGTCGTGGTGCCGCGGGTTGGGCCCGCGCGCCGTCCCTGACTGCATTTCCCCGGCCATGGCCGGGGCGCTCCGATGCGCTGCATATGGCACAGAACTTGCTTATACAAATTCTGTGTACTAACTCTGTGCACGTGACCCCTGGAGAACCGCAATGCAGACACGGAGTATCCGCATCAAATCCCTGGCCGCCGCGCTGGCGTTGACGGCGGCAGGCGCCGCCGCCCTCACGCCGGCCATGGCGCGTGCCGAAAAGGTGTTGCGCATCGGCATGACGGCAGGGGACATTCCCCGCACGCTCGGCCAGCCCGACCAGGGGTTCGAGGGCAACCGCTTCACCGGTATTCCGATGTACGACGGGCTGACTCAGTGGGACCTGTCGAAGCAGGACGGGCCCAGCGTGTTGATTCCGGGCCTGGCCTTGTCCTGGGAGGTGGATGCCGCCGACAAGACGAAGTGGGTGTTCAAGCTGCGGCCGGGCGTGAAGTTCCATGATGGATCGGATTTCAATGCGGACGCCGTGGTGTGGAACGTGGGCAAGGTGCTGGATAAAAGCGCGCCGCAGTTCGACCCCAGCCAGGTGGGCGTGACGGCCTCGCGCATGCCGACGTTGGTGTCGGCCCGCAAAATCGATGACTTGACGGTGGAGCTTAAGACGTCCGAGCCGGATTCGTTTCTGCCGATCAATCTGACCAACCTGTATATGGCGTCGCCCGCGCAGTGGCAAAAGAAGTTGGCCGCGGTGCCGGCGTCCGTCACGGACGCCGCCGAACGGTCGCAGAAGGCCTGGGCTGCGTTTGCGGCGGATGCGGCGGGCACCGGCCCGTTCAAGATGGCCAAGTTCGTGCCGCGTGAACGGTTGGAAGTCGTCAAGTACGACGCGTACTGGGACGAGAAGCGCCGGCCGAAGATCGACCGCGTGGTGATGCTGCCGCTGCCGGAGGCCAATTCCCGCACCGCCGCGTTGATGTCCGGCCAAGTCGACTGGATCGAGGCGCCGGCGCCCGACGCGTTCGACGCGATCAAGGCCCGGGGGTTCGTGATCTATTCGAACCAGCAGCCGCACGTGTGGCCGTGGCAGCTGTCGTTCAAGGAGGGGTCTCCGTGGTTGGACGTGCGCGTGCGCCAGGCTGCCAACCTGTGCGTGAACCGGGGCGAGCTTAAGCAGTTGCTGGGCGGCATGATGGCCGAGCCCAAAGGCACCGTGCCGCCGGGGCACCCCTGGTGGGGCAACCCGAAGTTCGACATCAAGTACGACCCGGATGCCGCGCGCAAGCTGATGACGGACGCGGGCTATTCCAAGGCCAAGCCGGTGAAGGTCAAGGTGCAGACTTCCGCGTCGGGCTCGGGCCAGATGCAACCGCTGCCCATGAACGAGTTCGTGCAGCAGAACCTGAAGGACTGCTATTTCGACGTGAGCTTCGACGTGGTGGAGTGGAACACCCTGTTCACCAATTGGCGCAAGGGCGCGAAAGATCCTTCCGCCAACGGCAGCGACGCCATCAACGTCAGCTTTGCGGCCATGGATCCGTTCTTCGCGATCGTGCGGTTCGCCAGCACCAAGACCTTCCCGCCCACGTCGAACAACTGGGGCTACTTCGGCAACGCCGAGATCGACGGTCTGATCAAAGATGCGCGCACGACCTTCACGCCTGTCGAACGCGACGCCGCGCTGGCAAAGCTGCATGCGCGCGTGGTGGAGGAAGCGCCGTTCGTCTGGATCGCGCACGACGTCGGCCCGCGCGCGATGTCTCCGAAGGTCAAGGGCGTGGTGCAGCCCAAGAGCTGGTTCATCGATATCGCCACGATGTCGATGGATTGACGTTGAACGCCGGGAAGGCGGCCGCCCCGGCGGCCTTCCCGCATTAGCCGGTGACGCCTATGCTGTCCTACATCTTCCGGCGCGTGGTGTACGCCCTGCCCATCATGGCGGGGGTCGCGCTGCTCTGTTTCCTGTTGATCCATCTGGCGCCCGGCGATCCGTTGGTGTCGATCCTGCCGCCCGATGCGTCCGCCGACCTGCAGCGGCAGTTGATGCAGTTGTACGGTTTCGACCGGCCCCTGATCGAGCAGTTCGCGGGCTGGCTGTGGCGCGCGTTGCACGGCGATCTGGGCACCTCCATCGCCACGGGGCGCCCCGTGGCCGCCGAAGTGCTGAACGCCGTGGGCAACACCTTGCGGCTGGCCTGTCTGGCGACGATGCTGGGCTTCGTGGTCGGGGCGTTCCTGGGCTTTGTCGGCGGCTACTACCGCAACTCGCTCATGGACCGCCTGGCGTCGTTCGTGTCCGTCGTCGGCGTCAGCGTGCCCCACTATTGGCTGGGCATGGTGCTGGTCATCGTGTTTTCGACCCAGCTGATGTGGCTGCCGCCCACCGGCGCGGGGCCGGGCGGTTCAGGCGAATGGGTCGCGGACTGGGCGCATTTCCGCCACATGATCCTGCCGGCCGTGACCATGTCGGTGATTCCGATGGGCATCATCGCCCGCACGGTCCGCGCGCTGGTGGCCGAGACGCTGTCGCAGGAATTCGTGGTGGGGTTGCGCGCGCGCGGCCTGACCGACCTGGGCGTGTTCTTGCACGTCGCCAAGAATTGCGCGCCCACGGCGCTGGCCGTGATGGGCCTGCAGTTGGGCTACCTGCTGGGCGGTTCCATCCTGATCGAGACCGTTTTTTCCTGGCCGGGCACGGGCTTCCTGCTGAACGCCGCGATCTTCCAGCGCGATTTGCCGCTGCTGCAGGGCACGATCCTGGTGCTGGCGCTGTTCTTCGTGGTCTTGAACCTGGCCGTCGATATCCTGCAAGGCCTGTTCGATCCGCGTATCGAAAGGAGCTGACCGCATGACTCATTCCCTTGCTAGCGCGGCGGCCGTGCCGGCCGCGGCGCCGGTCACCCGGTCGCCCGGCTACTGGTCCAACGTGTTGCGCCGCCTGCGCCGCGATCCCGTGGCCCTGGCCGCCGGCGCCGTCATCCTTGGGCTGATCGTCATGGCGATCCTGGCGCCCTGGATCTCTCCCGCCGACCCTTTCCAGGCGTCGATGCTCAAGCGCTTGCGGCCCATCGGCACCGAAGGCTATCCGTTGGGGGCCGACGAACTGGGCCGCGACATGCTTTCGCGCCTGATGCTGGGCGCGCGCTTGTCGCTGTTCATGGGCATCGTGCCGGTGATCGCGGCGTTCGCCGTCGGTAGCGCCATCGGCATCCTGGCGGGATACGCGGGCGGCTGGACCAGCACGCTCATCATGCGCGTCGTCGACGTGTTCTACGCGTTCCCGTCCGTGCTGCTGGCGATTGCACTGTCGGGCACGTTGGGGGCGGGCATCTTCAACGCGATCGTCTCGCTGACCATCGTGTTCATCCCGCAGGTCGTGCGCGTGGCAGAGAGCGTCACCGCGCAGGTGCGGCGCAGCGACTATGTCGACGCCGCGCGGGCGTCGGGCGCATCGCCGTTCACCATCGTGCGGGCGCACGTGCTATCCAACGTGCTGGGACCGATTTTCGTGTATTCGACCAGCTTGATCTCTGTGTCCATGATCCTGGCGTCCGGCCTGTCGTTCCTGGGCCTGGGCGTGCGGCCGCCCGAACCCGAATGGGGGCTGATGCTGAATACGCTGCGCACCGCCATCTACACCCAGCCCTGGGTGGCAGCGTTGCCCGGCGTGATGATCTTCATTACGTCCATGTCTTTCAACCTGCTGTCCGACGGCCTGCGGTCCGCCATGGAGGTCAAGGAATGAGCGCCCTGATCGAAACGGCTCGCGCCGCCCACGACGATGTGGGCGGGCCGGCCCAGCCGCTGTTGAGCGTGCGCGGCCTGGTGAAGCACTTCCCGCTCAAGCGGGATCTGTTGTCGCGCAAGCGCGGCGGCAATGCCGTGCGCGCGGTGGACGGCGTTGACTTCGACGTGAAAAAGGGTGAAACCCTTGGCGTGGTCGGCGAATCCGGATGCGGCAAATCGACCACGGCGCGGCTGGTGATGCAGCTGATTGCCCAGGATCGCGGGGAACTGGTGTTCGACGGTGTCGCGGTCGGCTCCCGTGCGCTGGCATTGCGGGAATTCCGGCGGCAGACGCAGATGGTGTTCCAGGACAGCTATTCGTCGCTGAACCCGCGCATGACCATCGAAGATTCCGTCGCCTTCGGTCCGCTGGTGCACGGCACGGCCAGGAACGACGCCATCGCGGTGGCGCGCGGTTTGCTGGGCCGCGTGGGCCTGGACCCGCAGCGCTTCGCCGGGCGCTACCCGCATGAGTTATCCGGCGGCCAGCGCCAGCGCGTAAATATCGCGCGCGCGCTGGCGTTGCATCCGCGGCTGGTCATCCTGGACGAAGCGGTATCGGCGTTGGATAAATCCGTGGAAGCGCAGGTGCTGAACCTGCTGCTGGACCTGAAGGACGATTTCGGGCTGACGTACCTGTTCATCAGCCATGACCTGAACGTGGTGCGCTATATCTCGGACCGGGTGATGGTCATGTATCTGGGTGAAGTCGTCGAACTGGGGCCCGTCGCCCAGGTGTTCGACGCGCCGCGCCATCCCTACACGCAAGCCTTGCTGCGGTCGATGCCGTCCATGGAGCCGGGGCAGCGGACGGAATCGGCGCCGCTGTCGGGCGATCCGCCCAATCCCATCGATCCGCCTTCGGGCTGCCGCTTCCATACGCGATGCGCCCAGGCCCGCGCGATCTGCGCGCAACAGGCGCCCGCCATGACGCGGCACGGAGACGGCCATGCCGTGCGCTGCCTCATCCATCAACCCGATTCCGGCTATGCCGCCTCAGGAGCGCCGACATGACATCCGCCCCGCAACCCCTGGTCAGCATCCGTAATCTGGAAGTCGCTTTCCAGGCCGGCGCGAAGACCGTGCAGGCGCTGAACGGCGTGAGCCTGGATGTGGGGCGCGGAGAAACCGTGGCGCTGATCGGCGAATCGGGCTCGGGCAAAAGCGTGACGCTGCGCGCATTGATGCGCTTGCATCCGCCGCGGCGCACGCGCATGCGCGGCCAGATGCACGTGGACGGGCGCGACGTGCTGGCGATGAGCGCTCGCGAATTGGCCGCCATGCGGGGGCCGGTGGTGTCGATGGTGTTCCAGGAACCGCTGCTGGCGTTGGACCCGGTCTATACCGTCGGCCGTCAAATCGAAGAGATGGTGCGCCGGCATACCGGCAAGACGGCGGCACAGGCGCGCGCGCATGCCTTGGCGCTGTTTGAACGGGTGCGCATTCCCAGCCCCGAGCGCCGCCTGCAGGCCTTTCCGCACGAGATGTCCGGCGGCATGCGTCAGCGCGCCATGATCGCGCTGGCCTTGTCCTGTGATCCCAAAGTGCTGCTGGCCGACGAGCCCACCACCGCGCTGGACGCTACCGTTCAGATTCAGATCCTGCTGCTGTTGCGCGAACTGCAGCGCGAGCTGGGTCTGTCCATCGTGTTCGTGACGCATGACATCGGAGCCGCGGCCGAAATCGCCGACCGCGTCGCCGTCATGTATGGCGGCCGGATCGTCGAGCAGGGCGCCATGGCCGATCTGCTGCGCGCTCCGCGCCATCCGTACACGCTGGCGCTGCTGAAGGGCAGGGCGCACGGCGCGATGCAAAAAGGGCAACGGCTTGAAACGATTCCTGGCTCGCCGCCCGATCTGGCTGCTTTGCCGCCAGGCTGCTCGTTCGCACCGCGTTGCGGCCTGGCCCAGCCGCGCTGCCAGGCGGCGGTGCCTGATATCGAGCCCATTGCCCCGGGGCACGAGGTGCGGTGCATCCGGGTGGCCGAAACCGCCTAGGCGCGGCTAAATTTGTTTCAACGTATCACCGCGCAATGCGTCCCTGATAAGGATTTTCATTCTTGGCCGATAATGCTTGTCGTTGCTCCAAGCAGGACCTTCTATGCGCTGTGTTGCCCGTCGTGTTTCTTTGCCGCTGTTCGCCGTCCTCTCGGTCGTCTTGGTGGGATGTACCGCCCCTAAGCCGGCCTACGAACGAGAGGATTTCACCCAGAACGACGTATTCTCGCGTACGTTCCCCACTGCCAGCGTCACCGCCTGCGATGCGGGCCGCCGCGCCTTGCTGAGCCAGGGCTACAACATCGACCGCTTCGATGCGGCGCGGGTGTCCGGGCACAAGAACTTCCAGGGTGAAGACGGCCAGCATACCCAGATCAATTTCAACATCGACTGCGCCTCGGACGGCAGCGCCAACCAGCGCGCCACGGTGTTCGCCAACGCCGTGCAGGACCGCTACTCGATCAAGCGCACGAGCAGTTCCGCCAGCGTGGGCGTGAGCGTGCTGGGCCAGGTGTCCATGCCGTTCGGATCCAGCGACGACTCCTTGGTCAAGACGGCCAGCCAGACCGTGTCGCGGCCGAAATTCTACGAAGGCTTCTTCCAGCTTCTGCAGCGTTTCCTGCCGGACGCCGAAGCGGCCGCCGCGCCGCATGCGGCGCCGCCGGCACGCGGTCGCGGCAACGCGCCCAAGCCTTCCACGCCGCCTGCGGATCCGGTCGTCGCGCCGGATGCTCCCGCCGACACGCTCAACCCGGCCGTCGCCAACGGCCCCGCCGCAGCAGGCGACAAGCCGGCCTTGCCGGCCGCGCCGGACCGCGCGGCATCGCCGCCGACGCCGGGCAGTACGGAAACCGGCGCGGCCAAGCCGACGCCTGCGGTCACGCCACCGGCCGCTGCCACGGTGGCGCCAGCCGCCACGCCTGCCGTGGCGGATACGCCGCCTGCCGCCACACCGCCCGCGCCCGGCAACTAGCCCGCGCCTGAACCGCGCGACGCCGATTTGCCCTGGCGCAAATCGGCGACGACGGGCGGCGCTTCAGGTTGCGCGCTTGCGGCGATAATGCCGGCCATGACATACCAACTTCTCAAGATGGCCCACGTGGCGGCCGTTGTCGCCTGGATCGTCGGCTCGCTGTTTGTTTCGCTGTTCCTGCTGTCGTCACAGCCGCAAGACGGCGACGACGCGCCGAAAGAACGCAAGATGCTGGGCGCGCTGCGCCGCTGGACGCTGTGGGTGACCACCCCGGCAATGGTCGTCTCGTGGTTGATCGGCCTGCATCTGGCAATGACCTTCGGCTGGTTCGCCATGCACTGGATCTGGGTCAAGGTCGGCATCGCGTTGGCCTTGTCCGCCTTGCTGGGCATTCAAAGCGCCGCGTTGCGCCGTATGGCCAATGGCAGCCCGAAGCGGCCCCCCGCGGTGGATCTCTACGCCCCGTTCACCGTCATCGCGTGCGCGGTCATCGTGACGCTGGTCGTCGTCAAACCGTTCTGATCCGGCGCGGCCGGCTTATGCCGACCGGCCATATCCAAAGATCCCCGTAATAAGGACTCAACGAAGTATTCGTTCGTGGCCGCCGGGGCCGTCCCTAGAATCGTCTCTCTCATAACTGCATTGACTTAGAGGCGATTCCATCATGACTACCCGTTTTCAAGGTGCGCGCGCCGCGCAGGGCCGGACCGCGCCCGTCAGGCGGACGCGCCTCGTCCTCAAGGCGCTGCTGGGCGCCGTGCTGGCCTCTGCCGCGATGTTCCATGGCCCGGCGTTTTCCGCTGATCCCAAGCCGCTGAAAGTGGGCGTGCGTGGCGGTGTCGACGAGCAGATCTGGGAAGTGGTTACGCAGGTGGCCAAGAAGAACGGCCTGGCCGTCGAACCCGTGGTCATCACGGGCACCGCCAGCCCCAACGAAGCGTTGAACAACGGCGACCTGGAAGCGAATGCCTTCCAGCACATCCCTTTTCTGAACGACCAGATCAAGCAGCGCGGCTACAAGCTGGTGCCGGTGGCGAACACGCTGATCTCGCCCATCGCGTTCTATTCCAAGCAATACAAGTCGTTGAAGGATCTGCCGGACGGCGCGCGCGTCGGCATTCCGAACGACCCCAGCAACCAGACCCGCGCGCTGGTGATATTGCGCGACCATGGCTTGATCACGCTGAAAGACGGCTTCGACCCGGCGACTGGCACCGCGACGCTGGCCGACGTGACCGCCAATCCGAAGAAGCTGAATTTCGTCGAGAGCGCGTCCGTGGTGCTGGCGCGTTCGTTGCCGGACGTGGACGCCGCCGCCATCGTCAACAGCTTCGCCTACCAGGCCGGTTTGATCGCCACGCGTGACGGCATCGCGGTGGAGAAGAAGGAAAACAATCCCTACGTGAACATCATTGCCGTGCGTGAAAAAGACAAGAACGCGCCATGGGTGCCCGAATTGATCAAGGCCTACCACTCGGAAGAAGTCCGCCAGTTCATCCTGAGCAAGTACGAAGGCTCCGTGATCCCGGTTTTCTAAGATGCAGCACGAATTTTCCAAGCCGGGTTCCGCCGTGGCGGCTGCCGGCCAGGGGCCAGGGCCTGACGCCCATATCGTCTTCGAGGGGCTGCAAAAGCGGTATCAAAGCGCGCAGGGCACGGTGGCGGCGCTGTCCGATGTGTCGTTCCAGGTTGCGCGCGGCGAGGTCTTCGGCATCATCGGGCGCAGCGGGGCGGGAAAATCCACGTTGCTGCGTTCCATCAACATGCTGGAACGGCCCTCCGCCGGCCGCGTGCTGGTGGACGGCGTGGATGTGGGCCAGCTGGACGAGCATGCGCTGGTGGGCCTGCGCCGCCGCATTGGCATGATCTTCCAGCACTTCAATCTGCTTTCCGCCAAGACCGTGGCCGAGAACGTCGCGCTGCCGCTGCGCGTGGCAGGCGTTGCGCCCGCCGCCGCGCGTGGGCGGGTCGAGGCGCTGCTGGACATGGTGGGATTGCGCGACAAGGCGGACGTCTATCCGTCCAAACTGTCGGGCGGCCAGAAGCAGCGCGTGGGTATCGCGCGCGCACTGGTGCATCAACCGGAAATCCTGCTGTGTGACGAAGCCACGTCTGCGCTGGACCCGGAGACCACGCAATCGATCTTGTCGCTGCTGCAGGACATCAACCGCAAGTTGGGGCTGACGGTCGTGCTGATCACGCACGACATGGCGGTGATCCGCGAAGTCTGCCATCAGGTGCTGGTGCTGGACGGCGGCCGCAAGGTCGAACTGGGCGAGGTCTGGCGCGTGTTCGGCAATCCGCAGGCGGATGCGACGCGCGCTTTGCTGCGTCCGTTGCAGCATGAGTTGCCTGCCGATCTGGCCGCCAGGCTGGTGCCCGACCTGCATGGCCGCGACGGCGTTGCCGTGCTGCGGCTGCGTTTCACTGGCCATGGGCGGCCCGATGGCGTGTCGTTGCAGGCCCTGGCGGCGATGGGGCCCGGCGCGACGCTGCTGCATGGCGGGCTGGACCGGCTGCGCGGCCATGCGCAGGGCAGTCTGCTGGTGTCGGTGCCCGCCGGCGCATTACAGGAAGAGGCCGCGCGCGCCGCGCTGGTGGCCGATCAAATCAAGGTGCTGGGTTATGTCGCTGCCGATGCTTGATAAATACCTGCAGGCGTTCCTGCAGACCCTTGCGATGGTCAGCGTGTCGGCCGTGATCGCGATCGTGTCGGGGCTGGCGCTGGCGGTCGTGCTGACGGTGACCGCGCCCGGCAACCTGTACCCCAAGCCGCGCTTGAACAAGGCGCTGTCGATCACGGTGAACACGTTCCGCGCCATCCCCTTCATCATCCTGCTGGTGGCCATGCTGCCGTTCACGCGTTTCCTGGTTGGCACCACGTTGGGCACGTGGGCGGCCATCGTGCCGCTGTCGGCCAACCTGGTGCCGTTCTTTGCCCGCATCGCGCAGGTCAGCCTGAATGACGTGGACCACGGGCTGGTGGAGGCGGCGCGCGCCATGGGCTGCCGGCGCTGGCATATTGTGCGGCACGTGCTGCTGCCCGAAGCCTTGCCCGGCATCATTGGCGGCATGACGGTCAGCGTCATCGCCATGATCAATGCGTCGGCCATGGCGGGCGCGGTCGGCGCAGGGGGGCTGGGCGACCTGGCGATCCGCTACGGCTACGAACGCTATGAAACCCGCGTGATGTTCGAGGTGATCGTGATCTTGATCGCGCTGGTGTCGATCGTGCAGTTCACCGGCGAATGGCTCTCGCGCCGCGCCGACCACAAGCGGTAGGGCTGGGGCGGCGATGCGGACAAGCGGACAAACCGGGTCAGGGCAGCGCCGAGAGAAGGCTTGCCAATTGCTGCCTGCCCAATTTTTCCTGCTCGGCGGACAGCTTGCCGATCGCCGCCATGTGCTCGTGAAAGCGGTTCAGGTCGTCGTTGCGGTCGAACAGCAGTTCATCATGGTCCGCGTACCAGTGCTGGCGGTTGTCGTCCAGCAACGTGATCATCTGACCGAACTCCCGCAGGATGCGGGCTTCCAGCGACCAGACCTGCTCCAGGTTGGCGCTGCGCTGGGCCAGCGTCGCGTTCAGGCGCGTCAGCATCTTCTGTTTTTCCGGTTCGCGGATCGCCAGCGAACGGATCAGGGCGGGCATGTTCTTCAGCACCTGCATGCTTTGCTGCTGGTACTTCGGCACCAGATGCTCGGCCTGCTCAAGAATCATCCGGCTTTCCACCAGGCCGGTGTCGCGCGCCAGCCGGTGCGCATCCAGCAGCCGGGGCATGCCGATGTCGTGCAGATCCTGAAGATAGGCCTTGTGCTGCGCCACCCGTTCGCCGGCCACGGTCTTGATGACGCGTTCCAGTTCGCCGTAGAAACCGGTGGCCTTGGGCGTCGGGTCGATGGCGGGCACGGCCTCGGGGCCGCCTTCCGGGTTGCCGACCATCAGGCTCAACGTGTCCGCGACTTTGCGGATTTCGGCGGCGGCCACCTGTTCCTGCTCGTGTTCGCCGGCGTTGCGCAGGCCGATCACCACGGCCGAGGCAAGCACCGCCGCGCCGGCGATCAACGCAATACGCAGCCATGCAGGCCGTGCGCGCGGGGTGTGCAGAGGCGTTTCCTGGGGAGTCATGGCGCACCAGAAATTGGGGACATGGTTTTGAATGTAGCGCAGTTTTCTGGCAAGGGCGCAAGGCCTTTGCAATATTCGATGACAGGAGTTCAGTAATGTCCGACACCACTCAGCAAGGTTTCGCCACCCGCGCCATCCACCTGGGTTATGACCCGCTGGAGGAGCAGGGCGCGCTGTCGCCACCGTTGTACCTGACGTCCACTTATACCCAGGACAGCATCGAAGCCTTCGACCAGATCCGCCTGGGCGAAAAGCAGGGCTATGTCTATGGCCGCACGCGCAATCCCACGCAAGCGCTGCTGGAAGAGCGGTTGGCGTCGTTGGAGGGGGCCGAGGCTGCCGTTGTGACGGCCTCCGGCATGGCCGCCATTTCGGCTACCTTGTTTTCGCTGCTGCAAAGCGGCGACGAGATCGTCGTGGACCAGATCGTCTACGGCACCGCGTTCACCTTGTTTTCGCAAGGGCTGAGCCGCTTTGGCATCCACGCCGTCTTCGCCGACTTCACGCGGCCCGAAAGCGTCGCCGCCGCGATCGGCCCCAATACGCGCGCCGTGTATTTCGAAACGCCAGCCAACCCGAACCTGCGGCTGGTCGACATCGCCGCCGTGTCCGCCATCGCGCGCGGCAAGGGCGTGTTGACCATCGTGGACAACACTTTTGCCACCCCGGTACTGCAACGCCCCTTGGCGCATGGCGCCGACATCGTGCTGCATTCCGCCACCAAGTACCTTGGCGGCCACGGTGACCTGCTGGCCGGGGCGGTGGTGGGCAGCAAGGCGCATATCGACGCCATCCGGTTGCAGGGCTTGCGTTACTTCACGGGGGCGACGTTGTCGCCGTTCACCGCCTTCCTGGTGCTGCGCGGCCTGAAGACGCTGGAGTTGCGGGTGCAGCGTCACAGTGAATCCGCCTTGAAGGTGGCCAAGCTGTTGCGCGAACACCGGGCCGTGGCGGACGTGTTCTATCCGGGCCTGGAAGGCACCCCTGGCGAGGACATCGCGCGGCGCCAGCAAGCGCTGGGTGGGGGCTTGGTGGCGTTTGAGTTGAAGGGCGGATTGGCCGCGGGGCGGCAGTTGTTGAACGGCTTGAAGCTGGCGCGCATCGCGGTCAGCCTGGGCGACCCGGAAACGCTGATCCAGCATCCCGCATCCATGACGCACGCCAGTTACTCCGCGGAGGACCGCGAGAAGTACGGCCTGTCCGAAGGGCTCTTGCGCCTGTCCGTAGGGTTGGAAACGCCGGACGACATCCTGGCCGATCTCAAGCAGGGGCTGGACCGGGTATAGGCGGCGGGTTCTGTAAAAGATGTTACAACGTTTGATTCTCGTCAAATCCACGCCACGCCGCGCGAGTTAGGGTTTCGCCTTTGCCTGATGGGCCGCGGTGTGTGACCGGCGGGCGTGGGCCAGGCGATAAGCGCAGCAAGGACAGGATTCATGACAGACAAGACACCGCAAGCCGAACCAGCCGTTCCCGCCGCGCCAGCCAAGCGCGCGGGGACTGCCGCCAAACGCACCGCCAGCACTCGCGGGGGCACGAGTACGGGAACGAGTACGGGCACGAAGACGCGGCGGGCGGCTGCCGTTCCGCCCATCGAACCGGTGGTGCAGGCCCGCAAGCGCGTGGCCGCCCGTGAAGACGCCGCCCGCCAGGAAACCGTATCGGTACTGTCCGATATCGCGCGTCGCTACACGGTTGGCCCTGACGCGCAGGCGCACGAAGCCCTGCGTTCGGTGATCGAAGAACTGTCGCCGGACGACGCTCGCGCCGTGCATCGCGCGCTGCTGGACGCCACGACGCAGGGACCGGCCGGCCGCCGCAACCCCGACGAAGAACTCGCGATTGATTGGCGCGAAGGCATCTATCCGTACCGCCATCGCATGCTGCGTCGCAATTACGAAAAGCAGAAATACCAGTTGCAGGTCGAACTGCTGAAGCTGCAGGCCTGGGTCAAGGCGACCGGCCAGCGCGTCGTGATCCTGTTTGAAGGACGTGACGCGGCGGGCAAGGGCGGCACCATCAAACGCATGATGGAACACTTGAATCCGCGCGGCGCACGCGTGGTCGCACTGGAAAAGCCGTCGGACACGGAAAAAGGCCAGTGGTACTTCCAGCGTTATGTGCAGCACCTGCCCACGGCTGGCGAGATCGTGATGTTCGATCGGTCCTGGTATAACCGCGCCGGCGTGGAACGCGTGATGGGCTTTTGTTCGCAGCAGGAATACCTGGATTTCCTGCGCCAGGTGCCTGATTTTGAACGCCATCTGGTCAGCAGCGGCATCCATCTGGTCAAGTTCTGGTTTTCGGTCAGCCAGGAAGAACAGCGCCGCCGCTTCCTCCAGCGCAAGGTGCATCCGCTCAAGCAATGGAAGCTGAGCCCCGTGGACCTGGCTTCGCTGGACAAGTGGGACGATTACACGCGTGCCAAGGAAGCGATGTTCGCGCACACCGACACGGCGGACGCGCCGTGGATCGTGGTGAAATCCGACTGCAAGAAGCGAGCGCGGCTTAATGCGATGCGCTATATGCTGAGCCGCCTGCCGTACGAAGGCAAAAGCGGCGACGCCGGCATGGCGCTGGATTCGCTGATCGTGGGCCGGGCACTGTAAGCGTTCAGGCGCCCAGTGCCTTCAGGTTCAGGGTGTAGCTGCGTCCGATCCACACGGCGCAGTCGCGATGGTCCCGCAGCGAATCGCCGGTGTTCGGGTGCATGAAGACGTCCAGCACGCCGTGGTTCAGGGTCAGCCAGGTCGTGATCTCGGCGAAATGCGCCGGGGCGAACGCGATCTGGTAGCTCCATTGCGGATGCGGACCCACGGGGCGCTCATGGAAGCGCCCCATCTCCATCTTGCCCTCGAACTGTGCGATCACACGTTCGCGCAGGGCTTGCGCGGCGTCACGGCCGGCGGCGTCGAAATACACGTGGGCGTGCCAGCTGGCAACGCGATCCATGGCGACATCGTTCATGTTCTTCTCTTCAGGTTCAGCCGCCAGCGCGCTTGGCGCGATGGCCGTTTTTCGTCAATGTCTCGATGATCCGGTCGCAGTGGTCTCCCTGCACTTCGATCACCCCGTCCTTCACCGTGCCGCCCGATCCGCACGCGGTGCGCAACTGTTTGCCCAGCACGCCCAAGGCCTCTGGATCCAGCGCCAGCCCCCGCACCACGGTCACGCTCTTGCCGCCGCGGCCCTTGGTTTCGCGCGATACGCGCGCCACGCCGTCGCCTGCGGGCACGGCGGCGGCCTTGCATTGGCATTGGACAAGCGCCTGCCGGCAAACGGGACACATGCGGCCGCTTTCGGTGGAATAGACAAGGCCGCCCGTTGCGCTGCGTTTCATGATTTGCCTCGCATCTGGTCGATCAGCCGGCGGTCGCGCTTGGTTGGGCGCCCGGTTTCGATGCCCAACGCGGGTTCGGGCGCCAGGCGCCGCATTTCGGCCGCGCGCGTGCGGGCCGCGATACTTTCCGGGGTTTCGTCGTACAACAGGCGGGCCGTCGGTGCCGGGCCACGCACGCCGCTCACCGCGACGACGCGCACATGCAGCGCCGGATCCTCTTTGCGGATGGTGATCAGGTCGCCGGGGGCGACTTCGCGCGACGGTTTGGCGGGCTGGTCGTTCACGGATACGCGGCCTCGGCCGATCTCTTGCACCGCCAGGCTGCGCGTCTTGTAGAAGCGGGCGGCCCAAAGCCACTTGTCGAGTCGAATCTTGTCCATCTTGCCTGTCCCTGCGTAAATCTGCTTCAAGCCATGATGATAGCCGCGCCGCCGTGGCCGCGCCCGGCAAAAAAAAGCGGCGCCCTTTCGAGCGCCGCAAGTCCGGCTATCCGGCAACCGGGCCTGGCGGCTCGGCAGTACTCATACTCAATCCAGCTTCAGGCCGGCTTCCTTCACCACCCGTTGCCATTTGGCGATTTCGGCGCGGCGGAATGTGTCCAGTTCGGCAGGCGTCGAGCCAATGGGTTCCGCACCAATGCCGGCCAGCTGCTCGGCAATCGCGGGGTCCTTCAGCACCTTGGCCAGCGCTTGCGATACCCGGTCCACGATGGCGGGCGGCGTGCCGGCGGGCGCGAACACCGCGTTCCATTCATACGTCTCGTAGCCCGGTACGCCCGATTCGGCGATGGTCGGCAGGTCGGGGGCGGTCTTGGAGCGTTCCAGGCCGCCGACGGCCACGGCGCGCAGCTTGCCGTTCTTCACGTGCTGCCAGGCCGAACCCATGCTGGCGAACATGACCGGCACCTGGCCGGACATGACGTCGATCATGGCAGGGCCACCGCCCTTGTAGGCCACATGCTGCAACTGCGTCTTGGCCAGCAGGTTGAACAGTTCGCCAGCCAGATGCTGCGCCGAACCGGGGCCGGCCGACGCGAAATACACCGCGTCCTTGGCGCCGGGCTGACCCAGCTTGATCAGGTCGGCCACCGTCTTGACTTCATACGACGGCGTGACGACCAGCACGTTCGGCACGCGCAGCAGCAGGGAGACGGGCGCAAACGCGGTCAGCGTGTCGAACTGCATTTTGGAATGCAGGGCGGGGTTCTGCGCGTGGTTGGAGGCATCCAGCATCAAGGTGTAGCCGTCAGGCTGCGCCTTGGCCACGACCGCGCCGCCAATCATGCCGCCGGCGCCACCCCGGTTTTCAATCACGACGGGTTGACCGAGTTCGGCGGCCAGCTTGGGCCCGATCAAGCGAGCCACCACGTCAACGGTGCCGCCTGGCGGATAGGTCACGACGAGTGTGACGGCGCGTTCGGGGTACGCGGCGGACGCTGCGCCCGCGGCGCTGCCCAACAGGGCGGCGGCCATCAGCAGGGCGCCGCGGCGCGCCACGCGTTTGATCAGAGGGGTCATGGGTTGTCTCCTTGGAATTGGAATAGCTGCAACGGCGTGCCGGAAAGGACGGCGCGCCGTTGCGTCGGATCGTCGATCCAGGCGTCCAGCCATTGCGTCGCCGCAGGATAGGACGCCAGGTGCCGATGTTCGGTGTGGGGCCAGTCGCTGCCCCACATCAGGCGATCAGCGGAATAGGCGGTTAGCAGCTGGCCTGCGGCCTGCCGACCAGAGGCGGCGCAGTCCGCCGCCGGCCAGTTGCGGTAGGGGGCGGACAGCTTGACCCACACGCGGCCGCTGTCGGCCTGTTGCAGCAGGTATTGGAAACCGGGGTCGGCCACACCCAGCGCCGGGTCCGGGCGGCCGAAATGGTCCACGACCACGCGGCAGCCGGCGGCGAGCAGCGCGGGCAGCACATCCGGCAGCCGAGCCGCCTGCAGATGGACTTCCACATGCCAGCCCAGCGCGTTCACGCGGGCAAGCAGTGTCTGCCAGCCGGAGGCGGCAAGGTCGGGCACGGGCAGCCCGATCAGGTTCAGCCGCATGCCCACGACGCCGGCATCGGCCAGGGCCTGCAATTCGGCGTCGGCGATGCCGGGTGCCACCACCACCACGCCGCGCAGGCGGTCAGGCGCGGCGCGCAGGGCCTCAAGCAGGTAGCGGTTGTCGGTGCCCAGGAAGCTGGGTTGCACCAGCACGCCGTGACGCAGCCCGTGCGTGTCCAGCAACGCCAGGTAATCCGCCAGCGTGGCGTCGTAGTCAGGGGTGTGGCGGCGCGTGTCGGCCAGCGCCAGCCCTTGCTGGAATACGTGCGCGTGGGTGTCGACGGCGGCGCCGGTCGCGAGGGGGGGCAATGCGGTCTCCTGTTTTGTGCACGGGCGTGGCCCGCGCTGTTCTATAAGCCGGGATTCTAAGAAGTCGGGGTATAGTTTTCTATTGTAGAAAAGCGCTTTTTATATATTGGAACGATATGGAAACGCGACACTTGCGTTACTTCCTGGCGGTCGTGGACCATGGCAGCGTCAGCCGGGCGTCGGAATGGCTGGGAATCGCGCAGCCCGCGTTGAGCCAGGCGCTGGGCCGCATGGAAAAGGATCTGGGCGTGCGTCTCTTCGAGCGCTCGCGCCAAGGCGCCGCGCCCACGCCCGCTGCCCTGGCCATCCTGGAAGACGTGCGGACCAGCGTGGCGCGTATCGACGCGGCGGCGCAGCGGGCGCGCGAGATCGGGCGGGGCAGTGCCGGGCAGTTGACGGTGGGCCTGGTGTCATCGGCCTTGTTCGACACCTTGCCGCGCGCGCTGCGCGAAATGCGGCGGCAAGCGCCGGGCGTGCGCGTGATCTTGCGAGAGATGAGCAACGCCGAACAGGCCGAGGCGCTGCAAACCGGCGAGATCGATATCGGGCTGATGCACACGCCCGTCGCCGTGGGTGGGCGCATGCGTGAAAGGCAGTTGCTGCGCGACCGTCTGGTGGCCGCGGTTCCGGACGAGTTCGTCGTGGCGGAAGACGGGCAGGTGTCGATGGCGCAAATCGCGCAAGCGGGCCTGGTGATGTATCCGCAGGCGCAATTGCCGGCGTTCTACGCGGGCATCCTGGACGCAATGCGCAAGGGCGGGCACGATGTCCAGGTGGCGCAGGAAGCCAACCGGACGCTGACCGTCCTGTCTTGCGTGGCGGGCGGATGCGGGGTGGCGCTCTTGCCCAGCTGGATCCGGACGATGAATTTTGGCGGCGTGCGTTTCTGCGAAGTACGCGACGGCCAGCGTCTGCCCAGCTTCGACCTCAGCGCGATCTGGCCCGCGCGTTCGGTGCCCACGCTGGCCGACCTGTTCGCCAATCTTGACCTTGGTCCGCGCTGATCCTGCACGCAATCTTCGCCAGCCTTTCACTGCGCATTCAGCGGCGCTTTCAGAACGCTTAAGCCAGGCTTAAAACGGCATTTTCTTCGGAACCCGGCCCCGCCGTCCCGTCTAACCAGGAATGGCTTTTTCGGGGGCTTGCCCATGGATCTGAACTGGCAACAGCAATTGGCGGAAAGCGCGCTGTGGCTTGCGCGCGCGTTTGGCATCACGGCCGTCGCGACCGCGCTGATGGCGGTGGCGCTGGCGCGAACGACCGACTGGGGCCGCAAGTTCTGGCGCCTGGCATGGCCGTACCTCACGCCACGGCGCAGTTGGCGGCCCTTGTTGACGCTGGCGCTATTGCTGTTCCTGGCGATGGCCGCGGTGCGCATGACCGTGCTGTTCTCATTTTGGTACAACGGCTTCTATAGCGCGCTGCAAGCGCTGGATCCCACCGCCTTCTGGCGCTTCCTGGGCATCTTCTCGATACTGGCCTCCGTGCACGTCGTGCGTGCGCTTGCCGACAGTTATGTCGGCCAGTCATTCGATATCCATTGGCGCGTGTGGTTGAACGACCGCCTCACGCGCGACTGGCTTGGCGCCAGCGCGTACTACCGCGGGCACTTCGTGGATGCGCCCGTCGATAACCCTGATCAACGCATCGAGCAGGACATCGCGATGTTCGTCACCGGCTCGCGCACCCTGGCCATCGGCGCGCTCAGCGCGGTGGTGTCGCTGGTGGCGTTCACCGGCATCCTGTGGGGCCTGTCCGGCCCATTGTCGGTCGGGGGCATCGATATCCCGCGCGCCATGGTGTTCGTGGTCTTCCTGTATGTGATCGTCGCGACGTGGTTCGCCTTCAAGATCGGCCGTCCGTTGATCCAGCTGAATTTCCTGTCGGAACGGCTGACCGCCAACTTCCGCTACGCGCTGGTCCGTTTGCGCGAAAACGCCGAAAACATCGCGTTCTATCAAGGCGAAGCGGCAGAGCGCGCGACGTTGTGGACGCGGTTTGCGGCCTACATCGCGAACCTCTGGGCGCGGGTCTACCGGGGCTTGAAGTTCGACGGCTTCAATTTGTCGGTCAGCCAGGTTGCGGTGGTCTTCCCCTTCATTCTGCAGGCGCCACGTTTCTTTAGCGGCGCGATCAAGCTGGGTGATGTGATGCAGACCTCGCAGGCGTTCGGCCAGGTGCAGGATGCGCTGTCGTTCTTCCGGACGTCCTACGACACCTTTGCGCAATACCGCGCCACGCTGGACCGCCTGAATGGATTCCTGGATGCGAACGAAGCGGCGCGCGGGTTGCCGGCAGTGCAAACCGAGCCGTGGCGGGATGGCTTGGAGATCGATGGCGTCACGGTGACGCGTCCTGACGGCAGCATGCTGCTGCACCAATTGCATCTGCGGTTGCGCCCGGGGCAGACCTTGTTGATCAAGGGGCCGTCGGGCAGCGGCAAGACGACCTTGTTGCGGGCGTTGGCCGGGTTGTGGCCTTATGCGCAAGGCCGGGTGCGGCGGCCCGAAGGCGCATCGGCGTTGTTCCTGTCGCAGCGGCCCTATCTGCCGCTGGGCGATCTGCGGGGCGCCGTGGCCTACCCGGGGCAGGCGCAGCCGCAGGACGACGCGCGCCTGGCCGACGCATTGCGGCACGTCAATCTGGGGCATTTGGCCGGTCGCCTGGACGAGGTCGCGGACTGGTCCCGCATCCTGTCCCTGGGTGAACAGCAGCGCGTGGCGTTTGCCCGGGTACTGTTCAATCGGCCGGCCATCGTGTTCCTGGACGAAGCCACTTCGGCAACCGACGAAGGGCTGGAGCACATGCTGTACAGCCTGTTGCGCCGTGCTCTGCCAGACTGCATGCTGGTCAGCGTGGGCCATCGCAGCACGCTGGACCCGTTCCACACGCATCGGCTGGCGCTGGACGGCGAGGGCGGTTGGGCGGTGGAACCCATGGCGCCGCCGGCCGACAGCGCGGCCTTGCGCGCCGCGGCCTGATGGACCGACCCGCTTGACCCACCGGGCCGGGCGGCAAAGATGGGGCTGCGCGCCGTTCAGGTGCCCATGCGCAGCGGGCCGGTCAGCTTGCGCAGCGCGGCGACCACGCTTTGTGCCGTGATGCGGCCTGTCTTGGGGTTCGCCGAGGGAATGTTCTGGATTTCCATCGAGAACGATGCCGAATCCGAGACGACTTCCACGCGGTGGATATTGCGTTCCAGCGACGGGTCGGCCCAGATCTCCAGCGTGGTGCGGTCGGGCCCGATACCCGCCAGCGACACGCTGACGGCCACGTTCAGGTTGGCCGGAAAGCCCACCGCGGCCTCGCGTGGCGAACCGCGGAAGATCAGGCGCGGTTCGGTGATGTCGGCGATGTCGATGTTGTTGTCGGTCAGGTAAGGCGCGCCCAGCAGGCCGCGCACGGGTTTGCGCGTGATCATCGTGACGGAATGGATGACGCCTTCGGCGGCCGCCGTGATGGCGTCCAGCCCCAGGATGGCGCCCGACGGCACGATGATCTGGCCATGATGCTGGCGCGCCAGTTCGATCAGGTCGTCGTGGCGCAGCAGGGCGCCGGAGCTCAGCACCACCATCTTCTTGCCGTTGCGCAGCACGGGTTCGGCGATGTCGCGGAACACGGCGGCGGGCGCGCATTCCACGACCACGTCGCAATGCTCGTGCAAGGCGTCAAGGGTGGTGAAGACCGGCGCCGCGTGGGTCCATGCGAAGGCGGGCGGGGCCTTGGGGTCGCGCACGGCGACGGCGGCCAAGGTCAGGCCGGGCACGCCGGCGTCCAGGGATTGCGCCACGGCTTGGCCGATGGCGCCGAAGCCGGCGATGCCGACGCGGTAGCTGTTCATAAGAGTCCTGAAGGGCGGGAAAAAGCGCCGAGGAAGGCGCGGGCTGCCGGCCACTGTAGCCACCGTGCCGACGGGCGTCAATGCGCAATGGCCGTCAGGGGCGGCTACACTTTCAGCTCGATTCCATGGGAGCCCGGGCATGCAGATCCTGCCGGAAACGCCGGAAGACCACGACGCCATTTTCACGTTGACGCAAGCTGCGTTCAAAGACCATCTTCATAGCCAGCAGACCGAAGGCTACATCACCCACGCGCTGCGCGAGGCAGGCGCGTTGACGCTGTCGCTGGTGGCGCGGGCCAATGCACAGGTCGTGGGGCACATTGCGTTTTCTCCCGTCCGGATCAGCGACGGATCGCCGGATTGGTACGGGTTGGGACCGGTCGCGGTGCTGCCTGACTGGCAGGGTCGTGGCATCGGCAGGGCGTTGATCCGGGCCGGTCTGGACCGCCTGAAGGCGATGGGCGCGGCGGGCTGCGTGGTGTTGGGCGACCCGGCGTATTACCGGCGTTTCGGATTTGAGCCGACGCCCACGCTGACGTATCCCGGCGTGCCGCCGGAGTACTTCATGGCGCAGGCATTCACGCGCCCGGCGCAAGGCCGGGTCGCGTATCACCAGGGGTTTGACGCCACCGCGCAGGCGGACCGCTGAAGCACATGGCGGACCTGCGGGCGGGCTTCACGCCCGCCTGCCGTACTGCTTAGCTGCCTTTCTGCGCGCGGGCCATGTAGTCGATGGTCAGGTTCGACAAGGCGCGCACGCCGTTGATCAGGCCTGATTCATCCACGTAGAAGCGCGGCGAGTGATTGGGGGCGGCCTTTTCCACGTCGGTGCCTTTGGGCGTCACGCCCAGATAGAAGAACATGCCCGGCACCTTTTCCTGATAAAACGAAAAGTCTTCCGACGCCGTGGATTTCGGTTGCAGGCCATAGTTGCCTTCGCCCGCCACGCGGCGCAAGGTGGAACCCATCTGCTCGGTCAGCGCCGGGTTGTTGACGGTGGCGTTGTAGAGTTCGACCACGCGCACGTCGGCCTTCGCGCCGGCGCTTTGCGCGATCATCTCGGCGGTGCGGGTGATGCGTTGATGGATGTCCTTCTTCATGCCTTCGTCATAGGTGCGGATGGTGCCCGTCATGGCGACGTTGTCCGGCACGATGTTCATGCGGTTGCCGCCGTGGATGGCGCCCACGGTGATGACGGCAGGCTCCAGCATGCTGTTGATCTGGCGGCTGGGAATGGTCTGCAAGCCCAGGATGATCTGGGAACTGACGACGATGGGGTCGATGCCCGACCAGGGGCGCGCGCCGTGCGTCTGCTTGCCGGTGACGTCGATCCAGAACTGGTCGGCGGCAGCCATGGCCGGGCCGCTGCGCCACGACAGCCAGCCGGCCGGATACGCGCTGGACACGTGCAAGCCGAAGATGGCGTCCACCTTGGGATTTTCCAGCACGCCTTCCTGCACCATCATCTTGGCGCCCCAGATCTTCTTGCCGTCCGGTTCGAAGTCCGCCGGGCTTTCCTCGGCGGGCTGGAAAATGAACTTCACACTGCCCGGCAACTGGTCTTTCATGCCGGCCAGGACTTCGGCGGTGGCCATCAGAATCGCGGTGTGGGTGTCGTGGCCGCAGGCGTGCATCACGTCCACGTCTTTGCCCAGATAAGTGCCCTTGGCCTTCGACGCGAAGGGCACGTCCACTTGCTCCTTGACGGGCAGGGCATCCATGTCGGCGCGCAGCGCCACGACCGGCCCGGGTTTGCCTCCCTTGAGCACGGCAACGACGCCCGTTCCTGCCACGCCGGTCTTCACGTCCATGCCCAGCGCGCGCAGATGATCCGCCACGAGCTTCGCGGTACGCGTTTCCTGGTTGCCCAGTTCGGGATGCTGATGGATGTCGCGGCGCCAGGCGATGAGCTTGTCTTCGATCGCTTTCGCGCGCTGCTCGATCTGTTCGGACAGCGCGGCGTTGGGCGCGGGCGGCAACGGACCTTGCGTGCCGGGCGCGCTTTGGGCCGCCGCGAGGCCGGCCATCAGCAGATGGGCGGCGAGCGCCAGCGGGGCCAGCCGGAATAACGTCTTACGCGATTGCATGGTCTTCTCCTCGTGGTTGTTAACCTGTTATTGGATGAGGATCTTACCCAAGCGCCGCGCGGCCGGCAGCTTTGTTACGGATGCTTAAAATCACCGCCGTTTGATTCCGGGAGGTGGAATTCCGGGCGCCGGAATCAGGCGTTCAAACGGTGTGCAGCGCGGGCTTGGCGCCGCGCGCGACGGCCCATAGCAACACCGCCGTCAATACGGATGCGGCGCCCGCGATCAGCATCGCGGTGTGGAAACCGCTGGCCAGCGCGTCGGCGAACCCGGCGGCGATGCCTGACGGTTGGGCAGGCATGACATGCCGCGTGACGGCGGCGCGCGCCACGCCCGGCGCATCGGCCACGCCCATGCCTGCCAACGTGCGGGTGAACGCGTCTATTGCGCGACCGCTCATTAATGCGCCCAGCAACGCGATGCCTATCGTCATGCCGGTCTGGCGCAGCGCGTTCATGGTGGCGGACGCCATGCCCGAACGCGCGCGCGGCACCGTCGCCATGACGGCCATGCTGGTCGACGGCACGGCCAGCCCCATGCCCAGGCCCAGCATCACCATCAGCGATCCGGTCTCGAACCAGGGCGTATGCGCGTCGAATTGCATCATGCCCAGCATGGCGGCGCCAATCAGGCCGTAGCCGGCGATCATCAGCCGGGGCAGGCCGAAGCGCAGGTTCAGGCGGCCGAACACCGTCGATACCAGCCCGGTCGCGATGAACTGCGGCGCCAGCCGCCACCCGGTGTCCAGTGGCGACAAGCCTTGCACGTGCTGCAGATACAGCGAAAAGAAAAACAAACTGCTATAGCCCGAAAAGCCCAGCACAAACGAGGCGAAGTTGGTTGTCGCGAAGCCGGCATCGCGGAACAGGCGCAGCGGCAGCAAGGGCCGCGCCGCGCGGTGTTCGACCACCAGGAAGGCTGCCAGCCCCGCCGCCGCCACGCACAACGAGGCCACGGCGTCCGTGGCATTCCAGCCGTGTTCGCCCGCCGCGATCAGGCCATAGGTCAGCGCGCCCAGCCAGACCACGCTAAGTGCCTGGCCCGCAGGGTCGAAGGCGGCGTGTTCGGGGTCCGCGCTTTCCTGGATGCCCCACGCACCCAGGGCGATGGCCAACGCACCCACCGGCAGGTTGATCAGGAAGATGCTCTGCCAGCTGAAATGCGCCACCAGCAGGCCGCCCAACATCGGCCCCACGATCAGCGAGATCGCATTGCACGATGCCCACACGCCGATCGCCTGTGCGCGCGCTTTTGGGTCCGGAAAGGCCTGTGTCAGCAGCGACAGCGCGCCGGGGATCAGCAAGGCGCCCGCCACGCCTTGCACGGCGCGCCCGATCAGCAGCACGGGCAGGCTGCCCGCCCATCCGCAGATTGCGGAGCCGGCCGTGAACAACAGCACGCCCGCCAACCAGGAACGCTTGCGGCCATAGCGGTCGCCCAGGGGGCCCGCCGACAGCATCAAGGCGGACAGGAACAACGCGTAGGCGTCCACTACCCACTGCAGGCCCGCCATGTCGATCTGCAGCGCGGCCTGCATGGTGGGCAACGCCACGTTGACGATGCTGATGTCCAGGATGGTGATGAAGCTGCCCAGGTTGACGGCAACGGCAAGGGCGCGGCGGCGCGAGGGCGACATGGGCATGAAAGCGGAACCGGTGGCGAAAAAGCCATTCTAGTTATCGACCGACCGTCGGTCAATTGAAAAGAACGCATTCTCGATACCGATCTATTGCAGCTTGATGCCCAGCTCCTTGATCAGCGGCGCCATGTCCGCGCGGTCCGCCTTGATGGTCGCTGCCAGTGCTTCCGGCGAACTGCCGATCGGGATCATGCCCAGCGTGTCCATCTGGGTCTGCATCGCGGGGTCTTTCAAAATGTCGGACACCGCCTTCTGGATAAACGCCACGCGCTCTGTCGGCACGCCGGCGGGCGCCATCAAGCCGATCCAGGGTTGCGGCGCGTAGTCCAGGCCGGACTCTTTCAGCGTGGGCGTGCCGGGCAGGCCACGAAAGCGTTCGGGGCTGGTGATGGCGATGGCGCGCAGGCGGCCGCTGTCTATCAGGCCCTTGGCGCTGGACGGCGCATCCAGGCCCACATCCAGTTGGCCGCCGATCAGGTCGTTCTGTGTTTTACCGGACGAAGACGACGGCACGTAAAGGGCCTTGATGCCGGCGCGCCGGGCGGTCTGTTCCCACACCAGATGAAAGGCCGTGCCGATGGAGAACGACCCCACGCTCAGGTTGCGCGCCTTGCTTTCGCGCACGAAGTCTTCCCAGGTCTTGATCGGGCTGTCCTTGGACACGATGAAGAGGAACGGCGTGCGGGCCACCAGCGAGATCGGCTGCAGGTCCTTTTGCGTGTCGAAAGGCAGCGCATCCACCGCGAATGGCACGATCGTGACGGTGGATGCCACCACCATGCCCAGCGTGTAGCCGTCGGGCGCGGACTTGACCAGGGCGCTGGTGCTGATGATGCCGGAGGCGCCCGGCCGATTCTCCACCACCACCGGCTGCCCCCAGGCGGCGCCCAGTTTGCTGGCCAGCACGCGCAGCATGACATCCACCGGGCCGCCGGGCGGGTTGGACACGATGATCTTCACGGGTTTGTCGGGATAGGTGGCCGAAGCGGCAAGTGGCGCCAGCAGCGCAAGTGCCAGCGCGGTGTGCTTGAACATGGAATTTCCCCTTGTGTTGTAGGTGGGCGCGGCGGTCGCGTGCTCAGGCCAGGATGTGCTGGTGCGGCGCCATCGGCCAGCTGGGCGCTTCGCCGCGGATGAACGCGATCCACGCTTGCTGCGTCTGCTGCGTGAGCTGGGACGCCTGCGCCTCGGGCAATCCCGCCAGCATCGGGGCGGCGGCATAGGCGCCGATGGTGCCGAACACGAACGGCAGTTCGATGCAATGGCAGGCCCCGAAGCGCGCCGTGGGCGCCACGTCGAAGCGCGCCAGCCAGGCTTGCCGGCCACTTGCCACGGCGTCCCGGGCCCATTGACGGGAAGGCGCGCCGAAGACCTCCTCGCCGGCTTGCTGGCCGGCCGCATCGGACGCGTTGACCATGTGGCCGGGAAAGGCCGCCATTTCGTCGCGGGTATAGGTCACCAGCACATCCGCGCGGGACGCCGCCCGTTGCAGCGCGGGCGCGATGTCGTGCGGCAGCACCTGGCCGTCCAGCACGGGGCAGAACTGGCTGCGGCTGCTGCCTTCGGCGCGCAGCGCGTCCTGCACGGCGGGCGCCTGCTGGGCCGCCAGCAGGGCAGCCACGGGCAGGCCACGTGCCGCGTCCAGCGATTCGGCGCCGGCAGCGTGTAAAAACGCCTGGCCCAGCGCGTCGGCTTGCGCGGCGCTGCGAAAGCCCCGGCCCAGCGCCGCGCTTTGCAGAATGGCGCGCGAGAAACGGGGCTGTCGCGCCAGCATCGCGCAAATCGACGACGCCCCTGCCGATTGGCCCATGACCGTGATCCGCTCGGGGTCGCCGCCCAGGTCCTGGATGTTCTCCAGCACCCAGTCGATCGCCATCTCCTGGTCCAGCAGGCCGACGTTTGCGGTTTGTCCGGGTACATACAGCCAGCCCAGCGCGGCCAGCCGGTAGTTGACGGCCACGACCACCAGGTCGCCTCGGGCCGCAAGATGTGATCCGTCGTACCAATCCAGCGCGCCGCCGCCGCTTTGCCAGGCACCGCCATGCAGCCACACCACCACGGGCCGTCGCGCGGCGTCCGCGCCAGGCGTCCATACGGTCAGGTGCAGGCAGTCTTCGGATTGGGGCGCGTCGAAATCGCCCATGGCGCCGCGTAGCCGCGAAGGCAGTTGCGGCGCGACGGGCCCGGCGCGCGTGGCATCGAGGTGGCCGCGCCATGCGGCGGGCTGCGGCGGCGCGAAGCGCAGGCTGCCCACGGGAGGCTGCGCATAGGGAATGGCGCGATAGCAGCAGATGCCGCCTGCCTCGCGCTCGCCAGTCAGCGTGCCGGCCTGCAGCACCGCTTGGACGGGTTGATTCATATCCTGCCCCTTGCATCGTTGTCGTGCGGCCGGTGCCGGAAGGCGCCGTAACCGTGGGGCTATGGTAGGGAAGATCGGAGCAGGGCAGCCATGCCGGTTTTGAACATTGCCATGCGGATCCCGCATGGCCTGGGTGCCGCCTGGTTTTTTAGCGCCGCCTAGTTGGCGATGCGCGCGTCCAGGCTGTTGTCAGCCAGGGCTTGCGCCTGCGCACGGGTCATGCCCAGATGCTCGTACAGCGCGTGGAAGTTCTCGTTGACGTAGCCGCCGAAATAAGCCGGGTCGTCGGAGTTGACCGTGACCTTCACGCCCGCGTCCAGCAGCGACAGGATGTTGTGGTCGCGCATGTGGTCAAACACGCGCAACCGCGTGTTGGACAGCGGGCAGACGGTCAGGGGGATTTGTTCATCGATCAGGCGGGCGATCAGTTCAGGGTCTTCGGCGGCGCGCACGCCGTGGTCGATGCGTCGCACCTTCAACAGATCCAGCGCTTCCCAGATGTATTCGGGCGGACCTTCCTCGCCCGCGTGGGCCACGGCCGGCAGACCTTCGGCGCGGGCGCGGTCGAACACGCGCTGGAACAGGCGCGGCGGAAAGCCCATTTCGCTGCTGTCCAGTCCCACCGCGATGAAGGCGTCGCGAAAGGGCAGCGCGTCTTCCAGCGTCCGCATGGCCTGCGCTTCGGGCAGGTGGCGCAGAAAGCTGAGGATCAGGCCGCTGGTCACGCCCAGTTGTTTGCGGCCGTCTTCCAGCGCCTGGCGAATGCCGTTAAGCACGACGGCGAACGGTACGCCGCGGTCGGTGTGGGTCTGGGGGTCGAAGAACGGTTCGGTATGCACCACATTCTGTTCGCGGCACTTCAGCAGATAGGCCCAGGTCAGGTCGTAGAAATCCTGTTCCGTGCGCAGCACGTCGGCGCCCAGGTAGTACAGGTCAAGGAATTCCTGAAGATTGCCGTATTGATACGCGCCGCGCAGGGCATCGATGTCGGGCCAGGGCAAGGCCACGCCGTTGCGTTGCGCCAGCCGGAACAGCAGCTCGGGTTCCAGCGAGCCTTCCAGGTGCAGGTGCAGTTCGGCCTTGGGCAGTGCGTTGAGCCAGTCGTACATGGATGCTCCGATAAAAAAGGGTGATGCGAATTCCGGGTCTGCGGCTAGGCGGCCAGCGCGATGTCGTCCGCCTGGATGGCTTGCTTGACCTGCTCGGCGAAGGCGCGCGCCTGTCGCGTGCTGGGGCGGTCTCGGCGCCAGATCGCGGCCAGGGGTGATTTTCCGATGGCGGGGCGCGCCGGCAGCACGATAAGTTCTCCCCGGGCCTGCCGGACCGCGGCCACGCTGCCCGGCAGCATCCACAGATACTGGCCGTCCAGCAGCATCTCGCGGCCGAACTCCAGCGACAGGGCGCCGATCATATCCGGAATCGCCAAGCCGGCGTTGCGCAAGGACATCTCCAATTCGCCTCGTATGCGGCTACCCGGCAACGCCGTGATCCACGGATAGGCCACATAGTCCGCCAGCGTGGCGTCCGCCCGTCCGGCCAGCGGATGCCCAATGGCGCAGCCCAGCACCACCGGGTCTTCCAGCAAGGTGGTGGACCGGTAGATCTGCGGGTTGACGGTGGAAGAGAAGCGGCTGATCAGCACGTCCAGGCCGCCGGCATCCAGGTCTTCGATCAGGCGTTCGTGCGTGCCGATTTCGATGGTCAGCGTAATGCGGGGATAGGCCTGGCGGAAGGCCCGCGCGGCTTGCGCCACCGGCCAGCCGGCAAACATCGAAAAACACCCCACGGTCAGGCTGCCTTCGTCGCCGCGCGACATCGCGGCCAGGTCGATCTCGGCTTTGCGAAAGTCGGTCAGCAGCAGGCGCGCATGGCGGCACATGGCGTCGCCAAGCGGCGTGCACGTCGTGCCTTTGGCCGTCCGCTCGAACAGGCGGGCGCCCACCAGCTCTTCGATTTCGGCGATGGCGCGGGACAGGCCGGATTGCGTGCTGTGCAACTGTGCCGCTGCTTTGGACAAATTGCCCAGTTCAGCGACGGTCAGCACGATTTCCAGGTGCCGGATACGGAGTTTGCCTCGGAAGGGTGTCATGGCGCGGGCGGGAAGCGATGGGCCGATTATTCCCCTGCGTCAGGCGCTTGGCAACGGCGCTGCGGGATTCGGATATAGTTCGTCGCCAGACACAACAATGAATACGGGGCGGCCGCCAGTGGGAGTTACCCGAAAGCTGGCAAGCAAGGAGACAGCCATGAATGCAACGGGACTGGGCGCGCGACGAATGATGCGGCTTGCGGCGGCGGGGTTGGCGACGCTGGCGTTGAGCGCGTGCGGCGTCTCCAAGGTGGACGAGGTCTCCGTCAAATGGCCGCCATTTCGGGACGGCACGCCCGTGGTGCTGCCGTCGGATCCGGCGCAATGCCCGGACCTGACGGGCACGTACCGCGCGCAAGGCGAGTACCGCTCGGGCGACCGCGAAACGAAGTCGCTCGCCGACCTTCGCAATTTCCTGTACTACCCGCTGGACCTTCAGGGCATGCACGACAACCTGCTGCCGGAATGGCAGTCGACCTCCGCGGCCACCGTGGCGTTCGCGCCCGCTGCTGGCGGATGGGCCGTGCTGGCCCTGGACGGGCGCGGGGCCCGGTCGGCCGCGCACCTGCCTTTGCTGAATGGCGCGCAAGATCCCGCCGCGTTGACTCACGACGCCAGGCCTGGCGTGCCTGACGGCATCCGGCGCCACACGGGTTGCGCGCAGGGCCGGCTGTGGGTCAGCGTGCGGCATGACTGGCGCCAGTACGAATCCATGGGCGTGCGGCGGCATGTGGCGTTGTTTCGCCCCGAAGCCGGCGGCTTGCTGGTGACCGTGCGGCGCGAGTCCGATTCCATCGGCATGCTGCCCTGGTATTCCAACGAAAGCAGCGTGTTCCAGTACTGGTTCGCCAACCTGCCCGCGGCACGGTAGGCCGCGCCTTGGCCACCGTCACTCGCGCCGCCGCCCCGCGCGCCCGCTTCATCTCCGGGCCCTTGGGCCCCCACGTCCTGGAAATGATCCTCACCGGCTGGGCCAGCATGCTGGCCGTCTTCGCGGTGGAGTTTCTGTCGCTGCTGTACCTGGGCACGCTGAAGGATGAAGCCGTGCTGGGCGCAGTGGGGTTCGGGTCGATGACGCAGTTCACGATCACGGCAGTCTGCATCGGCGTCACGGTAGGCGGCGCCGCGCAGGTGTCGCGCGCGCTGGGGGCCGGCAATGCGCCGCGTGCGCGTACCCTGGCCGGAGCGTCGCTGATCTTGATGGCGGCGGCGGGAGTCGCGGCCGGCGCGGTGTTCCTGGCGGCGATCGGGCCGTTCACCGCCGCCATCGGGTTGGCAGAAGACGTGCGCGCGCACTTGCTGTCGTACGTGTTGATCACCACGCCCTTCGCCGTGATGATGGGTATCGGCATGATGCTGTCCAACCTGCTGCGCGCCGCCGGCCGCGGCCGCCAGTCCATGTGGGTACTGCTGGCGGGCACCGCCACGGTGGCGGTGCTGGATCCCATCGTCATCTTCGTGCTGGACGGCGGCATGGAAGGCATCGCGTGGGCGAGCGGCGTGGGCCGTCTGGCGACGGTGGCACTGGGCGCATGGCTGGTGTTCCGCACGCATCGCCTGGTGGCGTGGCCCGTGTTGCGCACGTTGCGGGCCGACCTGGCCGCCATCGGCAAGATCGCCTTGCCCGCCGCGCTGACCACGCTGGCGACGCCGGCGGCGGTGATCTTCACCGCGTCCACCTATGCCAGCTTCGGCCCCAGCGTCATGGCGGGCGCCACGGTAGTGGACCGCTTGCTGCAACTGGCCTATTCGCTGTTCTTCGTGCTGCCGGGCGCCATGGGCCCCATTCTTGGGCAAAACCTGGGCTCGGGGCAATGGGACCGTGTGAAACAGACCGTAAGGCTGACATCGCGATGGGCCCTGTGCTATGGGTTTGCCGCCGCCATCGTGCTGGCGGTGCTTGCGCCCTGGGTGCCGGACGTGTTCCAGGTCACCGGCCCGGGGCGCGACCTGATCATCTTCTTCTGCCGCTACGGCAGTTTCGCCTGGGCGGTGAACAGCCTGTTCTTCGTGTCGATCGCCGTGTTCAACAACCTGGGCTACGCCACGTATTCCACGGTCATCGGCTGGCTGCGCGCTACCTTGGGCACCTTGCCGTTCGTGTGGCTGGGCGCGCATTACGGCGGCCCCGAGGGGGTGATGCTGGGGCAGACCTTGGGGTTTGCCCTGTTCAGCGTGATCGCCATGGTGGTCTGCCTGCGGGTGTTGCGCGAGCCGCCGGTCGCGCCAATAAGCAGGCCGGCCGCCTAGCACCGCGCTTGCGGTTCGATTTCGGCGGCTGGTCGCGGTACGATCCCGGCTGACTTCGATTTTTCAGGATTACCATGCGTTCGCGTTCCTCAGGCCCTCGAATCGATACCTTTTCCCGCGCCTTGCTGGCCGCCGCCGTGATGGCGGCTACCGCCGGCGCCGCGCAAGCGCAATCTCCCGAGTCGGCTACGGGCTCGCGCGCCCAGTCGCCCGCCCCGGCGCCGGTGCAACCGACCTTGACGCCGAAGCGCACGTTTGATGACGTGACCGCCGCGCAAGCCGCCGGACAGAAACCGGCCGCCGCCCCGGCTCCCGCCGTGTCACCCCCCCCTGCGGCGGCGCCAGCCACGACCGCCGAGCCGGCCGCAACGGCGACGGTGATGCCCGCCGCCGCGCCGGCTGCCGCGCCCACGGTCATTGTGCCGACCGAGCTGGACACCAAGGCTTGCATCGCGAAGCTGCGCAAGGGCGCGGCCGCCAACGGCCTGACCGTCGCCGACTGGGACAAGTACACCGCCAACGCCAAGCTGCTGCCCACGACCGTGGCGTCCGCCAAGGGCCAGCCGGAAGGGCGCGAAAGCTGGTGGGACTACATCGCCAAGACCGTGGACGATGAACGCGTCAACGACGGCCGCGCCGTAATGAAAAAGGTGGGCCCGCAACTGGCTGCGATCGGCCAGCAGTATCAAGTGGATCCGGCCACGCTCGTCGCCATCTTCGGCATCGAAACCAACTATGGCCGCCAGATCGGCAAGACCGACGTGCTGAACGCCTGGTTGACCCGTGCCTGCACCGAAAACAAGACCCTGTGGGAAAAGAACGCCTACGCGTCGGTGCGTCTGCTGCGTGACGGCACGGTGCCTGCGGATAGTTTCGTGGGGTCCTGGAGCGGCGCCTTCGGCATGACGCAGTTCATCCCGACGTCGTTCTATGAACTGGCCGCGGACGGCGACGGCGACGGCCGCATCGACCTCTACAACTCGCTGCCCGATGCGCTGGCGTCCACCGCCAGCCATTTGCGCAAGCGTCGCGCCAAATGGACACACGGTCTGCCGGCCGTCGTGGAAGTGCGTGTGCCGGCTGAACTGGCCGCCGCCATCCCGCCCGAACCCGACGCTGAATACGTGGGTTCGCAAGACCGTCGCACGATCGCGCAGTGGGCCCAGGCCGGCCTGAAACAGGGCGACGGCTCCGTGCTGAAGCTGCCCTCGGGCAACGACGAGCAGGCCTATCTGTTCGCGCCCACCGGCGCCAAGGGTCCGGTGTTCCTGGCCACGGTCAACTTTGACGCCATCCTGCATTACAACCAGTCGCGCCGCTACGGCCTGGCGGTGTCGCTGCTGCTGAACCGCTTGCAGGGCGGCCCCGCTATCGTGGCCGCGTGGCCGACGGATGATCCCGGCCTGTCGCGGGCCGAGATCAAACAGCTGCAGGAAGACCTCTACGGTCGTGGCTACGACATCGGCGTGGCGGATGGCATTCCGGGCGCCAAGACCCGCGACGCGGTGCGTGCCGAGCAAGAGCGCCGCAATCTGCCGCAGGACGGCCGCGTGGGCAAGCGCATCCTGGATGTCCTGAAGGCCGATCCGCCGGTGGCGGCGCGGGCGCTCTCGCCCAAGTGAGCGCCCCATGCCGCATGCCGTGTTCCCCGATGCCTTCCTGACCCTCCGTCTGCGCGCACAGCGCATGCGGCAGGGTCACCTGCCGTTCATCACCGACATGCACGCCGACGCCGGCCTGATGCAGACGATGGGCGGCACGCGTGACGCCGCCGCCAGTCGGCTGTATGTGGCGCAAAACGTCGCGCATTGGTTGGAGTATGGCTACGGCATGTACGTGCTCGAGGACCGCTACACCGGCGCGATGGCCGGCCGCGCCGGCCTCAAGTACACGGTCTCCGGCGATCAAGGCGCCATCGAACTCGCCTACGCGTTCGTTCCTGATTGCTGGGGGCGGGGCTATGCGGGCGAGATCGCGGCGGCGTTGATCGAAATGGGGTTCGAATTGCTGCCGGTGGATGTGCTGTCGGCCGTGGCGCTGCGATCGAACGCGGCGTCGCGCCGCGTCATGGAAAAGGCCGGCTTGCAGTATGTGGGTGAAACGTCCGGCGACGATGCCAGCGCCAAGGTCCGCTACGAAATCCGCCGCATGCAATGGCGCTCGGCGCATGCGCAAGCAAGCGCCTGAGAGCCGGCGGATCGGCGCTAACATTGCGTCATGAGCACCCCGATAATTCCCGAAGACCCCGACCCGCAGCCTGTCCCCCCAGAGCGCCCCGCGCCCGAGGAATGCTGCAACAGCGGTTGCATCCCCTGCGTCTATGATCGTTACGAAGAAGCCATGGAAAACTACCGCGATGCGCTGAAAGCGTGGCGCGCCCGTCACGAGCCACCGCATCCGTAGAAAAGGTGAAGCGCGAGGGGCCGGCGGCAAGAATGGCGACGCCTGGCCGCGCAACCCATCAAGCGGCGGTTGCGCCCCGTTAGCCCGCCAGCTTCATGTGGATGATCGGAAACGGGCGGCCCGCATCGTCTTGGGCCGAGCGGCCCGTGTCTTCGAAGCCGTAGTGCTTGTAGAAGCCATGCGCCTGCGGGTTCTGCTCGTTCACGTCGACCAGCAGGGTGCCGTGCAGCGACCGCGCGAAGTTCAGCAGGCGGCGGCCGGCGCCCTTGCCGCGCTTGTTGGCGTCCACGAACAGCATTTCCACCTTGTTGCCGGACAGGCCCATGAAACCGGCGAGTTCGCCGGCATCGTCCTCGCAGACCCACACGCGCACCGACGGCAGGTAGGTGTTGAGCACCTGCGGGTACATGGCCTGAATCTCTTTCTCGGTCAGGAAGGAATGCGTGGCCCGCACCGAACGGAGCCAGATGTCCGCCAGGACCAGATCGTCGCCGTGATTGCGTTCTCGGATATTCATTTTCTTATTGATTCTGTTTGTCAAAGGCGCCGCGGTCCTTCGCCGCCACGCCTTCATGTTTCCTACAGCCCTGAACGATACAGCTCGGTAGCCGCCAGGACGGTTTCCATCTGCACAGTATGCGCGAAAACAAAACGGTCTCCGTAGACGGTTTCATCCGGAAACTCCGAGATCAGCGCCAGGGGCAGTTCTTCGCGATCGCTTTCCGTGATCTGCACCGGAATGCCGTTCAGCACGTCAAAGCCGGATTCAAGCGCGTGCGCATGAAACAGTTCCAGCTGGCGCGCATTGAATTCAACCAGCCCCGGCACAGTGCGAGCCAAGCGGGCCGTCACGCCTTCGATCAGGCGGTGCGCGCGTTCGCTCCAGCCTGGATGGTGGCGCAGCACCAGGAAAAAACCCTTCGGCACGGTCCACAGTTCGAAATTTCGGGGCAGATAACCCGACAGCGGACGGGTCCATTCATGCGCGGGATAGCCATGCAGATTGATATGCAGCTGCGCGCCGCTGATCGCATGCGCCTGGTGGCGGCCATCGCGTTCGAAGAAGGGCGCGTGTTCGCGGTACGCGATGTCGTCGCCCAACGCGCTGTAGCGCGACGCGTGCAGCATGTGGCGCGGATGATGTTCGCGCAGGCGGTTGAACAGCGCGTAGCCGTCGGGGTTTTCGGCGGCGATCAGCGCGAAATGCGCGTTGCCGTGGGCGGCCAGCGTCTGCGCGGCGCGCAGGGCGCCCACCACGCCAGATGTCTCGTTGGCGTGCTGCGCGCCTGAAATGAAGACCGCCGGCCCGGGGCCGCGCACGTACGTGCCCAGTACCGGGCGGCCCTGGCGCGACACGGCCTGAAACGCGTCGCCGCCGAACGCCGCCATGCAGCCGGCGATCTGACCGGCGGTCAAGGGTTCGCGGCGCTGGGCCAGCGGGGCGTCAAGCGGCGAGGCGACGACAGGGGCCGGCGCCTCGAACGGTTCAACGGAAATCTGCACACGCGCCGCGCCGTCATGACGACGGATATCGGGGATGATCTGGCCGGGCTGCAGGCCGCGGTCGCCGGAGGGGCGGCCGGAGTGGTGCTGGAAATGTTCCAGCAATGAAAAATACACGTCTTCGTGCAGCGCTTCGAACGTGCTGATGATCTCTTCGTCCAGCGGCAGGGCAAAGTCCATGCCTGGCAGGTCGACGCGGATTTCCAGGCGGTCGAAGTACGGTTCGTGCGTGCCCCACGCGTGGTTGCGCACGGTATCGACGATGCTGCGGAACACTTGCTGATATTCAGTGGCTTGGGCGGCATCGGCCTGGACCTGGCCTTCGGCGTCGCGCACGCGCAGCCAGCCGGTGGGCGATAGTTCGGGCTTGCCGTCCTGGGTCTGGCCCAACTGGTTGGGGGCGAAGACGCGCGCGTCCACCTTGCGCCCGTCGGCATAGGTCAGGGCGACGTCGTAGTGCAGGTCCGACGCGCCGGGTTGCATGACCACGTGCACGCCCTCCATCAGGGCTACCAGCGGATAGGCTTCCAGCGTGAAGCGCTTGGCCTGGGCATGCTCGTGCAGCGGATAACGCACCAGGGCGGACACCAGCCCTTCGCGGTCGACCTCTTCCAGGAAGAAGTGCACCAACGGCTTGTAGGCGCTACGAAACCGCGCAGTGACGCCCGCCTGTGCCAGCCGCGCCTCGGCCGCCCGTCGGGCCTCCACGCCTTCAAACAACCAACCTTCCACGACCGCGCCGCGCCAGGCGGGAGCCATGTAGGCGTGCGTCCAGGCGTCCAGCGTGCGGTCGAATGTTTTTTCCAGCAAAGACATGCTTTCAATTCCTTCGGTGTTCTTTCGTCATCCGGTAATGGGAAAAATGCCCCTTGCGGGGCATTTGCCTTACACCTTACCGGTGGGATCCAGGCGGTCCCGCAACCAGTCGCCAAGCAGGTTCAAGCCCAGCACGGTCAGCATGATCGCCAGGCCGGGGAAGACGCTGACCCACCATGCGGTCTGCATGTAGGTGCGGCCATCGGCAAGCATACCTCCCCAGCTGGGGATCATGGGATCCACGCCCAGGCCCAGGAAGGTCAGGCTGCTTTCCAGCAGGATGTTGTTGGCCACGTTGAGCGTCATCAGGATTACCAGCGGGCCCAGCAGGTTGGGCACGATGTGGTGGCGGATCATGGCCAGGTCGCGCACGCCGAACGCGCGGGCGGCCAGCACGAACTCGCGTTCACGCAGCGCCAGCACTTGCGCCCGGACCAGGCGCGCATATTGCACCCATTGCGACACGATCATGAAGAAGATCACGTTGTACAAGCCGCCGCCCAGGATGGCGATGAACGTGATGGCCACCAGGATGAAGGGCAGCGCCAGCTGCACGTCCGCGAAGCGCATGACGATCATGTCCCAGAAGCCGCGGTAGTAGCCGGCGATGAGGCCCATGATGATGCCCAGCAACGCGCCGCCGAGCACGGACGCAAAGCCCACCATCAGCGAAATCTTGCCGCCGACGATCACGCGGGCCAGCACGTCGCGGCCCAGCGGATCGGTGCCGAACGGATGGGCGGCGGACGAGAAGGGCGCCATCAGGCGGGCGGCCAGGTCCATGGATTCGCCGCCATCCGGGAACAGCCAGCCGGAGCTGAGCACCAGCAGGACCATGACACCGGTGAGCAGCGCGCCCAGCACGAATTCCAGGGAACGGTAGCGGCTGCGCGGCTTGAAAGGCTTGGGAGCGGCCGCGGTGGGGGTGGTTGTCTGCATAAGGCTTACCGCGTGCGGATACGGGGATCGACGATGCCGTAGGCGATGTCGACGATCAGGTTGACCAGGACGATGACGGTGGCCAGCACGGTGACCGTGCCCTGCAGCACCGGGTAGTCGCGCCCGGAAATGGCGTCGAACGCCAGGGTGCCCAGACCGGGCCAGTTGAACACCATCTCGATGACGACGATGCCGCCGATCAAGCCGCCGAACTGCAGGCCCAGATAGGTGATCAGCGGAATCGCGCAATTGCGCAGCGCATGCTTGTACAGCACCACGCGTTCCTTCAGGCCCTTGCTGCGCGCCACCATGATGTACTGCGCCGACAGCGTTTCCAGCATCGTGGTGCGAACCAGGCGGATATTGGTGGCGCTGAGGATGATGGCCATCGTCAAGGACGGCAGGATCAGGCTGGCGGGCCCGCTCCAGCCCGAAGGCGGCAGCAGCGGGAACGTGATCGACAGCAGCAGGACCAGCATTAGCGCCAGCCAGAAGTTGGGGAATGACAACCCCACCAGCGACAGGATGCGGATGGCCTGGTCGGTTGCCTTGCCGCGCTTGATGGCCGCCTGGATGCCCAGGGGCAAAGAGATCAGGATCGAGAAGATCAGCGACGTGAAGGCCAGCATCAGGGTGGCGGGCAGGGCGTCGCCGATCAGCTTGGCGACCGACGTGCCGCCCATGAAGCTGCGGCCGAAGTCGCCATGCAGGAGGCCCTGCATATAAGACAGATATTGCTCGTGGAACGGCCGGTTCAGGCCCAGCGCCTGGCGGATATTGGCCAGGTCTTGTTCGGTGACGCTGCCCGATCCCTGGCTGAGCATCAGCGCGGGGTCGCCGGTCAGGCGCACGGCATACGAGACAAGCAGCGTCACGGCGACGATCACGAAGACCGCCTGCAACACGCGTTTAATGAGAAATCCGGTCATAAGGCGCCGCTCCGGCTTGCACCGGAGAGGGTCGGTAATGTTATGGCTTCAACGGGCATCGTCGATGCTTCAACGGGTATCGCACCAGCGGGATGCCAGGGATCCGGCTTTGCCGGTCCCGAGGCATGCCCCCTGGGGGGAAGCGCGGCAGCGCTTCGGGGGGGAACGCTACTCCACGCTGGCTTCAAGGAAACGGAAGCGGATGTCGCCGGGCACTTCCAGGTTCTTCACGCGCTTGTTCACGCCCACGATCGTGTTCAGGCTGTACAGCGGCAACTCCAGCGCCTGGTCGGCGACATAGCCGGCGATTTCCTGCAGCATGGCCTCGCGCTTCTTCACGTCGTAGACGGTGCGTTGCGCTTCCAGCATGCCGTTGAGCTTGGCGTCGTTGTCGTACGGGTTCCACTTCTGGCCCGTGTGGTACATCAGGTATGCGGTGTTGTCGTAGTCATACGTCCAGCCGCCCCATTGGTTCTGCCACATTTCGCCCGTCTTGCCGCCCGGGATGATGTCATTGAGCAGCACGCCGGTTTCATACGGCTTGATGGTGGCGCGCACGCCCACGGCTTGCAGGTAGCCCGACACGGCCTGGGCCACTTCGCGGAAGTTCGAATCGCTGCCGCGCACGTCGATCTGCACGGTGGCGCCCGGCTTCACGCCGGCCGCCGCCAGCAACTTCTTGGCTTCGGCGGGGTTGAAGGGCAGGGGCTTTTGCTCGGGGTTGTAGCCGAAGGACTGCGGGCCCTGGAAGCTGGCAATAGCCTTGGCCTGGCCCAGCAGCAGCTGCTTGACGATGGCTTCGCGGTCGACCGCCATGATCAGGGCGCGGCGCACGTCGCGGTTCTGGGTGATGCCGCCCTTGGTGTTGTAGCGCAGCGCGAAGGCCACGGGGCCGCCGGTCGAGATGACGTCCGCGTTGCCGGACTTCTTCACGGTTTCGATCAAGCCCAGCGGTATCAGCGTGGCGATGTCGATGCGGCCGGCTTGCAGTTCGGCGACCTGGGTGCCGGGTTCGCCGATGAAGCGGTACACCACCTTGTCCAGCTTGGGCTTGCCGCCCCAGTATTCATCATTGCGCGCCAGGGTCACGTTGACCTTGGGCTGGTAGCTTTCGAACTTGAACGGGCCGGTGCCGACCGGGTTCGTGTTGAAGAAGTCTTCGCCCTTTTCCTTGATGTACTTCGGCGGCACGATCATGGCGCCGTAGCCGGCCAGCTTGGTCAGCAGCACCGGATCGGGCTGCTTCAGGATGAAGTCGACGGTGTGTTCGTCCACCACCTTGATCTCGCCGATCGAGTCGTAGTTGGACTTTTGCGGTCCCTTGGCGCCTTCCGCGCCCAGCAGGCGTTCGAACGTGAACTTCACCGCTTCGGCGTTGAAGGGTTCGCCATTGTGGAACTTGACGCCTTCGCGCAGCTTGAAGCGCAGGCGCTTGTTGTCGTCCAGGTATTCCCAGCTGGTGGCCAGGCCCGGTTGCAGCTTCAGGTCGGCGCCGCGCATCGTCAGGCCGTCGTACAGGTTGCCGCCCACGGAACCCCAGAAGGTCACGAAGGTGTCGATCGGATCCCAGCTTCCCGGGTCCTGGTTGATGGCCACGCTGAGCGTGCCCGCGGCATGCGCGGTCGAGAAGACGGCGGGCATCGCGCCGCCCAGCGCCAGGGTCAGGGCGGCGGCGGTGAAGGTGGTGCGTAGGGATTGCATGTTCGCTCCAGGGACGGGAAGTCGGGTCGGGCCGAGGGAATAAAAAGGCTTCAGGCCGCCCGGGCCACTTGGTGGCCGGGCGCGAATTCGATCAGGGGAATGATGGCGGGCTCGTCGCCCACGCGGCGGACGGGACTGGGGATTTCGCCTTCGATCAACGACGTGTCGATGTGGCGGCCGGGCTCGGCCACCGGCACCGCAGCCAGCAGTTTGCGGGTGTAGGCATGCTGCGGCGATTCGAAAATCTGCCGGCGCGTGCCCAGTTCCACGATCTGGCCCAGGTACAGCACGGCCACGCGGTGGCTGACTTTTTCCACCACGGCCATGTCGTGCGTGATGAACAGGTAGGACAGGCCGCGGTCTTTCTGCAGGTCCATCAACAGGTTCAGGATCTGCGCCTGGATGGACACGTCCAGCGCCGACACGGATTCGTCGGCGATGATCAGCTTGGGGTTGCTGGCCAATGCGCGTGCGATGCACACGCGCTGACGCTGGCCGCCCGAGAATTCGTGCGGATAGCGTTTGGCGTGCTCGGGCTTCAGACCCACTTGCTCAAGCAATTCGCCCACGCGGCGGGCGATGGCCGCGTCGCCGTTCAAGAGGCCGTGCGTGCGAATGGGCTCGGCGATGCTGAATTCCACCGTCTTGCGCGGGTCCAGCGACGCGTAGGGGTCCTGGAAAATGTACTGGATCTCCTGGCGCAGGCGCTGGCGGCCGGCGGCATCCATCGAGAAGACGTCCTGGCCGTTGTACCGCACCGCGCCCGAGGTCGGCGCCACCAGTTGCTGCAAGGTCTTGCCGATGGTGGACTTGCCGCTACCCGACTCGCCCACCAGCGCGAGTGTCTCACCGGGGTAAACGTCAAAGCTCACCTCTTCGACCGCATGCACGCGATGCGTGACGCGGCCGAACAGGTTGTGGCCCACATCGAAACGGGTGGTCAGCTTTTCCACGCGCAGCACCGGCTCGTCGTAGCGCGCGGTGTCCTGTTCGCGTGTTTCACCCACTTCACGCAAGGTGTCGCCGTCCAGCACCGTTTGTGGCGTGCGCAGCGGCAGGTCGCTGCCGGTCAGGCTGCCCAGGCGCGGCACCGCGGCCAGCAGCGCGCGGGTGTAGGGATGCTTGGGCGCATTGAAGATCTCGTCGACGGTGCCTTGCTCGACCTTCTTGCCGCGCAGCATCACGACCACATCGTCGGCCATCTCGGCCACCACGCCCATATCGTGAGTGATGAAGATGACGGCGGTGCCCAGGTCGCGCTGCAATTCGCGGATGGTATTCAGGATTTGCGCCTGGATGGTCACGTCCAGCGCGGTGGTCGGCTCGTCGGCGATCAACAGACGCGGCTGGCACGACAGCGCCATCGCGATCATCACGCGTTGGCGCATGCCGCCGGACAACTGGTGGGGATACCGGTCCAGCAATTGCTCGGCGTCCGGCAGGCGCACCTTCTCAAGCAGCTTGCGCGCCGACTGGCGCGCGGCCGAGCGCGACAGCTGCTGGTGCAGCATGATGGCCTCGACGATCTGGTCGCCGATCGTGAACACCGGGTTCAGCGACGTCATCGGCTCCTGGAAGATCATCGCGATGTCGTTGCCGCGGATCGCGCGCATCTGCTCGTCGGTGGCGGTCGTCAGGTCGGTTTCGCGGCCGTCGTTGTCGCGGAACAGGATCTGGCCCGTGGCGATGCGGCCGCTGGTGTAGTCCGTCAACCGCATGATCGCCATGGACGTGACCGACTTGCCCGAGCCGGATTCGCCGACGATCGCCAGCGTCCTGCCCGGCCGGACATCGAAGTCCAGGCTATCGACGGCGCGGAACACGCCCGTCTCGGTATTGAAATCGACCGATACGCCGCGGACGGACAACAACGGGGCGGACGAAGAGGCAGTAGTGCTAGACAACGTGGATTCTCACAGCGAGGTGGCGGCGCGGGCAGCCTGGTCGTACAGGCCCGACAGCGTGCGCAGGGTGTTGGCCAATTGATGGTTGGCGTCGTCCGCGGCAGGGGAGTCGATGAACGATTTGACGAGGCATTGCTCGCGCACTTCGGCGTAGCGCTGAATGGCGGCGGCGCCGGCTTCGGTGGTGGTGTAGATCACTTCCTTGCCCGTCTTGGCGCTTTGCACCACCCCCAGCCGCTCCAGCTTCTTCAGCGAATAGTTCACCAGGTGGGTGTCTTCGACATTCAGCGTGAAGCAGATATCCGCCAGCTTCTTGCCGCGGCCACGGTGGAACACATGGTTAAGCACCAGGATGTCCAGCGAGGTCAATTCCGGCAAGCCCGCGCAGGCCATGCATCGCACCATCCAGCGGTTGAAGGCGTGAGACGCGATGATCAGCCCGAATTCCACCTCGGACAATTCCGGGGCGGACGAGGCGAGATGAGCAGAGGAAACAATGGCGTCCCGGACGGATACAGACATGGATAAGGCGGATAAGGGACGGTTCGATGACAAAACGTTGGCGAATTATTGACGATTTGTAGATATGGAGGCATTCGGGATAACCCGCAGCGATAAGAAGCGCCGCGGTTATGCCCGCTCGTTGTTAAGGCCGCCGCCTGCGCCTTGTTCCAGCAACCGCCACCCGTCTGGCGCCCAGGACAGCCGGTGCGTGGGGGCGATGGCCGCCAGGAAGGCGGCATCGTGCGACACGACCGCCAGGGCGCCCGGATAGCCCGCCAGCGCTTGCTCCAACGCTTGCGTCGACGCAAGGTCCAGATGGTTGGTGGGTTCATCCAGCAACAGCAACTGGGCGGGCTGCTCGCGCCACAGGGCACAGGCAAGCGCTGCCTTGATGCGCTCGCCGCCGCTTAGCGTGGTGGCGAACGCCTGCACCTGCACAGGCCCCAGCCCTAGCAGCGCCAGGCGGCTGCGCAGTTCGCCTTCCGCCAGGGTCGCGCCCAAAGCCGCCAGGGTTTGCATCAAGGAGCGGTCGGGCGGCAGCGTAGAGGCCCGCTGGTCCAACATGGCAGTCGGGACGCGGACATCGCAGACGCCGCGGCACGGCGCCTGTTCGCCCGCCAGCATCGCCAGCAAGGTGCTCTTGCCGCAGCCGTTTGGCCCTTGGATCGCGAGCCTGAACGGGCCGGACAAGGTCAGGTCCAGCGCGGGGGCGTCCTGCGGGAAGGGTGCGACGGCGCCATGCAGGTGTAGCACCCGGCGGCCATTCGGCACCGCCGTCTCCGGCAAGGCCAACGCGATGCCCGGCGCAACCGCGACGCGCGCGGCGGCCTGCTGGACGGCCTGATCCAGGTTGGCGCGGGCCTGGTCGCGGCGCTGGCGTTCGCGGCCCACATGCCCTTCGGCGTTCGCCCTTTTCATGCCTAGCAGGATGGGGGCCTGGTTGGCGTCGCGGGCCTGGCGCGCGTGCCGGGCGTTGCGCTGCTGCTGTGCGTCGTGTTGCTGGCGCAGGGCACGAAGCCCGGCCGCGCGTTCGTGGCGGGCATGGGCCAGCGTGGTTTCGGCGGCCGCGGCTTGCCGATCGCGCTGTGCTTGCCATGCACGGTAATTGCCGGCGTGGCCGTTGAGCTTGCCGTTGTCCAACTGCACGATATGCGACATGGCGTCCAGCAAGGCGCGGTCGTGACTGACAACGATCAGCCCGCCACGGCAGTCGGCGATCCGCGCTAACAACCAGTCGCGCGCGCGCGAATCCAGATGGTTGCTGGGTTCGTCCAGCAGTAGCCCGTCGGGATTTTGCAGCAGTGCGCCGGCCAGCGCCACCCGGGTCAGTTCGCCGCCGCTTGCGGCGTGCGCGGGATGCTCGGGCGTCCAGCCGGGCAGGCCGGCGTCGGCAAGCATCCGCGCCCATTCGTCGCGGATCAGCCAATGGCCGTCGGCCACGTCGAAGTCCTCCTGCCGCGCGCTGCCGGATGCCAGGTTCGCCTGCGCGCGGAGGATCGAGGCGATACCCGCGACGTCGGCCAGCGTCACACCTGGTTCTTGCGGCAACGTCTGCGGCACATAGGCGATCTGCCCATGGCGCACGACCCGGCCGGACTGCGGCGGGAAATCACCGTGCAGCAGGCCCAGCAGCAGCGACTTGCCGGCGCCGTTGCGGCCAATCAGGCCGTGGCGTGCCGTTGAAAAGTCATGGCTGATGTCGTCCAGCAGCACGCGGCCGTCGGGCAGTGCGTGGCTGATGTGGTGCAGGCTGAGAAAGGGCGGGGCCGCGGGCGGCAGGAGGTGCGCCTGATGCGGCGCGTGGGGATGCTGGGCCATGGAAAGCGCTCCGGGTCGATGAGACACCTTGTCCGCATCACGCGGCAAGGAGGATCAGGGGGGAGGGCTTAAAGAATCATGGCCGGGCAGGGCTCCGCGAGGGGAATGATGGGAGTTCGATCGGGACGGCCCCGGAAAGTTCCGAGGGGCAAACGCAGGCCTCAACCTTCCAGTACCCGCAGGTCTGGCGGCCGGTTCTCAATAATCGCTTCCATGCTGAAGAAGCCCGTCACGGTCGACAACTCAAAATCTGTAATCAGTTTTTGATAGAAGCGATCATATCCCGCCATGCCGCGGCAGACGACTTTGATCAGGTAGTCCCAGTCACCGCCAATGCGGTAGAACTCGGTGACTTCGGGCAGGCGCTCGACATGCTCGCGGAACCCGTCGGCCCACGCCTTGGCGTGATGGCTGGTCCGGATCATCACGAACACGGTCAAGTCCAGCCCCAGTGCCGCCAGGCTGACCTCTGCCCGGGTGCCGCGGATGATCCCGCAGGCATTCAGGCGCTGCAACCGGCGCCAGCACGCGTTTTGCGACAAACCCACCCGATCCGCCAGCTCGCGCTGAGACAGCGCGCCGTCTTTTTGCAGGCAAGCAATGATACTTAGATCAAGTTTATCTATTTTTTCCATTTGTTCGATCATATGATCTGTTTTTGCGTAATTTACGCAAAATATCGGTGATGTTTCATCATGGCTTCCATCGTATGATATTTCTGAATCCATCGGAACCCGCACCATCATGAATACGCCTATCGCGACCCAGCCCGCCAAGCCCAGCCTCTTGCAGCAGTTTCAAGACAGCCTTAAAACCGGCGACGTCGCCGCGGCGCTGGCGGAAGGGCTCATCGGCAAGGACGCCGTCATCGACGGCCCGTTCGGCACCAAACCACTGGTCTACGCCGACTACGTCGCGTCCGGCCGCGCCTTGATGCAGGTAGAACGCTTCATCCTCGAACAAGTGCTTCCGTATTACGCCAACTCGCACACCGAGGCGTCCTATTGCGGTGGGTTCGTCACGCGCTTGCGCCGTGAAGCACGCGCCGCCGTCGGCCGGTGCTGCGGCGCCGGCGACGAGCATGCGGTGATTTTCGCGGGCTCGGGCGCAACGGCTGGCATCAACCGGCTGGTTCATCTGTTCGGCGTGCATGCAGCCATTGCGGCAGGCCGCAAGGTCCGCGTCATCATCGGCCCGTACGAACATCACTCGAACATCCTGCCGTGGCGCGAATGCGGCGCCGAGCTTATCGAATTGGGTGAACACGCCGAAGGCGGACCGGACCTGGCCGCGTTGGCCGCCGCATTGCAAGCGCCCGATGGCACGCTCGTCGTCTGCGCGCTGTCGGCGGCTTCGAACGTGACCGGCATCGTCGCGGACGTCCCGGCCATCACGCGCCTGGTCAAGCGGTCGGGTGCAAAAATGCTGTGGGACTACGCCGGCGGCGCGCCGTACCTGCCAGTCCAGATGTCGCCGGCCGCGGATGCGCAGATTGATGCCATCGTGTTCTCGCCGCATAAGTTCATTGGCGGCCCGGGCGCCTCCGGCGTGCTGATCGTGCGGCGTGACGCCGTGACGGAGACGACGCCGACATGGCCGGGCGGCGGCACCGTCAAATTCGTGTCGCCGGTGGGCCACGATTACAGCGGCAGCCTGGAGTCCCGCGAAGAAGCGGGCACCCCCAACGTGGTGGGCGACATCCGCGCGGCGCTGGTCCTGCTGGTGAAGGAAGCGCTGGGCGCCGATTTCATGCAGCAGCGCAACGCGCGCTTCGTGCAGCGGGCGCTTGACGCCTGGAAAAACGTGGAGCATCTGGAACTGCTGGGCTCGCTGACGGCTCAGCGTCTGCCGATCTTCTCCTTCCGGGTGCGCAACGGCAAGGGCGGTTTCGTGCATCAGCAATTGGTCACTCGCATGTTGAGCGACCGCTTCGGCATCCAGGCTCGCGGGGGCTGCGCATGCGCCGGACCTTATGTCCATCGCCTGCTCGACATTGGCGAGGATCAGTCGCTGCAAATGCGCCAGGCCATTCTCGACGGCCGCGAAATTGAAAAGCCGGGTTTTGTCAGATTGAATTTCAGCGCGCTGCTGCCGGACGCCAAGGCGGATTTCATCCTGGAGTCGGTGCGCGCGCTGGCTGCCGACGCCGCCGCCTTCGAAGGGTTGTACGGCTTTGATCCCAGCCGCGCCATTTTCTTCCCGAAAAGCGCCGAACTGGCCGCCGCGGCCTGATCAGTCTTTCATCTGCGGGCCGCAGGTCCGGATCCAGGCGGCCTTCATGTCGGCAAGGTCGTCCGATGCGCGGGTGAGTGTCTTGATGACCTGATCCGAGAAGGCCGCGCCTTGCCGGCGGCAGGCCTCGAAGTCGTCGCTGAGCGCAAAGCGCGCATCCAGCAAGTCCAGGCGGCCTTGGCACAGGTCGCGATTCAGTTGCAGGTCGTTGGACGCTTCGCGCGTGCGTTGCACGTCCTGCGCGCGGTCGACGCTGGCCAGCCCGGCGTCGATCCGGGCTACGCAATCGTCGGCGGCGTGCACGGACGCGCCCGCGCAGGCGGCGATGATCAGGAAGGCGGCCAGGGGCCGGCGGTGCAATGCTGCCATACGGTGAACCTTGGTATTGCGCTGAAGATGCTCCGCATCATAACTGCTGCGAAACCCCCTTCCGATGTTGCGGCGCGGGTGCCGCCACTGCATGGAAAACCAGTATGGCAAATCGCCTGAAGACGTCTACCATCGCTAACAGGTCAACGATTCCGAAGATCCAATCCGGCAAGGGAATTGGACGCACATCCGGCTGAGGTTCTGTTTTATCAACACGTTTGTTGGAGATGAAAGAGAATGGCGAATACGCTCATCAAAGTCGATCTGGACCAGTCCCCGTACGAGAATAAGCAGATCCATAACCGATGGCATCCCGACATCCCGATGGCGGTGTGGGTCAAGCCCGGCGACGATTTTGTGCTGGAAACCTATGACTGGACCGGCGGCGCGATCAAGAACGACGACAGCGCCGATGATGTGCGCGACGTGGACCTGTCCACGGTGCACTTCTTGTCTGGCCCGGTGGGCGTCGAAGGCGCCGAGCCCGGCGACCTGCTTGTCGTGGATTTGCTGGACATCGGCGCCAAGCCCGATAGCCTGTGGGGGTTCAACGGCTTCTTCAGCCGCAACAACGGTGGCGGTTTCCTTACTGAACACTTTCCGCATGCCCAGAAATCCATCTGGGATTTCCATGGCATGTTCACCTCGTCGCGCCATATTCCGGGCGTGAATTTCGCGGGCCTGATCCACCCCGGCCTGATCGGCTGCCTGCCCGACAAGAAATTGCTGGACACGTGGAACCGACGCGAGCAGGCGCTGATCGACACTAACCCCAACCGCGTGCCGCCGCTGGCGAATCCACCGGCGCCCAAGACGGCGCACATGGGCGCGCTGCAAGGCGCCGAACGCGATAAGGCCGCAGGCGAAGGCGCACGCACCGTGCCGCCGCGCGAACACGGCGGCAACTGCGACATCAAGGATTTGTCGCGCGGCGCGCGGGTCTTCTTTCCGGTCTACGTAAAGGGCGGCGGTCTTTCCGTGGGCGACCTGCACTTTTCGCAAGGCGATGGCGAGATCACCTTCTGCGGCGCCATTGAAATGGCGGGCTGGGTGCATATGCGCGTGACGCTGATCAAGGGCGGCATGGAGAAGTACGCCATCAAGAACCCCATCTTCAAGCCCAGCCCCATTACGCCTGCCTACAAGGACTACCTGATCTTCGAGGGCATTTCGGTGGACGAGACGGGCAAGCAGCATTATCTGGACGTGAACGTGGCGTACCGCCAGGCTTGCCTGAACGCCATCGAGTATCTGAAGAAGTTCGGCTATTCGGGCGCGCAGGCCTATTCGCTGCTGGGTTGCGCGCCGGTGCAGGGGCATATCAGCGGCGTGGTGGATATTCCCAATTCCTGCGCCACGCTCTGGCTGCCAACCGAAATCTTCGATTTCGATATCCAGCCTTCGGCGTCCGGCCCCATCAAGCACATCAAGGGCGGCGTGGACATGCCGCTGTCGCGCGACCGCTAGGAGACGACGATGCCCATGTATGACTATGCCTGCGGCGATTGCGGCGAATTCGCCGCCTTGCGGCCGCTGGCGCAATGGCGCGAACCGGCGGACTGCCCGCAATGCGGCGCGGCGTCTGGCCGCATCATCGGCGGGGCGCCCGCGATTTCGGCGCTGTCCTCCACCGTGAACCGCGCGCGTGCCGTCAATGAGCGCAGCGCGAACGAGCCGCGCAGTTCGCGTTCGGGGCACGGCATGAATTGCGGGTGTTGTTCCGGCGGGCGCGCGTCCGGCAAGACGCGCACCACCCCGGACGGGGCCAAATCATTCGCAGGCGCACGGCCCTGGATGATCAGCCACTAAACAGGGGGAAACCCAGGCAACGGGCCGGATTTTCCGGCCCGTTTTCATTGGGGGATCGGGCCGTTGCCTTTTGCCGACGCGCCGGCGTCAAGCCTCCAGCGGGGCGACGGCGGCGCCCTGGATCTTGTGCCGAGCCAGGGCGTCGGCGACAAAGCCCGACTTCTTCATGGCTTCGACGAAGGCGGCCAGATAGGCGCTGGCCTTGTCGCCACGGCTCTTGGGCACGCCCATCGCCTGGCGAATCAGCATGAAGTGACCGTCCAGCAGGCGCAGTCCGCCCAAGCGCTGCGCGTCGCCTTCCAACTGTTGCTTCACGCCGGCGGCCACTTCCATGTTCTCTTTCAGGAACGTATCCACGACGGCGGGCGATGTGGGGGCACGGAAAATCTCGGCCTGCTTCAGCTCGCGCGTTAGATACAGGTCATAGGCGCTGCCCCTGCCGACCACGACGCGCTGGCCCTTGCTGTCAACCTGGTCCATCGCAGTGATGGGGGAATCCTGGCGCACCAGGTAGGCGCCCTCGATCACGACGTAGGGCGCGGTGAACGCGATCTGTTCGCCACGCAGTGGATCGATGGCAAAGAAGCCCACGTCCGCCTGTTCGGCGGCCACCGCGTTGACGGATTCACCGGCGGACTTGAACACCACCAGCTCCAGTTTCACGTCCAGCCGCCGCGCCAGCTCCGTGGCCAGGTCCACCGATACCCCGCCGGGCAGTCCGGTGGCCGCGTCGGTGTTGGCCAGGATGGGGTTGCCCAGATTGATGGACGCGCGCAGCGCCCCGGTGGGGGCGAAGGCGGAGAGCAGCTCGTGATCGGTCTTCATGGCTTCCTTGGGGTGGGGCCGCGCCGCCGGGCGCTGGCGATTCCAGAAGAATAGCCGGAAGATCCGGGCTTGGGCGATGCCCGAGGCGCGAAGCTTTACTGCGCGCGCCGCAGCACATAGTGCGGCGCCAGCGGGCCGGTCGGGCGCGTGCCGTCGCGGTACAGCATGGTCACCTGATTTTCGCCGACGAAATAGCGCTGGCTGTCGCCGGACGCGTCCAGCCGGATGGTGCTGCCGTCGGATTCCCAACTAAAGGTGCCCGTGACGATTTCGGGCTGCGGTTCGCGGTCCAGGTATTGGGTCTGGCGTTCGTAGCGGTCGCCCTTTTGCAGCGTCAACCGGGTCTTGATGCCCGGGCAGTCGGCGCAGGGCAGGGTGCCTTGGTAGCTGCCGGGCCAATCCAGCGCATTGCGCGCGGTATGACCATCGGCCGGCGTGTCGCGGGCGTCGTTGGCGTGGAAAGGGGCGCAGCCGGCAAGCAGGGCAAGGCTCAGGGTGCAGGTCAGAGTGGATTTCATCATGGCGAGCTCCTGTTGGGAAAACGGGTTCACGATACGGACAGTACCCCGGGCATGCTGAAACGGGATGTAAAGCCCTGGGAAAATGTGCGCTACGCTTGATGCCTTCTCCTGCCGGAACGGCGCACACACCCAAGCCATCATGACGAAAGCGAAAGGCGAACACCACGACACCACCACGGCGAACGCCGCTGCGGGCAAGACCACAATCTGGGGGCGGCGCAGTTCGTTCAATGTGCAAAAGGTGCTGTGGCTGGCGGACGAATTGGGCCTCGACTACGAGCACGTGCCCGCGGGCGGGCAGTTCGGCCTGTTGGATTCGCCGGAATTCCTGCGCATGAATCCGCACGGCAAGGTGCCGGTGCTGCGCGACGATGACGCAACGGTCTGGGAGTCGCACGCGATCCTGCGCTATCTGGCGGCGCGCCATGGCGGCGCCGCGTTCTGGCCGGAGCAGGCGGCGGCGCGTGCCCGCGCCGACGGCTGGATGGACTGGGCGCAAACGGCGTTGCAGCCCGCATTTCTGGTCGGCGTATTTTGGGGCTACTACCGCACGCCCGAGGCGCAACGCGACGCGGCCGCCATCGCGCGCTGCCTCGACGCCACCCATGCCTGCCTGCGCCAGCTGGATGACGCCCTGGCCGATCAGCCTTACCTGAGCGGGCAGGCGCTGGGCTTGGCCGATGTGCCGGCAGCCACGGCCTTGTACCGCTATTACGAGCTGGACATCCCGCATGCTCCGTTGCCGCACGTGCGCGCCTGGTACGAACGGTTGCAGGCACGACCCGCGTATCGTCGACAGGTGATGGTGCCGTTCGGCGAATTGCAGGGGCGGCTGGAATTCTGACGCGCACGGTAAGGTAGACTGCTTCGCACCCCAAGAACCTGGATAGCCATGACAGCCGCTTTGATAGTGATCGACGTGCAACGCGCCTTGTTTGAGACGTCGTCGCCGCCCGCCGACGCCGACGCGGTGCTGGGCCGCATCAATGACCTGACCGACCGCGCGCGCGCCGCCGGCGTGCCGGTCATCTATGTGCAGCACGAAAGCGCCGGTAGCCCGTTCATGCCCGGCCAGCCCGCCTGGGAGCTTGATACGCGTCTGACGCCATTGCTCGAAGACGTCCGCGTGCGCAAGACGACGCCCGACTCTTTTCACGGCACGATCCTGGGCCAGACGCTGGCCGATGCCGGCGTGACGGAGCTTGTCGTGTGCGGGTACGCCACCGAATTCTGCGTGGACACCACCGTGCGCCGCGCGGCGGGCTTGGGGCTGCCTGTCACGCTGGCCGCCGATGCCCACACCACGCAGGACAAACCGCACGCGACGGGCGCGCAGATCCGCGCGCACCACAACGCCACGCTGTCCGCGATAGCCAGCTTCGGCGTCAAGATCGCAGCCGTGCCCGCCGCCGACATCGTCTTTCCGCCGACGGCGCCTCGCTAAGGCGGCGCTTTCCAAACGATGGATCCTGAACTCCTCCAACTTTTGGTCACCCGTGAGATGCCCTTCGGCAAGTACAAGGGGCGTTTGATCGCCGATCTGCCGGGGCCGTACCTGGCCTGGTTCGCGCGCGAGGGCTTTCCCCCCGGCGAACTGGGGCGCTTGCTGGCCTTGATGCATGAACTGGACCACAACGGCCTGTCGTCGTTGCTGGCGCCGCTGCGCAAATCCCGGCCCGCCGCGCCCAAGGCATAGCGCCGGCGCGCGAAACGGCGGGAAACAACTCTGCTTGCCGTTGTAGCGTCTTGGCACGTCCCCCGCTGGCGGGGGACGCTACGATAAGGCGATTCGCCCGGGGCGTGCCGCCGTCGTTGCAGGCCAGGGCGATTGCTTATCGAAGAGAGGCCTCCATGAAAAAACACACCCTTTCCGCGTTCCTGTTCGCCGCGTTGTGCGCGGCCGGCGCCGCGCAGGCGCAGGACGCCGTGCAGGCCACGCGGGAATACCAATATCCCAGCTTGCCGTCCAAGGACGGCAGCCAGTCGCCGCCTTCCACGTTGCGCATGACGGTCACGCCGGCGCCGGGCGATGCGCCCGCGGTCATCCGGGATTCCCCGGAAAGCCAGGCCCAGTATGTCCGTTGCCGCGAGGTCTCGGACCGCGCCGCGGTGTCGAACGCGCAGATGCAGGCCGGCGTGGCGCAATGCCTGAAAGAGCTGGAACAGCGCCGGCAGCAGTAAGGGCGTCGCGTGGGGAAAGGGCAGGCAGGGACGACAGCAGCCTACTGGCCGCGAAGCGAGTACACTTGTCCGCCGTTTTGCTATAAGCCCCAGAATTCTCCATGATTTCCTCTGCATGCGGCGTCGACTTCGGTACGTCCAACTCCACCGTAGGCTGGAGCCGCCCCGACCAACGCGCGCTCCTCGCCCTGGAAGACGGCAAGACCACCTTGCCGTCGGCCATTTTTTTCCATGACGAAGACGCCGAGGTCAGCTATGGCCGCGCCGCCATTTCCGACTACCTGGCGGGCTACGACGGGCGCTTGATGCGTTCGATGAAAAGCCTGTTGGGCAGTTCGCTGATCGATGGGTCGACGGAAGTGCAGGGGCGTTCCATCCCGTTCCGCGTGCTGCTGACGCGTTTCATCGCCGAATTGAAGCGTCGCGCCGAAACGGCCGCGGGCCGTGACTTCACGCGTGCCGTGCTGGGGCGGCCCGTCTTCTTCGTGGACGATAACGCCGCGGCCGACCAGACCGCCCAGGACACCTTGGGCGAAATCGCGCGCAGCGTCGGGTTCACCGATATCGAGTTCCAGTTCGAGCCGCTGGCCGCCGCATTCGACTACGAATCGCAGATCGACCGCGAAGAGCTGGTGCTGGTCATCGACATCGGCGGCGGCACGTCCGACTTCTCGCTGATCCGGCTGGGTCCCGACCGCGCCGGCAAGGCCGACCGCCGCGACGACATCCTGGCATATGGCGGCGTGCATATCGGCGGCGTGGATTTCGACAAGCAACTGAGCCTGGCACACGTCATGCCCCTGCTGGGATTGGGCAGCCAGTTGCGCAGCGGCAAGGACGTGCCTTCCACGCAGTATGGCAACCTGGCCTGCTGGCACACCATCAACCAGGCCTATACGCGCAAGGCAGCGGAACATTTCGCCTACATTCGCGCCGAGGCCGGCGACCGCGATAAGATCGACCTGCTGTTGAACCTGGTCAAGCAACGCGCGGGCCACTGGGTGGCGGTGCAGGTGGAAGAGGCCAAGATCGCGCTGTCCGAAGCGCCGTCGGCCCGCATCGACCTCTCGCGCATCGCGCCCGAACTGGGGGTGGACGTAACGCGCCCGTCGTTCGACGCCTGCGTGGGACGTTTGATTGAAAAGGTCGAAACGACGGTTGGCGCGCTATTGCGCGACGCCGGCGTAAGCACGGCCGATGTGGATACGGTCTTCTTCACCGGCGGTTCCAGCCGCGTGCCGCGCCTGCGCGAAACCGTGTCGGCGCTGGTGCCGGGCGCGCGTAGCGTCGAAGGCGACCTGTTCGGCAGCATTGGCGCTGGCCTGGCGCTGGACGCCCGCCGCAAGTTCGACTGACCGGGGGCGGTGGGGCGTGACGCCAGCCGCCCGGGCGGCGATGGTAAGCTGCATTGCTTGCCGAAGGCGCTGCGGCGCCCGCCTGTTCCAAGACCCCCAGACTCCTACGCGCGCTCATGACCCGCCCGACCGATACCCATCTTGTTGAAACACTGGTGACCAGCGAAGCGCCTTATGAAGGCAGCTTCCTGAAGATTCGCCGGGACACCGTCAGCTTGCCCAACGGCAATACGGCTACGCGCGAATACGTCGTGCATCCCGGCGCGGTGGTGGTGATTCCCTTGCTGGACGACGGCCGGGTCTTGCTTGAACGCCAGTTCCGCTATCCGATCGGGCGCGTCATGACCGAATTTCCGGCCGGCAAGCTGGACCCGGGCGAAGATCCCCTGGTCTGCGGCAAGCGCGAACTGCTGGAAGAAACGGGCTATACCGCCGACCAGTGGGCGCATGCGGGCGCCTTGCATCTGGCTATCGCCTATTCCACCGAGATCATCCACATTTTCTTCGCGCGCGGTTTGCGCCCGGGTCCGCGCCAACTGGATCAGGACGAGTTCCTGGACGTGATCAGCGCGGATCCGGCCGAATTGCTGGCAGCCTGCAGCAAAGGTGAAGTCACTGACGCCAAGACGCTGACCTGCGTGTTGTGGATGCAAAACGTGCTGTCCGGCGCATGGCAGCTGGACTGGCAGGACCACGCCGGCTGACATGCCTGCATTCCCGGTCCTGGTCCAGCCCGCCGGACTGCGTTTCGACGCCGACGCGGGCACCCCCGTCTTGCTGGCAGCGCAGGCGGCCGGCATCAAGCTGCCTAGTTCGTGCCGCAACGGCACATGCCGTGCCTGCATGTGCCTGATGCTTGAAGGCTCGGTGGCCTATGGCATCGAATGGCCCGGCCTGTCGCGCGACGAAAAGGAAGAAGGCTGGATCCTGCCTTGCGTGGCGCACGCCACGTCGGCCCTGGAGATCCAGGCGCCCCTGGCGGCGGTGATCGACGCCGCGCCCGCCACCCCGGCTGTGGCCCGGCCCCTTACCGGCGCGCGGCGCTAAACGCGAAAACCGGCAGTAGCGCAACGGCCATGCCGGCCGCCATGCCCAGCGCCATGCCACCAAATGGCGGCGCGCCCAGTGCAAGCGCCGCCATCACACCCAGCCGCGCGCCCAGCACCATCCCGATCGCCATCGCCAATGCGCAGAGCAGGCGTTGACCAAGCGGTGGGGCGGACGTGCGTCCCGCCGGCCATGGCGCCAGCGCGGCCAAGGCCATCGCGGCGCTACTGGCGGGCATCAGGGCGCCGTGCCGCCATGCCATGTCAAACAGCCCGCCTGGCGCGCCGCATTCGCTGGCCAGCAGCGCCGCAGGCGTCAGCCGGGTGTCGATCCACAGACCCACCGCCATGGCTCCCAGGCAGGCGAGCCACAGCGCTGCCATGGCGCGCGCGCCGTCAGGCGCAGGCGTGGCACGCCTTGGGCGCGTCGTCATACCGGTCATGGTGGCGGACCCAGTCGCCCAGGTTGAAGTGCGGGCCCGTTTCATTGCGGCCCAGCGGGGCGAAATCCAGATAGTTGTACGCGCCGACCAAGCGTTCCACGCCTCGTTCGAAGGCCGAGTAGGTGTGGAAGATCTCGCCGTCGGGGTCGTGGAAGAATGCGCTGGCGCCCGAGCGCTCTTCCACGCTGCCATCGGCCTGCGGCACCGACGCATGGAGGTCGAAGTTGAAGTCGCAGCCCTCGGACGAGAACCAATCGAAGCGCCAGCCCATGCGCCGTTTGAAGGCGTCCAGCTTGGCCAGCGGCGCGCGCGACACCGCCACCACCGATACGTCGTGATGGCGCAAGTGCGTCAGGGCGCTGTCCAGGTGGTCGGCCAGGAACGAACAGCCTACGCAGCCCTCGTCCCAATCCGGGCCGTACATGAAGTGATAGATGATTAATTGGCGTTTGCCGGCGAACAAGTCAGCCAGGCCGAGCGGACCGCGGGCGCTTTGGAATTGGTAGGGCTTGTCCACCCGCACCCATGGCAGGTCGAGCCGGTCGCGGGCCAGGGCGTCCTGGGCCCGCGTCATGGCTTTTTCGCGGTCTAGCAAGGCCTGACGGGCGGCGTCCCATTGCGGACGGGAAACGACAGGATGTGGGGTTTGCATGGTGCGACTCCTTTGCATGGCGGGCCGGCGGGGCCCGGGCGGGCAAACGGGCGGTTCACGCCTCGCTTGCCAGATGGTCCGCCAGCCGGTCCATCGCGCCTGCCCAGCCGTTCTCGTGGCTGTCGCGGGTTGCCTGGTCGACAAACGGAGTTTGCAGGAAGGCCAGTTCGGTGCCGCCCTGCGAGGGGGCGAATTCAAGGGTGATCAGCGACCCTTCTTCCGGGGTGTCGCGCCAGGCCCAGGTGAAGACCAGCCGGCGCTGCGGTTGCACCTCGCGGTACTCGCCGCTGGCGTAATGCGACTGGCCGTCTTCCGTGACGAAGCCCACCTGGTAGGCGCCGCCCACGCGCACATCGGTGTCGGCCACCAGCACTTGTCGCGTGCCGGCGGGGCCGAACCAGCGCATCAGCGCTTGCGGGTCCGTCCAGGCGCGCCAGACACGGTCGACGGGGGCGGCGAATCGACGGGTAAGGCGGAGTTCGATGGGGGCGGTGGGCATGGGTGGATCTCCTCGTCGTGGTACAGGTACCGGGCCAGCGAATCCAGTTGGCCGTTCCAGAATTTCTCGTAGCGCGCCAGCCAGTCGGACGCCGCCCGCATGGGTTCGGGCGATAGCGTGCAACTGACGACGCGGCCGTCCTTGGCGCGGGCGATCAGCCCGGCGTCTTCCAGCACGCGCAGGTGCTTCATGAACGCCGGAAGCGACATGGCGTGGGGACGGGCCAGTTCGCTGACCGACGCCGTGCCCCGTTCCAGGTCGGCCAGCACCCGCCGCCGGGTGCCATCGGCCAAGGCGGAAAAGAGGCTGTCCAGCGTATCGTCGTTTAAGTTAACCATAAGGTTAAGTATCTATCCGAAAAACTGCCGGCGTCAAGCCGGCAGCGTCGGGAATTTCCCTAGGTCAATCGTGCCGGTGCATGGCCGACTGATGCTTGGTGTCGCGCATCGTGGCGTACACCAGCAGTGACAGGAAGATCACGCCCGCCAGGTAGTAGTAGAACCACTCTTCGTGCCCTTGCTGCTTGAAGAACAGGGCGATGGCGGGCGCCGTGCCCCCGAAGATCGATACCGTGACCGCATACGGCACCGCCACGCCGGTCGCGCGGATATTGGTGGGAAACAACTCGGCCTTCACCACGGCGTTGATCGACGTATAGCCTGCCGTGAACACCCACGCGCCGCAGATCAGCAGGAACGCGATGAAGGGCGACCGGGTGTGCGACAGGGGCATCAGGATCAGCACCGTCAACGCCGCGCCCGCCACGCCGAAGAAGATCAGCAGCGGCTTGCGCCCGATCTTGTCCGATAGCGCGATCTTGCGCCTGCGCACGCAGAAATGCACGTACTTGCAAACGGTTTTAATTCAGGAATTTGTCTGGATCGGCGGTGCGCCGGCGCCTTGCCGGGGGCGCCCGGGGGCGGTTACTTGCCGCGCGGCTTGATGATGTCGCAGGCGGCGGCTCGGTCGCCCGCCTGGGCGTCGCTGCCCAGCAAGGCTCGGGCGCCGCACACGGAGCCGAACATGCCCTTGTTGTCGTGGCCCACGCCGCCGACCTCGAAGCTGTTGCGGTGCAGCGGCACGGGCTTGGCGCCGCGGGCCGCCAACTGGTACTCGTACTGCACATACGCCGTGCCGCGAGCCAACCGCGTGGCGCCTTGGGCTTCGGCGCCGCAGGTCTTGTCCAGCAGGCGGTGTTCGGGGTTGTTGTCGGCCCCGCCCAGCAGGTAGGTCACGTCGCGGGCGGCATAGCGGATGAAGAGCCGCGTATCGTCGGTTTCGCGCGCGTAGGGCGGTAGTTTGTCCGTGCCGTACTTGTACTGGTTGTAGGTGGGGCAGATGCCGCGCTCGTAGGGCGCATAGCCTTTGCCGTCGGCGCGCGGGCGCTCGTTGGTCAGGTACAGGTAGGACGAGGGGTTCGCGATCACGTAGCGCAGCGCCAGTCCGTCGCGGCGCAACGGGCCGTCGGTGTTGTTCAGCACGGCATAGCGCTGCACCAGCTGCCCGCCTGCGGAATGCCCGGCCAGCACGATGGTGGCCAGGGCCGGCAGGCGCTTGCGGTCGTCCAGGCTGCGCAACAGGTCGTCCAGCACCTGGAACGAGGTGACCGGGGCTGGCCGTCCGGCGGCCTGGATGCTTTCTTCGCCTTCTTCCCAGGTGGCTTTGCGCCACGCGGCCATGCCGCCGAAGCCCGAATCGATGGATCCGGGAAAGCGCGGCGCCAGGACCAGCGTGTCGCGCGCCCGGTCCGGGTTCTGCGCCAGCAGGCCGGTGGCGGTGTCGTAATAGCGGTCGGCGTCGCGCTTCACGCCATGGATCATGATCAAGACCTGCTTGATATCGCGCAGGTCGTCCCGGGCCAGGTTGCGGTTAGCATAGATTGGCATCTTGTACCGATGCCCTGGCTTGCCCAGTTCCACGGTCTGCCAGTGCAACGGCGTGGCACGTTTGGGCGCGGGAACGGTTTCGTCGTAATCGTAGGGGTCGGGCAGCGGCGTCTGGGCGTGCAGGACGCAAGGCGCGAACGCGCCGGCCAACACCAGGGCGGCGCCCAGGCGGCGTCCGGAAAGCCGGCGCGCGCGGGCGGGCGGCAGTTGATCGGGCGCAAAGGGAGCAAAGGCGCGGCGCATGGCGCGGCGTGGCGTCAGCAGATCTCGAGGCCCAGCAGTTGCTTGAGCGCGGGCAGATCCAGGATGCGGACTTCGCGCTGGTTGATCTTGATCAGGCCTTCGCGCGCGAAACGCGAAAACAGACGGCTGACCGTTTCCAGCGTCAAGCCAAGGTAATTGCCGATTTCCTCGCGGCTCATGCGCAGCACGAACTCGGTCGACGAATAACCCAGCGACGCATACCGTTGCGACAGGTTCAGCAGGAAGGCCGCCAGACGCTGTTCGGAACGCATTGACCCCAGCGACGCCAGCATCTGGTGCGAACGCGTGATCTCGCGGCTCATCAGGCGCCGGAACTGCTGCTGCAGCGATGGCAGGTGAGCGGCCACGCGGTCGACGTCGGCCAGGCGGATGACACAGACTTCCGAGTCTTCCAGCGCGACGGCGGCCGACACGTGCTTGCCTTCCAGCATGCCGTCCATGCCGACGATTTCGCCGGGCAAATGAAAGCCCGTGACCTGGATCTGGCCGGTCGCGTCTTCCAACTGGGTCTTGATGCTGCCGAAGCGCACGCTGTAGACGGCATCAAGCGGATGATCCAGCGAATACAGCGTCTTGCCCTTTTCCAGGCGAACACGCTCTTTCACCAGCTCATCCAGTTTTTCCACTTCGGCGGCGGCCATTCCCACGGGCACGCACACGTGTCCCAACATGCATGTGGAACAGTGGGCGCCATCAGGGGCGACGGGAACCCGTTTTTGCATACGATGACCTCTATAGTGCCCGTCGCCAGCCAAGGGGGCGAAACGGGTGTAAAGCGTGAAGACAACGCCCATTGTAGTCTGTTGTTACTACGGCCGTCTTACGGGGTTGCGCCGTTCGCCCGCCCGCGCCGGTGCGCGATCCAGTCTTCGCCGTCGATATCGGTGGCGGCGCCACGCCACGCCGGGTCGATGGGGTAGTACTGGCAGAGGATTTCCAGGGGGGCTTGCGGCGTGGAATCCAGGCGCGCGAAGATTTCGCGGCGCACAAAGCAGCAAGGCTGGCCGGGCACGTATTCCTCGATTTCATCCATCAGCGCGATGAACGCCGGCGGTACCTCGTAGACCTCGCCGCGCACGCGGCGTCCGTCCGTCACGGGGATCAGTCCCGGCCAATCGCCGAAGTCCACCAGCATGCCGGGCACGGTCGCCGGGCCCACCGGCCGGGGGGCGGGCAGGCCTCGTTTGGCGGCGGCTTGCGCCAGATCATTGATTTCGCCGGCGCGTAGGGTGCCGTAGACAAAAACGTATATGCTCATAGGTCGGATTGTGCTGCACGGCGTAGCAAAACAAGTGCCCGGACGGTGTTGAAATTCTCTCATCCGGCCGCATATTCAGGATATCGAGCCAGCCGGCACGTATCGGTCAGGCTCTCCAACAAGCCAAACGACCATTATGCGATTCGACAAACTCACCACCAAGTTCCAGCAAGCCCTGGCCGACGCTCAAAGTCTGGCCGCCCGTAACGACCATCCCTATATCGAGCCCATCCACGTGCTCTCCGCCTTGCTGTCCGACGCGGACAGCGGCGCAGGAAGCCTGCTGGCGCGCGCCGGGGTGGCGGTCAACCGCGTGCAGTCTGCATTGGAAAGCGCGATGAAGTCGCTGCCGCAAGTGCAGGGCGACGACAACGTGCAGGTCGGCCGCGACCTGAACGCCGTGCTGACCCGCACCGACAAGGAAGCTGCCCGCCGTGGCGACACCTACATCGCCAGCGAACTGTTCCTGCTGGCGCTGGCCGACGACAAGGGCGAGGCAGGCCGCATCCTGCGTGAAGCCGGCCTGCAGAAAAAGGCCCTCGAGGCCGCGGTCGACGCCGTGCGCGGCGGTGAAAACGTGTCCGGCGCCGAAGGCGAATCCAACCGCGAAGCCCTGTCCAAGTACACCATGGACCTGACCGAGCGCGCCCGTCAGGGCAAGCTTGATCCGGTGATCGGCCGCGATGACGAGATCCGCCGCACCATCCAGATCCTGCAGCGTCGCACGAAGAACAATCCCGTCCTGATCGGCGAGCCCGGCGTGGGCAAGACCGCCATCGTCGAAGGCCTGGCGCAGCGCATCGTCAACGACGAAGTGCCCGAAAGCCTGCGCGGCAAGCGGGTGCTGTCGCTGGATCTGGCCGCGCTGTTGGCGGGCGCCAAGTTCCGAGGCGAATTCGAAGAGCGCCTGAAGGCCGTGCTGAAAGAGCTGGGCCAGGACGATGGCAGCAACATCGTCTTCATCGATGAGCTGCACACCATGGTCGGCGCGGGCAAGGCCGAAGGCGCGATGGACGCAGGCAACATGCTCAAGCCGGCGCTTGCGCGCGGCGAGCTGCATTGCATTGGCGCCACCACGCTGGACGAATACCGCAAGTACATCGAAAAGGACGCGGCGCTGGAGCGGCGCTTCCAGAAGGTGCTGGTCGACGAGCCCGATGTGGAATCCACCATCGCCATCCTGCGCGGCTTGCAGGAACGCTATGAGATCCACCACGGCGTCGAGATCACCGACCCGGCCATCGTGGCCGCGGCCGAGCTGTCGCACCGCTACATCACAGACCGCTTCCTGCCCGACAAGGCCATCGACCTGATCGACGAGGCCGGCGCGCGTATTCGGATGGAAATCGACTCCAAGCCGGAAGTGATGGACAAGCTGGACCGCCGCATCATCCAGCTGAAGATCGAACGCGAAGCCGTCAAGAAGGAAACCGACGACGCGTCCAAGCGCCGCCTGGGCGTCATCGAAGACGAACTGGAAAAGCTGCAACGCGAATACAACGACTTCGAGGAAATCTGGAAGGCCGAGAAGGCCGCGGTGCAAGGCACGCAGGCCATCAAGGAAGAGATCGACAGCGTGCGCGCCGAAATGGCCGAACTGCAGCGCAAGGGTCAGTTCGACAAATTGGCCGAACTGCAATACGGCAAGCTGCCGGACCTGGAATCGCGCCTGAAGGCCGCCGAAGTCGGCGCCGCGCAGGCCGCGGAAAATGCCGAGGGAGACGACATGCGCCCGCGCCTGCTGCGCACCCGCGTTGGCGCCGAGGAAATCGCCGAGGTCGTGTCGCGCGCAACGGGCATTCCGGTGTCCAAGATGATGCAGGGAGAACGCGAGAAGCTGCTGCACATGGAGGAATTCCTGCACAAGCGCGTGGTGGGCCAGGACGAAGCCGTGCGACTGGTCTCCGACGCCATCCGGCGTTCGCGTGCCGGTCTGGCAGACCCGGCGCGGCCCTACGGTTCGTTCCTGTTCCTGGGCCCGACCGGGGTGGGCAAGACCGAGTTGACGCGTGCGTTGGCCGAATTCATGTTCGACTCCGAAGAGCACCTGATCCGCATCGACATGAGCGAATTCATGGAGAAGCACTCGGTGGCGCGGCTGATCGGCGCGCCGCCCGGATACGTGGGCTACGAAGAGGGCGGCTACCTGACCGAAGCCGTGCGCCGCAAGCCGTACAGCGTGATCCTGCTGGATGAAGTCGAAAAGGCCCATCCGGACGTGTTCAACGTGCTGCTGCAAGTGCTGGACGACGGGCGCCTGACCGATGGCCAGGGCCGCACGGTGGACTTCCGCAACACGGTGATCGTGATGACGTCGAACCTGGGCTCGCATCACATCCAGAGCCTGGCCGGACAGCCGTACGACGTGGTCAAGGAAGTGGTGTGGGGCGAACTCAAGCAGACCCTGCGGCCCGAGTTCCTGAACCGCATCGACGAAGTGGTCGTGTTCCACGGTCTGGAGGCTCAGCACATCGAGTCCATCGCCCGCATCCAGCTGCGCCGTCTTGGCGCACGCCTGGAGAAGCAGGAAATGCGGCTGGAAGTCACCGAGCCGGCGTTGGCGGAACTGGCCCGTTCGGGGTTCGATCCCGTGTTTGGCGCGCGCCCCTTGAAGCGTGCGATCCAGCAGCAGATCGAAAACCCGGTGGCGCGCCTGATCCTGGAGGGCAAGTTCGGCCCCCGCGACGTGGTGCCGGTGGATTGGCGGGATGGCGAATTCGTCTTTACCAGAACGTTGCAGTAAGCGGTGGCAGCATGAAAAAGCCCGGCAGCAATGCCGGGTTTTTTTTCGTCAGTCGTGCGCTGCGTCAGGAGTTGGCGTAATCGGCCCGTTGCGCGCCCATCTGGCGCCCCACGCTTTGCAGCGAGCGCAGCACCAGCGCCACCCCCCGTCGCGTGTCCTCGTCACGCAGCAGCGCCAGCAAACCCATCAGGCTGGGGGGATGCGTTTCTGCCAGCGTTTGCGCATGGGCGGCGCGCACGCTGTTGGCGGCCGTCCATGCGGCGCCCGCCGCTTGCTCGGACAGCAACCCAAGCTTTTCCACCATCGGCTGATCCAGCAGGTCCACCAGGTCGGAAGTCAGCGAGATCAGGTCGACGATGTTGTCCAGCCGTTGGCTGTCGACAAGCGGACGCAGCTTGCCGGCCAGCGCCTGCAGCGTTTCATCATGGGTATTCATGTTCATAGCATTCCCCTTGCGACCGCCCAGTACAGCCCCCGGTTGAATCCATGCCGAAGCAGCCCGCCCAGTTTGGTGGGAGGGGTGGGCTGCACGTCATGGGTGTAGTCGTACCAGAGGGGCATGCCCGCGTACAGACCCATCTGGGCAACGGCCTGCACACGGCCTTCGTAGGCGCTGCAAGGGTGGCCCAGGCGGATTTCGCCCGCAATGTTGTTGGCGATGACGGGCGCCTGGTTGTGGCACGAGCCGCCTGCTTTGCTGACCGGAAGGTCCACCGTATCGCCGATGACGTAGACATTCTGCAACCCGTAGACCTGCATCGTCTCGTGGTCTGTCGGCAGCCAGCCCTCGTTGTCCTCTGCCTGGGACACGCCCGACTCCAGCACGGCGTCGACGGCGCGTATCGGCGGCGTCGCCATCAGGATGTCGAACGGCTGCTCGCCGCCTTCCGCGGAATACGCGACGCGGGCCTCCGGGTCCACGCGCGCCAGCGTGAAGCCGCGCTGGAACTTGATGCCTCGTTGCTCGAAGATGGCGGGCAGCACCTCGCAAGTGGGCTGCTGCAAGAACAGGCAGTTGCGCAAGAGTTGCGATGTGGTGGGGTAGGTGTAGACAATTTCGACTTTGTCGCGCACGCCGCGACGGCGCAAGTAGTCGTCCAGCATCAGGGTGGTTTCAATCGGCGCGATGCCGCATTGGTGGGGGACGTTCGGCGTCTTCGGGAAGGTGACACTGACGAAGATCCGGCCTTTGTCGATCTTGGACAGCCGGCTGGCCAACTGGCGCGCCGGCGCGTACTGGTAGAAATGGTCGCCGGCTTCTTTCAGGCCTTCTATGCGCTCGGGCGCGGGGATGCAGCCCGTGGCGATGACCAGGTAGTCATAGCCGTAGCGCTTGCCCTGTTGCGTCAGCAATTCCTGGCTGTTGAACTCAAACCGCGTGACTTTATCGACGTGGAAATGGATCTCGGGGCGCAGCAGGGAGCGCTCCGGGCGCTTCAACTCTTCCTGGAAGAAAAGATTGAAGGCCACATACATGAAGGCGGGCTTGTAGTAATGGTCAGGGGAGTCCGACAACAACGTGACGCTGACTTCGCCTCGCGACACTTCGGGGTATAGCTTGGAGACCAGTTGGTTGGCCAGCATGGTGCCGCCAACCCCACCGCCTACGACAACAATTCGCTTGCTCATAAAAATCCTCCAGTGAGAATAGTCAGGAACCAAGTGCAGTTGCGCGTCTATATGTACCAATGGCGGGTAAGAAGGTCAAATAAATAACTATTTCTTATATTTGATGGTGTCGAATATGCGCCCGAGGCCCCCGTCGGCGTACGCGGGATCGTCCATGTCGCTTAGGGGACAGTCGCCGCCGTTCAGGTCAATGCCATGCCGCCATCCACCCGCAGGACGATGCCCGTGATGAAACGGCTGTCGTCCGATGCCAGGAACAATGCCGCGCGGGCCAGTTCGTCCGGATGCGCCAGCCGTCCAAGCGGAATGGCCGACGCCATGCCCTGTTCGAAGGCTGCCCGGTCCGATTCCGCGACGCCCAGCTTTTCAAGAATGGGCGTGTCGGTAGGGCCGGGGCTCAACACGTTGACGCGGATCTTCCTGGCTTTGAACTCCAGCGCCCAGGCCCGCGCAAAGGCTTCAATGGCCGCCTTGGATCCGGCGTAGACCGCATGATTCTCCAGCACCTTCGCCGTGGCGATGGAGCTTGTGAGGATGATGGAGCCGCCGTCGCGCATCCGTGGCAGGGCCTTTGTGACGCCGAAGAAGACGGCGCGCGCGTTGGTGCCGAATTGGGTGTCATAGCTGTCGATGCCGACGGCCGCCGACGGCTCGATGTTGTTCATGCCGGCGTTGCCCATGTAGATGTCGATGGCGCCGAACCGCTCGCCGAGTTCGGCCATCATGCGGTCGTGCGTCGATAGATCCCCGATATCGCCGACGACGCCGAAAGCGGAGGGCCCGAGTTGGGCCACCGCCTCGTCGACGGCCTGCCGCCGCCGTCCGAGGATCGCGACGCGGGCGCCTTCGGCGGCAAAGGCCTGCGCCGCCGCGTAGCCGATGCCGCTGTTGCCGCCGGTGATGACGGCATTTTTTCCTAATAGCTTTTTCATGTGCATGCTCTCTTCAGTAGTCCCAGATCACCGGCACCCACCGAAAGGCGTCGCCGTCGACCGCCACGCGGCCGACGGAGGGGAACGGCAAGTGAGCGGCCACCAGCAGGCCGCCGCTTTGCGCCAGTTCGTTGAACAGGCCAATGCGGACCCGGGCCGATTTCTCGGGGTCGTGTTCGAAGCCGTTATGCCAGTCGGGGTGATCGAAGGCGACGGGGAACATCGCGTCGCCGGCAAAGGTCAGTCGTTCGCCGCCCGATACCAGGTCGACCACGCTGTGTCCGGGCGTGTGGCCGCCCGTGAGCCGGACCACCACGCCGGGGGCCACTTCATGCCGGTCTTCGAAGATCTGCAACCGGTCACGGTAGGTGTTGTAGAAGCTGGTGGCGGTGGACCGGAGCACGTCCGGCACCGGATTGGGCATGACGGTTTGGGAGAAATCGGGCGAGGTCCAGAATGCGACTTCCGCCGCGGAAACATGGATGCGCACGTCGGGACGCAGGCGCTGCTTCACCTCGTCGACGAGCAAGCCGCCCACGTGGTCCATGTGCATATGGGTGATGATGACATCCGTCACGGATTCCAATGCGATGCCAGCTGACGCCAGGCGTTGGGGGAACTGCCCCGCGCGCGGAAAGCCGGGGAATTGTCCTCCCAGCCCGGCGTCGATCAGGATGGTCTGGTCGCCGCTGCGGGCCACCATCACGTTCAGCGGCCAGTCGAACGCGTCGGGCGGCATGAACATGTGGCGGAGCCAGTCCGCCAGGTCGGCGGGGTCGACGTTGGTGGCCATCGTGGAGGTGGGTAACGGCAGCACGCCATCACTGACCACCAGCGCATCGATTTCGCCCACTCGCACGGCGTAACGGGACGGCACCAGATCGACAGGCGCGACAGGGTTCGAAGGCAAGGCTTGGTCTACGGAAAGCATAGCGGTATCTCCTGAAAGGCGGCCGGATTCGCTGGCCGGGATGTGCCAGGCAGCTGGCAGGGTATGGGCATTGAAGGGCCGCGCGGTCACGCGCGGAGAAAGGCGAGCAAGTCGGCGTTGACACGGTCTTGCAGGGTGGCAGTGAGGCCGTGCGGCGCGCCGGGGTAGTAGATTTCCCGTGCGTTGTTCACCAGCCGCGCGGCTTTCTTCGCCGAGTTGTGCACGGGCACGATCTGATCGTCTTCGCCATGTATGAAAAGGGTCGGCACGTCGATCCGCTTCAGGTCTTCCGTGAAGTCCGTTTCGGAAAAGGCCTTGACGCATTCGTAGGCATTCTTCTGGCCGCTCTGCATGCTCCATAGCCAGAACTGCTCCAGCAGCCCCGCCGAGACCTTGGCCCCGTCGCGGTTCGCGCCATAGAAGGGAATGGCCAGGTCCTTGTAGAACTGGGAACGGTCGCCGGCCACGCCCTCGCGGATGCCGTCGAAGACGTCGATCGGCAGGCCTTCGGGGTTGGCGGCCGACTTCAGCATCACGGGGGGCACCGCGCCGATCAGCACCGCTCGGCTTACGCGCCGGGTTCCGTGGCGGCCGATGTAGCGCACCACTTCGCCGCCGCCGGTGGAGTGGCCGACCATCGAGATGTCTTTCAAATCCAGCATCTCAATCAGCTGCGCCAAGTCATCCGCGTAGCCGTTCATGTCGTTGCCGGATGAGGGTTGCGACGAACGTCCGTGACCGCGTCGGTCGTGCGCGATGACGCGAAAGCCATGGCTTGCCAGAAAGTGCATCTGGCCATCCCAGGCGTCCGCGTTGAGGGGCCAGCCGTGGGAGAACGTCACGACAGGGCCGTCGCCCCAATCCTTGTAGTAGATCTGCGTGCCGTCCGAGGTGGTGAAGGTGTTTCGGGTCATGGGGAGGCTCCTGTTGTGGTGCGCGTCGCGGGGAATGAGACCTCTGCGTGGAGGGTGAGGGCATCGTAGGCGTGGCGCTTTGGGCCCGGTAGATCCGCGGGGGGAAGCACGCTGTTGCGTGGTGCGCACCAATGCGCGCGGCGCCGGATTGTTGCCACCAGGACAACACCGTGCATCACGGCGCGGCGCTACCGCGATGCGCGCGGCGGTTCTAGCATTCGTTCCGACGATGCAAGGCATGCACGTCCGAAGGCGCGGCTACCCGCGCGTTGATGAAGGCGCGGCGATTCGCGCGTTGACTTGGCGCCCGCGGGCGCGGGACCGAGACCATGCATCTGGGAAAATCCTATCGCCTGAGCGAATTCGTCGTGTGGACGCGCCGGAGCATCTATTACCTGTTGGCGCTGGGCCTTGTCCCGGTGCTGCTTTACCAGGTTGCCGGCATGAAATGGCTGACGCTGCCGTTGTCGGTGGTGTCGTTGCTGGGCACCGCGACCACTTTCGTGGTTGGATTCAAGAATGTGCAGACGTATACGCGCACCGTCGAAGCCCAAAGGATCTGGATGAACATCGTCAGCGTCAGCCGCTACTGGGGGGTGATCAGCCAAGCCTATGTCGGCGATTCCGGCCGTGCCGCTACGCTGATGGACCGGCATCTGGCATGGCTGACGGCGCTGCGCTATCAATTGCGCGAGACCCGGGTGTGGGAAAACGCGGCCAGTCGGCCGAATGCGGAGTACCAACGCCGATACGTGATTCCCGAGCGCCGCGAACCCCTCGATTCCGCGCTGTCGCGCTATTTGGTGCCGCAGGAAATGGCAGCGCTGGCGCACGTGGACGACAAGGCCGCGCAGTTGCTGGCCAGGCAAGGGCAGGCGGTAAGAGGCTTGCTGGACGACGGCGTCATCAGCGCGTCGGAGTCTGCCGAGCTTAACGGTCGTATCCGGGACTTCCTGGATCTGCAGGGGCAAGCCGAACGAATCAAGAATTTCCCGTATCCGCGCCAATACGCCATCATCAACACCTTGTTCGTGCGGTCGTTCTGCGTGGCGCTGCCGTTCGGCCTGACGGCCCAGTTCGACCAGATCGGCCAGAGCATCAACGGCTTCATGCAGGGTCAGACGGCGTGGCTCGCGGTGCCGTTCAGCGTGATCATCTCGTGGATCTACACGTCGCTTGAGCAAGTCGGTGAAAGCACCGAGAACCCCTTCGAAGGCAGCGCGAACGATGTGCCGATCAGCCGCCTTTGCACCATGATCGAGCGGGATCTGAAACAGATGCAGGGCCGCGCCGACCTGCCGGAATTGGCCGCCACCGTCATCGCGCTGTAGGCCGTGCGGCCCGGTACGGCAGAATCGGGGCCTGGCTTCGCACTTGCGCTTGTCGTCATCGCGTGGCTGCGGCAGAATACTTGGCTTCCGGTTCGCCTTCCTTGGCGTTGACGCCCTCCATGACCGACTCCGTGCTCTCCTTCGAGCGTCATCGTCCTCGCCTGTACGCCATCGCCTACCGCATGCTGGGCGCCGTCGCCGAGGCGGAAGACGTGGTGCAGGAAGCCTGGCTGCGTTGGCACGGCGCCGACCGCGCTGCCGTGCAGAATGCCGAAGCCTGGCTCGTCACCGCCACCACGCGGCTGTCCATCGACCGTTTGCGCGCCGCCAAGGCCGAACGGGAGAATTACGTGGGGGTCTGGCTGCCCGAGCCGATGCTGATGGCCGCGCCTGCCACGCCGGAGCAGATCCATGAGCAGGCCGACGACGTGTCGGTGGCCTTTCTGTACCTGCTGGAACGGCTTTCACCCGACGCCCGTGCAGCATTCCTGATGCGCGAGGTGTTCGATGCCGACTATGAAGACATCGCGCTGACGCTGGACAAGACCCAGGTCGCGGTCCGTCAGCTGGTGCGACGGGCCAAGCAGCAGTTGCGCCAGGGCGAGCCACGCGAAGCCGTGCCTCGCGCGACGTTGCAACGCCTGCTGAACGCCTTTGCCGACGCGATGCAACGTAGCGATTTCCACGGTCTGCATGCGTTGTTGAGCGACGACGCCGAGCTCATCGGCGACGGCGGAGGCAAGGTGTCCAGCTTTGCCAGCCTGGTGGGCGGAAAACGCCTGGCGCAATTGTTCTATGCCGGCAAGCGCCGGTTCCGCGACGGGCTGGGCACGGAAGTGGTCCAGGTGAACGGCCAGTGGACCTTATTGCGGTTCATCGATGGCCAACTTGAATCGGTGCAGTCCTATGAAACCGACGGTGAGCGCCTGACGCGGGTTCTGGTGCAGCGCAACCCGGACAAGCTCGCGCGTATTTCGGCCGCCCTGGCGCAACGCTGATATCGCGGTCCTGCGCGGGCGTTGGTGCATGCCGGGCAACATGGTGATCCCCCGCGCGGATCTACCGCCGTGCGGCCGGCACTCCTACGATGGCGGTTCCACTACGCTGCGAAGGATTGGTCATGTTGAAAATCTTGAAGTTCGGGTTGCCCCTTGTTGCCGCAGGCGCGCTATTGAGCCCGCTTGCCCATGCCGCTTCCGGCGCCGCGCCGGCCGACGCCATCGTCACGGAGCTGATGAACAAGGATCTGCCGGACATTCCCGGCAAGGACGCGGAGATGATCGTCGTCGACTATCCGCCCGGTGCGGCCGATCCCATCCACCGCCACGACGCCCACAGCTTCGTCTATGTGCTTGAAGGCAGCATCGTCATGCAGGTAAAAGGGGGCAAGGAAGTGACGCTGACCCCTGGCCAGACCTTCTACGAGGGCCCGCACGACATCCACACCGTGGGCCGCAATGCCAGCCAGACCCAGCCGGCCAAGTTCCTGGTCCTCCTGATCAAAAAGAAGGGCGCGCCGGTCCTGACACTGGTGAAATAGGGACGGGTAATGTTTCGCCCGGCTCTCGGCATCTGGCGCCGCGAGCCATCGCCTTCGAAGCTGGACTTTCCCCTGGAAAGCCAGCTTTTTTTGCGTTCGATGTCACAAAACGGCCCGGCGCGCCGTCTTATCGGTAGGACCCACCTACTTTGCGATGCCGCCACCATGCCGACACCCGTCTCAGCTTCCCCTCCGGCCAACGGACCAGATTCCCTGGCCGACAGCTTCGCCACCAGCTATGCCGGCGTCATGGCGTTCATCGCCGTCGCCGTCGAAGGCAACTTCGCCAAGGCCGGTGACCGCCTGGGCATCGGCCGGTCCGCTGTCAGCCGCAGCGTGCAAAAGCTGGAAGACCAGCTTGGCATCCGGTTGTTCGTTCGCACCACGCGCAGCACCTCCCTGACCGCAGAGGGAAAGCGCTTCTATGAACAGTGCCATCCCGGCGTGGAACGGATCATCGGGGCGTTGGACGACATGCGTGATCTGCGCGAGGGCCCGCCTTCGGGGAAACTGCGCGTGTGCGCCACCGTGGGTTTTGGGCGCAAGGTCGTCGCGCCGCTGCTGAACGGGTTTCGCGAGGCCAACCCGAATATCTCGGTAGAGTTGTTGCTTGATGACGGGCCCACCGACTTCACGACGGACCGCGTCGATGTGTCGTTCCGCAATGGCCGCATGGAAGACAGCCGCGTGATCGCCAAGAAAGTGATACCGATGCAGATGATGCTATGCGCCTCGCCAGCCTATGCAGCCAAACATGGCTTGCCGGCTAGCGTCGAGGAAATCTCCGCCCATCGTTGCGTGAACTTCCTGTTCGCATCGGGGCGTGTCTACGAATGGGAATTCAAGGTGAACGGCCAACTGCGCAAGGTCGCGCCGCCCGCCATGCTGACGTTCAATGACGCCGATCTGGTGCTGCAGACCGTGCTGGACGGCCACGGTATCGCGCAGATGGCGGGTTACCAGGTTTGCGACCACTTGCGCGCCGGCAACCTGGTGGCCTGCCTGCCGCAATACGCGCCGGACGACCGCGGGCATTATCTGTGCTTTCTAAGCCGTGAGCATCTGCCCGCGCGCATACGCGTCTTCATCGACTACATGACCGAAGGCATCCGCGCGCGGGATTTGCAGATACTGGACAGCCTGTTGGTGAAACAGGCCTGACGCCCTGCTTATTGCGTCAACATCACCACGCATTCGATCCCGTTCTGGGCCATTTTGGAGTACGGGCATAGGCGTTCGGTATTGCGCGCCAGCTCTTCGGCCACGGCCTTGGCCACGCCGGGCAGGTGGATGTTGATGTTCGCGATCACCGCGAACAAGCCATCGACGGGGTCGCGACCGAACGAGACCGTGGCCGTCACCGAGGCATCCGGAATGGATAGGCCGGCGCGCGCAGCCAACATGCTTAACGCGCCGTGGAAGCACGCCGCATAGCCGGCCGCGAACAGCTGTTCGGGGTTGGTTCCACCGCCGGTTCCCCCCAATTCGACCGGCAATCGTAGTTCCACGAGCAGTTCGCCATCATCCGAAATGGCAATGCCGGAGGCGCGGCCATGCGCGGCCTCGCCGCCCCGCACCGTCACGCTGGTCGTGTACAGGGGAAGGAAATCCCGCCCACGGTACTTGTCCAGGAGCGTCAGGGAAGGGGGCTGCGGTTTGCGCATGAAAGAGCTCGTGTGGCTACTTTTTTGTGCCCGACTGGCTGAACCAGGTTTCGAAGTCGATGTTGCCCAGGCGCGGATTGGGCCCTGGCACCAGGGTGTCGTCGTCGAGCAGGGCGCCGAAATAGCGCGCGCCGGGGTCTGCCCGCACCAAGCGTGCGTCGCCGGTTTTGCGCAGGTAGCGTTGCACCAGTTCGGCCAGGCGCACGCGTTCGGGTCCGGCGATTTCCACCGTGCCGTTCACCGGGGCCGCCAATGTGGCGTCGGCCATGGCCAGGGCCACATCGTCGGACGCAATCGGTTGAACGAAGGCGGGCGACAGCCGCACGTCGTCGCCCTGAGCGCCCGATTGCGCAATGCCGCCCAGGAATTCAAAGAACTGCGTGCTGTGAACGATGGTGTAGGGGATGCCGCCGGCGGTGATCAATTGTTCTTGGGCGATCTTGCCCCTGAAGTACCCGCTTTCGGTCAGACGGTGGGTGCCCACCACGGAAAGCGCCACATGGTGGCGCACGCCGGCGCGGGCTTCCGCCGCCAGCAGGTTGCGGCCGGAAACCTGGAAGAACTCCAGCACGGCCTTATCTTCGAAGGATGGGGAATTGGCCACGTCGACCACCGTGTCGACGCCCGCCAGCGCGTCGTCCAGCCCTTCGCCCGTGATCGTATTCACACCGGTGGCGGGCGACGCGGCAATGGCGTCGTGGCCGCGTTCGATAAGAAGCTTGACGAGTTTGGAGCCGATGAGGCCCGTGCCGCCGATGACGAGGATTTTCATGGCGACTCCTTAGGCGAACTTGGCTTTGTCGAGGCCATAGGCCTTATCGGCCGAACCGGGAACCGTCCGGAAACCCACATTCAGGCGGTTCCAGCCATTGATCGCCATGATGGCGAAACTGAGGTCCGAGATTTCCTTTTCGGACAGTTCGGCCCGAACCCGCTCGTAGGTTTCGTCGGGCACGCCATGCGCGCCCAGCGTCGTCAGGGCCTCGGTCCAGGCCAGGCAGGCGCGTTCGCGCGGCGAGAATTCGGTGGATTCGCGCCAGATCGCGACGTGGTGCAGCCGCAGTTCACGTTCGCCGTGGATCTTGGCCTCTTTCACGTGCATGTCCAGGCAGAAGCCGCAGCCGTTGATTTGCGAGGCGCGGATCTCGACCAGACTCAGGATCGGCTGCTCGATCGCCCCGGACTTCAAGAGCATGCCAAATTCCACGAATTTCTTGAATAGCTGGGGCGATTGGGCAAAGGCGTTCAGACGTTGACTCATGGTGACTTCCTAGAGATGGGTTGGCGTGGTCCGGCGGCAAAGGCCGGGCGCGGCGCATGCTTGGACAACGCCCAAATCGTAGGTCGGCACCACGATCGGCAGAAGACCCGGCCAGGGGACCACCGTGTTGCCGCAATGGCAACAATGCCCCTCGTGGCGGGCAGGGCCCTGCCGACCGGGAATCAAGTCAGCGCCGAGCCGCCCGCAGCAGGTTGATGAAGGCCTGATTGAAGGCCGGAATATCGTCCGGCTTGCGGCTGGAGACCAGGGTCCGGTCAACGACGACCTCTTCGTCAACCCACTGGGCCCCTGCGTTGCGTAAATCGTCCTGAAGCGATGGCCAGCTCGTCATCTTCCGGCCTTTCACCACCCCTGCGGAAATTAGCAGCCAGGGGCCGTGGCAGATGACCGCCACCGGCTTGTCGGCCTTGAACATCGCCTGCACGAACTCCTGCGCTTTAGGGTGCATGCGAATTTCGTCGGCATTGACCACGCCGCCCGGCAGTAGCAGGGCGTCGAAGCGCTCGGGCTCGGTTGCGGCTTGCAAGAAGGTCAGATCGACCGGGAAACGGTCGCCCGGCTTGTCATGATGCATGCCCAGGATGGGGTCGGTACGGGCGGAAATCAGCACCGTCCGGGCGCCTTCCGTTTGAAGGGCGTGGCGGGGGCCGGTCAATTCCACCTGTTCAAAGCCGTCGACCGCAAGAATCGCCACGTTCAGATCTTTAAGTGTTGCCATGGTTGCTCCTGGTTGTTGGCCCCGGAAACGCGGCACGCGGCGCGCCGGGGCCTTGCGCGCCAGGGTGTCCGCAGCAAGTGGCATGCCTCCAGGGACGGGCGAGCAGCTGATTCGCGTGCTCCGATCCTTGACAGTCCAATGATGGTACCCACCAGAATTCCCGCCGTGGACACATAATCCCGCGACGAATGGGTACGGCAACCTCATGAAACCCCCCGCTTCAAGGCAAGAGCTCCTTTGCAATATTCACGCAAGGCACCGGCAGTTTCGCTTGGAAATCGCCACCATTCCCGCAAGCCATTTTCGCCAGGCCGTCCGACTTTGGCCGGATCATGGCCTGCACGCTGATGCGGCGATGGTGCTGACCGACGTGATCCTCTGGAACACGATGATCCTGCAGTTCGCGAACGACCTGTCGTCGGGCCCTTTGGCGTCCTACTACCGGGCCGACGCGATGTTGAGCCGGGTCGATCACCTGTCGTCGTTGTTCCAACGCCATTTCGCTGCCAGTAGTCTTCACGAATTGGAGGCACTGACAATGGTCGGCCAGGCGCGGATCGTCGACAGCGTGGCGCGTCACTCGGAAACGTCGCTCTTCGACCCCTCGGTTGGGCCGGTCAAGACCCTTGGCGGAAAGATTCAGTGCTTCACCTGCATGGCCTACGCTGACGCATTGTCGAAGCTGCGGCGGTGGAAGCAGGTCATGTAGTTCCTGCCTCCACCTGAGTGGCGGTTGACGGCTGCTTATTGCACCGTGTGCTCGGTCCAGCCTCCGCCCAGCGCCTTGTACAGTTCGATGAGGTTGTTCAACCGTGCCAGGCGTGTTCGCACCAGCGCCTGCTGCGCGCCATACAACATGCGGTGGGCGTCGAGCAGGGTGAGGTAGTCGTCTTCGCCTTCCGCGAAGCGCTGCTCGGCCAGGTCGTAGGCGCTGCGGCTGGCCGTCACCGATAGCTGCTCCGAACGAATCTGCGCGTCGAGCGTTCGCTTGCCCGCCAGGCCGTCGGCCACGTCGCGGAAGGCTACCTGAACGGCTTTTTCGTAGTTGGCGATCTCGATGCGCTTTTGCACATGCGCGACGTCCAGGTTCGCCTTCAGCGCGCCGCCACGGAAGATGGGCACCGTGATCCGGGGCAAGAAGCTCCAGGCCCCCGAGCCCGCCCCGAAAAGCCCGTCCAATGAAGCGCTGGCCGTCCCCGCCGACCCCGTCAGGCTGATCGTAGGGAAGAACGCGGCGCGCGCGGCGCCGATATTGGCGTTCGCGCCGCGCAGCGTCTGCTCGGCCGCGCGAATGTCTGGGCGGCGCGCAAGCAGTTCCGATGGCAATCCGCCAGGCAGGTCGGGTGGCACGATACCGTCGGGTAGCGTGATGGCCTCGTCCAACTGTCGCGATAGCTCAGGCGTCAGCGGCTGGCCCATCAACAGCACAAGGGCGTTGCGGTCCTTGGCCGCCTGTCGCGTGTAGGCCGCGTGAAGGGTCTCGGCATTGCGCAGCGCAATCTCCGCAAGGCGCAGGTCGAGTTGCGTGGAGTTGCCGGCTTCCACAAGCCGGGCGGTCAGTTCGTACGACCGCATCTGCGCGGCCAGGGTATCGTTTGTCAGCCGCAACAATTCCTGGTCGGCCCGTAGCGTGAGGTAGGCATTGGCCACTTCCGACACCAGGCTCATCTGCGTGGCGGTGCGGATTTCAGCCAGGGCCAGATATGAGGCCAGGGCCTGATCGCTGAGGCTGCGGATGCGGCCCCACAGGTCCAGCTCCCAGGCGGTGGTCACGCCTGCCATCTCGTAACGCCGGCTGATACGGGAAGCGCCCGTGGCGTCAAGGTCGGCCGGCACCCGCTCGGCCGCGGCGCTGGCGGACGCCCCAAGGTCAGGCAACATCTCGGCGCGCTGGATACGGTACATCGCTTGCGCTGCTTCGACGTTGAGCGCGGCTTTGCGCAGATCCTGGTTGTTGTGCAAGGCGATGTCGATCAATTGCTGCAATAGCGGATCGCGGAAAAAGTCCCGCCACCCGATATCGGCGGCGGCCGCCTCGCCGGGGGGGGCTGAGGCGACGGGATCATAGGCGGCGCCGGACGGATAGGCCGCTGCGATAGGGGCCACGGGGCGCTCATGCGTCGGTGCCAGCGAGCATCCCGCCAAGGCGGCCGCCAGGGCAAGCGGCGCCAGCGGCCGGGCTGGGCGGGAGAGTGTGAAAAGTGTCTTCATGTCAAATATCTTCCTAGCCATCAGGCGCGCTGGTCGCTTGCGTTGCTGCGGGTTTCAGGGGCGACGCGACGCAGCGCCAGTTTGCGCACGACGACATAGAACACAGGCGTCAGCAACAGGCCGAACAGCGTCACGCCCAGCATGCCGGCGAACACCGCTATGCCCATGGCGTGGCGCATTTCGGCGCCGGCGCCGGTAGCCAGCACCAGCGGAACCACGCCAGCGATAAAGGCGAACGAGGTCATCAGGATGGGGCGCAGGCGCAAACGCGCCGCTTCCAACACCGCCGCCAGCGGATCAGCGCCTTCGATTTCCTTGGCCCGGGCAAACTCGACGATCAAGATCGCGTTCTTGGCGGCCAGGCCGACCAGCACCACGAAGCCGATCTGCGTGAAGATGTTGTTGTCGCCACCGGAAACCCAAACCCCCGCGATCGCGGAAAGCAGCGCCATTGGGGCAATCAGCAGCACCGAGAACGGCAGCGACCAACTGTTGTATTGGGCTGCAAGAATCAGGAAAGCCAGCAGCACCGCCAGCGGGAAGATGTACAGCGCCGAATTGCCTGCCTGCTTTTCCTGGTAGACCAGGTCGGTCCACTCGTGGATCATTCCTTCCGGCAGCGTCTCGCGTACGATCTTCTCGATCGCATCGGTGGCCTGACCCGATGAATAGCCTGGCGCTGGGCCTCCGCTGATGTCCGCGGAGGGGAAGCCGTTGTAGTGAACGATCCTGTCGGGGCCTGATCCACGGGTGATGGTCACGAACGCGCTAAGCGGAATCATGTCGCCGGCCGCATTGCGCACCTTGAGCAGGCCGATGTCTTCGGCCTGCATGCGAAACGGCGCGTCCGCCTGGGCCATGACCCGATAGGTGCGCCCGAAGCGATTGAAGTCGTTGACGTAGAGCGACCCCAGGTTGATCTGCAGGGTCTCGAATACGTCGGTCAGCGACACGCCCAGGGACTTGGCCTTCACCCTGTCGACTTCCACCCCCAATTGCGGGGCGTTGGTCTGGAAGCTGGCAAGCATGTTCGCCAGCTCGGGCACCTGCATGGCCTTGCCCATGATCTCGCCCTGCGCCTGCGCCAACGCTTCGAAGCCCAATCCTGCCCGATCCTCGATCTGCAACTTGAAGCCGCCCATGGCACCCAGGCCCGGCACGGGCGGCGGGGGGAAGATGCCGGCGAAGCCGTCAGGGATCTGGCTGAACTTTCCCATCAATTTTCCCGCGATGGCATTGGCCGTAAGCGAAGGATCCTTGCGCTCGTCGAACGGTTTGAGCATGGCGAACATCAGTGCCGAGTTCGGCACATTCACCGGGCCATTCACCGAGAGTCCTGGAAAGGCCACGACGCTTTCCACGCCAGGTTCCGCCAACGCGATCCGGGACATCTCTTTGACGACGGCCTCCGTGCGGTCGAGCGAAGCGCCGCTTGGCAACTGGGCAATGCCGACCAGGAAATACTTGTCCTGGGCCGGCACGAACCCATTGGGCACCTGACTGAAGCCCAGCCACGTCAGACCCACGAAGCCGGCATACAGCAGCAGGACGATGGCGCTGCCGCGCACCGCCCGCCGCACGGACCCGACGTAGGCGTTCGAAGCCCTGTCGAAGAAGCGGTTGAAGCGCTGGAAAAAGCCGCCCAGCATGCTTCCCATCACGCGGGTGAGCCAATCGGATTTGGCCGCCTCGTGATGCGGCTTGAGCAGGATGGCGGCGAGCGCCGGCGACAGCGTGAGCGAATTGACGGCCGACAGTACGGTCGAGATGGCGATCGTCAAGGCAAACTGGCGGTAGAACTCGCCTTGAAGGCCCGAGAGGAACGCCGACGGGATGAACACCGCCGCCAGCACCGACGTAATGGCCAGGATTGGCCCGGTCACCTCGTCCATGGCTTTGCGCGCGGCCTCCTTGGGGGGCTCGCCCAGCGCCATATGGCGCTCCACGTTCTCGACCACCACGATGGCGTCGTCCACCACGATGCCTATCGATAGCACCAGCCCGAACAGGGACAGCGTGTTCAGCGAGAAGCCGAACATGTGCATGATGGCGAAGGTACCCACCAGCGACACGGGCACGGCCACAAGTGGAATGATCGACGCACGCCAGGTCTGCAGGAACAGCACCACGACGATCACGACCAGCGCGATGGCCTCCAGCAGCGTGATGGCCACGGATTGCAGCGAGGCGCGCACGAAGACCGTGGGGTCATAGGCGATCCGGTACGCAATATCCTGCGGAAAGCCGCGCTGAAGCTCCTGCATCTTGGCGCGGACGGCATTGGAAACGTCGATGGCGTTGGCGCCGGGGCTCTGGACGATCTGCAAGGCAGGCGCCGACTCGCCATCGATCAGGCTGCGCAGGGTATAGGCGTCCGCGCCCAGGGACACGCGGGCGATGTCGCGAAGACGGGTGACCTGGCCATCCGTGCCAGTTTTCACGACGATTTCACCGAACTGTTCCACGCTGGCCAGGCGTCCGAGTGTATTGACCGTTACCTGGAACGCGGCCGACGTATCCGGTTGCTGTCCGACGGAGCCTGCGGCAACCTGCACGTTCTGTTCGCGCAGGGCGGCGACCACATCGCTGGCGGTCAACCCGCGCGTGGCAGCCTTGGAGGGATCCAGCCAGACTCGCATGGAGTATTCCCCGGCGCCCCACACCAGCACATCGCCGATGCCGGGCAGGCGCGCGAGTTCGTCGCGGACCTGCCGGATGGCAAAGTTGGACAGATAGAGCGGGTCGTACCGCTTTTCCGGCGAGACGATGTGCACGACCATCAACACGTCCGGAGACGTCTTCTGCGTGACGACGCCGATGCGTTGCACTTCCTCGGGCAGACGCGGCAAGGCGCGAGAGACCCGGTTCTGCACCTGGATCTGCGCCATGTCAGGATCCGTACCCTGCTTGAACGCGATGGTAAGCACCATCCGGCCATCGGTGGCCATCTGGGAATTCATGTAGAGCATTCCCTCGACGCCATTGATCACTTGCTCGAGGGGCGAGGCGACGGTGTCGGCGATCACCTCGGGATTGGCGCCGGGGTAGCTTGCGGTAACTTGGACCGTGGGCGGCGTGACGGCCGGGTATTCGCTCAGGGGCAGTTGCCAGAAGGCGATGGCGCCCGCTAGCAGCATGAGCAGCGACAGGACGATGGCGAAGATCGGCCGCGCGATGAAAAAGTGAGGGAACTTCATGGGCGCGCCTCTGCAAGACCGGCGTCGTCAGCCTTGGCGCTTGCCGCGGCGAGCGCCTGGGGCACGCTTGAGCCGTCGGCCTGCTGCATGGGTACCGGCCTGGGCGTGACCGCCATGCCGGGTCGCACCAGGCCCTTGATGACAATCCGGTCGCCGCGTTGCAAGCCGGTATTGATGACGCGCAGCCCTTGCTCTATTTGGCCCAGCTCCACCGCGCGATACTGGGCCAGGTTGTCCTTTCCGACCACCAGCACATAATTTTTTCCCTGGTCAGTGCCAACGGCCTGGTCGTCAATCAGGATGGCCGGGCGCTCGACGCCCGTCGCCAGGCGGGCCCGAGCGAACAATCCCGGTGCCAGTTGGCCGTCGGGATTGGGTATCACGGCGCGGGCGCGGATCGTGCCCGTGCTGCGATCGATCTGATTGGCGACGAAGTCGAGCGTGCCTGTGTAGGGGAAGCCCTTGTCCGTGGTCAGCCCCACGGCGACCGGCAGCGCCGGATTGCCGCTGCCGGCATCGGGACGGGCGTGCCTCACGGCGTTGAGGTAGGTGGCTTCGTCGATGTCGAAGTAAACGTGCACGGGGTCGATCGACACGATCGTGGTCAGCAGCGTGGCGGCCCCGGCCGCGCCGCCGCTGACCAGATTGCCTTCGGTCACCCGCACCCGGTCGACGCGCCCTGAGATCGGCGCGGTGATGCGCGCGTAAGAGAGGTCGAGCCGCGCAGCGGCAACGGCGGCCTTGGCCACCTGCACCTGGGCTTGCCGGGCGTTGCGCGCTGAAACGGCATCGTCGTAGCTTTTGCGCGAGACCGCGCCGGTGGACACCAGCCGGTGGGCCCGGTCAAAATCCGCCTGGGCCTGGCCGGCCAGCACTTCCGCCTGGCGCCATTGCGCCGTGGCGGTATCAAGCGCGACCTGAAACGGCCGCGGGTCGATCTGAAACAACTGTTGTCCCTTACGGACCAGACTGCCTTCGGGAACGGTGACCGCATCGACGGCCCCGCCAACGCGGGAGCGCAGTTCGACGGTCTTGGGAGCCGCCAGGAATCCCGTGAAATCGGTCGACGGCGCGATGGTCCGCACGATGACCTCGGCCACGGGAACTTGAGGCGCCGTTGGCGCTCCCGTTTTACCTTCGTCCCCCGAGACTTCGCCGGGGGCGAACGCGATGGCTCCGGCCGCTGCGATGAGCCCCGCCAGCATGGCAATCTTGAATTTTCGACGCATGTACAAGTCCCTTCCGTGCAGCAGGGCGTCGGCCCTTCCGAAGCGTTTCTGCCGCATTTTTCGGAAAGGTTAGGTACTGCAATGGTTGGAAGGTCAAGGTGTTCGTTTGCGCAAGGGCTGAACGCCGAAGGCATGAACGCCGATGTGTTTTTCACGCCGCAGAAGCAAGCCGCGTCCGAAGCGGCGGTATGAAAACAAGCGCTTGACCTTCCCAACGTTGGAAGCTTTAACGTATCCCTTATGCCTACTTTGAACAATGGGAGCACGCCATGAGCATGCCAAGTACCCGTGACGCTCGCGCGTTTGCCGCCACGATAAGCCTGCCGATCGAGGGCATGACCTGCGCAAGCTGCGTCGGCCGGGTGGAGGCCGCCCTGACCAAGGTCGAGGGCGTCGGCAAAGTTTCCGTGAACCTTGCCACCGAACGGGCGGACATCGTCGCGGTGGGGCCGGTCGATCGCATGGCGTTGGTCCAGGCGGTCGAAAAGGTGGGCTACGACGTGCCTGCCGGCGCCGTCGAACTGGCGGTCGGGGGCATGACCTGCGCGTCGTGCGTGGGTCGCGTCGAGAAGGCGCTGAAGGCGGTGCCCGGCGTCACGCAGGCCACGGTGAACCTGGCGACCGAACGCGCCACCGTGCATGGCGTGGCGGCCGCGCAAGACCTGATCGCGGCCATCGAGAAGGCCGGCTACGAGGCGCGTCCCGTCGATACCGGCGCGCAGGCCGAAGCGGCCGCCGCGGAAAAGAAGGACGCCGAGCGGGCCGAACTCAAGCGCGACCTCATCCTGGCCAGCGTGCTGGCCTTGCCGGTGTTCGTGCTGGAAATGGGTTCGCACGTCATCCCCGGCATGCATGAATGGGTCATGAATACCATCGGCATGCAGGAAAGCTGGTATTTGCAGTTCGTGCTGACGCTGCTGGTGCTGGCCGTACCGGGCAGGCGCTTCTACCTGAAGGGGTTTCCGGCGCTGGCGCGCCTGGCGCCGGACATGAATTCGCTTGTCGCGGTTGGCACCGCGGCGGCGTTCGGCTATTCGCTGGTGGCCACCTTCGCGCCGGGGCTGCTGCCGGCCGGGACGGTGAACGTCTACTACGAGGCGGCCGCCGTCATCGTCGCGCTGATCCTGCTGGGTCGTTACCTGGAGGCTCGCGCCAAGGGGCGCACCTCCGAGGCCATCAAGCGTCTGGTTGGGCTGCAGGCCAAGGTTGCGCACGTGCTGCGCGATGGCCGGGCCGTGGACATTCCGATCACCGACGTGGCTCTGGACGATCTGGTGGAAGTCCGGCCAGGCGAGCGGGTGCCGGTCGATGGCGAAGTGACCGAAGGCCGCAGCTTCGTGGATGAGTCCATGATCACGGGCGAGCCCATTCCCGTCGAGAAACAGGCCGGCAGCGCCGTCGTCGGCGGCACCGTCAATCAGAAGGGAGCGCTGACGCTGCGCGCCACCGCCGTGGGCGGTCAGACCATGCTGGCGCAGATCATCCGCCTGGTTGAACAGGCCCAAGGCTCCAAGCTGCCCATCCAGGCGGTGGTCGACAAGGTGACGCTGTGGTTCGTGCCGGCGGTGATGATTGCCGCCGTGGCGACCTTCCTGGTGTGGCTGGCGTTCGGGCCGTCACCGGCCCTGACCTTTGCGCTGGTCAATGCCGTGGCGGTGCTGATCATCGCTTGCCCTTGCGCCATGGGCCTGGCGACGCCAACCTCCATCATGGTTGGCACCGGCCGAGGCGCCGAGATGGGCGTGCTGTTCCGCAAGGGCGAGGCGCTGCAACTGCTTAAGGATGCCCGGGTCGTGGCCGTGGACAAGACCGGCACGCTGACTGAAGGCCGCCCGGTGCTGACCGATCTGGAGATCGCCGCCGACTTCGACCGCAACGAGGTGCTTGCGAAGGTGGCCGCGGTGGAATCGCGGTCGGAACATCCCATCGCCCGCGCCATCGTCGAGGCCGCCGTGGAAGACGGCATCGCGCTGCCGGCGATGACGGACTTCGAGTCGGTCACGGGCATGGGCGTGCGTGCCACGGTGGGGGGCACCCGCGTGGAAGTGGGCGCTGACCGCTACATGCGTGAATTGGGCCTGGATGTGGGCGCCTTCGCGCAAACCGCCGAGCGCCTGGGCGACGAAGGTAAGTCGCCGCTGTATGCCGCGGTCGATGGCCGGCTGGCCGCCATCATCGCTGTCGCGGACCCGATCAAGCCCAGCACGCCTGCGGCCATCACGGCGCTGCATCAGCTGGGGCTGAAGGTGGCCATGATCACCGGCGACAACGCCCGCACCGCACAGGCCATTGCCAAGCAATTGGGCATCGATGAAGTCGTGGCCGAGGTGTTGCCGGAAGGCAAGGTGGATGCCGTGCGCCGGCTGAAGGCGGCGTATGGCCAGATCGCGTTCGTGGGCGACGGCATCAACGATGCGCCGGCGCTGGCAGAGGCCGATGTCGGCCTGGCCATCGGCACCGGCACCGATGTGGCGGTCGAGTCCGCCGACGTCGTGCTGATGTCCGGCAACCTGCTGGGCGTGCCCAACGCCATCGCGCTGTCCAAGGCTACCATCGGCAACATCCGCCAGAACCTGTTCTGGGCCTTCGCCTACAACACGGCGCTGATCCCCGTGGCGGCCGGGGCGTTGTATCCCACCTGGGGCGTGCTGCTGTCGCCGGTGTTCGCAGCGGGCGCCATGGCGATGTCAAGCGTGTTCGTGCTTGGCAACGCGCTGCGCCTTCGCCGCTTCCAGCCGCCTATGGGGCAATGAACCTCGGGTATCAGTACCCCAGCGTGGCGTCCGCGCAGGTATCCGGACGTTTGCCGCACAGCACAAGATTCAGGTTCTCCAGGGTCTGCGCGGCGATGGCTGCGGCCGGCGTGCGGGTAGCGATGTGGGGCGTGACCAGCACGCGCGGGTGGCGCCACAGCACGTGGTCGGCGGGTAGAGGTTCTTCGGGGGTGGCGTCCAGCGTGGCGTAGGAAAGCTGCCCTGTGTCCAAGGCGTTCAGCAGGGCTTGCGCGTCCAGGTGTTCGCCGCGGCCCGCGTTGATGACATGGGCGCCCTTGGGCAACTGGGAAAACGTCGTGGCGTTCAGAAATCCGCGCGTTTCGCCTGTCAGGGGCAGTAAGCACACCAGCGTGTCGGCATTGGCCAACAGCGCGGGCAGTCCGTCCGTCCCGTGATAGCCGGTGACGCCTTCGGGAAGATCGGGTTTGGGCGTGCGGCTCCAGCCCGAAACGGGGTAGCCCAGGGCGGCCAGCGCGCTTGCCGCCTTCAAGCCCAGCCGGCCCAGCCCCGCGATGGCGACACGGTGCGCGGACGGCGGGACGATAGGGCTTTCGCGCCACAGGCCTTGCGCATGGTTTCGGACGTAGTCGGGAAAATGGCGGTGGTGGTTGATAACCGCCCAGGTCACGTAGGTCGTCATGCCGTCGGCCATGCCGGTTTCCGCGATACGGCAGACGGGAACGCCAAGCGGGATGCCGGGGTCGGCGTAGATATGATCCACGCCCGCGCCGATCGATTGGATCAGACGCAGGTTGGGCAGGGTGCGCAGCAGGCCGGCGGGCGGCAGCCAACAGACGGCGGCGTCGATGTCTTCGGGTTTGCCCAGGTTGTCGACGGTGCGCCAGGCGATGTCCGGGCGCAACGCCTGAAAGGCGGGCACCAGGTAACGCATGTCAAGGACGCGGCTGAGCAGGGCGACGCAGGGCGGCCGGATGGCGGCGGGATGCGGGGCGTTCATGCGACGGCCGCCTCGCTTCCGTGGCGCCCGGAGACGATCCGGGTGAAATCGGGTACCGCCTGTACCAGTTCACGCGTATAGGCCTGTTGAGGTTCCTGGATGATCTGGGCGGCGGGGCCGCATTCGATGATGCGGCCCTGCTGCATGACGGCGATGCGGTCGCACATCTGCGCGGCGACGCGCAAGTCGTGCGTGACGAACAGCATACTGAGCTTGAATTGTTCGCGCACGCTGGCGAACAGCGCGAGGACTTGGGCTTGCACCGACACGTCCAACGCTGAAACCGGTTCGTCGGCCACGATCAGCTCGGGGTCGGATGCCAGCGCGCGGGCGATGCCGATGCGCTGGCGCTGGCCGCCGGAGAATTCATGCGGGTAGCGCTTGACGGCATCCGGGCTAAGCCCGACCCACTGCAGCAATTCGGCCGCGCGCGCCTGCGCGTCGGCGGGCGCCATGCCTTGGGCGATAGGACCGGCCATGATCGAACGGCCGACGGTATGCCGCGGGTTCAACGATGCCTGGGGGTCCTGGAACACCATCTGGATGCGGCCAGGGTCGGGCCGAGCGCCGCCCTGGACGCCACGGTCCTTGCCGTTGAACAAGATCTGGCCGCTGTCTTGGGCCAGCAGTCCTGCAATGCAACGGCCCAAGGTGGATTTGCCGGAGCCGGATTCGCCGACCAGCCCCAGCACTTCGCCGCGCCGCAGGCTGAAGCTGATGCCGCGCATGGCGGGCGTTTCCCGGCCCCGCCTAAACACGCCGCCGCCGGAAACGTAGGTCTTGCTGAGGTCGCGCACATCCAGCAGCACCGGGTGCTGCGAGGCGGCGGCGCCAAGGGCGGGCACGCCATGCGGAATGGCGGCGATAAGCTTGCGCGTGTAGTCATGGCGCGGATGGCCCAGCACCTGGTCCGCGGTGCCGGCCTCGACGATCTGGCCCAGTTGCATGACCGCCACGCGGTCGGCAATTTGCGACACGACGCCGAAGTCGTGCGTGATGAACAGCACGGCGGTGCCGCGCTTGGCCTGCAAATCGCGGATCAGGTCAAGGATCTGCGCCTGGGTGGTTACGTCCAGGGCGGTCGTGGGTTCGTCCGCGATCAACAGCGCGGGTTCCAGCATCAGCGCGCAGGCGATCATGACGCGTTGCCGTTGCCCGCCGGACAGCCGGCCCGGGTAGCTGGCGGCAATGCCCGCCGGGTCTGGCAAGCGCACGTCGGTCAACGCCGCAATGATGCGCGCGCGCTTTTCGGCGGACGACAGCTTTACGTGCGCATCCAGCGCTTCTTCCAGTTGGTCGCCGATCCGCATGACGGGGTTCAGCGCCGACATCGGGTCCTGGAAGATCATGCCGATGCGGTTGCCGCGCAGCGCGCGCCACTGCGGTTCAGCCAGCGCCAACAGGTCATGGCCCTGGAAAACGATGCTGCCCCCGACGGGGCGCACCAGGGGCTGTGGCAACAGGCCCATGACCGCATTGGCGATCATGGATTTTCCCGAGCCGCTTTCGCCCACGATGCACAGCGTTTCGCCGCTGGCGATGGACAGGCTGGCTTCCTTGACGGCCAGGGCGCGGTCAGCGCCGGCCGGCAATTGGATGCTTAAGCCCTGGATGTCCAGAAGGGAGGGGGAGGCGTTCATGCGCGGCTCCTTGCGTCCAGGCGGGTGTTCAGGCCGTCGCTCAGGCCTTCCCCGATCAGGTTCAACGCAAGCACGGTCAGCAGGATGGCGATGCCGGGAAACAGGCTGATCCACCACGCTTGCCTGAGCGCGGTGCGCGCGGCGCCGATCATGTAGCCCCAGCTCATGACGTTGGGGTCGCCCAGCCCCATGAAGCTCAAGCTGGACTCCAGCAATATCGCGGTGGCCACCATCAGCGAGCCCATGACGACGATGGGGGCGGCGGCGTTGGGCAGGATCTGCGTAATGATGATGCGCAGGTTCGATTCGCCCGCCAGATGCGCGGCGTGGACGAAGTCGCGATGGCGCAGCGTCAGGAATTCGCTGCGCACGAGGCGGGCCACGGGCGGCCACGAGACCAGCGCGATGGCGGTCACGATGGACCCCACCGAGGGCTGGAAGATCGCCACCAGCACGATGGCCAGCGCAAAGCTGGGGATGGCCTGGAACAGTTCGGTGAAGCGCATCAGGCTGTTGTCGATCCAGCCGCCGTAATAGCCCGCCAAGGCGCCGATCGATACCCCGATCAGCAGCCCGGCCAAGGTGGATATCAGCCCGATTAGCAGCGAGATGCGGGCGCCGTAGGCCAGTCCCGAACCGATGTCCCGGCCGAGCGTGTCGGTGCCGAACGGCAGGCCCACGATGTTCAGCGGGGGCAGGAACGGTCGCTGCACCATGGCCCAGGGATCGTGCGCGGCGATCAGCGGCGCGGTCAGGGCAAGTAGCAGCACCGCTGCCATGACGGCCAAGCCTGCCACGGCGCCTTTGTTGCGGCGGAAGCGCCGCCAGAATCCGTTGTTCATTGCAGTTCGATCCTCGGGTCGGCCAACGTGTAGAGCAGGTCGGTGATGATGTTGAACGCCACCGCAAGCGCTGCGGTGATCAGGAACGTGCCCAGCAGCAGGTTGTAGTCGCGCTGTACCAGGGCATCGAACATTAAGCGGCCGATGCCGGGCCACGCGAACACGGTCTCGATGAGCACGGTGCCGCCCACCATGGAGCCAGCCTGGATGCCGGCCAGGGTGATGACCGGCAGCAGCGCGTTGCGCAGGATGTGGCGCCGCTGGATGCGCCGCGGAGACAAGCCCTTGGCGCGTGCGGTCTTCACGAAGTCCATCTGCGCTACCTCAAGCATGGCGGTACGCGTCATCCGGGCATAGACCGCCATGTAGAAGAGCGCCAATGTGGCGGCGGGCAGCACGAGGTGCCTGGCGATGTCGGCGGCGCGCGCCAGCCCCGCATGCCCGGCCCCGACCGTCTCGAAGCCGAAGCCCGGCAGCCATTCCAGCTTGACGGAGAACAGCAGCACCCCCATCAGCGCCAGCCAGAAGAGCGGGGTGGCATAGAACAGCATGGACAGCGTGCTGACCAGGCTGTCCACCCAGGTTCCCGCCCGGGCACTGGTCCAGGCGCCCAGCGCCACCCCCATCGTCAACGACACCACGAAGGCCGTCATCGTCAGGAGCAGCGTGGCGGGCAGCCGTTCGGCGATCAGGCTCATCACCGGGCGCTGCTGGCGATAGGAATCGCCCAGGTCCAGCCGGGCGGCGTGCGACAGGTAGTTCGCCAACTGCTGGGGCAAGGGCTTGTCCAGCCCGAAGCGTTCCCGCAACTGCGCCATGAAGACTTCGTCGGTGGCGCCGGCTTCCCCTGCCATGACGGCGGCCGGGTCGCCGGGCGCGGCGCGTATCAGCAGGAAATTGATGACTGCGATCAGGGCCAATACCAGCAGGCCCTGGACGATCCGGCGCGTCAGATAAGCAAGTTTCTTCATGAAGCATTCCCCCTGTCTGGGTCGTCGCGGCTTAGGCCAGCGTGGCGCGCGCCAGGCTATCGTTCATGCCGATGCCCGAATTGATCAGGTTCTTGATGTTGTTGCGGTAGAGCGTGGGGAATTGCAGCTCAAGCAGCCACGCCACGGGAACCTCGTCGACCAGGATGCGCTGCGCTTCTTCGTAAAGTTTGCGGCGGGCTTCCGGATCGGCCTCGCGCGAACCGCGTTCGAACAGGTCGTCGACCTTCGGGTTGCTGTAGCCCTCGACGTTGTTCCACGGCGAGCCCTTGGCGATCGTGGAACTCAGGTAGTTGCGGCTGACGCCCAGCGCCGCGTCGCCGTACTGGTACAGGTAGCAAAAGGCGATGTCGTATTCCCAGTTGGCGGTCTTTTCGCTCCAGCCGGCCACGTCGGTGGCAGTCATTTCCAGCTTGATCCCGGCCTCGGCCAGGTTCTGCCGCGCGATTTCGGCGAAGCGCTGCCAGGTTTCTCCATAGGGCAGGGGCAAGAGGCGCAGCGTCTGGCCTTTGTAGCCGGCTTCTTTCAGCAGTTGCTTGGCGCGCGCCACGTCGCGCGGATAGCGGGTGACCTCGTCGGTGTGGTAGCGGACGGTGCTGTTGAAGGGGCCGGTTGCAACTTTGCCGAAGCCGTACCAGGCCACGTTGCGCATGGCTTCGCGGTCCAGCGCATACATGATGGCGCGGCGCACGCGCACATCGGCCAGCACGGGGTGGCGGTTATTCAGCCACATGAACGAGTGGGGGCCGAAGAACTCCCACCCCTTGGTGGTGATTTCAACATTGGGCAGGCTCTTCAAGCGCTCGATGTCGAAGTACTCGACGGTGCCGCCAGGCAGGATGTCCAGCTTGCCGGATTCGAAGGCGGCGGCGCGCGACGCGGCGTCGGGAATGACGTGGAAGTACACCGTTTCCACGCTGGGCAAGCCGGGCTCGTGGTACTGCTCGTTGCGCACCAGTTGGATGAACGAACCGCGGCGCCATTCCTTGAACTTGTAGGGACCGGTGCCGATGGGCGTGTTGTTCGCCGGGTTGCTCAGGTAGTCGGTGCCTTCATAGATGTGACGCGGCACCATGGGCATCGTGCCGACTTCGAAAAGGCCAAGGAACGGGCCGAAGGGCCGCGGCAGGCGGAATTCGACGGTGTGATCGTCCAGCGCCTTGATGCTGTCCACGAAGGCCAGACCCGCACGCAGCCGCGCATGGGTCTTGCGCAGGAACTGGTCCACGCTGAAGACCACGTCGTGCGCGTTGAAGGGTTTGCCGTCGTGCCAAAGCACGCCTTCCTTCAGCTTGAAGGTGTAGACGGTGGCCGCGTCGTTGACGGTCCAGGACGTGGCCAGGCCGGGCATCGGCGCCAGTTTTTCGTCGTAACGCAGCAGGCTTTCGTAGATGTTGCCCCCGATCATCTGGGTGGGGCCGTTCTGGATGATGCCTAGCATGAGCCCGGGCGGCTCCGGCTGCACGGCGATGTTCAGCACGCCGTTGCGGGCGGCCGCCGCCCAGGCGGGCAGGGCGGCGCTGCCGCTCCACCATCCGGCCGTGGCGGCGCCGGCAATCAGAAAGTCGCGTCGATTCATGGGGGTTCTCCTGGTGACGGGCCGCAGAGGGCGAAAGAGGGGGCAGAAAGATAGGAAGGACGATGCGGCCGTTCAGGCGGCGGGCGGGCGTTCGACCAGCTTCAGCAGCGCGCGCCATTCGCGTTCGCTGGCGTCGGGCGCGCCGGGCAGGCGATTGGTGTCGCCGCTGGCGTACTGGCGCGCGGTGCGTTCGCTAACTTGCGGGCTGACCGGATAGGTCGCCTGCCCGGTCGATTGGATGGCCAACTGCACCCGGCACGCGCGGTCCAGGTTCAGCATCAGGATGAAGGCTTCGGCGACCGTAGCGCCTGTGGTCAGCAGACCGTGGTTGCGCAGGATCATGACCTTGTGCGGCCCCAGGTCTGCCACCAACCGTTCGCGCTCGTCCAGGTCCAGGGCAATGCCCTCGTAGTCGTGATAGGCCACGCGGTTGTAGAACTGCAGGGCCCATTGGTTCACCGGCTGCAGGCCGCAGGCCAGCGACGACACGGCCACGCCCGCGACCGTATGGGTATGCAGCACGCAGCCCACTTCGGGGCGCCCGCCGTGCACGGCGCTGTGAATGGTGAACCCGGCCGGATTGACGTCGTAAGGCGTGGGGGCGACCGGCCGCCCGTCCATGCCGACCTTGACGAGCGATTCTGGCGTGATGTCCCGGAACAGGTGGCCGTAGGGGTTGATCAGGAACACGCCCGGTTCGCCGGGCACATGGGCAGAAATATGCGTGTAGATGCTGTCGTCCATGCCGAAATGGGCGATCAGCCGATAGCAAGCGGCCAAATCGTGCCGGACTTTCTGCTCGGTCGCGCTCATCGTGTCCGGCGCGGTTTCCTGGGAATTGACCATTGATGCGTCCTCGTTGAGATCGGCTGTCAGAAGCGGCCGGATGCGACGCATTATGTGCTGATAGTCAACTGTCGACAGTTAGCAGTAGTACTGATATGCTGGAAAAAAACGGGGTGTTATACCGCTCACGCGCAGTCCGTCTTTCATCACCCTGATAGAGAATTCCATGACCGAGAACCCGGCCGCTTCCAGTACGTTCGAATCCGTCAATGTCCCCGACCTGGTCGGCGTGGTGGAGGAAAGGCTCACCCAAGCGATCGTGCAGGGCAGGCTGCCGCCGGGCAGTCGCGTGGTCGAAGCCGAGATCGCGCGGCAGATGGCGATCAGCCGGGCGCCGGTGCGCGAGGCCTCGCGCCGTTTGGAACGCCAGGGCATCCTCGTGTCCAAGCCGCGCCGCGGCTTCTTCGTGCGCGAAATGTCCGTGCGCGAAATCGATGACTTGTTTCAGGTTCGCCTGAGCCTGGAAATGACCGCGGTGGCGGCAGCCTGCGAGCACGCGGACACAGCCGGCATGGCGCGGTTGTCGCAATTGCTTGACCTGATGATCGCCGAAGCCGCCGACGCGCCGCAGCATCGCCGCATCGAACTGGACCTGAGCTTCCACACCCTGATTTGCGAGCTGTCGGGCAACGCGTATTTGCTGCGTCTGTTTTCCAGCACGCAGACTGAAATGCGCATGATTATTTCGCTGATCGATAACGTCTACCAGGATCCGGAAATGGTCGCGGCCACGCACCAGCCCATCCTGGACGCGTTGGCGCGGCGCGATGTGCAGGCCGCGCAGGCCTGCATGAAGGTTCATCTGGACGATGCCTGGGAGCACGTCCGCAACCTGTTCGTCTCGCAGCACGGCGCGGCGGGCGAAAAACCAAGGGGCAGCGGCAAGCCATGAAAGTTGTCTATAGCGATAAGCATCAGCTTCACGATCCGCAATTCTTCATCGCGCGCGGCAAGGTCAAGCGCAGCAACGAGCAGCCCGAGCGCGGCGCCCGGCTGTTGGCGGCCGTGCAGCGTGACGGCCACGAGATCATCGCGCCGGATGATCACGGCGCCGCGCCGCGCGCGGCCGTCCACACGCCGCAGTACCTGCGTTTCCTGGAAACCGCCCATGCCCGGTGGCAGGAACTGCCCGACGCGTCCGAAGAGGTCGTGGCCAACGTGCATCCGTTTCCGGGGCAACCCTGCACGTATCCCGAGCACATCGTGGGGCTGGCGGGTTATCACATGGGCGACACGGCTTGTCCCATCGGAGCCGGCACGTGGGAAGCCGCCGCCTGGTCGGCGCATTGCGCGACCCATGCGGCGCAACTGGTGCTGGATGGCGAGCGCGCCGCGTATGCGTTGTGCCGTCCGCCTGGGCACCATGCCTACGTGGACCGCGCCAATGGCTTTTGCTACCTGAATAATGCGGCAATCGCTGCCCAGCATCTGCGCACAAGGTATCGCCGCGTGGCTATCCTGGACCTGGACGTGCATCACGGCAACGGTACGCAGGGCATCTTCTACCGCCGCTCAGATGTACTGACGGTGTCGATGCATGCGGACGCGCACAACACCACGCCGTTCTTCGTGGGTCATGCGCACGAAACCGGCGAAGGCGACGGGCTGGGCTACAACATCAACCGCCCCCTGCCGGTGGGCACGGGTGACGCCGGCTATCTGGCGGCGCTGCGGCGCGTCTTCCTGGACATCAAGGCCTTTGCGCCGGGCGCGCTGGTGGTGGCATTGGGCCTGGACGCGCACGAAAGGGATCCCTACAAGGGCCTGGCCGTCACCACCGAGGGCTTTGGCGCGATTCTGGCGGAAGTGGCGGGGCTGGGCCTGCCCACGGTACTGGTGCAGGAAGGCGGCTACCTGTCCGACGACCTGGGCCCCAATCTTGCCAGCGCGCTGCGCGGCTTCGCATCCGCCGCTTAAGGAGGCCGCCATGACGGATCAGGACTGCGCCGAGGACGTGCTGGCCACGGCGTCGCCGGACATCGATGAATCGCGGGCCGCGCAATTGGCGCGGCAGCACTTCGGCGTGGAGGCCGAGGTGCGCCGGCTGACCGGCGAGCGAGACCGCAACTTCCACTTGCGCGCTGGCGCCGGCCGCGAATACGTACTGAAGTTCTCCCACCCCGCTGAAGACCCGCGCGTGGCGGATTTCCAGGCCAGGGCCTTGCAGCATGTGGAGCGCGTGGATCCAGGCCTGCCCGTGCAGCGCGTGATGCCCGCGGCGGACGGCGCGCCGTCGGTCTGGTACCAGGCGCCCGGCGCGCCGCCGCGCGTGCTGCGGCTGTTCACGTATCTTCCTGGGCGGCCGTTGCCCGATGCCCCGCGTTCGGACGCGCAGCGGCGCAATCTGGCCCAAGTCCTGGCCCGGCTGGGGCTGGCGCTGCGCGGCTTCGAGCATCCCGCCGGGGCATTGAACCTGCCCTGGGACATCCAGCGCACCGATGAGGTCGCCCCATTACTCACGCACATCGCCGATCCGGCGCGACGCGCGCTGGCGCAACGCGCATTGGCGCGTTTCACCGACCATGCGAAGCCGGCATTGTGCGGCCTGCGCGCCCAGGCGATCCACAACGACTTGAACCTGTACAACGTGCTGGTCGACCCGCATGACCCCGACACGATCGCCGGCATCCTGGATTTTGGCGACATGGTGCGAGCGCCGCTGATCAATGACGTGGCGGTGGCTGCGTCCTATCAGCTGGAGCCGGGCGCCGAGCTGCTTGAGCCAGCGGTGCGGTTCGTGGCGGCCTATCACGAGGTCAATCCGCTTGCGCGGGCCGAGGTCGACATCCTGTTCGACCTGATGATGGCGCGGCTGGTGATGGTGGTCGCCATCGGGGGGTGGCGGGCCGCGCGCTACCCGGAAAACCGCGACTACATCCTGCGCAACAACGCCGTGTCCTGGTCGCGCCTGCAAGCGTGCGACGGCATGGCCCGCGAGCATGCGCAGCAACGGTTGCGCGCGGCTTGTGGATTTCACTGAAAGGACGCCTCCATGACTTTGCCGAATTTCGACGACGGGCAGGGCGCTGATCAGACCGCCGCCCTGATCGCGCGGCGCCAGCGTCTGCTTGGCCCGGCTTACCGTTTGTTCTATGACTCGCCCGTGCATTTGGTACGGGGCGAGGGCGTCTGGCTGTATGACGCGCAAGGCAAGCCCTATCTGGATGCCTACAACAACGTCGTGCCGCTTGGGCATTGCCATCCCGCCGTGGTCGACGCGATAGCGCGGCAGGCCGCCATCCTGAACACGCACACGCGGTATGTTCACGAGACCGTGCTGGACTATGCCGAAGCCCTGCTCGCAACCTTTCCGGCGGGGCCAGGGCAGGTGATGTTCACCTGCACCGGCAGCGAAGCCAACGATTTGGCGCTGCGGATCGCGCAGGCGCATACCGGCGCCACCGGACTGATCGTCACGCGGTTTGCGTACCACGGCGTCACGTTATCGATCGCGCAGGCGTCGCCGTCGTTGGGGCGCTATGTCACGCTGGGCCCGACGGTGCGCACGGTGACCCCGCCGGATACGTACCGGCAGGGGGGCGACGGCGTTGGCCCGGCGTTGGCGAATGCGGTGCAAGAGGCCATTGCCGACCTGGGCCGGCAAGGCTTGCGGCCAGCGGCGTTGCTGGTCGACACGATCTTTTCCAGTGATGGCGTCCAGGCCGCGCCAGCGGGATTCCTGAGTGGCGCCGTTGATGCCGTGCGCGCGGCCGGCGGCCTTTTCATCGCCGACGAAGTGCAGGCAGGCATGGGCCGCACCGGCCAGGCGATGTGGGGTTTCATGCGGCACGGCGTCGCGCCTGACCTGATCACCATGGGCAAGCCGCTGGGCAATGGCCACCCCGTGGCGGGCGTGGCCGCGCGGCCGGAAGTGCTGGAGGCGTTCGGCCGCAATGGACGGTATTTCAATACGTTCGGCGGCAACCCCGTGTCGGCTGCCGCGGGTCTGGCCGTGCTGCGTGCCGTGCAACAGGAAAAGCTGATGGAGAACGCTGAGTGCGTCGGCGCGTATCTGCAAGAATGCCTGCGTACGCTGGCCGCCAAGCACGACATCATCGGCGACGTGCGCGGCGCGGGCCTGTTCATTGGCGTGGAACTGGTGCGCGACCGCCGGTCGCGTGAGCCCGCCACGGTGGAGGCCGTGCGCGTTGTCAACGGACTGCGGGACCGTCAAGTGTTAACGGGCAGCGCGGGCGAACACGCCAACACACTGAAGATCCGGCCGCCGCTTCCGTTCTCGGCAGCCGACGCGGACCGGCTGGTGTCGGCGCTGGACGAGACCCTGGCCGCCTTGTGATCGGCCGGGAACGGCGCGGCGTCGCGCTCGCCCGTGATGGGGAATGACGGCGGCGCGGGCACGTCCTTGCGCGGCGCTTCCCCGCTTATTTCTTGGCAGGCCGTGTTTCGGAAACCGCCTGCGCGATGATGGCCTGCGCTGTCCAGCGCACCACGTCCGTGATCTCGGGCAGTTCCAGCTCCCAGATGTCTTTCAACACCAGGAACACCTCGGACCCATACACCAGCGACAACGCCTGCGCCACGCGGTCTTGCTGCGCCGGCGTCAGGTCGGCGGCCAGCGGCGCGATGGCGCGTTTCAGGATGTCGACCCGATGTCCGCGCACCAGGCGCGGTTCGTTGCCGGTCTTGCCTGCGCTGGCTTCGGCGTGCTGTTGCAAAGACACCATGATGGCCGCGCGCAACGAGGCTTCGTGTGCCTCCAGCCGGGGAAAAGCAAAGCGCAGCAATTCGTCGACGCGCGTGGCGGCGTCGGACGATGTGGAGTCCCAGGCCAGGATGGGCCCAAGGCTTTCGTCCACGACGGCGGCGATCAGCGCGCTTTGACTGGGGAAGTAGCGGTAGGCGGTCGCGCGCGATACCCGGGCATGCTCGGCCAGCTCGGCGACAGAGGGCGTGATGCCCTGCGCCATCAGCTGTTGCGCTGCGTCCAGCAGTGTCTTGCGCATGCGGGCGCGCGGTCCGTGGGGCGGTTCCCCGCTGGCGGCGGCCTGCCGGCTGGCAGGTGCGATCAGGCGCGCGGCGCCGCCTGCGGCGGAAGCAGGGGACGTGGAGGGGAGGGAGGTTTGACGTGAGACAGGTGTCTCAGTATGATTCTTTCGTCTCATTTCTTGATTCTACAGGCCTAGCGGCCTCACATATCGAGGCGCGCACCGAGTGTAGCCGCCCGCGGAGGAGCCATGACGCAATCGAACCGGCGGGTGTTTGTCGCCGCCACCTACGACACCAAGGGCCACGAAGCGGAATACGTGGTGGATCTGCTCAAACGCGAGGGCCTGGACGTGGTGTCGGTGGACGTGTCCACGTCGGGCGCCGCCAGCGCCGCGCAGGTACAGGCCCGCGAAGTGGCTGGCAGCCATCCCGACGGCCCGGAAGCGGTGTTCACGGGCGACCGCGGCACGGCGATCGCCGCCATGGCCCTGGCCTTTGAACGCTACGCGGCCGGCAACGGCGCCATCGGCGCTTTGCTGGGGCTGGGCGGGTCGGGCGGCACGGCGTTGATCACGCCGGCCATGCGCGCACTGCCCATCGGCACGCCCAAGCTGATGGTGTCGACGATGGCCTCGGGCAATGTCGCGCCCTATGTCGGCCCGTCGGATATCGCCATGATGTATTCGGTGACGGATGTGGCCGGGCTGAACCGCATTTCCCGCCGCGTGCTGGCCAATGCCGCCGGCGCGATCGGCGGCGCATTCCGTCAGGCGGGCGTTGCCATTGAAGACGATGGACGGCCCGCGGTCGGCATCACGATGTTCGGGGTGACCACCGCCTGCGTGCAGCAGGTGACGCCGTTGCTGGAATCCCGTTATGACTGCCTGGTGTTCCACGCCACGGGCACGGGCGGGCAGTCGATGGAAAAGCTGCTGGACAGCCATTTGCTGGGCGGCGTGCTGGACCTGACCACGACCGAAGTCTGCGATTTCCTGTTCGGCGGCGTGCTGGCCTGCACGGAAGACCGCTTCGGCGCCGTGGCCCGCACCCGCGCGCCTTACGTCGGCTCGTGCGGCGCGCTGGACATGGTGAACTTCGGCGGGATGGAGACCATTCCCGAGCCCTATCAGGGCCGCAAGTTCTATCCGCACAATCCGCAGGTGACGCTGATGCGCACCACCGTCGAGGAGAACACCCGCCAGGGCGAGTGGATCGCCGCCAGGCTGAATCAGTGCGAAGGGCCGGTGCGCTTCCTGATTCCCGAGGGCGGCGTCTCGGCGCTGGATGCGCCGGGCCAGGCGTTCTGGGATCCCGAGGCCGACGCCGCCCTGTTCGCCGCGCTGGAAGCCAACCTGGTGCAGACACCGCAGCGGCGGCTGGTGCGCGTGCCCTGCCATATCAACGACCCGCTGTTCGCGAAAACGGCGGTCGACCATTTTCTTGAAATCGCTAGCCATTAAGGATTGCCGCCATGCCCCGTTTTGACCGTAACGAACTGCTGGACAAGTTTCGCGCCATGGTGCGCGCGCGCACACCCATCGTGGGCGGCGGCGCGGGCACGGGCCTGTCGGCCAAGTGCGAAGAGGCGGGCGGCATCGACCTGATCGTGATCTATAACTCGGGGCGCTACCGGATGGCCGGGCGGGGCTCGTTGGCCGGCCTGCTCGCCTACGGCAACGCCAACGAGATCGTCGTCGACATGGGGCGTGAAGTGCTGCCGGTGGTGAAGAAGACGCCGGTACTGGCCGGCGTGAACGGCACCGACCCGTTCTGCGACTTCGACGTGTTCCTGGACGACTTGAAGCGCCAAGGCTTTTCCGGCGTGCAGAACTTTCCCACCGTAGGCCTCATCGACGGCACCTTCCGCGCCAACCTGGAAGAGACCGGCATGGGCTACGCGCTGGAAGTGGACATGATCCGCCTGGCTCACCAGAAGGGCATGCTGACCACGCCGTACGTCTTCAATGAAGACGACGCGGTGGCGATGACGAAGGCCGGCGCGGACATCATCGTGGCACACATGGGCCTGACGACGGGCGGCGCCATCGGCGCCGAAACCGCGCAGACGCTGGACGATTGCGTGGCCGCGATCGACCGCATCGCCGCCGCCGCGCTGGCGGTGCGCCCGGATATCATCGTGTTGTGCCACGGCGGACCCATCGCCACACCCGAAGACGCCACGCATGTGCTGCGCGCCTGCAAGCATTGCCACGGCTTCTACGGCGCCAGTTCAATGGAGCGCCTGCCCACCGAACAGGCCCTGACCGCCGCCACGCGCGAGTTCAAGAACCTGACTTTCTAAGCTGCGCGGCGGTAGCCCTTCACCCCCGTATCCGCACTTCCCCTAATACCCACCTCTATTCTTATACGATTATCGTATTTTCAACGCGCCCCTTCCGGGGCACGTACACAGCCGAGGCAACGCGGGCTGGCAATGAGATGCACGTTTTCGGACGATCTTCCTTATGCCTACTTCAGCTTCCCGAGTACTGTTGAAAAAGGACTCTGTCGCTCCGTTCCAGTCAGAACCCAACCTGACGGACCGGGTGACCGAGATGCTGCTGGATGAGATCACCAGTGGCGACTATCAAGTCGGCGAGGTCCTCCCTCCGGAGCAGACCATCGCGACCCGGCTTGGCGTTTCGCGCACGGTGCTGCGCGAAGCGGTTTCCCGCCTGAAGGGCGATGGCATCGTACAAAGCAAGCAGGGCCGTGGCCTGACCGTCATGCAGACGGCGCGGCCGTCGGTACTGCGCATGCAAGCGGCGGATATCGGCGATGCCGACCAGGTGCTGCGTATCGTTGAACTGCGCCGGGGCTTCGAGATCGAGGCCGCGCCGCTTGCGGCCGAACGCCGCAGCGAAGCAGACCTGGCCGCCATGCGCCAGGCCTTGCGCAAGATGGCCGACGCGATCGCGTCCGGCGATGTTGCGGTGGGCGTGGATGCCGACATGGAATTCCATCGCTGCGTGGCGCGTGCCACCCGCAACGAACACTACCTGAATTTCTTCGATTTCCTGGCGGTTCTTCTGAAGAAGAACCTGCGCGTCTCGCGCTCGCGGTCGGCCAAGATCGCGGGCCGCGGCGCACAGGCGCAGAAAGAGCACGAGGCGTTGTTCGCCGCCATCGAGAAAGGCGACGTGGAGCTTGCGCGACAGCATGCGCGTACCCACGTCGACAACACGGAAGCACGTCTGCGTACAGCGGCGGCCACGGCGGAAAGACCGTAGGCGCCCGGGTTTGGGGGCATCCTCCAAGGGGAAGTGGTGATGGGTCATAAGACGATCGATGAGTTGGTGCGCGCCGACGAAGGGCTGGTCAGCCGGTCTATCTTCGTGGACGACGACATATTCCAGCAGGAACTCAGGCAGGTGTTTTCGCGGGCGTGGTTGTTCGTGGGACACGAGAGCCTGGTGCCCAAGCCGGATGATTATTTTGTGTCGCGCATGGGAACAGAGTCCGTAATCCTGACGCGCGACCGGCAGGGCCTGATACAGGTCATGCTCAACAGCTGTGCGCACCGTGGCATGAAGCTGTGCCGCTATGACCACGGCAACAATCGGACCTTTACCTGTCCGTACCATGGCTGGAGCTTTTCCACCGACGGCAAGCTGGTGGAGCGGCCCGGCGAGCTGGTCGGTGTGCCCGGCCACGCGACGCACTACAAGGGCGAGCTGGACAAGAAGCAGTGGGGCCTGAAGACCGTGGCGCAAGTGGTGAACTACAAGGGCGCGGTCTTTGCGACGTGGGACGCGGACGCGCCGCCGTTCGAGGACTATCTGGGCAATATGCGCCTGTACCTGGACGCGGCGCTGGACCATCGCGATGGCAGCCCGGGCGGTTCCGAGGTCATCGGCGGGGTGCAGAAGTGGCGCGTGAAGTGCAATTGGAAGTTCGCGCCCGAGAATTTCATCGGCGACCTGTACCACGACATCAGCCATCGCTCGGTGGACATCGTGGGCATCGGGCCAGGGGGAGGCAAGGGGCGTCGCGATGCGTCCGTCAGCCGATCGGCCATCTGCTTTCCCGAGCTCGGACATGGGTTGCTGGGGCGCTTGCCGTTTTATGAAGAGGGGCCCTACGCGCCGCAGTATGCGCGCTATCCCGAGGTGGAGGCTTATTTCCGCCAGATCCACGAGCAGCGTGAACGCACGCTCGGGTCGGCCATGCGGGTGCAGACCAGCGTGGGCACGATTTTCCCGAACATGTCGTTTCACGGGCGCCAGCCGCGCACGCTTGCGGTCTTCCATCCCATCAGCGCGACCGAGATGGAGATGTGGCGCATGTATCTGGTGGACAAGGACGCGCCCGAAGCCGTGAAGGAAGCCATGCGCCACTACTTTCTGCGCTATTCGGGGCCGGGCGGCATGACCGAGTCGGACGACATGGAGAACTGGACGGGGGCGACCGAGGCCAGCATGGGCGCCATGTCGCGCGAGCTTTACTTCAATTATCAGATGGGCGTGGGGCATGCACAGCCCGTGCCGGAAATTCCGGGCTGTGCCGTCAACGGCGAGTACACGGAAGAGAACGCGCGTATCTATTACCGGCGCTGGGCGCAGTTCATGAACGGCCTGTCCTGGGAACAGTTGATGGCCGGCGCCGTGCGCCTCGAGGAGCGGGCGGCATGAACGCAAGCATCGAAAATGCACCGGCCGAGGCGCGGGATTCCAGCGTGGACGACATGCAGGTCTGGTGGCAGGCGCAGCGCTTTCTGCACTACGAAGCCGATCTGCTGGACCATCGCGACTTCGACGCCTGGTTGGGCCTGCTGGACGAGGACATTTCCTACCGCATGCCGCTTACCCGCAACGTGCGGCGCGACGCCATGGCACAAGAATATTCGAGCACGCAGGATGCCGCGTGGTTTGACGAGGGCATCGATACGTTGCGCCAGCGTGTCGCGCAGATCAAGACCGGCATTCACTGGGCCGAGGAACCGGCCTCGCGCGTATCGCGCCTGGTGACCAACATCCGCGTGCTGGACCTCGCGCCGGACGAGGGCGGCGGCGAGCGCGTGCGAGTGCGCTCGCGGTTTCTGATCTACCAGAACCGCCTGCAGACCGAGGTCAACTTGTTCGTCGGCAAGCGCGAGGACGTCCTGCGCCGCCGTGACGGACGCTGGACGATCCTGGCGCGGGAGATCCATCTGGACCAGAACGTCCTGCTTTCCAAGGCGCTCACGATCTTCTTCTAGCGCCGCCCCTGCCGCAGTTCGATCGTTTTCTTTCCACTCGGGGCCAGTCCGCCGACAGGACGAGACTCGTCCATACCTGGAGTCGCAGCATGCATAGACGTACTGTACTGAAGGCCATGGCCGCCGGCATTGCCGTGGCGACGGCCGGCGTGTCGCGGGCGGCCGACGGCGCGTTTCCCGCCAAGCCCATGCGCCTGATCGTACCCTATCCGCCTGGCGGCGTGACCGATGTGGCGGGCCGGCTGGCAGGGGACATCCTTAGCCGCAAGTTCGGCCAGCCCGTCGTGGTGGAGAACCGTCCCGGCGCCAACGGCATGATAGGCAGTCAGCAGGTGGCTACCGCGCCGCCGGATGGGTACACGCTGCTGCTCAATGGCCTGGGTGGCATGGTGTTGCCCATGGCCACGGTGACGGGGCTGCCGCTGGACATGTCGCGCGCCTTCACGCCCATCGGGCAGATGGCCGAGTTCATCAATGTGTTGATCGTGCGGGCCGATTCCCCGGTACGCAGCGTGGACGACCTGATCACCGCCGCGCGTGCCCGCAACAAGGACGGATTGAACTACGGTTCCAACGGCGTCGGCACGTCGGTGCACCTGACCACCGCCTTCTTCGCGCAGCGCACCGGCACCAATCTGCTGCACGTGCCCTATAAGGGCAGCGGCGAGATGCTGGTGGACGTGGTCAACGGCAACCTGGATTTCAGCTTCAGCAATCTGCCGCCCGTGATGGGGTTGGTCCGCAAGGGGGCTATCCGCGCGATTGCCGTGACCAGCAGCTATCGCAGCAAGCAATTGCCGGACGTGCCGACGATGGCCGAGCAGGGCGTGGCGGATTTCGATGTGACAAGCTGGCTGGGGCTGTACGGCCCGGCGGGATTGCCGGCTGGATTGGTCAGCAAGCTGAGCGCGGCGCTGCAGGAAGGCATGGCGCAGCCGCAGGCGGTGGAAACGCTTAGCGCGGCGGGGTTTGAACCCAGGCCGTCGGGGGCGGACGCCTTTGCGGAATTGAACCGGGCCGAGCTGGCACGCTGGAAGCAGGTTGCCACGCGCGCCAACATTTCCCTGAAATTCGGAGCATGACGGCCATGGAATCGTCTTCTCGGGTGCGGCACGTCCATACGGCCATCATCGGCGCGGGGCATGCGGGGGTAGAGTGCGCCTGGGCCTTGCGCGCGGCCGGCGTTGAAGGCGACGTGGCGCTGTTCGGCGCCGAGGCGCATGCGCCCTACGAGCGGCCGCCGCTGTCCAAGGCGCTTTTGACCGGCGCAACCAGCGCCGAGCGCATCGCATTGCGGGCCGACAGCGCTTACGAAAAGTCGCGCGTGGTGGTCGTGGCCGGCGACCCGGTGGCCAGCATCGATACGGCCGCGCATACCCTCACCACGCGCTCCGGCCGGGTGGTCGGCTACGAGCATTGCGTGCTGGCCACGGGCGCCAGCGCCCGCCCTATCGCGGAGGTGGCGGGTGAGCAGACCTATTCGGTTCGCGGCCTGGACGACGCGCACCGGTTGCGCCAGGCGCTGCGTCCCGGCGTCCGGCTGCTGGTGGTCGGCGCGGGTTACCTGGGCCTGGAGGCCGCATGTTCGGCGCGCAAGCTGGGCGCCCAGGTGGTGGTGCTGGAGCAGGGCGGCAACGTGATGGCGGGCAAGGTGTCCGAGCCGACCGCCACGCGCATCGGCGCCCTGCACCGCGAAGCCGGCATAGAAATTCGCCACGGCGCGGCGGTGGCGCGATGGGAGCGCACCGCGACAGGCTGGCGCGCCAACTTGGCCGATGGAACGGCGTTGGACGCCGATCTGGTGCTGGTGTCGATCGGCGCCATCGCCGAGACCGCGCTGGCCGAGGCGGCAGGCCTGATCTGCCTGGATGGGGTGGTGGTGGACGAGTGCTGCCGGACGTCGGCGCCCGATGTCTACGCCATTGGCGACTGCGCCAGCGCGTTTCGCGGCGAATTGCAGCGCCATGCGCGCATCGAGAGCGTGCAGAACGCGCTGATGCAGGCACGCACGGCGGCGGCCGCCATCGCCGGCAAGAGTCCGCCGGCGCCGCGTCCGCCCACGTTCTGGTCAGAGCAGCAGGGCCGGCGCCTGCAGATGGCGGGCCTGGTCAATCCCGCCGAGGCGTGTCGCGACGTACTACTGCCCACCGCCAAGGGGTGGCTGGTGGAGCGCTATCAACAGGGCCGGCTGGCTGCCATCGAAGCGGTCGACAGCCCGGTGGAATTCATCAAGAGCGTGCCGCGCATCGGCTCGCCCGAATCCGCGTCATGAACCGTAGTGAAGCCAGGGAGGCATCATGCCCTTTGCCATATTTGAGTTGCCCGACGGCGCCGAACAGGTGCTGGACGTTCCCGATGATTGGTCACTGATGGAGGCGGCCCGCCGCGACGGCCTGGATGGCATCGTCGCCGACTGCGGCGGCGGCGCCATCTGCGGTACCTGTCATGTGCAAGTGGACGCCTCCTGGCATGCGCGGCTGGAACCGCCGGGCATGGCAGAGGAAGCTCTGCTTGAGGTGGTGCCGGAGCGTTGCGCCACCAGCCGCCTGTCCTGTCAGGTGATTATGACGCCAGCGCTGGACGGCATTCGCGTGCGCGTGCCGTCTTCGCAGCTGGAACTGTAACGGTGGCGCGACGGAGCAAACCGCCATGGCCGACAACAAATCCATCAACCTCGTCGATCTCCAGGCAGGCGTGCGCGTGCGCATGGCCGGCGGCGCGCTGGCCGAGATCGTAGAGAACCCGCAGGACGGGTTCTGGCTGATTGTCCGATACCTGGAACATCCGGCCGAACCCGCGCTGGTCGACGCCGGTGAGCAGCAGGTGTTCGCCACCGACGTCGAAGCAATCGAACCTTGACCTTACCGGAGCCGTAAATGAACCAAAAGCCCAAAGTCATCGTGTCCGCGCCGCTGCCGGCGGATCTGCGCGAACGCCTCGCCGCACGGTGCGAAATCGTCGATGTGCCCACCGGGCAGAATCCTGCCGAGACCGTGCCGGCGGCGTTGCGCGAGCAGATCGTCGGCATGGTCTGCACCATGCGCACCAAAGTCGATCAGGCGCTGCTGGACGCCTTTCCCGCCTTGACCGTCAGTTCGAATTTCGCGGTGGGCTTCGACAACGTCGATCTGGCCGCCGCCACCCGGCGCAAGGTGCTGATCTGCAACACGCCCGGAGTGCTTGACGGCGCGGTGGCCGACGTGACCATCGGCCTCATGCTGTGTCTGGCCCGCAACCTGGTGGCGGGCGATGCGTTCGTGCGTAGCGGCGAATGGACCAAGGGGGCTTTTCCCCTGACTCGCGACATCCGCGGCAAGACACTGGGGCTGCTGGGCATGGGCCGCATCGGCCGTGTGGTGGCGCGCGCGGCGCACGCGTTCGACATGAAAGTGGTCTATCACAACCGCCGCCAGGATCCTCAAGCCGACGGTTTGGCCACCTACGTCGAACGCGACGAGCTGTTCAAGGTGTCGGATGTGCTGAGCGTGCATATTCCGCTGTCCGCCGAAACGCGCCACTCCGTCGGTCAGCGCGAGCTGGCGCTGATGAAGCCGTCCGCCTACCTGATCAATACGGCGCGCGGCCCGGTCATCGACGAAGCGGCGCTGATCGAGGCGCTGCGCGCCGGAACCATCGCGGGCGCAGGCCTGGATGTGATGGAGCAAGAGCCGTTGCCGGCCGCCAGCCCGCTGTGCCAGTTGCCCAACGTGGTGCTGCAGGCACACGTGGGCAGCGCCACGCACGAGACGCGGCGCGCCATGATAGACCTGGCCGTCGCCAATCTGATGGATGCGCTGGGCAACAAGACGCCGCAGGCCATGGTCAATCCGGAGGTGTGGCAAGCGCGCGCCTGACGGCTTCCCGGGCCGTCGCGCCATGCCGGCACGGGCCGCCCACGCCGGGGCGGCCCGTGCCGTTTACTTGGCGCCGTAGTCCACGACAACGCCCGCCTGCTTGGCCACCTCGCTCCAGCGCTTGAACTCCGCAGCCGAGAAGGCCTGGAATTCGGCCGAGTTGCGCAGCTTGGGCTCGAAACCGGCGTTGATGATGCGAGCCTGGAATTCAGGCGTCGCCAGCCCGGTCACGATGGTGTCCGACAACTGGGCGACGATGGCGCGATCGATCTGGGACGGCGCGTACATGCCCAGCCAACTGGTCACGTCGAAGTCCGCCATGCCCTGTTCCTGCATCGTCGGCGCCTTGGGCAGTTGCCGCGCGCGATAGGCGCTGGTTACCGCCAGGGCCTTCAGGCGCTTGCCTTCCACCATGGGCAGGGTGGGCGGCAGATTCATGAAACAGAGATCCAGGTCGCCGTTGGCCGTGCCTACCAGGGCGTCGGCCGCGCCCTTGTAGGGCACGTGGTCGAACTTCAGGCCGGTACGCATGGCGAAGAGTTCCGCTGTCATCTGCGACGAACTGCCCACGCCGTTGCTGCCGTACAGCGGCTTGCGCTTGCTGGCCCGCAGATGTTCGATCAGCTCGGACACCGTATTGGCGGGGTGGTCCGCGCGCACGACCAGCGCATTGACGAATTCCGCGACCTGGGCGATGGGCAGCAGCGCGGTGGGGATGTCGATAGGCAGTCCGCGCAGCGTTGCCGGCGGCAGGACGTTGTGACCGAGGCCGCCGGTGGTCAGGGTGTAGCCGTCTGGCTTGGCGGCCGCTGCGGCCTGCATGCCGATGACGCCGCCGGCGCCGGCGCGGTTTTCGATCACCACGCTCTGGCCATATTTCGCGTAGAGCAGGTCTCCGACCAGCCTCCCCGCAAGATCGGTGGCGCTTCCGGGCGTGGACGAGACGATGATCCTGATGACTCGGGACGGATAAGGTCCGCTCTGCGCCCAGCCCCTGCCTGTCAGGCTCAGGCCGGCTGCGGTTCCGATCAGCTTTAACGCACTGCGACGTTTCATGACGACTTCCCCTTGGGTTAGACCTACTGCTTCACGTGCTGCTCCAATCGATGTGCCTCGGACTTTGTACGATAAACATATTTATCTACGGTACGAGGCAGACGCGAACACGCAAATTGCGGCTAACCCTAGGGAAGCGGCGGCAAGCGCTTGCAGCCGGCCGGCAGCGGCGCATCCCGCAGGTAGTCGTGGATGGCGCGGATCAGCGCCTGCGCGGCGGGGCTTAGCGGATATTCCTTGTGCCGGATGATGCAGACCGTGCGCACGACGGTCGGCCGCGTCAGCAGCGCGTAGGCCAAGCCGGGTTCCAGCACGCGTTCGGCGGCCAGCGCCGGCAGCAGCGCCACGCCCAGGCCGGCTTTCACCAACGCGGCCTGCGACGTTGTGCTGGACGCCTCGTAGAACGGCGCGCCCGCCTCGATGGGCAAGTCCGCACGGGCGCGCAGCAGCGCCATGATTCCTGTTTCGTCCACCACGCCCACCAGTTTGCGTTGCGCCAGGTCCGACCAGCGCATGGTGCCGTCGCGCCCCGGCCGCAGGCTGTCGTCGTCGGCGCGGTACAGCACGCCAAACCGGTCTTCCAGTACCGGGTCGAAGCGCAGTCCCGGCGCATCGGCCCAGCGGCTGGTCAACCCGAAGTCCACCTCACGCGTGGCGACCTTGCGCTGGATGCGGCCGGAATTGTCATCGCTCAGGTACAGGCGCACGGCGGGATACTGGGCGGAGAAGCCGGCCGCCGCCGGCGCGATGATCTGCGTGATGGCCGAGGGCGCCGCCGCCACGCCCACGCGCCCGCGCTCCAGCGCGCCATAACGCACTACGTCTTCGATCACGCCGTCGAAATCCGCCAGCAGCCGCATCACCCGGGGTAGAAACTCTTCGCCCGCCGCGGTCAGCAGCACGCGGCGGCTGGTGCGCGCAAAAAGCTGGGTCGCCAGCGCGTCCTCCAGCTGGCGCACCAGGCTGGTCACCGACGATTGCGTCTGGAACAGGCGCTTGGCGGCATGCGTGAAACTGGATTCCTGCGCCACCGCGACAAAGGCGGTCAGGTGCTTCAAAGTGACGTGCTTGGGCAGGCGATTCATTGCAAACCACGATAGATGGATCAGTAAAAACAATTTTCCCAGATTGATCGCGCCGACGATACTAGCGCCTGTTCACACGGCCTGTGACGGCTTTTTCTCGTGTCTACAGGCCCTGGGCTTCATCTGGCAGGACGATCATGCGGCAGGAAACAATGGATCTGATTATTGAAGGCGGCTGGGTTATCGACGGGCTGGGCGGGCCTCGGCAACGCGCCGACATCGGCGTAGCGGACGAGCGCATCGCGGCCATTGGCGACTTGTCCGGCGTGGCCGCTGTCCGGCGGCTGGATGCCCGGGGCAAGATCGTGGCGCCGGGTTTCATTGATGTGCATGGCCATGACGACCTGATGTTCGTCGAGAAACCGGGCCTGGAATGGAAGACCAGCCAGGGCATCACGTCCGTCGTGGTGGGTAATTGCGGCGTCAGCGGCGCGCCTGCGCCGTTGCCCGGCAACACCGCCGCGGCCTTGGCGCTGCTGGGCGAAACGCCGTTGTTTGCCGACATGCAGGCCTACTTCGACGAAGTGCGCGTGCAGCGCCCGATGATCAACGTGGCGGCCCTGGTGGGCCACGCGAATCTGCGCCTGGCGGCCATGCGAGACCCGACGGCAGCCCCCACTCTGGAAGAGCAGGCGGCCATGCAACGGATGCTGGCCGACGCGCTTGCCGCCGGCGCAGTGGGGTTCAGCACGGGTCTGGCGTACCAGCCCGGCGGCGTGGCGGAATCCGCTGAACTAGAGGGGCTGGCCCGCGTGGCGGCGGCCCACGGCGCGCTGCATACCAGCCATATCCGCAATGAAGGCGACGAGGTCGAAGCCGCCGTGGACGAAGTGTTGGCCGTCGGCCGCCAGACGGGCTGCGCCACGGTGCTGTCGCATCACAAATGCATGATGCCGCGCAACTGGGGCAAAAGCCGCGCCACCCTGGCCAATATCGACCGCGCCCGCGCCGAAGGCGTGGACGTGGCGTTGGACATCTATCCGTACCCGGGCAGTTCGACCATCCTGATCCCGGAGCGAGCCGAGAGCATCGACGATATCCGCATCACCTGGTCCACGCCGCATCCGGAATGTAGCGGCGAATCGCTGGCCGACATCGCCGCACGCTGGGGCTGCGACAAGACCGCCGCGGCCCGCAAGCTGTGCCCGGCGGGCGCCATCTACTTCGCCATGGATGAAGCCGAAGTACGGCGCATCTTCCAGCACGAGTGCTGCATGGTGGGCTCGGACGGCCTGCCGAATGACGCGCATCCGCATCCTCGCCTGTGGGGCAGTTTCACGCGCGTGCTGGGCCGCTATGTGCGCGAAGCCGAACTGCTGACGCTGGAGGCCGCGGTCGCCAAGATGACGGCGTTGCCGGCGCGCGTATTTGGCCTGGCCGGGCGCGGACAACTCAGCGTGGGCGCATGGGCGGACATCACGGTGTTCGATGCCGACACGGTGGTGGACCGCGCGACATGGGAATCTCCCACGCTGGCGTCCGCCGGCGTCGAGCACGTGCTGGTCAATGGGCATCCGGTGTTTCCGGCGGCAGGCGGCACGGCGCGTCCCGGCAAGATACTGCGGCGGGAACCTGCCGCGCGCGGCCAAGATAGTGAATAACAACAGCAACCACCCCTCAGGAGACTCCCCCATCATGATGATGCGCAAGACTTGTATGGCCCTGCTGCTGGCCGCCGTGCTGCCCGCCGCCCACGCCGCTTTTCCCGACCATCCCATTACGCTGATCGTGCCGTTCCCGGCTGGTGGCCCCACGGATATCGTTGGCCGCGTGGCGGCAGCGAAAGCGGGTGAGATCCTGGGTCAGCAGATCGTGGTGGAAAACCGCACTGGCGCCTCGGGCACCATCGGCATGGTCGCAACCGCGCGCGCCAAGCCGGACGGCTACACCGTGGGCCTGGCTACCGTCAGCACGCACGGCACCGCGCCGCACCTGTTCCCCAACCTGGCTTACGACCCGGTGAAGGATTTCACGCCCATCAGCAACCTGGTCACCAGCCCCAACATCCTGAGCGTGAACCCGAAGTTCTCCGCACAGACGCTGGCCGACTTCGTGACGCACGTGCGCGCCAATCCCAACAAGGACGGTTACGCCAATGCCGGTGCGGGCGGCGTGAATGATCTGGGCATGATCTGGTTCCTGCAGATCATCGGCGGCAAGATGAACAGCATTTCGTATCGCGGGTCGGCGCCTGCGCTGACCGACACCGTGGGCGGCGTGGTCCCGGTGATTTTCGACAATTTCCCGTCGTCGTTGCCTTACCTGAAAAGCGGCCACCTGCGCGCGCTGGCCATTACGGGCACCGCGCGCAACCCGCGCCTGCCCGACGTGCCGACCTTCGCCGAGCAAGGCTACAAAGACTACGACGTCACTGCCTGGTACGGCGTGGTGGGACCGGCCGGCATGCCGGCCGATGTGCGCGACAAGCTGGCGCAGGCGTTCGCCCAAGCCGTTCGCGACCCCGCGACCGCGGCAAAGATGGAAGAGACGGGCGCGTTCCCGCTGGGCAACACGCCGGCTGAATTCGCCGAACAGATCCGCAGCGAACGCGACCGCTGGAAGACCGTGATCGATCGCGCGCAGATCAAGCTTCAGTAAGCGCGCGTCAGTACACGTCGCGGCGGTAACGGCCGCCGTGCTGCATGGCTTGCAGGCGGTCGTCGCCCAGGATGTCTTGCAGGGCGGCATCCACGCCGCTCGCCATGCCTTGCAGGCTGCCGCAGACATAAATCGCGGCGCCGGCTTCCACCCACGACCTGACGGCGTCCGCCTGTTCGCGCAGCAAATGCTGCACGTACCGGCGCTGGGGCTGGTCGCGCGAGTACACGGCGTCCACGCGCGGTAGCGTGCCTTCCTGCCGCCAGGCGTCGATATCCGTTTGGCAGAAGTTATCGTGCGCGGCATTGCGCTCGCCGAAGATCAGCCAGTTGCGCCGGTGGCCGGCGGCGCGGCGGGCTTTGATCAGGGCCCGCAGACCGGCCAGTCCGGTGCCATTGCCCACCAGGATCAACGGCCGTCCGTCTTCTGGCACGTGGAAATTGCGGTTGGCGCGCACGCGCAGCGCGATCTCGTCGCCGGTCTGCGCGATATGGGTCAGCCATCCGCTGCCCACTCCCAATCCGCCGTCGGCGCTGCGCATCTGCCGCACCAGCAACTGGATCGCGCCATCTTCCGGCAAGGACGCGATTGAATATTCGCGGTGCGCCTGCACCGGGCCGCCGCGTGCATGCCGGGGGCCGACCTCGGCGATGTCGCCCGCCGTCCATGGCGGCATGCCGCCCGGGGGAGGTGTCAGCGTCAGCAGATAGCAAGGGCCGCCCTGACTCTCGGGATTCATCAGGCGGCGGTCCGTCAGCCGCCAGGCGTCATAGACCGGCGCTTGCCAGTCAGGCAGGTCGCTGCGGCCGGCCAGCAAACCCAGGTGGTGCTGCCAATGGCGCAGCGCGGCCGGGTCGCCGTTGTCCACGTCCACCCGGTCGAACAGCGGCGTCGCGCCCTGCGCGTGCAGCCAGTCGTCAAGCCGGTGGCCAAATCCGCAGAACTGGGCGTATTCGCTGTCGCCCAGCGCCAGCACGGCGTATTGCAGGCCCGCCAGCGCCGGAGCCGTACCGGGAGCGGCGGACGCGGCCTGCATCTGGCCGGCAAAGGCTGCGGCGGCGTCGGGCGGGTCGCCTTCGCCATAGGTGCTGGCCACGAACAGGACGCGGCGATACGAGGACAGGCGCGCCAGGTCCAACTGGTCCAACGCGGCCACCCGGACGGTCAGGCCGCCGGCGCGCAGCGATTCGGCGGTCTGGGCGGCCAGCGTTTCGGCGTAGCCGGTCTGGGTTGCGTAGGCGACCAGCAGGGTGTCTTCGGGTGTGGGCGCGTTCAGGGCCTGGAGGGCTTGTGCGTGCAGCGCCTCGTGCCGTCTGGCGCGGCGCCATGCCCACAGGCAGAGCAGCAGCCAAAGCCCCACCACGCATGCCGCAGCGATCAACCGGGTCAGGCTCATGGGCTTAACGAGGGGTCGCCCGCGCCTGGAATGCCGGCGTGGCGATGACGCGATAGGCGCCGGCGTCGCGCAGGATGAAGAGGGCCGCCAGATCATGGCGGCGGGCATAGTCCAGGCCGTCCGTTTCGCCCAGCACCGTCAGCACGGTGGCCAATGCGTCGGCATGCATGCAGACTGGATGCAGCACGGAAACGGATGCGACGTTGTTGCGCACGGGCTGGCCGGTGCGCGGGTCGATGGTGTGCGCGTAGCGCGCGTCGCCGCTGCCGGCGTGGCGCCGATAGTCGCCGGACGTGGCGATGCTGACGTCTTCCAGCGGCAAGGCCAGGGCATGGTCGTCGCTGGCGTCGGGCACCTCGACGGCCACGCGCCAGGGCTGACCGTCAGGCCGGCTGCCGCGCGCGCGCAGTTCGCCGCCGACCTCCACCAGGTATTGCGTGATGCCCAGGGCGTCCAGCGCCATCGCGGCGCGGTCGACGCCATAGCCCTTGGCAATGGATGACAAGTCCAGATACGCGCCGCCCGGCTGATAGGCACGCTGCGTTTCGGCATCCAGCGCCACGCGCCGCCAGCCGCATCGCAGGCGCGCCGCGTCGACGGCGGCGGGCGAGGGCGGTTCAAAGGCGCGTTGATGCGGACCGAAACCCCACACGTTCACGAGCGGGCCCACGGTCGGGTCATAGGCCCCGGCGGTGTCGCCCGCCAGCGCCATCGCATGGCGCAGGACATGGAAAAACGCGTCGGGCAAGGCGCGCCAGCCCGGACCCGCCTGATTGAACTGGCTGATGTCGGAACCGGCTTCCCAGGTGCTCATTTGGGCCACGACCTCGTCCAGCGCGGCCTGGATCGCCAGCCGCGCCGCGTGGTCGCTGCAACCGGCGGGCAGCGCCATGCGCGCCGACCAGGTGGTGCCCATGGTGGCGCCGGCCAACGCGGCCGGGGTCAGTCGTGCGGCCGGCATGGCGCCATACGCGACGCGGAGGGCAGGCGCCGCCGCGCCGCGCGGCGCATAGGAAGGAGAGGTGGCCACGCGCCCGTCGCGTCTTAGGGCTGCAGCACTTCGACCGTGCCGGCGTACGACAAGCGGCGCTTCTTGGCTTGCGGCACGGTGATCTTGGCGTCTTCCATGCCCGCTTCGATCCAGTACAGGCCCGGTTGCGCCCACTTCACGGAGAACTTGCCGTCCTTGTCCGTCTTCAGCTTGATCTCGCCAACTTTGTCGCGATAACGGCTGCCGCCGGGCACCACGTTCACATCCAGTTCCGCGGCCGGCTTGCCATCCACCAGCATCTGGAAGGTGGCTTCTTCACCCGTGAACAGATCGTTCGGGTGCGTGATGGGCGCCAGTTCCAGGCCCCGGCCCACCGGCTTGATGGCGGTCGGTTTCCCGGCCGTCACGAACGTCTCGACGCGGCCCAGGCTTTGCGACACCTCAAGCTCTTGGGCGTTGGCGGGCACGGCCTGGGCCATGCCTTCCACCTTGCCGAAATAGCGCTTGTTCTTGCCGTCTTCCTTCCAGCGCGCGAACACGCCGTCATTCACGACCGCCACGCGATAGGTGCCGCTTTGCTTCAGTTGCAGGTCGAAGGTGCTGCGCAGCTTGCCGCGGTTCAGGTTTTCGGCTTCGGCGGCGTTGCCGTCCGGGGCAACGATGGCCAGGCCGTCCAGGCGCATCGGCGCATGGTTGAAATAGAACTTGTCATTGCCCACGGCGGCGTCGACCGTGATCCAGCTGTCGGTGCCCGACAGCACGGTGGAGGACGGCACGATCCAGACATCATGCGCGTGCGAGGCAAAGGGCAGGCACAGCGCCAGGGCGGCGGCCAGTTTGGCGGCGGATTTCATGGTTGCGCTCCTTGAAGGCGATTCGATGGGCATCAGGGTTTGAGGTCGAGCGCGATGGCGCCCAGTTCATGTTCGCCGCGCGCCGTCAGTTGCTCGGCTTTCTGCGGCGGCCACTGGAAGGGGATACGCAGCAGTTCACGGCCGCCGACTTCGCGGGCGGCTTCGACAACCACGGCGTATTGGCCGGGCTTGAGCGTGGACAGGGGCTGGCTGGCCGCGTCGAAGCTCAGCGCGTGCTTGCCCACGGGCTTGGTCGCGCCGCTGACGCCGTCCACCGGAAACTGTTGGTTGCGGCCGCTGCGGCGCCACCATTGGCGCATGTCTTTCAGCCACTCGGCGCCTTCGTTGTTCTTCTTGGCCACGTCGTACCAGACGGCCAGGTCGGCCGCGACGCTCTGGTCGGGGTTTTCGATCCAGATCGCCACATAGGGACGGTGGTACTCGGCCACGTCCAGGCGCGGCACTTCAATGTTCAGGCCGATATCGGCCGCGTGGGCCGTTCGGGCGATCAGGCCGGCCAGGAGGGCGGGCAAGAGCAGTTTGCGCATGGAATTCTCCAGGGGCGGATCGGATGGAATCAATGGATGAACAGTAGGGCCAGCACCACGGGGATCACGACGCCCATCCCGACCATGGGCCAGGTCGCGCTGCGGTTGTCTGCGTGCATCTTCAGCAGTACCAGCCCGGTCAGCGAAAAGACCAGACAGGCGACGGCGAAAATATCCAGGAACCAGCTCCAGGCCAGACCGGTGTTGCGGCCCTTGTGCAAGTCGTTCAGGTACGAGATCCAGCCACGGTCGGTGCGTTCGTATTCCACCTCGCCGCTGGCAAGGTCGATGGAAAGCCAGGCATCGCCACCGGCGCGCGGCAGCGACAAATACACCTCGTCGGCCGACCATTCGGCGGTCTTGCCGGCCGTGGCGGCATCCAGCGATTCATCCAGCCATCGCGCCACGGGAGCCGGCAGCGGCGCCTTCTTTTGCCCGGCGGGCACGGACAATTGCTTCAACACGGGTTCGGGCAATTGCGTCTGCCGGCTGGTCACCACGGCTTTCGATTCGATGTGCGAGGCGTTGTTCAGCGTCAAGCCGGTGACGGCGAACAGCAGCATCCCCAGCAGGCATAGCGCCGAGCTGATCCAGTGCCATTGATGCAGCGTCTTGAGCCAATAGGCCCGGCGCCGTGGGGCGGGTTGACTGTCCATGAGGGATTCGATTTGAAGGCGCGGATTCTAACATTTAATGAGAATTACTCTTATAAAACCCCAGGCTTGGCGAACATGGAAATTTCAATCTGTTTCGCTGGGCGCCATCGATCCGGCCGCCCGCGGCGTGGCGGCTGCGGTTCGGCGGGGATAAGATAGGCCACCGTTACCAACACCGGAGGTGCGTCATGCTGGAACCGCAATGGGGGGATATCGGTCGTCATTGGGGGTGGGTCGCCTTGCGCGGCGTCGTCGCCATCCTGTTCGGATTGATGGCCTTGTTCATGCCGGCCATCACCTTGTCGGCGCTGGTGCTGGTATGGGGAGCGTTTGCGCTGGTGGATGGCGCGCTGGCCCTGATCGCGGGGGTGCGCATCCGCGAGAACGGCAAACCGCTGTGGGCCCTGATCATCGTTGGGCTGCTGGGCGTGGCGGCGGGTATCGTGACCTTCCTGTGGCCCGGGCTGACGGCGTTGCTATTGCTCTACATCATCGCGTTCTGGGCGCTTGCGGCCGGGGTGTTCCAGGTCATCGCCGCCATCCGCTTCCGCAAGGAAATCCGCAACGAATGGCTGCTCGCGTTGTCCGGCGTGGTGTCGATCCTCTTCGGCGCCATGCTGGTCATGCAGCCCGGCGCCGGCGCGCTGGCGCTGGTATGGGTCATCGGCATCTACGCCGTGTTCTTTGGCATACTGCTGCTGGTCTTTTCCCTGCGGCTCAAACAGCACCGCGCCTCTTGACGACCATGTCCGCCTACCAAACCCTGATTCCCCTGAATTTCCTGGCCGTCGGTCTGGGCGCCGTTCTTGGCGCCTGGACGCGTTGGCTTGTCAGCCTGTGGCTGAATGTCGAGTCCTGGCCTTGGGGCACGTTAGCCGTCAACCTGGCGGGCGGATATCTGGTGGGATTGGCGCTGGCGATGGTGGCGGGCCACCCCGAATGGCCGGCCTGGGTGCGCTTGGGCGCCATCACCGGTTTCATGGGCGGCCTGACCACGTTTTCGACGTTCTCGGCCGAAACCGTGGGCATGCTCGAACGCGGCGCCTACGGCAGCGCGTTGGGTTACGCCGGGCTTAGCCTGGCCGGATCGCTGGTGCTGACGGCCGCGGGCATCGCCACGGCGCACCTGCTGCGCTAAGCGTCGAAGGCATCATGGCAAGCGGCGGCGCGCACGATGCGCCGCCGGATCAATCCGCGGCCAGATCCGCTGCCAGGTCCGCGCGCGGGTTCAAGACCCGGGCAGCCTGCAGGCCGCTTTGCACCGCGCCTTCCAGTACGCCCGGATAACCCGTGTCGGTCCAGTCGCCGGCCAGCGCCAAGGTGGACCAAGGCGTCGAATTCAACGGGCGGGTCAGGCCCGGCACCGCGGCGAAGGTAGCGCGCTTTTCAATCAGCAGTTCGGATGCCGTCACTTCCGGCATGGCGGGCAGCCGCGCGGGATGGCGCGCCGCCTGCTCGGCTACCTGGTCGATCAGGGCCTCGATCACCTGATGGCGGTTGCGCTCGGCGATGCTGGTGGCGGCGCTGGCCACGACAGCCAGTTCGCCCGCCTTGGTGTCGCCCGCCAATTGCGCGCGGTCGAATAGCCATTGCCCGACGTGGCCGCGCGCGGCTTCCTCGCGCAGCATCATCATGGGTTCGGGCAGGCTCCACGGTTCCGCCAAGCGCAGGTTCAGCGTGGCGATGGGCAGATAGGTGAACGCCTTCAGTGCATTCAGCAACCCAGTCGCGCCGGCCTGCCGCAGGGGCGCGTCCAGCAATCGCGCCGCGAAAGCCGGCGGCACCGCCAGCACGGCGGCATCGAAGCGTTCCTGGTTGACGACGATGCCGTCGTCGGAAGGGTCCAGCTGGCGCACGGTGCTGCCGTAGCGCATCGTCACCTGGCGCGCCGCGGCATCGGGCCACAGGGCGGACAGGTCGGTGCAGGGCAGCAGCAAGTCGCTGTCTTCGCGGGTGCCGGCCAGGCTGTCGCGCAGCACGCGGGCAAACAGCCCCGCGCTGGCCGTGGCGGCCGGCGTGTTCAGGGCGGCCAGGCAAAGTGGTTCCCAGAGCTGGCGGATCAACGCGTCGGATTGCGCGTGGTAATGCAGCAGATGCTGCACCGTCCAGTCGCGAGGCGGCATCCATGACATCGTTTTCAGGCCGCGCATCAGGCGCAAGGTCGCGAAACGGTCGGGCCACGACAGGCCACGCGCCTGCAGGATAGCGATCGCCATATGCAGCGGCGCGGGCAGGCGCGGGGCCGACAGGCGGAAACGGCCGTCCAGGGTGGCCAGCCGTAGCGGCCGGCGCATCAGTAGCGCATCGGGGTTGCGGCCCACCCGGCGCATCAGCGCCAGCGTCTGCTTGTAGGCGCCCGACAGCAGATGCTGGCCATTGTCCAGCGGCGCGTCGAAATCGCCGTGGAACACGCGGCGAGCACGGCCGCCGGGCGTATGGCCGGCTTCGAACACAGTGACCTTGGCACCGGCTTCACGCAGGGCGACGCTGGCCGCCAGCCCCGCCCAGCCGGCGCCGATGACCGCCGCCTTCACCGCGCCAACCGGCGGACCAGTCCGCGTCCGCCGCCCACCCACGTTTTCCATGCCAGCCACAGCTTGCGCAGCGGGGTCAGCGAGATGCGCTGGTGCAGCACCTGCCAGTTGTCCCGCTCGATTTCGTCCAGCAAGGCGTGATAGATGGCGGCCATCATCAGTCCCGGGCGTTGCGAGCGGCGGTCGGCCTCGGGCAGATTGCGCATCGCTTCCCGGTAGAGCTCGCGGGCGCGGTCGGCCTGGAACTTCATCAGGGCGGTGAAACGTTCCGAGTATTCGCCATTCAGGATGTCCGAGGCCTTGACCTCGAATTGCTGCATCTCGTTGACGGGAATGTAGATGCGGCCGCGGCGCGCGTCGTCGCCCACGTCCCGGATGATGTTGGTCATCTGGAACGCCAGGCCCAATTTTTCGGCATAGACCAGCGTCTTGGGGTCGCTGTAGCCGAAGACGCCGGCGGACAGCTCGCCCACGACGCCTGCGGCGTGCCAGCAGTATTTACGCAGGCCCGGCCAATCCAGGTAGCGGGTCTGGTCCAGGTCCATTTCCATGCCGTCGACCACGGCCAGCAGGCGCTCGCGGGTGATCGAACAGCTTTGCAGATGCGGCTGCAGCGCGCGCGTCACGGGGTGGTCCGGCTTGCCGTCGAACATCTGGTCGACCTGCGTGCGCCACCAGGCCAGCTTGACGCGGGCCAGCGACGGGTCGGTGCATTCATCGACCACATCGTCCACTTCGCGGCAGTACGCGTACAGCGCGGTGATCGCCCGGCGGCGTTCGGGCGGCAGGAACAGGAAAGAATAGTAGAAGCTGGAACCGCTCTTGGCGGCTTTCTCCTGGCAATATTCGTCAGGGGTCATAGATAGGCAGGGCCTGTTACTTGATAGAGCGCCACAGCATGATGGCCCAGTCTTTGGCGCCCAATTCGGGGCGATTCATGAATACATCGTAGCCGCTCGCCTCGATACGCTCCAGCACGCGCAGCCCGCCTTGCACCACCAGGCGCAACTCCAGGCCGATGCGGCCCGGCAGGCGGCGCGCCAGCGGAGCGCCGAAGTGTAGCAGCGCCCGCGTGCGTTCGACCTGGAAGGCCATCAGTTCGCGCCAGGCCGGCGTCAGCCGGCAGGCGGCCAGGTCATCTTCAGAGATGCCATGGCGGCGCAGGTCTTCCTGCGGCAGGTAGACGCGATGCTTGTGCCAATCCACCCGCACATCCTGCCAGAAGTTCACCAGTTGCAGTCCCGAACAGATGGCGTCGCTTTCGGCCGTGTCCTGAGGGGTGGTGGCGTCGAACAAATGCAGCATCAGCCGGCCGACCGGATTGGCCGAGCGCGTGCAGTAGTCGGCCAGCGTGGCGTAGTCTTCATAGCGTTTGACGGTGATGTCCTGCTCGAAGGCGGACAGCAAGTCGAAGAACGGCGTGATCGGCAACTGGTGCCGGGCGATGGTCCGGGCCAGTGGCGTGAAGATGTCGGCCAGTGGCGGCAGGCCGGGCGGGGGCGCCGTGCCGGGTTCGGCGCCAATGCGGTGCAGTTCCGTGCGGAACGCCGCCAACTGGGCCAGGCGTTCGTCGTCGGTGGCACTGCCTTCATCGGCGATATCGTCCGCGGCGCGGGCGAACCGGTAGATATCGGTCACGGCGCCACGCAGCCGGCGCGGCAGCAGCACCGAGGCGACGGGAAAGTTCTCGTAGTGATCGATAGACATAATAAGCAGCTCGGGCGGGGTCCCCGGGGACCGTGTCCGCATCATTTTAGAGTAGTCGTTTCGCCAAGGCACGATGCCGTGCCGGCGGGGGCGTGATCAGTTAGACTTAAGCGCCACAGGATCTCACATCATGCCGCGCCCAATTTCAGCCACCGTCTCCGTTTCTGCCCTTGCGCACAATCTTGCCGCCGTGCGCCGCCACCTTGAACAGACCGCCGCGGCCGCCTCCGGCCTGCCGCCCTCCATCTGGGCGGTCATCAAGGCCAACGCCTACGGGCATGGCATCGAGCAAGCGGTAACGGGGTTTTCCAAGGCGCAGGGCCTGGCGATGCTGGACCTGGATGAAGCCGTGCGCTGTCGCGAGGCTGGCTGGGGCGGGCCCATCCTGCTGCTTGAAGGCTTCTTCAATCCGTCGGACCTCGACCTGATCGATCGCTATCACCTCAGCACCACGGTTCACAATCGCGAACAACTCGACATGCTGGCCCGCGCGCGCTTCGCGCGCCGGGTGGACATCATGCTGAAGCTGAACAGTGGCATGAACCGGCTGGGCTTCAGCCCCGCCGCCTATCCCGCCGCGCATGAACGCGCCATGCTGCTGCAACAGCAGGGCACGGTAGGCTCGATCGGAAAAATGACCCATTTCGCCTGCGCCGACGGCCCCCAGGGGGTGAACGAGCAATTGGCCGTATTTAATTCGGTGACGCATAAGCTGCCGGGCACGATCAGCGTCTGCAACTCCGCGGCCACGCTGCGTTTCGCCGACATCGCCATCGGGTCGCCGACGCAGACCCATTGGGTGCGTCCGGGCATCTGCCTGTACGGCGCCTCGCCGTTCGCCGACGCCGACGCCGCGTCGTTCGGCCTGAAGCCGGCCATGTCGCTCAGTTCCGAGATCATCGCGGTGCAAGAGCTCAAGGCGGGCGATTCCGTCGGCTACGGCGCCATCTTCCGCGCCGAACGCGCCATGCGCATCGGCATCGTGGCCTGCGGCTATGCCGACGGCTATCCGCGCCACGCCACCACGGGCACCCCGGTCGTCGTGGCGGGCATCCGTACCCAATTGGTTGGCCGCGTCTCCATGGACATGCTGATCGTCGACCTGGACCCCATCCCGGCGGCGGGCGTCGGCGCGCCCGCGGTGCTTTGGGGCGAAGATGGCCCGTCCGTCGACGAAGTGGCCCAAGCCGCCGGCACGATCGGCTACGAGCTTCTCTGCGCCTTGGCGCCGCGCGTCCCGGTCACCCGCGACGCCTGATCGCGCGGGTTTTCCGCCCGCCCGCCAGGCAAGACGGCTGCCGTTCGGGAGTGTCCGGCGTGCAAGAATTGCTACGCAATTTACAAGACAGCCGACGCCGGATGGTGTCTACTTGGAACACCGGGCGCTCAAGCGCCCGTTTTTGACCCAGAAAACAGACTGCGAGGTTTCCACCCATGAAGGACAAATGCGTGCTCATTACGGGCGCCACGAAAGGCATCGGCTGGGCGCTTACGCAGCGGCTGTCCGACATGGGCTGTCACGTGGTCGGCATTGCGCGCAACACCACCGACGTCGACTTCCCGGGATATCTGTATGCCTGTGACCTGGCCGACGCCGGGCGCACTGAAGAAGTCCTGCGGGAAATCCGCGAAAAATTCCCCGTCGACGCCGTGGTCAATAATGTCGGCATCGCGTCTCCGCAGCCGTTGGGCGAGATCGACCTTGCCACGCTGTACAACGTGCTGGATTTGAACGTCCGCGTCGCGGTGCAAGTGACGCAGGCTTTCGTTGAGTCCATGAAAGTGCGCCGCGCCGGCCGCATCGTCAACGTGGTCAGCCGCGCCATCTACGGCGGCCTGGACCGCACGGCCTATTCCGCCGCCAAGAACGCGCTGGTCGGTTGCACCCGCACCTGGGCATTGGAACTGGCCGAATACGGCGTCACCGCCAACGCGGTCGCGCCAGGCCCGATCGAAACCGAAATGTTCCGCGCCACGCGTCCGGCGGGCAGCGACGGCGAAAAGCGCGCGCTGGCATCGGTGCCCATGAAGCGGCTGGGCACGCCGGCCGAAGTTGCCGCCGCCATCGCTTTCCTGCTGTCGGATGATGCGGGTTTCATCACCGGCCAGGTACTGGGCGTGGACGGCGGAGGCAGTCTGGGCGGACGCTCGTAAGTCGGCACGGGGACGGCGGCGCTGTTCCCCCTCCGCATTGCATTCGAACAATGGGATTGCCCATGAGGCAGTTTGTCATCCGGGACTCGAGCTTGCGGCGACTCCTGCTCGTGAGCCTGCTATCGATGGTGGCCGCCTTGTTGCCGGCAAGGGCCGCCGAGCCGCCAGGCCTTTCCCTGCTGACGCTGCAAAGCCAAGTGCATTGGCAGCATGTCACCCCTGCAATTTCCGAAAGCGATTGGGTCTGGTTGCGCGAAAAGCGCGAATTGGTGCTGGGCGTCGTCGACAAGGCGCAAGCGCCCTTCGAAATGGTTTACCGCGACGGCACCTACAAGGGTATCAACGCCGACGTGACCTCGCTGGTGGCGCAACTGCTTGGCTTGAGCGTCCGGCTGGTGGCGTTTCCGGACGACAAGGCTGCACTGGCCGCGCTGGCCGACAAGAAGATCGACCTGCTGGCTGGAGACCTGGAGCCCGCTGCCGCAGCCGGCTTTCTGCCCAGCACGCCCTATGTGACCGACAAGATCGCGTTGTTCCGCCGCACGAGCGAAACCCGGCAATTCCGCGCGGATTTGCGCGGCATCACCGTTGCGGTCGCGGGCGCCGCAACGGCGGCTGAAGCCTCCCGGCGCTATCCCGACGCCAAGGTCGTGGAGTACGGGACCGACGATCAAGCCATCGCGGCGCTGGGTTTTGGCCACAGCGACGCCTATCTGGGAGGCGTGCTGACGGCCTATCACCGGATCAACGGCGCCTTTTACGGCTATGTCCGGTTCGATCGTTTCACGGATATGTCCACGCAGTATCGTTACGCGTTGAACGCCGACGATGCGCGCCTGCGGCAGGTGATCAACGAGGCCATCGTGGCGATCGGTGGCGCTTTGCCGGAGATCACCCGCAGTTGGGCGGGAAGCGGTTTTATCCCCGATAGCCGAAACATTCCCCTCACGCCAGACGAGCTGCGCTGGATCGCGCAGCATCCCCGATTGCGTCTGGTGATCAACGACGATCTGGCGCCGATCGCGTTCTTCAACGTCAACGGCCATTTCTCGGGTCTGGCGTCCGACGTGCTTGAAATGGTGTCCTTCCAGACAGGGCTGACGTTCGATGTGGTCAGCCGCCGGGGCAGTTTTCCCGCCCAGATCGACCTGATCCAGCAACATGGGGCCGACGTCGGCATCATGACCGTCACGTCCGAGCGGGAACAGTCCCTGCGCTTCACCAAACCGATCTCCCTGGATCCGCTGGTGCTGGTCATGAGGCGCGGCGCACGCGACGCGGGCGTGCCGCCGGATCCGCGCCGCATCGCCATTGCCGAGGGGCATTTCGCAAGCGGGTTTGTCGCCGAGCGTTATTCCCAGGCCACGATTACCCGCGTCGGCTCCTCGTTGGACGCCCTGCACAAGGTCGACACCGACGAAGCAGACGCCGCCGTCATGGCGCTGCCGTCAGCGCGTTACTACAACGGCCGCTTGTTCGGCGACCGTCTGGTCGTGAGCGATATGCTGGACCTTGCGCCTGTCGGCATCAGCTTCGCCGTGCGTCGCAGCGATCCGGAACTGCAATCGATCCTGGACAAGACGCTTGCCGTGCTGACGCCCTATCAGATCAACGCATTCAACAACCGTTGGAAAGCAATCCCCGGCATGGCGGGCGAGACCTGGCGCGACTACGCCGTCATCATCGCCGAAGTCATTGCGGCCGCGGCCTTGCTCTTGCTGATCGCATTGGCCTGGGCGGTCTCGCTAAGACGGACCGTCCGCGCCAAGGAGCACGCCAAGAAGCTGCTGAAAGACCAGTTGCAATTCGTCAGGACGCTGATGGACAGCATGCCGCCGCCGATTTACGTGCGCGACACCGAAGGGCGCATGCTGGCGTGCAACCGAAGCTACCTGGACAGCGCCGGGCTGACTGCCGAAGACGTGTTGGGCAAGACCGCGCTGGAAATGCCCAGCGACGCATTCGAAGCCGCCGAACGCTTTCACGCGAGCTATCTCGAAGCGTTGAAGACCAACCGAAGCACGACCGGCGTGCATGCCGTCCGCCTGCATGGCAAAGAGATCTGGATTCAGCACTGGATCCAGCCTTTCCAGGATTCCGCCGGCGTGAACGGTGGCGTGATCTGCGGGTGGATCGACATTACCGAGCATCGCCATCTGATCCAGGAGATCGAAGCCGCAAAGGACCAGGCGCTGGCGGCCAGCCGGGCCAAGACGACCTTCCTGGCCACGATGAGCCACGAGATACGCACGCCGATGAACGCCATCATCGGCACGTTGGAGCTTGCGCTCAAGCGCGCCGACGCCAAGCCCATCGACCGCCACAGCATCGAGATCGCTTTCGCCTCGGCACAAAGCCTGCTTGCGCTGATCGGCGACATCCTGGATATCGTCCGGATCGAATCCGGACGCCTGAGCCTCACGCCCGGGCGCGCCAATTTGCGCGAACAGGTGGAATCCGTGGCGCGGGTATTCGAAGGGTTGGCGCGCCAGAAGGGCCTGAACCTGTTGCTGGAGATCGATGCCGAGGCCCAGGCCGACGTGCTGATCGACGCGCTGCGGTTCAAGCAGATCCTGTCCAATCTGGTTGGCAACGCGATCAACTACACGGACTCGGGATTCGTCAGGGTGCGTGTGCAGGCCGTGCAAGCGGAAACGTCGCTCCTGCAGGTCAGCGTCGTCGTCGAGGACACCGGGGTCGGGATTTCCGACGAAGACCAGCAACGCCTGTTCCGGCCGTTCGTCCAGGTTGACGGGGGCGAGCGGGGCGCCGGCGGGACGGGACTGGGTCTCGTCATCAGCCGCTCATTGTGCGAAATGATGGGCGGGCGTTTGACCTTGTCGAGCGTTCCGGGGCGCGGCACGACGGTCTTGGCGGAGCTGCGCTTGCAGGTCCTCGACCCGGTGATGGCGGCGCCAAAACCGGCGCTGGCACCGCCGGGAAGCGAACGCGTCTTGCAGATCCTCGTAGTGGACGACCATGCGGTCAGCCGGCGCATATTGACGCAGCAGCTGACCTTCCTGGGCCACGATGTGCAAGAGGCGCCGGACGGCATCGCGGCCTTGGCCCGATGCGCGACGCATCCGTTCGACGTGATTTTCACTGATTTCCGCATGCCAGGCATGAGTGGTGCGGAACTGGCCAGGGCCGTCAGGCAGGGGGAACAGGAACGTGGCGAAGATCGGGCCCTGATCATCGGCGTGACGGCGGACGCCCAACCGGAAGAGATCGCACGCTGCGTGCAGGCCGGCATGGATGAATGCCTGATCAAGCCGGTCGGTCTGGATGCGCTGGCGGCACGCCTTACGGGCATCGTCCCGGAAAGCCGCGATCCTCTTGACGCCCAGGCCGACGCGCCCTTATTCGATTTGCGGCCTTTGCAGGAGGTGTCGGGCGGCAATCTCGATCAGCAATGGCTGCTGCTCGACGAGTTGGTGCGCGCCAACCGCGAAGATGCGCAGCGGTTGGAGGCTTACGCGTCGACGGGGCGGGTCGGTCAGATTGCGGAAATCGCCCACCGTATCAAGGGGGCGGCGAATGTGATCCGGGCGCAAGGCGTGGTCCAGGCGTGCAGCGAGCTCGAGCACGCATGCGGCGCCGGGCGCGCCAATGATGGGGCATTGGCGCGCGCAGTCGACGGTCTTCAATCGTCTTTGCGTCAATTGGAGCAAGCATTGATCAGGCTGCGGGGCAGCGAACGCAGCTAGTGCGGTCAGTGCAACGCGCCAGGCGGGTGCGTCTGGCAATATCCCAGGAACTGCGCCTGGTCCATCGGGCGGGCGTACAGATATCCCTGGGCGATCTTGCATCCCAGCTGCTGTAGCTGCGTTCGCTGTTCCAGCGTTTCCACGCCTTCCACCACCAAGTCCAAACCCAAGGCCTCGGCCATGCTGGCAACGCCTCGGATCACCGCGGCGGTGCGCGGCTGGATTTTCAGCCGGCGCACGAAGCTGGCGTCCAGCTTGATCTGGCTAAAGGGAAAGGCGCATAGGCGGTCCAGGGACGAATAGCCCGCGCCGAAGTCGTCCATGGCCAGGCCGCAACCCATGACGCGCAACCGCACCAGGTTTTCCAGCGTGGCGGCGGGCGTGCTCTCCAGGCCGTCTTCGGTGACTTCCAGGGTAATGTCGCTTGCCGATAACTGGCGTTGGGCCAGCGCGTGCTCGATGCCCGAGGTCAACAGCCGCGAGGCAAGTTGGGACGGGTGCAGATTGAAGGCGAGTGTGGCCGGTGGGTGGGTGCGTTTCTGCTGGGCCTGAAGTTCCAGTCCTTGATCCAGCATGCGCCAGAACAGCGGTTCCATCAGGCCGTGGGTTTGCATCGCGGGAAGGAAATGCGACGGGGGCAGCACGCCGTGTTGCGGGTGATGCCAGCGCGCCAGCACCTCCGCCTCTACCAGGGATTCGCCATTGATACTGACCTTGGGCTGGTAGTACGCCTTGAATTCGCCGCGCGCCAACCCTTGCCGCACCTCACTTGCGGGAGGCGGTTCAACCGGAGCGGCAGGCGCCCGTCGACGGGTGCGCTGGAACGTCGCCAGCAACGCGGTCAGGCCATTGATGTCCAGCGGTCTGGCAAGTTCGCCCAGAAAATTCAGGTCCAGGCATTCGATCATGGCAGCCGAAGCCTGGCACAGCGCCGGGTCCAACGCGCTGTTGAGAATGACGGAATGCACCAGCCGGGCGTTGCCGGATTCTCGCAGGAACTCCAGCCCGTCCTTGCCTGCCATCTGCAAGTCGCAGATAGCGATGTCCACGCCACCGCAGGCCTTTAGCAGCGACAAGGCTTCGCCGCCTTCGGATGCTTCGTAGATCCTTCCCGTGATGGCAGATCGCAGGGCGGTGACCACCATCAATCGCTGAAACGGGTGATCTTCCAACACCAGCACGCTAAGGTTCTTCATGGAACAGGTCTCGAACGCGAATGCCGTTCAGTCATAGCTGAACGCGAATGTCACGGTGGCGTTGATGGCGCCCTGGTGGATCGTCCTGTTGGCCAGCGCTGCCGGTTCACCCCGCAAGAATGCATTGATGACAATGTCGTTGCCGCCGGCGGTAAGCGTCCCGATGGGATTGGCTTGATTCAACGGCAGCGCAATGCCGTGGCTGGTCTCCAAGCCGATTGCCACGCCGACGGCGCCGCCGGCATTCAGGTTCAGATGCCCCGGCAATAGGGAACTGGGGTGTCCGGTCAATGTCACGTTGACGCGCGTTCGGCCTTCGCCGATATCGCAGTTCTGCAAATGGAGCGTGATCGGGCGGCCGGCGCTGCGGCCTTTGGCATAGATCTCGCTTGTCGTGACGCCGCGGAAATTCAGCTCGCGCATCGCGTCGGCGGGGTCCAAGGTGCAGGGCTCGGCCACCAAGCGCCCGGAAAAGGACATATTGTTCGACCCGGCAGATTGTGCCGACGCTGTGCCTGCTGCCATTGCCGCCAGGAACGCCGCCGCTATGGTGAGGATCCTCATTCGTGGCCTCCTAGTAAAGTTCAGCGATCAGCAGCGCCGTCGCCTCGAAGCTCTCTTCAGGCAAGCGCGATCCAAGCCTCTTCACGGGCACTGCCTCCAGGAGGGGGGGGCGGTTCCGGTCGGTCATCTCGACGGTCTTGGGGCGATTAAGCGCCAACGCCTCGCCGTTCAACCATATCTGAATGCCCAGGTCATCGATGGACGTCTGCACGGCGGGAGGATCGAATTTCGTTTCGGGCGCAATCAGCGTCATCTTCATCCGCCACGGGGCACTGCCCGGACAGTCGATCTGGTAGGGGATGGTCTGCCGATAGTTCTCGCCATTGATCTTTTCAATACCCAGGTTGGTCTTGAATGCCACATTGATGCGCCCGCCTTTGTCGCTGACGGTGCATCCCGGCGTGATCAGCGTTCCGGTGAATCGCATGTTTTCTTCGGCGGCAGCCGGCAACGGGCTGGCCGCAAGCAGGGCGAACAGCGCCAGGGCGGTAAGCGAATGTCTGTCGCGGGAGAGGTTCATCGATATTCCACCACCAGAGTGGCTCCGACGTTGAAGTGGCCGGCCTCGATGTCGCCTGCGGGGTCTTTCACCAGCACCGCCCGCAATAACGGAGGCACGTTGCTGTCGAAATCGAACCACTTCTTTGGCGCGATCGGCGTATTGCCATTTTTCAGCGCGATCGCCAAATGGGGATTGGACGCGATGCCCAAAAACTGTCCGTCGCCGAAGCGGGCGATATTGCCGGTAATCTGCATGCGCAGTGAATTCGTCGAGGCGTTGCGGCAATCCAGGCCGTAAGGAATGTCCTTGGTCAGGTAAGCGCCATCAACCCGTGTCGTCAGGACTTCGCCAAACGGGACGTCGATCATGCTGCCTTGATTACCGGTCACGACGCAGGGAATGGCCGCAAAGATCTTTCCCTTGATCGAGATGCGGGTCTGGGCGGGCACGGACGCGGCAAAAACCAAGGCGACCGCCAAGCCAGGCAGCCGTAGATATGCGGGCTTATGGAGCAGGCGCTTAGTCATAAGTCAGGAAGAGATTGATATAGGCTTGAAAGTGGCCGGGCTGCAGGGCCGCGGCCGTGCGTTCCGGGGTGATGTAGTAGGTCAGTGTGGAATCTCCGGGCGCAACGAACCAGGCGCGCGTTTGCTGGCCCACGGCAATGCGCCGCCGACTGGCGTCGCTTAAACGCAAGCCAAATCCCGATGCGCCGAGCACACCCACCAGTTCGGGCGTGTCGGGGTCCGTTTGTGCCCGGAAGGTGATGCCGACCACGGGTTCAGCGCGGCTCCAGGCCAGCGCCCCACCGTTTGCCTCGCGCCTGCCGCCCTCGGTTCGGACGCAGCCGCGCAGCTTCAGCTGCACCGCGACAGACACGCCTTGGTCGCCAGGCTGTGGCAGGTCCGCGGTGCTGATTTCGCCTAGCGCGACTTCCTGGTAGGCCGACCTCATGTCCAGATGGCAGGCGCTTTCCAATAGGGAGCCAATTACATGGAACTGGGCGTTGAAGTCATCGGCGTTACCGAACTCCGTGGCGACGGCCGCGCTTGAGATGGCGGCGGCCACACAGAGCAGCGCGGCGTGCAAGCCGGCGCGGGCATTTGTTGTACGACGGGAGTTTGTGGTCATGGAAAGGCCTGGCAGCGTTAGGGGCGCGATCAGTTGCTGATTTGCTTTGCCGTGCACTCCTGCCCGGTGCAGCGGAATTCCAGCTTGGGCCGGCCACCATAGTCATTGATGTAGGTCAGCACGGGGGCGTTGCCGAGGCTGCCGGCCCCGATGCCCAGCGGGGCTTGCGAGTACGGCGCGATCATCAGCGGTTCAAAGTTTGCGATTGATGATCCGCTCGCGTTCTTTGAGGCGTCGATCAGTGTCAGGTAGTAGGGGGTAGGGTTGTCGACGGTGTACCGGTCACCCTCACGCGTCAGGCGGATGCGTTCTTGCCAGAGGGCTGCCGACGATCCGGACGGAATGTCCAATGCCTCGGGGCGATAAAAAAGCTTGACCCGCGTCTGCAGCGCGATCTGCAAGCTATTGGCCTGATCGCTGCGGGGCGGCACTTCGCGTAGATTGAAATAGAAGAGGCTTTCCCGGTCTTGAGGCAATTGCTTGGCAGCGGGCAATGCCTGGATCTTCACCTGGCTCCTGGCGCCGGGCTCAAGCCGTTGCAGCGGAGGCAGCACGACCAGTGGACCGGTGGTCTTTTCATCCTTGTCGTTCTCGATCCAGGCTTGTGCCAGATAGGGCAATCGATCGTTCTGATTGCTGATGTTCAAACTGACGGATTTATCCTGGCCAGGAAAGACGATGCGTGTCCTGTCCAGGGACACCGCCGCCAAGGCAGGCTGCGAGGCGAACAGGCAGAGCAGGGCGGTGGACGCGAATTTTTTCAAGATGAGAGGGGTCATGGTAGTTGGGGCTGGTTGAATGTTGCGTGTTTCGTTTCGGGAGGGTTCGGGCGCCAGGCCTTACGGCGTGGGGTGGCAGAGGAACCGTTCAGGCGACCCGGCTGCATCCGTTTTGGGAATGTCAAACGAGCATTGCGGCTTGCCGTTCCATTGCAGCGTCATGGTCTCGCCGGGTTTCATGCCGCTCAGGTAGACAACCCCGTCATCGCCGACGATGCCCGTGGCCTGGTTGCGGCTATTGCGCACGGTCACGCCAAAGGGAGGATGCGCGCCGTCGCTCAGCTGGATGGTCGTCATGGCCTTTACTCCGGAAATCAAGTCCAGGGAGCGGTAGCCAATGGCGCCTTCGGTCAGCGTCGCCTGCACCACCGATTGGGTCGCTTCGACGTCATCGGCAAGCGCGTCGAGGTCGATGCTGGCCTGGTTGCGGTAGTAGCTGTTGACGTCGGTGATCACGGCGGTGCCGAACAGGTTCGACTTCGTTGTCATGCCGTAGCCACGCACCGGCACGCCGGCGACACCGTTGGTGTCGATCATCAGGCGGGTGCCGCCTGCGACGGACGTCCGGTGCAGCGCGGCACCCTTGGCGGTAAGCGTGGCGCCGCCCTGCATGGACAAGCCGCCCGAGCTGTAGGCGCCCGATTCATGGCTGACACTGGCCACGACCTGCGCCAGCGTGCCTTCGTGCGTCAGATAACCGCTGGCCTTGCCGCCGCCGCCCGCGCCTGCACTGATCATGTAGTTGTTGCGTTCGTCCAGGCGGTCGTAGTAGCTCACGTTGTGCGTGGCGTTGCGGCGGTCCACCGACGCGCTGTAGCTGACGGATGCGCTGTTGCCCAACGGAATGCTCAACGACAGATACGCGCCACGATCCGACGCACCGTCGGCTTGCGTCTGGTAGCCCGTGACCGACAGGCTCAAGTTCTTCAGGCGGCCCAAGTCGAAATAGCGTGATGCCGACAGGCTATAGCGGTTGCTTGACCGGCTGTTCCAGTAGGTCTGATGGTTGAGGTTGGCATAGACGCTGGTATTCGCGCCACGGAACTGCTTGCTTACCGTGGCGGTATACATGGCCTTGCTCTGGTTCACCGGCGTGCCGCCGTGGCGGGCGTCGATAAACTCGTTCATGGTCATGAAGTCCCGCTGCGAAAACCGGTAGCCGGCGAACGTGACTTGACTATCGAATTCCTCGAAGCGCTTGGAATAGCTGGCGCGGTAGGACTTCCCGGAAAGGATGCGGCGGCCCGGCAACACGGCGCGCGATTGCGTGACGTCAACGGACAGCGCGCCGAACGCCATCAGGTCGCGGCCCACGCCGACGGCAACCGCGGCATAGTCCTTCGCGCCCAGGCCACCCCCGTAAAGCGACCAGCCGTTGCTGACGCCCCAGGAGAACTCGCCGGACCCGAAGGCTGGACCGTTCATGCGGTGGTTCCATTCGGAAGGCTTGCCCCCCGCGAATTGAAACCGCACCGAGCCGGGACGGGTCAGGTAGGGGATGTTGGCGGTATCGACCTGAAATTGCTGGCTGGTGCCGTCTTGTTCTTCCACGCGCACGTCCAGTTTGCCGCTGACCGCGTCGTTCAAGTCCTGGATGCGGAAAGGGCCGGGAGGTACTTGGGTGTCGTAGAGCACGCGGCCCAGCTGCCGCACGATGACGCGCGCGTTGCTGCGGGCAACGCCCGAAATTTCGGGTGCGTAGCCGCGCAAGTTTGGCGGCAGCATGCTGTCGTCACTGGTCAGGCTGGCGCCTGTGTATCGGAAGCTGCCGAACAGATTGGAGTTCAGGTAGTCTTCGCCCACAATCAGGCTCGAGCGCATCGAGGGAACGGCTCGCATGGCGTAAAAGCGGCTCCAGTCGAAACTCTGGCGGCGCGTTTGTCCGGTGATACGGTCTGCCTGCGCTTGCCAGTCGGCACGCATGCGCCAGGCGCCCAGGTTCATGCCCAGCGTGCCATAGCCGCTTAGGCGTGTGGAGTTGCCCTCGCCGCGAGTGCGTCGCGTGGATTGCGCGTTCAAGTTGTAGTCCAGCAATACGCCGGGAATGCCTTCATCCCAGCGCGACGGTGGATCCCAGTTTGGGGCGCTGTACTCAAGTGCGGCTTGCGGGATGACCACGTACAGCCCCGAGGTGCCGAGATCGGCGCGCACCGTCATGCCGGCAACGCTATCGGGATCCAGGCACTTGCCGCCGTTCCACCAGGTCAGCTTTCGCTCTGAGCTTGCGCGCAGGCCCAGTTGGGCCACCAGCTCCGGAGACAGGCAGGCCGCGCTACCCTTCGGATCGTCGGCAGGCGCCAAGAACGAGACATCAAGGTCGTTCAGCTGATTCTGATTGACGTGCAGGGTCAGGTTGTACGTGCCCGGCATGATGTAGTTCGCCCGCGCGAAGACGCTCAGGTCAATGTTCTGCCTGTCCTTGATGTCCAGGACGTCCGTGTTGAATTCGAGTTCCTCGGCAGCTTCAGCGGAGCAGGCAATCAGCATCAAAACAACTATGTTCAGCACCCTGAGGCGAATCACGTGAACGGCGTCCTTTAGCGTCTCAACAAAAATGTGGCGGCTCAGAAGTAGTTCATCCGGAGCCGGATGGTGATCTGGTAATCGCCCGCTTGAAGCGCGGCGCCCGTGCCGGTCAAGCTAAGCGCGTAGAGCAATGCCAAGTCGCCGGATGACGGCAAGCGCTGTTGCACGGGGACGCCGGGCACCACTTGTTTGCCGCGGCTGTCTTTGATTCGAATCGCGATGCCTTTGGCCGACCCTCGGGGCAAGAACCCTTGGTGGTCTCCGGTGCCTTCGAATATCAGGGTGAACGTGTTGCTGCCGAGGTCGCCGGAATGGGTACGTGGGGGGCTGCAATTAAGCAGTTGAACTTTGAATGGTTGTTGTAGGGTGGCTACGCCACTTATCAGCCCGCTGATGGCGGCGGGCGCCATGCTGACGGTTTGATCCTTGGACTCCACCTGTAGCGAGCATGGCGAGCTCACAATGGCGCCGTTCAGGCTGACCTTCGCCGTCAGTGCATGCGCGCTGGCCGTGCCTGCCATGCAGGCGTTCAGGGCAATGAACAGAATCAGCAGGCCAGGGCGTGAAGCAGACTTGAACCGATGCATCGGCTGTTTCCCCCAGTTCTCCAAAAAGGAGCCCGACGCGCGCAAACCTCGCGCGCTTCGGGCAGTTGGATCCCTGAGGGACTTACTGGTAATTCAGGGTGAAGGTCGCGGACGTGGTGAAGTCGCCCGGAACGACGGTGCCGCCGGTTTGGCCGTCGCCTTGCAGATAGGCCTGGAACTGCAGTACGTTTTCCGTGTAGATCAGCTTCGAGGCCGGGGACGGGGTGTTGGCCTTGATCAGGTTGCCGTGGCTATCCGCGATAGCCAGGCTGGCGCCGGAAGCCGCGCCGCTGGTGAACGCCAGCAGGTCGGGCTGAGGAACCGACGTCTGGCCGCTGAACGTGGCGGTGACGTTTTTCTTGGCATCGGTCAGGTCGCATTCGGTCAGGCGGATCTGGAAGGTCTTCGGCGCGGACTTGCCGCCATCCTTCAGTGCGGACTTCGTGATCTTGTCCATTTGCACGGTCTGATTCGCGCTTTCGGCGGTGATCGAGCAAGGGGCTTCGATGATCGAGCCCTTGAAGGTGATTTCGCCGCCATCATTGGCGGCAAAGCTTGCCGAGGAAGCGGTGCCCAGGGCCATCGTTGCGAGGAGCAGGGCCAGTTTATTGAGTTTCATCACGGTGTCCATGTAAAGGGGTTTCAGCCTTCAGGACAGCGATCATGTGGCGATGCAGTGAGACTTCAATCTACAGCCACATTCGCCTTTTTTTCGCCGCTGTCTTTTAGCTGAAAGCAGTGTATGGACCGTGGCAACGGGCGAAAATAGGATGGGTAGCAGTCGCTTGTAGGAAATTTCCTAATCGGCCCGCCGACTCCGTTGTGGTTCTAAAGGAATACGCTGTGCGACTAGAATTAGAGGTCCCGATACGTGACGCTGGCAGGTCAAGGCCTGAGGCGCGACTGCGGATGCTTACTCAAAGGAAATGCGGTAGCCGGCCATGAATACGATCCTGATTGTCGATGACCATCCTCTGGTAAGACTCGCGGTGCGGATGCTGCTTGAGACGAACGGCTTTCACGTTGTTGGTGAAGTCGGCAACGGTATTGACGCCGTGCAGGCGCTGCGCGACTTGTCTCCCGACGTGGTGATCCTGGACATCGGCATCCCCAAGCTGGACGGCCTGAGCGTCATCGCGCGCATGTTGGCCATCAACCCGGACTGTCATGTCCTGGTGCTGACGTCACAGTCGTCGGAGGCGTTCTGCCATCGTTGCATGCAGGCGGGCGCCAAAGGGTTCATCAGCAAGGACGAAGACCTGAACAAGCTGGTCAACGCCATCAAGGCCGTGATGGCGGGCTATAGCGTCTTTCCGTCGATGGCGGTGGCGACCGAGCATGGGCGCCTGTCGGACTCGGACATGGTCAAGCGCTTGTCCGACCGCGAGATGGTGGTGCTGCAATACCTGGCGCAGGGCCGGTCGAACAAGGAAATCGGCGAACTGCTCTTGCTTAGCAACAAGACGGTCAGCACGTACAAGACGCGCTTGCTGCAAAAGCTGGGGATGGAATCGGTGCTGGAACTGGCCGAATTCGCCAAGCGCAACGCGTTGCTTGGCGTGCCGGGCCCCGAGGGCGTCTGAATTCCCGGGGCCGGCTTCGAAGGCGGTTTAGTACGGGCCTTTGCCCGCCGCCACCGTCTTCACGTCTTTGAACTCTCCCGCCAGGCTTTCCGCCGCCCGCGCAAGCAGCACGGCGTCGACGCCCACCGCCACGAAGGTGGCTCCCAGGGCAAGGTAGTGCTTGGCCTGCGAAACGCCGCTGTGCAGGATGCCCGCGGCCTTGCCGCTGCGCACGATGCGGGTGATGGCGTCATCGATGGTCTTCAGAACCTCGGGGTGTTCCGGCTGACCCAGGTAACCCATGCTGGCCGAGAGGTCGGCGGGGCCGATGAAGGCGCCGTCCACGCCGTCCACCGCCAGGATCTCGTCCAGGGCGTCGATGCCGCGCGGCGTTTCGATCTGCACCAATACGCACATCTGGTCGTTGGCGCGTTCCAGGTAATCGGGAATGCGGTTCCAGCGTGACGAGCGCGCCAAGGCGCTGCCCACGCCCCGGATGCCCGCGGGCGGGTAGCGCACGGCGGCGACGGCGGCTGCGGCTTCTTCCGCGGATTGAATCATGGGGACCAGCAGGGTTTGCGCGCCAGTGTCGAGGATCTGCTTGATCTGCACCGGGTCGTTCCAGGCCGGGCGCACGACGGGCGCCACCGGATAGGCCGCCACCGACTGCAGTTGCGCCAACGTGGTCTGCAACGTGTTGGGAGCGTGTTCGCCGTCGATCAGCAGCCAGTCAAAGCCCGCGCCCGCGACGATTTCCGAGGTATAGGCGCTGGCCAGGCCGGCCCACAGGCCGATTTGGGGCTGACGGTCGCGCAAGGCTTGCTTGAAGGTATTGGTGAGGATGTCCATGGACTGCATGCCGTGTTAAATGAAATGACAGTTGACGGAACCCAGCACGCCGTAATCGACATTGAACGTGTCGCCGGGCCGGGCGGCTACCGGTCGGGTGAAAGACCCCGACAGGATGATTTCTCCGGCCTCCAGCGCCACATCGTGGGCGGCCAGCTTGTTAGCCAGCCATACTACGCCATTGGCGGGGTGATTCAAGACGCCCGCGGCAACGCCCGTTTCCTCGATGATGGCGTTGCGCGACAGGATGGCGCCGATCCAGCGCAGGTCCAATTCGCCTATTTTCACAGGGCGTCCGCCCATGACCACGCCCGCGTTGGCGGCGTTGTCCGCGATCGTGTCGAATACCTTGCGCGGGCGCTTGGTGTCGGGATCGATGCCGTGCGAACGCGCATCGATGATCTCCAGCGCGGGGATCACGTAGTCGACGGCGTCATAGACCTGAAACAGCGTCACGCCGGGGCCTTGCAGGCGCTTGCCCAACACGAACGCCAGTTCGACTTCCAGCCGCGGCAGGATGAAGCGGCCGGCTGGGATATCGCCGCCGTCCTCGAAGAACATGTCGTCCAGCAGCATGCCGAAGTCGGGCTCGTCGATCTGTGAAGCCTGTTGCATGGCGCGGGACGTCAGCCCGATCTTGTGGCCGCGTTTGACGCGGCCTTCCGCCAGTTTCAGGTCCATCCACGCACGCTGGATGGCATAGGCGTCGGCAATGCCGATATCCGGATGTTCCAGCGAAATCTGACGGATTTGCGTGCGGGTGCGTTCGGCGTCGTGCAGGCGCGCGGCAAGGGCGCGCACGGTTTGGATGTCTAGCATCGGGTGTCCACGGTGAATCAGGAAGGGAAGGGGGCCAGCGTGTTGACGAGTCGTCCCACGCCTTCGATCTCGGTCACGACTTCGTCGCCGGGCATGACGTTCACGATGCCGTCGGGCGTGCCGGTCAGGATCAGGTCGCCGGGAGACAGCGTCATGAAGCTGCTGAAGTACTGGATCAGCGCGGGCACGTCGAACACCATGTCGCGCGTGTTGCCGCGCTGCGTCTCGATGCCGTTGACGGTGGTGCGCAGGGCCAGGTTCATGGGATCGGGCACGTCGTCGCGGTCTACCAACCATGGGCCCAGCGGCGTGCAGGTGTCGCGGCTCTTCACACGCAAGTTGGGGCGATACCAGTTTTCCAGGTAGTCGCGCACCGCGTAGTCGTTGGCGACGGTGTAGCCCGCGACGTAGTCATAGGCCTGGTCGCGTTTGACGCGGCTTGCAGGTTTTCCGATGACGACCGCGAGCTCGCATTCATAGTGCATGAACGCGGCGTCGGCCGGACGCAAGGTTTGTGCGCGGTGTCCGACGAATGTGTTGGCTGCCTTCAGGAAACCCAGCGGCTCGTCGGGCGCCTTGAAGGCCAATTCGCGGGCATGGTCCGCATAGTTGATGGCCAGCGTGAAGGTGGTGCGGGGTTCAATGGGCGGCAACCAGGCCACGGCGTCTTCGGCCAGGATGCGGCCGTCGGCCAGACGGATCTGGCCGGGCCCCGCTTCGGTGGCCGCGTGGGTGGCGCCCTCGTAAACAATACGTGCGTGCTTCATGGCGGCTTCCTCAAGCGGTGGCGGCGGCAAGCAGGTTGCCCAACGTGCCGACCTGCGGGATTCGGATGTCATAGCGTTGGCCGGCGCGCAGGCGCGGCGCGTCGTGGGATGCGCCGACCAGCAACATGTCGCCCGCCTCGAAACTCATGAACTGTGTGACGTCGGCGATCAGCCGAGCAATCGGCCGGACCAGGTCGGCGGTGCGGGTCCGCAGCGCCAGGGCGCCATCCACATGGATTTCGATCTCCAGCGCGTCGGGATCGGCGATGGATGCGGCCGGCGCCATGCCGTGGCCGATAGGGCAGAATCCATCGCGGCATTTCTGCTTGAGCGCGGGCCGGAAATAACTGGCGTGCGGCACGGAAAGGTCGGCCACGACGCGGTAGCCCGCGACGTAGCGCAGCGCTTCCGCCTCGCCGACCCGCGTGGCGCGACGCGAGAACACCACACCCAGGCAGGCGCCCACTTCGACCTCGTCCACGTCGGCAGGCAGCGTGATGACGGCACCGTCCTGCGCATAGGTGTTGGCGGGCTTGATATAAAGCACCGGCGCCTTGGGGGCAGCGTTGTACGGGGGGGCGTGCATGGCACCGCTCAGCGCTTCCAGGGACTGCCGCGTGTTCAGGGCAGTGCCCACCACGGTTCGAGGGGGCGCCGCCCGGGCCGCGGCCGCTGCTGCGGCGCGCGCGGCAAGATACTCGCGGTAGTTGTTCACTTTGTAGTTCAGGACCGGGTCGGCTTCTTCGATTTGCATCGAAATGCCCAATGGATTCGCGGCCATGTGCGGCGCCAGCGCGTTCGTCAGGGCCTCGAACACCCGTTCGCCCAATGCCGCCTTTTGCGCGTCGCTGCGGCCGTGCCCGACGCGCAACACGACGTGGACAAAGGCATTGTCCGGGTGGCCGTCGACGATCAGGCAATCGTCCACGCGCAAGGCTCGCGTGCGGGCGCCGGCCAACGGGAAAAGGGTGCCGTCGCCGACGGCGGCGTCCTGCACGGTACGCATCAGCGCGGGCGTGTCCAGCTTCAGGTTGCCGGAGTACTCAATCCAGATGTGGGGCATGTCGTCTCGCTGAACATATAGTTAGCATGTTAAGTATCATAGTGAAAATGTACAGCCGCGGCAATGCGCGGCGGGGGTAGGACCGGTTCACCCAGGATGGGGGTTTCCCGCTGTTGACAGCGCTACGTCGTCCGCATATTGTTAACGTGTTAATTATAAGAGCTGGGCGAAATTCAACTTCCGGTCACGCACGAGGAGCGCACGTGAGCATCAAGCACTGGATCAATGGCAAGCAGGTCGATAGCGCGGACCATTTCATCACCTATAACCCCGCCACCGGCGACGCCATCGAAGACGTCGCCGCGGGTGGCCAGGCCGAGATCGATGCCGCGGTGTCCGCCGCGGCCGATGCCTTCCCGAAGTGGGCGAATACGCCCGCCAAGGAGCGGGCCCGGTTGATGCGACGGCTGGGCGAACTGATCGAGCAGAACGTGCCGCAACTGGCCGACCTGGAAACGCGGGATACGGGCTTGCCTATTTCGCAAACACGCAAGCAACTGATCCCGCGTGCCGCCGAGAACTTCAGTTTCTTCGCCGAGGTCTGCACGCGGATGAACGGTCATACCTACCCGGTGGACGATCAGATGCTGAACTACACGCTGTACCAACCGGTCGGCGTGTGCGCGCTGGTGTCGCCCTGGAACGTGCCGTTCATGACCGCCACCTGGAAGACCGCGCCATGCCTGGCGCTGGGCAATACCGCGGTGTTGAAGATGTCGGAATTGTCGCCGTTGACGGCCGACCAACTGGGCAGGCTGGCACTCGAGGCCGGCATCCCGGCGGGCGTGCTGAACGTGGTGCAGGGTTACGGCGCCACGGCGGGCGACGCGCTGGTGCGTCATCCCGGCGTGCGCGCCATTTCTTTCACGGGCGGCACCGTGACAGGCAAGAAAATCCTGGCCAGCGCGGGTGGCATCAAGAAGTACTCGATGGAGCTGGGCGGCAAATCGCCGGTCTTGATTTTTGACGATGCGGACGTGGAGCGCGCGCTTGATGCGGCATTGTTCACCATCTTTTCCCTGAACGGGGAACGTTGCACGGCCGGCTCGCGCATCTTCGTCCAGCAGCGCATTTACGACGATTTCGTGCGCCAATTCGCCGCGCGCGCCGCGCGGCTGGTGGTGGGGGATCCGGCCGACGACGCCACCCACGTGGGCGCGATGATCACGCGCCAGCATTGGGAAAAGGTGACGGGCTACATTCAGTTGGCGGAAAAGGAGGGCGCCCGCATCCTGGCGGGGGGCGCGGCACAGCCCATCGGCCTGCCCGCCCATCTGGCTGGCGGCAATTTCGTGCGCCCCACGGTGCTGGCCGACGTCGACAACCGCATGCGTTGCGCGCAGGAAGAGATTTTCGGGCCCGTGGCCTGCCTGATCCCGTTCAAGGACGAGGCCGAGGGCCTGGCGCTGGCGAACGACGTGAAGTACGGGCTTGCCTCTTATATCTGGACAAGCGACATCGGCCGCGCCCACCGCCTGGCGCGCGGGATCGAAGCGGGCATGGTGTTCATCAATAGCCAGAACGTGCGCGATCTGCGCCAGCCGTTCGGCGGCACGAAGGAATCGGGTACGGGGCGAGAGGGCGGGGAATACAGCTACGAAGTGTTCGCCGAAATCAAGAACGTGTGCGTATCGCTCGGTGGCCACCACATCCCGAAATGGGGCGCATGAGCGCCGGGTACCAGGAGACAACCATCATGGGTAAGCTTGCACTGGCGGCCAAGGTGACGCATGTGCCGTCGATGTACCTGTCGGAACTTCCCGGCAAGCACCACGGCTGCCGAGAGGCGGCCATCCAGGGGCACCGCATCATTGGTGAACGCTGCCGCGAGCAGGATGTGGACACGATCGTGGTGCTGGACGTGCATTGGCTCGTCAATGGCGGCTATCACGTGAATGCCAACGGGCGGTTCAAGGGACGCTACACCAGCAACGAGCTGCCGCATTTCATCAAGGATATGGACTACGTGTACCGAGGCAATCCCGAATTGGGGCGGCGCATCGCCGAGTGCGCCAACGCGGCCGGGGTGGGCACGCGCTCGCACGAGATCGACAGCCTGGAGCTGGAATACGGCACGCTGGTGCCGATGCGTTACATGAACGGCGACGGCCGCTTCAATGTCGTGTCGGTGGCGGCCTGGTGCGCGTGGCATGCGCTGGAGGACAGCCGACGTTTCGGAGCGGCGTTGCGCCAGGCGATCGAGGCCAGCGATAGCCGAGTCGCCGTACTGGCCAGTGGGTCGTTGTCGCATCGCTTCAACGACAACGGCCGTCCGGAGGCTGCCATGCACCGGATCAGCCGCGAGTTCTACCGTCAGGTGGATCTACGTGTGGTCGAGCTGTGGCGCCAGGGAGACTGGAAGACGTTCTGCGCGATGCTTCCCGAGTACGCCGACCTGTGCGTGGGCGAGGGCGGGATGCACGACACGGCGATGCTGTTGGGATTGCTGGGCTGGGATGGCTATGACAAGCCGGTGGAGATCGTCACTGATTACTTCACCAGTTCCGGTACCGGGCAGATCAACGCGATCTTCCCGGTGCCGGCCTGAGTCACGGCTCGCCGGATTCGCGCGATGCGGGCGCGTCGCGCTTGATCAGGTCGACCATGGCGTCGACGTCGCGGTACAGGCGCTCAAGCAGTTCCTTGCCGATCTTGCCTTCGATCTCTTGATATTTCGCATCCACCTGTGGGCGCATGCGGTCGATCAGCTTATTGCTTTTAGGGGTCAGGGATATTTCCTGGCGGCGCTGATCGGCGCTGGAGCGCACGCGCTTGATCAGGCCCTGCTCTTCCATGCCGGCCAGCATGCGGGTCAAGCTGGGGCTAAGGATCTGGCAACTACGGGCGATCTGATTGGGTTCCATGGAGCCGACTTCGCTCAAGGTGCGCAACACACGCCATTGTTGTTCGGTGACGCCCGCCGCATGCAGCACAGGGCGGAAATGCGCCATCAGGGTTTCGCGCGCGTAAAGCAGCAGGTGGGGAAGATTGCGGTGGTGGAAGCTCGGACTCATGGCGGCTATGTTAGCAAGAAGCCGCCCATTTTTTGACCAAATATTTGCGTGCGTCTTGCGCACCACACCTCCCATCGGCCGGGGGTCGATGGGAGGTGCTGGGGGGCGGGGATCAGGCCGGGTTTTGCTGCGCCAGTTCCTGCAGGTCGTCCGGCAAGGTCAGGTCAGGCGCACCCTGCTGCAATTCGCGCAACGCCTGGACGGCTTCGTCCTGCCTGTCGTCCTGGACCAGGGCGCGGATGTGGGCCACGCGGGCCTCAACGTCCTGTTCGCTGAAGGCCACGATTTCGGTCGCCGTGGCTTCGCCTTGCTGCGCCGATTCGGCGGCAGCGGTTTCCGGGGCGACGGGCGCGGCCTGAGGCTGGGGCGCGGGGGTGTCGTTCGGGGCGGCGGAGACACGTTGGGCGGCAACCGGCGCAGCCTGCATGCCCACCAGCGTTTCGGCCGATACGGCCGAGGCGGGGGAGCGTTCAGCGCTGGCGCTGACTTCGTGGGGAGCCGCCAGTTGGGCGTTCATTTCCTGCATGTCGGCGTTTTCGCGCATGTCGGTCCAGGCGAACAGGCCTGCCACCATCGCGGCGCAAGCGGCCGCGGCCCAGCCGGGATGCCAACTGTGACCGGGATGCCAGGTACGGCGCACCGCCGCGTCAAGTTCGGGACTGGTCCCGGGTCTGGGCTTACGGTACAGGGCGCGCAGATCCCGTTCATCGTCTTCGTCGAAAGGGGGGCGATAGGTAATGCTCATGCGCGTACTCCTCGCGCATACGTCCGGTGGCAGGACATATCCGCGTTTGACCTTTGCTGGGCGCCGCGCCGGTGGTCCGGCGGTCTCGTCGTGGCTAGGGTCTTGTTCCGGTTTATGCGGCCTCGGCAAAGACCGCAGGTCGATTGCGCCGCGATTCCCGTTGCTGCGCCCGTAAAGGGCGTTTGGCGTCGGGTATGCCGTCCTGACCGGACGGTTCGACAATGCGCTGCACCCGTTGATTATGCGCGATTTGCAGAAATCCGGCAGAGAATTTCTTCTATTTGCATGATGTAACTTTGGACTGTCCCCGTTAGTGAAAGCGAAATGACAGATTCGCGCACCGGGGCGGCGCAATCAGGGCGCGGGTGCGCCTGTTGATGCCTGCCTTGCAGGCTGAAAAGACAGGTTGCCGGTACACTTTCGCGCATGGCCAAATCCCGAACCGTATATGTGTGCGCCGACTGCGGCGGCACTACCCCGAAGTGGCAGGGCAAATGCCCGCATTGCAACGCCTGGAACACCCTGGAAGAAACGGTGGAATCGTCGACGCCCGCTGCGTCGGCGCACCGCTACGCGCCGCTGGCCTCGGCCAGCCCGGTGCGCAGCCTGTCCGAAATCGAAGCCCGCGAAACGCCGCGCCAGCCTACCGGGCTGGACGAGTTCGACCGGGTGCTGGGCGGCGGCCTGGTGGCCGGCGCGGTGGTGCTGATCGGCGGCGATCCGGGCATTGGCAAGTCCACGCTGCTGCTGCAGGCACTGGCATCGATGTCCCAGAGCACCAACGTCCTGTATGTCACGGGCGAGGAATCCGCCGAGCAGGTCGCGCTGCGCGCCCGCCGTCTGGACTTGCAGACCGGCAATGTCAACCTGCTGGCCGAGATCCGTCTGGAGGCCATCCAGGCCGCGGTGTCCGAGCAGAAGCCGACCGTCGCGGTGATCGATTCGATCCAGACCCTGTACAGCGGTGAACTCAGCGCCGCGCCCGGCTCGGTGTCGCAGGTGAGGGAGTGCGCTGCGCAATTGACGCGGCTGGCCAAGCAGACCGGCATTGCCATCGTCATGATCGGTCACGTCACGAAAGACGGTGCGCTGGCGGGCCCGCGCGTGCTGGAGCACATCGTGGACACCGTGCTGTATTTCGAAGGTGACACGCATTCGTCGTTCCGGCTGGTGCGTGCATTCAAGAACCGCTTCGGCGCGGTGAACGAATTGGGTGTCTTCGCGATGACCGACCGTGGCCTGCGCGGCGTGGCCAATCCATCCGCGCTGTTCCTGTCGCAGCATGAACAGCAGGTGGCCGGTTCCTGCGTGATGGCCACGCAGGAGGGCACGCGGCCACTGCTGGTCGAGATCCAGGCGCTGGTCGACAGTTCCCATGCGCCCAACCCGCGCCGCCTGACCGTTGGCCTGGAAGGCAATCGCCTGGCCATGTTGCTGGCGGTGCTGCATCGGCATGCCGGTGTCACCACTTTCGACCAGGACGTTTTCGTCAATGCGGTGGGCGGGGTGCGCATCACGGAACCGGCGGCGGATTTGCCGGTGCTGCTGGCCATCATGTCATCGCTGCGCGACAAGCCACTGCCGCGTGGTTTGATCGCTTTCGGCGAGGTCGGCCTGGCGGGCGAGATCCGGCCCGCGCCGCGCGGGCAGGAACGCTTGCGCGAAGCGGCCAAGCTGGGCTTTTCCATTGCGTTGATCCCCAAGGCCAACGCGCCGCGCCAGCCCATCGAAGGCCTGGAAATCTGGGCGGTGGACCGCTTGGACGCCGCGTTGGACAAATTGCGTTGACGTCCTGGTCCGGTGCAACCCGGGCCAGGTCCGCTTGAATCTCCCTTTTTTCGAATCGCCCATCCTGGACAAGGCCGGGTCTGCTGGAGCAAGACGTGAGTCTGTTTGTTATTGCCGCGTGCCTGACCGCGGGTGGCCTGATTGGCTTCATGGGCGGCGTGCTCGGCATCGGAGGCGGACTTATCGCCATCCCCGCGCTGGTGCTGTTGATGGGGATGTCTCAACAACTGGCTCAAGGCACGGCGCTGATCATGGTGCTGCCTGCGATCACGATGGCCGTGCGCAAGTACAACCAGCAAACGCGGATCGACAAGCGCGTTGCCGCGGCGGGCGCGGCAGGCGCCGTGGTATTCACCTGGGTGGGGGCGCGACTGGCGCTGGGCATCCATTCCAGCGTGCTGCGTCAGAGCTTCGCCGTATTTCTGTTCTTCATTGCCTTGTTCTACGTCTGGCAGACCTGGCGCGCCGCGCGTCCCGCAGCGAAGCGTCCGCAGGCCAACAAGGCGCCGGCTCCGGTCTTCACCCCGCGGCGCGCCAGCGTGCTGGGCATGCTGTGCGGCACGCTGGGCGGCTTCTTTGGCGTCGGCGGCGCGGTACTGGCCGTGCCCATCATCACGTCGGTATTCCGCTTGCCGCAGACCACCGCGCAAGCCTTGGCGTTAAGCATGGTGATCCCCGGGTCGACCATCGCGCTGATCACCTACGCGTGGGCCGGGCAAGCGGATTGGATGGTCGGCCTGCCGCTGGCCATCGGCAGCCTCTTGTTCGTGCCGGTCGGCGTGAAGCTGGCGTATCGCCTTCCTGAACGCAAGCTGAGAATCAGCTTTGCAGTGATGCTGTTCGCCACCGTCGCGCTGCTGGCCTTCGAGGCGTAGACGAGTCAGCCTTCATTTGTGACCCGGTGCGCATCGGCGCTTTTCTATTTCCAAGCGTTAGCGTCCGAAATTTTATGGTTCCAGGTTGAACCTTCTGGATGGGCCGACTTCAAACGGAGTACGGGGTAAGCGGCGATGTTGCCGCCCCGTGTCGGAAGAGGCTTCGGCCTTTTACATTCAGGAGTTCATGAAATGACGACTCACTCCCGTATTGCTGCGTTCTTGTCCACCTCGGCCTTGTGCCTCGGTCTTGCTGCTGCGCCTTCGGCGTTCGCGGCGGGCGCCGATGCGTCGGCCAAGGCGGGCGATACCAAGACCCAGGCGCAGCACAAGCATCACAAGTCTGACAAGACGTCCGCCAAACCGGCAGCCGCCAAATCGGGCACGGCATCGAAGATGGACCATTCCGGCGCCACGACGCCGGCGAAGTAGGCAAGGGGCTGTAAAGCCCGATATCGTTCCTTTGCAGGAAGACTGCCGGCCCCGCGGGACCCGGAAAGTCGAAAGCCTCTCGGTATGGGCACCGAGAGGCTTTTTCGTTTCTACCGTGACGCCAGGCGCGTCATTCCACCGGTGTGATCACGCGACCGGTGTCGAAGTAGGCCTGAAGATTGTCGAGCATCAGGTTTTCCATCGCAAGGCGCGTCTCCAGCGTGGCGCTGCCGATGTGGGGCAATACGACGGCGTTGTCGCTCGTGGTCAGCGCGTCCGGCACCTTGGGTTCGTGTTCGAACACGTCCAGCGCGGCGCAGCCCAGTTTGCCCGATTCCAATGCGGCCACCAGGGCGGTCTCGTCGATGACGGGTCCGCGCGCGATGTTGACGATGATGCCCTTGGGACCCAGCGCTTCCAGGACCGGCTGGTTCACCAGATGGCGCGTGCTGGGGCCGCCCACCGTGGCCACGATCAGGAAGTCCGCCCACGTGGCCAGATCGACCAGCGAGGCCTCGTAGCCGTAGGCGATGTCGTCGCGCTTGCGGCGGTTGTGGTAACGCACGTCCATGTCGAACCCGGTGCCGCGCTTGGCGATTGCTTCACCGATCCGGCCCAGGCCCACGATGCCCAGTTTCTTGCCGCTGACGCGCTGGCCCAGCGGGATGCTGCCGTGCACCTGGCCCCACTGGCCGGCGCGCACGAATCGTTCGCCCTGGCCCATGCGACGAGCGCCGGCGATCAAGAGGCCCCAGGCCAGGTCCGCCACGCAGTCCGTCAGCACGTCCGGTGTATTGCTGACCTGCACGCCGCGCTTGCGGGCCGCGTCCACGTCGATGGTTTCGTAGCCCACGCCCCAGCTGCAGATGGCTTTCAGGTCGGGCAGCGCGTTGATGAGTTCGGCGTTGGCGCCGAAGTTGGCCGACGTGACGACCGCCGTGATGCCCTTGCCGTGTTCGGCCAGCGCGGCTTGGCGGTCGGGGAATTTCCACAGCTCGACAACGTCGTACCGGTCGGCGAGGTTCTTGTTGGCGGAGGGGGAGCCGGCCAGCGAGCCGACCTGGATGATGCGATGCTTAGTGGTCATGTTGTCGTACGGGTGGGTGGCGAAAATGGTCATGCTACTTGATTCGGCCTTGAAATCCGCAAAGGGGATGCCCGCAGGCACCCCCTTTGCGTGTTTCCTGTCTTGCTTGCCGGCGGCTATTCCAGCTGGATGTTGGCCTTCTGGATGACGTCCTTCCAGCGCTTGACCTCGCCTTGCTGGAATGCCGTGAACTGTTGCGGCGTATTCGCGACGACTTCGAAGCCCAGGCCTTGCAGCGTCTGCTCGGTCTTCGGGTCGCGCAACGCGGTCTGCAGCGCCTTCGACAGTTGCTGCACGACCGCCGGCGGGGTGCCCTTGGGCACGGCGAAGCCCTGCCAGGAATACACCACCATGTCCTTGATGCCGGCTTCGCTCAGCGTGGGCACGTCGGGCAGGTCGCGCGCGCGCGCATCACCCGTGATGGCCAGGGCCTTCAGCTTGCCGGCCTTGATGTGATTCTGCACCGCGCCCAGGTTCTGGAACGACACATTGACCTGTCCGCCGATCAGGTCCGCGATGGCGGCGCCGCCGCCCTTGTAGGGCACATCCACGCCCGTGCTGCCCGTGCGCTGGCGGAACAGCACGGCGGACAGGTGGTCGGACGAGCCCGTGCCCGACGACGCGTAGGAGACGCTGCCGGGATGCTTCTTCGCATAGTCGACCAGTTCGGCAACGGTGCTGGCGGGAAAGGAGTTGGCGGCGACCAGCACATTGGGGTTGCGCACGGCCTGCGTCAGGTATTCAAAATCCTTGCTGGGGTTGTAGGACAGGTTCTTGTAAAGCGCTTCGTTGATGGCGAAAGTGCCGATCGAACCCACCATCATGGTGTAGCCGTCGGGCGTGCTGCGAGCCAGGGCCTGCGCGCCGATGGCGCTGTTGGCGCCCGGCTTGTTTTCGACGACGAAGGTCTGGCCCAGCAGTTTCGACAGCGCGGGCGTGACCGACCGCGCGGTGATGTCGGATGAGCCGCCCGGCACGAAGGGCACGATCATGGTGATGGGCTTTTCGGGGTAGCCGGCGGCCTGGACCGCCGGCCCGCCAAGCAGGGCGGCGCCCGCCGCAATGGCGCAGATCAGTTTATTCATGGTGTCTCCTGGTTCGCGTGATGCTGGGAAGCCCGCCGCTCACGCGTTGCGCGCGGGCCTGGATCTGCGTCAGGTCAGTCGACCTTGGCGCCGGATGTTTTCACGACTTCGGCCCACTTCACGGTTTCTTGCGCCATGAACTGTTTGAATTGCGTCGGGGTGTTGCCCGAGGGCGTGGCGCCCTGGGCCTGCAGTTGCGCGCGCACCGGCTCTTGCTGCAATGCGGCCGCCACGTCGCGCTGGATCTTGTCGACGATGGCGGGTGGCGTGCCCGCAGGGGCCAGCAACCCGAACCAGCTGGAGGCCTCATACCCTTTCACGCCGGCCTCGGCCAACGTCGGCACATCCGGCAGCGCGGGCGAACGCGCGGTCGTGGTGACCGCCAACGGCCGCAGCTTGCCGCCCTTGATGTAGCCCATGGATGAAGGCAAGTTGTCGAAGATCAGGTCGGCGGAGCCGCCCATCACGTCCGTCAGGGCGGGGCTGCTGCCCTTGTACGGAACGTGCGTCATGCGCGTGCCCGTCATGCTCTGGAACAGTTCGCCCGACAGGTGCGTGGACGTGCCGTTGCCGGTGGACGCCATGTTGACGGTGTCCGGATTGGCCTTCAGGTACTTGATCAGGTCCGCCACGGTGCGGATGCCGTGTTTGTCGGCGAACTTGGGATTGAGCTCAAGGATGTTCGGCACCGGGATGACGAGCGTCACGGGAACGAAATCCTTGACCGGGTCATAGGGCAGCTTGGCGTAGACGGACTGATTGATCGCATGCGTGCTGACGGTGCCCATCAGCAACGTATAGCCGTCGGCCGGCGCGCGCGCCGCCTCGGCCGAACCGACGTTGCCGCCCGCGCCCGCCTTGTTGTCCACCACAACAGACTTGTTCCAGCTCTTGCCCAATTCGGCCGCCACGACACGCGCGGCGATGTCCGCCGTGCCGCCGGCGGGGAAGGGCACGATGATCTTCACGTCGCGTTCGGGGTAGTCGGCCAGCGCAGGGGCCGCCGGAAACAAAAAGGCGGTGGCCGTCAGCATGGCGGCGGTAAACAGCCGGTTGCGCAGGGGAGCTGCTTGCATGGAACGTGTCTCCTTGGTGTGCGCGTGGCCGCGCATCGTTTGTGGGGAATTCCAACCCTGGCGGGGCCCGGGCTTGAAGCCGCAAGGCGCCCGCGGCACCCTGCGTTTTGCTGCCGTCTTACTTGTAAAACAAATATAGGTATTGAGGTTATGGTTGTCAACCAAGTATACTTTTTTCACCTTACTCATCTAACAACTGGATCAGCCAGGAGCCCCGTCCATGAAAACTTCCCCGGTATCCGCCCAGGACTTGCAGCGTTCGGTTATCGCCGTGCCGCCGTTGGCCCGCCACGACGACCTTTCCCTGAACGAAGCCGCCAACAAGGCGTTGCTGGGCCACCTGGAAGCCGGCGGCGTGCGCAATGTGATGTATGGCGGCAACGCCAATTTCTACAACGTGGCAGTCAGTGAATACGCGCGCATCGTTGACATGCTGGCGGGCCTGGCAGGGTCGGATACGTGGATACTGCCGTCGGTCGGCCCCGACTACGGCAAGATGATGGACCAGGCGGCGATCCTGCGTTCGCGCGCCTTCCCCACGGCGATGCTGCTGCCCATGTCGTTCCCGTACACCGACGCCGGGCTGGCGGATGGCGTGCGGCGATTTACCGACGCGTTGGGCAAGCCCGCCGTGGTCTACATCAAATCGGCGGATTATCTGGCGCCGGCCACGGCGGCGCGCCTGATCGAGGAAGGCCGCATCGTCGCTTTCAAGTACGCGGTCGTGCGTGACGACCCGTTGAAAGATCCGTACCTGTCGGCCTTGTTGCAAGCGGTGGATGCGCGCTGGGTCGTCAGCGGTATCGGCGAACGCCCGGCCATCGTCCATTACCGCGACTTCGGGCTGAAGAGCTTCACGTCGGGTTCCGTATGCGTGGCGCCGCGCGGATCGATGCGCTTGCTTCATCTGCTGCGCGAAGGCCGCTACGACGACGCCGAGGCCGTGCGCGAGCATTACCTGGGCCTGGAGGATTGCCGTGATGGCATCAGCCCGATCCGCGTGCTGCATGACGCCGTGACCTTGTCCGGCGTGGCGGACATGGGCCCCATGCTGCCGCTGTTGACCGGCATTTCCAGCGCGGAGCGCGAACGCGTGGCGCCGGTGGCCCGCGCGCTGGCGGCATGGGACAAGGAAGCCGTGGCGGCCTGAGCTTGAACGCCGCGGCCGCGCGCCTCCCGTCGGACCGCCTGTTGGCGGTACGATGGGCGCTGTTCACGCAATGGTGAGCAGGCCTAAGCACTCAGGAGGTTTCGTGGCCCGATCCAAAGCATCAACGTCATCCGAGCCGCAGGCGCCCGTCGAGTCCGAGGCGCCGGGTTCGCCCCCGCTTGAACGCGGGCACCGGGTGCGGCTGGCGGATCAGGTCTACGGGCAGGTTTTCGAACAGATCGTGTCCGGCGGCTTGAATGTCGGCGATAAGCTGCCCTCTGAAAATGAAATCTCGGAACGCTTTGGCGTATCCCGGCCCGTCGTGCGCGAAGCGTTGTTGCGTCTGCGCGCCGACGGCCTGATCACCGCGCATCAGGGGCTGGGCACGTTCGTCAGCCATCAGCCCGCGCCGCGTCTGAAGACCTTCAACGACGTGCAGAACGTCAGCGCCTATCTCCGCGCGCAGGAGGTGCGGGTGGCGCTGGAAGGCGATGCGGCCCGGCTGGCCGCGTTGCGCCGCACGGACGAGCAATTGAAGAAGATCACCGATGCGCATGCGGCATTCGCCGACAGCCTGACGCACGGCCAGGTCTCGCCCGAGGCCGACCTGGCGTTCCACGCCAGCATTGCCGAGGCCAGCGGCAACGACTTCTATCTGGGGGTGCTGGAAAGCATCCACGAATCCATCAACGGTTTCATGCGGCTGACGTTGAGCCTGACGCGCACCGGCTCACGGCAGCGCGCTCAACGCGTCGTGGACGAGCACGCGACCATCCTGGATGCCATCCGCGAACAGGACAGCGAGCGCGCGCGCGTTGCCATGCAATTCCATCTGGGGCAGGCGCGTCACCGGCTGGTGGATCGCGAGCGCGACTGACATCAACAATATCGGAGACAACGAGTGCAAGCGAACGGAACAATAGCGAAGACCGTGCCGGTCGAGCAGGTCCGCGAACAGATCCTGCAGGTGCTGCAAGCCTGGGGCATGGACGAAGACCTGGCGCACACCACGGCCGGTCTCATGGCGCAAACCGACCTGCTGGGCATCGATTCGCATGGCATTTCGATGCTGCCGTCCTATGAGGAAAAACTGCGCGCCGGTTCTTTGCGGCTGGATGCGCGCGCACGGATCGTGCGCGACGGCGGGGCCAGCGCATTGATCGACGGCATGGGCGGCCTGGGCTATCCGGTGGCGTCGCAGGCCATGCACCTGGCGGTCGACAAGGCCCTTGAGCATGGCGTGGGCGCGGTGTCGGTCTGCAATTCGCATCATTTCGGCGCAGCCGGCGTGTATGCGCGCATCGCGGTGCAGCGCGGCGTGGTCGGCCTGGTGACCAGTAGCGCCAATGGCATCATCATGGTGCCCACGCGCGGCGCCATGCCTATGCTGGGCACCAATCCCATCGCGTTCGGCGCACCGGCGGCCCATAACGAGCCCTTCGTGCTGGACATGGCGACGACCACGGTCGCGGCCAATAAAGTGAAGGTCTACGACTTTCTGGACAAGCCGCTGCCGCCAGGATGGGCGGTCGACGGGCAGGGCGGGGCGGTCACCGATGCCGACGCCGCGATGCAGTTCATCTTCAAGCGCCCGGAAGGCGGCCTGACGCCATTGGGCGGCACGTCAGCGATGAGCAGCCACAAGGGCTACGGCCTGGCGATGATGGCGCAGATCCTGGGCGGCACGCTCAGCGGCAGTGCCTTCGCCGCCCGTCGCGCGCCGACCCGCCGCCCCGGAGAGCCGGACGACGTCGGGCATTTCTTCCTGGCGCTGAACCCCGACGCGTTTCGCGCCGCCGGTTCGTTCGAATCCGATATGGATGACATGATCGACGCGCTGCACGACACGCCGCCCGCCAACCCTGATGAACCCGTGCTGGTGGCCGGCGAGCCCGAGGCGGCCGAGCGCGCGCGCCGACTGCGCCAGGGCATCCCGATTTCCAGCGCGTTGGCCGAGCGCCTGCGCGGCATCTGCGAACGTGCCGGCACGCCGTATCTGCTGGAAGATAGTTGAATCGGCTGAAGCGGCGTGCCGCGGCAAGCGATAAGCACAGACCCGGACACCGGGCGATAACGCGATAAAAACCATGAGGAGACAACCATGCGACAGAACCCACCCGTGGCGCGCAGGCGCCTTGCCATCCTGGCCGTTGCGGCGGCCGGGGCGCTGACCCTGCTTCCCGGGACCGCGGCAGCCCAGGCCGGCGCCTGGCCCGCGAAGCCCGTCAAGCTGGTCGTGCCGTTTCCGGCCGGCGGCAGCACGGATTCCGTGGGCCGATTGCTGGCGGCGGAGCTATCCAAGGAATTGGGCCAAAGCGTCATCGTGGAAAACAAGGGCGGCGCCAACGGCAATATCGGCTCTGACGTCGTGGCCAAGTCCGAACCTGACGGCTACACCTTGCTGCTGTCCGGCGTCGGGTCCAACGCCATCAGCTATGCCGTCTACCAGAACATGCCCTACCGCAACAGCGACTTCGCGCACATCTCGCTGCTGGCAACGGGCCCCAATGTACTGGTCGCCAACATGGAATTTCCCGGCAAAACCTTTGCGGACTTCATTCGCCTGGCGCGGGAGAATCCGGGCAAGTACACGCACGCCAGTTCGGGCAGCGGCTCGTCGGGCCACCTGGCCATGGAGATGCTCAAGCAGGACGCCAAGATCGATCTGGTGCACGTGCCATACAAAGGGGGCGCGGCGGCCATCACCGACATGATTGGCGGACGCGTTTCGGTGATGTTCCTGAACCAGGACACGCTGTTGCCGCAAGTGACGTCCGGCAAGCTGCGCGCGCTGGCCGTCGCCAGCGCCAAGCGCAATCCCGCGTATCCCGACACCCCCACGGTGGCCGAATCGGGCTATCCGGGCTTTTCGGCCGAGTCCTGGTTTGGCTTGTCCGCGCCCGCCAAGACGCCGCCCGCCGTGATCCAACGCCTGAACCAGGCGACGGTGAAGGCGCTGGCGTCGCCGGAAATCCGGCAGAAGCTCGAAAGCGTGGGCTTTGTGGTGGTGGGAGACGACCCCAAATCGTTCTCGGCATTCGTCGACAACGAAATCACGAAGTGGGGCAAGGCGGCCAAGGCATCCGGCGCCCGCATGGACTGAACAGCGTGTCGCCGGGCCCCGGCCCGGCAGTTATCCGTGTTTTTCTTTTCTGCAAAACGAAGGCGGCAATGAACTCACCCTTACCCAACCGTTTCCGGCAACGCATCCTGGCCCGCGAACGGCTTATCGGTTTCTGGATGTGCATGTCCAGCCACATCACGGCAGAGCTTGTCGGGCTGGCGGATTTTGACTGGCTGCTTCTGGACGGCGAGCATTCGCCCAATGAAGTGCCAATGTTCCTGCAGCAACTGCAAGCCCTGCAGGGCAGTGCCAGCGCCGCCGTGGGCCGGCCGTCGTGGAACGATCCCGTGCAGATCAAGCGCCTGCTGGATATCGGTTTCTACAACTTGCTGATCCCGTTCATCGAGTCGGAGGCCGATGCGCGGCTGGCCGTGGCCGCAACCCGCTATCCGCCGCAAGGCATCCGCGGCGTGGCCGGCGCGCAGCGTAGCAACCGCTATGGCACGGTGCCTGATTACCTGCAGACCATCAACGACAACATCTGCGTGCTGCTGCAGATCGAAAGCCGGCCGGGCATCGACGCGGTCGACGAGATCGCGTCCGTCGAAGGCGTGGACGGCGTCTTCATCGGGCCGTCGGACCTGGCTGCGGCGCTGGGCCATATTGGCAACCCGGGCCACCCCGAAGTGCAGGAGGCCATCCGCCACCTGCACCAGCGCGTGACCGCCCAGGGCAAGGCCGTGGGTATCCTGGCGCCGGTGCACGCGGACGCGCGCCGTTACCTCGACATGGGCATGCATTTCGTGGCGGTCGGCACGGACCTGGGTGTGTTCAAGCAGGCGACCTTCGCGCTGCGCGACGCGTTTCCGACCTGACGCGATTTTGCAAAAAGCCCCGCAACGATATGCGGGGCTTTTTGCTTATTCCTCCAGCGCCAGCAATTCACTGACGGTCTGGCGGCGCCGGATCAAGCGGGCGTTGCCCTGGTCAAGCAGCACTTCCGGTGCCAGCGGCCGGCTGTTGTAGTTGGATGACATCGACGAGCCGTAAGCGCCCGCGTTGTGGAACACCATGAAGTCGCCAATGCGCGGCTGCGGCAACAACTGGTCCGACATCACGCCGCCTTCATCCTGCGTGAACACGTCGCCCGATTCACACAGCGGGCCGGCGACCGCGATGCGGGTTTCGGCCACGCCCTGCGGCGCCGAGCCGTCGGGCGCATGCACCGAGATGCGGTGATAGCTGCCGTACATGGCCGGGCGCATCAGGTCGTTGAAACCGGCGTCCACCAGCGCGAAGTCGCGCTCGGGGCGGCGGTTGATCGAATGCACTTCGGACACCAGCACGCCGGCTTCGGCCACCAGGAAACGGCCGGGCTCGATTTCCAGCCGGACCGGGTGTCCCAAAAATTGTTCAATGCGCTTGCGGGCCGCGTCCCATTGCTCGAAATAGTGGTCGCAATCGATGCGCGGTTCGCCGTCGCGGTAGGGGATGGACAAGCCACCACCGGCCGAGATCGCTTCAAGATCATGGTCCAGCGAGCGCACCACGTCGACCATGGCGTCGCAAACGCTGGACAGGTGGCCGTAGTCGACGCCCGAGCCGATGTGCATGTGGATGCCAACCAGCTTCAGGCCATGGCGGCGCACGATGGAGACGGCTTCGGCCACGTCGTCGATCCAGATGCCGTGCTTGCTTTGCGGGCCGCCGGTGTTGGTCTTGTTGCTGTGGCCGTGGCCGAAGCCGGGATTGATGCGCAGCCAGACTCGGTGCCCGCGCGAGGCCTGGCCCACGCGCTCCAGCATGTCCAGCGATCCGGCATTGACGGTGATGCCGTGGCCAAGCACGGTGGCCAGCGTGGCGTGGTCGATCAGGTCGGCCGTGAAAACCATGCCTTCGGGTTCGCCCTTGGGATCGAATCCCGCGGCCAGGCTGCGTTCGATCTCGCCCAGCGATACGGCGTCGACCACCGCGCCTTCCTCACGCATCAGACGCAGGATGTGCAGGTTGGAGCAGGCCTTCTGCGCGTAGCGGATGGTGTCGAAGCGTCGCAGTTGCGAGATGCGTTCGCGGATGACGGCGGCGTCGTAGACCCACAGCGGCGTGCCGTGCTGGGTGGCGAGTTGGGTGAGTTGGCGCGGATCGAATGCCATGACGGACGGGAACCTTGATTGAAGATTGAAACCAGGCGGCATGATGCCCGGTCGCGGGCATCCAGTAAAATGCTTATATTTGGAAGATCCATTCATTCTTGATATGAGGTGGCGGATGTTGACGCATCGGCATATCGAAGTGTTCCGCGCGGTGATGATCGCCGGCAGCGTGACGCGGGCGGCCGAACTCTTGAGTACCTCGCAGCCCACCGTCAGCCGCGAGCTGGCGCGCATGGAGCAGGGAATTGGCTTTGCCTTGTTCGAACGCGTGCATGGGCGGCTGCGGCCCACCATGCCTGCACTGGCGCTCTACGACGAGATCCGGCAGTCCTATGCCGGCCTGGAGCGCGTGGCGTCCACCGCCGCCCGGCTGCGCGCGTTCCGGGGCGGGCAGTTGTCGGTGATCGCCTTGCCGGCGTTTTCGCATTCGATTTTGCCGGACGCGTTTCGGCGTTTTCATGATCGGCATCCTGGTGTCAGCCTGTCGCTCGAGGCACAGGAATCGCCGTTCCTGGAGGAATGGCTGACTGCGCAGCGATACGACCTGGGCTTGACGGAACACGACGCCGCGCCCGCCGGCACGCGCGTGCAGCTGCTGTTGCAGGTGGATGAGGTATGCGTGCTGCCTGACGGGCATGCGCTAGTGGCCAAGCCGGAGATCGATCTGTCCGATTTCGAGGGCCAGGCCTTCGTCAGCCTGTCGTCCAGCGATCCCTACCGGATACAGATCGACGAAGCCTTCGCCGAGGCAGGGGTGCTGCGGCGGTCCATCGTGGAAACACCCACGGCGGTGTCCGTATGCACGTTCGTGCGCCAAGGTCTGGGCCTGGCGATCGTGAATCCGCTGACGGCGCTGGATTTCGTGGGCCAAGGCCTGCATATCCGCCCGCTGCGGCGGTCGTTCCCGTTCCGCGTGAACGTGGTCTTTCCTGAACATCGGCCGGCGAATCCGCTGGTGGACGCGTTCATGGCGTCGCTTACCGCGGCGGCCGACGCCATCAAGCGCCAGTTGGCATCGTGCATGGCGCAAGGCGCCGCGTAGGCGGGATGCTTCGGCGCAGTCTGTCTACTGTCTACTGTCCTGGTCGTGCTTCGAGCAGGCAACAAAAAAGGATGCCCTGGGGCATCCTTCTTCATTTGCCGTATTCATGACGCCCCAAAAAGCAGGGGCGGCAGAATCTTAGGCCAGCGCCTTGATAGCGGCAGCCAGGCGGCTCTTGTGGCGAGCGGCCTTGTTCTTGTGGATGATGTTCTTGTCAGCCACGCGATCGATCACGCTCGAGGCCTTCTGGAACACTTCGCCAGCCGAAGCCTTGTCGCCAGCGGCGATGGATTGGCGAACGCGCTTGATGGCGGTGCGCAGCATCGAGCGCAGGCTGGAATTGTGCTTGTTGCGCTCAACGGATTGGCGAGCGCGCTTGCGGGCTTGGGCGGTATTGGCCATGTTGCTATATAAGTTGAATTCGGCAAAGTCGAACATTGTAGCAAGTCCCTGCGGGATTGCAAGCTTTTAATGTTTGATCTACCGATGAAGCGCCCGTCAACCGGGCGGGGGGCGCTAAGGGTTAAGGTTCCTGGGCCGGAGAACCCGTCGCTGGAAAAGATTCCAAGCTTGAGCACTCTTAGCTGGACAACCCTGGCGGATGGTCCTCAAAAAGCCTTGAGGAAAAACCCGCGGCGCCTACTGGATAAAAACACGGTACTGAGTATACAACGAAGCGGGCCGCAGGCACAGGCCCGGGGCACGGCGTTGTCAGGCGGCGACGTTGATCGACACGAACCAGGGCGTGAAGCGCCGCACGCTGATCGGCATCATGTCTTCAAGCGTGTCCAACGCGGCATTGGTATCGTCCAGCGGGAAATGGCCCGACACGGGCAAGCCGCCGGCAGCCATCGACAGGCGCAGTGTGCCGGTGCGATAAGGCCGCAGCGCCGCGATCACCTCGGCCAACGGTCGGCCGCGGGCGTCGACCCAGCCGGATTCCCAGGCGGCTTCCGCCATGAGCTCGGCACGAGGGGTGTCCATTCGGGATGCGTCGAAACGGGCTCCGGTGCCGGCGCGCACGGAACCGTGGGCGCCCGACATGGTTTCCACTTCGACTTCATGTTCGTGCACCACGACGACCGTGCGCTGCGCCTGCTGGCGCACCATGTAACGGGTGCCCAGGGCGCGCACGGTGCCTTCGGCGGTCTGCACCAGGAACGGGCGGCGCGCATCGGGCGCGACGGAGACCGTCACGGCGCCATCCAGCAGGCGGACCTGCCGGTAGGCGGGCGTGAAGTCCAGATTGACGCGGCTGCGCGCATCCAGCAGCAACTGGCTGCCGTCCGACAATACATACCGGCGCCGCTCGCCCGTGGCCGTCGCGGCGTCCGCCGCGACATTGTTCAGGGGATAGAAGGCGTTGCCGACATAGGCGGCGCAAGCACCGGTGCTGGCGAGCGCCAGCGCGCCGGTCAAAAAGCGGCGGCGTGCCGGCATGATGGCCGGGGGCGGAGGGATCAGGGCCTGCGCGGGCGATCCGGCGGCGTACCCAGCAGGGTAGGCATCGCCAAGCCGGCCGAACGACGATCCTGAAAGCGTGCCTGTCAGCTGCTGCCAGGCATTCTCATGGACCGGGTCAGCCGCCCGCCACGCCAGGAAGTCGTTGTAGTCCTGCGCAGTCGCTTTGCCGGACCGCAGCAGCAGCAACCAATTGATCACCTGGTCCGCCATGGGTTGTCCTTGGGCGTACTTCACTTCATCATCCCGCATGCAGTGCCGGCGGGGATCCTCTCGATGGCAATTTGTAAATAATAAAGGTTTTTTACCAAAGATTACGGCCTGATTGTCAATTCTTGACGAATCTACGGCAAAAAAGCCGGTGGAAGCCGGCTTTTTGACGGGGAAGTTACACCAAGGCGTGAATTTACCGGGCGGGGCGTCGTCCAAAGTCCTTAGGGCGGAAGCCAAAGAGTAACAACGTTCCGAAGTAGACCAGTCCGCTGGCGGCCAGGACACCGCCCAGCCAGGCGGCCCGCAGGCCCGCATGGGCTTGCATGGCAATCCAGTCGATGCGCCCGTCCGCGTACCAAAGCAGGGCCGACAGCGCGGCCAGCGCCGGGATCAGGCGCAGCACGAATACGGTCCAGCCGGGGCCCGGCTGATACACGCCACGACGCCGCAGGCCGATCAGCAGCGCCAGCGCATTCAGGCAGGCGCCCAGCCCGATGGCCAGGGCCAGGCCGGCGTGGGCCATGAGCGGCACCAGCGCCAGGTTCATCAACTGCGTCAACACCAGCACGCCGATGGCGATCTTGACCGGCGTCCGGATGTCTTGCTTGGCGTAAAAGCCGGGTGCCAGGATCTTCACCGACAGCAGGCCGATCAGGCCAACGGAATAGGAAATGACGGCCAGGCGGGTCTGCAGCACGTCCTGGGCGGCGAAGGCGCCGTAGTGGAACAGCGTGGCGACCAGGCCGTCCGATAGCAGCGCCATGCCTACCGCGGCGGGCAGGCCCAGCAGCAATACCAGGCGCAGGCCCCAGTCCAGCAGGGCGCTATAGCCGCCGTGGTCGTCCCGCGCGTGGGCGGCCGACAGGCTGGGCAGCAGCACCGTGCCCAAGGCGACGCCCAGCAGCGCGGTGGGGAATTCCATCAGGCGGTCGGCGAACGATAGCCAGGTCACGCTGCCCGGCGTCAGCCAGGTGGCGATGTTGGTGTTGATCAGCAAGGAAATCTGCGCCACCGAGACCCCCAGCGTGGCAGGGGCCATCTGCTTGAGAATGCGCTGGACGGTCGGATCGGCCCACGCTTCGCGGAAGCGCAGGGAAAAGCGTGGCGTCAGGCCCAGCCGCGACAGGGCGATCCATTGCACTGCCAGTTGCGCCACGCCGCCGATCATGACGCCGATGGCCAACGCGTAAACGGGGACGTCCATGCGGGGCGCCAGCCAGATGCAGGCGCCGATCATGGCCAGGTTCAGCAGCACCGGCGTGAATGCCGGCACGGCGAAACGGCGCCAGGTGTTCAGCACGCCCGAGGCGAAGGCGATCAGCGACATGCAGAAGATGTAGGGGAACATCATCCGCGTCATCCAGACGGCGGCGCCGAATTCGGTGTCCCTGGCGGCCCCGCGCAGGCCGCTGGCCATGGCGGACACGACCCAGGGGGCGGCAACGATGCCGATCAGCGTGATCAGCATCAGCGTGGCCGTCAACAGCAAGGCCACGCGGTCCAGCAGCGTGCGGACTTCTTCTTCGGACCGATTGTTGCGCGCACTGCCCAGAATGGGCACGAAGGCCTGCGCGAAAGCGCCTTCGGCGAACAACCGCCGCAACAGATTGGGAATACGGAAGGCGACCCAGAAGGCGTCGGTGATGGGGCCGGCGCCAAAGGCGCGAGCAACCAGGATGTCGCGGATCAGGCCGGAAATGCGGGACAGCAGCGTGAAGCTGCTGACAGTGGCCGCCGAACGGAACAGGCTCATGGATGGACTACGTAAAAAAGGGGCCAACTGGCCCCGCAAACACAATGCCCGTTGAAAGGGACCATGCCGCGCTGCACACCGCTCCAGGCAAGAATGTCTTTTCCCCGCCGGGCCGCCCCAAGGGGAAAAGCGCCCCCTCGGGGGGCAGCAAGCGTGCGAAGCATGCGCGGCGTGGGGGCATTACTTCGGCGGCATCCTGATGGCGCCGTCGAGGCGAATGGTCTCGCCGTTCAGCATATCGTTCGTGACGATGCTGTAGACCAGTTTGGCATAGTCTTCCGGACGGCCCAGGCGGGCGGGGAAGGGGATGCTGGCGGCCAGCGAATCCTGCACTTCCTGGGGCATGCCGAAGATCATCGGCGTGCCGAAGATGCCCGGAGCGATGGTCATGCAGCGGATACCGGTCTTGGCCAGGTCGCGGGCGATCGGCAGGGTCATGCCGGCAACCCCGGCCTTCGAGGCGGCATAGGCCGCCTGGCCGATCTGGCCGTCGAACGCGGCAACCGACGCCGTGTTGATCATCACTCCGCGTTCGCCAGTGGGCTCGGGCGTGTTGGCGCTCATGGCCTCGGCGGCCAGACGCATCATGTTGAAGCTGCCGATCAGGTTGATCGACACGACCTTCTGGAACAGGTCCAGCGGATGCGCGCCGTTCTTGCCGACGATCTTGGCGGCGGGCGCGACGCCAGCGCAGTTCACCAGGCCAAACAGGGCGCCCAGTTCAAGGGCCGCGGCGACGGCGCTCTTGCCGTCCGCTTCTTGCGTCACGTCGCAATGGACGTAGCGCTGGCCGAGTTCCTTGGCCAGGGCCTGGCCCGGCTCGTCCTGGACGTCGGCGATGACGACCTTGGCGCCGTTCTCCACCAGCATGCGCACGGTGCCTGCACCCAGGCCGGACGCGCCGCCCGTAACGATGAATACCTTGTTCGCGATTTCCATGTCTCTACCACCAGATCAGTTCAAGGGGATGAATGCGGCGCGGCGGGCGCCGAATGTGACAAGGCCTTCGGGCCGATGCCGGAACGCGTCGCGTCCAGCCGGCGCCGAAGGCCTGCAAGCCATCAATGCGCCAATCAGCTTTTGACGGCCTCGAAGAGGCGCGACTTGATTTCGTCGACGGCGCCCACGCCCGAGATCTTGCGGTACTTCGGGGCTTCGGCGGAGTTTTGCTGCGCCCAGGTCGAGTAGTAGTCGACGAGGGGGCGCGTTTGTTCGCGGTACACGGACAGGCGGTGGCGAACGGTCTCTTCGCGATCATCGTCGCGCTGGATCAGTTCTTCGCCGGTGACGTCGTCGCGGCCTTCCACTTTGGGCGGGTTGAAGCGCACGTGGTAGCTGCGGCCGCTGGGCTGGTGCACGCGGCGGCCGCTCATGCGTTCGATGATGTCTTCTTCGGGAACTTCGATTTCCACCACGTAGTCCAGCTTGACGCCGGCGCTTTTCAGCGCGTCGGCTTGCGGGATGGTGCGGGGGAAACCGTCGAACAGGTAGCCGCTGGCGCAGTCGGGCTGCTTCAGGCGGTCCTGGACCAGGCCGATGATGATCTCGTCGGAAACCAGACCGCCGGCATCCATGACCTTTTTGGCTTCAATACCCAACGGCGTGCCTGCCTTCACCGCGGCTCGCAGCATGTCGCCGGTGGAGATCTGGGGGATGCCGAAGTGCTGGGTGAGAAACGCGGCCTGGGTGCCTTTGCCGGCGCCGGGAGGTCCGAGCAAGATAAGACGCATGAGTGCTCCTGATGGGGTTTATTTTTTGTGATCCGGGGGATTATGCCGCAACGCAGCAGCCAATGCGGGGCTGCGCCATGGGAAATAACCCTTATATCTGTTTGCTGTAGATCAACCGTACGCGTTCCAGATCCGCCGGGGTATCTACGCCTGCGGCGGGCGGGTTGGACGTTCGGTGGACGACGATGTTGTGCCCATGTTCCATGGCGCGCAGCTGTTCCAGCGACTCGAACCGTTCCAGCTGGCCTTGCGGCAGGGTCGGGAAGCGGCGCAGGAAGGACACGCGGTAGGCGTACAGCCCGATGTGGTGCCAGGCGGGCAGCCCGTCGGCCAGCACGCGTTCGCCCGTGGCCAGGGCGTCGCGGGCCCAGGGGATGGGGGCGCGCGAAAAATACAGCGCGCGGTCGTTGGCGGCGCAAACCAGCTTGACGACATTCGGATTGAACAGCGCTTCGGCGTCGGCCAGCGGGCAGGCGCAGGTGGCGATATCGGCGTCGGGGAAGGCTTGGAGCTTGGCCGCGACGGCATCGATGAGTTCGGGCTCGATCAGCGGTTCGTCGCCCTGGACGTTCACCACAATGGCGTCGTCGGGCAGGCCCAGTTGATCGACGGCTTCGGCCAGGCGGTCGGTGCCGGTGGGGTGGTCGCCTCGCGTTAGCAGGGCGGTCAGTCCATGTTCGCGGGCGGCGGCCTGGACACGGACGTCGTCCGTCGCGATGTAGAGCTGCGACGCGCCCGACAGGGCGGCGCGTTCGGCCGTGCGCACGACCATTGGCTTGCCGACGATGTCGGCAAGCGGTTTGTCGGGCAGGCGGGTCGAGGCGGCTCGCGCCGGAATCAAGGCGATGAAACTCACGGTGGGGCGCGTCAGGTGGCGGTGGAGGCGTCGTCCAGCGCGCGGGCTTCCGACTCGAGCATGACGGGGATGCCGTCGCGCAGCGGGAAGGCCAGGCGGTCGGCGCGGCAGACCAGTTCGGCTTGCTGCCGGTCGTGTTCTAGGCGGCCCTTGCACAAGGGGCAGACGAGGATGTCGAGAAGTCGGGATTCCATGACCACGATTCTAAAACAGTTTTGGGCACGGGCACGGGGGTGTTCGGCCCGGACGCCCACCGTCTTCTAGCCGGGTGCACGCTGGCGCAGGGCCTGCGCCAGCCAATCGAAGAGCTGCGGATCCGAGAACGCGGCCTGCACCGGGACCTCCCACAAGCGGCTGTCGTGCAGGGCGGCGCACTTGATCGCGTCTTTGGACGTGACGAGGATCGCGTCGGCCGTCATCGCCTGGAAGGGCGAATCAGCATAGTCATGGTGGTCGGGCAGGGGAAGCGTCGAGGCCAGCGTGATGCCGGCGGCGCGCAATGTGCTGAAGAACCGTTCGGGGTTGCCGATGCCGGCTGCGGCGGCGATGCGGGGCTGCCCGGCATAGGCGGACAGGGCACGCGTGGCGCCGCCCTCGATTTGACGCGCGGCGCCGGGTTCCAGCCACATCTGCACGTGGCGCGGCCGCGCGGTGCCGATGGTGGGCGAAGGGCCGTTCGGCGTGCCGATATTGGTGACCACCGCGTCCACGTCCTGCAGGCGGCTGGCAGGTTCGCGCAAGGGGCCGGCGGGCAGCAGGCGGCCATTGCCCACGCCGCGCTCGTCCTGGACCACGATTTCGATGTCGCGCGCCAGCGCCAGGTGCTGCAGGCCGTCGTCGGACACGATCACGTCCACGTCGGGGTGCGCTTGCAGCAAGGCCCGGGCCGCCAAGGCGCGTTTCGGGTGCACCGAGACGGGGGCGCCGGTGGCGCGGGCGATCAGGGCGGGTTCGTCGCCGTAGCGGGCAGCCTCCAGCGCGCCGCTTCCGACGCGGGCGTCGGGGCCGATTTTCACGCCGTAACCGCGGCTGACCACGCCCGGCGTGTAACCGCGGGCGCGCAGGCCGTCGACCGTGGCGATCACCATCGGCGTCTTGCCCGTGCCGCCGACGTAGACGTTGCCGATCACCACCACGGGTACGGGCGCGCGGTACGCGGGCCGGGAGCCATCCAGGTATTGCCTGCGCTTGCGCGCCACCGCCCACGCGGTCAGCGCGGACAGGGGCAGCAGCAGGCTCGAAAGCCAACCGCCATGCTGCCACTGGCGAGCCAGCAGCGAGGCAGAAGAACGCGTTGTGGTCACCGGGAGGTCTGGGCGGCGAAGTTGACGCGGCCGATGCCGGCCAACCGGGCGGCTTCCATGATGTTGATCACGGATTGATGGGTGGCTTGGGCGTCGGCGTTGATGACGACGAGAGGTTCGGGTTTGCCGGCCGCGGCCTGGCGCAGGGCTTCCGCGATTTCGGGCGGCGTGGAAACGTCGATCAGCGTGCCGTTCAGGGCGTAGCGCCCGTCCTGGCTGACGGCGACTTCCAGCGCGGGCGGCGTGTCCTGTTCGGACGAGGCCTGGGGCAACGTCACCTTCAACTGCGTGAAACGCGCGAACGACGTGGTGGCCGCCAGGAAAATCAGGATGACCAGCAGGACGTCGATGAGCGGGATCAGGTTGATGTCCAGTTCATCGCGGTCGCCCCGGGAGCCTCGGAAATTCATGAACGTCCCTCGCGCGGGGCGGGGGCCGAGGATACGGCGCGCACCAGGCGCGACGCGGACTGCTCCATGGCGCTCAGGTAGCCGTCGACGCGGCTGCGCAGATAGCGATGCGCGATCATGGCGGGAATGGCGATCAGGATGCCGAAACCGGTGTTGTAGAGCGCGATCGAGATGCCGCGCGCCAACTGCGCCGGATCGCCGCCGCCAGGCGTGTACGAACCGAAAATCTCGATCATGCCGACCACGGTGCCGAACAGGCCCATCAGCGGCGCGACGACGGCGATGGTGCCGATGGCCGGAATGTAGCGGCTGAGATCATGGGCGACCGCGCGGCCGGCGTCTTCGACCACGTTGCGCAGTTCTTCGCGGGGCAGGTGCCGGTGACGCATCACTTCCGCCAGGACGCGGCCCAGCGGCGAGTTGCGTTCCAGCCGGTTGATCGCTTCGGGGGTGTCCTGGTGATTGCGCAGCATGTCCGCCACCTGCTCGTTCAGGCCGCGGGGCAGGATCAGGCTGCGGCGCAGGGAGAGGAAGCGCTCGAATATCAGCGCCAGACCCAGCACGGATGTCGCCAGCAGGGGCCAGATAGGCCAGCCGGCCTCGCGCAAAATGGAAAGCAAAGCGTTCAACTCCCGGGGAAGCCAAGGCGCGCGGGATGGTGCGCGTCGGCATCTGATCAAGCCGAAACTGTAACGGCGCGGCGGGGTTGTGGCAAGGCGGATTGACCCCCGATTTATCCACAGAAATTGTGGATAATTCTGTGCAAAACTCTGCCGGAAGGCTTGTGGGCACAGGGCTTGCGCTTGTTTGCTTCAAATGAGCGCAGCGGTGTTTGTGTAAAAATCTCATATAAATCAATGGATTGCACGGAGATTGCTGGCTGTCTGGGCCGGTGCTGCAAAAAACGGTGAACGCGGTATCATTGCGGCCCGCTACGTATGCCCTGTGGACAGGTACGCATCGGAAAGCCCCATGACAATTGAACTTGCAGTCACAAACAACGCATTTACGCGGGATATCCTGACAGTTGCCCAGCTGAACCAAGCAGTAGGGCAGTTGTTGGAGCGCAGCATTCCGGCAATATGGGTGCGCGGAGAGATTTCCAATTTCACGGCCGCGGCTTCCGGGCATTGGTACTTCACGCTCAAGGACAGCCGGGCCTCCGTGCGCGCTGTCATGTTCCGCAGCCGCGCCAGCGCAGTGGGCTTCGTGCCCCGGGCGGGCGATCAGGTCGAGATCCGGGCCAGGGTTTCCTTGTACGAGCCCCGCGGCGACTACCAGTTGCAGGCCGACGCGATGCGCCGGGCCGGCCTGGGCAACCTATATGAAGCGTTTCTGCGCCTGAAAGAGCAACTGGCCTCCGAAGGCCTGTTCGATCCTGCCCGCAAGCGCGATCCGGTTCGCTTGCCGCGTGCCATCGGCGTGGTCACCTCGCTGCACGCAGCGGCGCTGCGGGACGTCCTGTCGGCGCTTGCCCGGCGCGCGCCCCAGGTGCCGGTCATCATTTATCCCGCCCCGGTTCAGGGCGCGGATGCCGCCAGCCGGCTGGCCGCCCAGGTCCGGATGGCCAACCAGCGCGCCGAAGTCGACACCCTGCTGCTGGTGCGCGGCGGGGGCAGCATCGAAGACCTTTGGGGTTTCAACGACGAAGACCTGGCGCGCCAGGTCGCGGCCAGCGAGATCCCCGTGATCAGCGGCGTCGGGCACGAGACCGACTTCACCATCGTGGACTTTGTGGCCGACGTGCGTGCACCCACCCCCACCGCTGCCGCCGAACTGGCCTGCGTTCCGCGTTCCGAACTGCTGGGCCGCGTCATGCAGACCGCGCAGGCCATGGCGCGCGGCCAGCAGCGCCGCCTGGAACGCGCCGCCCAACGCCTGGACCGCGCGGCGGGCCAGTTGGTGTCTCCGGCTCAGCGCCTGGAACATCAGCGAGAACGCTTGAATAGCTTGCGCTTCCGCCTGGCCTCGGCCTGGTCGGGGCCGCAAGGCAGACGCGCGGCTCGCGTCAACCTGCTTGCCCAGCGCTTGACGCACCGCGTGCCGGATACCGGCCGCGCCGCTGACCGCCTGGCGGGCGCCATACGTCAATTGGGCCAGGCGCATGCGCGTCTGTTGGTCCAGAACCGTAACCGGGTGGCCGCGGCCACGGCGCAATTGCGGGCGCTGGACCCGGGCAACACGCTGTCGCGCGGCTATGCCATTGCCCGCGACGCCGACGGCCGTATCGTGCGCGACGCGGCCGCATTGGCGGCCGGCCAGCCGCTGGAACTGAGCTTCGCGCAAGGCGGCGCCCAGGTCCAGGTCCTGCAAACCCGCAAGACACGCGACGCCAGCTGACTTGGCTGCCGGCCGGTGATCCGGCCGTCGGACAAGGGCACGGGCGAGGGCGGGGGCGGCACGAACCCCTTCGATGCAATCCCAGGTGATGCAACCCAAGGCGAGGCAATGCGGCACAACAAAAGCGTGGATTGGATGGCGGGCTTGCTGGCCGGTACGGCGATCGGGTTGGGGCATGGGGCGATCGCGCAGGCCGCGCCACCTGCCGCGGCTGCCGCAGCCGCCGCATCGGAAGGCGTGAAGACCGACCCGACGTGGGTCGAACCAAGCCGGGCGGAAACGGGGGCGCGCCAGGCGCCCAAACCTTGCGATTGCGATTCGCCCTATCGCGAATACAAGGAAGCCAATACGCCGCCGGCGGCCGCGCTGTTCGCGGCGCTCGACACGAGTGACGAGACGGCATTTTTGGCGGCCTTGGCTCAGGTGGATCGCCCGGGCGATTACGCCCTGGACGGCGTGCCGTTGCTGCATGCGTTGTTGATGCCGCCGCGCGCATTGCGTGCCCCGGAGGTCTACTGGAGCATGACGGCGGAGGACACGGCGCGCATCCGCACGGCCCATCAGGCGATCCTGCCGGCCCGTACCCGCATGCTGGCTGCGCTGCAGGCAACGAAGCCCGCGCTGGATGACGTGACCTACTCGTCGCGCCGTCCGCCGCTGCACCTTGCCCTGCTTTACGGCACGCCGGCCATCATGGATCTGTTGCTGGCAGCGGGCGCCAAGCCGGATCAGCGCGGGGATGAAAACCGCACCCCGCTCGAATTCCTGTTGAACCGGGATTTCGAGTTCGCGGTGCGGATGACGTATCTGCCCCGCCTGGTGGATCGCGCGTCCATGACGCAAATGGTGCTGGCCTTGTTCAAGGCCGGCGCGGCCAAGCCCTATGCGGGTGCCGAGCCCGACGTCGCGGATTACCTGGCCTGGGGCCACATGGTGGAAATGACCGAGGGCGCGGAGCCGTTGCGCGCACTGGCCGCCACGGGCACCAAACCGGCGTACGAGGACGGCCTGACCGCATTGGCGCTGGCGGGCTACCTGGGCAATAGCGGCGCCGTGCCAGTGCTGATGGCGCTGGGCCCGCGCCATATTCCCGCGACGGGTTACGGCCAGACCGGCGAGCGCGACGTGTGGCTGGACGCGGCGCAGGCCGCCGTGGAAGGCGGCCACCCCGAGATCGCGACGCAACTGCTGCGCGCCGGCATGCCGTTCGCGCAAAGCGGCCCGCAGACTGGGTCCAGGGACCTGATTTTTGGCAGGCTGGAAATGGCGGCGCGGCCCATCATGAACCTTGCCGCCCTGCGGGGAGATACGCAGACGCTGCAACGCTTGTTGGCGCTGGGCGCGCCGGTTGGCGGCGATCCGCAAGAGCAATACGGCAATACGCCGCTGGCGGATGCGGTTCAGGCTCGCCAGCCCGCCGCCGTGACGATGCTACTGGCGGCGGGCGCCGACCCCACGGCCAAGCGCCAAGGCTATGACGCGAAGTCGGCGGTCGACGTCGCGGTTCAGGCGGGTGATGTGGCAACGCTACGCCAGTTCGCCGATGCCGGGTTCGACTTGAAGACGCTGGGGGCTGGCGCGATCCGGCAGGCGTTGGAAAACCGCGAGGGAGCATTGGCCTTGATGTTGATCGAGGCCGGCGTGCCGGTTGATTCCCACACGGGCGGGCCCGGCAAGACAGACGACGCGGGTGACGCCGGCGGCCGCGCCGAGCCGCCGCTGTTGCTGGCCGTGACGTCGGGCCAGGCGGCGGTCGTCGATGCGTTGCTGTCCAGGGGAGCAGACCCCGCTGGTCTGGCATCCGACGGTGAAAGCGCCTTGTATTGGCTGATCGGCAGGCAGGACACCGCAATGCTCGACCGTTTGCTGCGCGCCGGCGCCAAGCTGGACGATCTGCGATTGCCGCGCGCGCCCGCGCCATATGCCTTGTTGAACGCCGCCGTGGCCTCGGGCGATATGGCGCTGGTCAAGCGCGTCAGCCAGGCCACGGGCCAGGCCGTGGCGGATGCCTGCTTGCCCGAGGGCGGCGAATTCAACCTGTTGGACAAGCCCGGGTATTTCGCCCAACTGCAAGCAGCGGGCTTCACCGGCAAGCCAAACGCATGCGCGCGCGACGCCGCGCCCTTGCCGCAACGCATCGTGTCGCAGCTGCTGCACAGCCGGCAATTGATCGTGGCGCGCCACGCGACCGTGGTGCAGCTGCTGCGGCAATTGAAAGCGTCGGGCGCGGACCTGGACGCGCCGCAAGCGGATGGCGCTACGCCGTTGAACGTGGCGATACAGCTGGGCCGGCAGGATCTGGCCGATGCGCTGCTATCGGCGGGCGCCAGTCCGGATTCGGTGGATGGCGCGGGCCGAACGCCGGCCGGCGTCGCACGGGAGACCGGCCAGCCCGCCATGCGGATGCTGCTGGAGCGCCATGGCGCGCGCGTCGATGACATCGCCGCGCCGGCCATCGCCAACAAGCGCGGCGGCGCCAAGGCATCCAGCAAATCCGCCGCCGGCCTGCCCGGGCACTACTGGCTGCGCGGCATGCGGGAAGTGGGCAGTGAAATCCTGCTGTCGGAAGACGGCCGTTTCGACTACATGATGACGTACGGCGCGGTCGATATCGTGGCCCGCGGAACATGGCGCAGCGATGGCCGGCAGGTCTTCCTGGATACGCCGCCCATCGTGCCGTTCTCCGCGATCGCTGGCGTGCGCGCCGATACGCGGCCAGCAGAGTCCAACCCGTTGACGGTGCGCGTGTACTACCGCGACCGTCCGGTGAAGGTCGACGTGGCGATGTCCTCGGCGGACGCGGACTATGGCGGCCCGCGGCAGTCCGAAGGCTCGGACGGCGTCAGCGCGCCGATCGCGCCAGGGGCGTTGAAGGCCCTGGCCGTGTTCGTGCCGCTGCCTTCGGGTGCGCGGTGGCACGAGGTGGACGTCAGCAAGATCGACCCTGGCGCGCGGGCCATTCGCGTGGATGTCGCGGTGCCTGAATCCGCAACGGGCACGCCGCTGCATAAGACCTTCACGCTGCATAAAGACGGTGCATTGGTAGAGTCGAGCGGTAGCCGGGAATTGCGATACGAGAAAGAGTAGCGTTTACAAAAACAAGGCGCGCCAAAGTCATAAGCACATGTGTCCGTTAACCCCGCACAGGCACGGGTTTAACAAGGTATCCTCATTAGTTGCCGATACAATTGAACGGCTTGATCGTGCACTCAACAGAAGGAACCAACACATGGCACATACTCTTCCCCCCCTGCCTTACGAACTGGACGCGCTGGCTCCGCACATCTCCAAGGAAACGCTGGAGTTCCACTACGGTAAGCACCACCAGACGTACGTCACGAACCTGAACAACCTGATCCCGGGTACGGAATTCGAAACGCTGTCGCTGGAAGACATCGTGAAGAAATCCTCGGGTGGCATTTTCAACAACGCCGCTCAGATCTGGAACCACACGTTCTACTGGAACAGCCTGGCCCCCAAGGCTGGCGGCGCACCCTCGGGCAAGCTGGCTGACGCCATCAATGCCAAGTGGGGCAGCTTTGATGCTTTCAAGGAAGCGTTCAACAAGTCGGCAGCCGGCAACTTCGGTTCGGGCTGGACGTGGCTGGTCAAGAAGGCCGACGGTTCGGTCGACATCGTCAACACCAGCAACGCCGCCACCCCGCTGACCACGGCCGACAAGCCGCTGATCACCTGTGATGTCTGGGAACACGCGTACTACATCGACTACCGCAACGCGCGTCCCAAGTATCTGGAAAACTTCTGGGCGCTGGTGAACTGGGAGTTCGCCGCCAAGAACTTTGCCTGATCGGTAAAGTTGCCGGATTCCGCGGAGTGAGCTCCGCGGCGCTTGAAGAGAAACCCCTCGCCCGCCCGAGGGGTTTTTCTTTTTGTTCAGAAAAAATTCAGCTTTCAAAATTCTGTCGATTGTCGAATTCATTGTGGGGAAATGACGAGAAAACATCCTTTTCTTTAGGGTTTTCCCTAGAATCCCGTGCCGCTATTGTTGCCACCAGTCTGCGGCTGAACCCCGGCGCCGACGACCGCGGCCTGCCGCCCATAAACCGGGGTATCTATAGGGAAGGGAAGCATGTTGCGGTTATTTTCGGGCTTGCGCATCGGGGCGCGCCTATCGGGCGCGTTCTTGCTCGTCGCGTTGATCGGCGGCGCCATCGGGGCCTTTGGCGTGTGGGGACTGTCACGCATCAATGAAATGAACGACCGGCTTTACGACACCGAGCTGCGCGGCATCTCGGACTTGAAGGAAGCCAATCTCAACCTGATCTACGCCGGCCGCGCGCGCAGCGGCTATCTGGCCGCGACAAGCGAGCAGGACCGCCAGGCGTTGAAGAAGCAATTCGACAATGCGGTCAAGACCATGGACGTGTTGCGCGACAAGGCGGCTGCCAATTTCCATGCGGAAGAGGGCAAGCGCTTGTTGGCCCAATTCACCGAAACCGAGCAGGTTTGGAAGCGCGAGTCGGAGGCGTTCTTTGCCGCCGCGCAATCGCAATCGCTGACGCAGGCGGATCCGCGCGTTGCCGAAATCGAGAAGCGGGTGATCGCTACGTCACAGAAGCTGGACGACTTGATGACGGACCTGGCGGTGGGCAAGGAAAAGACCGCCGCGCAATCCGTGCAGGAAGGCACGGACCTGTACGGCGCGGTGCGCGCGGTGATGATCGGGCTGGCGGTGGCCGGCGTGGCCATCGGCATGCTGCTGGGCTGGCTGGTGACGCGGGGCATCGTGCGTCCGCTGGAGCAAGCCGTCCACGCGGCGCGCCAGGTTGCCGCCGGCGACCTGACGGCCACCATCCAGGTGGCGACCCGGGACGAGACCGGCGACCTGATGAGCGCGCTGAAGGCCATGAACGACAGCCTGGCGCGCATCGTCGCGGACGTACGCGACGGCTGTGAGAGCATCGCCTCGGCCTCCTCGCAAATCGCGCAGGGCAACTCCGACCTGTCGCAGCGCACGGAAGAGCAGGCCTCGTCGCTGGAAGAGACCGCGGCGTCGATGGAAGAACTGACCAGCACCGTGCAGCAAAACGCCAACAACGCCAGTGAAGCCGACCGCCTGGTCAGCCAGGCATCGACGGTCGCGGTGCGCGGCGGCGAAGTGGTCGAAGGCGTGGTGCAGACCATGAGCGCCATTTCCGACAGTTCACGCCGCATCGCCGATATCACGGGCGTGATCGACGGCATTGCGTTCCAGACCAACATCCTGGCGCTCAACGCTGCCGTGGAAGCGGCGCGCGCTGGCGAACAGGGCCGTGGTTTCGCGGTGGTGGCCGGTGAAGTGCGTACGTTGGCGCAACGTTCGGCCGTGGCGGCCAAAGAAATCAAGGCGCTGATCGACGAGTCCGTCACGCGTGTTGAAGGCGGCACGCGCCAGGTCGATGAAGCCGGCCGCACCATGCGCGAAGTGGTCGACAGCGTGCGTCAAGTGGCCGTTCTGGTGCGCGAGATCGCCAGCGCGTCGGAAGAGCAGTCTTCAGGCATCGGCCAGGTCAATCAGGCCGTGGCGCAGATGGACACGGTCACGCAGCAGAACGCGGCGCTGGTGGAAGAGGCCGCCGCAGCGGCCGCCAGCATGCAGGAGCAGGCGTCGCGCCTGGCGCAGGAAGTGCGCAGATTCAAGGTGGACGCGGGTGGCACGCCGGCGCGCCAGGCGCAGGCCCGGCTGGTGCAAGCCGCGCCGGCCACGGCCAGAAAGCCCGTGCAGTCGGCGGCGCGGCCGGCGCTGGCGCAACCGTCCGACGACGATTGGTCGACGTTCTAAGCGCGGCAGCGATGTTTCTGCCCGGCGCCATGCCGGGTTGTGGGCTGCGGGTCAGGTTGGAATGGTAAGGTTAGCGACCTCCCGCCGCCTGCCGCAGCCTATGAGCCTGACTGATTCATTTCGCCGGATATCCGCCGGCGCTCGCCGCCTGATGCGCCGCAAAGTGCGCCAGGCCAATCGCCTGTCGCGCAAGAGCCTGCAAATGCTCTTGTTGCTAGGGGGCGCCGGTCTGGTGGCGCTGATGTCGCTGGGCTTCGCCTACCTTGCCGACAAGGCGCTGGACTGGAATAGAGAGTGGGTCGGCCACAACGGTTGGCTCGCATTGCTGGTGCTGCCGTTCAGCCTGGCCGGTTTGCGCTGGCTGACCTTGCGTTTCGCGCCCAATGCGTCGGGTAGCGGCATTCCCCAAGTCATCGGTGCGCTGTCATTGCCGCCTGGCGCCAGCCAAAGCAGCCTGGTATCGCTGGCGCAGGCGCTATGGAAGATTCCGTTGGCGTTCTTCGGCATGCTTGCCGGCGCGTCGATTGGCCGCGAAGGCCCGTCTGTGCAAGTCGGCGCCGCGCTGATGCTGGCCTGGGGCGACTTCTGGAAGCGGCGCGGCGTGCAGCTGCGCGGCTTTCACGCCAACGAGCTGATCGCGGCAGGCGCTGCCGGCGGGCTTGCCGCGGCGTTCAACGCGCCGCTGGCCGGCGTCATTTTCGCCATCGAAGAATTGGGCCGGGGCACGGTGCTGCGCTGGCAGCGGCTGGTGTTGATCGGCGTGCTGGCCGCAGGTTTCCTGGTGGTGGCAGTGCAGGGCAATAACCCGTATTTCGGCGTGTTCGGCGGTGCGCCGCTGGCGCATGGCATGGTCATGTGGATCATCGTCTGCGGCACCATCAACGGCGCGTTGGGCGGAATCTTCGCCCGCCTGCTGGGCAAGGGCGTGGCCGGCTCCGCGCCGGCGGCGTGGCGCGCCTGGATTCGCGCGCATCCCATCTGGACCGCCTTCGTGATGGGGCTGATCCTGGCCGTGATCGGCCTGTGCACCGCCGGCAGCGTCTACGGCACGGGCTACGGCGTGGCGGCGGACCTGCTGTCGGGCCACGACACGGCGCCGGTCGGCTTCGGCCTTGCCAAAATGGCGGCCACCGTGGCCTCGTACTGGGCGGGCATTCCGGGCGGCATCTTCACACCGGCCCTGACCACCGGCGCCGGCATCGGCCAGCACATCTGGGAATTGGCGGGCGAGGGCGTCGACCAGCGCGTGCTGGTGCTGGTCTCGATGGCGGCCTTTCTGGCCGCGGCCACGCAGGCGCCGTTGACGGCCAGCGTGGTGGTCATGGAAATGACCGGCAGCCAGCCCATGCTGTTCTGGCTGCTGGTGGGTTCGCTGCTGGCCTCGGGCGTGTCGCGCCAGTTCTGCCCGCAGCCTTTCTATCATCTGGCGGCGGGGCGTTTTCGCCGGCAGGCGATCGTGGACGCCGGACGTGCGGTAAGAACGGAGATGGACGCGGGCCCGGCGGGGGCAAAGTCCTCCACGCCGTGACCGCCATGCACCTTGATCGTGCGCGCGCGGTGCACGATCAGGGTGAACACCTACTGGACATTGTCCATGTGGCGGACATGATCGCCTTGCACCAATTTGGCGCGAAAACCGCTGCGTTAAGATCGGGCGATCCCGTTTTTCTCACTTCACTCCGAGCTTCTCATGACCGTGAATGCCTTTATTTGTGATGCGATCCGCACCCCCTTCGGCCGCTACGGCGGTGCGCTGGCAAGCGTGCGCCCCGACGATCTGGCTGCCGTCGCCATCAAGGCGCTGGTGGCGCGCAACCCCGGCGTGCGCTGGGAAGAGCTGGACGACGCGATCATGGGTTGCGCGAATCAGGCCGGTGAAGACAACCGCAACGTCGCCCGCATGGCGACCCTGCTTGCCGGTCTGCCGATCGAAGTTCCCGGCGCCACCGTCAACCGTCTGTGCGGTTCGGGTCTGGACGCCATTGGTACCGCGGCACGCGCCATCCGCGCCGGCGAAGCGGGCCTGATGCTGGCGGGCGGCGTTGAAAGCATGAGCCGCGCGCCGTTCGTCATGGGCAAGGCCGACAGCGCGTTCTCGCGCAATGCCGCCATCTTCGACACGACCATCGGCTGGCGCTTCATCAACAAGCTGATGAAGGCGCAATACGGCGTGGACTCGATGCCCGAGACCGCCGAGAACGTCGCCGACGATTTCAAGATCAGCCGCGAAGACCAGGACTTGTTCGCGCTGGCCAGCCAGCAGAAGACGGCCCGCGCGCAAAAGGAAGGCGTGTTCGACGCCGAGATCGTGCCGGTGTCGATCGCCCAGAAAAAGGGCGATGCCATCATCGTCGCCAAGGACGAGCACCCGCGCGAGACCAGCCTGGAATCGCTGGCCAAGCTGAAGGGCGTGGTTCGTGAAGGCGGCACCGTCACCGCCGGCAATGCGTCGGGCGTGAACGACGGCGCCGCCGCGCTGCTCCTGGCCGACGAAAAGGCCGCTGCCCGCCACGGCTTGACCCCGCGCGCCCGCGTGGTCGGCATGGCCACTGCCGGCGTGGCGCCGCGGATCATGGGCATTGGCCCGGCACCCGCCACGCTGAAGGTGCTGGCCCAGACCGGCCTGACGCTCGACCAGATGGACGTGATCGAATTGAACGAAGCCTTCGCCGCCCAGGGCCTGGCCGTGATGCGCCAGTTGGGTCTGGCCGACAACGATCCTCGCGTGAATCCCAATGGCGGCGCGATTGCCCTGGGTCATCCGCTGGGCGCCAGTGGCGCGCGTCTGGCCACCACGGCGATCAACCAGCTGCACCGCACCGGTGGCCGCTACGCGCTGTGCACGATGTGCATTGGCGTCGGCCAGGGCATCGCGCTGATCATCGAGCGCGTCTAACGCCAAAGTGTTGTTTTTTCCCGCCGTTTTTCCAAGGCGGGAATGAAAAGGGAGCCCCGCGGGGCTCCCTTGTCGCATCCGGGCGGGCTTTGCCGCCCCGGGATCGCGCCGCTCAGGGCAGCCCGTCGATTTTCCGTCCCGCCTTGATGCCGTGCTCGGCGAACCAGCCTTGGGCCATTTCCAGGGCGTAGCGCACGGGTTTCTTCGCGCAGTGCGGGTCTTCGGTCTGGGGCGCCATGTCGTCGATATTGACGATCGTGCCGTCGTCGGCGATAAAGGCTATCGAAAGCGGCAGAAGCGTGTTGCGCATCCAGAAACACTGCACGTCGGGCTGTTCGAACACGAACAGCATGCCTTCGTTGCCGGGGAGTTCCTTGCGGAACATGAGGCCGTCGCGACGCGTGGCATCCGTATTGGCGACTTCTGCGCGGATAATATGGATACCCGCCGAAAGCTGGGTGGTCGGCAACGGCGCCTGCGGACCGGTCTGCGCTTGCGCGCCGGCGCTCAAGGCGAACGCGGTGGCGGCGACTGCCGCAGCGGATAACGCTTTCCGTATTGCTGACTTAAAGAACGCTGTCTTGAACAACGTGCGACTGACAGGGAACAACACAGCATTCTTCAGCATGGCCTGGCTTGGTATTAGGAAAAATAACAAGGCGGGGCTCGAAAGCCCCGCCTGAATTAATGGCGCAACCTTACCGTTGCACTTTAAGGGTAACTCAGGCAGCCGTAATATTAAGCGCCTGTTTTCCTTTGGGCCCCTGAATGATCTCGAAGGCCACTTTCTGACCTTCTTTCAGGGTTTTAAAACCATTCATCTGGATGGACGAAAAGTGGGCGAACAGATCTTCACCGCCGTCGTCGGGCGTAATGAAGCCGAACCCCTTTGCATCGTTGAACCATTTGACGGTGCCCGTCGATTTGGGATTGTCCCCTTGGACGGCGGTTGCGGTCGTATCAGACATGCGGACTGCCTCATTGAATCGTATGTTGACAGAAGGGCATCGCGGTCAAGACCCTTGTCCCCCCCTCCGGCTTCCTGGCAGATTTTCGATGAGTTGAAAACCCCAGAATGCGCTGATAATGCGCTGCTTTTCTTCGTCGCGTCAAGTATGGAAACTACGTATTTCTGCGTGTAATTTTGCGTAAGTTACACGTTAGGCGTCCCCAGTTTAAATAGAATAGCCGCCCTATGAGTTCTACCTTGGATACCCAGCATGATTTGGCCGTCGAGAAGGCACCGGCACGCGCCGCGCCGCCTCCGATGTATCAGGTCCTGTTGCTCAATGACGACTACACGCCGATGGAGTTCGTCGTGAAAGTGCTGCAGAAGTTCTTCAATAAGAATCACGAAGAGGCAACGCGGATCATGCTGCAAGTGCATCACGAAGGGCGCGGAGTATGCGGGGTGTATCCCCGCGATCTCGCCGCGACGCGCATTGCCCAGGTCGGGCAGTATGCGCGGGCGCGTCAGCACCCGCTTCAATGCGTGATGGAACCGGTCTAATACATAAAGAAGCGCCGCCAGCGATGGCGGCGTTGTGCTGTCCGCAATTTGCAGAAAAGTAGTATCCGCGTACCGGGAAGCGCGCGGACATGTTGGTCGGCAGCTCCGCCGCAAAGGAGCATTGGATTCGAGTAGGCGGAGGGGTTTGCCGTGAGTGGAAAGATAAGCAAGACCTGGCTGGCGGTAGCTGGCGTTGTGGTGCTGGCCGGGGCCATCGGCGCGGGCTGGTGGATGGGCAAGGACCGCCAGGCGGTCGCGCCGACCCCCGTGCCCGCCGCATCCTCCCAGGCGGCCAACACGGCCGCGCCTGCTTCGGGCGATAAACCGGCGATGCCGGCCAGCGCGACGGTCGGTTCGGCCGACCCGTTTGCGGCGCTCACGTGTCAGCCTCGCCAATATAACGACGCGCTGTCGCTCTCCGTCACGTTCACGCAACCGGTGGACGGCAAGGCCAATCTGGATAGCTTCCTTCAGGTGACCGATATCGGCGCCATCTCTGGAAAGGAAGACCAGGATAGCGAATCGTCGGCGTCCCCGAATGATCAGCCCGCCTCGGTCAAGCCGGGCGATTCCGCGCCGAAGGGCAAGATCGTGAAGGGCAACTGGATCGTGGGCGACAACCCGCGCATGGTGTACTTCCCCTACGTTCAGCCGCAGCGCAAATACGCGATCACGGTGCGCTCGGGCCTGCCGGGCGTGGGCGACAAGGTCGTGCTGGCCGAATCGTCGAATTGCGAAGTCAACACGCAAGCCATGCCGCCGTCGTTCTATTTCGCCAGCCGTGGTGTCGTCCTGCCCGCCGGGCAGAACGGCGGTTTGCCCGTGGCGACGGTCAACGTGTCCGAAGTCGACGTGCAATTCCTGCGCGTGGCGCCTGACCGCGTGCCGGAACTGTTTGAAACCGTGCTGGGTATCGGCCGCAACACGGTTGCAGAGGCCGACGACGATGACGGCGGCTATTATGACGAGGAAGACGGCTGGCGCTATTCCGACAACCGCAGCCTGAAGGGTTCGGTCAGCAATTGGGACCTGGACCGTCTGAATTCGTTGACGACCAGCGTCTACCAAGGCCGTTTCCTGACGGATGACAAGCCGAACCGCCGCCACGTGACGTTCCTGCCCGTTGAAGGCGTGAAGGAACTGCAAGAGCCCGGTATCTATATTGCGGTGATGAGCCAGCCTGGCCGCTTCCGTTACGAATACCAGGTCACGTACTTCTACGTCAGCGATATCGGCTTGCATGCGCGCCGCTACACCGACCGCATCGAAGCCTATTCCGTATCGTTGAAAACCGGCCAGGCCATTTCGGGCGCTACGTTCGAATTGGTGGATGGCGCCGGCAAATCGTTGGCCAAAGCCGCTGCCGATGCGCAAGGCCACGTCCGTTTCGAAGGCAGCTTCACCAATGCGCGCGTCATCCGCGCATCGCGCGACAAGGAAATGACCGTGCTGGCGCTGGCCGAGCCGGCGCTGGACCTGTCGGAGTTCGACACGGGCGGCCATGTGTCGCGCCCGAACAACCTGTTCGTCTACGCAGGCCGCAACCTGTACCGTCCGGGCGAAACGTTCAACGTGTCGGTGCTGCCGCGCGATCTGGACGGTCGCATGCTGACCCCCGCGCCGCTGACCGCGACGATCAAACGCCCCGACGGCCGCGTGGTGCAAACCACGTTGTGGCAGCCCAAGAAGGACTTGGTCGGCTATGTCGAGCGCGCCATCGATCTGCCGCTGGATGCGCAGACCGGTTCGTGGCTGCTTGAGCTGCGCGTGGACCCCGCGTCGCGCGCGCCGGACGCATCGTGGAAATTCCAGGTCGAGGAATTCCTGCCCGAGCGCATGAAAATGGCGCTGACGTCCGACCAGGAAGTGCTGTCGCCCGATGAAGAACTGACGGTGGATGTGCAGGGCGACTATCTGTATGGCGCGCCCGCTGCGGGCAACCGCCTGCTGTCGACCTTCCAGGTCAAGCGCGACCGCTTCGCCCTGGCGCAGCAATTGCCGGGCTTCATCTTCGGCGATGTGGCCGACGATTCGCGTCGCACCTTTGGCGAATTGCCCGAGGCAGCGTTGGACGACAAGGGCTATGCCCAGGTCGAGGTCAATCCGAACACGTCCGGCACGCATTCGCCCATGAAGGTTCGCGTGTCGGCCAGCCTGCTGGAATCTGGCGGCCGCCCGGTGGTGCGTTCCATCGAGCGTAGCGTCTGGCCCGCCGACAAACTGATCGGCGTGCGTCCGCAATTCGACCGCGATGTGGCCCGCGAAGGCGCGCCCGCCGGTTTTGAAGTGATCCGCGCGAACGCCCAGGGCAAGATTGAACCGCTGGCCCAGGCCCAGATGCGCCTGTTCCGCGAAGAGCGCCAGTACTACTGGCGGTTTGACGACCAGCGCGGCTGGAACAGCGGCTACACCGAAACCGATGAGCTGGTCGATTCGCGTGAGATCGCGCTGAACGACCGCGCTCAATTGACCGTTCCGGTCAAGTGGGGGCGCTACCGTCTGGAACTGAGCGATCCGGAAACGGGCCAGACGATGCGTTACCGCTTTTATGCGGGCTGGAACGCGCAGGACGCCGATGCGATGGGCAACCGCCCGGACCGCGTGCAGATGAAGCTTGAAGGCGTGCCGGCCAAGCCGGGCGACACCGTCAAGGTCACGCTGACGCCGCCGCATGATGGCCAGGCGCTGGTCACTGTCGAAGGCGACCGCATGTTGTGGTCCACGTGGGTGGCCGTGAAGGCGACCGGCACGCAGATCGAGATCCCGATCAACAAGGACTGGAAGCGTCACGACCTGTACGTGGCCGCCGCCGTGTTCCGCCCCGGCAGCGAAGGCGACCGCGTGACCCCGGCGCGTGCGCTGGGCCTGGCGTTCCTGCCGATCGCCAGCACTGACCGCAAACTGGACGTCAAGCTGACCGCGCCGCCCAAGGTCGTGCCCGAGAACAAGACGACCGTGCGCGTCAAGGTGGACGGCGCCCAGGGCAAGCAGGCCACGGTGACCCTGTCCGCCGTGGACGTCGGTATCCTGAACATCAACCAGTACGCCACGCCGGATCCGCTGGACTTCTTCTTCGGCAAGCACCGTTACGCGCCCGAATTGCTGGACATGTACGGCAAGCTGATCGAGAAGATGGACGGCACGAAGGGCAAGCTGAAGTGGGGCGGCGACGCCGCCATGCGCGGCGATAGCAAGAGCCTGCCGAAGAAGGTCAAGCTGGTCGACCTGTTCTCGGGTCCGGTGACGCTGAATGCGCAGGGCGAAGCGGATATCCCGCTGGACCTGCCCGATTTCAACGGCACGCTGCGCCTGATGGCCGTGGCGTTCACGGCCGACAACTACGGCAGCACCGACACCGAAATGGTCGTGGCGGCGCCGATCGTGGCCGAACTGAACACCCCGCGTTTCATCACGCCGGGCGACCAGGCCGCGATTGCGCTGGACGTGACCAACCTGAGCGGGGCTGAACAGAAGATCACGGTCAAGCTGGAAGCGCTGGACCCGTTGGCGATTCCTGATGGCGTTCGCACGCTGACGCTGAAGGACAAGCAGCGCACGACCTTGCGCTTCAATGCGACCACTACCGGTTCGTATGGCCTGGGCCTGATGCGCCTGACCGTCGACGGGCAGGGCGCTGGCAAGCCCGTGCACATCGTGCGCGAGTCCGTGCTGCAGGTGCAGCCGGCCTATGCCGGCGAACGGCAAGTGCGCCGTGTGAGGCTGAACCCGGGCGAATCCAATTCGCCGCAGGCGTCGTGGGTGTCTTCGTACTATCCGGACTCGGCCTTGATCAGCATGACGGTGTCGAACCGCCCGCCGTTCAACGTCAACCGCCTGGTCGAAGGCCTGCTCGCCTATCCGTACGGGTGCACCGAGCAGACCATCAGCCGCGCTTTGCCGTGGGTGCTGATCGACGAAGATGTTGCCAAGCAGTTCGGTTTGAAGCCGCGCACGCAGGTCGAGCGCGCGACCCAGGTCTCGGGCGCCATTGCCCGCCTGTCGGGCATGCGCAACGCGGTGGGCTCCTACAACTTGTGGAGTGGTTCCACCTCGCGTGATGTCTGGCTGACGGCCTATGCCGTGGGCTTCCTGCAGGACGCGCGCGACAAGGGCTTTGAAGTGCCCGAAGCCACGCTGGACCGTTCGCGCCAGTGGCTGCTGGAGCAAGTGCAGCAGACGTCGAACGGTTTCGGTACGTGGTCCGTGAACCTGCGCCGCAACGTCGAGGCCGGCCGCATCGACGGCAGCGACGCCAACATCCTGCGTGAAGACCATCGCCGCTTCGCCGGCCTGTCGACCGCGGTGCTGGCGCTGGCGCGCGACAAGAAGGCGCCGCTGTCGACCGTGCGCCAGCTGTTCGACAACTACCAGGAGCGCGCGCGTTCGCCGCTGCCGCTGATCCAGCTGGCTGCCGCGTTCAAGCTGATGGGCGACGAAGGGCGCATGAAGTCTGCGCTGGACGCCGCGATGACGCGTGAATACGGGTTCCCGCGTCGCAACTACAACGCCTACTACGACGAATGGCTGGGCGACTACGGCAGCAGCGTGCGCGACTACGCGTTGGCGTATGCGCTGGCCAACCAGTACGGCTTGAAGCACGACCGCCTTGAAAACCTGATGACGCAATTGACGGCGCGTCTGGGCAATCGCTCGTACCTGTCGACGCAGGAACGGATGGCGCTGTTGCTGGCCGCCCGTGCGGTCGGCGGCGACAAGGGCACGCCGTGGGAAGCCTCGCTGACCGTCAATGGCGCGCGCAAGCCGCTGGACGGCGGCAAGAGCGACCAGATGGTGGCGCTGTCGGCGGCGGATCTGGCGAATACGCAACTGGTCAATACCGGTGCGCAATCGCTGTTCGTGGAATACGACATCCAGGGCAGCCCGACCGTTGCGCCCAAGCCGCGCAACGACGTCATCCAGTTGAAGCGTGGCTGGTACCGTCCGGACGGCAAGCCGTGGGATGGTGGCACGTTGCAGACCGGCGACATGCTGGTGGTGTGGGTGCAGGCCTCGGCCAACCAGAGCATCCCTGATGCCCTGATCGAGGACCGCGTTCCCGCGGGCTTCGAAGTCGAGAACCTGAACCTGTCGCAAAGCCCCGAGATGCAGGAATGGACGATCGGCGGACGTCGCGTGGCGGAAGCCATGGCCGATTCCAACATCAAGCATCGCGAGTTCCGCGACGATCGCTACGTGGCCGCCGTGTCCCTGGGCCGCAGCAAGGTTGACGTGTTCTATCTGGTGCGCGTCGTGACCCCGGGCCGCTATGCGGTGCCGTCGACGGTAGCCGAAGACATGTACCGTCCCGAAATCCGGGGCGTGGGCGAGCAATGGAGCACGGTCGAAATCCGCGACCGCGGCGCCAAGCGTCCTTGACCGCCGCCGCCACCCCCGCGACGGGCGCCCAGCGCGCGCGTCGCTGGCGGCGGCGCGGCATCATCGCGGCCAGCGTGTTGTTTGCGCTGGCCGCGTTGTTATTCGTGCTGGACCGCCTGTATCCGCTTCCCGCCATCGACTCGGGCGGAGCGGCCGTCGTCGTCGCCGCCGACGGCACGCCGCTGCGCAACTATCCCAGCCGGGATGGCATCTGGCGCTACCCGGTCAAGCCGGCGCAGGTGTCGCCCAGCTATCTGGACACCTTGCTGACTTATGAGGACCGCTGGTTCTACTGGCACCCGGGTGTGAACCCGGTGGCGCTCGCACGCGCAGGCTGGCAATGGGCCACCAACCGCCGCATTGTGTCGGGCGGATCCACGTTGACGATGCAGGTTGCGCGGCTGATCGATCCGCAACTGGCGGGCAAGCCGTCGCGGTCGATGTCCGCCAAACTACGCCAAGCCTGGCGCGCCGTGCAGTTGGAAATGCACTACAGCAAGGATGAAATCCTGTCGCTGTATCTGACGCATGCGCCGATGGGCGGGATCGTGGAAGGCGTGGAAATGGGGTCGCGGCTGTGGCTGGGCAAGCCGGCCCGCGACCTGAGTCCGGCCGAGGCCGCCATGCTGACTGCCTTGCCGCAGGCGCCGTCGCGCTTGCGGCCCGATCGTCATCCCGAAGCCGCCCAGGCCGCCCGCGACAAAGTGCTGGACCGGATGGCCGAGCTGGGCCGTTGGACGCCTGCCGAGGTCGCCGACGCCAAGATCGAAACCGTGATCGCGCCGCCGTTGCGGTCGCGTTGGCTGGCGCCGCTTGCCGCGCAGCGACTGTTGCAGGAGGCGGGCGGCCGATCGACCAAGCGCCGTCCGGGAGATCGCCCGCCGCTGGTGGCCTCCACGCTGGACGCGGATATGCAGGCATCGGTGGAACGTATGTTGCTGGACCGCGTCGACAGCCTCCCGCCCAAGGTGTCGATGGCCGTCCTGGTCATGGACAACGACACGCTGGAGGTCAAGGTTTACGCAGGATCGGCCGATTTTTCCGACGATACCCGTTATTCCCATGTGGATATGGTGCGCGGCGTGCGTTCGCCGGGTTCTACTCTGAAGCCGTTTTTGTATGCGCAGGCGCTGGATGAAGGCCTGATCCATTCCGAAAGCCTGCTGATCGACGCCCCCATGTCGTTTGGCGGCTACGCGCCGGGTAACTTCCAGGCGGCTTTTTCGGGCCCGATCAGTGTGTCGCAAGCGCTGCAGCGGTCGTTGAACGTGCCCGCCGTGGACCTGCTGGACCGCGTCGGACCTGTCAGTTTCGCCTCGGCAATGGCGGCGGGCGGTGTCCGGTTACGTTTGCCTGCCGGTGCAGCACCGAATTTGAGCTTGATTTTGGGCGGGGGTGGCACCACATTGGAAGAACTGGTCGGTGCTTATCGGGCGCTGGCCCGGGAGGGGATCTCTGGCCGGCCGCGTCTGCGGGCGGAGCAGCCTAGGGTCGAGTCCCGTATGATGAGTGCTGGAGCCGCCTGGATTGTCCGCGATATCCTGGAAGGCGGCGGGCATCCCGACCGGCCTTTCTACCAGTCGGGCAGCCCGGCGCGGCGGCTGGCCTGGAAAACCGGGACCAGCTTCGGATTCCGGGACGCCTGGGCCATCGGAGTGACCGACAGATGGACGCTTGGCGTCTGGGTCGGTCGCCCGGATGGCACGCCGAACCCCGGATTTTTCGGGGCGAATGTGGCGGCGCCGCTACTGCAGGATATTGTGGCGGCGTTACCGGAAGGGGCGCAGCAGGTGCGCAGCCGGCCCGAAACGGTGCAGGCGGCAGTCACATGTTGGCCATTGGGTTACAGGCTGGGCAGCGTGCCCTCGGGGGAATGTCCTGAACAGCGCGCGGCCTGGCTGCTGAATGATACGGCGCCGCCGTCATTTGCCGGCTACGCCGACGCCACGCAGGGGCCGTTGCGCCTGGGCGGCGTCGCGAACGGCTCGGTCCTGCGGCCCGTGCCGGGCAGCCGGCAGGTGGCGCTGGATGTGGATGTGCAGGGCGCCGAAGGCGAAGTATGGTGGATGCTTGACGGGCGCGTGGTGAATCACGGCGCGTCGAGTCATCCGTTTAAATTGGTGCTGGCGCAAGACGGCCGGTATACGCTCACCGTCATGGACACACAAGGCCGCCACGATAGAGTGGTTTTTGAAATCGCTGGCGTTACGCCATGATCGGCATAGAATATGAATCGTGTATTTGACCGCTTCGATGCAATACGGAGGAAGCGTGATTTCTCAAGAGCTTGAAGTCAGCCTGCATATGGCTTTCGTCGAGGCCCGTTCGGCCCGACATGAATTTATTACCGTTGAGCACCTGCTGTTGGCATTGCTCGATAACGCTTCGGCTGTCGAGGTTCTGCGCGCTTGCGCGGCGAACCTGGATGACTTGCGCCGCAACCTGCGCCAGTTCGTCTCGGAGAACACGCCCGTGATCCCCAGCGGCGCCGAGGTCGACACGCAGCCGACGCTGGGCTTCCAGCGCGTGATTCAACGCGCGATCATGCATGTTTCCGCAGGCGGCACCGGCAAGAAGCCGGTCACCGGCGCGAATGTGCTGGTGGCCATATTCGGCGAAAAGGACTCCCACGCTGTGTACTACCTGCAACAGCAGGGCGTGACACGGCTGGATGTGGTCAATTTCCTGTCGCATGGCATTACCAAACAGCCCCAGGTGGAGTCCGCCGCCGTGCAGAAAGAGCAGCAGACCAATGGTGAAGAGCAGGGCGAATCGCGTCAGTCGCCTCTGGACCAGTACGCCACCGACCTGAACGCCGCCGCGTTGGCGGGCCGCATCGATCCCCTGATCGGGCGCGAGCACGAAGTCGAGCGCGTGATCCAGGTGCTGTGCCGCCGCCGCAAGAACAACCCGCTGCTGGTCGGCGAGGCCGGCGTGGGCAAGACCGCCATCGCCGAAGGCCTGGCCTGGCGTATCACGCGTGGCGAAGTGCCCGAAATCCTGCAGGCGGCCCAGGTCTTTTCGCTGGACATGGGCGCGCTGCTGGCCGGCACCAAGTACCGCGGCGATTTCGAACAGCGCCTGAAGGGCGTGCTCAAGCAGATCCGCGGCAACCCCGATGCGATCCTGTTCATCGATGAGATCCACACGCTGATCGGCGCCGGTTCGGCGTCGGGCGGCACGCTGGACGCGTCCAACCTGTTGAAGCCGGCCCTGTCTTCCGGGCAGCTCAAGTGCATCGGCGCAACCACGTATACCGAATATCGCGGCGTGTTCGAAAAGGACCACGCGCTGTCGCGTCGCTTCCAGAAGATCGACGTGCCGGAGCCCAGCGTCGAGCAGACCGTGCAGATCCTGCGCGGGCTGAAGAGCCGCTTCGAAGAACACCACAGCGTGCGCTACTCGGCTGCGGCCTTGTCGGCGGCCGCCGAATTGTCCGCGCGCTTCATCAATGACCGTCATCTGCCCGACAAGGCCATCGACGTGATCGACGAGGCCGGTGCCGCACAGCGCCTGCTGCCGCGTTCGCGCCAGAAGAAGGTGATCGGCAAGGTGGACATCGAAAACATCGTGTCCAAGATTGCCCGCATTCCGCCGCAGTCCGTCTCCAACGACGACCGCAGCAAGCTGGCCACGCTGGACCGCGACCTGAAAACGGTCGTGTTCGGCCAGGATGGCGCCATCGACGCGCTGGCCGCCGCCATCAAGATGGCGCGCTCGGGCCTGGGCAAGCCGGAAAAGCCGATCGGCGCCTTCCTGCTGTCGGGTCCCACCGGTGTGGGCAAGACCGAAGTGGCGCGCCAGCTGGCGTTCACGCTTGGGGTCGAGCTGCTGCGTTTCGACATGTCGGAATACATGGAACGCCATGCCGTGTCGCGCCTGATCGGCGCGCCGCCGGGATATGTCGGATTCGACCAGGGCGGCCTCTTGACCGAAGCCATCACCAAGCAGCCGCATTGCGTGCTGCTGCTGGACGAAATCGAAAAGGCCCACCCGGATGTGTTCAACATCCTGCTGCAGGTCATGGACCACGGCACGCTGACCGACAACAACGGCCGCAAGGCGGACTTCCGTAACGTCATCCTCATCATGACGACGAACGCGGGCGCCGAAACCTTGAACCGTCCGTCGATCGGGTTTGCCAATTCGCGGATGCTGGGTGACGAAATGGCGGAAATCCGCCGCATGTTCACGCCCGAATTCCGCAACCGCCTTGATGCAATCATCCCGTTCGCCGCGTTGGACCGCGAGGTCATCCTGCGCGTGGTGGACAAGTTCCTCATGCAGCTGGAAGACCAATTGCATGAGCGCCGCGTGGAAGCCGTGTTCACCACGAAACTGCGCGAACACCTTGCCAAGGAGGGGTTCGACCCGCTCATGGGCGCGCGTCCCATGCAACGTCTCATCCAGGACACCATTCGCCGCGCGTTGGCCGACGAGCTGCTGTTCGGCAAGCTGGTCGATGGTGGTTCGGTCACGGTCGACCTGGACGATGCGGGCAAGGTGACGCTGGACTTCGACGACGGCGGCAAGCCGCCTTCGTCGGATGCGCCGGATAAGCAGGAAGTTGAACTGATCGACTGATGACCGCGGACCGCCAGCCGCTGATCGAGTGCGAACACTGCGCAAGCGTTTATCGCCGACATCAGCTTGAACCTGGAGAGACTGCCAATTGCGCCCGCTGCGGAGCCACACTCTGGCGATACAGCGGGCTTACTTTGTCCAATTGGCTGGCCCTCGCCATCACCGCCCTGATTATCTTCGGGGTGGCCAACGCCTATCCGGTCGCTTCCATGTCCGTTCAGGGCATGGTGCAGCAAGCATCGCTGCTGGATGCTATTTCCATCACCTGGCGCCAAGGCCATTGGGTGGTCGCCGTCATGACGGGGCTGGCCGGTTTTGTGTTGCCGCTGTTGCAACTGACCGTGTTGCTCTGGGTGTTGGGCCCTTTGTCGCAAGGCCGCGAGCCCGCCGCCTTCCGGGGCGCGATGCGCCTGTTGGGCGTGCTGCGGCCGTGGTGCATGGTGCCCGTGTTCCTGCTGGGCGTGCTGGTGGCGGTGGTGAAGCTGGCCGGGATGGCCGCGGTGTCGCCGGGTATCGGGCTGGGCGCCTTTGGCGTGCTGACCATTCTTCTGACCATGCTGGGACGACTGTCGCCGCATGTGCTGTGGCGTTTCGCGGAATCTTCGGGCGTGGTGCCCGTGCACATCCCTGAAAGCGCGCCGGATACGGTGCTGGCCGGCTGCCATGTCTGCGGCCAGGTGCAGGCGTTGCCCCGCGACGCGGACCCCGAAGAAGAGCACCATTGCGTGCGCTGCCATGCGATCGTGCACTATCGCAAACCGGACCATCTGGCCCGCACGTGGGCGCTGTTGTTGGCGGCGGTCGTGTTCTACATTCCCGCCAACGTGCTGCCGGTCATGCAGGTCAGTTCCGTGCTGGGCGACAGCGCCCACACCATCCTGGGCGGCGTCGTCGAGCTCTGGGAAATGGGGTCCTGGGACATCGCGCTGATCGTCTTCATCGCCAGCGTCGCCGTGCCCTTGACCAAATTGCTGGCGTTGATTCTGCTGCTGTTGACCGAGCAATGGCGCAGCACGACCAATTTGCGTCCGCGTACCCGCTTGTATCAAATGGTCGAGTTCATCGGCCAATGGTCGATGCTGGACGTTTTTGTCGTTATATTGCTGGCGGCGCTGGCCGATTTCCAGGGACTGATGGAAATCAGTGCGGGCGCCGGCGCCGCGGCCTTTGGCGTGGTGGTGATCCTGACCATGTTGGCGGCCATGAGCTTCGACTTGCGGCGCAGTTGGGATCTGGAAGGCGAGAGCGAGATCGAGGCGCCTGAGGTCGAGGGTAGGGCTTCCCCGACCCAGGCGCAGCAGCACGCACGGGGGCCAGTGGCGCCCGTCACCAGTAAAGAAGTGGGCTAGCAACAATCGTGGGTCCCCGCTTAAGAAGAAAAAGGAAAATTGATGTCCGACCAAGCTCCTGGATCCGGTGAGGAAAAGCAGTACCAATCGCCGACCATTTCGCGCAAGCAGAAGAGCCGGATCTCATGGATCTGGCTAGTGCCGATCGTGGCGGCGCTGATGGGCATATCCCTGGTCGTGCGCACCTGGATGCAGGCAGGTCCCGACATCTCCATTTCGTTCAACACGGCCGAAGGGCTGGAAGTGGGCAAGACCCAGCTGCGCTACAAAGATGTGAACATCGGCACGGTCAAGTCGATCGGTTTCAATAGCGACCGCAGCAAGGTGGTCGTGCAGGCCGAACTGGCCAAGGAAGTGGCCGACCTGGCGCGCGAAGGCACCAATTTCTGGGTGGTCCGGCCGCGTCTGGACGTGAGCGGCGTGTCGGGCCTGGGTACGTTGTTGTCGGGCGCGTATATCGGCGTGGACGCGGTCGAAGGCAAGAACGGGTCCACCAGCAAGGCCACCAAGCTGAGTTTCGAAGGGCTGGAAATTCCGCCCGCGGTCACGCATGACCGCGCGGGCAAACGTTTCGTGCTGAAGGCATCCGACCTCGGGTCGCTGGACATCGGTTCACCGGTCTATTTCCGCCGCATCAATGTGGGCCGTGTGATCGGCTACGCGTTGGACAAGACCGGCGGCGCGGTGAACGTCGAAGTGTTCGTGGACGCGCCGAACGACAAGTTCGTGACCAACGGCACGCGCTTCTGGAATGCCAGCGGCGTGGACTTCAGCGTTAACGCCGATGGGTTGAAGGTGCGCACGCAGTCGCTCGTGTCGATGGCGGTCGGCGGGGTGGCGTTCGAACCCGTCCAGAGCGCCCGCGACGGCGCCTCGCCGGCGCCCGCGGACGCGAAGTTCGACCTGTATCCCACCGAGTCGGCCGCCCGTGCCAACCCGGATGGCGAGGCCTTCCCGATCCGCATGCGCTTCGATCAGTCGATCCGCGGGCTGACGGTCGGCGCGCCGATCGACTTCAGCGGCATCACATTGGGCAACGTCACGCAGATCAACCTGGACTTCGACCCGGTTTCCAAGCGCTTCTACTCGCTGGTGGATGCCACGCTGTATCCGGAACGCCTGGGCCGCGTGTACGAAGAAGTGCGCAACCGTGCGATGAAGGACGGCGACGTGGCGGGTAACCGCTTGCTGGGCGTGATGATCAAACACGGCCTGCGCGCACAACTGCGCACGTCGAATCTGCTGACCGGCCAGTTGTATGTCGTGCTGGATGATTTCCCGAATGCCAAGCCGGTGGAGTTCACGCCGTCCGATCCCGCCATCATCCCGACGATTCCGGGCAATCTTGACCAACTGCAGCAGCAGGTCAGCAATATCGTCGCCAAGATCGAGAAGATTCCGTTCGACAAGATTGGCGAAGACCTGCGCACGACGCTGTCCAGCACGTCCAAGCTGATGAACCGCCTGGACAAGCAGGTGGCGCCGGAAGCGCAAGGCATGCTGAAACAGGCCAAGGAGTCGATGGCGAACATCAATGCGATGCTGGCCTCTGACGCGTCCTTGCCGGTCAATACCGAAAAGGCGATGCAGGAACTGAGCCGCGCGGCGCGTTCGTTGCGGGCGTTGGCGGACTTCCTGCAATCGAACCCCGAAGCCTTGCTGCGCGGCCGCGGCAATGACCCGATTCCCGGCGCAGGCCCTGTCAGGAACTGAAGAACATGACTATTTCCCCGATGCGTACCGTCCTGTCCTTGCTGGTTGCCGGCGCTGCCCTGGCGGGTTGCGGCTCGTCGCCACCGGTGCACTACTACACCCTGCAAGGGCCGGCTGCGCCGGCGCGCGCGTCCGCCTCGGCGCCAGCGGGCTTCCTGATCGAAGTTCAACCCGTCAGCCTGTCGACTCAGGCGGATCAGCCGCAACTGATGGTGCGCACGGGCGATGGCAGCGTGTCGGCGTTGTATTCGGAACGTTGGAGTTCACCGCTGGGCGACGAGTTGCGCGGCGCGCTGTCGGATGCGCTGAAGCGGGAATTGGGTGCGCTGGACGTGCAAGCGGTTAAGCCCGGTCCGGGCGCGGCCGTGTGGCGCGTACAGACGGACGTGCAGCGCTTTGACCTCGTCTCCGGCAGCATGGCGCAGTTGGACGCCACCTGGCGTGTCAGGCCCGTGAATATGAAGGGGACGGGCCTGCTGTGCCGCAGCCTGGTCACGGAACCCGTTTCGGAAGCCGGGGTGCCAGCGCTGATTGCCGCGCAGCAGCGCGCCGTGGCCAGTCTGGCCGGGGTAATGGCTTCGGCGATGCGCGGCCAGGCTCCCGCAGGCTCCGGATCCGTGCAGATGCTGGGTTGTTCGGCACTGAAAGACTGAGAAATTTGCGTGATCTCAAATGGTTAACCTAGGGTTAACCTTAATACAAACGCGGTTGCAACCTGTCTAGCATACGGTCCTACCCATGCTGGGTTCTTTTCGGATCCGGTATTACCTTTGCCATGCGACAGGAAGCAATCTCTTATGGCCAGCACGACCCTTGGCGTCAAAGTCGATGACGCACTACGCGACCGCCTGAAGGCGGCCGCGCACAAGCTCAACTGCACGCCGCATTGGCTGCACAAGCAGGCGATCCTTGCCTACCTGGACAAGATCGAACGCGGCCATCTGCCTGCCGAAATGTCGCATCTGGGCCTGGATACCGGCACGGAAGACGAGGCGGGCGACAACCAGTCGGCACCCACGCCGCCGTTCTACGAGTTTGGCCAGGACGTGCAGCCGCAGTCGGTGCTGCGCGCCGCGATCACCGCGGCCTACCGCCGCCCCGAGCCGGAATGCGTGCCGCTGCTGCTGGGCCAGGCCCGCATGCCGAACCTGGAGAAGGTTCACGCGATGGCGACCGACCTCGTCAAGAAGCTGCGCGGCAAGCGCAGCGGCGGCGGCGTGGAAGGGCTGATCCAGGAATTTTCGTTGTCCAGCCAGGAGGGCGTGGCGCTGATGTGCCTGGCCGAAGCGCTGCTGCGCATCCCCGACCGCGCCACGCGCGACGCGCTGATCCGCGACAAGGTCGCCCGCGGCGATTGGAAGTCGCACATGGGCGGTTCGCAATCGCTGTTCGTCAACGCCGCCACCTGGGGCCTGATGATCACCGGCAAACTGGTGGCCGTGAGCAGCGAGCAGTCGCTGTCCAAGGCGCTGACCCGGCTGATCGGCAAGGGCGGCGAGCCGCTGGTGCGCAAGGGCGTGAACATGGCCATGCGCATGATGGGCGAACAGTTCGTGTCGGGCCAGACGATTTCCGAAGCGCTGGCCAACAACCGTAAGATGGAAGCACGCGGCTTCCGCTATTCCTATGACATGTTGGGCGAGGCCGCGACCACGGCCGAAGACGCCGACCGCTATTACGCATCGTACGAGCAGGCCATCCACGCGATCGGCAAGGCCGCGGCCGGCCGCGGCATCTACGAAGGCCCCGGCATTTCGATCAAGCTCTCGGCGCTGCATCCGCGCTATTCCCGCAGCCAGCGCGAACGCGTCATCGCGGAACTGCTGCCGCGCGTGAAAGCGCTGACGGCGCTGGCCCGCAGCTACGATATCGGCTTGAACATCGACGCCGAAGAGGCCGACCGCCTGGAGATTTCGCTGGACCTGCTGGAGGCGCTGTGTTTCGCGCCCGAGCTGGACGGCTGGAACGGCATCGGCTTCGTCATCCAGGCCTACCAGAAGCGCGCGCCGTTCGTCATCGATTACGTCATCGACCTGGCCCGCCGCAGCCGCCACCGCGTGATGGTGCGGCTGGTGAAGGGCGCTTACTGGGACAGCGAAATCAAGCGTGCCCAAGTGGACGGCCTGGAAGGCTATCCGGTCTACACCCGCAAGCTCTACACCGACGTGGCCTACCTGGCTTGCGCGCGCAAGCTGCTGGGCGCGCCTGAAGCCGTGTACCCGCAGTTCGCCACGCACAACGCCTACACGCTGGCGGCGATCTATCAACTGGCGGGCCAGAACTACTATCCCGGCCAATACGAGTTCCAGTGCCTGCACGGCATGGGTGAACCGCTGTACGACGAAGTGGTCGGCCCATTGGCCCAAGGCAAGCTGAACCGCCCGTGCCGCATCTATGCGCCGGTCGGCACGCATGAAACGCTGCTGGCCTACCTGGTACGCCGTCTGCTGGAAAACGGCGCCAACACCTCGTTCGTGAACCTGATCGGCGACGACAGCATTCCGGTCGAAACGCTGGTGGCCGATCCGGTGGAGGCGGCCTCGCGCATTGTGCCGCTGGGCGCGCCGCACGAGAAGATCGCGCTGCCGCGCGAACTCTATGGCAATCCGCAGCAGGGCGCCCGTGCCAATTCCGCCGGCCTGGACTTGACCAACGAACACCGGCTGGGATCGCTGTCCGCCGCGTTGCTGGCCAGCGCCGGCACGCCGTGGCGCGCGGGTCCGATGTTGGGCGAGGGCGACCAGGCGTGGGACGCGGCGCGCGCCATTGAAGTGCGCAACCCCGCGAATCTGCGCGACGTCGTGGGCCATGTGATCGAGGCGCAAGCCGACGAGGCCGACGCCGCGTTGCGCGCCGCCGCCAACACCGCGCCCATCTGGCAGTCGACACCGGTCGCAGAGCGGGCGCAGTGCCTGCGCCGCGCGGCGCAATTGCTTGAAGAGCAGATGCAGACCCTGCTGGGCCTGATCGTGCGGGAAGCCGGCAAGTCGCTGCCGAACGCCATCGCCGAAGTACGCGAAGCGGTGGACTTCCTGCGCTACTACGCCGACCAGGCCGAACAGGAATTCAGCAACGACACGCACCGCCCGTTGGGCACGGTGCTGTGCATCAGCCCGTGGAATTTCCCGCTGGCCATCTTCACGGGCCAGGTCGCGGCCGCGCTGGCTGCCGGCAATACCGTCGTGGCCAAGCCCGCCGAACAGACGCCGCTGATCGCCGCGCAAGCGGTCGCCATCCTGCGCGCGGCCGGCGTGCCTGCGGGAGCCGTGCAGCTGCTGCCGGGCCGCGGTGAAACCGTGGGCGCGCAACTGGTTGCCAGCCCCGCCGTGCGCGGCGTGATGTTCACCGGGTCGACCGACGTGGCGCGCATCATCGCGCGCACGCTGGCCGATCGGCTGGACGACGATGGGCACACCATTCCGCTGATCGCCGAAACGGGCGGCCAGAACGCGATGGTGGTCGATTCGTCCGCACTGTCCGAGCAAGTGGTGTTCGACGTGCTGAGCTCGGCTTTCGACTCGGCGGGCCAACGCTGCTCGGCGCTGCGTGTGTTGTGCGTGCAGGAAGACAACGCCGATTACGTACTGACGATGCTGCGCGGCGCGATGCGCGAGCTTAGCGTCGGCAACCCGGACCGCCTGTCGGTGGACGTGGGGCCCGTCATCGATACCGAAGCCCGCAATGGCATCCAGCGGCACATCGAAACGATGCGCACGGCGGGCCATCGCGTGGACCAGGTGGAGCTGAACGGCGAGTGCCGCCATGGCACCTTCGTGCCGCCCACGATCATCGAAATCGACCACATCAGCGAACTGACGCGTGAAGTGTTCGGCCCGGTGCTGCACGTGGTGCGCTACAAGCGCGAGGAACTGGACGCCTTGCTGGATGCCATCAACGGCACGGGCTATGGCCTGACGTTCGGCGTGCATACGCGCATCGACGAAACGATCGCGCACGTGACGGGGCAGGTCCACGCCGGCAACGTCTACGTCAACCGCAACATCGTCGGCGCGGTGGTGGGCGTGCAGCCCTTTGGCGGCGAATGCCTGTCCGGCACCGGTCCCAAGGCGGGCGGTCCGCTGTACATGTATCGCTTGCTGGGCACGCGTCCGGCCGGCTTGCCCCCCGCGCTGGACGCCGCGGCGCCGTTGCCGCAGCGCATTGCGTTGCCCGGCCCGACCGGCGAGACCAACACCTATATGGTCGAACCGCGTGGCGCCGTGTATTGTGTGGCGGCCACCGAAGCCGGCGCGCGGGCGCAATGGTCGGTGGCCCGCCTGACGGGCAACCACGCCTGGTTCGCGGATACGCCGGCCGCGCAAGCGCTGCTGGCCACGCTGGATGCCGAACAGCAGGGGCAGGCCGGCATTCTGGCCGACGACGAGGTCGATCAGGCGGATTACCAGGCGGTGCTGTTCGAAGGCGATGGCGATGCGCTGCAAGCGCTGAACCAGCGCATTGCGCAGCGTCCGGGCGCCATCTTGTCGGTGCACGGCCTGACGTCCGACGCCCTGGCGGCGGGGGCGGGCTACGTGCCCGAGCGCCTGCTGACTGAACGCTCCATCAGCGTGAATACGGCCGCGGCAGGGGGCAACGCCAGCCTCATGACCATCGGCTAAAAAGTGACCGCGCGGTAACCTCCGAGGGGTCGGGGGTTATCGCCGAGTAACCAAGGGTTATCTCCAATATCGGCCAAGGTTGCACTGGAAGCAAAATCCGGTCGCACCTCAAGTCCGCTTGTCGCAACCCGGCATTCGGACTTTGCAGAAAATGCATGCGCAGGACCTGGCCACCGCCGGGCCTGCGGTAGTAAAAGAAACCAAAAGCCTGGCTAAAAGCTCAGGTATAACAAGGCCTTAAGTCCGACATCCCGGAGGGTTCCCCATGAAGTTCCGCACCACTTTGAAGCTTCTCGCCGCCAGCATCGCCGCCGTCGGCATGACCGCCGCCGCGCAGGCCGCCGACATCAAGCTAGGCTTCGCCGCGCCGCTGACCGGCCCGCAATCGCACTACGGCGAAGACATGCAGAACGGCCTGAACCTGGCCCTGGAAGAAGCGAACAAGAAGGGCATCAAGGTTGACGGCCAGCCGGCCAAGTTCGTGCTGGTGTCGCGCGACGACCAAGCTGATCCGCGGGTGGGCGTGCAGGTGGCGCAGCAACTGGTGGACCAGGATGTCGTGGGCATCCTCGGCCACTTCAACTCCGGCACGACGATTCCCGCGTCGCGCGTCTATCACGAGGCCGGTCTGCCCCAGATCGCCATGGCGACTTCGCCCGAATACACCAAGCAGGGGTACGAAACCACGTTCCGCATGATGACCAGCGACACGCAGCAAGGCGCCGCGGTTGGCAAGTTCATGGTGCAGAACCTGAAGGCCAAGAAGGTCGCGATCATCGACGACCGCACCGCCTATGGCCAAGGCCTGGCCGATGAGGTCGAAAAGGCCGTCAAGGCCGCCGGCGGCGAAGTGGTCCGCCGCGAATACACGACGGACAAGGCCAATGACTTCACGGCCATCCTGACCAACATCAAGGGCTCGGCGCCCGACGCGATCTTCTACGGCGGCCTGGATGCGCAATCCGGCCCGATGAAGCGCCAATTGGCCACCCTGGGTTTGAAGGCGCCGCTGGTGTCGGGTGAAATGACCCGCAGCGATACGTTCATCAAGCTGGCCGGCGACGCCGCCAACGGCACCTTCGCGTCGCTTGCCGGCGTGCCGCTGGACAAGATGGCCGCAGGCAAGGATTTCGAGCAACGCTACCAGGCCCGCTTCAAGAAAGCCCCCGGCGTCTATGCGCCCTACGCCTATGACGGCGCCTGGAACATGATCAGCGCCATCGAGCAGGCCGGCTCGGCCAAGCCCGAGAAGTACCTGCCCGTGCTGGCCAAGCTGAACCGCAAGGGCGCCACCAGCGAGCACATCTCCTACGATGCCCACGGCGATCTGAAGGAAATCTCGGTCACCATCTACGAAGTCAAGAACGGCAAGTGGGAGATGGTTGAAACGATGGTCAGCCAAGCCAACTAAGGCGGGTTGAACAGGGCGGCCCCCGGCGATGCCGGCGTCCGCCCGCTCTGTCCGCACGCGCCGCCCGGCGTGTGCGGCGCGCATCCCGCGCCCGGCCCGTGACGGCTCCGGCCGCGCGGCTCGCGCGACTTTTCCAGGCTTATTTCCGCGGCCCCTATGGATATCTTCATTCAACAACTGATTAACGGCGTCACGCTAGGCAGCGTGTACGCCCTGGTCGCCCTTGGCTACACCATGGTGTACGGCATCATCGGGCTGATCAACTTCGCGCATGGCGACGTCGTCATGATCGGCGCCATGGCGGCCACCACCATCGCCATATCGCTGGTGGGCGGCGATCCCGGCGTGTCCGCGTTCGTGGTGCTGGGCGTGGGCCTGCTGGTGTCCGTGCCGCTGTGCATGGCGGTGGGCTGGACGGCCGAACGCGTGGCCTACCGGCCGCTGCGCCGCGCGCCGCGCCTGGCGGCGCTGATCACGGCGATCGGCGTGTCCATCATTTTGCAGAACGTGGCGATGATGGGCTGGGGCCGCAACTACCTGAACTTTCCGCAGGTGCTGTCGCCCCACGTGTTCGAATTCGCCGGCGCGCGCATGAGCTCGTTGCAGATCGCCATCGTGGTGATCGCGGCGCTGATCATGGGCGGCCTGCTGGCCGTGGTGCACAAGACCCGCCTGGGCACGGCGATGCGCGCGACCGCGCAGAACCGCGAAGTGGCGGGCCTGATGGGCGTCAACATCAATACGGTCATTTCGGCGGCGTTCCTGATCGGGTCGGCCCTGGCCGCCGTGGCGGGCATGATGGTCGCGACCTATTACGGCGTGTCGCAATACACGATGGGCTTCATGCTGGGCCTGAAGGCCTTCACGGCCGCGGTGCTGGGCGGCATTGGCAACATGGTGGGCGCGATGGCCGGCGGTTTGCTGCTGGGCATCATTGAATCGCTGGGCGCCGGTTATATCGGCGACCTGACCGGCGGTTTTCTCGGCAGCCATTACCAGGACGTGTTCGCGTTCTTCGTGTTGGTGCTGGTGCTGATCTTCCGTCCCTCCGGCCTGCTGGGCGAACGTGTGGGGGACCGCGCATGAACGCCACGTTGAAAACCAGCGGGCTGTCGACCCGCAACCTGATCGGCATTGCGTTGATTGGTATCGTGCTGGCGGTGCTGCCGTTTGTGATCGGCATGGCAGGCCAAAGCTGGGTACGCATCCTCAACTTCGCGTTGTTGTACGTGATGCTCTCGTTGGGCCTGAATATCGTGGTGGGCTTTGCCGGCCTGCTGGATCTGGGCTACATCGCGTTTTACGCGGTGGGCGCCTATACCTGGGCCTTGCTGGCATCGCCGCACTTCGGGCTGCATCTGCCGTTCTGGGCGATCCTGCCGATCGCCCTGGCCGTGGCGTGCCTGTTCGGGGTGCTGCTGGGGGCGCCAACGCTGAAGTTGCGAGGCGATTATCTGGCGATCGTCACCCTGGGCTTCGGGGAAATCATCCGCATCTTCCTGAACAACCTGAACGCGCCCATCAATATCACCAACGGACCGCAGGGCATCAACCGCATCGACACCTTCAAGGTGGGCGAGTTTGCGTTCGGACGGACGGAAAGCCTGTTCGGCATCCGGTTCACCGGGCCCGAGAAGTACTACTACCTGCTGCTGGCGCTGACGCTCATCATCATCGTGGTGTGCGTGCGCCTGCAAAATTCGCGTATCGGGCGCGCATGGGAAGCCATCCGCGAGGACGAGATCGCCGCCAAGGCGATGGGCATCAACACCCGCAACATCAAGCTGTTGGCCTTCGCGATGGGCGCCTCGTTTGGCGGCGTCGCGGGTGCGCTGTTTGCGTCGATGCAGGGCTTTGTCAGCCCCGAGAGCTTTTCGCTGATGGAATCCATCTCGATCCTGTGCATGGTGGTGCTGGGCGGCATGGGGCATATCCCCGGCGTGATCCTGGGCGCCCTGATCCTGGCGGCGTTGCCGGAATTCCTGCGCGCGGTGGTCGAACCCTTCCAGCACATGGTGTTCGGCGCCGTGGTGTTGGACCCCGAAGGCATCCGCATGCTGCTGTTCGGCCTGGCGATGGTCTGCGTCATGCTGTTCCGCCCGGCGGGCCTGTGGCCGTCAGCGGTGCGCAAGCGCGAACTCGCGACCAAGGCGCAAGGAGGCGGAGCATGAGCAAGTTGCTGCAAGCGCAGGGCCTGGGCAAACGCTTCGGCGGCCTGCAGGCCTTGTCGGACGTCAGCTTCGATATCGAGCAAGGCGAAATCTATGGGCTGATCGGCCCGAACGGCGCGGGCAAGACCACGCTGTTCAATGTGCTGACCGGCCTGTACATCCCGGAAGAGGGCAGCTGCACCTTCAACGGTGTGTCCCTGTCGGGCAAGAAGCCGCACGAGGTCGCGTTCGCGGGCCTGGCGCGCACCTTCCAGAACATCCGCCTGTTCGCCAACCTGTCCGCCATCGAGAACGTGATGATCGGCCGCCACATGCGCACCAAGGCCGGCGTGCTGGGCGCGGTGCTGCGCACGCGAGGCACGCGTGCCGAAGAGGCCGCCATCGAGGCGCGGGCGCAAGAGCTGCTGGATTACGTGGGCATCGGCCATCGCGCCAACGACGTCGCGCGTTCGCTGCCTTACGGCGATCAGCGCCGTCTTGAGATCGCGCGCGCCCTGGCGACGGATCCCAAGCTGCTGGCGCTGGACGAACCCGCCGCCGGCATGAATGCGTCGGAAACGGTGGTGCTGCGCAAGCTGGTCGAGAAGATCCGCGGCGACGGCGTTACGGTCCTGCTGATCGAACACGACATGAAGCTCGTCATGGGGCTGTGCGACCGCGTGCTGGTGCTGGAATACGGCAAGGTGCTGGCGATGGGAAAACCTGCCCAGGTGCAACGCGATCCCAAGGTTATCGAAGCGTACCTGGGCGCCGGCGCGGCCCAGGATCCGCTGATTCACAAGGAGAGCCCGGCAACATGACGGCATCCCAACCCTTATTGGAACTGCGCGGCTTGCAGGTGGCCTACGGTGGCATCCGCGCGGTGCGCGCGATCGACCTGCGCGTGGACGAAGGCGAACTCGTGTGCCTGATCGGCGCCAACGGCGCCGGCAAGAGCACGACGTTGCGCGCCATTTGCGGCCTGGTGCCGCTGGCCGGCGGCGAAGTGGTCTACGGCGGGCAATCGATCGGCGGCCAGAAGTCGCATGACCTGGTCCGCAAGGGCCTGGTCATGGTGCCGGAAGGTCGCGGTATCTTCGGCCAGTTGACCATCGAGGAAAACCTGGCGATGGGCGCGTACATCCGTCGCGATGCGGCGCAGGTTCGGCAGGACACCGACCGCGTCTTCACTTTGTTCCCGCGTTTGGCCGAACGCCGCAAGCAAGCGGCAGGCACCTTGTCCGGGGGCGAGCAGCAGATGGTGGCGATGGGTCGCGCGATGATTGCGCGCCCGAAGCTGCTGTTGCTGGACGAGCCATCGATGGGCCTGGCGCCCTTGATGGTCGAGAAGGTCTTCGAGGTGGTTCGCACCATCGCCAGCGAAGGCGTGACGATCCTGCTGATCGAGCAGAACGCGCGCCTGGCGCTGGAAAACAGCCATCGAGGCTATGTGATGGAGTCGGGTGAGATCATCCTGTCCGGGCCCGCCGGCGACATGCTGCACGACCCCAAAGTGCGCGCGGCTTATCTGGGCGAG
>NZ_PCOQ01000003.1 GCF_002975275.1 Achromobacter sp. MYb9 | reverse complement strand
TCACCCAGATGTTTTCCAGCGGCAGGCCCAGGTCCACCATCAGGTCCAGGCACGCTAGGGCGGCGGCGCCCGCGCCCGAGGTCACGACCTTGACCGACTTGATGTCCTTGCCCACGACCTTGAGGCCGTTGATGAAGGCGGCCGATACCGTGATGGCGGTACCGTGCTGGTCGTCGTGAAAGACCGGGATCTTCATGCGTTCACGGAGCTTGCGCTCGACGGTGAAGCACTCCGGCGCCTTGATGTCTTCCAGGTTGATGCCGCCAAAGGTGGCTTCCAGGCCGGCAATGATCTCGACCAGCTTGTCCGGGTCGGTTTCGTTGATTTCGATGTCGAAGACGTCCAGGCCGGCGAACTTCTTGAACAGCACCGCCTTGCCTTCCATGACCGGCTTGGAGGCCAGCGCGCCGATGTTGCCCAGGCCCAGCACCGCGGTGCCGTTGGTGATCACGCCCACCAGGTTGCCGCGCGCGGTGTAGCGATAGACGTTGGCCGGGTCGGCCACGATCTCTTCACACGCCGACGCCACGCCGGGCGAGTACGCCAGGGCCAGGTCGCGTTGGTTGACGAGCGGCTTGGAGGCCACCACAGAAATCTTTCCCGGGGTGGGGAACTCGTGATAGTCCAGTGCTGCCTGGCGGTCGGAAGGGTTGTTCATGGGGCGGTAGCCTCGCTGTCTTGAATATGCAAAAATTCTAGGCCCCAAGACATAAGACGATCATTCGGATTTAATATTGTCCCATTACCTATACCTTATGGCTCGTCTATGACAGCCTTCGATCCGGATGCCGTCATCCGGAAACTGACCTCGCGCCTGAAGATGCGCCACCTGATGCTGCTGCTACAGATCGAGCAGCACGGGTCGTTGACCCGGGTGGCCGAGCACATGGCCACCAGCCAGCCGGCGGTGACCAACGCCCTGGCCGAACTGGAAAGCATGTTCGACGTGCCGCTCTTCGACCGGTCAGTGCGCGGCATGACGCCTACCGCGCTGGGCGCCGTGGTGCTGGCACGGGCCCGGGGCCTGGTCCACGACCTGGGCCATCTGGTACAGGAAATGGAGGCCGTGGCGGCCGGCCACGCCGCCCACCTGCACATCGGTGTCATCCCCTTCGTGTCGGGCCAGATGCTGTCGGCGGCCATCAGCCGCACGTTGCCGCAAGGCCGCCGCATCACCGCCACCATCCACGAAGGCCAGGGGCCCGCGCTGCTGCGCCAGCTGCGCGACCACACCCTGGACATCGTGGTGGGCTGGGCGACGCCGTCGGTGGACCTGAGCAACATCGACTTCGAAGTGCTGTATCACCAGCAGCCCCGGCTGATCGCAAGCCGCCGCCTGGCCGCGCGGCTGGGCCGGTCCCGGCTGGAATGGAACCGGCTGGCCGACCTGGACTGGATCCTGGGCACGCCGGGCAGCCCCATCCGGGAACAAGTGGCCGACATCTTCCTGCGTGCCGGCCTGCCGCCGCCGCCACCGTCGGTGCAAAGCGATTCGTCCAAACTGATCGGAGAAATGATCGTGGCCAGTGACCGCGCCGTATCGATCCTGCCCGCCGACATCGCCGATGAACTGGTGCGCATCGCGGGCGCCGCCATCGTGCCCTATTCCTTCGACTGGACCCTGCCCCCGATCTCGCTGTTCACCCGAGCAGACGGCCTGCGGCGCAATGTGGACGCGCTGTTCGCATCGGCCTTGCGCGAGGTCTATACCAAGGGCGCGCGGCTGGGCGCGTAGCCAGGTACCGTGCCTGAGCCGCTGGCGTCACCGTGCCCCCTTGGCCTGCCTTCGCCCCTGCCCCGTCGCCACGGGCGGAATGCCAAGAAATGTAAAGGCCGCGTCCGCGCGGGCGCCCGCCCTCCTATACTTGCGGCGCCACGTATCACGCAGGAGGCAAGCCGCTTGTTCACTCATTCGCCACATCACCCGAACCGCCGCGCGCTTGCCCTGATCGCCCTCGCCGCGCTGACCACGCTGTCCGGCTGCAGCTCGCTGCTAAGCGAAGGCACCGGCGCCGCGGCCGGTATCGCCGGCACCGCCATCGCCAACAAAGTCACCGACAACGCGACCGTCGCCACCGGCATTGGCCTGGGCGTGCAGGCGGGCGCCAAAGCCGCGCTGGCCTACGCCCAGCGCAAGACCCGGGGCGAAGAACAAGACGCCATTGCCACCGCCGCCGGGCCACTGGGCGTGGGCGCCGTCGCGCCCTGGAGCGTGAAGCACCAGCTTCCCATCGAAGGCGATGCGCACGGCCAAGTCGCTGTCAGCCGTGCATTTGGCGGCGTGGGCCTGGAATGCAAGGAAGTGGTCTTTTCGATCGACACGCCGGCCGACAAGGCTGGCGACGAACCGTCGCGCGAATTCTTCGTCACGACGGTCTGCCGCGACGGCGCGCAGTGGCGCTGGGCGAACGCCGAACCGGCCACGGCGCGCTGGGGATCGTTGCAGTGATGCGCCGCGCATGCCTGCTGGCGACGCTGGCCGCCGCCGTCGGATTGAGCGGCTGCCAAAGCAGTTCCATCGGTGGCGCGGCGGGCGCCGTGGTGGGCACCGTCAGCGGGGCCGCCACCGCGAATCCCGTTGCCGGCTACGCCATCGGCGTCAGCGTGCAGGCCGCCGTCGACGCCACCGTGAAATACGTGCTGCGCGAGTGGAAGAACGATCAGCAAAACGTGATGGCCAACGCGGCGGGCGAACTGCCCATCGGCCAGGTGCGTCAGTGGCAGATCCGCCATGCGCTGCCGGTCGGCAATGAGCGCGGCGGCATCCAGGTCGTGCGCGACATCGATACCCCGCTGGCGCGCTGCCGCGAAGTGCTGTTCACGGTGGAGCAGGACGATGCGCCTGCACCGGCCTATATCAGCATGATCTGCCGCCAGCCTGACGGGCAATGGAAGTGGGCAGCGGCCGAGCCCTCCGTGGCGCGCTGGAACGGGCTGCAATAGAAGCGGCCTTCCGTTGCAGCGCGTTAAAGTGATTTCGGCTACGCTGCAAGAATCGCGGCTTCGGCCGGCAAGGGAAGGAAAACCATGAAGAAGTTCATTACCTTGAGCGCGGCATTCGCCGCGCTGGCTATCTCGGCGCCCGGCTGGGCCGCTCCCGCTTCCGAAGGCAGCGTCCAGCTGTCGCCGGCACAAATGCAGCGCCTGGACACCGACAAGAACGGCGCGGTCAGCCGAAGCGAATACCAGGCCTTCATGGAAGAGTCTTTCGCCAAGCTGGACGCCAACAAAGACGGCCATCTCAGCAAGAGCGAATTGCCGAATAACCTGTCCGCTGAACAGTTTGCGGCCATGGACGCCAACAAGGACGGCAAGATCAGCCGCGCCGAATTCCTGCAGCAAGTCATGAAGGAATACAAGGGCTGACCGCCCTGGCAAGGCCACGCGCATGCCACCCGGCCAGTTCATCATGCGGCGCAGCGTGCTTGCCGGCGTGCAGGCCGTGGCGGCGTGCAGCGGACACGCCTTTTCGCGGCACACGCACGATCAATTCGGCATTGGCGTGATCCGCGCAGGCGCCCAGGTGTCGCATAGCGGGCGCGGCCGGGTGCAGGCTGGCCCCGGTTACGTCATTACCGTCAACCCGGGCGAGGTCCACGACGGCGCGCCCATCGGTGACGGCACGCGCGCCTGGCAGATGCTGTATCTGGACCCGGCCGTGATCGCGCAAAGCGCGGCCGAGCTGCTGGCAGACGGACGCCGCTACGAATTTGAACACCCCGCCCGGGATCACCCGGCGCTGGCGCGCGATGTGCTGGCGCTTTACGCCCACGTGACGGATGGCGCCGAAACCGGGCTGGCGTGCGACGCGCTGCTGTTGCGCATCGTGGCGGCGGCGCACAGCCCGTACGCGCCGCCGGAAACCGGCCGCGGCGTGCCCGACGCGATACGCCACGCCCGCGCCCTGATCGACGACGACCCCGCCGCCACGATATCGCTGGCCGATCTGGCGGCCGCCAGTGGCCTGAGCCGCTACCAGGTCCTGCGCGCCTTTGCCGGCGCCACGGGCCTGACGCCCCATGCCTACCAGATGCAGCGTCGGCTGCTGGTGGCGCGCCGCCTGATCCGCGAAGGCAAGGCGCTTGCGGACGCCGCCGCGGCGGGCGGTTTTGCCGACCAAAGCCACATGACCCGCCTGTTCGTGCGCACGTACGGCGTGTCTCCCCGGCGCTATGCGCTGGCCGCGCGCTGATCATTTGCGCCGCGTCGGTCCCCCTGCAATTTCATTCAAGACTGGCGCCTCGCCTGCGCCCTACGCTGCGCCTTTCTGACTCTGCGGCGTAGACGGACATGAATGGAAGGATGCAAGGGTATTGCTGCCTGGCGGCGGCCATGGTGCTGGTCGGCAGCACGGTCGTGGCCAGCAAGATCATCGGGACGGGGCTGCCGCCCTTCACCGCGACGGCGCTGCGGTTTGCCATCGCGCTGCCCTGCTTCGCCCTGCTGATGGCCGTCACCGGCGCCCGGATGCCACGCGTGGGCCGGCGCGACTGGCTGTTGCTGGCGGCGCAGGCCATCGCCGGCAGCGTCGGCTACACCACGCTGCTGATCGCAGGGCTGAAGCGCACGTCGGCCGTGGACGGCGGCATCATTCTGGGCACGCTGCCGCTTGTCACCGCCGCCATCGCGATCGTGCTGCTGGGGGAACGCCCGGGCAAGGCCATGCTGGCCGCGATCGCCGCCGCCGGCTTCGGCGTCTGGCTGATGACGCGTCATGCCGCGGCTGCGGGCGGCGCCCCATCATGGACCGGCAACGCGTTGATCCTGGGCGCGGTCCTGTGCGAAGGGCTGTTCATCCTGCTGAACAAACGGCTGCGCATACCGGTTCCCCCGCTTGCGCTCTCCACCGTCATGACGGGTTTCGGGCTGGCGTTTTCGGCGCTGGCGAGCGTGACGGAATCGCCCTGGCAGCTGGACGTGTCCGGCGACGCGCTCATGGCCGTGGCGTACTACGCCGTGGTGCCCACGGTGGGCGGCTTCCTGCTGTGGTACGCCGGCGCCGCCCGCGTGCAAGGATCCGAAGCGGCGCTCTTTACCGCGCTGGCGCCGGCATCGGCGGTCGCGCTCGCGGCGGGCCTGCTGGGGGAACCCCTGACGGGCGCCCAGATCGCCGGGATGGCCTGCGTACTGGGCGCGGTCGCGCTGTTGGGTTGGCCGGGCCGCAGGCGGCCCGCGGAACATCCGGCAGGTGGCTAACCCCGGCTGAACGCCAGCGCGAACTCGTCGGAGAAGATGTCGGCCAACGCATGGCGCAGGGCCGCCGCGCGCTCTGCGCCATAGGCCGCTTCGAAACGGTTCTGCGCGTCTTTCCACAAGCGCTTGGATTCCGCCAGCTTGGCGCGGCCAGCATCCGTCAGCGCCACGCGGCGGCTGCGGCCGTCGCGTTCGTCGCGCGCCGTCCGCACGTAGCCGTCCCGTTCCAGCGGCTTCAGGTTATGCGCCAGCGCGGACCGGTCCAGCACCATGGCGCGCGCCAGGTCCGTCATCGACGGCGTGCCGGCGCGCGCGATGTGGATCAGGATGGAATGCTGCGACACTTTCAGGCCGCAAGGCGCCAATACCGTGTCATACAGCTGCGACACGCGACGGGTCGCTTTGCGGAGGGCGGCGCCGTTGCAGACCAGAGGGTCTGGAACAATGGCGGGGACGGAAGGATCGGCGGCGGACATGGCGGCGGGAACGGCAACGGGAAAGGACAAAGCCATTACGCTACTGCCGGGCCGGACGCGCGTCCAGTTCATTCTTGACAGGTATTGGCATATGCACGTAAATTTTACCGCATCCCGTTCCGGTCACGCCCCATGTCAGCGACGCCTCCGCCACGCCCCGCCAATGCGCGCTTGCAAGCCATGCTTGAGGCGCCCATCGCCCCCACGCTGGCACGCTTGGCATGGCCCAATATTCTGATGATGTCCGCGCAGTCCGCCACCGGCCTGATCGAGACCTGGTTCCTGGCCCGACTGGGCACCTCCGTGCTGGCGGGCGTGGCGCTGGTGGTGCCGGTGCTGTTCCTGATGGGGAACATGTCGCAGGGCGCGATGGGCGGCGGTATTTCCGCCGCCGTGGCGCGCGCGCTGGGCGGTGGCCGCCAACAAGAGGCGGACCAGCTGGTGCTGCACGCCGTGGTGCTGAACGCGCTGTTGGGATTGGTCTTCTGCGTGTTGCTGCTGGTTTTCGGGCCGCAGCTGTATCGCGCCCTGGGCGCCGAAGGCGAAGCACTGGATGCCGCCCTGGCCTACTCCAATGTCATCTTCGGCGGCATCGTCCTGATGTGGCTGATGAATGCGTTCGCCAGCGTCATCCGGGGCACCGGCAACATGCTGGTGCCCGGCGCGGTGATCTGCGGCGGCGCGTTGCTGCTGATCCCGCTGTCGCCATGCCTGATATTCGGCTGGGGGCCGTTCCCCGCGCTGGGCGTGGCGGGCGGCGGGTGGGCGCTCGTCATCTACTACGGCGTGGGCGCGCTGATCCTGGGGGCCTACTGCGCCAGCGGCCGCAACCCCGCGCGGCTTGTCCTCAGCCGGCTGTACCCCAACCTGATGCGCAGCATCCTCAGCGTGGGCGCGCTGGCCACGTTGAACCCCTTGCTGACCAATGCGCTGGTGGCGCTGACGGCGGCCCTGGTCGGCGCCTATGCGGGCACGGCCGCCGTGGCGGGCTACGGCATCGCCGTGCGGCTGGAGTATCTGCTGATTCCCATTGCCTTCGGATTGGGCGCGCCCATGGTCGCCATGGTGGCGTCCAACATCGGCGCGGGCCAGCCCGAACGCGCGATGCGAATCGCGTTGACGGGCGGCGCGATGGCCTTCGTGCTGGCCGAAGCCATCGGGCTGGCGGCCGCGTGCTTCCCTGAAGCGTGGTTGCGGCTGTTCGGCGCCGAAGAACACATGCTGCAAGCCGGCTCCGCGTATCTGCGCACGGTGGGCCCGGTCTACGGCTTCTTTGCGCTGGGATTCTCGATGTACTTCGCTTCGCAAGGCGCGGGCCGGCTGAAATGGCCGTTGGTCGCGGGCTGCCTGCGCCTCTTGACCGCCGTGGGCGCGGGCGGCGTGGCGCTGCACCTGACCGGATCGCTGACGGTGTTCTTCCTGATCGCCGCGGTGGCGATGTGCCTGTACGGCTTGATCATCCTGACGGCCGTCGCTTCCGGCTCGTGGTTCGACCGGGGCCACCTGCGGAACCCCCATCCCGTGGCGCGCCCGTAGCCGCGGGCGCATCGCGCAGCGCGTACGCGACCAGCTCGGCGGCGTAGGCCGGCAGCGCCTCGCGCATGCACAGCACCAGGTCGCGCGCGGCCCAGTCGTCGGCCAGCGCCACGCGCAGCACGCCCGCGGCTCGGCCGTAGCGCATCGCGGCCACGCGCGGCACGATACCGATGCCCACGCCTTGCCCGACCATCCGGCATACCGCGTCGAAACTACGCAGGCGCACGCGGTACGACAGCACTTTTCCGCCGCGCCGCGCATGGTGCGCGATGTGCTCCTGCAACGCGCTGCCCTCCACCAGGCCCACGAACTCCTCCTCCGCCACCTCGGCCAGTGTGACCGCCGAACGGCCCGCCAACGCATGCCCGCGCGGCACGACCAGCGTCAAGGGATCATGGCGGAAAGTCAGCGTGTGCAAACCGTTTAAATCGGCCGAATCGGCCAGCACGCCGATGTCGCACGTGCCCGCGCGCAGCGCATCGGCGATCTCGTGGCTAAGCCGTTCTTCCAGGTCCACCGACACACGCGGATGATCCTTCAGGAAAGCACCCAGCACCGGCGGCAGGTATTCGCTTAGCGCCGTGGTGTTGCATAGCACGCGCACATGGCCTTTCAGCCCGTGGCCGTAATGGTCCAGTTCGCCGCGCATGCGGTCCATCTGGGCCAGCACCACCCGCGCATGGTGGGCCAATGTCCGGCCAGCCGGCGTGGGCTCGACGCCGCGAGGCTCGCGCAGCAGCAAGGGCACGCCCAAGGTGTCTTCCATGCCGCGGATGCGTTCACTGGCAGAAGCCAGCGTCATGTGGGAACGTTTGGCGCCTGCGGTGATGGAGCCGGTTTCCTGCACGTTCAGGAAGAGCCGTAGGTCGGTCAGGTCGAATCGCATTGGGCCAGCGTAGCACGGCGACCCTCAGGCTGGACCATAGGCTGTGTATGCCATTTCCCGATATCGATTGACGGCCATGGCGGCGCAGAATAACGGCAATCTTCCACGAACCCGTTGAACTGAACCGTTAAGGTGACCATGATGACCTTCAATCGATGCGGCCGTCGGTTGCGGTGGACAGGCGTCGCGCTGCTGATACTTGCCGTGCACACCTCAGGCACCGCCATAGCCCAACCGGGCCTTACCGCTTACACCACGCCCGCGCAGAAGTATGCGCTGGCGCTGGAGGCCCAGACCGAAGGAGACGTGCCGGGCATGATGGCCTGGCTGCGCGCCGCCGCGCGCGAAGACCATGCGCCGGCGCAACGCCTGCTGGGCATGGCCCTGATCGGCGGCCCGGCGCTGTACGGCGCGGCCCTGCCTGCGGACCTGTGCGAAGCGCGGCAATGGCTGCTGCGCGCCGCGCGCCAGGACGGCGCGCCGCCAGGGGACGTCGCCTACGCCCTCTTCGGCCGGCCCAGGCAGGCACAACCCTTCCAATGCGAGCGTTCATGAATCCGATGGACCTGCTTCCCGGCGGCCCTCCCACGTTGCTGGCATTGACGGTCGCGGTGTTCATCCTGGCCGGCGTCGTGAAAGGCGTGGTCGGGTTGGGCCTGCCCACCATTTCCATGGCGATGCTGGCCCTGGTCATGGCGCCCGCGCAAGCCGCCGCGCTGCTGATCGTGCCGTCGCTGGTTACCAATCTGTGGCAGGCGCGGCCCTGGCCGACGCTGTTGCCCACCTTGCGCCGCATCGGCGCCATGCAGGCGGGCGTCTGCGTCGGCACGGTCGCCGGCGCGCGATGGCTGGGCGCGCCCAGCGGCCATTGGGCCAGCGTGTACCTGGGGTTGGCGTTGATCGCCTACGCGGGCTGGGGGCTGTTCGGCTCGCCGCTTGGCGTGCCGCGCCGGTACGAACAGGCGCTGGGCGGGGTGGTCGGGGCGATCACGGGCGTGATCACCGCAGCCACGGGCGTGTTCGTGATTCCTGCCGTGCCTTTTCTACAGGCGCTGAACCTGGGCCGGGACGGCCTGATCCAGGCCATGGGCATTTCCTTCACGGTGTCGACGGTGGCCCTGGCGGCGGGGTTGTGGCTGAACGGTGGCTACAGTTCCAGCGCAGCCGGCGCCTCGGTGCTGATGCTGCTGCCCGCGCTGATCGGCATGGCGCTGGGCCAATGGCTGCGCCACCGGCTGTCCCCGCGCACCTTCAAGCTGTGCTTCATGATCAGCCTGGCGCTGCTGGGCGCCTACCAGGTTGCGCAAGGCTTTACGGCATAGCGCCCGGCCCGCGCCCCAAGATCAAGCCGCCAGCCGCCGTTCGTCGACAGAGCCGATCGACACCGACATCTCGCGCCAGCGCGCCAACTCCTGCTGCACCGACTGGATCTTGCCGCGCGCCTGGTCGAACGCGTCACGGCCCAGGAACAGATGCAACGGCGCGTACTGCGCCTGCGCCGCGCTGATCAGCGCTTGCGCGGCCTTCGCCGGATCGCTGCCCGAGGCTTGCAGCAAGGGATCGCGCGCCGGCATGTCGGACGCATCGCCGCGACCCGCCACCGACGCCGCGCGCATGGCGCCCGGATACACCAGCGACACCCGCACGCCCCAGGCCGATGCCTCGGCGGCCAGCGCTTCGGTCAACCCGCTGACCGCGAACTTGGCCGCGCTGTAGGCGCCCCATTCCGCGTGGCCGCCGTCAAAGCCCAGGATCGACGAGATGTTGAACACATGCCCGCTGCGTTGCGCGCGCATGCGGGGCAGCACGGCGCGGATCACATTCAACATGCCAAAGACATTGATGTCGAAGGTGCCGCGCAATGCATCGTCGGACAAGCTGTCCAGGGCGCCTTGCAAGGCGTCGCCGGCATGGTTGACCACCACGTCCACGCCGCCGAACGCGGCGACCGTGGCGGCCACCGCGCGGCGCACGTTGCGTTCGTCGGCCAGGTCCACCGACAAGGGCAGAAACTGCCCTTCCAGCTTGGCCCCCACGGCCTCCAGCAGTGCATCGCCATCACGGGCCGTCGCCGCCACCTTGACCCCTCGGTCCAGCAGCATCTTCACCAGTACCAGGCCCAAGCCCGTCGACGCGCCCGTCACCAACCAGATTTTTTCGGTATTCATGCGATTCCCATCCCTTGCTAGCCTGCATGCTTGCAGCCGTCGGCAAGATGCCGTGCGGCCAGGCCAGGCGAAGCGTTCATGCCCGACACTTCGGCCCTGAGCCTGGTAGGGATATTAAGAATCGTGCGGACCGGCGTACAGGCTCGTTCTTGCGTGAAACCTGCCTATTTCTCCGCTGATGCCCGTTGCGCCGCGCCGCAGCGCACGCGCTCAGCCCAGCGCGCTACGGTAATGCTCGCGGTCGAACGCGGGCGCGGTGTCCTGCGTGACGGCGGCAGGCGCCGTCGGCTCTTCCGCCGCCTGAACGCCGAACAGCGAGAGTTCCGCGTTGACCAATGCCAGTATGAAATTCGCCATGATGACTCCTTGAGTGAAGCGTCCCGGCCGGCGGACTGCGCGCCGGCCTCGGTAAGGACATGAGCGTCATGGTGCGGGCCATGGCGCGCGCCGTCTATTTGCTTTACTCAATGGCGGCGATAAACGCTGGCGATGCCTGCAGGGATCAGCGCCCGAAGCGCCGCCGCTGGCCCGTCTGCCTGACGGCCGCCACCAATGCCTGCACCGCCGGCTCGGCGGAACGCAGATACGCGTAGAACCGCGTCATGGGAAGGTCGGGCATGCCGTCATCCGCCGACAGCGCGCGCAAGCCCTCGCGCAATTGGCTGCGGGCCACGGGAGCCACCGCAAAGCCCGCCAGCGCGGCGGCCAGGCAGCCGGCCATGCTGCCGCTTTCGAATACAGGCGCCCATCCTTGCCGCGTGTGCCCCAATGCCGCGATGGCCGCCTCGCGGTACACGCAAGGCTCCGGGAACACGGCCAACGGCACCTGCCGCCCCGGTTTCCATGGCTTGTCCGCCCCCCAGGCCCACACCAGATCTTCTTCCCACAACAGTTCGCCTTCGTCCTGCACACGCGAACATTGCTTGCCGAAGACCACGTCGAGCTTGCCCCGCGCCTGCTGGCGCAAAAGATCGGCGGTGACGCCTACCTTCAGCTCGATCGAGGCTTCGGGATGCCCACGGTGAAAGGCGTGCAGCACCTCGGCCAGCCACGCGCCCGCGAAATCCTCGGACGAGCCGATGCGCAAGCGCCCCTTCAGGCGCGTGCCGCTCAGCCGGGCCCGCGCCTCGCGTTCCAGATCGACGATGTTGCGCGCATAGGCATACAGCGTCTCACCCGCCGGCGTCACCTCGAAACTGCGCGTGGTACGGTCCAGCAAGGTGGCGCCCGCCAATACCTCCAGCCGCTTGATGTGTCCGCTGACGGCCGACGGCGTCAACGCCAGGGCATCGGCGGCCAACGCAAAGCCGCCGCTGTCCACGACCTCCAGGAACGTGCGCAAGAGCGTCAGGTCCAGCACCGCGCCAGAGGAGTCGTTCAAGGTATCCATGCCTGCCGTCCTTATATTCATGATTTATTGATAATAGATGCCTATTCATCAAGAATCATGACAAGCCGGACCACTATCGTGACAGCTCCGTCACCGAAAGAAGGAACCCGCCATGCCCGCCTACGCCCGCGTCCAGACTCCGTTGCTGGATGTCGCCTACCTGGAATGGAATCCCTCCGGATCCCGCACCGCCGTGCTGTTGCACGGCTGGCCCGACAGCCCTGAAAGCTGGAACACCGTGGCCGCACGCCTTGCGGCGGAAGGCTACCGCGTGCTGTGCCCCGCGCTGCGCGGCTTCGGCCCCACGCGCTTCCGGGACGCCACCACGCCGCGCAGCGGCGAACTCGCGGCCCTGGGGCGCGATCTGCTGGACGTCGTCGACGCGCTGGGCTTGCGGCAACCGCTGCTGGTGGGCCACGACTGGGGCGCGCGCGCCGCGGCCAACGCCTGCGGTCTGCGGCCCGGCGTAGCGGCGCAACTGGTGCTGCTGTCGGTTGGCTACGGCACCAATGATCCGAACCAGACGCTGTCGCTGGCCCAGGCCCGCAACTACTGGTATCACTGGTTCATGGCGACGCCGCGCGGCGCCGAGGCGGTACGCGGCAACCGCCGCGAATTCACCCGCTTCATGTGGGACACCTGGTCCCCTGGCGCCTGGTACGCGCCCCAGGACTTCGACGAAGCGGCGCGGGCGTTCGACAACCCCGACTGGGCCGAGGTGGTGCTGCATTCGTATCGCCACCGCTGGGGGAATGCAGACGGCGACCCCGCTTACTCGGCCGACACGGCCCTGCTGACGCCCGCGCCGGTGTTGACCGTCCCGACGCTGGTGCTGCATGGCGGCGCCGACACCTGCAACCAGCCCGCATCCTCGGAAGGCAAGGAGGCATTCTTCCAGGGCGGCTACGCCCGCCGCGTGCTGGAGGGGGTGGGCCATTTCCCGCAACGCGAGGCACCGCAAGCCGTCGCCGACGCCATCCTGGCGTTCTGCGCCAAAACGGACGCCTGAGCCCGCGGCCGCCCGGACAATCGCCCCTGCTCGGGCTCGACCGGGGCGGCGGCTGGGCAGGCTGCCTCGGAATGGCGGATAATCCCTCTGTTTCCCGCCGCGGCAAGCGGCGGATTTTAGTGGGCGCGCAGCGCCCGACAGCATTCGGAGTCAGCTATGTATCGCGGCATTCAGGCGATTGAACAATTCATGGAATCCATCGGCCTGACCTGGCGCCCCGGCTCGACCGAAAGCGCCGAACTGCGCGTCAGCTACCGCATCGGCAACACTCGCCCCCTGGGCATCGACCGCACGCTGGTCGAGTTCCACTGCGATGCCCGCCGCGCCAAAGTCTGGGTGCCGGAGTTTTCCCGCACCAGCTTCCACCAGTGGTTCGAAGTGCCGCTTCAAGATTTCGAGTTCACGCCGGGCGGCTCGATGCTGAAGATCAAGGCCGCCGCACGCGGCAACGCGCCTCCGTACAGCGTGGGGATCAAGCCGCTGGCTTGAACGGGTTCTGACTAAGCGCGATGGCCACCCAAGGGTGGCCTTTTTGCTGCCGCATCACTGCGCTGGCGCCAGCGTACCGATCCGTTTGTACATGATCGTCGTGGCATCCAGCTTGCCCGCGTCATGCGGATCGCGGCTGAAATCGGGGATCCGTCCGACCGCTACATAACCCAACGATGCGTATAGCGGTTCGGCGCTGTCGCCGCTGCGCGTATCCAGCGTGAGCAGGCTGCGGCCGATGCGGGCCGCGTGGGCTTCCGCCTCGCGCATCAAGCGGCGGGCGATGCCGCGACGGCGGAAATCGGGGTGCACCAGCAGTTTGCGCACCTCGGCGCGATGCGGCTGGTTGGGCGGCGTGTCGCTGTCCAATTGCACCGATCCCGCGATGCGGCCGTCTTGCTGCGCCACCCACAACGCGAGTTTGCCGCCGGGCAGCGCCGGCAGGATCTTGGTGCGCCAGAAGGCTTGCGCGTCGTCGGGCGAATACGGCAGGACGAAACTGACGCTGGCCCCGCCCTGCACGCAGGCATGCAGCAGTTCGCCCAGCGCGGGCAGATTGGCTGCGGCGTCTTCCGCCGTCAGCAGGGTCAATTCAAGGGTAGCGTGGTGGTCGGACATGGCAGTTCAGACGATGAAGAGCAGGTAGCGGGCGCCGCGATGCGGCGGTGTGATGAAAAGGCTGGCGCCGAACAATTGATAGCGCAGGCAATCGCCCGGCGCCAAGGCATGGGTCTGGCCGTCGACAGTGATGTGCAACTCGCCTTCCAGCATCAGCAAATGGTGCTCAAGGCCCGGCCGCGGCGAATGGTCATAGGTGATGCGCGCGCCGGCCGCCAGTTCGCAGGCCAGCACTTCGCCCGCCAACTGCTGCGCGGGCGGCGACACCGAACGCCGGCGGAAGCCCGCGCTGTCATCGACCCACACGGTCTGTTCGCGTTCGGGCACCAGCGGCACGAAATCGTCTTCCACCATCATCATCAGCCGCGACATCGTGAGGCCATGGGCCGCGCACAGCTTGCCCAGCACGCTGGCGGTAGGGCTGACGTCGGCGTTTTCCAGCCGCGACAGCGTGGCGCGACTGACGCCGGCCAGGCCGGCCAATTCATCCAGGGACCAGCCGCGCTCTTGCCGCAGCGCCTTCAACCGCTGGGCGATACGCCGGTCCAGATCGGCATCGATTGGCGTGTTTTCCATATTCGGGAATTTATTCCAAATATGGAAAATCTTCAAGACCCAGCCGGCCGGGGTTTTTTCGGCACAATACGGGCATGCTTTTGGCCAAACCCCTACTTATGACCGCCCTCTGCCTTTCGTTTTTAAGCGGATGCAGCCTGCCTCCGCTGGACAAGCGCAACGAATCCCGGACGCTGACGCCCGAGCAATCGGCCGCCACCTCATTGGGCCGCGGCATTACGCCACTGGCGGCGGCCCACCCCGGCAAGTCGGGCATCCACCCGCTCTCCAACCCGTATGACGCCTTCGCCGCCCGCATGATGCTGGCGCACGTCGCCGAGCGCAGCCTGGACGTGCAGTACTACATCTGGCACGACGACATGACGGGCACGATGCTGCTGGAAGCCCTGCACGCGGCGGCCGGCCGCGGCGTGCGCGTGCGCCTGCTGCTGGACGACAACGGCCCGGCGGGTCTTGACACGGTGCTGGCCGCGATGGACGAACACCCCAATATCGAAGTCCGCCTGTACAACCCCTTTGTGCTGCGCTGGCCAAAGCCGCTGGGATATGTCACGGACTTCAGCCGCCTGAATCGGCGCATGCATAACAAGTCCTTCACGGCGGACAACCAGGCCACCATCATTGGCGGCCGCAATATTGGCGACGAGTACTTCGGCGCAACCAACGGCGTGTTGTTCACGGACCTGGACGTGCTGGCGATCGGCGCGGCCGTCAACGACGTATCGACGGACTTCGACCGATACTGGGCCAGCGAGTCCGCCTACCCCGTGGACCGGCTATTGAAGAAAGCGGAACCCGGCGCCCTGGCCGCGCTGGAACAACGCGCCGGCAAGGTGGAAAAGTCGCCCGAGGCCGCCACCTACGCCGACGCCATGAGGCAACTTCCGTTCATCCGGCAGCTGCTGCAAGGCGATCTCAGCCTGGAATGGGCCAACACCCGCATGGTCAGCGACGACCCGCGCAAGACGCTGGGCACCGCGCCGCCCGAAGCGATGCTGCCGCACCAGCTGCATGAAATCATCGGCGCGCCGACGACCAACCTGGAACTGGTGTCGCCGTATTTCGTGCCCACCGCGGCCGGCACGGAAGCCTTCGCGAAATTGGCCAAAAGTGGCGTCAAGGTGCAGGTGCTGACCAATGCCCTGGAAGCGACCGACGTCGCCGTGGTGCATTCCGGCTACGCCAAGCGCCGCAAGGACCTGCTGGCCAGCGGCGTGGAATTGTTCGAGATGAAGCGCATGTCGGGCGAGGTCGAGCGCAACAAGAGCATGGGCCCCTTCGGCAGCTCGGGTTCCAGCCTGCATGCCAAGACGTTTGCCGTGGACGGCCAGCGCATCTTCGTCGGGTCGTTCAACTTCGACCCGCGCTCGGCCACCTTGAACACGGAACTGGGTTTCGTGATCGACAGCCCGACGCTGGCGCGCCGCATCGCCGACGCCTTCAAGCAGGACCTTCCCGACGTGGCCTACCGCGTCTGCCTGGACGACAAGGGCGACCTGTACTGGCTGGAGCAGCGCAACGGGGAAACCCTTCGCCACGACACCGAACCGGGCACCACCGCGTGGAAGCGGTTTTCCGTCTGGTTCGTATCGCTGCTGCCGCTGGAGCCGTTGCTATGAGCACCGCGCAACAAGCGGAGTTCGCCTGACGGCGAGCAGGCGTAGACTGGTTTTTCCCTATTTCCTGCCTGGCCGCCCCGACGTCATGGATGCCCTGCCCGCCCCCTCCTTGCCGGACCTAGATTGGGTCCGGATCGCCGAATCGCTGGATGCGCATGGCAACGCCATCGCGCCGGGGCTGCTGACGCCCGCGCAATGCGCGTCGCTTGCGGCCGGCTATTCGGCGACGGATGGCTACCGCAGCCGTATCGTGATGGCGCGGCATGGCTTCGGCCGCGGCGAATACAAGTACTTTTCCTATCCGCTGCCGCCATTGCTGGCGCATCTGCGCACCGCCTTGTATCCACGGCTGGCGCCGATCGCGAACCGGTGGAACCGGCAATTGGGTATCGCCGTGCAGTATCCGGCCGATCATGCGGCCTTCCTGCAGCGCTGCCACGACGCTGGCCAACGCCGACCCACCCCGCTGATTTTGGAATATGGCCCGGGCGACTACAACTGCCTGCATCAAGACCTGTATGGCGAACACGTGTTTCCCTTGCAGGTGGCGGTGCTCTTGTCGCGCCCCGGCGTGGATTTCACGGGAGGGGAATTCGTGATGACGGAAACCAGCAGCCGCGAGCAGCGGGCGGACGTGCTGCCGCTGCAACAGGGCGACGCGCTGATTTTCACCGTGAACCAGCGGCCGGTGCCCGGTGCGCGGGGTTGGCGCAGGACCGCCATGCGGCACGGCGTCAGTGCCTTGCGCAGCGGCCGGCGCCACACGCTGGGCCTGATCTTCCACGACGCGCAATGAGCATGACGCTGGATCTGTTTGGCGACCACGACACCGCGCAAAGCGGACGCGAGGCGATCGGCCCCCAATCGTTCGTGTTGCGCGGATTCGCGCTGCCGTTCGTCGACGCGCTGCTACAAGGGGTGGACGCCGTGACCACGCAATCGCCCTTCCGGCACATGCAGACGCCGGGCGGCTACACCATGTCGGTGGCGCTGACCAATTGCGGGCAATGGGGCTGGACGACGGACGCACACGGCTACCGCTATGCGCGCATCGACCCGCTGTCCGGCCAGCCCTGGCCGGACCTGCCGCCCGCCTTCCTGGCGTTGGCGCGGGCCGCGGCGGCCGATGCCGGTTTTCCCGGTTTTACGCCGGACGCCTGCCTGGTCAACCGGTACGAGCCGGGGGCGCGCCTGTCGCTGCACCAGGACAAGAACGAACGCGACTACAGCGCGCCCATCGTCTCCGTGTCGCTTGGCATGCCCGCCGTCTTCCTGTTCGGCGGCAACGAACGTTCGGACAAAACCCTGCGCGTGCCCTTGCTGCACGGCGACGTGGTGGTCTGGGGCGGCGTGGACCGGCTGCGGTATCACGGCGTGATGCCGATGAAGGATCTACCGCACCCCAAGCTGGGCAGCCAGCGGATCAATTTCACCTTGCGCAAGGCAGGTTGAACGCTGGCCCCCGGGCGCATGAGGGTTCCCCGCGTCTGGTCGGCCGTGCGCGGCGGCCCTACTATGTCGCACCCTTGGCCCTGCGCACCCGCGCCCGCGACTCTCCATGCGTATCCGTTCCAGCCTGTTGCTTGCCAATTTCCTGCTGTCGACCCCGCTGCTGGCGGCGCCGCCCGCCGACCCGCCTGCCGTGATCCGGAATTCGCTGGGCATGGAATTCGTGGCCATCCCCGCCGGCGCCTTCCAGATGGGCAGCGACGAAGCGCCCGAGACGCTGGCGCGCGACTATCCGCAATATCCCAAGGACCGATTCGCCCAGCTGTTTGACGAAGCGCCCGTGCATACCGTGCGCATCACCCGCCCGTTCTACCTGGAACGCACGGAAGTCACGGTGGGCCAGTTCCGGCGCTTTATCGAAGCCTCCGGCTACGTGCCGGAATCCGAGGCCGACGGCACCGGCGGCTACGGCTACAACGCCGCCTACGACCCCGACCGGTCCGAAAGCGGCGACGCCTTCGAAGGCCGCGACCGCCGCTACTCGTGGCGCAATCCGGGCTTTGCCCAAACCGACGACCATCCCGTGGTGAACATCAGCTGGAACGACGCCCAGGCCCTGGCCCGTTGGCTCACCCAGAAGGAAGGCCGCACCTACCGGCTGCCCACTGAGGCCGAATGGGAATACGCCTGCCGCGCCGGCACACGCACGCGCTACCAGAACGGCGACGATCCGGCTGGCATGCCCGACGCCGGCAACGGTTTCGACGCCGACGCCAAACCGCTGTGGCCGAAATGGCAGGCATTCGCGTCCGCGCGCCACGACGGGCACACCTTCACCGCGCCCGTGGCCAGCTACGCGCCGAATGCGTTCGGCCTGTATGACATGCACGGCAACGCCTGGGAATGGGTGGCGGATTGGTATGGCGAGGACTACTACGCCCATTCGCCCACGGACGACCCGCAGGGCCCTGGCAGCGGCAATGTGCGGGTTCGCCGAGGCGGCTCCTGGCACACCTGGGCGCTTTACACCCGATCGTCCTACCGCAACTGGAACACCCAGGAAACCCGCTATCCCCTGGTGGGCCTGCGGTTGCTGCGGGAGGCCGATAGTCGGTAAAGCGTCGCGGCGGGTTAGCATAGCCGCACGCTTAACCTCAAAGAGAGTCCTGACATGCATTCGCTGGGCCGTCTTGTCCTTCTCGTGAACGACTACGACACCGCCATTTCTTTCTACCAAGACAAGCTCGGCATGGAGGTGTTCGTCGATATGCCCGTGGGCCCGCAGCGGTATGTGCACCTGCGCCTGCCGGCACAGCCTGCCGTGGGCGTCTGGCTGCTGCAAGCCCTGACCCAGGCGCAGCGCGACCGCGTCGGCGACCAGACCGGCGGCCAGCCGGTCGGCGTGTTCTACACCGACGACGTGGTGCGCGATCACAGCCAGTTCGCCGCCCGGGGCGTGCGCTTCACCAAAGAACCCGTCCATGACGACGCCACCGTCTACGCCCACTTCATCGACCTGTACGGCAACGAGTTCGTGCTGGTGCAGGTGAAGAAGTAGACCCTGCCGCGTGTCCGCCATGATGTCGGCCAAACCGAAGCAGGACTGGATACTGCGCGCCGCGCCCTCGGGCCACGTGGAGCGCATCGAAGCCTACTTCGGCGGTCATGGCTACGACATGCACCGCCACGACACGTACGCCATCGGGCGCACGCTGTCGGGCGTGCAGAGCTTCCACTACCGCCGCGCATTCCGGCACAGCCTGCCAGGCAGCACCATCGTGCTGCATCCCGACGAGCCGCATGACGGCCAGGCAGGCACCGAAGCCGGCTTCCATTACCGCATGATCTACGTCGAACCCGCGCTGATCCAGCAGATTTTGGGCGGCCGGCCGCTGCCGTTCGTCCCGGGCGGCATCTCGGCCGACCCACGGCTGCACGCCGCCAGTGGCGCGCTGCTGCAAAGCACCCAGGCCGCGATCGACCCCTTGCAGGAAGACGATGCGCTGTACGACCTGGCCCATGCGCTGTGCGCCGCCGCCGGCCGTCCGCAAGGGCGCCGCGCCGCCGACTACGCCGCGGCCGAACGCGCCCGCCAGTTCATCCACGCATCGCCAGGCCAACCCATCACGCTGGACCAGTTGGCAGAGGCGGCGGGCACCGACCGCTGGCGCCTGTCGCGCGATTTCCGCGCGCTGTTCGGCACCAGCCCCTACCGCTACGTGATGCTGCGCCGGCTGGATTTGGCCCGCCGCTTGATCGCCGCCGGCCAGCCGCTGGCGGACGCCGCGGCCAGCGCCGGTTTCACCGACCAAAGTCACCTGACGCACCGCCATGTCCAGACCTATGGCATGACGCCGGATCGCTGGCGACGGATGTTGCACGGCTGACGGCCGGCCCCGGAAACCTGCAAGAACGTACAAGACGGGGCGCGGCCAGGCACCCTATGCTGCGGGCGTCCTTTCTTTTCGAGCCCACGTCATGTCCCTTATTCCCGCCATCAATATCGCCGGCAAACTGTCGCTGTTCTCGGAACACTGGCAGCCGAAGGTCATCGCCCAGATGAACGACTACCAGTTCAAGGTGGTCAAGGTGCAAGGCGAATTCGTCTGGCACAGCCATGCCGACACCGACGAGACCTTCATCGTCGTCAGCGGCCGCTTGCGCATCGAACTGCGCGACGGCCATGTCGACCTGGGCCCTGGCGAAATGACGGTCATCCCGAAGGGCGTGGAACACAAGCCGTGCGCGCAGGAAGAAACGCACCTGATGCTGATCGAGCCCTGTGGCGTCGTGAATACCGGCGACCAGGGCGGCGCGCGCAGTGCTCCCAACGACGTGTGGATTTAAGCCCCCGTTCTGCTAACGTGGCAATCACCCAGGAGAAAGCCATGTCCAAAGTCATGCTCGTCACCGGAGGCAGCCGCGGCATCGGCGCCGCCGTCGCCAAGTTGGCCGCCCGCCGCGGCTACGCCGTTGGCGTCAACTATCGCACCCATGCGGGCGCTGCCGACGCGGTCGTGGCCGACATACAGCGCCAAGGCGGCCACGCCGTCGCCATCCAGGCAGATGTTTCGCAGGAAGACCAGGTGCTGCAGATGTTCCGCACGCTGGACGAGCGCCTGGGCCGGGTGGACGCACTGGTCAACAATGCCGGCATTCTTGAAAAACAGATGCGCGTCGACGACATGGACGCCGACCGCCTGCTGCGCGTGCTGTCCACCAATGTCATCGGCGCCTTCCTCTGCGCCCGCGAGGCCGTACGGCGGATGTCGCCCCGCCACGGCGGCCAGGGCGGCGCTATCGTCAACGTGTCGTCCGCGGCCGCGCGCCTGGGTTCGCCCAATGAATATGTGGACTATGCGGCGTCCAAAGGCGCGCTGGATACGTTGACCATCGGTCTGTCCAAGGAAGTGGCGCCCGAAGGCATCCGCGTGAACGGCGTGCGCCCCGGCACCATCTACACCGACATGCATGCCAGCGGCGGCGAGCCCGGCCGCGTCGACCGGCTGAAAAGCGTGATTCCGCTACGCCGCGGCGGTTCGGTGGAAGAAGTGGCCGGCGCGGTGCTGTGGCTGTTCTCGGACGAAGCCGGCTACACCAGCGGCTCGTTCATCGACGTGTCCGGCGGCACTTGACCGCCGGCCGGACGGGCGTCGTCATGTGTTGCCTTTCGACTTCACGCCCGGCGTAATCACGCTTTGTTCCTGCGGCGTGGAAATGCGCGCTTCCACGCGCCGCAGCACGGCCAGGACAAACAAGGCCATCAGGGTGCTGACCAGTGCCGTCGCCTCGCGGCCCATGCCGGCCGCCACGCCGATCGCGGCAGTCATCCAGATGCTTGCCGAGGTGGTCAGCCCGCGGATTTCACGTTCGTCACTTAGCTTGATGATGGCGCCCGCGCCCAGAAAGCCGATACCGGCGATCACGCCCTGCAGCACGCGGCTGATGTCGCCCACCTGCATGCCGCCCTGCAACGGCACCAGCACGAAAATCGCCGCGCCCAGCGCCACCAACATGTGGGTACGCAAGCCCGCGGCCTTGCCACTGCGTTCGCGCTCATAGCCCAACAGGCCGCCCAGGATCACGGCCATGCCCAGCCGCAGCAGGATGCGCGTGGCTTCGCCCACGTCCGGGATGTCCGCGAATTCACTGCGCACGGTGGTCCAGATTTCCAGCCAGATTTCCGACATCGCCACGTCCTTGTGGATCAGGTGGATTCAGCATAGCAGGCGCACGCGCGAACGTGCCATGCGGCGTTCAGGCTGGCACCCGGCCCGCAACTGGTTTACAACCTAAGCGTGTCCCGCAGGGGCGGGCGTCAATCGACAGGAGCGCTTCATGGACTTGCAGCTGGCCGGAAAACGCGTGCTCATCACGGGCGCATCCAAGGGCATCGGCCTGGCATGCGCGATCGCTTTCGCCCGAGAAGGCGCGGACCCGATCCTGGTGGCGCGGGACGATGCCGCGCTGCACCAGGCCACGGCGTCGATCCGCGAACGGACGGGCCGCGCCGCGCAGGCGATGGCCCTGGACCTGGCGCTGCCGGGCGCCGCCGAAAAGCTGGCGAAGGACACCGGTCCCATCGACGTGCTGGTGAACAATGCGGGCGCCGTACCGGGCGGCGCATTGGACCAGGTGCAGGACGAACGCTGGCGCGCCGGCTGGGACCTGAAGGTGCATGGCTACATCAGCCTGGCCCGCCATTACTACCCGGCCATGCGCGATGCCGGCGCCGGGGTCATTGCCAATATCATCGGCATGGCGGGGGCCGCGCCGCGCGCGGACTACATCTGCGGCGCGTCGGCCAACGCTTCGCTGATTGCCTTCACCCGCGCGCTGGGCGGCGAAGCGCCGCGCCACGGCGTACGCGTCTTTGGGGTGAACCCGTCACGCACCCGCACCGACCGCGTGCTGACGCTGGCCCGCCAACGCGCCCAGGCCCGTTGGGGCGACGAGGCGCGTTGGCAGGAAACCCTGTCCGATCTGCCGTTTGGCCGCCTGATGGAGCCCGAAGAAGTGGCCGACATGATCGTGTTCGGCGCGTCGCCGCGCGCCGGCTACCTGAGCGGCACGGTGATCGACCTGGACGGCGGCGAACAGTACGCCAACCACGCGCGCTGACGGCGCGCGGCAGGCCCCGGCGGCCTAGCGCCCGCCGGCCTGCCAGCCCGCCAGCAGCGCGGGCAGTTGATTCATGTCGGTGAACACATGGGCCACGCCCACGCCACGCAGGGCCTCGGCCCCGCTATGGCCGTTGGCGTCCGGGCTGTACCCGAACACCGTCGCACCCGCGGCCACGCCGGCGGTGGCGCCCGTAACGGTGTCTTCCACGACGGCGCACCGCTTCGGGTCCACGCCCAGCGCCAGGGCGGCAGCCAGGTAGACATCCGGGAACGGCTTGCTGCGCGGCATTTCGTGGCCGCTGAAGACACGTCCATCAAAGCACTCGGCGATGCCTACCTTGGCCAGCTGCAACTCGACCTTGAGGCGGTCCGCCCCCGATGCCACCGCGATACGGCCGCCCAACGCCACGTGCAAGGCGCGCACGGCGTCCGGCGCACCAGGGATTTCCAGCAGGTCGCGGTCCAGCGCGGCATTGCGGCGCTGACGGAATTCGTTGAACCACTCGGGGCCCAGTTTGGCGCCCGTGCGCGCCTCGATCAGCGGCAGTTCGTCTTTGACGGCCTTTCCGGTAAAGAGGCGCATCGTCTCGTCATGCGTGATGTCCCAACCCAATTCGTTCAGCATCTGGGTCAGCACACCGCTGGTGATCGGTTCGGAATCAACCAGCACGCCGTCACAATCGAACAGCACGGCGTCAAAGGGGAAATCAGTCATTGCAGGCGGCATGGGGGGGTTCGTGAAGCCGTCAAGCATACTGCAAGGCCCGGAACGGTTCCCTCGGGACCGCTGCGGCCATCGCAAGCAGCGGAGTGACGCGCGCCCCGTCCACGCTCTATCCTGCCGGGATGCGCACGCCTTCCCGCCCCACCATGACGCCCGACCTCCTGTCCCTTCCCCCGTACGATTGGAACCTTGCCGCCCAGGATCTGGACGCCGAAGGCTGGGCGCTGCTGCCCGGCTTCTTCCCGCAGGACGCCGCGCGGCGGCTGGCGCTGTCCGGCGCCGATCCGGCCGACTTCGAGCCGCTGCGCGCGGCCCTGTACCGGCAGTTGCTGCCCATCGCCCGTCGCTGGGCCGCCGCGCTGCAGCAAGACGCGGCATACCCGGACGACTTTCCGGCCTGGGCGCAATGCAACCGCCAGGCCGGCCAGACACGGCGCCTGTCCGGCCTGCATCGGCTGTCCACCGATGGCTATCAGCCGCTGATCCAGCATGCCGACGGCGCGCACGTCTTCCCATTGCAACTGGTCGCGCTGCTGTCGGAACCGGGCGTGGATTTCACCGGCGGCGAATTCGTCATGACCGAGCAGCGCCCGCGCATGCAATCGCGCCCGATGGTCGTGCCGCTGGGATTGGGCGATGCCGCGGTGATCGCGGTGTCGCACCGCCCCGTGCACGGCGCGCGCGACATCTACCGCGTCACCGCCCGGCAGGCGGTGAGCCGGGTGCGCTCGGGCGAACGGACCGGCCTGGAGGTGGTGCTGCACGACACGCCGTGAGGTCTCATCCGTCCCGCTGCAAGAAAGCCAGCAGGTGTTCGGAGAACGCCTCGTGGCATTCTTCAGTCACGAAGTGACCGCAATCCGGAATGATGACGCCGGTCAGGTCGGCGGCGTTGTCGCGCATCGTGATCAGCGGCGCGTCGCGGGTCGCGTGCTCCGTGCCGATGGCCAGCACCGGCATGCGCAGGCGGGCCTTGGAACGCGTCTGGTTCTGGCGGATCGTCTCGGGGATGGCGCGGTAGTACGCAAAGCCACTGCGCAATGCGCCCGGCGCCGAATAGGCGTCGATATAGACGTCGGCGGCGACGCGGTCGCGCCGGTGCGACCACTTGTCGAAGATGAAGCTCAAGTACGCGCACTCGCGTCCGGCAATCAACGCTTCCGGCAGGTCTTGCACCTGGTTGAACATGAAATGCCACAGGAAGATGTTGTCTTCCGGCGGGACGAATACCGGCGGCGCGGGCGCCAGGCCCGGAATCACGGCCTCGGTCAACACCAGGCGGCGGACGGCGTTGGGAAAGTCGCTGGCCAGGGCGTACGCCACCCACATGCCGATGTCGTGGCCGACCACGTGATAAGCCGTGTGGCCCAGTTGTCCCATCAAACGGTGCAGCACGCTGGCGACCGCGCCCGTGTCGTACCCGTGGGCGGGGCGGCCCGAGTCGCCCGTGCCCGGCGGGTCCACGGCAATCGCCGTATAGCCCGCTTGCGCCAGCGACTTCATGATGTGGCGCCACGTGAACCACGTCTGCGGCCAGCCGGGAATCAGCAACACCGGCGGGCCGTCGCCCATGACCGCGCAATGCACGCGGGAACCGTCCACCAGCATGTACTGGTGCGTCACGGCGTCGGCGGGGGTGAAGAAGGTAGAGAGTGAGTGCGTCATGATTCTGTTTTCAGGGCTTATGCCAAGCCCAGCAGGGCATGGATCTGTTGTTTATCGATGGCCGCGCCAGCGAAATCGTCGAACACCTTGGACGTGACCGGAATGATGTGGCGGTTGATGAATTCCACCCCCTCGCGCGCACCCGTCTCCTGGTCTTTCAGGCAGCATTCCCACTCCAGCGTGGCCCAGCCGGCATAGTCGTGCTGCGCCAGCTTCGAGAAGATCGACCTGAAGTCCACCTGCCCGTCGCCCAGCGACCGGAAGCGCCCCGCCCGGTTGATCCAGGATTGGTAGCCGCCGTAAATGCCCTGCCGGCCGGTGGGATTGAACTCGGCATCCTTCACGTGGAACATGCGGATGTGGTCTTTGTAGATGTCCAGGTATTCCAGGTAGTCCAGCTGCTGCAGGACAAAGTGGCTGGGGTCGAAAAGAATGGCGCAGCGGGTATGGCCGCCGACGCGTTCGTGGAACATCTCGAACGTGATCCCGTCATGCAGGTCTTCGCTGGGATGGATCTCGAAGCACAGGTTCACGCCTTGCTCGTCGCAGGCGTCAAGCACCGGCATCCAGCGTCGCGCCAGTTCGCCGAATGCCGTCTCGATCAGCCCTTCGGGGCGTTGCGGAAACGGAAACAGATACGGCCATGCCAACGACCCTGAGAACGTGCCCATATCGCTCAGGCCCAGGCGCTTGGCGGCGCGAGCCGAATTCAAGAGCCCCTGTTTCGCCCAGGCCGTCCTGGCCTGCTGATTGCCGCGCGCCTCCCATGGCGCAAAGTTGTCGGCCATCGCGTCGTATGCCGGGTGCACGGCCAGGAGTTGGCCGAAGATGTGCGTGGTGAGTTCGCTTACGACCAGCCCATGCGCGGCCAGCGTACCGGTGACCTCGTCGCAATAGTCCTGGCTGGCCGCAGCCGTCTCGGCATCGAAAAACCGCTTGTCCCATGCCGGGATCTGCAACGCCTTGAAGCCCACGCCCGCCGCCCATTCCGCGATGGCCGGCAGGCTGTTGAAGGGCGCCGCGGCGTCGCTGAACTGCGCCAGATGCAGGCTGGGTCCCTTGATCGTCTTCATATCGAATCCTTAATTGTTTGTCGATCGACAAAGAATAGGCGATAAATCGGCGCGACGCAAATGCAAGGGCGGGCGGTACACTGCCTCCAGATCATTTTCCCGAGACCGTGATGGCAGGCAGACCCAGAGAATTCGACCGCGACCTAGCGCTTCAGCAAGCCATGCTGGCATTCTGGAAACAGGGGTATGAAGGCACGTCGATGGCGGATCTGGTGGCGGCGACCGGCCTGGCCTCAGCGCGGCTTTACGCGGCCTTTGGATCCAAGCAGGACCTGTTCCGCGAAGCCGTGGCGCGATACGAAGCGGGTGACGGCGCGTTTGCGGAAAAAGCGCTGGAGGCCGACGACGGCGTGCGCAGCGCCATCGAGAAGCTGCTGACCGACGCGGTGCTGACCTACACCCGGCGCGGGCGCCCACAAGGCTGCATGGTGGTCAGCGCCGCCACCAACTACGCCGCCGAAAACGAAGACGTCATGGCATGGCTCACCACGCATCGCAAGGCGCGTACGCAAGGCATCATCGACCGGCTTGAATCTGCCGTGCGAAGCGGCGAACTCAAACCCGGCACGGACGTGCAGGCGTTGGGCGACTACTACGCCGTCGTCCTGCATGGCCTGTCCGTGCAGGCGCGCGACGGCGTGGGCAAAGCGCGCCTGCTGGCGATGATCCCGCCGGCGCTTGGCGCGCTGGATGCGGTGTTGCGCCAGGGCCCTTCAAGGCCCTAGCGCGCACCAGCTTTCAGTTTTCCGCCGTGATGTGGCCATCGGCCACGACCTTGGCGAAGACCGCAGTCTGCGCCTTGATGAACGCGCGGAACTCGTCCTGGCTCATCGGCTGCACTTCCCCGCCCAGTTCACGGATGCTGGCCACGAATTTCTCGTCGCGCAACGCGCGTCCGATCGCGGCGGCCAGTTTCTGCTGCGTGTCTACCGGCGTGCCCGCCGCGACGAACACGCCAAACCAGTTTTCCAGCGCATAGTCCTTCAAGGGGGCATATTCGGCCACGGCAGGAATGTCCGGGGCGAACGAGGCGCGCGTGGCGGAGGTGACCGCCAACGGCTTGACCTTGCCGCTCTTGATGAAGGGCAAGGCGCCCGCCAGGCTGACGAAGGTCAGGTCCACGCTGCCCGCGGCCACATCCACCAGTTGCGCGGACGCGCCTTTGTACGGCACGTGGACCATCTTGATGCCGGCCAGCGACTGCAACAGCTCGCCGTTCAGGTGCTGCGGGTTGCCCACGCCGCTGGTCGCATAAGTCAGCTTGTCGGGATGCGCGCGGCCATAAGCCACCAATTGCTCCACATTGGCCACCGGCAGCTTGGGGTTGGCGACCAGCACGTTCGGCACGCGGGCGACCAGGGCGATCGGCACCAGGTCCTTTTCGGGTTGGTATTGCATCTTGGCCTTGAAGACCAGCGGATTGATGGCGGTTTCTCCCGCCGAGCCCAACAGCATCGTCGCGCCGTCCGGGGCCGACCGCAGCACCGCCTGCGCGCCCAGCATGCCGCTGGCGCCCGGCTTGTTTTCCACCACCACGCCCTGCGGCATTTCGCTGCGCAACCGTTCGGCCAATAGACGCCCCATGCCGTCGACGCCGCCGCCGGCGGCAAAAGGCACGATCAGGCTGACCGGACGGCTGGCGTCGGCGGCCCGGGCGGAGGGAAACGGGAGGAAGGCGGCCACCGCCAGGGCGGCGGCGAGCAATCGGATATGGGGCATGGTCTGTCTCCTGAGCGGCCTGTCCGGATGGCGGCCGGGTTTTTACTTAATTGCATTTTATAGATGCAATATGCAAAACTGGCAGCTATGGAATACACCAATGCCCGACTGCGCCACGCCCGCTTCACGCTGGACGGGGCCGCCTATACCTGCCCGGACCTGCCCGCCACGTTCGGCGCCGACTATTTCCGCCTGCCCGTCGTGCTGCGCCTGCTGTTGGAAAACGTCTTGCGCAACGTGCAAGGCGACGAGCGCGACGCCGCGGTAGCGGCGCTGTTCGGCTGGCTGGCCCACGGCACCAGCGATGCCGAAATCGCCTTCCAGCCGGGCCGGGTGCTGATGCACGACACCACCAGCACGCCCGCGCTGGTAGACATCGCCGCGATGCGGGACGCGCTGGCCGAAGCCGGAATGGACCCCGCCGTGCTGAATCCGGTGCTGCCCGTGGACGTGTCGGTGGACCATTCTCTGGCGGTCGAAGCCTACGCCCGGCCCGATGCCGCGACGCGCAATCTGGACCTGGAACTGCGCCGCAACGCCGAGCGCTACCGCTTTTTGCGTTGGGCGTCCAAGGCCTTGTCGAACGTGCGCATTCATCCGCCGGGCACCGGCATCATGCACACCATCAACCTGGAACAACTGGCCACGGTGGTCTGCCAGGGCGACGGCGGCGCGCTGTATCCCGACATGATGATCGGTACCGATAGCCACACACCGATGATCAACGGGATCGGCATGCTGGGCTGGGGCGTTGGCGGTCTGGAAGCGCAGACGGTCATGTTCGGCATGCCCACCCTGCTGCGCATTCCGGACGTGATCGGCGTCCGGCTGACCGGGGCGCTTGCCGCAGGCGTCACCGCCACCGACCTGGCGCTGACGGTGACGCAGCGGCTGCGCGCCATCGGCGTCTCGGGCGAATTCGTGGAGTTCTTCGGGCCGGGCGTCGGCACGCTGTCGGCGGGCAGCCGATGCGTGGTGGCGAACATGGCGCCCGAGTACGGCGCCACCACCGGCTACTTTCCCATCGACGGCGAGACGTTGGCCTACCTGCGCCAGACGGGCCGCGCGCAGGCCGACATCGCGCGCATCGCGGCCTATGCCGAACGCACGGGTATCGCGCTGGACCCGGATGCCGCTCCGCGCTATACCCGCGTGGTCGAGATCGCGCTGGACCGCGTGCAGATGCATGTGGCCGGCCCCAAGCGGCCGCAAGATCTGCATCCCTACGGCCAGACCCGCGCCATTCTGGCTGCGCTGGACTTCACGCCAGCGCCGGCCGCCCGCCGCGACCTGCCCCGCTACCCGGTCGCCCTCGCCGCCATCACCAGCTGCACCAACACGACGGATCCCCGTTTGCTGATGGCGGCCGGACTGCTGGCCCGCAAGGCACGCCAGGCCGGCCTGCGCGTGCCGTCCTGGGTCAAGACATCGCTGGGCCCGGGTTCCCCCGCGGCGGCCGACTACCTGGCCCGCGCCGGCTTGCTGGAGGATCTGGCCGCGGTCGGTTTCGACATCGTGGGGTACGGCTGCACCACCTGCATCGGCAATTCCGGCCCCCTGCCCGACAGGGTGCGCGACGCCATGCAGGCCGGCGCGGTCCACCCCGTCGCGGCCCTGTCCGGCAACCGCAATTTCACCGGCCGCATCCACCCCGACCTGGACCTGGGTTTCCTGATGTCGCCTCCGCTTGTCATTGCCTTCGCGCTGGCTGGCGACGCCGAACGCGACCTTAGCCAGGAACCGGTGCAGGTCACAGCCGACGGCCGTCCGGTGCACTTACGCGATTTATGGCCGGACGACGCCGACATCGATGCCGCGCTGGCCCGGGGATTGCGGCCCGCCGATTTCCGCGCCGCCTTCAAGATCGCCAGCGCCAATCCGGCGTGGCAGGCACTGCAATCGCCGGACACGCCCCGCTTTCCGTGGGACCCCGCGTCCACGGCGCTGCGGCGTCCCCCCTTCGCCTCGACAAGCGCCGGCAGCCAGCTTGGCCGTTACACCGCGCACACGCTGCTGGTGCTGGGCGACGACGTGACCACCGACCACCTGTCGCCCGCCAGCGCCATTCCGCCCGACAGCCTGATCGCCGACTTCCTGGTGGCCCGCGGCGATGACCGCCACGACCTGAACGTGTTCGCCTCGCGACGCGGCAATTGGGAAGTCATGATGCGCGCGGCGTTCTACAGCAAAAGCCTGACGAACCTGCTCTGTCCGGACGCCCCCGTGGGCCACACGCGGCATGCGGGCAGCGGCCGCGTGGAACCTATCTGGGAAGCCGCTGAACACTACCGCCGCGAACAGCAGTCCGTGGTGCTGTTGGCCGGGGCGCGCTTCGGCACGGGCTCGTCGCGCGACTGGGCGGCAAAAGGGCAACGCCTGCTGGGCATCCGCGCCGTGCTGGCCGTGAGCTTCGAACGGATTCACCGGTCCAATCTGATCGGCATGGGCATCTTGCCCCTGAGGTTGCCCGAGGGCGTCACGCCGGCCACGCTGTGCGTGCAGTCCGGCGACCGCATCGAGATCGATGCCCCGGCGGATACGCTGGCGCCGCGCATCGCCGTGCCCGTGCGCATCCTGCGGGCCGATGGCCGTGTTGACGCGCTGCACGCCACGGCTGCGGTCGAGACCCGGCTAGACGTGCGTTTGTTGCGGATGGGCGGCGTCATTCCCGCTATCCTAGCGGATACTCTCCGGCCATCTTCCCTCCCATGAGCGCGCAAACCAATACCGTCACGAAGATCCTGGACCTGATCCGGCAAGACCGCCTGCCCGGCGGCGCGCACCTGACCGCGCAAAAGCTTGCCGATCGGCTGCGGCTGTCGCGCTCGCCCGTCAATGACGCCCTGGGCATCCTGGAGCAGCATGGCATCGTGGCGCGCAAACCCAACCGCGGCTACTTCCTGCAGCAAGGCTACGACGCCCTGCCCGACGCACGCGCCGGCCTGACGCCGCCCTCCGTCGACGACATCGTGACGCAAAGCTACTTCAAGCTGGCCGACGAGTTGCTGCGGGGCGAACTGCCCATGCAATGCAGCGAGGCCCAGTTGCGCGTGCGCTATGCGTTGACCCACGCGCAAACGCAGACGCTGCTGGCCCGCGTCTCGCAGGAAGGCTGGGCGCAGCGGCGACCTGGCTACGGCTGGGAGTTCTCGTCCATGATGACCACGCCGGACAGCCTGCTGCAGTCGTACCGTTTGCGTCTGGCGCTGGAACCCGCGGCGTTGCTGGAGCCATCGTTCCGCATTGAGAAATCCGTGATCGAACGATGCCGCGCCGCGGAAAAACACTTGCTGGACGGCGGCATCGCCACCGACACCGCCGACCAGTTGCATGAACGTGGCGTGCGCTTTCATGAATCGCTGGTGGAGGCGTCCGGCAATCCGTTCTTCATCGACACGATCAAGCGCGTCAACCGCGTCCGGCGCCTGCTGTCGTACCGGTCGATGCAAGACCGCAGCCGCTACCAGCAGCACTGCGACCAGCATCTGGAAATTCTTGACCTGCTGGAACGCGAACGCAACGAAGACGCCGCCGCCGCCTTGTCCAGCCACCTGCGCAGCACGTTGGACAACCTGGCCCGCATCAGCGGCATCCTGACTTCCTAGGCCGCGCGCCTGGCGCGCATGGCCGCTTTCTTTTCAAGCCGAGGATCGTTCCATGCACGTCTACATCGGTTCCCGCACCACGCGGGAACGCCATGCCCGCGGCGAGGGCATCAGCGTTTTCGATTATGCCCAGGACACCGGCACGCTGACGCTGACCCAAGTCGTCGGCGGCCTGGTCAACCCCTCTTATCTGCTGCCGCACCCCGCGCTGCCCGTGCTGTACACCGTGCATGGCGACAGCCATGAGGTCAGCGCCTTGCAACGCGACCCGCGTACCGGCGCGCTGACGCCATGGCGGCAGCAGGACTGCCAGGGCCGCAACCCGGTGCATCTGGCGCTGGACCCGGCGGGCCGTTACCTGATGGTGTCGAACCACCTGAGCGGCACGCTGGCCGTGCTGCCCGTCGGCCGCGACGGCGCGCTGGCGCCCGTGGCGCAGTCCGTGCCCATGGCCGGCGAACCCGGGCCGCACCGCAAGGAACAGCCCTTCGCCAAACCACACTACAACCTGGTCGATCCATCCGGCCGCTATGTGGTGGTGCCCGACAAGGGCCTGGACCGCGTGTTCCTCTATGCCTTGGAGAACGGCGGCATCAGCGCCGACCCCGCCTGCATCACCGCCACGCGCGAAGGCGCGGGCCCGCGGCATGCGGCGTTTCACCCCGCCGGCCGCTGGCTCTACGTCGTCAACGAGCTGGACAACACGGTCGCCGCCTACTCGCTTGGGGCCGGCTCGCTGCACCCCTTCCAGATACTGCCGACGTTGCCCGACACCTATACCGGCAATAGCCGCGCGGCCGGCATTTCCCTGGATGCGCACGGCTGCCACCTGTATGTGTCCAACCGGGGCGACGACAGCATCGCGGTGTTTCGCGTGGACCCCGCCAATGGCCGCCTGACGCCCGTGCAGCATGCCGCCTCCGGCGGCAAGACGCCGCGCTTCTTCGCGCTGTCGCCCGACGGCCGCTTCCTGTTCGCGCTGAACGAAGACAGCGACACGCTGGTGCGCTTTCGCGTCGATGCGCAGGACGGCGCCCTGACCCCCGACGGCTACGCGCTGCGCATCGGCAGCCCGGTCTGCATGGTGTTCGCCCACCGCCGCACCTGAACGGCACGGCGGCCGGCAGGCGGTCAGAAGTCCATCGACGCCGACAGCATCAGCGTGCGCGGCACGCCTTGCGACACCGTGCCGTAGGACGCCACGCCCGACCAGTAGGCGCGATTGGTCACGTTGACGACATTGGCCCGGAACGTCACGTCCTTGCCCTGGATCTTCGTGGCATAACGCGCGCCCACGTCAAACGTCGTCCAGGACGGCACCGACTGCGTGTTGGCCTGGTCCACGTATTCGCGGCCCGTGTACATCATGCCGCCCGTCAGCGTCAGGCCCGCCACCCACGGGGTGTCCCATTCCGCGCTGAGATTGGCCGAGAACTTTGGCACGCCCACCGGCCGGTTGCCCACCGTGGCCGGGTTGCTGGTGCGCGTCAGTTCGGCGTCCAGATAGGTCACGCCGCCCAACAGACGCAGGCCGCGCACCGGCTCCCCGGACAGGGTCAGCTCCAGGCCGCGGTTGCGCTGTTCGCTATCGGCGCCATACACGCCGTTGGTCAACTGACCGCTGGGCTTCGTGATCTCGAACGCGCTGAATGTCAGCATCGCGTCGTCCAGGTCCACCTTCACGCCCACTTCCTTCTGCTTGGACTTGTAGGGCTTGAACACCTGGCCAGCGTTGGACGCGGTGGCCGGCGCCACATCCCCCTTGCTCAGCCCTTCGATGTAGTTGGCATACAGCGACACGTTGTTCCAGGGCTTGATGACCAGGCCCGCCAGCGGCGTGGTGGCGGTTTCGTCATAGCTGACGGTGCGCACGCCGGTCGTGGCATTGAAGTTGCGCGATTCGATGCGCTGCTGGCGCACGCCCAACGTCAACTGCGCGCGCTCGTCCAGGATGCTCATCGTGTCGGCCAGCGCCAGGCCCGACAGGTCCGACGACGACACCTTGGGCACATTGGCCGGCGCCGGGATGTTCTGTTCCGGGCGCGTGATGGGGTGATAGATGTTGGAGGTCAGCGGCGTGCCGGAGACGCTCCCCTGCAGGTTGCGATCGCTGTACAGGCTGCCCATGAAGCTGATGGCATGGCGCACCGGCCCGGTGTCCAGCTTGGCGCGCAGCCCCGCGTTGTAGGTGCTGCGTTCCACCTTGAAGCGGAAGTTGTTGGGCGTCACCCGCGTGTCGCCGGCGCTGTTGACGATGGTGGGTGTCTGGTCCGACAGGCGCGACACCTCGGTGTCCGATCCGCCTGCATCGGCGAATACCGTCAGCCGGTCGCTGACGTCGTATTCCACGCGCAGCAGCGCCGACTGGCCGTCGGACTTCCACCACCCCCAGGGCTGGGTCGCGTTGCGGCGGCCATCGGCGGCATGCGGCACGTCGATGCCGGCCGCGACCAGGAAGGGCCGCGTCGGCGCATCCACCTTTTCGTTCTGCGTCAGCAAGTCCAGCGACGCGCGCAGGCGTTCGCCCTGATAGTCCAGCGACAGGGCGCCGATGTCGGTTCGGGAATACAGGTTGTCCAGCGGCGTGTCACCCTGGCGGTGCATGCCGTTGACGCGCACGCCCCATTCACCGTCGTTGCCAAACCGGCGGCTCAGGTCCACCCGGGCGCCGAATTGCGAATCGCCCACATAATCGGCGGACACGCGCGTCAGGTCCTCCGCCAGCGACCGCTTGGGCACCATGTTGATCACGCCGCCCACGCCGCTATTGGGCGACATGCCGTACAGCAGCGCCGCCGGCCCCTTCAGCACTTCGACGCGTTCGATGTAATCGGTGAAGACGTGGTAGTTGGGCGCTACGCCGTAGACGCCATCGAACGCGATTTCGCCCAGGTTGCCTTCGCCGATGGGAAAGCCGCGGATGTAGAACGAATCCGTCACGCCGCCGATCTGGCCCGTGAAGCGCACCGAGGGCTCGGCATTCAAGGCATCGGCCAGCGTCACGGCCTGGCGGTTGGCCAGCAATTCCGACGTGTAACTCGTGATATTGAACGGCGTATCCATCACATCGCGGTTGCCCAGCAGTCCCAAACGGCCGCCGCGCGCCACCTGGCCGCCGGCGAACTCGGCCGGCAAGGCCGAGGGGCTGACACCCGCTCCCGCGACGGTGATGCTGGGCAGCAGGGTCGCGGCGTCGCTCTCGCCCGCGGGCAGCTTGCGCAAGGAATATGCGCCGGCCCCCTGTTCCGCCAAGGCATAGCCCGATCCGCTCAACAAGCGCGTGAAGCCTTCACGCACCGTGTAGGCGCCCGTCAGGCCCTCGCTTTGCCTGCCCGCCACCAGGGCCGGATCGAAGGAAAGCGGCACGCCCGCCGCCGCCGCGAATTGGGCCAGCACGTCACCCAGCGGACCGCCGGCGATCGCGTAGGACTTGCGCGCGGTGGCCGCCCCCGAGCCGGTGGCCGATGCTGCGGCAGCCGATGCTGCGGCAGCCGATGCTGCGGCAGCCGATGCTGCGGCGGCCGCCTTGGCATCGGCTGCCGCGGCAGGCGCGGACGCGGCGGTCACGGCCAGCAGCATCAGTCCCATGCCGGTAGTCTGGAACATTGCCGCCAACGGCGGCAGGACGGCCTTGCGACGGGGCAGGCGCGACGAACGGGAAATTCGGGAAACCATGAAACGATCCTTCGTAGGGAACTGGGTGACGCTCGCATGTCGCGACGATTCACCCGGTACACCGGACGAAGCGGAAAAAAGTGTCAGCGGATCGGCGATTAATTTGTAACGGACGCGCCCGGCGCCACCGTGACCCAGAACGGCGTCACGCGGCTGATCCGCACGGGCAACGTTTTCTCCAGCAAGCGCAGGCTGCCGTCGGTATCCGACAGCGGAAACGCACCCGACACCCGCAGTCCCGCCACGGCCGGATCGCAACGCAGGACGCCCGGGCGGTAGCGCGCCAGCTCATCCACCAGGTCGGCCAGGCGCCAATTGCGCACGGCCAGCATGCCTTGCTCCCAAGACGTCGACGCCGCATCGGCCGCCGCCAGCGGCTGGACCTGATGGGCGTTGAATACCGTCTGCTGTCCGGCCGGCAACACCACGGCCGCCACACCCGGATCTTGCGGCTGGATTTCAACCGCGCCGTCGAACACCGCCACCCGGATGCTGTCGCGTTCATCGCGCACCATGAAGCGTGTGCCCAATGCGCGGATCGTGCCTTGGGACGTCCGCACAATGAAGGGACGATGAGCGGGCGCCGGGTCGCGGCCGGTCGTCAGCAGGATTTCGCCAGCGCGCAGCCACAGCATGCGCTGTTCGGAGGTGTAGAGAATATCGACCGCGCTGGCCGTGTTCAGCACCAGCCGGGTGCCGTCGGCCAACTCCAGGTGGCGCTGTTCGCCCGTGGCGGTGCGCACGTCCGCGGCCCATTCGCGCCACGGCAGCGTGCGCCATCCCGCCCAAGCCGCCGGCCCCAGCACCAGCAATCCACCCAGCGCCCGGATGGCCTGCCGCCGGCCGGGCCGGTCCAGGCGGCGCAGCGTGTCGCGCCCGATCGCGGGCGGCACCTGGCCAAACCCGCGCACCATGTCTTCCACCCGTTGCCACGCGGCACCGTGCGCGGCGCTGCGGCCGCGCCACCGGTCGAAGGCGGCGCGGTCGGATGCGGACAGGGTTTCGGATTGAAAGCGCACCAGCCAGCCGGCGGCCTCTTCCAGGATCCCGGGGTCGATCGCCGCGCTCATGCCGCGTGGACCTGATAGGCGATCAAGCAGGCCGTCAGCGCCTTCTGCATGTGGCGCTTGACGGTCGCCAACGACACCCGCTGGCAGTGGGCAATGTCGGCGTACGCCATGCCGTCGAACTGCGACATCAGGAAGATCTCGCGCGTTTTCACGGGCAGGGTCCGCAAGGTGGCGTCGATGGCGTGCAGGGTTTCGAGGATCAGCGCGCGGACTTCCGGCGACGGGACTTCCGGCGCGGGCAACTGCGCCACCACGGCCAGATAGGCCTCTTCCAATGCGCGCCGCCGCCAATGGTCCACCACCAGCCCCTTCGCGATATGGGTCAGCAGCGCGCGCGGCTCGGCGCCCATGCCTTCCTTGCGCCGGCCGCTCATCACACGCACGAAGGTGTCATGGGCCAGATCCGCGGCGTCAAACGAGTTGCCGAGCTTCTTGCGCAACCAGATCGACAGCCAGCCGTGATGGTCACGATAGAGCTTCATGACGGTATCGGCGGGCAGGAAGTCGGACGGAGGCAAGGCGCACCTCTTGGTAGCGTGTAAATGGGAACGATTTCTATTTTATCTTATCTCTGCCCGCCCGCCATTCTCCCTTCGTTCTCCCCCTTGTTCCCCCTGTTCGGCGCCCGTCGGTCGGATAAAATCAATCACCCTCAAGTCATCGTCGATAACACCATGCAGAACGACTCCCCCATGCCCTCTTTCCTTGCTGGCGGCGGCGAAATGGGCTTGCGGGTCGCCGCCTTCGACTGGGCGGCCACGCCACTAGGACCCATCGCCGAATGGCCCAGCGCCTTGCGCATCGCGACGGGCATGGTGATGGCGTCCCGATTCCCGTGTTGCCTGGTCTGGGGCAAGGAATTGATCACGCTTTACAACGACGCCTTCACGCCGATCCTGGGCACCAAGCCCGATGCGCTGGGCCGGCCGTTCAGTGAAATCTGGCACGAAGCGTGGACGTTGATCGGGCCCATCGCGGAACGCGCCTTCGCGGGCGAAGCCACCTTTATCGAAGACTACCCGCTGCAGATCGTGCGTTCCGGGCAGCCCGAAGACGCCACCTTCACCTTCTGCTACAGCCCGGTGCGCGACGAGGCGGGCACGGTGGTCGGCATGATGGACACGGTCATTGAAACCACCTCGCGCGTCAACGCCGAACGGGCCCAGGCCGAGGCGTTGCGGCAGGCCGAAGACACGTTGCGCCAAAGCCAGAAGATGGAAGCCGTGGGGCAATTGGCCGGGGGGCTGGCGCACGATTTCAACAACCTGCTGATGAGCATCACGGGCAGCCTGGAATTGCTGTCCATGCGGCTGGCCCAGGAACGGCACAACGACCTTGAACACCATATCCAGGTTGCGCAAAGCGGCGCCCGCAGGGCCGCCGCGCTGACCCACCGCTTGCTGGCCTTCTCCCGGCGCCAGCCGCAAGACCCCAAGGCCATCGACGTCAATCGCCTGGTGACCGGCATGGAAGAACTGATCCGCCGCAGCATCGGTCCGGGCATCACGCTGGACCTGGCATGCGAACGAGGATTGTGGCCCGCATGGGTCGACACGCATCAGCTGGAAAACGCCCTGCTCAATCTGTGCCTGAACGCGCGCGATGCGATGCCCGGGCAAGGCACGCTGGGCATCGCGACCCGCAATGTCGCGCTGGAAGCCGGGCCGGCGCGGGATCTCGGGCTGGCGCCGGGCGACTACCTGCTGCTGCGCGTCACGGACACGGGCTGCGGCATGGCGCCCGACACCGTGCAGCGCATTTTCGAACCGTTCTTCACGACCAAATCGGCCGGTCAGGGGACAGGGCTGGGCCTGTCCATGCTGTACAGCTTCATCCGGCAATCGCGCGGGCAGGTCCACGTCCATTCGCGCCCGGGCCAGGGCACCGCGATGACGCTGTACTTCCCCCGCTATCTGGGTGCCATGGCGTCGCTGGAACACGCCGCCGTTGATACCCCCCCGGCCGCGGCCCGCGGCGAAACCATCTTGATCGCGGAAGACGATGCCGCCGTGCTGGCGGTGGCCGCCGAATCCCTGAAAGAGCTGGGCTACACGGTGGCCGAAGCGGCCGACGGCGCGGCCGCCCTGCGCCACCTGGCGTCCGCCGAGCCACTGGACCTGCTGATCTGCGACCTGGGCTTGCCCGGCGGCATCAATGGCCATCAGGTCGCCGAGGCCGCACGCCAGCTGCGCCCCGGCATGAGAGTGCTGATCATGACCGGGTCGGGCCTGGATGGATGCGACGCTTCCTCGCTGGGCCTCGCCGTGCCCATCCTGCCCAAGCCTTTCGCGCTGGAAGACCTGGCGCGCCAGGTCCATGCGCTGATGCACGCGTAGCCTCGCGCCGCGTTCTCCCGCCGTGAACTACAGCTTGGGCGCGTAGCGCACCGTCAGCATTACATTGCGCGGCTCGCCGTAGTAGTTGTTGCCGGACAGCGTGTTGTAGGACGGCACGTAGTACTTCTTGTCGAACACGTTGTTCAGGTTCAGGGCGAAGCTCAGTTCCGGCGTGGCCTGGTAGCCCAGGCGCGCATTCCAGACCGTGAAGCCGGCCAGCTTGAACTCGCGGTCCGAACTGATCGTGTCGGTCTGCGTGTTGACGCCAGCGCCCACGCTGACGCGGTTCATCATGCCCGGCAGCTTGTAGTTGGCCCACAGGCGCAACATGTGCTTGGGCGTCCAGGTGTTGAAGACCGCGCCCTGGTTGTCCGGGTCCGACAGGTACTTGGTGGTGTTGTAGGTGTAGCCGGCGTACAGCTCCAGGCCCTTGAGCACTTCACCCGAGATCTCGGCTTCGACGCCCTGGCTGCGCACTTTGCCCGACGCGCGCGAGCAATACCAGCCGTCGCACGCGAAGCCGGCGTCGTAGTCATTGACCGCACGGTTCTTGTGGTCGTAGCGGAACACCGCCAGCGATGTATTCACGCGGCCCTCCATCAGTTCGCCCTTGACGCCGACTTCGTAATTGTTGCCCTCGATCGGCTTGAGCAGGCTGCCGTCCACGCCGCGCGCGGTCTGGGGTTCGAACACGGTGGTGTAGCTGGTGTAGGCGGACCAGTTGTCGGTCAGCGAGTAGACCAGGCCGACATAGGGAATGAACTTGCCCGACGTGGTCGAGGTAGTGGTGCTGCCGCCGCTGGAATAGCCGTAGTCGTACCAGCCCACGCGGCCGCCGCCGATCAGCGCCAACGACTCGGTGGGCTTGACGCGCCACGTGCCGTAGAGCCCTTTCTGGCGAATGTCGTAGCTGCTGCGCGAGTCATAGCCGCTTGCCGCGGCGATGCTGTCCATGTCCTGCCACGGGCGATGGTGGTCGATATCGAACACGTTGCCGCCGGACTGCCAGGCACGCGTGAAGCGGTCCGCCGTCGTCAGCTTGGAGTAGGCCGCGCCCACGACCACCTCTTGTTGCATGCCCAGCGCGGTGAAGTTGCCGCTGACCGACATGTCCAGCCCACGCTGCTTGCTCTTGAAGTCCACGCCGAAGTTGCCGTAGTCCAGCCCACTCCCGTCCGGCATGATGGGGCCGACTGCGCGCTGATGCACCGTCGTGTTCTTCTCGTTCATGGCAACGCCGGCCAGCCTGAACCGCCACGCGTCGTTAAAGCGGTGGGTCACGTCGGCGTTGAAGATGGTCTGATCGTTCTTCGCGCGGTTCCAGGTAGACCCGGTGAAGGTCGAACGCGGCAGATCGATGTCGCCGCCATCCTCGTAGCGCGGATAGGCCACGAACATCGGCCGCGAACGGCTATATCGATTGCTGATGCCGATGCCGACCGTGGTGTCCTCGGTCACGTCGAAATCCAGCGCGGCATACAGGTTGCGCGTCTTTTCCCACGCGTAGTCGACGAAGGAATCGCTCCGGTCCTCGTCCACGACCACGCGGCCGCGCAACGTGCCTGCCGCGTTCAACGGGCCGCCCGCGTCCAGCTGCAGGCCATAGTGGTCCCACGATCCGGCCTTGCCGGTGATGACCACCGACGGCTCCGCGCCCCCGCGCTTGCGCACCAGGTTGATCGCGCCGCCTGGGCTGCCGGCGCCTTGCAGCAAACCCGCCGCGCCGCGCAGAATTTCCACGCGGTCGTAGAACACCAGCGAATCCTGCTCCCAGTTGCCCAGGCTGTAGCTGTTGCGCAGCAGCGCCACGCCGTCGTATTGCAGCAGGTCCACGGGGAAGCCGCGGGCGTTGATCGCCACGCCCGGCCCCACGCCCTGCACGCCCACCATGCCCGCCGTGTTGTTGATGGCGTCAGGCAGGCTCGTCATGTCCTGGTCATCCATGCGTTGGCGGGTCAGCACGGTGATGGACTGCGGAATGTCCTTCAGGGCCTGGGTGGTCTTGCCGATGGTGACGGCCGGCGACGTGTATGACGCCGTTCCGTCCGTGGTGGCGTTGTAGCTGCCCGTCACGGTCACCGGCGCCAGCGTCGCGGCCTGGCCCGCAACGGGAGCTTGCCGCAAGCGGAAGCCGCCCTCGGGCCGCGCCACCGCTTGCAAGCCCGTGCCCGCCAGCAAGCGCTCCAGCGCGGCACCCACCGGATACGTGCCCGTCACGCCACCGGTCCGGGCGCTTGCCGTCAAGGCGGGATCGGACGCCACCATGACACCGGCCTGCACGCCAAACGTCCCAAGCGCCGCGCTGAGCGGACCCGCCGGGATACTGAAGGCGACGCCCTGCTGGCCCGCCCCTGCCTGCGCGTGCACGGCGGACGGCCACGGCGCGGCCAGTACGACGGCAGGCAGCGCCAGGCGCAGCGCGGCGCTCAGGCGGGTAAGGGGCAAGGTAAAGCGGGCAAGGACCGCGGCGCGGGCAGGACGAGAAGACATGAGAGGATTCCCTGGCACATGAAGGATCGGCGCAGCCGTGGAGACGGACCGTACCGGCTGCTTTCCTTACATGAAGCGCGAAGTCAGGATTTCCGCCGTTCCAGTTACAACTCGGACGCAAGACACGGAAGCGCGGCTCACGCGAGCCCGACCGTGACCCAATAACGCGTGTAGTGGCGAACGCGCACGGGCAGCACTTCTTGCAGCATGGCGAGTACCTTGTCGGTATCGGCCAGCGGAAAGGCGCCCACGACCCGGAGCGCGCCCGCCGCGTCGGAACAGTTCAACAGGCCGGGACGATAGCGCCCCAGTTCGCGCAGGAAGTCCGACAAGGGCAGTTCATCGGCGATGAACATGCCGTTCAGCCAGGCAGTGGTCGCGGGCGCCAGCGGCCCGGCCACGACACCCGCACCGGGCGAGAAGTCGGCCTGTTCACCGGCCGGTACGCGCCGGGGCGCATCGGCGGGCCCCAGGCCGCGCACGTCCACCGCGCCTTCCAACACCGCCACGCGCATCGCTCTGCCCTCGTCCAGGTCGCGCACCAGGAAGCGCGTCCCGACGGGCGTCAGCACACCGCTGCGCGTGCGTACCGTGAAGGGACGGCCTTGCGGATCTTGCGCCGTGGTCACAAGGATCTCGCCTTCGCGCAGCACCAATTCGCGATGGCTGGCGGTATAGCGCAGGTCCACCGCGCTGCCCGTGTTCAGTTCCAGCAGCGCGCCGTCCGGCAACGTCAGCACCCGCCGTTCACCCGTGCCGGTGCGCAGGTCGGCGCTAAGGCGGCGGATCGCGCCGCGTTCGCCCACCGCCCACGCCGCGAGGCCTATCCCGGCGGCCGACACCATCCAGCGGATCGCGTTGCGGCGCGACTGGATCAGCGGCGCCTGTCGCAACGTGCGTCCGGCCACGCCGCTGCCCGCCTCGGTCACGCCCAGCGACACGTCGCGCGTCAGCGCGCTCAGCCGCTGCCACGCCAATTCATGGGCAGGCTGGGCCTGGCGCCAGCGCTCGAACCCCGCGCGGTCGGCGTCGGTCGCGCCCTCGCGCAGGCGCGCCCACCAGTCAGCGGCCTGGCGGATGACCTTGGGATCGATCCGGCCCGCCTCGGGCGCATGCGGCCGCAGCAGCTTGGCGCTGTCCATCCGACCGACGCTCACCCGTAGACCACCGTATAGCAATGCACCAGCGCGCGCGCCAGCGACTTCTGCACCGCGTTGGGCGTCAGGCCCAGCTGCTGCCCGATTTCGGCGTAGGACAAGCCATCGATCTGTGCCATCAGGAAAATCCGGCGACTCATCATCGGCAGACTGTCCAGCAATTCGCACACCTGTTCCAGCGCCTCCAGGATCAACGCCCGGGCTTCCACCGACGGTTCAACCGCGGCCGGCTGCAACGCCAGTGATTCGGCATAGGCCGTCTCCAGCGCCGCCCGGCGCGCGCGGCCGATCAGCAGCCGCGTGGCGATCGTGCGCAGATAGGCGCGCGGCTCGCTCAGCGGTTCGCGCACATTCGCGCGGATCAGCCGTTCGAAGGTGTCGTGCGCCACGTCGGCCGCATCGGACGCATTCCCCAGCTTGCGCTGCAGCACGCCCCGCAACCATTGGTGGTGGGCCAGATAGACGGATTGCACCTCGGCGCGAGGGGCGAATGAAGAAGAAGGCATGACGTGGCGCCCCGGCGTCGCCGCCAGATATCCATACACAATGAAAATGATTCGCAATTATAATTATCTTCGATCCGTTTACAAGAACCGCGAATTCGCACTGGGGAGCAGCATGAGCAGCCATTGCATGGCGGCGGACGCCGGGCCTGACCATGACCTGAACCGCCTCTACCGGGATAACCACCGCTGGCTGCAGGACCTGTTACGCCGCAAGCTCGGCGGCGACGCCGATAACGCCGCCGACCTGGCGCACGATGTGTTCGAACGCATCCTGTGCGCCGGATCCGTCGCCAGCGTGCGAGAACCGCGCGCCTACCTCACCACCGTGGCCGCCCGGCTGACGGCCAACTATTACCGCCGCCTGGCGCTGGAACGCAGCTACTTGCAAGCGCTGGCCAGCCAGCCGGACGCCGTGCAACCGTCTGAAGAAGAGCGCGCCCTGGTGGTCGAAGCCTTGTCGGCGATCTCCCGCGTACTGGCGGACCTGCCTGCCCGCGCGCGCAGCATCTTCCTCATGGCCCAACTGGAAGGCATGAGCTACCGCGAAATCGCCGGCCACATGAAACTCACGCTGAATGTCGTGCAAAAAGACATGGTGAAGGCAATCGCCCATTGCTATCAGGCGGTCTACGCGTGAACGCCGGCAGCGACGGGCCGCCCCTGTTCCAGCGCGACCCGAACGCCGTGCCGTTGCCGCCCGCCGTGGTCCAACAGGCGGCCACCCACCTGGTGCAATTGCAGTCATCGCCTGGCGATCCTGGCGTGGCCGACGCCTGTACGCGCTGGCGCGCGGCGCACCCGCATCACGAAGCCGCCTGGCAACGGGTCTGCGCCCTGCTTGCCATGCCCGGCGCGGTGGACCGCCTGCAAGGGCCCGCCGCACGCAGCGCCATCGAACAGGTCGCACGCCAGCGCGGCCGGCGCCGCTTCCTGGCCTTGGGTCTGACTGCCGGCGGCGTGGGCGCAATGGCCTGGTCGCTGGAAGGCATGAATCCCTTGCGGGCAACCTTTGCCGATTACCGCACCGGCGCGGGCGAACGCCGCGAGGTCGTGCTGGACGACGGCGCGCGCTTGCTGATGAACACCGGCACCGCCCTCGACGTTCGCGACGAAGACGGCGTGCGACGCGTCGTCCTGCTGGCCGGCGAGATCATGGTGACGTCCGGCACGCAGGCCAGCCGGCGCCCGCTACGCGTGGATACCCGCCACGGCACCATCTCGCCCGTGGGCACCCGCTTCAGCGTGCGCGATACGGGCGAAGGCCATGTCCGGGTGGCGCTGTTCGAAGGAATCGTGCGCCTGCAACCGCGCACCGGCCCATCCGTTCTGCTGGAGGCCGGCCAGGGCGCCGACTTGCGCGACGACCGCGTATCGACGCCCGCCGAATTGGGCCTATCGGCCGAATCCTGGACGCACGGCGTGCTGATGGCCGAACGCATGCCGCTTGCGCAATGCCTGGCCGAACTGGCGCGGTACCGCCGAGGCATCGTGCGATGCGACCCCGACATCGCCTCATTGCCAATCTCGGGCACGTTCCCGCTAGACCGCACGGATCAGGCGCTGTCGCTGATCGCGCGGGTGCTGGACCTGCGGCTCACGTACCGCACCCGCTACTGGGTCACCGTCAGCCGGAAATAGCGCTTTTCCCAAGTATTTTGTAACAGCCCGGCAGATTTCCAGCGCTCGCGTTTCATACCGGCAAGCCTGCCGCGATTTGGCGGCAAAGGCATCCAAGGAACGCAACGCCGATGACCCCGCATTCTTTTCATTTCGCCGCGCGCCGCGGTGTTCAAGCCCCCACGTCCTTCCGGCTGGCCGCAGCGGCGCTGGCCGTGGCGGCCGTGTTCACTGGCGCTTGCGCCACGGCCCACGCGCAACCCCAAGCACAAGCCGCCGCCCGCGACTATCGCATCCCAGCCGGGACCCTGGATAGCGTGCTGGCGCAATTCGGTGCGCAGGCCGATGTACTGATCGCGATCAACCCCGCGCTGACCCAAGGCAAGTCCAGCCAGGGGCTGTCGGGCAGCCACAGCGTATCCGGCGGGCTGGCCCGGATCCTGCAAGCCTCCGGGCTTGAGGCCGTGGCGGAAGACGGTGGCAGCGCCTACCAATTGCGCCGCGCCCCCGCGGAACCCGGCGTGACAACACTCAGCCCCGTCACGGTGACCGGCATGCGCGACAACTGGACACCGCCTCCGCCGGCGCCCGGCGGGCAGGTCGCCACCGGCGGCCGGGTCGGCATTCTGGGTAACCGCGATGTGATGGATACGCCGTTTTCCACCATGAACTACACGGCGGCGCTGATCGAAAATCAGCAAGCGCGCAGCATCGGCGACGTGCTGGCCAATGATCCGTCGGTGGTGTCGGGCTGGCCGCGCGACAGCTACATCGACCAGCCGCACGTGCGCGGCTTCAACATATTGGGCGAGGACATCACTTATGGCGGTTTGTACGGCGTGGCGCCGCCCACGAAAATGCCGGTCGAAACCGTGGAACGCGTGGAAGTGCTGAAAGGCACCTCCGCCTTCCTGCGCGGCATTTCGCCGGGCGGCAGCATCGGCGCCAGCATCAATCTGGTCCCCAAGCGGGCCGAAGACGATCCCCTTACCCGCTTTACCGCCACGTACGATTCGCGCTCGCAGTTCGGCGGCCACGTCGATATCGGACGGCGTTTTGGCGAGTCCGACCAATTCGGCATCCGCGTCAACGGCGTCTACCGGAATGGCGAAGGCGCCGTGCGCGACAACAACAACACCATGGGCAACGCCACCGTGGGCCTGGATTACCGCAGCGAGCGGGTGCGCCTGTCGGCCGATCTGGGCTACGACCGCCTGAAGATCGAACGCGGCGCATGGTGGTACTTCGTCGACACCGGCTCGTTCTCGATTCCCAAGCCGCCGGGCAAAGACGTCAACCCCACGCAGAAATGGAATTACGCCAATTCGAAAACCCAATACGGCATGCTACGCGGCGAAGTGGACATCGCGTCGAACGTGACGGCGTACGCCGCCGTGGGTGGCCAGCACTCGCAGCGCGACATCCTGTCGCCCGAACCGGTGATCAGTAATTCGCAGGGGGACTTCCTGGAGTACTTCTCGTATCGCCCGGCCGAAACCCGCTCGACCACCGGAGAAGCCGGCGTGCGCGTCACGTTTTCGACCGCCGCGATCCAGCACGAGGTGACGGTGGGCGCAACCGGCCTGTGGCAAAAGAACTATGCGGCCCGCGAATACAACGGCGAAGGCGCGTCGAATCTCTACAACCCCATTTACTACCCCAAGCCGGACTTCACGACGGATCTCGACAACCTGCCCATGACCTCGCGCAGCAACTTGAGCAGCGTGGTGCTGGCGGACACGATGTCGATGCTGGACGGCCGACTGCTGATCATGGGCGGCATCCGGCATCAACGCGTGGACGTGACCGACTACACCAATGGCGTTGGCAATTCTTACGACAAGAGCGCCACGACGCCGGGCGTGGGCGTGGTTGTGAAACCTTGGCGCAATGTCTCGGTCTACGGCAACTACATGGAAGCGTTGAACAAGGGCCCCACCGCGCCCGACTTTGCCCTGAACGCGGGACAAGTGTTCGCCCCGTACAAGAGCAAGCAGTACGAGGCCGGCGTCAAGGTGGATCTGGACACCTGGATGGCCACCGTCAGCGCTTTCCAGGCCACCCGGCCCAATGCCCAGTACGACCCCGCCACGCGGCTGTATTCGCTGAATGGCGAACAGCGCAACCGCGGCCTGGAGTTTTCAGTCATGGGCGAACCCGTGCGCGGCGTGCGGGTGCTGGGCGGCGCGATGCTGCTGGACGCCGTGCTGACCTCGACGCCCGACGGCAAGAACGACGGGGACAAGGCGGCTGGCGCGCCCAAATGGGTGTACCGCGCGGGTGTGGAATGGGATCCCGCTTTCGTGCCGTCGTTGACGCTGACCGCACGCGTCAACCACGCCAGTTCGCAATACGTGAACACGGGCAACACGCAGAAGATTCCCGCGTGGACAACGCTGGACCTGGGCGCGCGGTACGTGCTGAGCATGCCCAACGCCAAGCCGGTCACCTTGCGCTTAGGGGTGGACAACGTGTTCGACAAGCGCTATTGGGCGTCCGCCGCCGGCGTCAGCGGCGGCTGGTTGAACATGGGCAGCCCGCGCTCGGTATCGCTGTCCGCGCAATTCGACTTCTAAGTCCGCGCCGCCCGGTGGATTACGAATGGGCGGCGGGGCGTGCTGGCCGCGGCCCGCCAGCACACAGCCGCTTAGAACTTCGCGGTCAGGTTCACGAACACGCTTCTGGGTTCGCCGTAATACACCTGGTTGCCGATTCCGCCCAGGTAGTACTTCTTGTCGAACAGGTTGTTCAGGTTCAACTGCGCGGTCAGGTTCGAATTGAAGTCGTAGCGCGCCATCAGGTTGTAGATGGCGTAGGCCTTCTGCTTGACGGTGACGGTGTCGTTGCCCGCGCTGACATCGCTATAGGTCGAAATCTGCCAATTGACGCCGCCGCCCACCGTCAGCTTGTTGAAGTCGCCCGGCAAGCGGTACGTCGTGAACAGCTTGGCCATGGCGCGCGGGCGCTCCGGGTTGACGGACACGCCTTGGGCATCGCGGCTCGTGTAATAGGTGCCGCCCGCGTAGGCGTTCCAGCCCGTGGCCAGTTGGCCGCTGACTTCCAGTTCGACCCCCTTGGTGGTGACGCCGTCCGCCGTGGTGTAGGCCTGCTCGACCGAGCCCGGCACCAACACGTCGCCGTCCAGCACGGCCACCTTGCTTTGCTTGACCTTGAACAGCGCAAGGGACGTGTTGAGCCTGCCGTCCAGGTATTCGCCCTTCACGCCCACTTCGTAATTCTTGCCCTGCGTCGGATCCAGGTAGTTGCCGTTGCGGTCGCGGTTGTCCTGCGGCTGGAAGATGTCGGTGTAGCTTGCGTAGGCCGAATACGTGTCGTTGATGTCGAACACCACGCCGGCGTACGGGATGAACTGCGAATCCTTCTGGTCGCGCGTGTCCGACTTGGATTTCCAGGTTGCGTAGCGGCCGCCCGTGATGGCGGTCAGGCCGTCCGCCAGCGACCAGCGCACGGCGCCGTATGCGCCTTCCTGGTGCGTGACGGTCGGGCGCAGGCTGGCGTCGGTCCAGGCAGGCTGCGCGAACGATCCGTCCCATTGGTAGAAGTTGCCGGTGCTGGCCAGCGAACTGCTGTCAAAGCCGTAGCGGTAGAAATCCTCGCCGTAACGGCTGCGCATCGCGCCCACCACGACCTCGTGCTTGCGGCCCAGCAGCGTGAACGGCCCCTTCGCCTGCACGTCCAGCGACGTCTGCTGCGCGTAGGAATTCCAGTAGCCCGGCAGCGCGCGCAAGCCCGTGCCGGTTTCGCGGTCCAGGGCGCCGTACAGGTACAACAGCTTGGCGTCGTACTTGCTCTTGCGCTGCGACCAGTCCGCGCGCACTTCCCAATCGTTCTCGAAGCGGTGCTCCAGCGTGGCGAACATCGTCTGGTTGGTCGTGTGCCAATACGTCCAGTCCGCCGCCGTGGTCTTGGACCGGCGCCAGTCGGTGGCGGTGCCGTCGCTGAACACCACGGGCAGGCTGCCCCAGGTAGAGGCGCGCGGACGCTTGTCCTGATAGTCCGCGCCCACGCTCAGCCGCGTATTCGGCGTCAGGTCGGCATCGATCACGCCGTAGAACACCTTCTTGTTGGCGTGGTAAAGGTCAATGTAGGAGTCGCGCCCCTGGTAGAGCGCCACCATGCGCGCGCGCACGGTGCCTTCCTCGTTCAGCGGCGTGGACATGTCCACGGTGCCGCGGTACTGGTTCCATGAGCCGAAGCCCGCGCTGACCGACCCCGTGAACGTCTTGCTATTGGCGTGCTTGCGAACCAGATTAATCGACGCGCCGGGGTTACCCGCGCCCGTCATCAGCCCCGTCGCGCCGCGCACCACTTCAATGCGGTCGTAGACGAACGAATCGTTGTCGGATTCGCCATACATGGACAAGCCGATCGTGGTCGGCACGCCGTCGTATTGCAGGCTGTCGATGTAGAACCCGCGCGACCAGAAGTCGGTGCGGTCGGTGTCCTCGCTGACCACCTGCACGCCCACGACGTTGCCCATCACCTCGTCCAGCGAACGCAGGTTCTGGTCTTCGATGCGCTGCCGCGTCACCACGCTGACCGATTGCGGCGTCTCGCGCAGCGACAAGGTCAAGCCCGTGGCGGCGGCCGTCGCCGGCGTGGTGTAGGACCCGGTGCCTTCGGTGATGGCGGGATCCGAACTGCCCGTCACCGTCACGGGCGCCAGGCTGGTCACGCCGCCGTCGCGCGACAGGATGATGCTGTCGCCCTGCCAACGGTATGCCACGCCGGTGCCTTGCAGCAGGCTGCGCAACGCTTCCTCGGGCGGCAGGCTGCCCCGCAGGCCGCGGGAGCTCAGGCCCGCCACCACGTCGGGCGCATAGAACACGCGCACCTTGGTCTGGGCGGCCCATTGCATCAGGGCGTCGCCCAGCGGTTGCGCGGCGATGTCCACCGAGACGGCGGCGGCTTGGGCGCGCGCAGCGTCAGGCGCGCCGACCAGCGCCAGGCCCAGGGCGAGCGTCAGGGTGGAAAGCATGAAACGCGGTGCGGCGCCCGGACGGCGCATCGCCGCGAAGGAATGACTGCTTGTGGGATGGGTCACGAATATCTGCTGTTTCGGTTCGACGGAGGGGGTTGCGCGCCCGAAGCCGGGCGTGCGGCGCGTGCGCCTTCCTTCGTAGAACGCCTCAACCGCAGATAAACCTGAATCTCATTCCCATTTATTTTGTAACAGCGCCGGGCGCACTCAGTTCGCGTAGATGTCGATGGGGCCGCCCGGCCGCGGCGCCAGGCGCACCGGCGCCACCGCCGGCAGGGCGTCGACCAACGCTTCGGGTCGATCCAGGGTGAACGACGCCGACACCCGCAGACGGCCCGCCTTGTCATCGGCCAGCCGCAGCGGCGTGGCCAGATAGCGATTCATGTCGCGCACCACCTCGGAAAGCGGCGTGTCCTTGAACACCACCCGCCCCTCTCGCCATGCCGTCGCGGTCTGCACGTCGGCGGGCGCAGGCACGCCGATCGCGCCGCTGCCCGGCACCGTGATGCCGTGGCCGGCCCGCAATACGGCATGGCCCAGGTTCCACCAATGGCCGCCCGATACCTGCACCGTGCCGGACGCCACCAGTACCGCCACCTGATCCGCATCGCGGCGCACATCGAATACCGTGCCCGTCACGCGCACCCGACCGCTGCCGGCGTCCACGATGAAGGGCCGCGCCGCGTCGGCGCTGACGGTGAAATTGATTTCTCCGCTTGCCAGGTCCACCTGCCGGCGCCCCGCATACAGCTTCACCTGGGCGCGGGTGCCGCCGTTGACCTCCAGCACCGACCCATCCGGCAAGGTCAGTTGGCGGCGTTCCCCGCGTTCGGTGCTGACCATCGTGGTGAACGACGGGGCTTCCACCGGCAAGCTCCACCAGATGCCCCACGCCATGGTCGCCAGCCCCGCACAGGCCAGGGCGACGCGCAACACGAACCGGCGCTCGCGGCGCGGTTGCGGGCGTGCCGGCACGGCGCCACCCAGCAGGCCGCGCACCTGATCCCGCGGCAAACCGGCGGCGGCAGTCCCCAATTGCTGCATGCGATCAAATTCGCGCGCGGCATCGGGATGGGCGCGCCGCCACCGGGCGAACTCGCGCCGGTCGCGCCGCGTCAATTCGCCCGAGTGCCAGCGCGCGAACCACCACGCTGCGGTGGCCGGCTCGCGCGGATCGTCGCGGTCGTTCGAAAAAGGCATGCTCATGGATTGTGTTCGCGCAGCCGGTCGCGCACATATTCAATGGCGCGCATGACATAGCGCTCGATCATATTCTTGGACAGGCCCATATGCGCCGCCACCTCGGCCTGCGTCCAGCCTTCGATGCGGTTCAACACGAAGGCCTCGCGGCACTTGGGGGGCAATTCTGCCAGGACTTTGGCCAGATCGTCTGCCAGCCTGGCGGCGCGCACGGGCGCGTCGGCGTCTTCCAGCACCTGTTGGTCGGCCTCGTCCAGATCGTCCCACGGTATGTGTTCCGCGCGATCCTGCCTGCGCCAGCGGTCGATCAACCGGTGCCCTGCCGCCTGGAACAGATAGCCGCGCGCTTTCAGGGCTACGCTGGCATCCGCTTTCAACAGGCGCTCGATGGCGTCATGCGCCGCGTCCTCGGCGTCGTGGCGGTTGCCCGTGCGCCGGCTCCATACGCCCACCAGCTCGTCGTAATAGGCGAGCCAGCCAGTGCGGGGCGAGGAAGGGCGGGACATGGACCAATCGGGCAGCGAATGACGGCAGGGCTGCGAATTTTACAAATAATTCTCATTATCGCAACCGCACCGTCGCATGGCCGCCACACATGGCAGGGCATGTCCGCCACCCTGCACTGGCCTGCTAGTAGTCCATGGGGATATGGCTTTGCGCCGCCCGGATCTCTTGTATGTGGCGTTCGGCCTCTTCTTTTTCGGCCTCTGGCGGCAACGGCCGCCAACCCACCATGTTGCCGGGCGTCTTCACCGGCATCCAACCCAGCACGCTGTACAGCGTGATGGCCGTGCGCCCCGTGTCGAACCGGGTTTCGTAATAGCCCTGCCGATCCGGCGCCGTATCGCCAGACGTCCAATCCAACTGAGACATCCATGTCTCCTTTATTGAAGCTTATTGGCTGGTGCGCCTACCCCGCGAAACGGGCCAGCAACCGCTTGATCGTATAGCGCTCCCTCAAGCCTGTACTGCCACCTTGCGCCCGCTTTGCAATTCTTGACAGAGGGGAATCCCTAGGATTTCGAGGCATTTCGATTGCTAAACCGCAAAAACAGAGACTAGGATGTAGCAAAATATTCTTACAAACACGGCAGCGGATTCGTTCGCTGGCACGGATCCTGGGCAAAACCGCCATGCCGAAATCAACGCTGCCGCGTTACCCGAAGGACCGCCTGGCCGCGCTGGCCACCGCCGGCTCCTTGCGAGCCATCCGTGAAGGCCTGCTTTGGACCTTGCCGTGCCTGCTGGTCACCGCCCTGTTCCTCGTCGTATCCGTCGCCGCCCGCCAGCTGGGCCTGCCCATCGCCCTCGTCGAGCTGCTGGCCGGCATCCATGACAGGCTGACCGGCATCATGCCGATTCTGGCCGGCGCATCCATCGGCTACATGCTGTCGTTCCGGCATCATGTCCCGCACTTGCCCACCGCGTTCCTGTGCCTGTCTTACGTGGTGATCGCCGAAGGCCTGATGGCGCCCTATCCGCTGGCTGCGGCCACGCTGGTGCTTTTCATTGCCATCATTTCGCCATTGCTGACCGTGCCTTGGATGGCGTGGCTGCATCGGCGCCGCTGGACCTGGCTGGCGCCGGACGGACTGCTCGGCGAAAACGTCCGCGACACCCTGAACATGGTCGTGCCCGGCCTGCTGACGGCGGGCCTGGTCGTGATGGTCCTGTCCGCCGTGCTAAGCATTCCCGGCGTCGCGCAATTCAACATTCCGTTGAATCTGGCCTCGCTGGAAAGCCCCTTCACATCGGGCGCGTTGACGGCCGGCCTGGACTCGCTGCTGTGGTTCTTCGGCATTCACGGATACCACGCGATGGCGCCCGTCATGAGCGTGATGGATCAAGCCACGCTGCTGAACGCCGTCAGCCACGCCGCCGGCTACGAAGGCGTGTATGCACTGAACAGCACCCTGCTTGGCGCCTTCGTCTTTATCGGGGGTTCAGGCGCAACGATGTCGCTGGTGGCCGCCATCCTGGTGTTTTCGCGCAGCGAACCCCTGCGGCTGCTGGCGCTGGCCAGCCTGCCCGTGGGCCTCTTGAACGTGAACGAAATCCTGCTGTTCGGGTTGCCCTTGATCCTGAACCCCCGGCTGCTTGTCCCGTTCATCCTGGCGCCGGTGGTCAACGTCGTCATCGCGTTGGGCGTGGTGCACCTGGGCTGGCTGCCGGCCGCCGCGACGGCGCTGCCCCTGACCTCGCCCGTCCTGTTCAACGCCTACATCGCCGCAGGCGACAGCCTGGCCGGCGTGGTGTTGCAGATCGTGCTGGTCGGCATCGGTGTCTGCCTGTATGCGCCGTTCATCCTGGCGCAGGAACGCAAGCGCCGCGACAGCGCGGCCGTCTACTTCAAATCGATGGACACGACGTTCCTCCGCCTGCAAGAGGAATCGTTGCTGTATGGGCAAGACCCCATCGTGAAAACCTACACCGACCGCGCGCGCCGGGTCACGGAAAACGCCCGCATCCGAGCGATCAGCCAATACGATTTCTATCTGCAATTCCAACCCCAGGTGTCGCTGCGCAGCGGCCTGTGCACCGGCTGCGAAGCCCTGCTGCGCGCCACGGGCCCGCAAGGCACGCATCACGCACCCGTGGAGTTCCTGCGATGGCTGGCAGAGGCCGACCTGATGCGCGAAGTGGACCTGTGGGTGGCCAAGCAGGCGGTGTTGCAATGTCGGGAATGGCGCAAGCGCGATTTCATCCTGCCGATGACCATCAACGTCACCCCTGGCACGCTGACATCCGGCGTCCATCTGGAAAAGCTGATCAGAGTGCTGGCGCAGGCCGGCGGCCAGATCTCGGTGGAATTGACGGAGGACGCGCTGGTGGAAGACGCCCAGGCGTTGCATACCGCGTTCGATCGCCTGCATGCGATTGGCGCCCGAGTCTACATCGACGACTTCGGGACCGGCTATTCGGCCCTGAGCTACCTGCACCAGTTCCAGATCGATGCCGTCAAGATCGACCGCAGCTTCGTCATCGCGCAAGACTCCGACCGCGGCGCCCTGGTCATGAGCGGGCTGCTGCGCTTTTGCGAGGCCTTGAACCTGCAGATCATTGTGGAAGGAGTGGAAACGGACCAGCAACTGATGGCGCTGGCCTCCCCCGCCGAGATCATCGTGCAGGGGTGGTACTACAGCAAGGCGCTGTCAGGCGACAGCGTGGTGGACTTCACGCGCCGGCGGCAGGCGGGCTCGCCCCTGCCGGCGCATCCCCCGTCCCCGGCGCCTACTTGATGCCGATGAACGGCAAGGCGGCGCCCGGCACCTGCGTGGACGGCAGCACGCCGTCCCATTTTTCAACGGCGTTCAAGCTCACCAGGTTGGTGTTGGCGGCCAGCGCCTCGGCCTTGGCCCGGATCGATGCCGCTTCGGCGTCGCCGCGCATGCGGATGCCGTCGGCTTCGGCGGTGAATTGCTGACGGCGCGCGTCGGCTTCGGCCTTGGCCTTGACCACCTGGATCTCGGCGTTGATCATCGCCGTTTCCTTCTGCTGGCGCGTCGTCTCGATCTGCACCTGGGCCAGCATGCGCTGTTCGATGGAATGCTCATAGGCCTGCGAGAAACCCACTTCCTCGATCTGCACGCCCACCACCTGCACCGGAGCGCCTTCCATCGTCTTCAGCACCGCGTTGTTCACGTCCAGGCCCAGCTTCTGACGTTCCTGGATGGCGCGCACGGCGGTGTATTGGCCAAACACGTTCTTCACAGCATCGGGCGTCTTGCGTTCCAGCACGCGCATTTGCAGATTGCCGATCGTGCCGTATTCGGAATACAGCTCGGCCACATGCTCGGGCGGCACGCGATACGTCACGGACACGCGCAGGTGGGCCGGCTGCTGGTCGTAGCTGTAGGCCTCCAGCTTCTCGAACACGAACGTGTGGTCGCGCACCGACACCGTCATCACGTTGTCGATAAACGGCGTCTTGAAGTCCAGGCCCGGTTCGGACACGCGCACCAGCTTGCCGTTGCGCAGCACGACGCCGCGTTCGCCCTGATCCACCTGGAACCACGAACCGAACGCCAGGAACAGGATCAGCAGGAACAGGATCCCTGCGCCGATAGCGACCTTGATACTGCGCGGCTTGACCGCGCCGATCGTCTTGACCATCTGAATGTCTGTCGGCTTCACTTGGAATCCCTATCTGTTTTTGAACGTTTACGGTCCGAGAGCACGGCCGCGATGCCGCGGGCCAGCAAGTAGGCGACCACTGCCGCGCCAACCAAGATCAGGAAATACCTCATCGAGCGTCCCCCCCGGGAAAGAAGCATCGGATTCTAGCCCGAGGCGGGGACGGATGGACCCTCGCGACAGGCATGAGTGTTGCCAGACTTTGCAGAACGTTGCTGAGCATGCCGTCTCTGCTACGCTAGACCACTTATTCAGCTTGAAAAGAGACGCCTCCGATGCGCATCGCCTGCCTGCATACCGCCCACAGCAACATCGCCGTCTTCGACCGCGCGGCGGCAAGCGTATTCGGCAACCCCGCACGCGCCACGTTGCAGCACCACGTGCGCCCTGACCTGCTGGAGGCCGCGGAACGGGCGGGCGGCATGACGGAGAGCATCGCCGACGCCACGCGCGCGGCGATGCACACGCTGACGGTATCCGCGGATGCTCTGCTGCTGACCTGTTCCACGCTGGGGCCGGCGGCCGACTCGCTCTCGGCAACGCATGCCGTTCCCGTGCTGCGCGTGGACCGCGCGCTGGCCCGGGACGCGTTGCGCAGCGGCGGATCCGTCGTGGTGCTGTGCGCGGTCGCGACCACGGTGGCGCCCACCCGGCAACTGTTTGAATCGGTGTCTGACGCGCTGCCCCAGCGCCGGACGGCAACCGTGGAGGTGCGCGTGGTTGCTGGCGCCTGGGACGACTTCAAAGCGGGGGACGTGGACGCGTATCTGCGCGCCATCGCACACGCCGCCGAAACCGCCTACGCGCAAGGCGCGGACACCGTGGCGCTGGCACAGGCTTCCATGGCTGGCGCGGCTGCATTTACCCGGTCGGACAAGACGCCATTGAGCAGCCCGGCCGCCGGCCTGCGGGCGGCGTTGGCGGCGGTGGAAATGTCGAACGCTCAGGGCACGATCTTCACGCCGTAGTACTGCAACCCCAGCCGCGACAACACATCTGGGTAGTCCCAGAACGCATGGTCCAGCGACTCCATCTCTTCTTGCTCCGCATCGGTCATGGCGCCGTAGATATCGTTCAGCGCCACCACCTCGGGCAAGGCCTCGAAACGGTCGATCAGCGCGCGCATGCGCGACAGCACGGCCAACATGTTGGTCGCGCCCACCTTGCGCAGGGCCTGCAAGGCCAACTGGCAGGTCGGGTCGCCCCAATTGCACAGGAACTGCATGAAGCCGCCGTTATTGATGTCGGCTTCCATGCGCCATAGCGCCACCAGTTCCTGGTCGGCAAGCGGCAGGCGGTCCAGCTTCCATTCGGCCGCGGCCAGCGCGGCCATCGCCTGTTCATAGCGTTGGTCCCAAAGCAGGTCCAGCACGTTGAGCATGCCTTGGGCCGAAGGCGTCAGCAGCGCGGGCCAGACCACCCCAAAGCCATCATCCACCGATTGCCATTGCTCGCGTTGCGCGGGCGTCGCTTTCTCCAGCCGGATGTAGCGCGTGATCGGCTCGGACAGCACGTGGCCATTGGCCAGCGTCAACAACAGATGCGTATCGGTCAAGCCGATGGATTGAATGCGGTAGGGGGTCAATGACATGTCAAAAACAGCAGATTCAGAAGCGGGCAACCTTACCGGGCCGGCGCTTCCGTGTCGAGCCGCCATCGCGTAGGCAGCGCTCGCATCAGGCCGCACACTGTTACGTCCGCAGGGCAAGGCCATCTGCTACCGTAGTTGTGCTGCACCGCGCCACCACTGGCGCGGCAGCCACGACAGAGACCGACTATGCCACGTCCTTCCGAGTCCACTCCCCTGATTGGCGTGATCCCGCCCTATGTGCTGGACCGCCTGGCGCAACATGCCGATGCCCGCGTCAGCATGCCCGCCGTCAAAACGCTCATCATCGACCAGCAACAGCGCGGCTTGCGCGAAATGGCCGGGCAACCGCCACGCGCCACGCTGGCCCCGGGGCGTCACGCCGCGCCCCCCGGCACCCCGCAACGCGCGGTGCATGACGCCGACAACACCACGACCCTGCCAGGCACGCTGGCGCGCGCCGAAGGCCGGCCAGCCAGCGGCGACCCCGCCGTGGATGAGGCCTACGCGCATCTGGGCGCCACCTACAAGCTGTTCTGGGACGTGTACAAACGCCACTCCATCGACGGCCATGGCCTGCCGCTGGTCGGCACCGTGCACTACGGCGAAGACTACGACAACGCGTTCTGGAACGGCGCGCAGATGGTGTTCGGCGACGGTGACGGCGAAGTCTTCAACCGCTTCACGATCGCGGTGGACATCATCGGCCACGAACTGACGCACGGCGTGATCGACACCGAGGCCGGCCTGCTTTACCAGGGCCAGCCCGGTGCGCTGAACGAATCGCTGTGCGACGTCTTCGGCGCGCTGGTCAAGCAGTACGCGCTGGGCCAGACCGCCAGGCAGGCGGACTGGCTGGTGGGCGCCGGCCTGTTCACCGAGAGCATCAACGCCCGCGCGCTGCGCTCCATGGCGGAACCCGGCAGCGCCTATGACGACCCGCTGTTGGGCAAGGACCCTCAGCCCGCGCACATGCGCGATTACGCCGACACGCCGCGCGACAACGGCGGCGTCCACATCAATTCCGGCATCCCCAACCGCGCCTTCTTCCTGGCCGCCACCGCGCTGGACGGGCCGGCGTGGAAAGGCGCGGGGCAAGTCTGGTACGACACGCTGTGCGACAAGCGCCTGCGTCACGATGCCGACTTCAAGGCCTTCGCCGCGCTGACGCTGACGGTCGCCGCCGAACGCCAGGGCGCAGCCGTGCAGCAAGCCATCGCAAAGGCGTGGGCCGCCGTGGGAGTCCTGTCATGATCGATCTGCCGCCGCTGGACCTGGTGCTGCTGGTGCGGCTAAGCCGCGAAGGCGGCCTGGCGTACCTGCCCGCCCTGTCGCAGCCCCGCAGCATCAACTTGTCGACCTGCTCGCCCGGGGTACGCCAGGACGTGTCCGACGCGCTGCAACGCGCCGCGCCTAAAGCCGTGCCCGAATGCGGGCAAGCGGGTGGCGACCAGCGCTACTTTCACATTGAAATGGTAATGGACCGGGACGACCAGACGGCCGTCAGTTTCGACGTGCCGGAAGCGGATGCGCCCGACACGCTGGTCCGTCTGTGGAAAGCCCACGCCGGCGCGGTGTAAGTGCCTGCCAGGCCGTTATTGCGCGGCTGTCGCGGTAGGCGCCGCATGCTCGCGGAATCCGCCAATCTGCATGGCGCGACCGGCATACAGGCCGATGATGGCCATCGCCACGCAGAGCGCGGCGCAGGCTCCCAGCGCCACGCTCCAGCTATTCAGCCTGTCGTGCAGCGCCCCCATCAGGGCCGGCCCGGTCGCCGCGAACAGATAGCCCACGCACTGCGCCATGCCGGACAGCGCCGCGGCCTGCTGCGCATGGCTGGCCCGCAAGCCCACGAACGCCAGCCCCAGAATGATGCCCCCGCCGGTGCCCAGGCCCAGCAGCACGATCCATAGCGTGGCCCAGGCCGGCATCGCGATCAGGCCAGCCAGGGCAACGAACGACGACGCCGCCGAGCAAAACGCCGCGCCGCGCTGATCCTTCAAGCGGCTTACCACCGGCGCCAGGAATAAGGCAGGCCCGGCCGACATCAGTTGCAGCAACCCATGCAGCGAGCCGGCACGCTCGGCCGAATAGCCAGCATCTTGCAAGATGGCGGGCAGCCAGCTCACGGCGACGTAGAACACGAAGGAATTGATGCCCAGGTAGAGCGTCACCTGCCAGGCCAACGGCGAACGCCACAGGCGGCCGCCATGCGGCGCATGCGTCGTGGTCGACGCGGGCGCCGTGTGATGGGACAACTGCGGTAGCCAAAGCAACAGGCTGACGACGGGTAGCGCCAGCAGGCACAGTGTCGAAAAGCGCCAGCCGCCCGCCGACAGGCCGGCCAACGGGATAGCGATGGCCGAAGCCACGCCGGCGGCGACGCTCATGGTCAGCACATAGGCCGACGTCAGGCCCGCCACGCGCTGCGGAAAGTCACGCTTGACCAGGCTGGGCAGCAGCACATTGCCGATCGCGATGCCGGAACCGATGATGGCCGTGCCCGCATACAGCCCCCAGGCCGCGCCCTGCGTGCGCGCGACGATGCCGAACGCGATCAGCAGCAGCGCGCCGAACAACGCGCGTTCAAGCCCGAAACGGCGCGCCAGCCCCGCCGCGAACAGCGACACCACCGCGAATGCCAGCAGCGGCAACGTGATCAGCATGCCGGCCGCGGTCGACGACAGGCCCAGCTGTTCCCGGATCATGCCGATCAGCGGGGCCACGCCGGTCACCGGCGCACGCAACGCCATCGCGATGCAAAGCATGCCTGCGATAAGCCACACCGGATGGGCGCCGGGACGAAAGGAAGCGGGAATTCGAGTCATGCCGCCAGCTTACGCATTCGCCGCTTTACCGAATTTCGAGACAATGACAAACTATCCCTAAATTCCGCCATTCCCGATCTTCCCGTAGCCTTCCCTGCGCCGCCCATGCGCCACTACTATCCGCCCCCGCCCTTCGACACCGATTCCCCGGCGCAACGGACGTTCGCGATGCCCGTGGACGCAGCAGATCAAGACAACGAATCCCCCACGCATCGCCACCACATGGGGCAGTTGGTGCTGGCGCTGCGCGGCGGCGTGACTTGCTCGGTGGCGCAAGGGCTGTGGATGGTGCCGCCTCAGTGCGCCGTCTGGATTCCAGGCGGCGTGCCGCACAGTAATCGCGTCACGGCGAACGGGCGCGTCTGTTTTCTATTCGTTCCCGCCGATGTCCCCGGCTTGCCTGCCCAATGCTGCACGCTGGCGGTCACGCCGCTGGTGCGGGAATTGCTCGTGCATCTGGCCCACTTGCCGACCACGGAGGCCGCCACGCCCGCCAATCGCCAGCTGGCGGACGTGCTGGTCGAACAGTTGACGCACATGCCGACCGAACACCTGCACCTGCCGATTTCCCAACACCCACGCCTGCGTCAGATCGCCGACGCGCTGGACGCGGACCCGGCCGACCGCAGCACGGTCGCGCAATGGGGCAAGCGTGTCGCCATGAGCGAACGCACGCTGGCTCGCCTGGTGCAACAGGAAGTCGGCATGAGCTTCGGACGGTGGCGCCAGCAACTGCACATCATCCTGGCCCTGCAACGCTTGTCGGCCGGCGTGTCCGTGCAACGCACTGCCGAAGACCTGGGCTACGAATCGGTCAGCGCGTTCATCACGATGTTCAAGAAAACGCTGGGCAAGACGCCTGCCCGTTATTTCGCGGACAAATCAGACGCTACCGGCGGATAGTCCAGCTCGCCCGACTTCATCAGCCCGCGTGCGCGGGCTTCGCGCAGCTCGGCCTGCACCTGCTCGCGCGTCTTGCCCGTGGACGCGGCAACGTCGGGCGGATAGTCCAGTTCACCGAACGTCACCAGGCCTGCCGCGCGGGCGGCCGCCAGTTCGTCGCGAACCTGGCGGGCGGTCTTCGTTTCCGTGGCCGGCACATCGACGGGATACTGCTGTTCGCCATACGTGACCAGGCCCTGTGCCTTGGCCTCCATCAATTCGGCGCGCACCTGTTCGCGCGTCTTGCCGTCAGCGTGCGCGGCGCCGCCCATGAAGGCCAGGCACAGGGCAAGGGTGGATAGGTGAAATGTGTTCATGGAATTCCTTTGCGGTGATCAAGTGCCGCCATGGTCGTCCGAACGCCCGCCGCGATAAATCCCCTGTCGCGCAATCCAGTGTTGTCCTGCATGCAAGCCCCGCTCCGCCGGCATGCGCCAGCCTTGCACGCGGCGCAAGCCTGCGTTGCGCCGCGCCCGGTGTTTCATAAGGACGCATCTCCCTAGACTGAATGGCTCCTGTCTTCCAAGGCGCTATTCCCATGCAGTCTCCCTCATCGGCCTTTGGCCGGCGCATCCTGACCGGTCTATCCGGCGTGCTGCTGGCCGTCATCCTGGCCGGCCTCAACGAGAACGTCACCAAGATGGCGCTTCCCGACATCCGCGGCGCGCTCGGCATCAGCGTCGACCAGGGCACCTGGTTCGTCGCGGTCTATGCCGCCGCCTCGGTCTGCGCGATGGCTTTCGCCCCATGGTGCTCGGTCACGTTTTCGCTACGCCGGTTCACCGTCGCGGCCCTTGGCGCCTTCACGCTGTTCGGCGCGCTGTGCCCCTTTGCTCCCAACCTGCCCGTGCTGCTGCTACTGCGCACCTTGCAAGGCCTGGCTGGCGGCGCCTTGCCGCCAATGCTGATGACCGTGGCGCTGCGCTTTCTTCCGCCCAACCTCAAGCTGTATGGCCTGGGCGGCTATGCGCTGACGGCCACGTTCGCGCCCAGCCTTGGCATTCCGCTGGCCGCCTTCTGCACCGACGTGCTGGGCTGGCGCTGGGCGTTCTGGCTGGTTTGCGGCCCCGCGTTGCTGGCCATGGCCGCGGTCTGGAAAGGCCTGCCGCAAGACCCGCTCAAACTGGAACGGTTTCGCCTGTTCGACCGGCGCGGCTTGCTGCTGGGCGCGCCGGCGCTGGCCATGCTGGTCATCGGCCTGCTGCAAGGCGACCGCCTGGACTGGCTGAATTCGCCATTGATCGCCGGCCTGCTGGGCGCGGGCGGAGTGTTGATGGTGCTCTTCATGGTCAACGAGTGGTCTCATCCGCTGCCGTTCTTCAAGATCCAGCTTTTGCGCAACCGCAATCTGAGCCATGCCCTGCTGACCCTGGGCGGCGTCCTGATCGTGCTGTTGGGCGTGATTCTGATACCCGCCAGTTTCCTCGCGCAACTGCGCGGCTATCGGCCGCTGGAAACCGCGCCCGTGCTGTTGACGATGGGCCTGCCGCAACTGGTCGCGCTGCCGCTGGTCGCCGCGCTGTGCAATCTGCGGCAGGTCGATTGCCGCTGGGTGCTGGCCGCCGGCCTGTCGCTGTTGGCCGCCTCCTGCGTGTTGGGCTCCCAACTGACGCCCGTCTGGTCGCGCGACCAGTTCTATCTGCTGGAGGCCGTGCAGATCTTCGCGCAACCCATGGCCGTCATCCCCTTGCTGATGCTGGCCACCGGCGGCCTCGCGCCCCAGGACGGCCCGTATGCGTCCGCATGGTTCAACACCATCAAGGGGTTTGCCGCCGTGGCCGCGACCGGCCTGCTGGACGCGCTGGCGACCTGGCGCCGCAACACGCACGCCAGCCAGCTGGCCGACCAGTTGGGCAACTTCCCCTTGAGCATCGGCGGCGAAAGCGTGGCCGGACTGTCCCGGCGCGTGCAGGAGCAGGCCGCCGTCATGACCTCCGCCGATCTCTATCTGTGCATGGCCGCCGTGGCCGTGCTGCTGATTCTTCTGATTCCCCTTGTCGCGACCCGGATCTACCCGCCTCGCGCCGCAACCTGACATCGAGTCCCTTATGACAACACCTTCATTTCGCACTTTGCTTCCGCGCACCGCGGCGTTCGCCGCACTGGGCCTGCTCGCCTACGGCGGATGGTCGTGGTCCGCGTCGACCTCCACCGAGTCCACGGACGACGCCACCATCACCGCCGACCACACCATCGTCGCGCCGCAGGTCTCCGGCTTCATCGAAGCCGTGCTGGTGGACGATAACCAGGACGTCAAGCAAGGCCAGTTGCTGGCCCGCATCGACGACCGCGATTATCAGGCGGCGTTGGCCGCCGCCCGCGCCGACCTGGCCGTTGCCGCCGCGCAGCTGTCCAACGCCTCCGCCACGCTGGAACGCCAGCAGGCCGTGATCGACCAGGCCCACGCCGTCACCCGCGCCGATCTGGCAGACATCCGCTTCGCCGAGAGCGAACTCCAGCGCCATCGTCGCCTGGCCAGTGAAGGTGCAGGCACGCAACAGGTGTTCGAACAGGCCAAGAGCCGGCTGGAGACGGCGCAGGCGCGGCAGGCCGAGCACCTGGCCACACTGCAGGCCGCGCGCAAGCAGCAAGACGTGCTGTTGGCGCAGCGCGATGCCGCGCGGGCCGGCTTGCAACGCGCCCAAGCCTTGAAAGACCGCGCCGACCTGAACCTGTCGTACACGCAGATCACCTCGCCCATCGATGGCACGATCGGCCGCCGCGCGTTGCGCGTGGGCGCCTATGTCAGCCCTGGCACGGCGATCCTTGCGGTCGTGCCTTTGCAGCAGGCCTATGTGGTGGCGAACTTCCGCGAACGGCAATTGACCCACATGCGGCCGGGCCAGACCGCGACGATTACCGTCGACGCCTACCCCGGCACGCCGCTGCACGGTCGGGTGCAGAGCATCGCGCCCGGCACCGGGTTGAGTTTCTCTCCCGTTGCGCCCAGCAATGCCACCGGCAATTTCACCAAGGTGGCGCAGCGCCTGCCAGTCAAGATCGTGCTGGACGCCCTGCCGGACACCACGCCACGGCTGCGTGCCGGCATGTCGGTGGAAGCCGTTGTCGACACCGTCGCAACGTTGCAGGAGGCCGTGCAATGAAACGCCGCCAGCCATCGCGCGCGCTGCTGCTTATCACGCTGTTGGGCTTGGGCGGTTGCGCGGTCGAACCCGAGTTCGTCGCGCCACAAGCGCAATTGCCCGCGCAATGGCGCGCATCCACCGCCACGCCGGCGCCCAGCGCGCCCGTCCAAGACGCCTTGAACGCATCGTGGTGGGACAGTTTTGGCGACCCAACCCTGACCGCATTGATCGCCGAAGCCGGCGCAGCCAATGTAGACATACGCATCGCCTACGAGCACCTGCGGCAAAGCCGGGCCGCGCTGGGCATCACGGAAGCGGGCGCCCTGCCCCGGGTGGGCGCCGGCGCCAGCTACCAACGCGGCCAGAACAGCGAGACCGGCCTGGCCGATCCATCGGGCCGCAACGGCCGATCGTCCTTCAACCTGTGGCAAACCAGCGTGGATGCCAGCTGGGAGCTGGACCTGTGGGGCCGAGTCCGGCGCGAAGTCGAACAATCCGGCGCGCAGTCGCAAGCCGCCCTGGAAGCGCAACGCGGCGTCGTCTTGTCGATCCGCGCGGAAACGGCGCGCAACTACATCCTGCTGCGCGGGGCGCAGAATCAGTTGGCGGTATTGAACAAGACGTTGGACAACGCCAGCCGCAACCTGGCATTGACCCGCCTGCGCCAGCGCGAAGGCGTCGCCACGGAGCTGGACGTGTCGCAGGCCGACGCGCAGGCGGCGGCCATCGAGGCGGCGGTCCCTTCGCTAACCCTGCGGGTCGATCAGTTGATGAACGCGCTGGCGCTGTTGCTGGACCAACCGCCCCACGCGCTGCACGAACGGCTGGCGGCGGTGGCGCCGATTCCGGGCGGTCCCGTGCGGGTGCCGGTAGGCATGCCCAGTGAACTCGCCGAACGCCGGCCCGACATCCGCCGGGCGCAGGCCACGCTGCATGCGGCGGTGGCCGCGATTGGCGTGGCCGAAGGCGACTTCTATCCGCGCATCACGCTGTCGGGCAACCTTGGGCTGCAGGCCCTGCAGCTGCGGGACCTGGACACGGATAACGCCGGAATCTTCGGCGTGGGCCCGGCGTTGCACATTCCGCTGTTCGAGGGCGGTCGCCTGCGGGGCCGGCTGCGCCTGCGCGAGTCGCAAGCGCAGGAAGCCGCCCTGCTATTCCAGAAAACCGTGCTGGCCGCGTGGCACGAGGTCGATAACGCGATGACCGCCTATCAGTCCCAACAGCTTGCGCACGCCAGCCTGGAACGCGCGTCGGCCAGCGCGCGCCGTGCCCTGGTCAACGCGCAGCGCCAATACGCGGCCGGCGCATCCGACTTCGTCAATGTGCTCAGCGCGCAAAACGCCGTGTTGACCAGCGACCAGGCTCGGGTGTCCATGCAGGCCGCGGTGTCGTTGGCGCTGGTGGACCTGTACCGGTCGTTGGGCGGCGGCTGGCAATAGGGCCGGCGCGCCGCCCGCGCCGCGCTCATGCCTGTTTCGGCCCTGCCACGATGAACAGGCGCGGAAACGGCAGCAGCACGGTGCCGTCGGCAAACGCCGGATAGGCCTCGGCGATCAGCGCCTGGTAACGCGCCAGGAACCCGGCCTGCTCGGCGGCGTCCAGCTTGTCCAGATACGGACGCAACGCCGTGCCCTTGAACCACTCCACCACTGCGGCGGCGCCCGCTAGCGGATGGTGATAGGTCGTGCGCCACACGTCCAGCACGCCGCAGTGCGGCTTCAGCAGTTCGTAGTACCAGGCGGCGCTGTGGCGCGGCGGGTGCTTTACGCCGCCCGTCTTGGCGGCCCACGGCGCTTCGCCGGCCACCTGTCGCGCCAGACGGTGCGCGGGCTCTTCCATGTTGTCGGGCGTCTGCACGGCCAGGATGCCGCCCGGGGCCAGCTTGCCGACCAGACGCGGGTACAGCGTGGCGTGGTCGGGCACCCATTGCAGGGCCGCGTTCGCCAGGATCACGTCGAATTGCTGCGGCGGATCCCAGGTGGCGATATCGGCCAGTTCGAAGTCCAGCGTGGGCAGGCGCTTGCGGGCGGCCTGGACCATGTCTTCCGAGCTGTCCATGCCGATGACCTTCGCATCGGGATAGCGGCTGGCCAGCACCTCCGTGGAGTTACCGGGGCCGCACCCCAGATCCACCGCCAGCCCGACGGACGGGTGGGGCAAGGCGGCCACCAGATCGCGCACCGGCCGCGTGCGCTCGTTTTCGAAGGCGGAATACTGCTTGGCGGACCAACTGTTGTTGCTCATGACGGCTCCTTGCCGGACGACGGTATACGGTCGGACTCTACGCCTGGCGTATCCATATTACAAATATAGAAATAGAGACGAATTCATATCTACTAAATATGAATAATGCAGAAAAAAACCCGCCGGGGCCAGCCGGCGGGTTCTCCACTGCGTCGATGCAATGCTTGCGTCTTCAATTACTGCGTCTTCAATTCAGCCGACCGGGTTTTCCACAGCGAGAACAGCACGCCGCCCAGGATCAGGCTGAAAGTCACGCCCAGCGAAATCGCCGCCGGCACCTTGCCGATGAAACCGACCAGGAAGATCTTCGTGCCGATGAACACCAGGACCAGCGCCAACGCATACTTCAAGTAATGGAAGCGGTGGATCATCGCCGCCAGGGCAAAGTACAGCGCACGCAGGCCCAGGATGGCGAAGATGTTGCTGGTGTAGACAATGAACGGGTCCGTCGTGATGGCGAAGATTGCCGGCACCGAGTCCACCGCGAACACCAGGTCCACGAATTCGATCAGCACCAGAGCCAACAGCAGCGGCGTCGCGAAACGCACCTTTTTCGACGTGGCCGGATCCGTCTCGGTCACCATGAACGCGTTGCCGCGCAGCCCCTCCGTCACACGCATGTGACGCTTCAGGAACTTCAGGATCGGATTGGTGGCGATGTCGGGCGTCTGGTCGGCGATCATCCACATCTTGATGCCCGTGAACACCAGGAACGCGCCAAACAGGTACAGCAGCCAGCCGAAGTTACTGACCAGCGCGGCGCCCAGCCCGATCATGATGGCGCGCAGGACGATCACGCCCAGGATGCCCCAGAACAGCACGCGATGCTGGTATTGCCGCGGAATCGCGAAGAAGCTGAAAATCAGCGCGATCACGAAGACGTTGTCCATCGACAGCGACTTTTCGATCATGAAGCCGGTGTAGTAGGCCATGCCGCTGGCGGCGCCCAACTGCCACCATACCCAGGCGCCGAACAACAGCGCCGCGCTGATGTAACCCGCCGACAGCAACAGGCTTTCACGCACGCCGATCTCGCGATCTTCCTTGTGCAGCACGCCCAGGTCGAAGACCAGCAAGCTGACGACGATGCCAATGAATAGCAGCCAACTCCAGGTCGGTGTCCCTAGAAAATCGGCCATGAAGAAGGTGATCAGAGTGTCCATGAGTGCCCCGCTGTGTTCGAAGGTGCCCATGATCCGGATCTTGCCCAAACGGAGAAATCAGCTTGAAAGTGAGTTAAGGTTCGAAAAAACCGAAGTGAGCCAGACATGCTGAACTACCGTCATCTGTACTATTTCTGGATGGTCGCCAAGGAAGGCGGCTTTTCGCGCGCCGCCGAACGGCTGGATATGGCCATCCAGACCATCAGCGCCCAAGTGCGCGAACTGGAGAAAAACCTGGGCCACCAGTTGCTCAAACCGGCGGGCCGCGGCGTGACGCTGACCGACGCCGGCAAGGCCGCGTTCGCCCGGGCCGAAGAGATCTTCCAGATCGGCCACGTACTGCCCCAGGAAGTGCGCGCCGCCGCCACCAAGCCCGTCATCCGGCTGTCCGTGGGCTTGTCCGACGGCATCTCCAAGCTGGCCGCCCACGCCCTGCTTGGCCCTGTGCTGGACACCCCTGACCTGCGCCTGACCTGCCACGAGGGCGAAGTCGAAGAACTGCTGGGCGAATTGGCCCAGCACCACCTGGACCTGGTGCTGGCCGGCCAGGGCGCACCCGCCAACCCCAACCTGCGGCTGACCAGCGACCGGCTCGTCTCCTCGCCGGTGGACTGGTACGGCCCCGCCCGGCTGGTGCGCAAGGCCGACACGCTGGACTTTCCCCGCTGCCTGGAGCGCCTGCCCGTGCTGCTGCCGACGGGGCACTCCGTGCTGCGCCAGACCCTGGACCGCTGGTTCAGCGAGCAGGGGGTGTTTCCCAACGTGGTGGGTGAATTCGAAGACAGCGCGTTGATGTCGGTGTTTGCTGCCCGCGGGCTTGGCGTATTCCCGCTCAGCCGGCTGGGCGGCGACGACATCGGGCTGCTGCGCGGCTTACGCCCCCTGGCCCGGTGCGACGATGTGCAGGAAGAGATCCATGCCATCCGCAACCGCCGCGGCCAGCACCACCCCCTGGTGCAAACGGTGCTGGCGCATGCCAAAACTTCGGTTTTTTCTTAATGTTTGTCACATTAGTGCTGGTTTTTCAGAAATAGAATCGGTTCTATCCTGTCGGTTCTTTGAAATCGGAGTACCACTGCAATGAAAAAATTCATCTGGCTCGCTTTTGCCGTGCTTGCCGCACTCTGGACCGGGCTGGTGGCGCTGACCTTGCAACTGACGGACTGGGTCCTGGCGACAATCGCCACGGCACAGGTGCCCGGGGCCGCGCTGGACACCTCGCAATGGGTGGCGCCCGCCTGGGCCGCCGGGTGGGTCGATCCCGCCTGGCTGCAGTCGCTGCAAGCCGGCCTGGTCTGGGCCGCCCAGGGCCTGAACCAGATCCTGCCCGTGGCCGGCAGCCTTGGCACGCTGATCTCCGTGCTGGGCTGGATTGTCTGGGGCTTCATCATCGCCTGCCTGCTGGTCGTGGCGCTGATCCTGAACTGGCTGGCGGGCAAGCGGCAGCAGGCCGCCGAGGCGCCCGGACGCCAAGTGGTGTAATAAGGCTGGCAACGCGCCACCCGGCACGCTGCCTCCCACCAGGAGCGTGCCGTGCTTACCCGATCTGTCCCTGCCCTGAGCTTGTCTTTGGCGGCCTTGCTATCCGCGGGCGCCATGGCGCCCGCGCACGCTTCCCCCAGCCCCTCAGGCGTGGAAGTCTGCACGGTGACGGGAACGTCGGGCCAATACAGTGTGCGCGTGCGCAACACGGGTTCCGCGCCGCTGACCCGCGTCGACGTCACGGGCGTCCGGCTGGACGCCGCCGGCCGGGCGACGGACCATTTGACCGTCAGTCTGGCGGACATCCCCCCCGGCAAGTACAAAACCGCCATCCTGGCGCGCCATGAAGAATCGGCTGCGCTGGACAGCATCGTGACCTATACCGCCGTCGACGGCGTGGAAACGGCGCAGGAAGAACTGTTTGCGGGCAAAGTCGCGCACGTATCGCCGGGGTCCGCCTTGCAGTACACCCTGGCGCCGCTGGCCGTGCGCGGCTGGACGGTGGCGTATGGCTCGGCGACGTCCCCCAAGCTGAATGCCGGCAGCGCCGTCGTGTTGTCTTATCCCGTGCGCAGCGGCAAGAAGCCCGCCGCCCGGCCCGAAGCTGGCCGCACGCCGTCCACTGTCGTGCCCCTGACCCCATGCCGCGAAGCCGGCAAGACGTCCTGATCAGGTGCCGCTAAGCAGATCGCGCTCGTTCAGCAGCGCATAGACGATCTCGGGCTTGTTATCGAAACCCCGCCGGATCGCGGCGGGAAGCGACGTGCGCGTCTTGCGGCACAGGCCGGGCGCATCATCCAGATGAATGGCAATACCGCGCGACGTGCGCACTTCGTTGTCGCTGGGCGTGATGCGGATCACGATGCCCAGCTGCGCCTGGATGCGCCCCTGCATGGCGCGCAGGTCGTCCAGGCTGACGATGCTCTCCAGACGCGCCACCAGCCGCTTTTCCTCTTCTTTTGTCAGGCGCAGGATGCGGACGTCCGCGCCCGGGTCGGCCAGCAGCCGGTCGCGGTCGCACACGCAGGCGCCCGGCGGACATTCTTGGCGGATCGGAAACGGAAGATTCATGGAGGACCGACGCGCAAAGGCGCGACGCAAACCAAACTCGAAAAGCGTGAACAACACCAGAAAATCAATTCTACCCAGGAAGCCGGGCGGCACTGGCCGCAGCACTGCTCGTTTTCCCGCAATCGGCTGCGGTATATTGCCCCACTCAATTCGAAGCGGGGAGAGGCGGTTGAAACGGATTCTGCTTGTGGCCGCCCTGGCCGCGCTGGCGACAACAGGTCAAGGCGCGCAGGCGCAACCCGCCCCGCGCGACTTCCCCTACCCCATCACGGCCGGCCTGTCCGCCGTGGTCACGATCAGCGGCGAAGACGCGCCACGCGCGACCGTGCGCGTGGGCAACGGCCCCGCGCAGCAATTGGGCACCTTCGACGAGACCGTCGACCAGATCGGATCCGTCGACATCGATCACGACGGCTACCGCGATCTGGTGCTGGGCCAAAGCGGCGGCAGCACGCAGGTCATCGCCCGCCTGTTCCTGTACCGGCCCGGTAGCGGCGCCTTTCAAGAAATTGCGCATCCCGACCAGACCAGCCCCTGCCGGGGCTTCGTCAACCCGGAGATCGACGACAAGCAGGCCGTCATCCGCGTGGCGTGCCGGTATGGCGCCGCCAGCAATGGTTTCGAAGAATATGTATTGCGTCCCGACGGCACGGCGCGCGCCACGTCGTGGGGTACCCAGGCGCTGTTCGGTCTGGAAAGCCAGGCCGCCGACGTGACCTACCGTTTCCGCGAAGACGGCACCATCGCGCGCATCGAGATCGAAGGCGAAGGATCGCCGCTGGAAGGCGGCACGGTGCCAGTCAGCACGCTGGATCTCTACGACACGCCCGACGTCAACGCCCGGCCCGCGATGACCGTGGCCGAAAACGAACACCTGGACGTCGTGGCGCTGCGCCCGCCGGACTGGCTGCAAGTCCGCGCCCCCGGCAAGGCGGCGGGCGAAGTACTGAAATGGGTGCGCTATGGCGATCTGCGCGTGGACAAGCATCGGCTGGCGGTGCCGTCACCGCAAAGCGGCCTGACGCTGGACCTGGCCGACACGCTGGCCGATTGGGACGGCGAAGACGGCGGCCTCTTCATGGTCAGCCTGGACAACACCGGTGATGCGCCCGCCGCCCTCAACGCGCCGCGCCTCTGGTTGCTGCTGACCAATGCGCAGGGCGACCGCATCGTGCACCCGCTCTACCAGCGCGAAGGCGACACCCTGCACCCAGCCAACCCGCTGGGGTTTGCCCGCGACCCGATCGTCTGGGCCGCCGCAGAGGACGGCAAGCCGGCCTATCTGGTGAACGACAACGGCAACAGCAATGTCCCGTTCCTGCCGCCGCTTGCGCCCGGAAAATATCGTGCGGCCGTCGTGTTGACCGACCCGGGAAATCTGGCCCAGCCCGTCGTATCGAACGAAATCGGGTTCGACTACCCGCTGCCGAAACGGCCGCCCGCGCCGCAGTAAGCCGGGGCGCTTTTTCCGACGACAACCCACGTGCCGCCTGCCACCCGCCCTGTTCGATACCGTCCGCTCCGGCGCGCGGCCTTTCTGCTGCTCGCCTTGCCGCTGGGCGCCTTGCTGCTGGCTGCCACCACGCTGACGGCAACCGGGTTGCTGACCATCGCCCGCCCCGCCGACGTTGCCATCGTGTTGGGCAACACCGTAGAAGCGGATGGGCAACCGTCACCCCGTCTTGCCGCCCGCCTGGACCGCGCCTATGACTGCTTTGCCGCATCGCAATGCCGCGTGCTGTTTGTCAGCGGCGGCATCGACCCGGCCGGCGCCGACGAAGCCGCCGTGATGCGCGACTATCTGTTGACGCGCGGGGTGCCCGCCGACCGCATCGTGACCGACAGCGCGGGCGTGAATTCCTGGGCGACCGCGCGCCATGCCAGCGACTACATGCGCGATCATGGCTACGTCAGCGCGCTGGCCGTCACGCAGTACTTCCACGTGCCACGCACTCTGCTCGCCTTGCACCGGCACGGCGTGACGGATGTCAGCGGCGGCTATCCCCGCTTCTTCGAATGGCGCGACCTGTACTCCGTTGTCCGTGAGCTTCCGGCCGTGGCGTGGTATGCATTCCGGCCGCTATAGTGGCGCTCTTGCCGTCTTCTTCCATTTTTTGAATCCTTCAAGGACTCGACGCCGTGCAGATCTTCCACAACCCCGTCCATGACAAGCATGCTGGCCGCCAGGAAATGTTCCGCGGCAAGCTGGTCCCCTGCCACGAAACGCCGGCGCGGTTGGAATACGTGCTGGACGCGTTGCGCGAACGCGGCATCGGCAATCTGCTTGCCCCCTCGTCGCCCGATCTGGACCTGATCAAGCGCGTGCACACGCCGCGCTACGTGGACTTCCTGGCCAGCGCCTGGCAAGACTGGGTGGCGCTGGATCCGGCGAACGCGGACACCGACATCCTGCCCTCGGTCTGGCCCGTGCGCGGCTTCCGCCACGATATCGAACCCACCAACTTCGCCGCGCGCGTCGGCCTGTTCTCGTTCGACAGCGGCTGCCCGCTGACCGCCGGCACCTGGGAAGCGGCCGCCGCCGGCGCGGCCTGCGCCATCGACGCCGCGCGCGCCGTCACCGCTGCGGGCGGCCCACGCGCCGCCATGGCATTGACGCGGCCGCCCGGCCACCATGCCGGCGCCGACTTTTTCGGCGGCTATTGCTTCTTGAACAACGCCGCGATAGCGGCCCAAGCGCTCCGCGATGCGGGCGCCGAACGCGTGGCCATTCTTGACGTCGACTATCACCACGGCAACGGCACGCAGAGCATCTTCTACGAGCGCGGCGACGTGCTGACGGTGTCGATCCATGGCGACCCCACCACCGAATACCCCTTCTTCCTGGGCTATGCCGACGAGCGCGGCGAAGGCGCGGGCCGGGGCGCCAACCTGAATCTGCCGCTGGCCGCCGGCACCGAGTTCGCCACGTGGACGCAAGCGCTGCAACAGGGCCTGTCCGCCATTCAGGCATTCAGCGCCGACGCCGTCGTGATCGCGCTGGGCGTGGATACGTACGAAGGCGACCCGATCTCCAAGTTCAAGCTGAAAAGCGTTGACTATCTTGAAGTGGGCCGCAAACTGGCCAGCCTGGGCCTGCCGACGGTGTTCACGATGGAAGGCGGCTATGCCGTGGCCGATGTGGGCATCAACGTGGCGAACGTGCTGGAAGGCCATGGCCGCTGACGCGGCAATGCCTTGCGTTCCCCCTGATCAGTCGCGCGTTTCCAGCACCTTGTTGATGCGTAGCGCCAGCAAGGTGCATGCCGCGCCGGAAAGCAGATAGATGCTGACGGCCACCAGGCCGAAGCGCGCCGACAATCCCAACGCGACCAGCGGCGCGAACGCCGCGCCGACCAACCACGCCATGTCGGACGTGAGCGCCGCGCCCGTGTAGCGGAAGCGGCGCGTGAAGTTGGCGGTGACGGTGCCCGAAGCCTGGCCGTACGACAAGCCCAGCAGCGCGAAGCCCACCAGGATGAACGCGTCCTGGCCCATCGGCCCGCCGCCCAGCAGCCAGGGCGTGAACAACGCGAACACGGCAATCAGCACGGCCAGCAAGCCCAACGTCGTGCGCCGGCCGATGCGGTCGGCGAGCCAGCCCGATGCCACCGTCCCCAGGATGCCGATCACGGCACCGATGATCTGCACGATCAGCACATCCGTGATCTGTTGCGTGGCGCTGACGGCGATCCACGACAACGGAAACACCGTGACCAGGTGGAATAGCGCGTAGCTGGCCAAGGCCGCGAAAGCGCCGATGAACAGGTTATAGCCTTGCGAGCGCACCATCTCGGCGATGCTGATGGGTTCAAGCTCGCCCTCTTCCAGCAACTGCGTGTATTCCTCGGTGACGACCAGGCGCAGCCGCGCGAACAGCGCCACCACGTTGATGGCGAACGCCACGAAGAAGGGATAGCGCCAGCCCCATTCCAGGAAGTCCGACTGCGTCAGCGTGACGTGCAGGTACAGGAACAGCGCGCTGGCCACCATGAAGCCGACCGGCGCGCCCAACTGGCCCATCATCGAATACCAGCCACGGCGATTGGGCGGCGCGTTCAGCGCCAGCAGCGACGGCAGCCCGTCCCAGGATCCGCCGAACGCCAGCCCTTGCAGACACCGGAACACCGCCAGCAACGTGATGGCGTGCGCGCCAAGCGTGTTGTAGCTGGGCAGGAACGCCATGCCCACCGTGGCCGTTCCCAGCACGAACAGCGCGACCGTCAATTTTGTGGCGCGGCCCCAACGCCGCTGGATCGCCATCGACAACGCCGTGCCGATGGGCCGCATGATGAACGCGAAGGAGAAGATGACGAAGGCCCAGAGCGTGCCTTCCAGTTGCGGTTCGAAGGGGAAGAAGACCTTCGGAAAAACCAGCACGCAGGCGATGCCGAACACGAAGAAGTCGAAGTACTCAGAGGCGCGTCCCACTACCACGCCGACGGCGATTTCACCGGGGGCCACCTTGGCATGGCTGACCCCGCCGGTCAACGCCCCAGGACCGGGAACGGAAGAAGCATGACCGGGATATTGCGTGGTGGTCGACATGGGTTTGCTCACTGTAGGAGGTCCGAAATACGCCACTGCCTTGCACACTTTTGTTCTTTTTACCCTAGATTTTTCGCGGCTTCCAGCGTAGTGTTGCGTTTACCTCCCACGGTTACGTTTCGAGGTATGGCTATGCCGTCCTTCACAAGGCTCCGCGGATTGATCCTGATTGCCGCCCTGCCATTGCTCGCCGGATGCAATGCAGTACTGCTGTCGCCATCGGGCGATGTGGCACTTCAACAGCGTAATCTGATCATCATCTCCACCGGCTTGATGCTGCTGATCATCGTGCCGGTGATCTTCCTGACCTTCCTGTTCGCGTGGCGCTATCGGGCCAGCAACAAAGACGCCCACTACGACCCGGAATGGAACCACTCCACGATGCTGGAGCTTCTGATCTGGGCTGCGCCCCTGCTGATCATCATCGCGCTCGGCGCCCTGACCTGGGTCAGCACCCATCAACTGGATCCCTACCGTCCGCTTGCGCGCCTGTCCGAAGGCCGCGAGGTCCCCGCGGGTACCAAACCGCTTGTCGTCGAGGTGGTGGCGCTGGACTGGAAGTGGCTCTTCCTCTATCCCGAGCAAGGCATCGCCACGGTCAATGAAATGGCCGCGCCGGTCGACCGCCCCATCCAGTTCAAGATCACGTCATCAACCGTGATGAACTCCTTCTTCGTGCCGGCGCTGGCGGGCCAGATCTACGCCATGCCCGGCATGCAGACAACGCTGCATGCGGTGATCAACCATCCCGGCGAATACGAAGGCCTGTCCGCCAACTACAGCGGATCGGGCTTCTCGGGCATGCGCTTCAAGTTTCACGGCCTGGACCAGCAGGGCTTCGACAAGTGGGTGGCCGACACCCGCGCCTCGCCCGACAAGCTCAGCCGCGACGCCTACCTGAAGCTTGAGCAGCCCAGCGAACGCAACCCGGTCCAGCGCTACGCCACGGTCGCGCCGGGCCTGTTCGACGCCATCGTGAACCGCTGCGTCGAAGGCAACCGCATGTGCATGAAAGACGCGATGGCCATCGACTCGCAGGGCGGCATGGGCATCCCGGGCGCGCTCAACATCACTACGCTGGACCCGGAAACGCGCGAACGCCTGGGCTTGGCCGGCACGCCGCCGCGCAAGTATGTAGGCGCCATGTGCACGTCCACCGAAGGGCTCGTGTTGTAGCGGCGTGCCGCGCGTCCGTCGCGACACGGGCCGGCCGTTGCAAGGGCTTCATGAAATCGTGGTCTTTACGCTGGAATCGAGATGCCTGATCAACCTGACCTCCTCAAGCTGATCTTCGGTCGACTGACCTGGGACGCCATCCCCTTTCACGAACCCATCCTGCTTGCCACCTTCTTCATGGTGGCGGTAGGCGGCATCGTCGTGGTGGGCTCCATCACGTACTACAAGAAATGGGGCTACCTGTGGCACGAGTGGTTCACCAGTATCGACCACAAGAAGATCGGGATCATGTACGTGATCCTGGGCATCGTGATGCTGCTGCGCGGTTTCGCCGATGCCATCATGATGCGCTTGCAACAGGCGGTGGCCTTCGGCGATTCGGCGGGTTATCTGCCTCCGCACCACTATGACCAGATCTTCACCGCGCACGGCGTGATCATGATTTTCTTCGTGGCCATGCCGTTGGTCACGGGGCTGATGAACTACATCGTGCCGCTGCAGATCGGCGCGCGCGACGTGGCCTTCCCCTTTCTGAACAACTTCAGCTTCTGGATGACGACGGGTGGCGTCGTGCTGGTGATGATGTCGCTGTTCGTCGGCGAATTCGCGCGCACGGGCTGGCTGGCCTACCCGCCCTTGTCAGGCATCATGCAGAGCCCCGACGTCGGGGTCGACTACTACATCTGGGCGTTGCAGATAGCGGGGGTGGGAACCCTGCTATCCGGCGTCAACCTGCTGGTCACCATCGTGAAGATGCGCGCGCCCGGCATGACCATGATGCGCATGCCCATCTTCACCTGGACGGCGCTGTGCACCAACGTGCTGATCGTGGCGGCCTTCCCCGTGCTGACCGCCGTGCTGGCCCTGCTGTCCATGGACCGCTACGTCGGCACCAACTTCTTCACGGCAGACTTCGGCGGCAACGCCATGATGTACGTGAACCTGATCTGGATCTGGGGCCACCCCGAGGTCTACATCCTGATCCTGCCCGCCTTCGGCATCTTCTCGGAAGTGGTGGCCACCTTCTGCCGCAAGCGTCTGTTCGGCTACGCATCCATGGTGTACGCCACCGTCGTGATCACGGTGTTGTCGTACCTGGTCTGGCTGCACCACTTCTTCACCATGGGGTCCGGCGCCAGCGTGAACTCGTTCTTCGGGATCACGACCATGATCATCTCGATCCCGACCGGGGCCAAGATCTTCAACTGGCTCTTCACCATGTACCGCGGCCGCATCCGCTTCGAAGTACCCATGCTGTGGACGCTGGGCTTCATGGTCACGTTCGTGATCGGCGGCATGACAGGCGTGCTGCTGGCCGTGCCCCCCGCCGACTTCGCGCTGCACAACAGCCTGTTCCTGATCGCGCACTTTCACAACGTCATCATCGGCGGCGTGCTGTTCGGGCTGATGGCCGGCATCACGTACTGGTTCCCCAAGGCCTTCGGCTACAAGCTCGACCCGTTCTGGGGCAAGTGCTCGTTCTGGTTCTGGCTGGTGGGCTTTTACGTGGCGTTCATGCCGCTGTACGTGCTGGGGTTGATGGGCGTGACGCGCCGCGTGAACCACTTCGAAGACATGTCGCTGCAAATCTGGTTCCAGGTAGCGGCCTTCGGCGCGTTGCTGATCGCCTGCGGCATCGCCAGCTTCATCATCCAGCTGGTCGTCAGCTACCGCCGGCGCGACCAATTGCGCGACGACAGCGGCGACCCCTGGGACGGCCGCACGCTGGAATGGTCCACGTCGTCGCCCCCGCCCAACTACAACTTCGCGTTCACGCCGCGCGTGCATGACCTGGACGCCTGGTGGCAAATGAAGCAGCACGGCTATCAGCGGCCGCAGCAAGGCTTCATCCCCATCCACATGCCGAAGAACACCTGGGCCGGCGTGGTGCTGGCGGCGATCAGCGTGGTGATGGGCTTTGCGCTGATCTGGCACATGTGGCCGCTGGCCGTGCTGTCGTTCGCCGCGTTGATCCTGGTGTCCATCATTCATACCTTCAACTACAAGCGCGACTACTACGTGCCGGCCGACGAGGTCGTGCGCGAAGAAGCCGCCCGGACAAGGTTGCTTGCGAAAAATGTCTGATACCCTGGCCCCCACCCTGCCCGGCGGCACCGCGCCGCCGCCCCCGGAGCCCGTGTTCTACGTCGCGGGCGAACATCATCCCAAGAACGGCACCCTGCTGGGGTTTTGGGTTTACCTGATGAGCGACTGCCTCATCTTCGCCTGCCTGTTCGCGACGTACGGCGTGCTGGGCCGCAACTATGCGGCGGGCCCATCAGGCGCGGACCTGTTCGATTTGCCGCTGGTGGCGGTGAACACGTCCCTGCTGCTGCTGTCGTCCATCACCTACGGCTTTGCGATGCTGGAGATGCGGCGCAACCGCATCGGCGCCACGCAATTGTGGCTGGCGGTCACCGGCATCCTTGGCCTGGGCTTCCTGTCGCTGGAACTCTACGAATTCGCGCACCTGATCCACCAGGGCGCGGGCCCTCAACGCAGCGCCTTCCTGTCGTCGTTCTTCACGCTGGTCGGCACGCACGGGCTGCACGTCACGTTCGGCATCGTCTGGCTGGTGACGATGATGATCCAGGTGCAGATGCACGGCCTGATCCCTGAAAACCGGCGCCGCCTGATGTGCCTGTCGATGTTCTGGCACTTCCTGGATCTGATCTGGGTGGGCGTGTTCACCTTCGTCTATCTGATGGGAGTGCTGCCATGAGCTCGCACATGGATAACCTGGCTGATCGCGGGCATGGCGACCACGGGCACGGCCACGGCGGCGGCCACGATCATGACGATGACGACGGCGCCGGGCACGGCACGCTCAAGAGCTACTTCACGGGCTTTGTCCTGGCGGCCATCCTGACCGCCATCCCGTTCTGGCTGGTGATGGACCGCGTGTTCGACAGTTCCCGCACGACCGCGCTGGTGATCCTGGCTTTTGCCGTCGTGCAGATCGTGGTCCACATCGTGTACTTCCTGCACATGGACACCAAGTCCGAAAGCGGGTGGAACATGTTGGCGTTAATATTCACGCTGGTGCTGGTCGTAATCACGCTCAGCGGGTCAATCTGGATCATGTATCACTTGAACTCCAATATGATGCCCATGTCCACACACGACATGCGGAATATGCCCTGATGGCAGCAGTAAAAAACACTCATACCGGCGACACCCCCCGTAATCCGCGCAGCAAAACCACCCTGGTCATCCTGGGGGTGGTTGCTGTCGCGCTGTTCGCGGGCCTGTGCGCCCTGGGCACCTGGCAGGTGCACCGGCTGGCCTGGAAGCGCGACCTGATCGCGCAGGTCAATCAGCGCGCTCATGCGCCCACCACGCCGGCGCCGGGCAAACGAGACTGGCGGGCCCTGTCCTTCAATAACGCTGAATACCGCCACGTGGCCGCTTCCGGCACGTACCAGTACGACCGCCAGACGCTGGTGCAAGCCGCCACCGAACTGGGCAGCGGTTACTGGGTCATGACGCCGCTGCAATTGGCCGACGGCGGCACCGTGCTGGTCAACCGCGGGTTCGTCCTGCCGGAATGGCGCAAGAACGCGGCCAACACCACGCAGGCACCTGCGCAAGGCAGCGTCACCGGCCTGCTGCGCATGGGTGAACCCGGCAGCGGCTTCCTGCGCAACAACGATCCGGCGGCCAACCTCTGGTATTCACGCGACCTGCCGGCCATCGGCACGGCACGCGGGCTGACCGACGTGGCGCCGTACTTCATCGATGCCGACGCGGCGTCCAGCCCCAGCCGGGATCCCGCGAAAGCGCCCGTCGGCGGCCTGACGGCGCTGACGTTCCCGAACAATCACCTGGTCTACGCCATCACCTGGTACGCGCTGGCGCTCATGATCATCGTCGGCGTGGTGATCTTCGTACGCGAAGAAAAGCGCGCGCGCGGCAAAGCCTGACCCGAAAAAAAAGCTCCCCAGGGAGCTTTTTTTACGCCGTCCGACCTTTCAGCGCCCGGTCCAATCGATGCTGCCCGGCTCTGGGCACACCCATGACCCTTGCAACCGTTCCCGGATCTGGGCCAGGCTCTGCTCCACCAGCAAGCTGCCATCGCGGAACACGGGCACCAGCGCGCCACCCTCGGCTTGCGCCGGGGTCTGCTGGTCAAGCAGCACATATCCCGTCGCCGTTTCCTCGACCCGCAACAGGCCCTTGGCCGAACGCTTCACGCCGGAATCCGTGACGGGATCCTTCACCAGTTCCTGGGGTTCGCCGTCGACTTCGGCATACGTCGCCTTCAACGCCCACCCGAACGTGTCGCGCGTCAGGTACTGGTAGGTGTAAGACCCGATCCCAAGCACGACGTTGCCCGAGGCGAAGCCCTTCTTTTCCAGCCGGACCAGAATGTCGCGGCCGCGGGCCAGCGTGATGGAGTCGCCATAGATCAGGCCCACGTGCGAGTCCAGCAGCTTGTAGCCGCGGTCCGTCACCACGCCGCCGAAGATGTCCCACAGGCATTGCACGGCGCCCTTCACTTCCGCTTCGCGCAACGCCTGGCTTGGGCGCGCATCTTCGTCCAGCAACCAGAAGGCGCCAGTCGCCGCGTCGCGCACCGCCTCGAAGCCTTGGCGGCCAGCGGCCGCCAAGGCCGCGGCGTCCGCCACGCTGGCCACGTCCGTGCAAAAGTAGCCCGTCAGAATCTTCACGGGGTCGCCCGAATCGGGGCGGAACACGACCTTGGCGTTGCCGAAGGGGTCGGGCCGGCGCGCCAGGATTTCCGGCTTCAAGGCGGCGGCAAAGTCCGTCACCACCTGCCAGAAATCCCACGTGTCCGACACCACCGACACAATGCCCGCCGGGTAGACCTGCGTGACCAGGCGGCGGATGGTCGCGATCTCGCCCTCTTTGCTGCCCAGGCACATGACCGAGTGTTCGGTCGCCGGCACCGAACCGCCGATCAGTTCGCGGTCGGAGTCGGCGCCGTAAAGGTCCTCGAGGTAGTCAATGGCGGGGATCGTGTCGGTGCCGGTGAACGACAGCAAGTGCCCCGCGCCGCATTTGCGGGCGTCGTGCAGGCCCGCCATGCCACGCATCGAAAAATCGTGCCCCTGCCAGTTCACGAAGTCCATCGGACTGCCCGTCAGGCGTGCAAAGTACGTCAGCAGCTTCCGGTATTCGAAGGCGATGGTCGCAACGGTGGATGCCTTCCAGGACTCGCAGCTGAATAACGTCTCGATATAGGTCACCAGCCACGCGAAGGCCGGGTGCGTGTTGACGAAAGTCACCGGCGGCACGCGGATATCCACGCGCGCGCCCTCGGGCACCGAACGGATCTCCAACGGCAGATAGCCCAGTTCATACAGCGCCTGCAAGTGGTCGACGGTGACCGCGCCCTTGCCCAGCGCATTGTCCACCCGCCGCTGGTACTGGCGCACGGCCACGCCCGCCGGCTTGCCGAAGAATTCGCGGTCGAACAGGTCGATCAGGATTTCCTTGATGAAGCCTTGCAGGCCGAACCAGACAATCTTGCCGTCGAACAGCTCGGGCAGCACCGGCGCCAGCCGGGCGGATCGCGGCGTGAAGTTGGCCAAGATCTTGTTGGTGCCCTTGGGATACTGAAAGGGGTGGCCTGTCTTGTAGAAGTCGGCTTGCAGGAAGGGGTTAATGCCGTTCTTGAGGGTCAGGTCGTCGCGGGTATTCATGGCTCGGTTTCCTTCTTAATTGACAAGCACCGGGGCGCCGGCGCCTTCGGCGCCGGTCCAGTCGTAAGCGGTGAAGATGCCGGCGTAGCGGGCGTTGAGCTCGCCAAGCCCCTTGCTGAAGATGCCGTGCGTCACATACAGGTAGACCGGCTGCCGGGTCGTGTCGCGTAAGGCCGAGGCCAACTCCAGGAAGGTGCGGCCGCCGTCGCAGATGTCATCGACCACCAGCACCGGCTGCGCGGGGATGTCGGCGGGCACTCGGGTTTCGGTGATGCGGCCGGTTTGCGGGTCGCGGACCTTTTCGGCGAAGCGAACGTCCGCCACGCCCAGCGCCTTGGCAAGCGCCTGCACGCGCTTGCGGGCGCCAGCGTCCGGCGCCATCAGCGTGACGCCGTTGGCAAAGGCCGGGGCGGCCAACGCGCGGGCAAGGAAAGCCGACGCATCGATCACGCGGACGCGTTGCAGCAGGGCGGGCGTCACGTCGCTGTGGGGTTCGACCACGGTCACCGTGGCGTACTGCTGATCGTTGATCAACTTGCAGAACACGGCGGCGCCCAGCGCCTCGCCGGGGTTGCACACCCGGTCCTGCCGGGCGTAAGGCACGTAGGGCATGTCCAGGTGCACCGGCACGGCCGGGTTCAGGCGCCGCAGCGCGTCCGTCAGCATCAGCAGTTGCATGACGTCATCGGCCGACTTCAACAGGGCGTGGATGCGGAACTCGCTGGCCGCATCGGCCTGGGCGCGCAACCCGGCCGGCACCGTGACCTGGCTTTCGCCCCCGGGAAACACGAACGCAGCCGGCGTATCGCTCTGGCGCTGCCCTTCTACTACCGCAGTGATGGTGAACATGATGAGCCCTTAGTGGCATTTTAAAACTAAGTGAAGCCAGTATAAGCCCACTTATTGTTGATTTGCAACTATGTTGGAATAAAGGGGCGAGTCGACACTTATCCGACGCTGCGGTCGAACAAGGCGAAGTCCTTCAGGCGATACAGCCGGGCGGGGCGCTGAGCGCCCACCATGTAGTCCTCGGTGGCCTCCAGCACGCCCCAGGCTTCCATCTTGCGGCGGAAATTCGATTTCTCCAGCCGGGTCTGCAAGATGGCTTCATAGGTGTGTTGCAGCTCGGTCAACGTGAAACGCTCCGGCAGCAGGAAGAACGGCAATGTCGAATAGCTGGACTTGCCGCGCAAGCGGGCAACGGCGGCCGCCACGATATCGGCATGGTCAAACGCCAAGGGCGGCAACGCGTCCACGCTGACAAAGCGGAACGCCGCCTGCGTCGCCGCCTCCAGTTCGGCCGCCGGCACCAGCGCCACATAGGACACCGACAACGACCACTTGCGCGGATCCCGGGCCGGCCCGGAAAACACCTGAAGCTGTTCCAGATAGCGTGGCTCGAACCCCGTCTTGTCCCGAAGCACGCGGCGCACGCTGGCCTCGGTGCTGGCGTCTTCGTCCAGATGCACCACCCCGCCGGGCAACGCCATGGCGTCTTTGAACGGCGCGCGATCACGCTGATGCAGGGCGATTTCCAGGACGCCCGCCCTCAGAGTGAGCAAGACAGCGTCGACGGTGACAAGGGGCAGTGGATAGTCCACGTGGAATTCCGTAAGAGGGGCTTCGGGTCAAGACGCCACTATGGCACGAAACCGTCAAACGCAGCGGGACGGAACACCGTCCCACGACGGCCCGCCCCGCGTCAGGTTTTAGGCGAAATAGCCGGAAAATCCACCGCAATAGGCAGAAAATAGGGTAAATGTTCTACAATGCGGCCTGGGAACACCCGCTTGGCGCTATGCCGGGCGTGCTGTTCCCTTTGTTTTTTCCAACGCTTTCCAACCCCACTCCAGGAGATCTCCGGATGAAAAAGACGCTGCTCGCCGCTGCGATGCTGACCGCTTTTACAGGCATTGCACAGGCAGAACCGTCAGTCACCCTCTATGGTGTCATCGACACCGGCATCGGCTACAACAAGATCAAAGGCGACGGCTACAGTGGTAGCAAGCTCGGCATGATCAACGGCATCCAGGCCGGCTCCCGCTGGGGCCTGCGCGGATCCGAAGATCTGGGCGACGGCCTGCGCGCCGTCTTCAAGCTGGAAAGCGGCTTTGATTCCGCAAACGGCCAGCGGGGGCAATCCGGCCGCCTGTTCGGACGCCAAGCCACCATCGGCCTGGCCAACGACGCCTGGGGCCAACTGGATTTCGGCCGCCAAGCCACGATCGGCTCGAACTACCTGGCCGACATCGACCCCTTCTACACCAGCTACACCCAATCCAACCTGGGCCTGGGTTTCAGCGCGGCCAACACCATGCGCTGGGACAACATGGTCATGTACCGCACCCCGTCGGTGAACGGGTTTGAGTTCGGCATCGGCTACTCGTTCAACGCGGACGACACTAGCGCCGACCAGACCGGCTTCCGCACGGCGGACAACACGCGCGGCATCACCGCCGGCCTGCGCTACGTGCAAGGCCCGCTGAACGTCGCGCTGACGTACGACCAACTGAATGGCTCCAATCGCAGCGCCACGATCGACAGCGACGCCACGCCGCGCCAGTACGCGCTGGGCGTGTCGTATGACCTGGAAGTCGTGAAGCTGGCGGCCGCCTACGGTCGCACCACCGACGGCTGGTTCGTCGGCCAGGACCTGCCCGCCGGCACGCCCTTCAGCGACGAATTCGGCAGCAACCGCTTCGTGAACGGCTTCAAGGCCAACGCCTACATGCTGGGCGCGACCCTGCCTGTTGGCGGCGCCAGCAGCGTGTTCGCCTCGTGGCAGCACGTAGCCCCGTCCAACGACAAGCTGACGGGCGGCGACGCCAACATGAACGTCTACAGCGTGGGCTACACCTACGACCTGTCCAAGCGCACCAATCTGTATGCCTACGGTTCGTACGGCACGGATTACGCGTTCATCGACGGCTTGAAGAGCACCGCCGCAGGCGTGGGCATCCGCCACCAGTTCTAAGCGTCGCACAGCGTAAAAACGCGCCGGCCTCTTACGGGGCCGGCGTTTTTTTATCTCGGGCCGCCCCAAGATAAAAAGCGCCCCTTGGGGGGCAGCCAGCACACGCAGCGTGCGCAGCGTGGGGGATCACCTTTTTCGTCGCGGTGATTCTCCATAGATGCGGCGGTACATGGCGATGAACGCGCTGTCGCTGGCATAGCCCATCGCGTGCGCCACCGCCGTGACCGACATGCCTTCGGCCAAGTGCGCCCGCGCGGCCAGCAATCGGGTCTGCGTCCGCCAGCGGCCAAACGACAGCCCGGTTTCCAACAGGAACAACCGTTCCAGCGTGCGACTGCTGGCGCCCACCCGACCGGCCCAATCCGCGAGGGACAACGGGCAAGCCGGGTCAAGCAACAGCGCTTTCGCGATGGGCGCCAGCCGCCGGTCGCGAGGCATGGGCAGAGGCATCGGCGCGGTAGGCGCGGCCGCCAATTCATCCAGCAAGGTCTCCACGATGCGCGTCTGTGCCAAGCTCAGGACAGCGTCGGCCGGCCAGTCCGTCACGCGCAGGATCAACGCCCGCAACAACGGATTCACGTCCAGGATCAGGGGTTCGACCGGCAGTCCCGGATAAGCCTGCACGTCGAAGTACAGGCTGCGGTAGGCAAAACTGCCGTGCATGGCGGTACGGTGCGTGCAACCGGCGGGCAGCCATGCGGCCTGCAGCGGCGCCAGTTGCCCCACGCGGTCGGGCAGGAACAGCGTGACGCCGCCTTCCGCCTGGTAAAGCAGTTGCGTGCGGCGATGCATATGCCAGTCAGACGCATGGGCGCGGGTGTCGATGGCCAGCCCCACGATGGGACACACGGCGCTGTCGGGATCCAGCACGGCGTCAGGCGAGTAATGCGGCATGTCGTATTAGCGATGTTTTATGGCAAAACATCGTGATTTTGCTTTCATTAGGCTGGGTACGCTAGGCCCTTTTTCACGGCGTCCCATGAAACACCCCTCCCTGGACGGTCTGCCGCCGCGCGGCCTGGTCATCGCCTTGCTGGCGCTACCGCAGATCGCAGAAACCATTCTTGCCCCGGCCCTGCCGGACCTGGCGCGGCATTGGCGGCTGGACGCCGGCGCCGCCCAATCCGTCATGGGAGTTTTCTTTCTGGGTTTCGCGCTGGGTGTCCTGCTATGGGGGCACCTTGCGGACGCCTGGGGCCGCCGCCCCGCCCTGCTTGCCGGTCTGGCAACCGGCCTGGCCGGAACCCTGTGCGCGCTGATCGCTCCCAGCTTCGAAGGCTTGCTGTTTGGCCGCTTTATCCAGGCCGCGGGACTGGCGACTTGTTCCGTCACGACACAGACCTTGTTGCGCGACCGCCTCGCCGGTGGCGCCCTGACCCGCTATTTCGTCACCTTGGGCGCGGTGCTGGCATGGTCCCCCGCCGTCGGCCCCCTGGTTGGTCAACTGGTTTCGGATCGCGCGGGTTACCAAGGCGTGCTGCTGACCATCGCGCTGGCGATTTTCCTGCTGCTGGCTCAGAGCGGCCGCCACCTGATGGAAACCCGTGAAGCCGCCATGGCTGCCGTTCCGCTGCGGGCGCTTGCCCGCCACATGCTGGCGGACGCTCCGCTGCGGCGCACCGCCGCGCAGGTCGCGGGCCTTAACTTCCTGGTGTTCTCTTTCTACTCCGCCGGCCCTTTCATGGTCGGTCATCTGCCCGGGCTGGGATTTGGCTGGGTCGGTTTGGCCGTGGCCGCGGCCGGCTGCCTGGGCGCCGTCAGCAACCGGCGCCTGCCAGCACAGACCGCCCCGTCGGATCGGGTGCGCTATGGCTTGTGCTGGGTCCTGGCCGGCGTGCTGGCGCAATGCGCCGTCGTGTTGGTGCACCCGCAACCTGGCTGGATGTGGGCCATGGCAGCGCTGCCGATCTTCGCCGGCTACGGACTGGCGATCCCGAACCTGCTCGGCCCTGCGCTAAGCCGGTACGGCCATTGCCTGGGCCGCGCGGGCGCCTTGTTCGGCCTTGCCTACTACGCCATGCTGGGCCTGGGCCTGGCGGCCAGTTCGTGGCTGCCCTTCCATTCCGCCTTGCCACTTTCCGGCGCCTGGCTCATGGTGTGCGCCCTGCTGCTGCACACGCACCGGCGGAATCACCCGCGCGCGCCGGCACGTTCCAGCAGTTGAACCATTTCGCGCTGCCCCCGTTGGCGGGCATGCGCGATCGGCGTGCGGCCGTCACCGTCAGCCAGGTTCACGTCGGCGCCGCCTTCGATCAGCAACGCGACGATCTCCTGGTGGCGTGGGCCGCCATCGCTCAGGATGATGGCTTCCAACAGGCCCGTCCAGCCCAGCCGGTTTACGTGGTTGGGGTCCACGCCCGCTTGCAGCAGCGTCTTCACGACTTCCACGTGGCCGCGTTCGCAGGCCGGAATCAGCGCCGTGCCTCCGTAGCGGTTGGTACTTTTCAGGTCCGCGCCATGCTGTAGGGTCAGCGCCAGGATCTCGCGATAACCCTGGGCGCCTGCCAACAAGTAGGCGCTGTCCTGCATTTGATTCTGCGCGTTCACGTCTGCGCCCGCCTCGATCAGGACGCGGGCAGCCTGCGCGTGGTTGCCCTGCGTCGCGCGCAGCAGGGGCGTATTGCCCTGCGCATCCCGCGCTTCCAGCGGCGCGCCGCGGGCCAGCAGTTCGCGCACACGCGCCGTCTCGCCCTGCGCGGCGGCCGACAACAGTTGCGTGGCTGGCGCGTCGGCTGCCGCCGCGTCCGCGCCCACGGCGCCCAGGAACGCAACGAAGCAAGCCCGCCAGAAGTTGATGATCGCCATAGCCGGTATCCTCCTTTGAATCCAAGCTGGATTATGGACAAACGCGTCGGCATTGGGAATTTCCCTTACCGGCAGACAGTGCAATACACGGGACATACGCGCCAGTCATCATTGGATACTTTTCGATCGCAGCCCCCACCGTCCAATGACACAGACCGATACCCCCTCGACCCCCGTCCTGCTTCCCCGGCCACTTCTGCGCCTGCTGGCCGCGGCCTTGCTGCCGCTGGCGCTGGCCGCCTGCAATGGCGGCGATGGCGACGATGACGATGACACGCCCGTCGTCACGCCCCCGCCCGTGGTCGTCGACCCCGCGCCGGAAGTCGAAACGCCCACCCGCAACACCGCCTATCTGAAGGCGAAGGCCGGCGACGTCATCCAGGTTCGCATCGAAGAACTGCGCCCTACCCAGGCCGCCATCGGCTACGACCAGATCTACTACAAGCTGGGCCGCTGGCAAGGCGACTTCAACCGGGCGACCTGGGCGGCCGATGCCGCCTTGCATTTGGACTACCTGGACCGCACCGTCGGCAAGAAATTCGACGACTACTGCGAAGACATGGGCGGCACCGAGCGCGCGCAGAAATTCGCGGACATCGCCGCGGCCCGCGCCGCGCGGCTGGACCAGCCGGAAACCTTCGCCTGCAAGGACGCACCCGGCACGCATACCGACAACCTGAAGACCGTCGTCGTCGGGTGGGACGGCAATCTTTACCTGACGGACGGCCACCACACGTTCTCGTCGCTGCGCACCATTTTCGATGGCGGCCCCCAGCTGCCCGTCTGGGTGAAGGTCGACGCCAACTACAGCGACTTGACCACCGCCGCCGCATTCTGGCAACGCATGGTCGATGAACGCCGCGCCTGGCTGCGCGACGGCCAGAACCAGCCCATCACCGTGGACCAACTGCCCAGCCGCCTGGGCATGGCCAGCGCCGACGAGGCCGGCGGCATGCAGGAAGACCGCTACCGCTCGCTGGTCTACTACACGCGCGACATCGCCTACAAGAACGGCAGCCTGCCGGAGTTCGCGGAATTCCTGTGGGGCGACTGGCTGCGCCGCCAAGCCGCCGGCGGCCAGTTGCCCGCGCTTGACCAGTACAAGATGCTGGCGCCCGCCACGCCCGCGCAGATCCTGGCGCCCAGTTCGTTCAACGCCACGCTGGCGCCGGGCGGCGCCAACGACAGCTACGCCGCTGCCGTGCGCGATGCGTCATTGAAGATGGGCGCATTGGCCGTCACGGACATCGTCTTCGACGACCGCACGGCGGCCAGCCTTGGCGTGATTCCGTTGACGGCAAACGTCGTGGCCGGCGTTTCAGTCAAGGGCTCACGCGACACGCTGGACGAGCTGACCCGCAACGACGTCAAGGACAATGGCACGCCGCGCAATGCCGGCAAACTGTGGTTCGCGGCGAATTACCGCGCTTGCGGCAAACCCGCTGCGGGGACCTGCTGGGGCTGGTAGGACAGCTTGCCCGGCAAGGCGTGCCGATCATCGAATTGATCGCGCTAGTCCGCCGGGCGAAGAAGGCCAGATCGTTCCGCAGCCTGCCACGGTAGCGCCAGCGCGCCGCCGTGGATGGCGCGGTCTGACGCCCGATCCTGCCGTTTTTCGGGCGATTGTGATCGGTGTATTTTTCACGCGCTTCGAGTATCTTGTGGCTCTTTCCGCCCTTTTCGAGACCCGAACAATGAGCATCGATTCCCTCTCCATCCAGGACAAGAACGCCGCACCCGGCGCGGACGCCTTTCTTCAATTCCTGGTCAACCTGGTGAACAACGGGAGCCAGATCGAAAGCATCGGCGTGACGTTGCAGATGGGCGGCATGATGGTGTCTGGCTCGATCGTATCGGGCGCGGAATATTTCGACCGTTTCGCCGCCAGTTTCACGAACTCGCTAAGCGCGATCGACGCGGACACCCGCGCCAGCGTGCATGCGTCGCTGGCCGAATTGGGCGACGTCTTCCGCGTGCCCCAGCCCGCCGATCCGCTGCCCAATTACATTCACCTTGCCGATGCCTTGTTCTTTGCGGCGGACGGCTCGCCTGTCGCCGGGCAGCCCACGCTGTGGCGTGGCCGCACCAGCGCGGTGGATGGGTTCATTCTGGGCCGCATGCAGTCCGACACGGCAAGCTGAAGCGCCGGCTTCAATAACGCCCCGGCCGCCGGCATTCTGCACCCGACGCGCGCCGGGTGTTGACTCAGCCGGCAAAGCGCGTGGTACAGGCGCGGAATGACCGCCATGCGCTGCTATCGGCTTGTAGCCAGGCGTCCAGGCAATCGGCGCTGAGCGGCGCGGACATGGCGGCGCCCCGAAACAGCAGATCGCTATGCAGCCGCATCCACGCGAAATCTCGGATGTCGTCCACACCGCTTGCCACCACTTGCAGGTTGGCGCTCCAGGCGCGCTCCATCAGCGTGAAGAACCGCCCCTGCAAGGGACGATCTGCGGACAAGCCCGGCGGTATCTGTACTTGCAGCCCTTCGGCACGCAATATGCCGTATTCGGATGCCACGCCATGGGCGCCGCCGGGCTCCAGGCGCGCGCGCAAACGGGGAACGAAGTCGGGATAGCGCGCCAGGATGTCGGCGCGCTTCGCCAGCCTGCCGCTAAGCGGCAACGTGAATGTGACGCTTGATGCCGCCACCGTCAGCGGCGCGATATCGTCATGGCAGGCCTGCTTGTTGACCCATATCTTTTCGTTGACCAGGCCGATTCCCAGTTCGACGCACAGGCGCTCTGCCAGGGATCCCGAGGCGTTCACGTCCAACGCGTGTTCAAACGACAGATCGATCGAGGCGTTGAATCTCTTGAAGAAGGCCACGCCGGCCGCTAGCCCGGCGGTGCCCCGGGAAGGCCTGAGGCTGTTCCAGAGAGAGGGGCGGCAACGTCCCAGCACGGCATATTCGTGGACTTGGCCTTGCGCAGTGAAGACAGGTTGAAAGCGCAGCAGAACGGACGCTTCCTGTGAAGGCCAGGAACGGGCGTCATCCTTCATGAGTCAAAGTCATTCTGTTCTCGATTAACGTCTGGCCGCAGCACAACGGCAGCGGCACAGCACGTGAACCGGCCGCGTTGCAGCATCGCGGGGAGAATCCGAGGCCGGAGCTCCGTATCCGGCCAATACTGCCTACGCCCGCTCAAAAATGAACAAGAAAGTTCTTAAACCGGCAGGCCACGCGATCCTTATCAACCCAGCGGCCGCCGCTACGCGCCCCAAAACGCCTGCCCGCCAGCCCGGTTCACTTTGAGATTCTTCTTATTCCCCTGGTAAGCAGGTGTTTCTATCATGGGAACAAATGCTGCTAGAAGACTGCGGCGCTCCCGCCCTTGAATCTCAATCCGCGCCACGCGCGGCCTCCTTGCTGCTGCATTTTCTTGCGGTAGCCTTGCTCGTGTGCATTGCTGCGGGCGTCACGCTCTACCTGTATGGGGCGTTCACCAACGTCGTGTCCACCTACCGCCGCCACATGAACGCCGCCGCCTACGATGCGCAGCAGTTCTTCGACCAACGCGAAGCGCTGCTGCGATCCCTCTCTGCCTCCGCCGTGCGCAACAATGGCACCCAGCACATGGAAGAAGCGCTTGCCCACGCGGGCGCGGCTCCGCAGATCGAGGTCCTGCCACTGCAATCGACCCCGGGCGCTTACGAATGGGCACTGGTACTGACCCATCGCGACCTGCAACGCGTGGCGCTGGCCAGCACCAAGGTGGTCTACAGCTCGCCCCGTCACGCCACCGCGCTGCGGATGTCGACTCGCGACCCGCTTGCCCTGACCCCGATCTCCACCGATATCCAGGAATGGCTGACGCGCACCCTGGCCGATATCAATATCCGACCGACCGCCCACGGACAACCGCGGATCATCTGGCTGCATCCGCCGCAGGACACCGCCATGCGGCTCTTCCTGTTCACGCCACTGGACCCCGCAGACACCGAGGCCGGCTGGATCGGCCTGGAAGTCCAGGGCGTCGAGTCCGCCGTGAACATGCCACGGGCGGGCGCGGGCAACTATGTGCTGTTCGACGAGCGTAACCGTCCCGTCATGCACAGCCCGGACGCCGCTGCCGCCGACCGCACGCTGGCCCACTCGTCGCGCGAAGACGCCTTCGGCCTGCAAGGCCAAGGATGGCTCCCCGACTATCTGGTGCTGAGCAAATCCGTGGGTGAAGACGGCTGGCGGCTGGTGTATTACATGCCGCTGCAGCGCGTGCTGCAAGACAACGCCATTGCCTTGCAGACGACGGCCTTCGCGTCCCTGCTATTGACCCTCGCCGTGGTACTGCAGGTGCGCTACATCCGCCGCCATATCGTGCTGCCCGCGCTGCGTCAATACGAAGCCCTGGCCGACAGCGTGTCGCTCAATCAGAAGCTGATCGAGGTGGCCCCGGTGGGCCTTTGCCTGCTGCGCCGTACCGACGGCGCCATTGTCCTGTCCAACGACATGGCACGGCGCTGGTTCCGGGGCGCGCCGGGCTGGCGGGCCGACATCCTGCCCCGCGACGGCAACGAGACCACGCGCGAACATAAACTGAGCGACGGCCGCAGCGCTTACCTGACCTTCGCCCCCACCACGTATCGGGGCGAAGCCGTGGTGCTTTGCGGCATCAGCGATATCTCGCCGTTGAAACGCGTGGAGCAATCACTGTTGCAGGCCAAGCGCGACGCAGAAGCCGCCAACGAGGCCAAGACCCTTTTTCTCACCACGATGAGCCACGAGATCCGGACGCCGCTCTATGGCATTCTTGGCACGCTCGAATTGTTCTCGCTGACCTCTGTCAGCGGCCAGCAGGCGCAGTATCTCGAGACCATCCAGCAGTCGTCGGCATCCTTGCTTCGCACCATCAACGACACATTGGATATCTCGCGCATCGAAGCGGGCCATACCGCTTTGCAGTGCGCCCCCTTCTCACCCGTCGAGCTGCTGAACAACGTCGTCGCCAGCTTTGCCGCGCGCGCGCACGCCAAAGGCTTGCGCGCTTATGCCGTCGCCGACCCGGAATCGCCCGCCTCGGTGATGGGCGACGCGACGCGCATTCGCCAGATACTCGACAACCTTGTCAGCAACGCCATCAAGTTCACGGACTCCGGCCAGATCGTATTGCGCCTGAAGCTTGACGGCAGCGATCACGAAGGCGCCGACCTGAGCTTCCAGGTGGCGGACACGGGGCCCGGCATCGCGCCCGCCCACCAGAGCCGATTGTTCGACCCCTACTATCAGGTTGACGCGGACAGCCCGGTGGATCTGCCGGGCACCGGCTTGGGGCTGTCGATTTGCCGCCGCCTGGCGGACACGATGAATGGCCAGCTCAATGCCGTCAGCGAATCCGGCCTTGGCACGAGCATCACTTTTGAAATCCGGTTGCCTCATGCGACGGACACGCCCGACGCACCCGTTCCCTGTCTTGAGAGCACGGCGGTCTACGTGCAAGGCGCGGTGCCCGAGATCGTCAACAACCTTTGCGAGTGGCTGCGCCGTTGGGGCGCGGTGGCGTTGCCCTATTCCGCAGGCAGCGCCGCAGCGGCTGGCTCTGCCGTGCTGGTGCAAGCCTGGCCGCACGCGAAACGCCGTGGCCACTGGAGCAAACCGCAGGTCGTCATCCACCCTCCAGGCCTGCCGGCACCGGTCGACGACAGCCCCAGCACCTGGTTCGCCAACGCGTACAGCCTGGCCAGCATCCGCCATGCGGTCCACTTGGCGCAAAGCGGTTTGGCACGCAGCCCGGCGCTTGAAGCCGAAACACCGTCCGACTCGCTGAACCTGAGGCTGCTCGTCGCCGAAGACAACCCCATCAGCCAGTTGATCCTGCGCGAACAACTGGAACACCTGGGCTGCGCCGTCGTGCTGGCGGAAAATGGCGAAGAAGCGCTGAACCTGCCCGAGCTGATGAGCTTCGATGCCGTGCTGACCGACCTGAACATGCCCCGGCTGGACGGCTACGCCTTCACGCGGCAACTGCGTCAGCGTGGCTACGGCGGGCCCATACTGGGCATCACCGCGAACGCCTTTCCCGACGAGCAGCGACGCGGCATGGACGCCGGCATGACCTGCCTGCTTGTCAAACCCTTGGCATTGGCCGCATTGCGCCAAACCCTGCAATCGATCAAGGCCCCTTCCAGCTGACCATGTCTTTTGCTTACAACGCGCCGAAACCGGGCGGACATTCGTTCCTTGAACTTCGGAAATTCCTAGTTCAAGAGTGAGCCCTGGTGCAGAATGATCCCGATGCTCCACCCGCTCATTTCTCCGCGCCCCCGAATGGAACGACTCAGAATAGTCCTTGCCGACGACCATCCGCTGGTGCTGATGGCCATGCGCGATTTGCTCGAAAAGGAACTCAGTTTCGAGATCGCCGCGACACTGGCCAGCCCGACAGCGCTGATCGACCATCTACGCCTTGACCTGCCTGATGTGATCATCACCGACTATTCGATGCCAGGCGATGAAACCTATGGCGACGGCATCCGCCTGGTCAGGTACCTGACGCGGCACTTTTCCCGCGCACGGATCGTCGTGCTGACGATGGTGTCCAACCCCATGATCATTTCGGCCCTGTATGACACGGGCGTCGCTGCCGTGGTGCTCAAGCGCGACAACCTGGCCGAAATCTTGACGGCATTGCAGACGCTACGCGCTGGCCGCACGTACTATCCACCAGGTTTCCAAGGCGAAGGCACCACGGATTCGCGCACCAAGTTCATCGGCGAACGCATCAACAGCCTGTCGCCCAAGGAATATGAAGTGCTGCGCCACTTCATCCAGGGCGGGTCCATGATGCAGGTCGCCGAAACGCTCCAGCGCAGCGTCAAGACCGTCAGCGGACAAAAGATTTCCGCCATGCGCAAGCTGAACGTTCGGACGGACCAGGAATTGGTAGCATTCTGCGTAGAAAGCGGGATTTTCCAGTAAAGAAACGAGACCACAAGCATGACGCAAGACGCAATTGAAACCGTGACGGACCTTGAGGTAGACCGCAAGGCGATGGAGGCCTTGATTGAACGCGCGGCGGGCCGGCCGCTGTCGTTCCAGGACTGCGATTTCCAGGAGGCCGACTTTTCCCGGCTGGACCTGCATGGCGCGCAATTCACCGCGTGCGCCATCGCGGGCGCCTCGTTTCAGGGCGCCACGCTTGCCGACACGTCGTGGGTGCGCTGCCGTGGCGGCCAGGCCAACTTCGCTTCGGCCGACGCGAGCGATGCCGTGTTTCAGAACTGCGACCTGAACAACGCCAACTGGCGCCGCGCCCGCCTGGCGGCGGCCACGTTCCAGGGCTGCAAACTGACCGGTTCCGATTTCGACGGCGTGGCCTGCCTGGGCTGGACCGTCGAGGAATGCCTGCTGGTGGGCGCGCTGCTGCGCGGCGTATCGTTTCGCAAGTCGACCATCATGCAACTGGACTTCTCGGACGCCGATCTGGCGGGCAGCGACTTCCGCGACACGGTCTTCCATGGCGGCAGCCTGCGCAACGCGAATCTGAAGAACGTTCGCTTCGAAGGCGCCGACCTGCGCGAAGTGGACCTGAGCGGCATCGACCTGACGGTTGCCGCCCGCCTGGCCGGCGCCACGATTTCCAAAGCGCAGGCCGCCGTGCTGCTGGCCGAGTTGCGCATCAGCGTAATCTGATGCGCCCCCGGCTTACGCAAGCCCCATCGCCGGATCGCTGACCGTGTGCTTGCCCGTCTCGACCCGGCCCGCGAAGCGGCGGTAGTAGGTCGGGTCGCTTGCGCAGGTGACGGCAAAGTCGTACCACTGCGCGCTGCCTTCCAGCGACCAATGCAACGACGCCGTGGCCTTGCCCGCCACCGTCTGGCGCCACGGGCCATCCTGACGATAGGCCATCGCCGTCACTGTGAAATCGGCGGCCGTGGCGCCGGCGTTCATGAGTTCGGCGTAGACGTCGCCGTTGGCGATGTCGTAGCAGACGCGGATCTCGGGCGCGACGTCCGTATCCGCAATGCGCTGGGTGTCGCCCTTGAAGTGACGGTGCAAGCCATTGGGCCCCAGCACCCATAGGTCGTAGCGGCCCAGATTGTCGCGGAACGCATTCCAGGTATCCGACAGCGACTTCTCCGCTTCCACGACATAGCGACGCGGGATGCGCGCCAGATTCAGCCGGTCATAGACGTGGAAGACTGCTGCCTGTTTACCCGTGTTGGAGAACAGCAGCTCGACCATGCCTTCGGCGCTGCACCGCGCGCTGACGTGCAGTTCGTAGGGCAGCGCGCGCGACGGGCGCGTGCCGCTGGCCTGAAGGGGCAGTTGCATGTCGGTCGGCAAGGGCATGGCGGGCAGCGCTTCCTGCGCGCGGCGCAACTGGTCGGCGGCGCTTCGGGTCGTGCGCCCGGCCAGCGTGGGCAGTGCTTCCGTGTTCGGCGTCTGGAAGTTGAACGCGCTGGTCAAATCGCCGCAGACGGCCCGGCGGAACGGGCTGATGTTGGGTTCCCTGACCCCGAAACGCGTCTCCAGGAAACGCAGCACCGAGGTGTGATCGAACACCTGCGAATTGACCCAGCCGCCACGGCTCCACGGTGAAATCACAAACAAGGGCACGCGGGGGCCGGGGCCATAGACGCGGCCGTCCGGCGCGGGTTGGCTGCCGCTGCCCGCCGGCGCGGGATGCGAGAAATACTCGAACGCCATGTCGGCGTCGTGCAGCGTCGACTTTCCTGCCTTGGCCAGGCCGGAATCGGGCGAAGGCGCCGATGGGGACGGCACGTGATCGAAGTAGCCGTCGTTCTCGTCGAAGTTCACCAGCACCACCGTCTTGCTCCAGACCTCGGGCACCGCGGTCAGGGCGTCCAGCACTTCCTGCAAGAACCACGCGCCCTGCACCGGGCTGGACGGGCCGGGATGCTCGCAGTAGATCGACGGCGCATTCATCCAGCTGACCTGCGGCAGCTTGCCTTCGCGGATGTCGCGCTTGAAAGCGTCCAGGTAATTTTCGGGCGCCGTGCCGGGCAGGGTATTGGCGATGCCCTTGTACAGCGGGTTGTGGGCGTTGTCGGTTGCTGCGTCGTAGGCGTGGTATGGCAGCGCCTGGCCCGTGTTGGCATACGGCACGCCCGGCTCGCCGCCGCTGGATACGGGAAAGCCTGAAGCCATGTTGGCGCGGCGGAACGTCTGGAATGCGCCGAGCATGTTGTCGCCCCATTCGTCCGGCATGTTCTGGTATGAAATCCAGCTGATGCCCGCCTCTTCCAGCCGTTCGGCGTAGGTCTTCCAGGTGTAGCCCCGGTTTTGCGTGGCGGCCTGCCCGTCGATCCAATCCCATTCATTGTTGACGAACGATGCGCCGCCTGCCGTCGCGCCGTTCGTGCCGGTCAAATGGAAGGACCGGTTGGCGTCGGTGCCAGTATGCATCGAGCAGTGATAGGCGTCGCATAGCGTGAAGGCGTTGGCCAACGCGAACTGGAACGGGATTTCACGCTCTTTGAAATAGCCCATCGAGATATCGGTTTTCTCGGCGGGCCAACGCTGCATGCGGCCATGGTCCCAGGCAGCCTGGCTGTCTGCCCAGGTATGGTGCGCGCCGTCCGCGCGCTGCGCATTGTTGGCGCTGCCGTCCAGGTGATAGGGCGTGAGCACGGCGCCGTTGGCACGCTGCTGCTGCCAGACGTTGCGGCCGTTGGCCAGCGGGATCGTGAAGCGGTCGCCAAAGCCGCGCACGCCCTTGAGCGTGCCGAAGTAGTGATCGAACGAGCGGTTCTCCTGCATGAGGATGATCACGTGCTCGACATCGTTGATGGTGCCGGTGGCATTGTTGGCCGGGATGGCCAGGGCGCGGCGAATGCTGGGCGGGAACGCGGCCAGCGCGGCCGCGGCAAACCCTGCGCCCGTGGTGGTCTGGAGAAAGTTACGGCGAGAAGTCATTGTCGGGATTCGGTGTCGTTAGGGACGGGACGAAGCGGATCGAGCCAGGCGCGGCTCAGGGCGCGCAGCGCAGCACTGGCGCCGGCGCCGGCGGATTGGGCTGCTCCGTAACGGGAGGCTCGGGATTGGCCGGCGACGATTCGTCGCTGTCATCGCCGCCACAGGCGGACAAGGCGGCGGCCGCAAGCAGCGTGGCCGCAAGCATTCTTGCTAGGGGTTTGGAGGGCATGGGAAGGTCGGAGTAAATGGCGGAAGCAGACTCTCACGCCGTTGTCAGCCGGCATGACCTCGGGGAGTCTAGGAACGCGACGTGACATCCACGTGAAACGGCCGGCGTGCCCGGCTGCGTGGATGTATCGACGTATTTCCGCTACGCGTGTAAGCGGCGCGCCGCGCTGGCTAGCGGCTGCGGCGCAAGAAGCGCTGCTCGACCACCACGCTGCCCCATTGGCGGCCTTCCGATTCGTCCGTCAGGACAAACCCCGCCGCCTCGTACAGGTGACGGGCGGCGTCCAGCCCTTTGAATGTCCACAGGTAGGTCTGGTTGTAATGCGCGTCGGCGAACGCCAGCGCGCGTTCAAGCAGCGCCCGGCCCACGCCCATGCCGCGTAGCGATTCGTCCACGATGAACCAACGCAGGTGCGCCTGACCGCTGGCCAGATCGCCATCGATCACGATGGAGGCCAGCACCCTGCCCCCGTCCACGTACAGCCACATGTTTTTGCCCGCGGCCGGGAGCCCTTCGGCGAAGTCGCCCAATTCGCTGGCCACCTTGCGTTCGAAGTACACGCCAAAACCCGAGGCCTGCGCGTAGTAGCGGGCATGCAGACTGGCGACGTCGCCGATGCAGCCCGGCACATAGCCTTCGCGGATCTGATCGTCGATGCCCGCCACCGCCCCCGGCGACACGTTGGGGTTTTCGCGCGACAGCGCATTGGCGTACAGGGACATGAAGCGGATCAGCGATTGCTGGTCATCCGGTGCCAGCTGGCGCAACGCCCGCGACACTTGATCGGTGGCGAACTGGTCGATCCGGGCGCGCAACGCGAGCCCTGCGTCAGTAAGCGCCAGACGGGAAGACCGCGCGTCATCGGTGTCGGTTTCGCGCGAGACCAGCCCGGCGGATTCCAACTTGGCCAACTGACGGCTGGTGTTGGACTTGTCCAGCCTGAGGATGGCCGCCAGGTCGCGGGCCTGAATGCCCGGTTGCAAGCCGATCTCGATAATGGCGTGCACGGCCGAGGGGGCCAGGTCGCTTCCCGCCAGGGACGTTCGCATGAAGCCCAGTTCGCGCACCAGCTTGCGGGAAAACTCCCGCAGGTCCCGAATGGTCTGCTCGCGGGACTGGGAGGGAAAGTCGATGAGATCCATGGCGGCCCCGATAAGTTGCGGTACGCAACCAATATACTTGCGAGCCGCAACCAAATCAAGCGCCAAGCATTATGCACGCTGCGCTCGCCGCGTCATGCCGGGCTGGGTCGTTTGAACGCCGCCCGGGCGGCGTCGACGACGGGCCGGCAGACGCAGCCGTTCATATGGTCGTTGACCATGCCGACCGCCTGCATGAAGGCATACATCGTGGTCGGCCCCACGAAGGTCCAGCCGCGCTTTTTCAAGGCGCGCGACAGCGCCGTCGATGCCGCCGACGTCGGGTTCTGGTTCCAGTAGTCCAGGTCGACCGTGCCCGGCCGTTCAGCCGCGGGCGGCTCGTGGCGCCACAACCAGCGGGACAGCGATCCCGTTTCCTCGGCCAGCGCCAGCGCCCGGCGCGCGTTGTTGATGGTGGACACGATCTTGGCGCGGTTGCGCACAATGGCGGGGTTGCCCATCAGCCGGTCGACGTCTTGCTCCGTATAGCGCGCCACGCGTTCAAAGTCAAAGTCGTCGAAGGCTTCGCGGAAGGCCTCGCGCTTGCGCAGGATGGTGATCCACGCCATGCCCGCCTGGAAGCCTTCCAGGCAGATCTTTTCATACAGGCGGCGGTCGTCGCCAACGGGACGGCCCCATTCGTGGTCGTGATAGTCGGCCATGGACGGTTGCCAGAAGCAGCGCGGCACGCCGTGCGCGTCCCACACCAATCCCGCCTTGTCCGCGGGGTTCGGGCTGTTGGCGACAGCCGTGACGTCGAGCAACGTCATTACCTGCCTGGCACCGGGCAGCTCATGTCGCCTTCCTGGCATTTCAGGTAGGCGTCGAGTTCTTTGGTGCGGGTCTGCGTCAGCGAATCCAGGCACTGGCTCAGCACCATCGGGTATGCGCTGCCGCCCGTCGTGCCGCTGGCCGAAAACGCGCATTCCGCATCGCGGAAAAACAGCCAGGCCTTCTGGGCGGCTTGCAGTTGCGTCGTCTTGGTCCGGTCGTCCTTCAGGCGCCCGATGACGGTTTTGTAGGCCTTGTTCAGCGCGGCATCCGACTTCCTGTAGGCTTGGTCAGCGCACAGGTTCATGTCCGTCTGCGTGGCAGCATTGGCGCAATTCAGCGGCTGCGCCTGCGCGCTGGCCGCCAGCATCAGCGCGGCGGCCGTGGCGATCGCGATACGCATGGGCGTTTCTCCTGGTTGTCGGATGAGTGGGTAGTTCCGAGGGGAAAGTGTCGCATAAGATATCGGGCATGAAGATCCAATTGCTTTCCGACCTGCATCTAGAATCCGATCCGACCTTCCTGGCGCGGCCCACGCCGGGCGCCGACCTGCTGGTGCTGGCCGGGGACATCGGCTCGTATCAGCGGGGTTCGAAGCTGAATGGCACGGACTTCGGCCTGGGCAGCTACGCGCCGCGCAACGGCTGGCCCACGCCCGTGGTGTTCGTGCCCGGCAATCACGAATACGACAATCTGGATTTCGACGACACGCACGACCGCCTGCGCGAGCTATGCCATGCGCTGGGCATCCAGTGGCTGGAGCGCGAAACCTGCGTCATCGACGGCGTGCGGCTGGTCGGCACCACGCTCTGGACGGACTTCGACGCGTTGGCCACCGACAGCGACACCCTCGGCGCCGCGCTGACCAAACGCGCCAAGGCCTTCCGCGCGGCCGACTTCTATCTGGAAAAGGCCCAGATGCGCCGCCACGGCGCGCCCTTCATGGCCGAGCAGATGCGCGAGCAGGGCCTGGTGTGCCAGCAATGGCTGGATGCAGCGCTGCGCGAGCCGTTCGACGGCCCGACGTTGGCCATCACCCATTTCGCGCCCACGCTGGCCAGCGCCGATCCGCGCTATGGCGTCACGCCCGGCACCGCGGGCTTCTGCAATGCGCTGGACGCTCTGTTGCCGCTGGCCCACACATGGATGCACGGGCACCTGCACTGCGCGCACGACTACGTGAAAGACGGCTGCCGCATCGTGGCCAACCCGTTGGGCTATGCCAGAAAGGGCGAACAGGCGGACTTCGCGCCTGATCGCCTGTGGGAAGTGAACGCCTAGAACTTGACGCTGGCGCTCAGGCCGTAGGTGCGCGGGTCGCCTGCCTTCACGTAGTCGGACGACTGGAACAGCCAATAGCGCTTGTCCGTCAGGTTGTTGATGCCGGCGCGGAACGTCGTCTCGTAGCCGTAGATCTGCGTGTCGTAGGTGGCGCCGATGTTGACGATGGCGTAGTCGCTGACCTTCACGTTGTTCGATGCGCCCAACATGGTGTTGCCGGTGTACTTCACATCCGCGCGCAGCTTCAGGCCCGGCAATTGCGGCACCGAATACGCCACCTGCGCCGCCGCCACCAGCTTCGGCGCGCCCGCCACGCGGTTGCCCGTGTAGTTGTTGCCCTTCTTGTATTCGGAATCCAGGAACATCAGGCTGCCACCCACGTTCCAGTTCGTCGCCACGCGCGCCGATGCGCCCAGCTCCAGCCCCTGATAGATCGATTTTCCGTCCTGCGTCAGTTCGTTGGCCGCGTTGGCGTATTCGGCCTTCTTCTCGATGCGAAAGAGCGCCGCCGTCGCGGCCCAGTCGTCCTGGTCCGTTTTCACGCCTAGTTCATACTGCTTGCTCTTCAAGGGATCCAGCAAGGCGCCGTAGTTGGTGTAGATGTTGCCCACCGACGAGCCCGGTTCCAGCGACTCGATATAGCTGGCGTAGGCCATCGTCTGCGGCGTGATCTTGTACATCAGTGCGATGGTCGGCGTCAGCACGCCGTTCTTGTCGTAGCTCGACGATTGCGCGCCCGTGGCGTCAAATGCCGTCTGCTCGTAGTTGGTGTAGCGCAAACCGCCCAGCAGCGACCAGCCCCCCGTAAGGTCGATCGTGTCGCTGGCGAACATCGCCTTCTGCGTGATCTCTGCTGCGCGGTACAGGTCCAGGCTGCCCTCGCTGTAGTAGGTGTTCGTGTTTTGCGAACGCAGGTTGCCCGTGCCCTGCAGCTGATACACGCCATTGACGCTGTAGTCGTTCTTCTGCTTTTGCCACGATGCGCCAGCCACCACGTGGTGCTTCAGCGGACCGGTCGCGAACTTGCCTTCGATCATGCCTTGCCACTGGTTGTAGGCGTAGGCCTCGCCGTAGTCGGAGCGGTAGTCGTCGTAATCGCCCGCCTGATTTTGCAGGAACAGCACGGACTCGTTGCGGCGCGTGCGCGTGGTGCTGTAGCTGTAATCGGTGCGCACGCTCCAGTCGGACGATAGCTGGTACTTCAAGCCTGTCGAGTAATAGCGGAAATCGTTGTCGGCGTACGGGCCCTGGCCCACCAGCTTGCCGTTGTCATTGCGCACCGCCAACGGCAGTTCGCTGCCCGCCAGTTGCCCGGCATAAATGGTGGGTTCCTGGCCGATCGCCTTGCGGTCTTGATAAATGGACTGAAAGTCCCAGGTCAGCTTGTCCGTCAAGCGCGCGTCCAGCGCCAATGACACGGAATCGCGATACAGCGAGCCGCCGTTATACGTGTTGCCTTCTTCGTGCGTCGCATTCAGGCGGTAGCCGAACGTGCCGCTTTGGCCCGCCCGGCCGCCCAGGTCCACCTGCTCGCGCAGCAGGCCTTTCGACACATAGCCCAGCTCGATCCGGCGCACCGGCTCGTCGGTGGGCTTCTTGGTCACGTAGTTGACCAGGCCGCCCGGCGAGCCAAAGCCGTACATGAAGCCCGACGCCCCCTTCAACAGATCAATCTGCTCGAACTGTTCGAACGGCAGCGTCGTCACATAGCTCAGGAACGGCTTACCGTCGATGCGATAGGAATTCTGCCAGTCCAGCGGCAGGCCACGCACCGTCAGATAACTGGCCCAGGCGCCATACGAGGCGCTGTTGTCGCTGACGGAGGCATCCAGGGCGAACACATCGCCCAGCTTGCTGACTTGCCGTTCCTCGATATCGGCCGCGGTCACCACGGTGGTCGAGAACGGCGTTTCCAACTGGCTGCGATTGCCCAGCGCGCCCGTATTCACCGGGGCGGACAGATGCTCCAACGTCTCGTCGAGCGGCGCGGCCTTGACCGTGACGGCAGGCAATTGCGCCACGCCGTGTGGGTCGGTAGTGGATTGTGCTTGCGCCCCAACCGGAAAAACCATGCCCAACGCCAGGGCAAGAACGGAAGGCGTAACAGCGGGCCGTGCGAGCTTGCGCGCACGGCCCTTCCGGGTGGAAGACGGACGGACCACGTTGAATTCTCCAGAGAGCGGGGATGTAAAGGGTGTTTTTTATTATTAATAAAACTGATTCGCAATAAGATTTACGAATCAAGACAACCCCGACCGCTGACGGAATGGCCTAAGGCTCCAGTCCCGCCACCGGCAACGCGAAAAGCACTACGCCTGGATTGGCGATCACAAACCCCGTCCCGGCCAGGAAGGTGACCGGAGACAGCAGCTTCATCATGTCGGCGCTGCCTTGCGAGTCCTGCACCGTGACGCGATACGACTGGTCCAGCGACGTCGCTGCCACCCCCGCCGCCTGCGCCGCGGTGGGCGTATCCGGCCGGGCAAGGTAGCGCTTGCCTTTAAGGTGATGGGTGTAATACACCAACCCATCCTTCGTGGTGTTGAAGTGCATGGCCAGCGCCTCTTTCCGGTCGCTCGGCGAGGCGTTGTCCATCAATTGCAGGCGCACCAGGCCCCAGGTGAGGCCATCGGCCCCCACGTGAAAATCGCGCAGGACCACGGCAGTCAGCCGCGTCCGGAACCCGGACGCCATCGACTGCGCCATCGCGGGCGGCATGTCGAACAGATAGTGATACCGCGGCCCCAGCACGGCGAAGGTCTTGCCGTCCGACGACACCATCAGCGTGGAGACGTCTTCGGTATAGACCTTGGTCGATGCGCAACCCGCCACCATGAGCGCAAGCGCCGATAGCAGCAACGTCGTCACGAGGCGTCGCATGGCGCTTGGCAAGCTCTTGGAGTGGCTTCTGGCTGGCCGCGGGATCAGGGCGCGGGATTCGGATGGCGCGTGTGAATCCCGTCGATCGCCTTCAACAATTCAGGCGACAACGTCACGTCGACGCTGTCGATGTTCTCCTTCAGTTGCTCAAGCGTCGTGGCGCCCACCAGGTTGCTGGTGACGAACGGGCGCTGGTTCACCCAGGCCAGCGCCAGGTGGGTGGGCGACATGCCGTGCTCGCGCGCCAACGCCACGTATTCGGCGGTGGCGGCCTCGGCCTGCGGGTTGCTGTAGCGGGTGAAACGGGTGTAACGGGTCAACCGCGCGCCATCGGGACGCGCGCCGTTCAGGTACTTGCCGCAGAGCATGCCCATCGCCAGCGGCGAATAGGCCAGCAGGCCCACGCCTTCATGGTGGGTGAATTCGGACAAACCGATTTCGAACACCCGGTTCAAGAGGCTGTACGCGTTCTGGATCGACACGATGCGCGGCAGCGCGTGCGTATCGGCGTGGCGCAGGAACTGGCCCACACCCCACGGCGTTTCGTTGGAGACGCCCACGTGGCGCACCTTGCCGGCGCGGACGAAGTCTTGCAGCACCGACAATGTTTCCTCGATCGGCACGGTGTGGTCGTCTTCCACCCAGGGGTAATTCAGTTGCCCAAACGTGGCGGTAGTGCGGTCGGGCCAGTGCAACTGATACAGGTCCAGGTAATCCGTCTGCAGCCGCTTGAGGCTGGCGTCCAGCGCCGCCGTCAGGTTCTTCCGGTCCAGGAAGGTCTTGCCGTCGCGGATATGGCCGGGGCGCTTGGGGTCGCGCACCGGGCCGGCCACCTTGCTGGCCAACACGATGTCATGGCGGCGCTTGCTGCGCGCCAGCCAGGTGCCGATATAGGTTTCGGTCAGGCCCTGGGTCTCGGGCTTGGGCGGCACCGGATACATTTCGGCCACGTCGACCAGGTTGACGCCGCGCGACAGCGCGTAGTCCAGTTGCTGATGCGCTTCGGCCTCGGTGTTCTGTTCGCCCCAGGTCATGGTGCCCAATCCAATCAGGCTGACATCCAGGTCGGTACGGCCGAGTTTGCGGGTTTTCAAGTTCTGCTCCGTGCGGGGTCTTAATCGGGAATCGACACCTTACTCCAAGATGTTGGCGTTTCGCTGACAACCCCCCCGGGGATCCGGCAGCTTGCCACCCTGCCGCAATCCGCATACGCTGGCGTGTCCGCGAGGGAGGCGCCATGCTCAGGAACTTCGACGAATCCTATCTTTTCTTCATCGGCGTCATCGTCTTCCTGGGCATCATCGAGCTCTGCTTCCGGCTGGGCCGGCGGCAACGCAAACCGGCCGACGAGTCGCACCGCACGCACATCACCGCGCTGCAGACCGCCCTGCTCGGCCTGCTGGCCCTGCTGCTGGGCTTTACCTTCGCCATGTCGGTCACGCGATTCGAAGCGCGCAAGAACCTGGTGCTGGAAGAGGCCAATGCCATCGGCAACGCGTATTGGCGTTCGCAATTGATCGCGCCATCGGCGCGGACGCAGGTGCCCCGCTTGCTGCTGGAATACACCAAAGCCGCGCTGGAACTGCATGACGCGGAAAACGACATTCCCCGTTTCGACGCGGCCAGCGCCACGTCGCGCCGCATCGAACGCCAGATCCGCACCTTGGCCGCCGACACCGCCGACAACCCACCGGCCATCTCGACGATCATGTTCATCCAGGCCATCAATGAAATGGCACAAGTCAACGAAAAGCGCCGCGTGGCGCTTGAGAACCATGTGCCCGAGCCGGTTTTCTACCTGCTATTCATCGTCAGCGCGGGCGCCGTGGCCTACATTGCCTACGGCACCGGCCTGTACGGGCGCAGACGGCTGACGTCGACGGGCCTCTTCGCGGCGCTGATCGCGCTGGTGTTGACGTTCATCGTCGACATCGACCAGCCCGGCACCGGCGTGATCCAGGTCAACCAGGAAAGCATGGAGCGGATGCAGGGCTTGCTGGAGCAAGAGCTGTAGCGCGGCGGCTCGGCCCTGCCCTGCCGGGGCGGGGCTTAAAGGACGACGTTCAAAACAGGAACTCCAGCACCTCGTCGCCCGCCGCGTTGAACGTGCCCGTCGACCGCCATCCCAGATGGCGATAAAACCCGTATGACCGCACTGCGGGATCGGCGGCGCAGCCCAGGAACAAGCGTGCAAAGCCCCGCTGGCGCAAAAGCTCGGCCGTCATGCTCAACACCGTCTTGCCCACGCCCCGGCCTTCGAATGCCGGCAGCAGCGCAAGCACGACGATTTCTCCCGTGTCGCGGTGTCCGAAGCAATAGCCGGCCAGCTTGCCGCCGTCGACGGCGACCACGCCCGGATACAAGCCGGATTCGATCCCCGCGCTCCAGGTCTCTGGCGTGATCCCGGCGTCAGCCAGCTCTGCCGCGGTCACGGCGTTTTCGCGGGTCAGGCCGCGCAACACGATGCAGGCGGCGGCGTCTTCAGGGCGGGCAAGTCGGTAGGTAAGGCTCATCGGGATGCTTGAAACAGTGTCTTCAGGAAAGGGGCCGTCGCCCCGGCGCCGGCCTGGCTGACGGCGTGCGGCGTGCCTTCGGCGACGATACGGCCACCCTCGTCGCCGGCACCCGGCCCGACGTCGATCATCCAGTCGCTACCCGCGACCACGCGCAAGTCGTGCTCGACGACAACGACGGTGTTGCCGGCATCCACCAGGCCGTGCAGCTGCGCCATCAGCTTATCCACATCCGCCGCGTGCAGGCCGGTCGTGGGTTCGTCCAGCACGTAGAGCGTGTTGCCGCGCTGGTTGCGCTGCAGCTCGGTGGCCAGCTTGATGCGCTGCGCTTCGCCACCGGACAGTTCGGTGGCGGGTTGCCCCAGGCGAAGATAGCCCAGGCCGATCTCGTGCAGCAGCGCCAAGGGACGTTGCACCACGGGTTCGTCCTGGAAAAAGTCCCGCGCCTCGTCGACCGTCATCGCCAGGACTTGCGCGATGTTGCGGCCGTTCCATTCGATTTCCAGCGTCTTGGCGTTGTAGCGGCTGCCGTGGCAGGCGGGGCAAGGCGCATAGACGCTGGGCATGAACAGCAGTTCGATACTGACAAAGCCCTCGCCTTCGCATGTCTCGCATCGCCCCTGGGCGACATTGAACGAGAAGCGGCCGGCGCCGTACCGGCGCGACTTGGCCGCACGGGTTCCGGCGAACAGTTTGCGAACGTGGTCGAACAACCCGGTGTAGGTCGCCAGATTGGAGCGGGGCGTGCGGCCGATGGGTTTCTGGTCCACGTTGACCAGCCGCTTGATGGCGTCGGCGCCGGCCTCGATGCGGCCCGTCGTGCGCGGCAGGCCGCCGGGCGGCGGAAGATCGCCTTCGGGTTCTTCGACGGCGGGCTCGTGGCCCAGATGCTCGCCGATCAATTCCACCAATGCCTGGCTGACCAGGCTGCTTTTCCCCGACCCTGACACGCCCGTTACCGCCGTGAACGCCCCCAAGGGAAAGCGGGCATCCAGGCCATGCAGGTTGTTGCGCCGGATGCCCCGCAACGACAGCCATCCCGAAGGTTCGCGGGCCGGCCGGCTGCGCGGGGCCGCCCGGTCGAACAGATACCGCGCGGTCAGTGACGCGTCGACGTTGCGCAGGCCCTCGGGCGGCCCGCTATACAGCACCTGCCCGCCATGCTGGCCGGCGCCGGGCCCGACGTCCACCAGCCAGTCCGCGCGCCGCAGCGTGGCCAGGTCGTGCTCCACGACGAACAGCGTGTTGCCGGCCGCCTTCAATTGGTCCAGCGCGCGGTGCAGCGCCTGCCCGTCCGCCGGATGCAGGCCGGCGGACGGTTCGTCCAGCACATACACGACACCGAACAGGTTCGACCGGATCTGGGTGGCCAGCCGCAGCCGCTGGAGCTCGCCGGGCGACAGGGTGGGCGTGGACCGGTCCATCGCCAGATAGCCCAGACCCAGCGCCTGCAAGGTCCCGATACGCTCGACCAGGTCATGGGCGATGCGTTGGGCCGCGACGTGGCGTGCGCCGTCGGCCGCCGCCCCGTCGGCATGGCCGCTGGCCGCGGGGGCCAGGATCTGCGCGATGCGGGCAAGCGGCAAGCGCGACAACGTGCCGATGTCCAGCCCCGCGAACTTGACCGATAGCGCTTCACGCTTGAGCCGCCGGCCGTCGCAAACGGGGCACGGCGCCCCGGTCATGAAGCGGGCCACGCGCTTTTTCATCATGGCGCTTTGCGTGGTGGCGAACGTGTGCATCACGTAGCGCCGCGCGCCCGTGTAGGTGCCCATGTAGCTAGGCTCTTGCTTGCGGCGCAGCGCGGCCCGGGTTTCAGCAGGCGTGAACCCCGCATAGACGGGCGCCGTCGGCTGCTCGTCGGTGTACAGGATCCAGTCGCGAGCCTTCTTGGGCAGGTCGCGCCAGGGCGTATCGACGTCGTAGCCCAGCGTGACCAGGATGTCGCGCAGGTTCTGCCCGTGCCAGGCGGGCGGCCACGACGCGATGGCGCGCTCCCGGATGGTCAGCGACGGATCAGGCACCATGGATTGCTCGGTCACGTCGTAGACGTAGCCCAGGCCGTGGCAATTCGGGCAGGCGCCCTGCGGCGTGTTGGGCGAAAAGTCTTCGGCATACAGCATCGGCTGGCGCGCGGGGTAGGTGCCGGCCCGCGAATACAGCATGCGCAACATGCTGGACAAGGTGGTGACGCTGCCGACCGTGGAACGCACGTTCGGGGTGCCGCGTTGCTGCTGCAGCGCAACCGCCGGCGGCAGGCCATCAATGGCGTCCACGTCGGGCACGCCGACCTGGTCGATCAGGCGCCGGGCATAAGGCGACAGGGACTCCAGGTACCGCCGCTGCGCTTCGGCGTACAACGTGCCGAAGGCCAGAGACGACTTGCCCGATCCCGATACGCCGGAAAACACCACCAGCGCATCCCGCGGGATGTCCACATCCACGTTCTTCAGATTGTGTTCGCGCGCCCCACGAACGCGGATGCAGGCGTCGGCGCGCGGCTTGGCGGATTTCTTTCGCTGGCTCATGCCAGGAATAATAATGGACGCCGCGAACCGCGGCGGCTCACCCCTGTTGCAATGCCGCGACCGATCGCGCCAGATCGTGGTACCTGCGGCGCAGGATCGTCTCGGTCTGGTCGCGCGGCTGCCTGCTGTCTTCTTCCTGCCCGTCCAGTTGCGCGGCGCGCAGCATCGGCAGCAGGTCATGCGTGACCGTATCTACCGTAGGAATGACGGTGAGTTCCACGCGCTCTCCGCCCACGAACCTGGACACCTGCATGGACAGGTTGCGAGACTGCGTCATCGATGCCAGGGTCAGGCCGCCACGCTCCTCTGCCAGCTCGGTGCGGGTGCTGACCGAATCTTTGACCTGGTAGTAGAGATAACTCTGCGACGACTTGTCCGAGGTCAGCGCCAGCGGCTGGTGCGCCGACAACGGCTTGTGGAAGCTGGCGTCCAGCGCGGACCGCTGTTCCTGCGTCACGGCCAGGTTCGATCCGGCCCGCCCCGCGACCTTGCTGCTCTGCGACACCCGCAACGAAAAGCCGTCGATCTCCTCCGGGCGCCCCGGATTCACGCGCTTCGATTCCTGCGTGATCGACGCGGAGTAATCCGCCAGACCGGACAGCAAGGCGCGATGGGACGCAGACGCGGGTACGCGAACAACCGTTCCGGCCGGCTGCGACCGTTCGGTTTGCGCGGCGCCATAACTGCTGTGCACGGCGGAGAAGGCACTCTTGAACATGGCCATCAGCGCTTCGTCGCCGTCGCCGCGACGCCGCGCGCCATCAAACTGCAGCAACGCCTTGTCGATGGCCGCCGCCTGCTGCTCGGCGGTGCCGAAGGTGGCGGGCTTGCTCAGGTCGGCGTTGACGCTGACTTCGCCGGCGGGGCCCGTGTACGTGATTGACCGCTGCCCGCTGTCGGCCTGGAATTCGATGGCCTGCACCGCAACGCCATTGGCCCGCGTCACGGCGCGCAGATTCACCGACGACAGGATGGCGGGGTCGACATCCGCCAGGCCGGCGACATCCAGCCGCGGCGGCACGTGGGACAGCCCCTCCAGCGCATCTTCGAAGGCGCCGGACAGGGCCGCGATCGCATTGCGCTCGTCCTCGGTCAACGTGCCGTCGGTCACGTCGATCTGCACCGCCATGCCGTCCTGGCCGCGCGCCAGGGAAATCTCGACCTTGGCGCCGCTGGCGGTGGCGATGCGCAACGACACGGTGTTGTCGCCCTGCAGGCTCAACCGGGAAGACAGCGCGCTGTCCGACGATGTCTGCGCCGGCACGCCGGGCGCCGACACCGATTGGGCATAGTTGCCGCCATCGGCTCGAAAGCGGCCCAGCAACGCCGCGCCCACGTCCTGGAACGGGTTGCCCGCGCGCATGTTGCGGGACATCAGCGCCGACAGGGAATCCGTGATCGCGCCGGTCTGCGTATAGAGCGTGGAATGGGTGGCCGATGCCGGCTGGCCCAACGCGACCCGGGTCGAGGCGGACGCGGCGCCCGTCAGCGTGGTGGCCGGCGCGCGCGCGACGACGTGGGCGGTACTGAACGGGATGGTGCTTTGCAGCCCTCCCGGCGAACTGATGGCGGTCATGGTGGCGGTGTCGTCCCAGCGCGTGGGCAAGGCCTGCCCAGATTTATCCGGCGTTCTCGTAGTCCTAACGGCAGGATGCCCGGAAAATTAAGCCGTAACGCCGCCCCGGCCGCCGCCCGGACGCCTCAGATGCCGTTGGGGGACAGGAATTCGCGCACCGCTTCCAGCACGGCGTCTTCTCGCTCGCGATGGGGCACATGGCCGCAACCCGGCATCGGCAGCATCGACGCCGGTCCGCCTGCCAGGGCCACCAGCTTTTCGGGATGGCGCATGGAGCCGTACTCGTCGTTTTCGCCATGGATGGCCAAGAGCGGCGCCGTGACGCGCGGCAGGACCGCGTCCAGATTCCAATCGGCGAACTCGGCCGACTGCCAGGTCTTGACCCAGGCATCCAGCACCCACTGTGCCTTCTCGCCGTGATAGCGCTTCAGACGGTCCAACTGGGCCGGGTCCTTGAATTGCTCGCCCGCCACGCGGATGCCCTCCAGGGTACGGTCTTCCACGAATTCCTGGGCGGATTCGGTCATGACGCCAATGCAGCGTTGCCCGAACGCGGCGGCGACCGACACCGCCATCCCGCCGCCGACGCTATGGCCGAAAACGAGAAAGCGGGGGAGCTCGAAATGGTTCGCCAGGGCGGCGAAGGCGTCCTCCGCTTCATTGGCCACGAAGTCCGGCAAAAGATGGCCAGGATGCGGATCCGACTGGCCGAAGCCCAGCCGGTCATAAGCGATCACGGCACGCCCCGTGGACTGCGCCAGCTTGGCGGGAAAGTCGCGCCACAGGTCCACGCACCCTAGCGAGTCATGCAGCAGAACGATCGGCGCGCCGGCTGCCTGGGCGTCTCCGGCTGGCCAGATCCGGGCGTGGATTCTTCCCAGTGCGGTTGGAATCAAGCAACTTGCTGGGACGGGCGCTGCGTGGTCAACCATCATTCATCCTCTGTTCAGTTCTTGGGCTTCGCAGATTCTGCGGCCAACCAGGCTGACAGGCAACTCCCGCCTGCTTGCCAGGCGGGAGGCGATGGGACCCGCGAAGGCCTCAATAGGCCGGTGCCGACTGCGGCAAAGCCAGCATGCGGGGCGCCGAATCAGGGGCCTGGTCACGCAATTTGAAGCGCGCCACGGTATCGGCCAGCAAGCGAGCCTGATCGCTGAGCATGGCCGACGCTGCCGCCGACTCTTCCACCAGTGCCGCGTTCTGCTGCGTTGCCTGGTCCATGTCCGCCACGCTGCGGTCGATCTGGCTGATGCCGACGCTTTGCTCGGTCACCGCGCCGTGGATTTCGGCCACCAGCCGCTGCACGCGCGAAATGCCTTCGACAATCTCGCTCATGGTGGAACCGGCGGCTTGCACGCGTTCGGTGCCGCTCTTGACGTTTTCGACCGACGCCTGGATCAGCGTCCGGATCTCTTGCGCCGATGCCGCGCTGCGCTGCGCCAAGGTGCGGACTTCGCCCGCCACGACGGCAAAGCCGCGGCCTTGCTCGCCAGCGCGCGCGGCTTCGACGGCCGCGTTCAGCGCCAGGATGTTGGTCTGGAAGGCAATGCCGTCGATCACGCTGATGATCTCGGTGATGCGTTGCGACGATTGCGAAATGGCGCTCATCGTCGTCACCGCGTCCGTGACGACCTGACCGCCACGTTCCGCAGCGGAGCTGGCTTCCGTGGCCAGGCGCGTGGCGTGCTGCGCCGCCTCTTCCGTCTGGCGGACGCTGGAGGTCAGCTGCGTCAGCGCCGACGACGTTTCCTGCAGGGACCCCGCCGACGTTTCAGTGCGCTGCGACAGGTCGCGGTTGCCCATGTCGATTTCGCTGGTGGCGGCGGACATCGAATGCACGCCCGTGCGCACGTCCAGCATCACCGTGCTGATTTTGTCGACAAACGCGTTGAACGACGACGAGATCTGCGCCACTTCGTCATGGCCCACGACTTCCAGGCGATGCGTCATGTCGCCGTCGCCGGAGCCGATGGTGTCCATCGCGTCGCGCACGGCCGACAGACGCTTGAACGCGCGGGAGGTCACCACGCTTGCGATGGCCACGGCCAGCAGCGTCAGCACCACCAGCGAGATCAATGTAGCGTTCAGCACCTGCGCCAGGCCAGCGGTGGCTTCGGCGCTGTCCAGCGCGATCACCAGCGACCAGTCCGTGCCGGGAATGCGGCGGGCCTTGAGCAGCTTTGGCACCCCATCCAGGTTGACGGTCAACGGTTCGGCGCCGTCGCGCAACATTGCCGACAGCGCGGCAGGCGTCAGTTCAGGCGCCACGTCCGTGGAGGGCTTGAGCGCCAGCTTGTCGTTCACGTGCGCAATGACCTGTCCGTCGGTCGCCACCACGAAAGCCAGGCTGGACGGCGTGGGACGGATCGCGCGGATGATGTTCTGGATGCCGTCCAGCGGGACGGCGCCGCTCAACACGCCCGTCGTCTGGCCGCCGCGGATCATCGGCGTGGTGAACGCCACATAGAGCTTGCCCGTGCCCGAATCGCCATACGGCTTGGTGACCGTCAGCTTGCCCGCCGCGACCGCGCTTTTGTACCAGGGGCGCGCCGTGGGATCGTAGTCGGCCGCCACCTGCGTGGTCGAGAAAAAGGTCTTGTCGGACCACCCAATGGTGGAAATGGGAAAGCCGTTGGTTTCGCCCATCAATTTGGTCAGGCCGCGAGGGTCGCCTTTTTCAACCACGGCGGCGGTCGCAACGACGGCCTGGGCCTTGTCCTCGGACCAGCGTTCGATGGCGCTGGCATTGCCGGCGGCAATGGCGTCCAGGTTGCCGGAGATCGTCGCCATCATGTTGCTGCGGACGATCTGGTAGGTCGTGATCCCGGACAGCACCAGGGCGCCGACAACGGTAAAGCAAGTAATCAACAGGATCCGGTTGCGCAACGAGGTAATTTTCATGCTTGCCTTATTTCAGCCACTGCCCATATCGGAGGACACGGGTCCACGGCCCACGGTCGAAAACCGACGGCCACGATGGGCTTACGGCATTCCCGGCCCGGACTTTAGGGGTAAACCCTTGAATTTTCGGCTTTTACCTGTTTCCAGGGATAGCCGCCCTGTCCACGCCCCCCTCACAATTAGAATCGGGCGATCCCGCCTTTCCAGCCCTCCCCCTTATGTCCGACACCCTGCAAGCCCCCGAACTCACCCTGCCGGCGCCGGTGCTGCTGGTGGAAGACGAACCCCTGGTCTGCCGCCGGCTGGAAGGACTGCTGCTGCAACTTGGGTATCAGCCCGACGCCCTGGTCTACGCCGGGTCGCTGGTCGAGGCGCGGGCCTGCCTGGCCAACCAGCCGGTCGCGCTGGCGCTGGTGGATCTGGGCCTGCCGGACGGCAGCGGCATCGACCTGATCGCCGAGATGCACGCGGCCGACCCCGGCCTGGCCATCCTGGTCATTTCCGCCTGGTGCACGGAAGACGCGATCCTGGCGGCGTTGCGCGCCGGCGCGACGGGCTATGTGCTGAAGGAACGCGACGACATCGAAGTTGCGCTGTCCTTGCGCAGCGTGCTGCGAGGCGGCGCGCCGATCGATCCCTTCGTCGCGCGGCGCATCATCGAAGAACTGCGCCCCCGGCCCGCGGAACAGCCCGGTACGCCAAGCGGTGAGATACTTAGCCCCCGCGAAAGCCAGATCCTTCGCCTGGTGGCCGAAGGGCTTGCCAATCGAGAAATCGCCGAGCAGCTGTTCCTGTCGCGCTACACCGTCGAATGTCACATCAAGCACATCTACCGCAAACTGGCAGTCTCCTCGCGCACGCGGGCGGTGCATACCGCGCGCGCGCGGGGCTTGCTGGACTGAGGGGGTGGTTCGCATGCTGGCTGGCGCTGTGCGCGCTTCTGGTCCCGGCCCTGGCCGAAGCCGCGCCCGCGTCGCCTGCGGCCTGCACAGTCCAGGTGCTGTCCATCGCCGCCGCCCAGGGCGCGGCCGACGGCAGCCGGCCTGACGCCTCGCCCTGGCTGCCGGTCACGCTGCCCGACGACTGGGCGAAGCGGTGGCCGGACTACAGCGGCACGGTCTGGTACCGCATCGACTGGCAACGCCAATGCCCCGGCGCGCAAGCCGGATCGGTCGGCCTGACGCTCGAATCCGTGGTCATGGCCGGCGAGATCTTCATCAACGATGAACTGATCTGGCGCGATCCGCACCTGACGGAGCCGCTGTCGCGCAGCTGGAACATGCCGCGCTACTGGCGCCTGCCCGAAGCCTTGCTGCACGACGGCGTGAACACGCTGTGGGTGCGCGTGGTCGGCCTATGGCAGCAGACGCCGGGCATGGGCCCGGTCCACCTGGGCGGATCGCGGGCCATGCAGGCCCTGCAGGAAGACCTGTGGTGGACGAACCGCACCCTGTACGTGCTGAACCTGATCGTCTCCGGCGTTCTGGGCGCGCTGTTCTTCTGCATCTGGATCGTCCGCCGCGAACAGACCACCTACGGCTGGTACGCGCTGATGGCGCTGTTCTGGGTGCTGTTCGTCGCCAACGTGCTGGCGACGGACCCCTGGCCGTTCGCCAGCACCCTGATGGCGGCGCGCGCCAACGCCATGGCCCTGGTGCTGTATGCGGCCTGCTTCTGCCTCTTCATCTGGCGCTTCGGCGAACAATCGCTGCCTCGCACCGAGCGCGCACTGTGGATCGTCTCGGCCGCGATGCTGGCCATGCTGGCGTTCACGCCTGATGCCGCGCTGCCCCATGCGTTGAGCGCGGGCGTGCTGGGAAGCGCCGCCATTTTCCTGGGAAACTGCCTGCAGTTCTCCTGGCATGCATGGCGGACGCGGCAACCGGAACACGGGATGCTGGCGGCGTGCCTGCTGATCATCTTCGCCGTCAGCATCCACGACTTGCTGCTGATGATGAAACTGATCGGCCCCGGGCCGACCTACACCTCGGTTTCCAGCATCGTCGTCACCCTCTTCATGTCCGCCATCCTGGGAATGCGCCATGCGCGCAACGTGCGGCGCATCGAACGCTTCAACCACGAACTGGCGGACGGCATCGCGCAGGCTCGCACGGAACTGGCCGACACCTTGGAGCGCGAGCACGCGCTGGCCATGAGCAACACCCGTCTGCAGGAACGGTTGCAGATCGCGCATGACCTGCATGATGGGCTGGGCGGATCGCTGGTACGCATGATGGCCATGGTGGAACAGGCCAAGGCGCCACTACAGGGCCAGCAATTTCTGTCCATGCTGAAACTGCTGCGCGACGACCTGCGCCAGACGATCGACAGCGGTTCAAGCGCCGACGTCAAAGTGCCGGCGACGCCGCTGGAATGGGCCGCCCCGCTTCGCCACCGCTTCGTGCAACTCTTCGACGAACTGGACCTGGCGTCCAGCTGGCAGTTCCCGCCGCAATGGGTCACGCCGCCCACGCCCCTGCAATGCCTGGCGCTGACCCGGTTGGTGGAAGAGGCCCTGACCAACGTGGTCAAGCACAGCCGCGCGCGCCGCGTGCAACTACAGCTGCTGCAACCCGCGCCTGGCGAGCTGCGGCTTCGGATCGAAGACAACGGCGCCGGCTTCGACGTGGCGGCCGTGCGGCAAGCGGGCGTCAGCGTCGGCATGCGCAGCATGCATGCCCGCATTGCCCGCGTGAACGGGATGCTTGAGGTCTCGTCCGCGCCAGGCCAGACCGTCTTGACCGCCGTGCTGCAAATACGCCCTGTCGCGCCGCAATCGGTCTAAAATCCGCCTACATTCCGCACCGGGTCTTCCCGGTCCAGGCCCTTCCCGCGCGTAGCCTTCCCCCAGACCCGTGCAGCCCGCCATCGGCCCGTCTCCTTCCCCTTCCGCGCCCGCCGCATCGCATGCTTCATCGCATGCCGCCCGCATCCATCAGGTGCAGGTAGAGGCCTTGCGCCGCAGCTTCCCATTTGCGCTGGCGGGGTCGCTGATCAGCGCCTGCTTTTCGGCCTTTGCGTTGCACGGCGTGCTTCCCCTGAACGAAGTCCTGTGGTGGATCGGGGCGACGCTTGCCGTGGGCGCGCTGCGCCTGGCCGCCATGTTTGCCTACGACCGCCGTCGCGCGGATCCGGCCGCCGCGCAACGCTGGCTGCGGCGCATGCTGGTGGGGAACCTTTGCTCCGGCATCCTGTGGGGCCTGCCGTTTGCCTACTGGACGTTCTTCGTTCCGCTGGAATATCAGCTCTTTTTCATCGTCATCCTCTTTGGCCTGGGCACGGGCGCCATCTACTCGAACTACATGGTGCTGCCCGTCATGTACGCGTTCGAGGTACCGGCCTTCGCGCCCATGTTCATCGCGCTGGCCGCGCAGCCGTCCGCCATCCATCTGGCGCTGGTGTCGGGCGGGCTGGCGTACCTGGTCGCTACCCTGGCCTTCATCCATCGCATGAATCGCACGCATCTGGATGCGTTGCGGCTGGGATACGAGAACCTCGCGCTGCTGGAACAGGTGCGCCAGGAGAAAATCGCGGCCGAACGCAGCGACCTGGAAAAGTCCCGGTTTCTCGCCGCCGCCAGCCATGACCTGCGCCAACCGGTGCACGCAGTGAATCTCTTCCTGGGCTTGCTGACCAACGAGCCCCTGTCCCGCCATGGCCACTACCTGGTCGACAACATCGCCAGCGCGATGGCGGCCATGGGCCACCTTTTCGATGCCTTGCTGAATCTGTCGCGGCTGGACGCCGGGGTCATCGACCCTCGCTGGCAGGGGTTTCCCGTGAATCCGTTGCTGGACCAGCTGCGCGCCGAATACGCGCCGCAGGCCAGGGAAAAAGGCATGTCGCTGCGCGTGCGCGCCTGCTCGGCCAGCGTGTTTTCGGACCCGGTGCTGCTGGAACGCATTCTGCGCAACCTGATCAGCAACGCCATCACGCATACGGCCGGTGGCCGCGTGCTGGTCGGCTGCCGCCGCGCCGACGGCCAATTGCGTATTGAAGTCTGGGATAACGGCGCGGGCATTCCCAAACCCGAACAGGAACGGATCTTCTGGGAATTCCACCAACTGGGCAATCCGGAACGAGACCGCAGCAAGGGTCTGGGGCTGGGCCTGGCGATCGTCCGTCGCACGGCGCGGCTGCTGGGCCACCCGCTGGAATTGCGTTCCGAAGAAGGTCGCGGCACCGTATTCAGCGTGGCCGTGCCGCTGTCTTACGCCGTTGACACCGGCCCCGTCGAGGCCAGTCCGGACGCGTCACGGCCGACTGCACGGCACGCCGGGCTACCGGGGCAATTGGCGCTATTGGTGGACGACGATGCCCAGAACCTGGCCGGCCTGACCATGCTGTTTGAAAGCTGGGGATGCCGCGTCATCGCGGCGACCAGCGGCAATGCCCTGTTCGAACGCGTGCTGCCGCTGGCCGAACGCCCTGCCCTGATCATCAGCGACTATCGCCTGCGCGAACACGAAACCGGCATCCACGTGATCGAGCGCCTGCGCGAGGAATACAACGATCCGGACCTGCCCGCGCTGCTGGTCAGCGGCGACACCGATCCAGCGCGGCTGGCCGAAGCCGCCGCGCGCGGCATCCCCCTATTGCATAAGCCGGTTCAAGTGCAGGCGTTGCGCGAACGCGTGACGGCCATGCTGCGGGCATCCGCCGCCAGCCCCCACTCCGGAGACGCCGAATGAAGGCCGTATTGCTTGTCGATGATCACGCCATGTTCCGCGAAGCCCTGGTCATGGCGCTGGCGCATGCCCTGCCGGCGCTGACGGTGCATCCCGCCGCCAGCGGCCAGGAAGCGCTGGATGTGCTGGAGCGCCACACCGGCATCGGCAACGTCATCATGGACTACTACCTGCCCGACATGGCCGGCGCGGACCTTCTCAAGCGCTTGCGCCAACGGCGCTCGCAACTACGCGTGCTGGTGCTGTCCGCCTCGCAGGACCCCGAAGACGAGCGCCGCGCGATGGAGGCCGGCGCGCGCGGCTATCTGAACAAATCCGCCAGTTGCCAGGAGCTGGCCGCGGCACTGGAAACGCTTAACGCGGCCGACACCCTGCCCGGCAAATTCGCTGCCGGCGCGCCAGCCGGCGCACAGGACGATGCCGCCCTGCTGCGCACCTTGACGCCGCGCCAGGGCGAAGTGCTGCGGCTGATGTGCGACGGCCTGCGCAACAAGGAAATCTCGGAACGCCTCAACATGACGGAAAAAACCGTCAAGACACATGTGTCGGCGATTCTGGGCGCGCTTGGCGTGCTTAATCGTACACAGGCGACGCTTGTGGCTCGGCGCGGCGGCGTGTTCGGGAAGCCAGTTTAGGCGCGCCGCTGTCGGCGGCGACCTTGCCGCCCGCGAGCGCAATCTCGCGCCCGGCCGCGGCGATGGTGTCGGGCCGATGCGCCACGATCACCCGCGTCATGTTCAGTTTGGCGATGGCCACGTTGACCACCCGCTCGCGCGTGATGTCCAAATGGCTTGTCGCCTCGTCCAGGAACAGCAGCGCCGGCTGCTTGTAGAGCGCGCGCGCCAGCAACACGCGTTGTTTCTGCCCGCCGGACAATACCGTCCCCATGTCGCCAACCAGCGTGTTGTAGCCCATGGGCATCGCGCAGATGTCGTCGTGAATGGCGGCGATTGCCGCGCATTCGGCGGCTCGGTCCGGGTCGTACTGCGGGTCGAAGAAGCTGATGTTCTCGCCGATGGATCCGGCAAACAGCACATCGTCCTGCAGCACCGTTCCCGCCATCCTGCGCAGGGCGGCCGCGCCCATTCCGCGCACCGGCACGCCGTCGACCAGCACTTCGCCTTCAGTAGGCGTCAGGATGCCCAGCAGGATATTGATCAGCGTCGTCTTGCCGCCGCCGGAGGGGCCCGTGATGGCGACGGATTCGCCCGGTTCAATGCGAAAGCTGACATCGTCCAGGACGTAAGGCTCTTGCGGGCTATAGCGAAAACGCAGATTGCGCACTTCGATGGCGGGTGACTGCGTCACGGCGCCATCCGCGCGCGGCATCTCGTCGGCGGCTTCCGGCGTCTCGCGGACGATATCCGCCAGGCGTTCGCCCTGCAGCCGCAACATTTTCACTTCCACGAACTTGTCCAGCAGCGCCGCCACCCGCTTGTCGAACAGGGTCTTGTAGACGATGAAGGCCAGCAAGGCGCCGACCGTGAACTGGCCATCCAGGACCAGCCGCGCGCCCAGCCACAGGATCGCAATCGACGACAGGCCAAAGAGCAGACCGTTGAACGTGCGGAAAAACAGCGCCCACTTCTGCACACGCAGATCGGCATTGATTTCATTGACCAGCAGCGCCAGCCAACGCGAACGCCGGTCGTTCTGATGCTGGAATAGCTTGATCGCCTTGACCCCGCGCACGGTTTCCAGAAAGTGCGATTGTTCTTTCGCGGCGTGAATGATGTGTTCTTCGGTGGCATAGCGCAGCGACGCATAGCCAGACCACCGCGCCAGCCCGTACAACGCCATCGCGCCCACCGCGATCCACGCCAGCGGCGGGCTGTACAAGAACATCAACACCAGCGTGATCACCATGACGATGCCGTCCAGCAGCGCCTCCAGGAACGACGTGGTGACGGTGCGCTGGATGGTGTCGATGGCCCCGAAGCGCGACACGATGTCACCCAGGTGCCGCTTTTCGAAGTACCCGACAGGCAGCCGCAGCAGATGCGTGAAGACGTTGCTGCGCCATTGCAGGTTCAGCGTCGTGCCCATGAACATCAGCATCCAGCTGCGCGCCACCGACGTCAGCTGCAGCATCACCATCAGCAGGCCAAAGGCCAGCGCCAGCGTGGTCAGAAGGTCGCGGTCACCGGTGTTCAACACGTGGTCCACGACCCATTGCAGAAAAAAGGGCTGAACCACCGTCAGCACTTCCAGCGCCAACGCCAGCAGCATTACCTGCGAAAACGCCGCGCCCAGGCCGGTAACTCGCCCCGTCAGTTCACGTAGCCGGACCGGTTTGTTCTCGTTGGCCGTCTGGAAATCCGGCGTCGGCCACAGTTCCAGCGCCACGCCGGTGTACGACGCGGACAGCTCGCTAATGGTGCATTTCCGGACGCCAGAGGCGGGGTCGATCAGCGTGGCCGACCGCGCATTGATGTCGGTCAGCACCACGAAGTGGTTGAACTCCCAATGCAGGATGCAGGGAAGTTTCAGCTTGCCAAGCGCGCCCAGGCCCGCCTTCACGGGCCGGGACGCCAGCCCCAGCTGGCCGGCCACATGAATCAGCGTTGCAAGCGTGGCGCCTTTGAGCGACACGGGAAAGCGGCCGCGCAGGCTGGCCAGGCTTTGGTGGTGGCCATGGAACCCCGCAACCATGCCCACGCAAGCCAGTCCGCACTCGGCGGCCTCGGTTTGCAGGAGCCTGGGCACCCGCCGTTTGACGCCGAGCGTCAGGCGTTCAAGCATGGTCACAGTTTCCCCGACAGTCGATAGGCGGGATCGAACGCCCATTGGTACAGGCGGCGCGTCTGCTGAAGCAGGTCCGCGTCCAGCCGCATGCCGGGCCGCAACGCCAGCACCTGCCCCTGGGGGCCGTGCGCCGGCGTGTCCAGCGATACCGTTATCCGATACATCGGTTCTTTATCGCCCGGTCCCGCAGCGCCATCGGTCATTTGCCATTCCGGCAACGCGCTGCGCGTCACGGTCTGGACCACGCCGCGCTGCTGGCCGAAGGTCTGGTATGGGTAGGCTTCAAGGCGCATCAGCACGGCATCGCCCGGCGCCACGAAACCCACCGCGCGGCTGGGCGCGTACAGCTCGGCCAGCAACTTGGCGCCGTCAGGCACGATTGCGGCCAGCGGGCGCCGGGGGTCCACCGCCTGGCCCACCTCGGCCGTCATCGCGGTCAGCACGCCCGCCTGCGGCGCCGTCACGACGACGCGACGCTTGGCTTCGCTTTGGGTCAGGTCCACCGCCACGCCCGCCAGGTCGCGGTCCAGCTGCGCCAGCTGGTTCTGCTGGCGCAGCGTCAGGTCGGCCAGCGAAGATTTCCGATTGGCAAGGTCCATGGCGATACCGATGCGGTCGCGCAGCAAGGCCTGCAGCTGGTTGCGCTGCTCTAGCAGATCGGCGCGCTTCTGGTCGGATTCTTCGGGCGACAGGTAGCCCTTTTCCATCAGGTTTCGATAGCGCTGCGCGCTATCCTCCGCCAGCTTGATCCGGCCGCGTTGGCCGTCGATCTGGCTGTCGATCGCCGCAAGCTGCGACGTCAATCCGTTGATGCCCGCGGCCAGCGTGTCGTGTTCGCTTCGTTGCAGCAACAGAGTTTTCTGGCGGGCCTGGCGCAGGCTGTCTTCGCGCTGCCGTATCTGCCCGCTGATGGCCTGCTGGGTGTCGCCAAGCGCGCTTTGCTGGTCGCCCGACACGACGTACAGCACGTCGCCTGCCCGGACATGCTGGCCCTCGCGGGCGGGACGTTCCAGCACCACGCCCGCCTGTGGCACATAGAGTTTGAGCAAGCCGGCGTCCGGGGCAAGCTGGCCGCTGACCGTCGCGCGCTTGGTATAGGTGCCGAACGCCAGGAACAGGCACACGGCCAGCACGAAGCCGCCCAACACCGCCGTGACCAGGGCAAACGACACCGGCCGGATCAGGACGATATCGCCCAGTCCGACGGAACGTTGCGCGGCTAGCGCTTGTTTGCGATAAAGCGACATCGGGCAAGGCCTGAAACAAGCAGAGGGAAAAAAGCACGCGACGGCCAAGCCGCCGCGTGTCATGACTGCGGCCTGGAACCGGGCTTACCGGAAGTTGCTCTGGCGGCTTGGCCTGGCGGCAGGGCCCGTGGGGGCCGTCGGGCTTTTGATGAAGATTTGCCGGCTATTCGCCCCCCCGCTCACTTCCAGGACTTCGCGCTCGCTGAGCGGTTGGACCTGCTTTTCCGAGGTGTCGTCCATCGACACCATAGGCACGGTCTTTTCCATGGATGACTCCCGTTGGCGCGCCGTTGATGGCGTCGCGGGTTGACTTACTTTCCGGTGAAAAGCCCTTTGCCGGTATTCAGCATGTTCCCCCGAGCGCCGTTGCCTTTGCCTGGCGTAACGGCCGTGAGCATCCGGGCCGTGCCTACGCCGCCGCTGACCTGGCCGATTTCTTCCGAGGTCAAAGGCTGAACCTGAAGGTCCGCTGCCGTATCCGACGGTTCCGGTTTGTTGATTTTCTGCATGATGTTCTCCTGCTTGCTGACAAAAGGAAGCCGCGCCAGCGCCGGCCAGGCAGCCCCCGCGCCCGGCTCCCGCCGCGCTGCCATGCAGCCGGACGGTCGGAGCCTGAGCTGCGGGACTGCTCCTGGCGGACGGTAGCAGCGGACCGGTGCGGACGCATCGGTCTTTAGTCGTAGAAGCAGAAATACCGGTGACGTGGAGCCGGGCAGCAACCGTCAGGCGGCCGAAGGAGACGGCGTCGCCGCCAACTGCGGTGCTTGCGCAACGGCCGCACGCGTTTCCAAGGATTCCAGCAGTTCGGCGGACGGCACGAAGAACAGGCTGCCCGTCACGGCACGGCTGTAGTCCAGCAGGCGGTCGTAATTGCCGGCCGGACGGCCGACGAACATGTTCTCGAGCATTTGCTCGATCGGCGCGGGCGAACGCGCGTAGCCGATGAAATACGTGCCGAATTCACCCACGCCGGGACGGCCGAACGGCATGTTGTCGCGCAGGATTTTCACTTCCTGGCCGTTCTCTTCCAGCGTCGTCAGCGCGCTGTGCGAAGACGCCGGCTTGATATCGTCGTCCAGTTCCACATTCGATAGCTTGTGGCGGCCAATGATGCCTTCCTGGTTCTCGACCGTCAGGGCGTTCCACCCCGCCATGTCGTGCAGATACTTCTGCACCAGCACGTAGCTGCCACCCGCGAATTCCGAGTCTTCGTCGCCGATCACGGTGAAATCGACGGCCTCGCGCCCTTCGGGGTTTTCGGTGCCGTCGACGAAACCGATGATGGCGCGCCGGTCGAAGTAGCGAAAGCCATGGACTTCGTCGACCACGGTCACGGCATCGCCCAGCCCGTTGACCAGCAGCGTCGCAAGCTCAAAGCAAACGTCCATGGATTCCGCGCGGATGTGCAGCAGCAGATCGCCAGGCGTGGACACCGCAACGCGCGCGCCGTCGCCGAACACGCGGAACGGATGCAGGGACGCTGGCCGAGGCTGCCCGAACAGCACATCCCAGGCGTCCGACCCGAACGCACAGACACAGGATAGATTCTGCTGCGGCGCGCGCGTCCCGACGGTACGCGTCAATGTGGCCACGTCGGCGCACCAGCCGCGGACGGTTTCGGCGGCGGCAGCCCCCGGGTTCAGCGTGGCGACGATGAATATCGCGTGGCGCGTGGTGGGGCTATGGACAGCTTGGGGCTCGGGCGGGAAGGCGGGCATGGGATGGGATCATCAAAACGGGTGGCGGAGATTCTGGCGGAAATTGTATCTGTTCCCCCAGCAGAACCGTCATCCGTTTTTGCGTCCGCCCTGCCCACCGATCAGAAGCGGTACGCCACGCCCACCGAGCCGAATACGTTGGTCTTGCGGTCGGTCAGCGGGCTGTCTCGGGCGTCGCCCAGCAAGGTGTTGACGCCAATCGTGGACACCGTGCTCCAGCTGGGATTGATCTGGTACATCCAGGTGGAGTAGAGACCCACGTTCTTGAACCCCGACGAAGGCGAGTACGTCGACAGGCCCTCGCGGCTGCGGGCCGCTTGCGAGGACGTGACGCCGAACCAGGTCTGCATGTAATCGCTGCTGGCCCATTCGGTGCGAACGCCCACCTGCACGGTGTGCTTCTCGGTCATCAGCGCCGCATACGACGCCCGCAGTTCCAGCGTGCCGCCGTAGCCGCTGCGGGCCGCCTGCTTGTAGCCCGCGCCCAGCGAATACCGGCCGGGGGTCCATTCCACGTAGGCGCCGTAGGCGCCGTGGAATTTGATGTCGTCCAGCCCCTTCGTGAGGTCGGCGTCATCGGCCTTGCGCCCCAGCGACATCCCCACGAATACGCCCGCATCCAGATCGGATGCCAGCGAAGTCTTCAGCCCCATCGCGGGGAGCCCCATGCGGGGCGTGATGAAGAAATTGCCGGATTGGTAGTTGATCAGCGGCACCGGAAGCGCCCGATACTCGCTGGAACCCTCATAAACGGGAATCGCTCCGACCCCCAATCCGATGAAGTTCCCGCTTTGCGCGTAGACCGCGCCAGCCCCGGTGAACATCGCGCCCGCAAGCGCGCCTCTTGCTAATATACCCATCCGCATCAGGGCTTCCTTCAGTGTTATTACAGTGACCGTGGGCGACCGCCCCCGGGCTTGGCCTGCATTGTCCTGAGCAACTTTTAATAATTCTTTAAGGCCCCGGCGCAACCCGCCACGGACGGCCCTGGAGCTTGCTTGCGTATCCTGCTGGTAGAAGACGACCCCATGCTGGGCGACGCCCTGCGCGCGGGCCTGATTCAAGATGGCGCCGCCGTGGACTGGGCGCGCGACATGCCGCAAGCGCACCTGGCGCTGGTGGACCACGGCTATCAAGCCGTGCTGCTGGACCTGGGGTTGCCCGACGGCAGCGGCCTGGCGGTGCTGAAGGCGCTGCGCGCCCGCTTCGACACGACCCCCGTCCTGATCATCACCGCTCGCGACCGCCTTAGCGACCGCATCCAGGGCCTGGACGCCGGCGCCGACGATTACCTGGTGAAGCCTTTCCAGCTGGACGAACTGCTGGCCCGGATGCGCGCAGTCCTTCGCCGCAGCAGCAACAGCGTGGTGTCGGCGCTGCGCTGCCGCGACGTGGTGCTGGAGCCCGCGCGCCGCACGGTGACGCAAGGCGGCAGCGACGTCAGCCTGAGCGCGCATGAGTACCACACGCTGTTGGCGCTGATGCAACGCATGGGCAGCACCGTCAGCCGCGATCAATTGGAAGTTGCCGTCTACGGCAGCAGCGGCACCATCGAAAGCAACACCGTGGCGGTCTATATCCATCAGTTGCGACGCAAGCTGGGCGACGGGCTGATCGAGACCCAGCACGGGTTGGGCTACCGCATCGTGCCGGATGTGTCGCCATGAAGACCCTGCGCAGACAAGTGGCGGTCACGCTGTTCCTGGCCATGATCGCCACCTGGGTAACCGTCTTTTCCTTGATCTACCTGGAACAGACCCGCGCCGAGACCGGCCTGTCGGACCGGGATTTGCGGGATGCCGCCCAGAAAGCGCTGCTGTCGCTGCCCACCAGCCTGCTGCAGGCCAGGCCGTCCAGCGAAGACCGCTTTGAACTTCCCTACTCCAATCGCTTCGATGGCGAATCGTTCAATTTCCAGGTGTGGGCGCTGGCCGACAAGCGGCTGCTTGTGCAGTCGCCGTGGGCGCCCGACTACCCCCTGATACAGGATTTCCACAACGGATTCGAAGACGTCACGCTGCGCGGCGAACGCTGGCGCGCCTATTCCGTGGCGGATGCCGATGGCCGCATACAAGTCCAGTTCGCCAAGTCGGAAGCGCAACTACGCACGGAAACCGCCGCGCGCATGCGAAACGGCCTGGCGTTCCTGAGCGTGCTCTTTCTGATACTGACCGGGCTCACGTGGCTGGTCATGCGCCGAGCCTTCCGCCCCGTGGACCGCGCACGCGACGCCATCCTGAGCCGCCCGGCCATGGACCTGACGCCACTGCCCACATCGGGAATGCCCGGCGAACTACAGCCCTTCATCCAATCCATCAATAGCTTGCTGGAACGCCTGTCGGCCTCGCTCGACCGGGAACGCCGCTTTCTGGCCGACGCCGCGCACGAGTTGCGCACGCCATTGGCGGCGATGAGCACCTACGCCGAATTGGCGGTGCGTAGCGACACCCCGCGAGCACGCGGCGAGGCGGTCGACAAGCTGCGCGACGTCGCCACCCGCACCACCCGTCTGGCCGAACAGTTGTTGGACCAGGCGCGTACCGAGGCGCAAAGCGAGGGCCGTGCCGAACCCGTTGCGCTTGATCGACTATCGGAAATGATTGTGCGCGACAGCGAGGCGCTCGCCAAACGCAAGAACCAGCGCATCAGCCTCGACACCCACGCGGCGATGGTGAACGGTAACGTCGACGCGTTGGGCGTGCTGCTGCGCAATCTGCTGGACAACGCCTTGCGCTACACGCCAGAAGGCGGCCGCGTGGCCGTATCCTGCGGCCCGCTGCCCGACGGCGGCGCGCAGTTGTCCGTCGCCGACAACGGGCCGGGCATCGCGCCGCCCGAGCGCGAACGTGTGTTCGACCGCTTCTACCGCAAGGCCGGCACCATCGAGCGCGGCAGCGGCATCGGCCTGTCGCTGGTGGCGCAGATCGCCGCCAAGCACCACGCGAAGATCGAGTGGGGGCCGGGCCTGGACGGCCACGGCGTGGGCATCACCATCGCGTTCCCCGCAAGCGGCGCCTGACGGCCGGCCTGCGACGACCCATCCCCCCGCGCTAGCGCACGTAATCGCGCAGCGTCGCCGCCAGCGACGCCGGCAGCATCTCGCCATGGCCAAGGCCTGGGAACACCCGTAGACGGGCCTGCACATTAGGGATATTGCCCAGCGCTCGCACCACGCTTTCCGGGCTATCCGGGCGATCTTCGTGGCCCTGTGCTTCTTCGCCCGCCATCACGGTCACGTCCACGCCGGGTTCCGGCACAGGCGCCGGACGCGCCAACGATTGCAGGATGAATCGGCCGTTCCACCAGATCGACGGACTGGCCGCAACGTAGTGCTGGAACGCCTGGGGCCGGCTCAGCGCCACATGCAGCGCGAACAGGCCGCCGTACGAATGGCCGTATAGCGTGCGGTTGTCGGCATCGATGCGATAGCGCCGTTCCACCAGCGGCTGGATGCGTTGTTGCAGGACCGCCAGAAAGCGATCGGCGCCGCCGCCCGGCTTCGCCCAACCCCGCGCATCGGGATCTCGCGGCGAACCGCGCGGGGCGTCCGCGCCAGGGGAAGGCGGCGTGTAGTCATAAGACCTCGCCGTCACATTGAAGCGTTCGGCATCGTCATAGCCGATGCCCACCACCACGGCTTGCAGTGACGCGCCCTGCGGCAAGGCGGGCGTGGTCCGCGTCAGGCTTTCAAATACGGCGTTGCCGTCCAGCATGTAGACCACGGGATAACCGGCGGCCGGCGGCTGCCCTTCCGGCGGCGCCCAGACCGACACCCGGTACTCGGGACCGCCGTCCGGCGCGGCCAGCACATAGCGCTGCACCTGCTGGGCCGGCACGCCGATCGCCAACGCGGGCGGTTGCGCCGCCATGGGCCGGGCGTGCCCGGGTTGCGCGTTCGCGGCCGTCGCCAGGCCCAGGGCCAAGGTGGCCCCCGTCAGAACGAAACGGATGTATTCAGCCATAGACGGCGCCCCTCATCGACTTGCCAGTTTCCATCCAGACCGGTTGTGCGGGTGCGATAGTCCACCGGGACGCGCTTGTCGGTCAAGTTCATCACCGCCAATCGGAAGGTGACGTGCGAATTCAATTCGTAGCTGCCGCCCAGATCGAACGTGGTGGCGCCGGGCCGCCGGCGCGTCGTCGTCGACACATTGCGATAGTTCGCCCAGTACTGTTCGCTTTGCACATTCGCCGACGCGTACAGCGACAAGGCGTCCGTCGCCCGCCAATCCGCGCGCAGGTTCAGCACATGGCGCGGCGTCCGGTCCAACGGCTGCCCTTGCAACGACGTGCCGTCATAGGCGACTTCGTCATTGGATTTACGCTTGGATTGCGTATAGGTGTAGTTACCCGTCAGCGTGACCGTGCGCGACAGCGGCCAGGTCAGACTGGTTTCAACGCCTCGCAGGGTCGCGCGCCCGATATTGCCCCATTCGTAGGTGGCGCCCGAGGTGCCCGCGCATCCGGTCACGCATTGGCTGTAGATCTTGTTCTTGAATTCGTTGTTGAACAGCGTCACGCCGGCCGCCACCCCGTCGTCGTCCTGGTAGTGCAGGCCGATTTCGGTGCTGGTGCTGGTTTCGGGTTTCAGGTCGGGGTTGCCGGCGATGCTGCCGCGCGGCGCGCCCACGGCGCCGCCCGTGGCCTGGATGTAGTCCGCCGAACTCTGGCGCAGTTCAGGCGCGCGGAATGCGCGCGCGACACCGCCCTTGAGTGTCCAGGCGTCCGACAGGTGATAGACGGCATACCCGCGCGGACTCCAATGCTGGCCATAGCGCTCGTGGTCGTCCAGGCGCATGCCGCCCGTCAACGACAGGTTGTCGGTGACGGCCCATTCGTCTTCGCCGAACAACGCCCAGGACCGCGTGCTGAGGCCCGACACGGTGTTGCGCGCCGTGGTGGAGGCGGCTTCCTTGTCGGTGCCGTACAGGCGAGTGTCGATGTACTGCCCGCCCACCTTCAGCATGTTGCTCGGCAACGGCAGCGTCAACGTCGCGTCCAGCGTCGTATTGACCAGCCGCGTGTCCGGATACGACGTGGCGTCCTTGTCCCCGATCGTGTTGCTGGCCTTGCCTTCTTCGCGCTGCAGCGACACATTGGTCGTGCCGAAATTCCAGCGGCCCTCGTGCGAGACCGAATAGTGCGTGTGCCGGTTCTTCAATCGGTAGTCGCCTGTCTCGGTCGCGGCCAGCGATTTGCCCACGGTGCCGTAGCGGTTGTATTCGTCCTGACCCGCTTCCAGCTGGATGTCCTGGTCTTTCGTGGGCGTCAGCGTCAGCCGGGCGGTCAATCCGCGGTCCCGGATGCCATACGAGCCGTCCACCACGTCGGCTTCCGTTCGCTGATTGGATTTTCCGAACAGCTGCAGGCCCAGCTTCTCGTCCTTGATCGGGCCCGCCAGGTAGAAATCCGCCTGCCGGCTGTTACCCAGTTCGCTGTGCTGCTGCAAGATCGCGCCCAGGTTGATCGAACCGGTCCACGCCTGCGGCACCTTGCGCGTGATGATGTTGACCACGCCGCCAATCGCATCGGAGCCGTACAACGACGACATTGGCCCGCGCACGACTTCAATCCGCTCGATGGCGGCCAGCGGCGGAATCTGGCTGGCCTGCACCATGCCCAGCTCTTCGCGGTTCAGCATTTCACGCGTGCCCTGCCGCTTGCCGTCCACCAGGATCAGGGTGTATTTGCCCGGCATGCCGCGGATGGAGATGTCCTGCTTGTTGGCGTTGGCACCCACGACGCTGACGCCTTCGACATTGCGCAACGCGTCCTGCAGGGTATTGAAAGGCTGCCTGGCCAGGTCTTCGTGCGTCAGCACCGTGATGCTGGCGGGCGCGTCGGCGATGGATTGGTCATAGCCGCTGGCGGTGACCACCACGGGGGCCAGGGACTGCACGGGGCTTGCGGCGGCGTCGCCCGAGGGCGGAACCGTCTGCGCCTGGGCGGCGCCGGTCATCCCGGCGAAGGCCAGGGCCATTATCGTCCGGGGCCGGCGGAGGACCAAGACGGCGGGACTTTGGGTCATAATGGTACTGATTCTCATGGTCATTTGAAAGCCCGCCCATGATTCCACGGAAATCAGGCCCGCATGTTTGCGCAAAGCACCAGATGCTTTGCGGCGGCGCACGGCAAGCGCGCGAAGCGTGGGGGTATTCACTTTTTTTGGAGCAAGCATGGCGGGGCCGCGAAAACGGGCGGAAATGGCGGGCGGGATCTCATCCGACCAATTGCGGGCGGCGGGGACGCACATGGGGGGATCGCACGATATCGAATCCCGCCATGGCGCGGGCGCCAAGACCCCGCTGGAAGGCAGCTTCGAGGTATTGGCGATGCGGCCCGGCCTGATGCTGCGGCGTGCCGACGTCCGCGATTGCGGTGACAACCTCGTACGCTCCACGCTCACGCCGGGCTTGAAATTGATCGTGCTGGAACAAGGCGACGTCGAGCTGGAGTTCGGCCATCACCACCTGCGCCTCAAGGGTCCCGCGCCGGGCGAAGGCCTGCAAGCGCGCCTGCTGATGCTGACCGGACCCGCCAGCTTCATGCGCCGGGCGGCGCGCAACCACCGCGAACGGTCGATCACGCTGACAGTGGCGCCGCAATGGCTACAGGACGGCGGGCTGATTCCCGGCGGGTCCTCGCCGGGCGCCGTCGACACCTGGGCCATCCAGTCCTTTCTACAGACGCATCTGGCGCTGCATGCGTGGACGCTCACGCCACGCGGCGTCACGCTGGCGCAACGCATCGCGCGACCTCCCGCCCACGAGGACGGCGTGGACCGGTTGATGCTGGAATCCCGGTGTCTGGCCTTGCTGGGAGAAGGGCTTCGGCACGTGGCCCTGGCTGCGGCCGCCGGCGGACAAAGCGCCGGTACGCTGGCCAGTCGCATCAACCCGCGTCACGCCGCGCGTCTGCTGGACCTGCGTGCCCGCATCGATGCCGGAAAAGTCACTGGCCCGGGCCGTCTGGCCGACCTGACCGCGCAAACCGGCTTGGGCGTGCGGGCGCTGCAACAGGGCTTTTACGCGCTGACGGGGTCGTCCGCCGTTGAATATCTGCGAGAGCAACGGCTACGGGCGGCCCAGCGCGCATTGTTGAATCAAGGCGTCAGCGTCGCCCAGGCCGCGGCCATGGCCGGCTATTCCAGCGCCGCCAATTTCGCCACGGCCTTCAAGCGTCTGTTCGGCGTGTCGCCCCGCGACGTCCGGATGCATGGGTAAACGCGCCCGCGCCACCGTCGCGCAAGGGCCGGTTTTCGCGCAAAATCGCGCCCCCCTTCGGGTATAGTCTGGATCTCTTCGCGCCCTCAGGAATTCCGCGCCACCATGACCAGCGCCCGCGACCTTGTCTACGGGGAACTCCGCCGACGGCTGATGTCCGGTGTGTTCCTGCCTGGCGAGCGGCTGCGCGAAGAGCACATCGCGGCCGAGCTTTCCGTCAGCCGCACGCCGGTGCGCAGCGCGATCGAACGGCTGATTACCGATGGCCTAGTCAAGCGTGAGGGCCGGCGCGGCGCGGTGGTGCTGGGCTGGGTGGACCGCGACATCAACGAGGCGTTCGAACTGCGCCTGCTGCTTGAACCTTATGCCGCGCGTACCGCTGCCGAGCGCGCCACGCCCGAACAGATCGACCACCTTGAGCAGATCAACGAGCGCATGCTGGCCGCCATCGTCTCCGATGACACCGACCGCGTGGCGCGCGTCCAACACTGCAACAACCTCTTTCACCACGCCTTGCTGGATGCAGCGCAATCCGCGCGGGTGCGAACAATGGTGGAAAACCTGCTGGACATGCCGATCATCATCGGCTCGTTCTACTTCTACACGCACGACGACATGCTGCGCAGCGTGGAACACCATCGCCAGATCATCGCCGCGCTGCGGGCACGCGATCCGGGATGCGCGGACATCGCCATGCGCTTTCACCTGACCACGACGCACCTGCTTTTCCGCAGCCAGCGCAAGCCGCCAGCCGACACGTCAGGCGCGTGATCCCGGCCGCGGTTTTCCGCCTTTCCCACTATTCGCTTTCATGTATTCGCCCCAAATCCTCGTCGCCCTTTTCGTCCTGCTGCTAGCGGTAGCCATTCCACTGGTCACGGTCGCCGTCCATCTGGTGCAGCTGTTGCGCTGGTCGTTCCACGCCGACCCGGCGACACGGGGCGAACGTCCGCATTTCACGGGGCCCGTGCTGGCCCTGCTGTTCAGCGTGCTGGCGGCCAGTGACTTCACGTCTTATGAGCCGATGCGGACCATCGCGGAACTGAATCCGGTACCGATGGCCGCGCGCGCCTATTTCACGGTGGCGATGCTGGTGCTGGCGGTGCTGTCGTGGGCCTATGGCGGCGCAATCAAAGACCGGCTCCTGCGCCGCCTGGGAATCGCCAAGGCCTGACGGCGGGCCTTGGCGCTGCCGGCTCAGGGCTTCCAGCCCTGCGCCTTCATCCGGGCGTCGATCCACGAGGTATCCAGCGTACCGGCGGCGATCTGCGCCAGCATCTGCTCTTCGACCGCATGCTTGGCCGATGCGGCTTCATACAGGGCGGGTACCAGGTCATACGGCAAGGACAGCAAGCCGTCTTCGTCGCCCAGGATCAGGTCGCCCGGCTCGATCGTCATGCCGTCCAGCGCGATGACGGCGTTGATCTCGCCCGGACCATCCTTGTACGGCCCGCGGTGCGTCACGCCGGCGGCGTACACCGGGAACGAGCCGCGCCGGATGGTGCCGCTATCGCGGATCGCGCCATTGATCACGATACCGGCCAGACCGCGCGTCTGCGCATAGGTGGTCATGATCTCGCCGATGATGGCGTTGGTAAGGTCGCCGCCGGCGTCCACCACCACCACATCGCCCGGCTGCGCCAGTTCCAGCGCCTTGTGCACCAGCAGGTTGTCGCCCGGGCGCGTGCGCACCGTCAGCGCGGGACCGGCCAGCGGATGGCCGTCATGCATGGGCCGCAGGCGCGCGCCGCCGGCCGTCATGCGCGACATGCAGTCGCTGATGTTGGCGACGGGGATGCGGCGGAACTTCTCGACAAACTCGCTGGCGACCGCGCGCTTGCGCGGATGGATATCAAAACCGGTCATTAGGGGTCTCCTGGTGCTTGAACTGGGGGGTTCGCAAGATCATTGTTTCGGGATGCCGGCTTCCTGCACGACCTTGCCGAAGATGTCGTGGTCGGCGCGATGGCGTTTGCCCAGGTCCGCCGGCGTGCCCGTCATGACGCTGTAGCCCGAGTCTTCCAGCTTCTTCACGACGTCCGGTTGCGCCTGAGATTTGTTCAGCGCCTGATTCAGCGTCGCGACCACGTCATCCGGCGTCTTGCCGGGCGCCATCAGCCCCCACCAGATCGTTTGATTGATGGTCTTGAAACCGCTTTCCGCGAAGGTCGGCACATCGGGCAAGGCGGGCGAACGCGCGTCCGCCACCACGGCCAGCGCGCGCACCTTGCCACCGCGGATCTGAGGCAGCAGCGACGCCACGGATCCGGTGTAGAGGTCGATGCGGCCGCTGGCCAGATCCGGGAACGCCTGCGACCAGCCACGGTACGGCACGTGCATCAGCTCCATGCCCGCGGCCTTGCGCCACAGATGGCCGATCAGGTCGCCGCTGCCGCCGATGCCGGGGATGCCCAGCGACACCTGGCCCGGCCGCGCCTTCGCTGCCTTGACCACGTCGTCCAGCGTCTTGTAGGGGGATTCCGGCACCACCACGAACACGCTGGGGGACGAGGCCACCAGGCCCACCGGCTTGAAATCCTTGAAGGTGTCGTAGCTGAGCTTGTTATAGAGCCACGGGTTCAGCACGATGTTGTCCGTCTGCGCCATGACCAGCGTGTGGCCGTCGGGCTTGGCGCGCGCCGTGGCGTCAAGCGCCAGGTTGCCGCCCGCGCCCGGCTTGTTTTCGACCACGATGTTCCAGCCCGTGTCCTGCGCGATGGCCGAGCCGATCATGCGGGTCAAGGTGTCGGTGCCCCCGCCCGGCGGAAACGGAGAGATCAGCGTGATGGGGGCCGAGCCCATATCGGCCGCGCTGGCCACGGCGCAAGCCGCCAGCAGCGCCGACGCCAGCAAAGTCTTTACGGATGTCATTGTCTTCCTCACTTGTATTCGGGAATGTCGCGGCCCTCTTCGGGGCCGCTCTGCGGGATTCAGGATTGGCGCGCCAGGGGCGTCAGCCATGCCAGCCGGTCCGCGACGGAATCGGGCACGTTGAACGAGCCTGCGTCGCGCGCCGCTTCGATACCCTTGGCTGTTCGGGCGAAGAGCCGTTCGACGCCATCCAGCACCAGCGGCTGCAGGCCGGCCTCGACCAATTGCTCGCGCGCTTCGCGCACCTCGGCCAGACGGCGCGGCGCATGCAGCACATGCGAACGCACGAACGAGTCGACGAATGTCGTCAGGGGCGTCCGATCCATATCGGACAGCACTTCGTACAGCGACGCCCGCAGGCCCATGCTTTCGGCCGCGACCAGACATTCGACGGCCAGGCTTTCCATGCCTTTGGTCAGGATGCTGCGCAACAGCTTGAGGCGGACGGCATCGCCCGCCTGGCCCTCGATCGCCTGCGCGGGCGCGCCGCAAGCCAGCGTGAAGGCGGCCACGGCCGGTGCGCCCGTGCCGGCGCACAACAGCGGCGTGCGCGCGCCCAGCAGCGCAATGGCGCCCATGATCGCCACGTCGGTAAAGGGCACGCCGCGTTGCGCGGCGATGTCGGCGGCAGCGCGCATGTCGGCCGCGCTTGCGGTCGTGAAATCGGCATACGACGCGTCGCCGCGCAGATGCGGCAGCGCCTGCGCGGCAACGTGCAGCGCCGCGTGACCGAAGACCGCCGACACCACGATGTCGGCTTGCGCCAGCCAGGGGCCGGGTTCGGCGTGCAACACGCTGCCGTGCGAGGCCGCGCGCGCCTGCATCGCGGCGTCCTGCCGCAGTTCGCAGATGCCGACGATGGAATGCCCGCCGGCCACCCACGCCTGCGCATAGCAGTCGCCCACTTCCCCACATCCAATCAGAGCTATTTTCATGTTCATAAATACAAAAAAAATACAGACATGGTTATAACGCGCCAGAAAGGAGCCCTATTACTAGGGATAACCCGGCTATTTCAAAGAAATACGGAACATAAAAAGTACATTTGAGTGGTAGCAGCAAACCGCCGGCACGGCGCGCTGCCGGGCATGGGCCCGGCAGCGCAGGAATCCCCCTTGCACGAGGCCGCGCGACCAGCACAGTGCGCGCCCACGTCGAAAGCGTGTTCCGCAAACTGGATTGCTCGACCCGCGTCGCCGCCACATTGAAGGCCCTGACCGCAGGGATCCTGCAAGCCGCCATCCTGTCGCCGATTGCTGGTAGTCTTGGGCCTGCCGCGCGGGTTGCCCCGCGCCCGCTTCACCCATTCTGCGAGCCCCCTCATGACCAGTCCTATGTACGACGCTTCCGTCCCCGTCATCAAGCAAATGCTGTCCGCCCTGTCGGACGTGCTGAAGAAGGCCGAAGCCCACGCCACCGAAAAGAACATCGACCCGTCCGCCTACCTGGGCGCGCGTCTGTTCCCGGACATGTTTCCGCTGTCGCGCCAGGTGCAGATTGCCGCTGACTTCGCCAAGGGCATCGCGTCCCGCCTGGCCGGCGCGGAAGTCCCGTCGTGGCCCGATGGCGAACCCTCGTTCGCCGAGCTGCAGGCCCTGATCGCCAAGACCCTGGCGCATGTCGGCTCCTTCAAGCCGGAACAGTTCGAGCAAAGCGCGTCCCTGGAAATCGTGCTGCGCCCGGGCACCCCGAAAGAAAAGAAATTGTCGGGCAGCGCCTACCTGCTGCATTACGGCCTGCCGCAGTTCTTCTTCCACGTCACGACGTCCTACGCGATCCTGCGCCATAACGGCATCGAAGTCGGCAAGCGCGACTACATGGGCGCGTATTGATGTCACCGAAGTGCGTGCGGGCCTGACGCCGCACCATTGAACAAGGCCGCGGCGTTGATCCCGCGGCCTTGTTCATGGCGCCAGCGTCTGGTATGCCCGCACCGGTCTTCCGGTCCCTCAGCCATTCGGCGCAGTTCGGAACCGTTGACGGCGGCATCGCGCTTGCTCTAATTTCGCCGGACGCGAATCGCGTAACGCACGCCCCCCCGCCGATGACCACCCCGCTCAGGGAGATCCATGATGATCGCGACAACCGTTCTGGTCGTAGGCGCGGGCCCTGCCGGCCTGCTCACCGCCGTGGAGCTGGTTCGGCGAGGCGTCCAGTGCTTGCTGATCGACGCGCACGAGCAGCCCATGGATTGGGACCGCGCCACCGTCGTGCATCCGCGATCAATCGAAATACTGGACGCACTGGGCATCGCCGACCCGCTCTTGCGCCTGGGCGTCAAACAGCGCCATGCCCGTATTCACGCCGATGGGGCCGTGCTGGGCGACATTGACCTGTCGCTGTGCGGCAGCCGGTATCCCTTCAATATCGGCATCTCGGAAGAAGTCACCGAATCCATCCTCCACGACTATCTCGTCGCACACGGCGGCGCGGTCACGCGCGCCACCACGCTGGTGGGCTTGGCGGCACAACCCGATGGCGTGACGGCCACGATCGATCAGCGGGGCGCGCGGGCAGAGGTCCACGCGCAATGGGTCGTCGGATGCGACGGGCACCACAGCACCGTCCGCACGTTGATGGGTATCGAACAAGACGGCCACGACATCCACCAGCCATGGGCCGTGTTCGATGCAGCCATCCCGGCATGGCCGGAGTCCTTTGAAGCCAACTACGCCTATCTGGATCCCACGCCGGTCATCCTGACGGCCCTGCCGGACCGCCGCTGGCGCGTCTACCTTCGGCCCCGCTCGGCGCAATCCGATCTGGTCGCCGACGCGCTGGCCACCTTGCAACGCTACCTGCCCGAGGCGCGCTTTGACCAGATTTCGCATCCCACGCGCTTCGATTGCCACACCAAGGTTGCCCGGACTTTCCGGTCCGGTCGCGTGCTGCTGGCCGGTGACGCTGCGCACACTTGTAGCCCGGCGCAAGGGCATGGCATGAACACCGGCCTGCAAGATGCCTACAACCTGGGCTGGAAGCTTGCGCTGGTTTGCCAGGGGCATTGTTCCGACGCGCTGCTGGACAGCTATCACGCCGAACGGCGCCCGGTGGCCGACCAGGTAATGGCCTCGGGCGATGCCGCCGAACGCGCACAGATGCTCAAAGGGGAACGCGCCCGCCGCGAACGGGATGCGGCGATCCGGACGATCTTTGCCGATCCTGCCTCGCGGCACCACGAAGCGGTCGCGGAGGCCGAGCTTGATATCGACTACGCAGGATCCCCCATCGTCATGGGCGATGCGCACGACGCCCTTTGGCCGGGCCAGCGCCTGCCTGATCAGATTCCCCTGGCGTTCGCGTCGGGCGGCATCGGCCACCTGCATGCCTGCACCGGCCGCCACGGTCACACCGCCCTGCTGATCGGCTGCGCCGCGACGCCCGAGGACGCCCTGGAACAGGTGCGCCGCGACATGGAAGCACTGGCCGACGGAGCCATCATCGAACAGGTGACCGTCCTGACCGCGAATACCGGGGTGCCCGGGGCGCACGCCTACCTGGCGCCCGACATCGCCCACGCACTGGGCGTGCGCGGCATTGTGCTGGTGGTTGTCCGAGCCGATGGCCACGTCGGCCTGCGTGCCGAACAGGGGCATGCCGCAGCGTTGGCGGCGTACATCGGTCGGTTACAGAATTAGGGGTTTTCACTAACACCGGCCATGTCGATTTCGTTGTCCTCTGAACGTCGTATGAGTACGACCCTCTCATTCCAAGGCGGACACACCATGACTACCGGAACCGTTACCCTCCATCGCGTCCTGCGCGCCTCCCCCGAACGCGTCTACCGCGCCTTCCTTGAAGCCGACGCCATCGCGAAATGGCTGCCCCCCTACGGGTTCACCTGCCAGGTCCACCAGTTGGACGCCAAGGTAGGCGGCCGCCACAAGATGTCGTTCCGCAACTTTTCCACTGGCACCGTCATCAATTTCGGCGGCGAATACCTGGAACTGGTCCCGTCCGAAAAGATCCGCTACACGGACCAGTTCGACGACGCGAACCTGCCGGGCCAGATGCAGACCACGATCACCTTGCGCAAGGTCGCGTGCGGCACCGACATCAGCATCAAGCAAGAAGGCATCCCGGCCGTCATTCCGCCCGAAATGTGCTACCTGGGCTGGCAGGAATCGCTGGCGCAGTTGGCGCCGCTTGTGGAACCCGACATTCCCGACTGATCGGATCGGCCCGGGGGATTTGAATCGCACTGTATCCACGTCCGGGGCTCGTACATTCCGACACCCAACGCCTTTGCGGAGCCTCTATAAATCGTTCGCAGCAAGCCCCCACCCGCGAACCTTTCATGGAGTCTCCACGATGAAGCACCCAATCGATCCGCAACGCCGCCGTCTGCTTGCCAGCACTTCGGCGCTGGCGGCCGCCAGCCTGCTGAACCTTGGCGTAAGCGGCACGGCACTGGCCAAAGCCACCTCGACCTCCGCTTCGCCCCCCGCAGCCGGCAGTGGCGCGGCACCATTTGGCGACATCCGCCAGATCCGTGCCGGGAACCTGGACATGGGCTATGTGGACCGCGGCCCAAGCGCCGGCCCCGTCGCCATCCTGCTGCACGGCTGGCCCTACGATATCCACGCGTTCGCCGAGGTGGCGCCGCGGCTGACGGCCACCGGCTACCGCGTGATCATTCCCTACCTGCGCGGCTATGGCACGACGCGCTTCCTGTCGGCGGACACGCCCCGCAACGGCCAACAGGCGGTTGTGGCCGTCGATATCATCGCGCTGATGGACGCGTTGAAGATCGACCGCGCCGTTATCGCCGGCTTCGATTGGGGCGCGCGCACCGCCAACATCATGGCCGCGCTGTGGCCCGAGCGGTGCCAAGCCCTGGTGTCGGTCAGCGGCTATCTCGTCGGCAGCCAGGAAGCCAACCGCAAGCCGTTGCCGCCACAGGCGGAATTTCAATGGTGGTATCAGTTCTACTTCGCCACCGAACGCGGCGCGGCGGGCTACGCCGCCAACCGCGACGGCTTCAACAAGCTGATCTGGCAGCTGGCGTCGCCTCAGTGGAAGTTCGACGACGCCACGTATCAGCGTTCGGCGCAGTCATTCGACAACCCGGACCATGTGGCCGTCGTGGTGCACAACTACCGCTGGCGCCTGGCGCTGGCTGACGGCGAACCGCAGTACGACGAACTGGAAAAGCGCCTGGCCACGGCGCCGAAGATCACGGTGCCGACGATCACCCTGGAAGGCGACGCCAACGGCGCGCCACATCCGCCCCCCGCCAGCTACGCCAAGCAGTTCACCGGCAAATACCAACACCGCGAGATCACGGGTGGCATCGGGCACAACCTGCCGCAAGAAGCGCCGCAGGCATTCGCCGAGGCGGTGCTGGACGTCGCCCGACGGTAAGCGCCTATGCGCGGGGCGGCCCCTGAACAATCACCGGCCGCCGCGCCTAAAAATGTGGGATGAATGGTACGTATCGGCTCAAGGACGCCGGCCCGCTTCCACCTGGATATTCAACTCCACTTCCGGCTTGAACCCCATGTCCAGGCCGAAGTTCAGCCCAAAGTCCTTGCGGCTGAACTTCGTGGACACGTCGGCGCCGCACACTTCGCGCTTTTCCATGGGGTGCTGGATGCACTTGAAGTCGTCGATCTCCATCTTGACGGGCCGGGTGACGCCGCGCAGGGTCAGGTCGCCCGTGGCCTCTTCAGGGCGGTCGCCATCGAATTTGGTGAATGTGCCCTTGAAGGTGGCGGTGGGATAGCGGGCGGCGTCGAAGATGTCGGGCGCAACGGCGTGCTGGTTCATTTCGTCATGGCCGAAGTCCACGGAATTGATGTCCACCGTGACTTCCACCGTGCCAGTGCGCGCTTCGCGGTCCAACACCACCACGCCCTTGGACTTGTTGAACTTGCCGCGCCAGGTGGACAGGCCGCCCATGTGATCGGCCTCGAAACTGGGATAGGTGTGCGCGGGATCCAGGTCGTAGGTCACCGGCGCGGCGGCGGCCGGCAGGGTCAACATCAGCGCGGCGGCGCCCAGCAAAGACGGAATCGACTTCATCAGAGTTCCTTATGACAGGGGAGATGCCCGCGCGCCCAGGGCGCACTGGCACAAGTTGGAACCCAGACCATATCATTCAGTTCCGCGTCAGTCTTTCCAATCTGCTTGAAACAGCCTGTCAGCCTTCCTCACTCATTAAATATAGGAATATTCCTATTCACGCAATAATGCGCCGGGCATTTTCCGCAATCACAGGAATGACAATGAAAAGCGTATTGGCTTTGCTGATATCCATCGCGTTGCCGGTTGCGGCCAATGCGCAACCCGACGTCGAGCCGTTGACGCTGAATTCGGACAACAAGCTTCTCTGCAATGCGCAGGCCGATTGGTGCGTCGGCATCAAGACCGACGGGTCGTTCGAGACGAACGGCCCCTTCGCCACCAGCCGCACGCTGCGCGCGGACCGCGCGTTCTGGGACTTGCCCGACGTCCCGGACTTTTCCGGGTTCACCGTCTGGCCACAGTTGATCCGCATGAGCGAAGACCGCGCGCTGGTCGGCGTGGTGGGCCCCGCCGAACCCGAATACGAACCGGAAACGTCATTTTCGGGCGGCAGCTTCAGCCGCAAGGATCTTTACCTGTTTGAAGTGAGCCTTGGCGAACAGACCGCCAGCAATCTGGTGTTCATCATGCCGCTTTCCACCGAAGCGAGCATCCGATCCTGCTTCAATGAAGCGGACCAGAAAAAACGCGATGGCCATTGCATCGATGCCTACCAGTTCAAGGCCGACTTGAAGCCCCTGGCCGGCACGAAGACGGCCGCCGGGGTCGAGTATCCCGACTTGCAGGTAACCACGCAGGCCACCCGCGCGCCCGCGAACGCCAGCCGCTACGCCGATTCCGGCGCGAAGCCGACGCCGACGAAGGCGCAGGCCAGGCCCGCCGTCGACAAACAATGCAGCTATACGGTGACCTACAAATGGAATGCCGATGGCTCGGTGTATGCGCCGGCGTCGCCGCTGCCCGATTGCGCCGAATTCCTGCAAGCCTCGCCCGAGGCGAAGCCATAACGCCAGCGCCAAGGCCCGCCCACGACAGACGGCGCCCCACGGGCGCCGTCTGCGCGGCTTAATCCGCGTAGCCCGGGTTCTTCCTGTCCAGCCGGCGCAGCAAGCCCGGCCAGGCCAGCGCCGCCTTGTGCGCCCGGTCAGCCGGGGATTCCACGGCCGCCCGCTCCAGGACCTCCGGCGGGATGAACATCAGTTCACCGCCGCCCGCCTGCGCGCGCACCTGGGCCATGCAGGCGGCTTCCAGGCGATGCATGGCCTGGAACGCTTCGGCCATCGTCTGCCCCACCGTCAGCAAGCCGTGGTTGCGCAGGATCAGGTAGTTGTTGCTGCCCAGGTCATGCACCAGACGGGGCTGCTCTTCGGGATTCAACGCCAGGCCTTCGTAGTCGTGATAACTGAGCGAACGCAATGCGATGAACGCGAACTGCGACAGCGGCAGCAACCCCGCCTTCTGCGCCGATACGGCCACCCCGTTGATGGAATGCGTGTGCAACACGCACATCGCGTCTTTGCGGGCGGCGTGGATACAGCTATGGATGGTGAAGCCGGCCGGGTTGATGTCGTAGTCCGACGCCATGACTTTGTTGCCGTCCAGATCGATCTTCACCAGGCTGGACGCCGTGATTTCGTCAAACATCATCCCGTAGGGGTTGATCAGGAAATGCTCGGTGCCCGGCACCTTGGCCGTGATGTGCGTGAAAATCAGGTCGTCCCACCCGAACAGCGCCACCAGCCGGTACAAGGCGGCCAAATCGGTGCGGACTTGCCATTCCGTTGCGCTGACTTGCTCGCGCACGCTGGCGCCCTGCTTGCTTATCGTATCCATCCCGTCTCCCGTCTTGGTATCCAGACTTCATGTTGTCCCAAGGCGACCTTGCCTTCGGCTTATCGAACACTGTATTAGTTTTGCGCCGATCCGGCACCGCGGAAACGGCGGCCGTCCGTCTGGTGGAAACAATTATCCGGCCGCCTGCTTTGCCCGGTAGCCGACTTCCGCTTGCATAATAAAGGCCGACCGAATCAGGAGAGACCCCGTCATGTCGCTTGCGCTCTACGGCCATCCGTTTTCCTCTTACACGCAAAAAGTGCTGATCGCGCTGTACGAGAACGGCACTCCCTTCGAATTCCGCAGTATCGGGCCCGACACGCCGCAACACGCCGCCGAATGGCTGCAGCGCTGGCCGCTGCGCAAGTTCCCGCTGCTGGTGGACGGCGCGCGCAACGTCGCCGAAACCAGCATCATCATCGAATACCTGCAACTGGCCCATCCCGGCCCCGTCCGCCTGCTGCCCACCGATCCGGTTGCGGCGCTCGACGTGCGCTTTCTGGACCGGTTCTTTGACCTGCACGTCATGAACTGGGTACAGCACGCGGTCAACGGCGCGCTGACGGGCGACGATGCCAAGCGCCGGGAAGGCCTGGCGCTTGCCACGGAAAAACTGGAACTGGCCTATGCCTGGCTGGACGGGCAGTTGGGCGGGCGGGCCTGGGCGGCCGGCCCGGATTTTTCGATGGCGGACTGTGCCGCCGCGCCGGCGCTGTTTTACGCGGACTGGACGCATCCCATTTCAGAAACCCATGGGGTCCTGCGCGCCTACCGCGCCCGGCTGCTTGCCCGGCCCTCGTTCGCCCGGGCGGTTGAAGAAGCGCGGCCGTTCCGCCCCCTGTTCCCGCTTGGCGCGCCGGATCGGGACTGACCGGACGATGCCTTCGCCACACGGCCCCGCGCGCCGCCTGCCCGATTTTTTCCGATCGCACCTGGAATCGCTGTCCGGCGTCGGCCTGCTGCTGGGCACACTGTTTTTCGCGGCGTCGCTTACGCCTACCCTGGTGCCCCGCACGTATGTGACTCAAGGCGTACTGGCTGGCGCCTGCCTGGCCACCGGTTACGGGCTGGGCGTGCTGTGGCACTGGCTATGGGCCTACCTGGAACTGCCGGAACCCCGGGCCCGCGCGGCACGCATCACCAACGCGCTGATCACCGTGCTGTGCCTGTCCGTGCTGATCCTGTTTCTTTGGCGTGCCGCCGATTGGCAGAACACGATCCGGGCCCTGATGAAGATGGAGCCCGTGACCAGCGCGCACCCCTTCAAGGTCAGCGCGACGGCGCTGGTCACATTTTTCGCACTGCTGGCGCTGGGCCGGCTATTCAAGCGGGTGGCGCGCGCCGTGTCGGCGCAAGTGCGCCGCGTGGTGCCGCGGCGAGTCGCCAATGTGACGGGCGCGGCAATCGCGATCCTGCTTTTCTGGTCGTTGGCCAACAACGTGTTCTTTCGCGCGGCGCTGCATGTGCTGGACGCCTCGTTCCGCGAGTACGACGCGCTGATGGAGCCAGAGCGCCCGCAACCCGCCGACGCCGCCAAGACAGGCAGCCCGGCTTCGCTGATTGCGTGGAAGCAGTTGGGCCGCGCGGGCCGCGAGTACATCGCGTCGGGCCCCAGCGCCGCCGACATCCGCGCCCAGACGGGGCGCGACGCACAAGACCCCATCCGCGTATACGTGGGCTTGCCTGGCGCCGACACGGCACGGGCCCGGGCCAGGCTGGCGTTGGACGAGATGAAGCGCGTGGGTGCGTTCCAGCGGTCCGCGCTGGTGGTGGTGACGCCGACGGGCACCGGATGGATCGATCCCGCGGCCATGGACACCGTCGAATACCTGTTGCACGGCGACGTAGCCAGCGTCGCCATTCAGTATTCCTACCTGTCCAGCCCCCTGTCTCTGCTGGCCCAGCCCGAGTATGGCGCGGAAGCCGCACGCGCGCTGTTCGCCGAAATCTACAACTATTGGACTGCCCTGCCCAGGCACAACCGGCCCAGGCTGTATCTGCATGGCCTGAGCCTGGGCGCCATGAACTCCGCCCGGTCCGCCGAACTCTTCGAAATGATCGGGGACCCTATTCACGGCGCGCTCTGGAGTGGCCCGCCGTTTGAAAGCCGGGTCTGGCGCGCGGTCACCGATGCCCGCAATCCGGGCTCGCCTGCCTGGCTGCCCGAACTACGCGATGGGGCTTTCGTGCGCTTCATGAACCAGAACGGATCGCCCGTGCCCGCCGATGCGCCGTGGGGTCCGATGCGCATCGTCTACCTGCAATACGCCAGCGATGCCGTCACGTTCTTCGACTATCGCGATCTGTACCGGCGCCCCGCCTGGATGGACCCGCCTTACGGCCCCGACGTCTCGCCCGACCTGCGCTGGGTGCCGGTGGTGACCATGCTGCAACTGGCGCTGGACATGTCCGTCAGCACCCACACGCCGATCGGCTACGGCCATGTGTACGCACCGCAGCATTACGCGGATGCCTGGCTGGCCGTGACGGGCGCAGAGGGTTGGACGGACGAGGCCCTGGCCGCCCTGAAACGGCATCTGATTGAACGCATGCGCGCGTCGATGGGCGACGGCGACGGCGAGAAAGCCGCGAACGACCACCGCGGCGGCTGATCAGTTCGTCTGGACGTCGGCGCTTTCGATGATGCGCTTCCAGCGTTCGGTCTCTTCACCGGACAGCTTGGCCAAGTCAGCGCTGGTGCCGGGGAACGGCACCGCGCCCTGCTCGGCCAGATGGGCGATCATGACCGGGTCCCTGGCCAGATCGACGACCGTGTCCTGCAGCTTGCGGATCACGTCGGCAGGCGTGCCGGCGGGCGCCATGACGCCGTACCAGGATTCGACAACGGCATCCTTCACGCCCGCCTCCGCCAACGTCGGCACATCAGGAATCGCGGCGCTGCGTTGCTCGCTGGCCACGGCCAGGACGCGTACTTTTCCCGGCTTGATGTACGCCAGCACGTTCGGCAGATTCGCGAACAGTACCTGCACCTGGCCTGACAGCAGGTCCGCCGTGGCCGGACCCGCACCGCGGTACGGCACATGCTCGAACCTGGCGCCCGAGCGATACATGAACAATTCGCCCGTCAGGTGGTTGACGGACCCCATGCCCGCCGATGCCATGTTCAGTTTCCCGGGATGCTGTTTGGCGTAGGCCACCAATTCCGCCACGGTCTTCGCCGGCAGGTCGGCCGATACCGCCAGCACGTTCGGCACCGTGGAAAACAGCGCGACCGGCGCAAAGTCCTTGATGGCGTCGTACGGCAGGTTCTGGGTCAGCAACGGCTGGATCGACTGCTGCCCCATCGTCGCCAGCAGCAGGGTATAGCCGTCGGCCGGCGCCTTGGCGACGAAGTTCGCACCGATGCTTCCGCCGCCGCCCGGCTTGTTTTCCACGATGACGGGCTGGCCCAGCACTTCCGACATTCGGTTGGCCAGCAGGCGTCCCATCAGGTTCACCGTCCCGCCCGGGGCAAACGGTACAACCATCGTGATCGGCTTGGAGGGATAAGGCTGCACCGGGGTCTGTGCCCGGGCCGGCGCGCCGGCGCCTATTCCAATGGCGACAGCAGCCGCCGCGGCAAATTTCAGCATGATTGAATTCCCCTTGGTTGGATATGGCCGGTCAGGCTTGCCGGACGGCAGGCCCCGGCTCGGATGACACAAGCGTTTGCACGCGTTGCCGCAGCAGATCCTGCGCATCGGCCACGCGCTGCACCGTTCTGGCGATCACGCTGCGCTTTCCGGTCAGCTGTGCTTTCTGCTGGTCGATCCGGCCTAGCACGAGGTCGGGCGCGGGGCCGCCGAAAGATTGGCGCGCCGCCACATTGCGAACCGGATCCAGGCAAGCGCGGATATCGGTTTCGCACAGGGCGACCTGTCGGCCAAGCTGCTGGGCCGCTGCGGCGTTGACCATCTCTGGCGTGATGTCCTTGGCGGGGATGCCTGCTTCCAGTGCCTGCCGGACCACGGCGCCAATGATGTGGTGCGCATCCCGGAACGACGCGTCCGCCTTGCGCACCAACAGGTCGGCCAGGTCCGTGACCGTTGAAAAATCCTCTGCCGCGCGCGCCGCCATGCGCGCGCGGTTCGGCTCGACGCGTTCAACCAGCAGCTGGATCAGCGCCAGCGATCTCAGCGCTTCTTCGCAGGCTTCCCAGCACGTGCGCGTGCTTTCTCGGCTGCTGTCGCCCGAGTGCGTGAAGTGCGTGGACTTCACGGTTGCGAAGGCTGCCGACGTCAGCCCGATCAGGTGGCCGGTCTTGCCCCGCAAGTATTCCAACACCGCCGGGTTCTTCTTCTGCGGCATGATGCTGGAGGTGCTGGCGATGCTGTCCGGAAAAGACAACAAGCCGAATTCAGGCGTCGACCAGATATAGAAGTCCTGCACCATCCGGCTGCTGGTGATCATCATGATCGACAGCGCGGCGCTCAATTCCAGCGCAAAATCCCGCGAGGCGACGCTGTCCAGCGCACTGGGCAACGGCCCACTGAACCCCAGCATCGCGCTGGTGGCCTCGCGGTCGATGGGGAACGACGTGCCCGCCAGCGCGCAGGCGCCCAGCGGAGATGCGTCCGTGGTGTCCAGAGCATGCAGCAGGCGATCGGCGTCGCGCAACCAGGCATCGACCAGGGCCGACAGGTAATAGCCGTAGGTGATCGGCTGGGCGGCCTGCATGTGCGTGTAGCCGGGCATCACGCAGTCGGCGTACCTGCCTGCCTGCGTTAGCGCCGCATCGGCAACGTCCATCAGAGCCGTCGCGATCCGGGCGATGAAATCCCGAGCGCGGATGCGGTCGATGGTGGCGCCGATGTCATTGCGGCTGCGGGCGGTATGCAGGCGCCCGCCCAGCTCTTGCCCAACCAGCTTGATCAAATGCGCTTCGTAGTTGAAGTAGGCCTCTTCGCGCGCCGGGTCCAGTTCCACGGTGTCCGGCCCGTCCGCCTGCATCTTGCGCAAGCCCTCGGCCAGCCGGATCGACGCATCGCGATCCAGGATGCCCTGCTCGTGCAGCATCACCAGATGCGCAAGGTTGATCTGATTCAGCATCTCGAAATTGGCGAAGAACTCGCGATTCAGGCGCGGAAGGAAAATGTGCTGAAGCACTTCCGCGGCAAGCGGTTGCTTCAGGCGGCTGCTGACTTTGGATTCCATTTCAGTCCGGGTGGGGAACAGGGAAACGGTAGTCTCCGTCCGCGCCAACTTATGCGTCAAATCAGATATTTACGGCATCGAATACAAAATTGATATGATTATTCCTGCGACGTTTTTGGATTGACCGATGAACTTCAAGCAAGTCGAAGCCTTTCGCGCCGTGATGATGACGCGATCCATGACCACGGCGGCCGGTCTGCTGCATACGTCGCAGCCGAACATCAGCCGCTGGATCGCGCTGCTTGAAGGCACGCTGGGCTTCGTGCTGTTCAAACGCGTCGGCACCCGGCTGATCCCGACGCCCGAAGCCGATGCGTTCTACGCCGACGTCGAACGCGCGTTCATCGGCCTGGAATCGTTGAACGACAGCGCCAGCTCCATTCGCCGTCGCGGCACAGGCCTGCTGCGCGTGGGCGCGGTGGGCTCCATCATGCAATGCGTGCTGCCCGACGCCATCCGGCTGTTCCGGGAAACGGTGTCGGACATCCCCGTCGTGGCCAGCACGGGCGGGTCGGACGTGGTGGCGAAGTGGATGGCCACCGGCTTTTGCGACATCGGATTCTCATCCATCCAAGCCGATATTCCCGGCTTGAATTTCGCACGGATCAATGCGGCGCACGGCGTGGGAATCGTGCCGGCGGGGCACAAGTTGGCCCGCAAGAAAATGCTGAAGCCCGCCGACTTCAATGACGAGAATTTCATCTCGCTGCCGGCGGGCAGTTTCAACCGCGCGGCGGTGGACCGGCACTTTCCCGACGACACCCGAATCCTGTCCATTGAAACGCCCTACGCCACGACCATCTGCTCGATGGTCAGCAAGGGGCTGGGCATCTCGATCGTCAATCCGGTCGTGTCGCGGGCGCTGAAGATGCCTGAATTGCGCGAGATTCCCTTCTCGGAGAAGATTGAGTTCCCAAGCTATGCCGTCACCTCCGACCACTTTCCGATCGGCACGCTGGCCAGGAAAATGACGGAATGCGTGCAAGCCGCGTTCGCGTCGCTGAATCCGGCCAGGGCCGCGAAATGACCGACACGTTTCTGACCTCGTATTTCTGGAGCGGCGACACCCTGCGCAGCCGTAGCGTGGGCGGCAACGTGCTGTCGGGCAATGTCGATGTGCCTGCGCCGTCGCCACGCCTGATCGCCGACTGGCACCGCGAGATCACCACGCGATTGCTGCTGGAGCCCGGCGACGTCGAACAGATGCCGCTGGCGCGGACCCAAGTGCGCTGGCCCGACTACAAGCGCTGCGTGCAAGCCATGGCCGACTGGACGCGCGCACGGGGACTGGGCGACGTGCTGGCCAACAGCGACATCGCCCTGATGGCGTGCCGCGGCGCCCGGTACCACCACGACGGCGAACAGTACGGCGGCGCGGCCTTCTGCAACCTGTTCCTGAGCGAAGACAAAGGGCTGGATGTGCACTTCCCCGGTTCCGGCCACCGCATCCCGCTTACGCGGGGCACCGCCATCGTCTTCGACACCTGCCAGCCACATGCCGTGATCCGCCGCGACGCAAGCGGGTTCGATGCCACCGATTTCGCATCCAGCGAAGATCTCTGGCAACTGTTCCTGACATGGGAATTGCCGATCGAGGCGCCATGCGTGGCGCAGGCGCTGGGAGTGGGGTTCGATGTGGACCCGGACGGGGCCGCGCATCTGAAGGAAGAGCAAGTGTGGCAAGACGGCGCCCGGGCGCGGGTGAAGCCGGCATCCGGGCAGTGGGCGCCGGCGGACTAGCCACATAGGGCGAAAATAAAAGTGACGGACCGATGGGCCACCCCCCCCCGCCGCCACCCCGCCACGTCCCCCAATTGCAGTCTGACACCGTATCCAACACTCTGTTCCGGTTCGCTAGACGGCACGCGACACCTGCCCGCTATACTCGCCAAACCAAAAACACATTGCCGCGCCGCGCCTTTTAAGCGACGCCTATTTATGCCAGCTTTGATGGCCTTTATGCGCCCCGTTTGCCGGGCGCTATTCTGCGCAGCCGCCCTTGTTGTCTCCGCTTCGGCGTTGGCCTCGCCGCCCACGCTTGAGCAATGCCACGGCATCAAAGACCTGGCCTTCGTTGCCCATATGGACGACGACCTGCTGTTCATGAACCCGGACATCGCCTCGAATATCGAGGCCGGCGGCTGCGTGCGGGTGGTCTACCTGACCGCCAGCGACGCGGGAGAAGGCGACGGCTACATGCTGGGCCGCGAACGCGGCATCCGCGCTGCCTACGCCTACATGGCGCACAAACCCGACCAATGGAAGGAAGACGCCGGCACCGCGGGCGGCCGCGCCATCGCGCGCTTCACGCTGCAGGACAATCCGCGCGTGCAGCTGTGGCACATGCGCCTGAAAGACCCCTGGCTGGGCAAGGGCTGGGGCAGCCTGACGCCACTGAGCCGAACCGAGTCCGAACCCGGGCAGAGTGTCGACACGCTTGGCCCCTACCCCCAGGTCTACACGCGCGAACAATTGATCGACACCCTGGCGGACCTGATTCGCCAGTACAAGCCGACCACGGTGCGACACCTGGACGACACGATGGTCGTGCCCTATACGCAACTGTGCTGGCGGTGCGCGGGCCATGGGCATCCCGACCACATCGCCAGCGCGCGGCTGGTCCGCGAAGCCATGCTGCGCGTGCCGGGCAACTATGCCGAGACCGGCTATATCGACTATCCCAGCCAGGAACGCGCCACCAATCTGGCGGATACCGAAATCGCCAGCAAGTCGGTGATCTTCCAGCACTATGCCTGGAACGACTACCACTACTGCGCCGGCCCGACCGGTTGCAAAGAACCCGCCGGGCCCGCCGCCGCGTGGGTGCAGCGCGCCTATTACGTCTCGCGTCAGGACATCGCGCCGCAGTTGTACCCGGACGGACGTGGCGGGCTGGTGGTGTTCGCGGCCGGCGAAACCAATGCCGCCGTCAACCGCTGGGATTCCAGCCAGCGCCGCTGGCAGAGCCTGGGCGGCCGCACCAGCGGCCCGCTGGTCTCGTTCACCCACGCCGACGGCACCGCCGGCCTGATGGCCCGCGATCCGCTGGGCGGCGTTTGGGCGAACAAGCAACGCCACGACGGCACCTGGCAAGGCTGGCAAGCGCTGGGCGGGCTGCGCGTCACCCAGATCCCCGCCGTCGCTCCGCGCGGCGAAGCCGCCGCCGTGGCACTCGGCTACGACGGCGTGCTCCATTGGATCACCCCCTCCGGCATCGATGGCAGCTGGAGCACGTGGCAGGACTTGCCACCGCTGGACGGCGCCACGGGCGCCCCGGCCGCCGCGCGCGGCGCCGATGGGCGCTATGTCATCTTTGCGTCGGCCGGCGCAGGCGAACTCTTCTACACGCGCCAACTGCCGGCCGCCAAGGGCCAGCGCCCCGAATGGCAAGGCTGGCGCCGCGTTCCCGCGCCCGAAGCCGCGGGCGGCCTGGCCGCGATCCGCAACCACGAGAACCGTGTCGAACTCTACTTTCGCCAGCGCGGCAACAACCATCTGATCAAGCTGATTGAAGCCGGCGACACCACCGATCTTGATATGGACTGGAGCGCCGCCGCCGATATGGGCGTGCCCTACATCGGGCGTCCGGCCATCGGCGCCGATGCGCAAGGCAATGTCGTCCTGGCGGTGCTGGAACGCGCGGGCGGCCCGCTCTGGCTTATCGAGCACGGCAAGCCGCTCAAGCTGGACGCCCTGGCCGCATCGCCGCCCGCGCTCAATATCATCGACGGCACGCTGTATGTGGTGGCGCGCACCGCCGGCGCGCCGCAGCAGTATCAAGTGCTGTCGCGCCACGACGGCCAGTGGACAGGCGCGCTGACCTTGGACGGCGTGCCGGCGGCCGGCGGCGGCCCCTTCGCAACGGTGGCTGCTCGTCCGGCGGACCTGCCCAACCTGGGCGCCAACAGCACCAACAATGCCGCGGTGGTGCGGCCTTCGCCCAGCACGCCCGGCACGCTGACGCTGGAACGCATGCCCGCGCAGTCCTCGCGCGCCGCCACGCCCACCACGGTGCAGTAAGGGGCGCTCGGCGCCGCAAGCGCGACAAGCGGGCGCCGTCGGCGGACTGCGGAAGCGGGATCGCGGCGTTCTGATCGGGTAGAATTCCAGCGACCGAGCCATCTTGCTCTCGCCGGCCAGGACGACCTGCTCGGCGCGTGTCTACACCGGGGACGACCCCGCTTATCTTTCATGGAAAGAACAGCGATGCGCGTCAATGGCATTCCCAACACTACCTGGTTGAAGCTTGGCTGGGCCTGGCTCGTCGTCATTGCCTTCACGGTCTGCGGCGGCACATGGCTTGCCGAGCCGCTTACGCCGGCCACCGCGGCAGCCTGCTTCGCGGTGCTCTTCTTCACCATCGTCGCCGCCTCGTTCGGCGTGGTCCACGAAGCGGACCTCCTTGCCCACAAACTGGGCGAACCCTACGGCACGCTGATTCTCACGCTTTCCATCGTCTCGATCGAGGTCATCCTCATTGCGTCGGTGCTGCTTGGGCCGGGCGAATTCCCGACCATCGGCCGGGACTCCATCTTTGCCGTGATGATGATCATCGTGAATCTCGTCATGGGAATCTGCGTGATCGCCGGCGGCTTGAAGCATGGTGAGCAAGAGTTCAATGCCCAGGGCGCCAACGCTTACCTGTCGATGATCGCGCTGCTGACGGGCACAGCGCTTGTGCTGCCCAACCATCTGTCGGGCGCGGGCGAGTTCGCGCCGCTGCAAGCCTGGACGATCGCCGCGGTCACTGCCGCGCTGTATGCGGTATTCCTGCTGCTTCAGATGCGCAGCGAAAGCCGGCTGTTCATTCAACCGCGCCCCGGCATGATGGCCGTGCCCGCGCGCGCCAAAGCGTCCACAAGCCCACCACAGGACTCACCGCAAGGCACGCCCGCCGCGACCGGCGACCGGGCCGCCATCCTGACCAGCAGCCTGCTGTTGCTGGGCATGATCATCCCGATCGTGCTGCTGGCGCACCACCTTGCCATCGTCATCGACTACGGCGTGGCGACCGCCGGCGCGCCAGTGGCCGTCAGCGGCGTGCTGATCGCCATCATCGTCTTCACGCCGGAATCCCTGACCGCCATCAAGGCCGCGCTGAACAACGAAATGCAGCGCGCCATCAACCTCTGCCTGGGCGCGTTCGTCTCTACCGTGGGGCTGACCGTCCCTGCCGTGCTGGTCATCGGACTGATAACCAGCAAGCAGGTCGTGATGGGGATATCCCCGCTGGAAACCGTGCTGCTGGCGTTGACGCTCGTGCTGGGCATGCTGACGTTCAACGGTCAGCGCACGCCCGTCATGCAGGGCGCCATGCACCTTGCGCTGTTCATCACCTACGGCTTTCTTTTGTTTTTTCCCTGACGAAAGACGGGGCCGGCGTGGCGTGGCGGGTCGAAAAAGTGGTCTGCCTGTTGTTCCGGATGTGGCATGAACGGCTATGCCACGCCAATCCTAGAATTCCACTTTCTTCGACACCACGCCCTCATCATGACGCACCTTGCACTTCCCGACGGCCCGCTGCCCGTCATCAGCGCCCTTGCCTTGCCCCAGGCCGACCGGGACATCTGGGCGGCCATCGACGCCGAACGCCATCGGCAGATGCAATCCATCGAGCTCATCGCGTCGGAGAACTTCGCCAGCCGCGCGGTGCAGGACGCCCAAGGTTCCGTGTTTACCAACAAGTACGCCGAAGGCTATCCGGGCCGCCGATACTACGGCGGCTGCGTGAACGTCGACGTTGCGGAAGACATTGCGATCGCGCGGGCGAAGCTGCTTTTCGGCGCCGCGCACGTCAACGTGCAGCCCCACTCCGGCAGCCAGGCGAACCAGGCGGTCTACCTGGCGCTGCTGACGCCCGGCGACAAAATCCTGGGCCTGGACCTGAAGGCCGGCGGGCATCTGACGCATGGCGCCAAGGTCAATATGTCGGGCCGTTGGTTCCAGACCCTGAGCTACGGCGTGGACCCGGCATCGCAGCGCGTGGACATGGACGAGGTGGAACGCATTGCCCGGCGTGAGCGGCCCAAGCTGATTGTTGCGGGCGGCTCGGCCTATTCGCGAACGCTGGACTTCGCGCGGTTCCGCGCCATCGCCGACGACGTGGGCGCGATCTTCATGGCCGACATGGCGCATTTCGCCGGCTTGGTCGCCGGCGGCGTCTATCCGTCGCCGGTGCCACATGCCCACGTCACGACAACCACGACGCACAAGACCCTGCGCGGGCCACGCGGCGGGATGATTCTCTGCAACGACGGCGAAATCGCGAAGAAGATCGATTCGGCCGTGTTCCCTGGCCTGCAAGGCGGGCCACTGATGCACATCGTGGCGGCCAAGGCCGTGGCGCTGGGCGAGGCCCTGCAACCGTCGTTCCGAACCTATGTCCGGGCCGTCGTCGCCAATGCGCAAACGTTATGCGACCGGCTCGCGGCCGGCGGGTTGTCTATCGTGTCGGGCGGCACGGACTGCCACCTGGGCGTGGTCGACCTGCGGCCCTGGGGAGTGGCGGGCAATCGGGCCGAACAGGCCCTGGAGCAGGTCGGCATCACCTTGAACAAGAACGCCGTGCCTTTCGATGACGCCAAGCCAACCGTGACTTCCGGCATCCGCGTGGGCAGCGCCGCCTGCACGTCCCGCGGCATGGGGACCGACGCGTTCAACACCATCGGCGACATGATCCTGGCCGTGCTGGGCGACCTCCGCACTGGCGCTATCGACCCGGGCACCGAATCCGCCATACGCGCAAAGGCGACCGACCTGGCCCGGCGCTTTCCGCTGCCCTACTAGGCCGCCCGATTCCCCGTCCGGGCGGCAGGGATCAATGGCGATGCCGCCAATTTGAACGCGAATCGCCGCGGTGTCGGTCGTGGCCTCGGTAGCCCGCGCGCTTGTAGGAATGGTCGCGGCCGCGGTCGCGGTCCCAATCATGCCGGCGCCGTCCGCGGTCATCGTCGCCGGTGATGACGTGGCCCAACAGGCCGCCGGCGGCGGCGCCGCCCACGGTGGCCCAGGGATCTCCTTCCGACAGCAATGCGCCGGCCACGCCGCCCAACCCGGCGCCGATAACCGTATTGCGGGTCTGCTTGTCGGCCTGCGCGGTCATGCTGAAACCCAATGCCAGCACCCCCGCAAGAACCGCTTGGACAACGCGCTTCGTAATAGCCATTTTTTATTCTCCTGTAGCGGGCCGCGCCTGCAATGCGGCCGTGCCTGACGGCTTGAACCAGAAATCAAACATCTGGAAAGCAAGTTATCACTTCAGGTGTGTGTCAGTCCCGCAGGCTGGGATACGGTGTGTATAAGCGGTTTCAATCGCTTTCTGCGCCAGGGCGCATCGGCAGGGAGAGGCGCTTTTTTTGCGGGCATGGCGACAGGCGCGCCGTCCGCGCCTAACGTTCCGGCGTCCTCGGAAGCAGGCCGGCTTGTTCCAGGCGCCAGCGCGGGATCTGGTATTCATACGAGGCAGCTTCCAGCGTCTCGTATTGCTTGAACCACGAGACGACATGCTTGTCGATATCGCCCGGAAGCGTCTCCAGCCACGTAGCCAATTCTTCCGGCGAGGTGATGGCAAGCAGGGCGCCGCTGGCAAAGGTGGGCTCATCGGCCAGGCCTTGGCCGGGCACCAGATAAGCCCGGCGATACAGGCGGCCCTTGTCCCAGATCTCGGTGGGCACATACACCGGCCACTCCCGCTCGCAAGGCACCGACACATGCACGGCCAACGATACCCATTGCGTGTTCTCGAAAGACGCCTTGTAGCGGATCAACTCGACGCCTTGCTCCACGTCGCCCAGCGCACGCCACAAGCAGCGCTTGCGCTTCTTCTTCCAGCCCGTGAATGCGGGCTGCGATCGCAGCACCTCCATAAAGCCTTTCTCGATCAGATCGAAATCTATGGGCATGTCGGGCTCCGGGGTCCTTGTTGCGCGATGCGGCGCGCGGTTCAAAACGAATTTAAGCACAGGCCTGCGCGGGTCAACTCCCGATACAATTGCGACACGCGTGACCGACGCGCATGCCCTAGGATGCGGCTTCCCACGGCCCGGCCAGAAACACCAACGCTGCAGTACGTGGCATTGAACCCCATGAAAAAAATACTTTTGGTTGACGATCAGCCGATGCTCGTCGACATGTTGCGCGAATTCCTGCACATCGAAGGCTATGACGTCACGACCCATACCGATGGCCTGACCGCGCTTAAGCAGATGCTTGACGTACGCCCCGATCTCGTCGTGACCGACTTCTCCATGCCCGGCATGAACGGCGCCGCGCTACTCACCGCCATGCGCGAAAACGCCTACCTGAGCGACACGCCCGTCCTGGTGCTGAGCGGCCGGCCGGAACATGAAATCAGCGCGACCTGCGATGGCTATGCCGCCTATTTGCGCAAGCCCGCCGAGCCGGCAGACGTACTGGAGGTCATCCGCCGGCTGACGCCCGTGCCCTCCCGGCAGCCGCATCACATGGGCGGACCCGGGCCGATGACGGAACCTGCCCTGTTGGACGCCGCGCATGTCTGAACACCACCAATTCCTGTTCCCGCGTTATCCCCACCTGCCTGCGCCGGATTGGAAAAGGCTTGAATCGCAATTGCTTGACGCCGGCATCGTGCTGCCTCCATTCGGTCGCAACGTGCCGTTGCGGGCGCTGGTCAATCTGAGCCTGACGCTGGCGCGCACGTTTGACTGCCCCTACCGCTACGACGACGCGATGCGCAGCCCCGCCGAAGTCTTGGCGTTGTACGAAGGGTGTGGCGGCCTGCCCGCCGACGCGCGGGCCGAACCGGACTTCAGCATTGCGCAGACGCTTGAACTGCTGACCCGTCACGGCGTGGAGCCAGACCGCACCTTCCTCGAGGACGAAGGCAGCACTTGGCATAGCCCGCATTATCGGTTGGGGCCTGGCGCGCGCGAATTCCTGAGCGCGCATGCCGCGCAAACCTATGACATCGAGCCGCAGCAATTCGGCTTGATGCTGTTGGCCTACGACGCCCCGAATCCAGCCGTGAAAGTGGGCGAGAACCTGGAAGTGCCGAGCTTGCCGGAAGCCGGCGAACCGGTGTCCGACATGGCGCCCTTCGACGACCACGTCGATTTCATCGGCGCGGCCTTTGAAGACCCCGGCGTGCAATGGCACTGCCCATCCAATGGCAACGCCTATCGCATTTTCGACCTGGACTGGCATTTCAGCCTGGCCCTGGGCTTCCGGATGATACGCACCGAATGGCTGGACGAAGAAAGCGCCCGCATGCTGGCGGATGCCGTGGGCAAGATCGTCGACGCGCCAATGGCGTGCAGCCATCGGCACCTTTGAGGGCTTACGCCGGGTCGTAGTGCGCCAGCAAGCCGGTGATCGCGTGGCGCAAGGCGCGCTTGATCATGCGCGCCTCGGCGTCGTCGTCTTCGAGCCGGGCGTCGCGCACATGGCGTTCTCGCACCGGGGCGCTCAGATGCGCGACGCGCAATGCGATCTCGCCGCCCGCGCCCGGTTGCGTGGCGCTGATGCGCACATATTCCGAATGGGCGATCTGCCGCACCAACTCGCGCGCGCCTGTGGCGGTCTCGGAGTACTGCGCATGATTCGAAGGGCCGGGCCCGAATCGCACGGACAGTTGCGCAGGCCCCGCCGTGCGCAGCAAGACCGACAGGCGTTCCATGGCGTCTTCGATTTCGCCAGGAAAGCCGTCATAGACGCCATCGATCTCTCTATGCGGGCGCAGCAACGCCTGCACGTCGGCAAGATCCGCAAGACACGTCGCCAGGCGCGCGGCACCACGGGCATCGCGGCGCAACCAGCGCGGCGCCACGATGTCCGAGATCGCATGCGTGGGCGGATGAAAGCGATAGCTGCGCCCGTGGCGCGACATGACGCGGCTGCGGTCGGGGTCGGAGTCGTCGGTGGCAAGCAGGCCGACCTGCGGCGATTCGGTGCAGTACACGTCATTGCCGGCGGCGATCAGGCAGTCCGCCCGCAGCGCGCCGCGCACCAGCACCTGGCAGCGATAGTGGCGGCATAACAACCCCGTGGCGTCCAAGCCTTCGGTGAACGCATGCCGCCCTGCGGCCAGCATCAACAGGCCGATCCGCGCCGGACCCAGCGCGACCAGCATCGGGCCGGCCTCAGGGTCGGCGCCTGACGCGCCGGGTTCCGAATGCCGGTCCGCCGCTTCCGCCACGCGCACCGCATCAGCGTCCAGACCCGCCGTGAACACCCAGCCCGCTATCCGCAAGGCCGCGTGATCGGGCAGTTGCGCCGGTAGCGCCAACGCCGTTGCCGCCACCGGCTCGTCGGCCACCAGCACCACCCATTGCTCGTCTCCGGTGATGGGCCGCCGTGCCGCCGCGGCCTCGTCCAGCAAGGCGTAGTACGCACCGTTGTCGGTGTCGCGGATCCGGCCCAACAGCGTCTGGGCCTGCGCCAGGTTCAACACCCGCAGCGTCAGGCCCTGCCATGCCACGCGGGCCTGGGCCGGTGTCTGGCGCGCGCGCTCCGTCCATGCCTGCTGCTCGGCCGCCCGGGCGTCAAGCGCGGCGCGCTGATCGTCGGCCTGCTCTAGCCGCTGCGCGCGCTGCTGCTCGCGCCAGCGCTTGCGCGGATCCCCGTCCGCAGGTTCGCTCATTTTCCTTTGCGCATCGACACCGGCACGCCCCAGACCGGGTCTTCCATGCCTTGCTTGCCCAGCGTCGTGATCTGCATCGGTTCCAGCCTGGACAGCAATTGCTGGTGTTCCGCGCTGACGTTCTTGCGCTGCGCGATGAGCTTCTTCGAAAACTCCATGGGCGCCGGGCGGGTGTAGACAGTCAAGTCTTCAAGCGGGCATTCAATCATCTTGGGGTCGACCGCGCGGCATGCCGACTGCTTGTACTGGTAAGCGGGCGTCTTCAAATGCATGCGCTGGCTCAGCACCAACTGGCCGCTTTTGAGCGTGAAGCTTGCCAGCGCCTGCCTAGGCGGAATGCGCGACTGGATCTTGATCGCGGGGATGTCGCGATACTTCGTATCTTCGCGGTAGCCCGCCGCCGAGGTCTGCGTGGTGTCGCTGTATTGCTGCTCGCCCCAGCTCACGCACGCGCCCGACGCCGCGTGCACGGCGGTGCAGACCGATCGCGTTTTGGTCTGCGTGCCATAGCTGGCATCTTGCCATGTGGTCTGCTTGTAGAACTCGCGATAGAGTTCGGGCGACAAATAAGACGTGCCGTTGGCGCCACGGCCCGATCCGACGGGGCCCTTTTGAGCGCCCACCTCGTCAAGCAACGCGTTCAGCTTGTAATCGTCGCCGCCCGTCAGCAGGTACTTGCCCGGCGGCAGGATATGCACCTCGAACGATTTGAACAGATGGGGCATCTTGGTGTCCTGCTGCAGCGAATTGGTCTGGAAGCTGCGGCTGAAGGTCACCTGCGGCGCGGCTTCGTTCATCCAGATCGCCCGGGTGGTGTACTTCGTCATGGCCAACGCATCGCCCAGCGTGGGATGGGGCGTCAAGTCGGCCACCAACACCACGGCCATGCCCGACTTCAGCGCTTCGTCGATCAGATCCAGCAGCTGCGCGTAGCGCGGGTCATCCCGGGTGCCCTCGTCGCTCATTAGCGAAGGCGACGCGCAGCCCGACAGGGCAATCGAAAGCGCCAGAGTGGACAACGCAAGTCGCGTTCGCGGCAAAGTCATGGATCGGTCCTTGAATGAGGCTGAATCAGATCGTTGACCGCGCATACTACTGAGCCGGTACCGGACCGCAATGCCCGCTTGGCGCCTGAAACATGGCGCGACACGCGATTGCGCACAATGCGGCAGGCCTTGCGCGACAACACGGACCGGCATTGCGGCCGAACCGCCAGCAATGACGCGGGTTTCCGCCGCCCCGCGCCGGTGCGCCGCCCGGCAGCCCCGGCGCCAGCCGCAGCGCCAAACTCGAAAATTATTGTTGCGATTGTTTCCGGTCCTGTTGCTGTGATAGAGTCAATGCACAACGTCAACACGCCACCAGCCAACAACCGTGTCCAGATTCCCGTCGATCGTGATTATTCGCTCCTCCGCTGCCATTGGGCGCCGGGGGCGAATTACGTTGGGCAGCTAAGCCCCACCTTCGCACCTCGCCTTCCAAAGGGCAGCGTACAGAACGCTGCCCTTTTTGCATTTCTGGACTCGAAAAAATGTACACGCTGAATCTCTTCAAGCATGCTTTCCCGCTGACCACCGCCCACGCCGATAAAACGCAGACCCTGCAACGATGGTCAAGCCCGCCGGTCGTCGATAGCCTGCATCGCACGCAAGGCGCGCGTCCGCTTTTCCTGCTGCATGACGGCCCGCCGTATGCCAATGGCGCCTTGCATCTGGGCCACGCCGTCAACAAAGGCCTGAAAGACTCGGTGGTCAAGTTCAAACGGCTGCAAGGCTATTTCGCGCCGTATGTGCCGGGCTTCGACTGCCACGGCCTGCCCGTCGAGCTGGAGGTTGAACGCCTGGGCCACGCCAAGGACGATCCGCCGGCCTTCGTGGCGGCCTGCCGGTCCTACGCACAGTCGCAGGTCGAACGACAGACCGCGCAATTCCGGGAATTGGGCGTGGCCGCCGATTGGGACCAGCCCTACCTCACCATGGCGCCCCGCTTCGAAGCCGGCGCGGCGCAGGTGTTCCAATCGCTGCCCGGCGCCGTCACGCGGCTGCGGCCGGTGCACTGGTGTCCGGCGTGCGCCTCGTCATTGGCGGAGGCCGAGGTCGAATACCAAACGAAGACCGGCGACAGCCTGGTCGTGCTGTTTCCGGTCGCCGGCGCCAACAACCTGTTCCTGGACGTATGGACCACCACGCCGTATACGCTGCCCGCGAACAAGGCCGTCGCCTATAACCCGACGCTCAGCTATGTCGCCGCGGCCGACGGGCCGCGTACACGGGTTCGCCTGCGCCAGCCCGGCGACGAAGCACTGCCCGACTTCGAGCTGGCGGGGTTGATGGTGGTCAGTCCTTACACCCAAGACACCGTTCCTGTTTTGCCGGCGGACTTCGTCAGCCGCGCGGGCACGGGGCTGGTGCACATGGCGCCGGCGTTCGGCACGGACGATTTTCGCGTCTGCGAGCAACACGGCCTGGCGGTCGAGCAGTACCTGGACGCACGTGGGCGCTTTGTCGTGCCGGGCATGGAGGGCATGGATCTGGCGCAAGCCAGGGCCCACGTATTGGAACGCGTCGCGCCCCTGGTGGTCGCCCTATCCACCCTGGAACATGAATACCCCCATTGCTGGCGGCACAAGACGCCGGTGTTCTTCCGCGCGTCGCAAGAGTGGTTCCTGGACCTGGCCGAGACCCGGCAGCATGCCCTGCGCGCGCTGGACGCGGTGACGTTCGTGCCCGCCTCCGGCCGTGAACGGCTGACCAGCATGCTGGCCGGTCGGGGGGCCTGGTGCGTGTCACGCAACCGGCTGTGGGGCACGCCCCTGGTGGACCCCGCCAACCCCGACGACCTGCGCCTGGCGGCGCGGGTCGCCACGGAAGGCGTGGAAGCCTGGCAGAGCGAAGGCCCGCGGCGCACGCTGGACGTGTGGTTCGACAGCGGCGTGACCCATCAGCTTGTGCTGATGCAGCGCTACGGCCGCACTGCCGACGTCTATCTGGAAGGCTCCGACCAGCACCGCGGCTGGTTTCAGTCGTCGCTGCTGACCTGCGCGGCGGCCGGCGGCGGTGCGCCCTACAAGCAGGTCGTCACGCACGGTTTCGTGGTGGATGGCACGGGCCAGAAATTCTCGAAGTCCAGCAAGAACTACCAGCCGCTGGATCAGATGCTGAAGACCTTGAGCCCGGACGTGCTGCGCTTGTGGACGCTGCAGCAGGACTTTACGCGCGAGCTGAAGTTCTCGGGCGAGGCGCTGGCGCTGACCCAAGAGCGCTTTCGCAAGCTGCGCAACACGATGCGCTTCTGCCTGCAGAACCTGCAGGATTTCGATTGGACCGCGCCGCCGCTGGCTCATCCGCTGGACCGGGTCCAGGTGACCTTGCTGCGCAAGCTGGGCGCGGATGTCTGCGCGGCGGCCGACCGCTACGACTTTGCCGCTGCCGTGTCCCATCTGCTGCGTTATGCGGAAAGCGCATCCAGCGATTATTTTCCGGCGGTGAAAGACAGCCTCTATTGCGACCAGCCTGACGCGCCCCGCCGGCGGCAGGTCCAGCATGTGCTGGGCTTGCTGGTGCGCACGCTGGTGCGGCTGCTGACGCCAGTACTGGCCTTCTCTTGCGAGGAAGTTTTCCAGTACCTGAAAACGGCGGGTGCAGAGCAGGCGGACAGCGTGCTGCTGGCCACGCTTGCCGACGTCCGCCTGCCCGCCTTCGACGACGAGGCCGCAAGCCTCGCGGCCTATGAGGAAGCGGTCGAGGTCAAGGGGGCCCTGCACCGCTGGGTGGAAAGCAATCGGGATGACCGGGTCAAGGGCCCCGCCCAGGTGGAGGTCATGCTATCGCGGACCGTGGCGAACAGGCTTGGCGCATTCGCGGACGTGCTCGGCGCCGCGGATGTGCGCCAGGAAGATGCGATGGACGATGGCGCGCAAGCGAGCTTCCGGCCGACGGCGTGGCGCGCGTGTCCGTGCTGCCGCCGGCACGCGCAGTCCGTGCCGGATGGCGGCGGGCTGTGCAACCGCTGCGTCGACGTCCAGGGAGCACTCAGCTTGCAGTGATGATCGGGCATGGCGGGATTCATCATCCCGTCATTAGGCGTTTCTATGCTTCCCACTTTTTCGGACGGGCGGCACAGATGGCGCAAGACAAGCACGACGGTAAACATGACATTGCCGAGACACACTCCCCCCTGCCGACGGCGACAGACCCGCGCCGCCGCAGCCTGCTCAAGGCAGGCTTCGGCGCCACGCTGCTGCCGGTAGGCGGCTCGCTGCTGCTGTCCGCCTGCTCCAGCGACGACGACGATGACGCCACCCCGGCGCCCGGCTCCCCCGCGCCGCAACCGGATCCGGAACCGCAACCGCAACCCAAGAACGTATCCAGCTTCGCGGTGGCGGTCTTGCCCGACACGCAGTTCTATTCGCGCTATGCGACCGACGCCGAGAACCAGCAGTTCATGCGCAAGTACGGCAGCGAGCCGTACAAGGCCCAGACACAATGGGTGGCCGACCACGCCAAATCGCTCAGCATTCCGTTCCTGATCCATCTGGGCGACGTGGTGGACCAGCAGGGCAAGCCCGACCAATGGAAGGTGGCCGACGCGGCCATGAAGATCCTGGAGGACGCCCGCGTTCCCTACTCGATCCTGGCCGGCAACCACGACGTGATCCTGGACCGCGACTATGTCGACGCCAGCAGCCAGGGCAGCGCGACCGACGCGCAGCGCAACCTGGCCGTGGAGCCCTATCTGCGGACCTTTGGCGCCGACCGCGCCAAGCAGCAAGCCACCTTCGGGGGCCGCGACCCCAGCGGCTTCCACGAGTACCACGTGTTCCAGGCCGAGGGCCAGAAATTCATGGTGCTGTCATTGTCGTGGCGCATTTCCGACGCCGCGCTGGCGTGGGCCAACCAGGTCATCCGCGCCAACCCTTCGCTGCCCGTCATCCTGGTCAACCACCAGTTGCTGAACATCGACAAAGACGGCGTCACGCCGCTGGAAGTGCCTTACGGCCTGATGCTGTGGGACAAGCTGATCCGCGACAATGATCAGATCTTCATGACGCTCAACGGCCACTATCACGGCGCCGCGCACCTGACCAAGACCAATGCCTTCGGCAACCCCGTCGAGGAAATGGTGGTGGACTACCAGATGGCCTACCAGGGCGGCAACGGCCTGATGCGCCTGTACGAATTCGACCTGAGCAACAACGAGATCCGCGTGCTGTCGTTCTCGCCGTGGGTGCCTCAAAAACCGAAAGACACCCTCAACACGTTCGACCAGGCGGTGCTGACGGGCGCCAACGAGCAGTTCACGATCAAGATGGACTTCGCCAAACGGTTCGGCGGCTTCAACAAGGACTTCAAGGCGGCCGCGCCCACGCACACCGCGCTGGTCGAGCAGGCCCGCGCCCTGATTCTTGCCAACTACATCGATCCGGCCGCCACCGAGCAAAAGCCGGCGGCCGACAGCGAAGACTATCCGCAGGTGTCCGGCACGCTGGCGCACTGGCGCTTCTTCGGCGGCGCGGACGGCCAACCGGTACAGGTGGGCGAAGTCGTCGCCGACCGCACCGGCCTGAACCCGGTGCGCCGCGCATCCCTGAACGTCGACGGCGTGGCGGGCGCGCAACTGGGCGACGTGGTCTGGTCCAACGACCATCACTACCTGTCTGCCGCTCCCGGCTCGGTGCGGTTCCTGAACACCGACAAGAACACGGCGCGCATGAGCTACTTCACCACCGGCACGGCCGCCGCGCTGAACGCGGAAACGGCGCCCAGCGGCTACACCGTCGAAGCCTTCATCAAGATCGACCGCGACTGGACCGCGTCGCGGCACGCGTGGATGAACATCATGACGCGCGACGGCAAACGCGGCGCATTGCCGGGCTTCTCCGGCGGCGATCCGGAGTCGCCTCCGCTGCTGTTCGCCGTGTCCAGCCTGCGCGAAATCCAGTGGGAGGTGGTGCCCGAGCGCACCGGCACGCGTGAAGCCAAGACCAACTGGTCGGGCGAGATCATCGCCGACAAGTGGCTGCATGTCGCCATCGTGAACGACAACGCCACGCATGAAACCATCCTGTACATCGAAGGCGCGCCGGTGCTTCGCAACGCGTCCGACGCCCCTGGCCTGGCCACGCTGGCGGCCGACATGCCGTGGATCATAGGCGCGGGCTCATGGGACGGCGCGCGCGCCGACGGCTTCTTCGGCAGCATCGGCGAAGTGCGCATCGTGGGCCAGGCGCTTTCGCCGGCGCAGTGGCTGACGGCCCGCAAGCGCTGATCGGCGACCGGCGGCACCGCCTGGCGCCGCTGCCAAGGCCTCGGGGTGGCCTTGACTTCCAACCGACCAACTAGTAGATTGGCTGCCATGCCCGCGCAATGGCGGCACTTACGCCACGCGCCGCGGCAGCCGGCAGGCTTTTTTCGTCACCCAGAATGGATTCGCAATGAGTTTGGAGCTTTCCCCGAGAGCGGTCGAGATCGTCGAGCAAACCCGACTGCTGCTCGCCGCCGGGGGCTATCACGGATTCAGCTACGCCGATGTGTCCGAACGGGTCCATATCGGCAAGCCCAGCATTCACCATCATTTCCCGGCCAAAGCGGATCTGGTCCTTACCGTGGTCGTCCATCATCGCGAACAGGCCCGCAACGGGCTGGCGGCGCTGGATCAGCACGTCCCGGACCCCTTAGGGCGCTTGACTGCCTACACGGATTACTGGGCCAAGTGCCTGCGCGACGGCTCGATGCCCATGTGCATCTGCGCGATGCTGGCCGCCGAATCGCCCATGCTTCCCCAAGCGATCGCGGACGAAGTGAGGGCGTATTTTGGCGAATTGGCCGCCTGGATCGGATCGGTGCTTGAACGCGGCGTGTCCACGGGGCAGTTTCAACTGCGCGACGGCATCCACGTTGAAGCGCAGGCCTTCATGTCGACCGTGCATGGCGCGATGCTGACCGCGCGCGCGTTGGGCGACCCCGAGGTATTCGCGTCGATTACGCGCGCAGCCATTCGCCAGTTGACCGTATCGGATTAATCACAGCGTGAAGCGCACCCCACCGGTGCGCCTTTTATTTTACTTAACTATCGACCAACTAGTTGGTTGTTTTAATGGATTCCAAGGAGCATCCGCCATGCCACATCCTATTTCCGCTTTGGGGGCCGCGCACACCCTCATCAGCCTCGTGCCCGCCACCGTGGGCCTGTACAGCTTCGCGCGGTATCGCGGGATCGACAGCAGCACGCGAACCGGCAAGATCTATCTGGGCGGACTGCTGCTGGCCGTGCTGACCTCGTTCGGGCTGTCCAGCTCGGGCGGGTTCAATGCCGGGCATGCGCTCGGCATTCTGGCGTTGCTCTCGGTATCGGGCGCGCTGCTCGTGTCGCGGATGCCCTGGCTGTCCCGGGCGAAACCGCATCTGGCCCAGTTGGGGTTCTCGTTCAGCTTTTTCCTGATGTGGGTCCCCGGGATAGCGGAAACGCTGACGCGGCTGCCTGTCTCCCATCCGCTGGCGGACGGGCCGCAATCCCCCTTGGTGCGCGGCGCGCTGGCGGCGTGGGTCGGAATTTTCGTGATCGGCGCCGTGACGCAGCAGCTCTGGATCCGCGCACGCAAGGCGTCACGATGAGTTTGCGCGCCATCGAACCGATTGGCGCTGCCCGGATCGACAACGTCGTGGACGGCTACCGGGCCGAGCGCTTGCGCGCCCAGGCCCAAGCCGATCGTGCTGCGCGCCCGCAGGCGCCGCCGTTCGCCCATTGCCTGCAGCACGCCATCCAGGCATTCCACGATCAACTGGCCAGGCTGGACGCGCGATCGCTGGCGGCCAATCAAGCCTTGCGCAACGAGCAGACCGCGCAACAGGTGCGCGCCGAGGCCGCCAACGACCTGGGCACGATCCAAGGCCTGCTGCCGCTGCAGCCCTATCGCTTCTCGGCAGGACTGCCGCCGGCCTTGCCGCCCCGGACATCGGGCAGATAGGCCATACCCCATTTGAGGTACGCCGCATTCGCCCATGGGCGCGACACGCCAAGCTAGACTGCAACGTAGCGGGCCCCTGACCGCGAATGGAGTTTTCGATGAAAAAATCCATCTTTATCTGCGCCGCCCCGGTCCTTTCCCTGTTCTGCCTTGGCGCCGCCGCACAGACGGTCACGCCGCTAAAAGGGCAGACTGCCGAAACCACCCAACAAGACATCAGCGCATGCCAGGCCCAAGCGGGCACGCCAAGCACGGATAGCTCGCCGTCCGGCGGGCGCGCCCGCGGCGCCGCGACTGGCGCAGTGGCGGGCGCGGCCGTCGCCGGCGCACGCGGCCGTCAACACGAAGAGGTCTCTGACCGCGTAAACGATGATGTCAAACAAGAGTACCGGCAGAACCAGGCGAAAGATGCGGCGGTCGCCGGGATGGTGGTGGGCGGCTCCCGGCAGCGTCAGGATCGCCGCGAGACGGCGCAGACCAATGCGGCCGTCTCCTCCGCCTATAGCAGTTGCATGCAGCAGCGCGGGTATCAGGTCACCACGCCCTGAGCGGCCTTCTCGCAATGCCGTAGCGCCTGGCGCAGGGCGGTGTCTACCGACCGCAACGACATGCCCAGCCATTCTGCGGCATCGGCGCGGCTGCGCCCTTCCACCCGCAGGGCGATGAGCACGGCGCACTGCCGGCGGGGCAATCCCTCCATGACGTGCGACAGCACCGACAGCGCCGACCGGCCCGGTCACGGCCTGGGCGCCCGGCGTCTCGTCGATCAACTCGGCAAGCCCCGCGCCACAGGCTTGCTGAACGCAAGCGCATCGCGTCAAACGGCTGACCAGGCGGGTTTCGCCCCGCAGGCTTAGAAGCCCTTTGGTTTCTGTTATTTCTGTCTTGACAGAAATAACAGAAACCTCCTACAGTGGCCCCATGAAACTGACTCCGATCGCCGAACGATTCATCCTACATTGGGGCGAGATGGGCTCGCGCTGGGGCGTGAACCGCACCGTCGCCCAGATCCACGCCCTGCTCTACCTGCTGGGCCGTCCCGTGCCCGCCGAGGAAATCGCCGACACGCTTGGCGTTGCGCGCTCGAACGTCAGCAACAGTCTCAAGGAATTGCAGGCTTGGCGCCTGGCCCGGGTCGTCCACGTCATGGAAGACCGGCGTGACCACTTTGAAACGTCCACAGATATCTGGGAGCTGTTCAAGCTGATCGTCGAAGGCCGCCGGCAACGCGAAATCGATCCCACGCTGACCATGCTGCGCGACAGCCTGGCCAGCCCGGAAATCGAAAACGAAAGCCGCGCCACCGAACAGCGCGTGCGGGAAACACTGGAATTCCTGGAAATCCTGACCACCTGGTCCGACGAGATGCTGCGCATGAAACCCGAGACGTTGATGAAGACGCTGGGCATGGGCGCAAAGATCAGCAAGACCATGCGGCGCACCAAGGCTTGATCTCCAGGGCGGGACCAAAAATCCCGCTTTTTTTTCAGCACCTATTTCTGTCTATACAGAAATAGCAGAAATAAGAGAAAAGCATGAACGACTTACCCATCAAGGCGGCGGCATGAACATCCTGGTCTGCGGCGCGAACGGATTTGTCGGCCGGGCGCTTTGCGACGCCTTGGCGCGCGACGGCCACCGGGTGCTGAAAGGCGTGCGGGTAGCCGCCCGGCCGGACGAAATCGCCATTGACTACATGAAGGACACGCACCCGGCTGCCTGGACAGACCGGCTGCGCGGCATCCATGTGGTGGTCAACGCCGTCGGCATCTTGATCGAGAACGCGGGCGCCACCTTCGACCGGGTCCACCGGGCGGCGCCAATCGCCTTATTCCAGGCCGCCCGCATTGCCGGTGTCCGGCGCATCGTGCAACTGTCGGCATTGGGCGCCGCGCACGGCGAGACGCCCTATTTCCAAAGCAAACGCGCGGCCGACGATCACCTGCGGTCGTTGCCTGTGCCGCACCATATCTTGCGCCCGGCGTTGGTCTATGGCGAGCAAGGCGCGTCGGCGCGGTTCTTCCGCGCGCTGGCCACATTACCGATACATCCGCTGCCGGGCGGCGGCCACCCGTTACTGCGTCCGATCCTCGTGGACGAGCTGGCCGAAATCGTCGCGCGGTCGCTGCGCGCTGATGATGTCGGCCCTTCCGTGCTGAACCTGGTCGGCGGCACCGAGGTCGAGTTTCGTCAGATGCTGGCCACCTACCGGCGCGCCATGGGCTTTGCACCGGCGCGGCAAATTTGCGTGCCGGCATGGCTGGTATCGGCCGGCGCGGTGCTGCTGAACCGATTGCCTGGGTCCTTGTTGACGCGCGACACCTGGCGGATGCTGCGCGCCGGCAATACGGACGCCAGCGCGACGACGACCCGGGCGCTGGGGCGTCCGCCCGCCGGCATCGAATCCTTCATCGAACCCGCCGATGCGCTGGCCCTGCGCCATCAGGCGCTGGCGGCGTGGCGCCCGGGCCTGCTTCGCGGCGCGTTGGCGTTGATCTGGCTATGGACGGCCCTTTGCAGCGCCTTCCTCTATCCCATGGCCGGCAGCCTGGCGTTGCTTGAACCGGTTGGCGTGCAAGGCGCCGCCGCACTTGCGGCGCTGTACCTGGCCGCGGGGCTGGATTTCGCGCTGGGTGTCGCCACGCTGTGCAAGCCCGGCCGGCGCCTGTGGGCCGCGCAGTTGTGGCTGGTGTCGGGCTACACGGCCGTGATTGCCGTGGCCTTGCCCGAGTACCTGTGGCACCCGTTCGGCCCGGTCCTGAAAAACGCCGCCGTCATCGCGCTATTACTGATTCTGCTTACCGAGGAACCCAAGCCATGAACGTATATCTGACGGTCAAGACCCTGCATATTCTGTCGTCGGTGCTGCTGGTGGGCACCGGCTTCGGCACGGCCTTCTACCTCTTCTTTACCAACCGGACGGGTTCCATCCCGGCGATCGCCGCCGTGTCGAAACTGGTGGTCCGGGCCGATCTGTGGTTCACCACGCCTGCCGTCGTGTTCCAGCCCCTGTCGGGCCTCTGGCTGGCGCATGCCGCCGGCTGGCAATGGACCACGCCCTGGGTCAGTCTGTCGATCGCCTTGTATCTGCTGGCGGGCGTGTGCTGGCTGCCGGTGGTGTGGCTGCAATACGAGATGTCCAAGATGGCCGCCACTGCCCACGCCTCGGGTCAGGCCACGTTGCCCGCACGCTACTGGCGCTTTGCGCGGTGGTGGGAATGCCTGGGCTACCCCGCCTTCCTGGCCATGGTGGCGGTGTACTTCCTGATGGTCCTGAAGCCGGCGTTATAAATCCGCGCAAGCCTGGTTGTTCTACCCGCCGTTGTTCAACCGCCGTAGTTCAACCAACGTATCTGGCCGTCATACGAACAACTCAGGATACCCTCGCCCATGGCCATGACGTCCGTCGTGAAGTTCCGGCTGCGCTCGGCGTGAAGCGGTGTGCAGCCGGGCATCGCCCACAGCCGTGTCTGGTTGTCTTCGCCTGCGGACGCAAGCAGCGTGGGGGACAACCACCGCACTCGGCGCACAGCGGCGCCGTGCGCGGCGAACGAGCGCAATATTGTCCAGGTGTCGCCATGCCGCTGCCACAGCACGAGACTTCCGTCGATACCCGCGGTCGCGATGTGCCGCCCATCGTCGGATACGGCCAAGGAACGCAGGGCAACCGGCCCCGGCAATACGTGCAGGCATGCGCCGGTTGCCGGGTGCCAGATCCTGACATCGCCGTCTTCGGACGCCGATGCCAGCCGCCCATCCGGCATCTTGTCCACGGCCCAGACCCAACCGTCATGCCCTTTCAGCGCGCCGCATGCGCCCCCTTTCGCATCCCACAGGTTGATGTGCCGGTCCGCGCCAGCCGTGGCGACCGTGCCGTCGTCCAGCGCCACCACGCTCAGCAGCGCGGCCGCATGCGCCAAGTCCACAACATGCAGGCAGCGTCCCGATTGCCAGTCCCAGATCCGCAACGCGCGGTCGCGAGAAACCGACGCCAGACACCGGTCGGACAAGCGCGCCAACCCCAACACGGACTGCGTGTGCCCATTCAGGGTGCGCAGCAAAGTGCCGTCCCGATGCCATACGCGGATCGAGGTATCGCGCCCGCCGCTGGCGAAGATTTCCGGGCTTAGTGGTTCCAGCGTCCACACATACCCCTGGTGTCCCGATTCAAAGGTCGCCGCTGCGGTGTGGCACGCCCCTTCCGGTGCGCGATAAACCACGTCGCTGCGCAAGATGTATTTCGTCCCGGCCGTCACGCGCGCGCCGGCATGCCAAAGGCGGTGATCGAAAACGATCAAACTGCCCGCCTGTGGCGTCACGGTGGCGATCGGTTCGCCGTCGCCGGCGTGCGCGGCTTCATAGAACTGGGTGTCGCCTCCCTCGCATGATGCGCCATCGCTGAGATAGACCAGAAAGGTCAGGCACGATTGCAGGCTGCGGCTGCGATGATGCACCCCATCCTGATGCATGTGAAACACCTGCCCGGGACGATAGCGGCACAAGCGAAACCGTTCATTGATCGAATCCAGCGTCCACGGCAAGGCCGAGGGTTCTGTCTCCGCCAGCGGCATGGACGCGGGCACCAACCCCTGCAACCGCGCGAACATTCCAGAGGCCAGATCCGGGGAATCGAGCACTTGGCGATCGTTGTTCCGGTAGGACGGCGGGTAATCGCTATCGGCTCCTGCGTAGCCCCGAGCCTCGCTTTCCGCGATCAGGCGGTCGCACTCTTCCGGGGAGAGAAAGCCGGGTATCACTTTGCAGAACAAGCTTCCGTCGGGCAGCGGGAAAAAGGGTTCGGCGGCGCGGTGGGCGGATGGGTTAGACATGGCTATGGCCCGATCAATGGCATTGTTTTATAAATTGGTTGAACAACCAATATTGAAAAATTACTCCTCTACGGCACTTTGCGCAACTAAAATTGGTTATCTACCCAACTATGACGCCCCCGCCATGGCCCGAAGCCCCAACACCGAAGCACGCCGCGCTGAAATTACGCAAGCCCTGCTCACCGTCATTGCACGGCATGGTTATGAGAAGGCGACGATCCAGTCCATCGCAAGCCAGGCCGGCCTGGCGCCGGGGCTGATCCACTACCACTTCAAGAACAAGCAAGAAATCCTGTTGTCGCTCATCGACATGCTGGCCGAGGTTGCGCGTAGCCGTTTCACGCGTATCTGCGATGCCGCCGCGGCGCCTGGCCTGCGGCTGGATGCCTACCTTGAAGCCCGCCTGGGCAGGGGCGAAGGCGCGGCGCCGGATGCGGTCGCGGCGTGGGTCATGATCAGCGCCGAGGCCGTGCGCCAGGAAGAGGTGCGCGCGGTGTACAGCGAGGTGATCGCGCAGGAACTGGCGATGGTCACGGAATTGGTGGTTGCCGCCTTGCGCGAGCAGCAGCGCGACACTCGGGGCGCGCGCACGCTCGCGGCGGGCGTGCTTGCCCTGATGGAGGGGGCATTCGGGCTATCCAGCGCCACCACCGCCGTGATGCCGGCCGGGTATGCCGCGAAAGCGGCCAAGGACTTTGCGCATATGGCTATCGCGGCTGCCCCCCCGGCCCGGCACGCCGGCCGTTAACGTTTTATCCGGCCTTCGCCGCCAGCTTGACCGGCGAATCGACAGCCTGCTCCGCCGGATCGGCATCCACGGAAACCAACCGTTGCTTCGCATGCTTGGCGCGGTATTCGCCCAGGAACTTGGCGATGCGGCCGATGGCTTCCCGCAGATCGGCCTCGTGCGGCAAGAACACAATGCGGAAGTGGTCGGGGCGCGACCAGTTGAAGCCCGTGCCCTGCACCAGCATCACGCGCGTGGCTTCGAGAAGCTGCAGGAAAAACTGGCGGTCGTCCTGGATGGGATAGACCTCGGGGTCCAGCCGCGGGAACATGTACAACGCGGCCTGCGGCTTGACGCAGGTGACGCCCGGGATGGCGGTGATCAGCTCGTAAGCCAATTCGCGCTGGCGGTGCAATCGGCCGCCCTCGCGCACCAGGTCGTTGATGCTCTGATAGCCACCCAACGCGGTCTGGATCGCCCACTGGCCCGGCACGTTGGCGCACAGCCTCATGTTGGCAAGCATATCCAGGCCTTCGATGTAATCACGGGCAGCGCCCTTGTCGCCCGAGACCACCATCCAGCCGGCGCGGTAGCCACAAGCCCGGTAGCTCTTGGATAGCGAATTGAAGGTCAGCGTCAGCACATCGGTGGACAGGCTGGCCAGCGCGGTGTGCTGGACGTCGTCGTACAGCACCTTGTCATAGACCTCGTCGGCCAGAATGACCAGTCCGAATTCACGCGCGATGTCGACGATTCCCCGCAGCACGTCATCGGGGTAGAGCACGCCCGTCGGGTTGTTCGGGTTGATGACCACGATCCCCTTGGTGCGCGGCGTGATCTTGGCGCGGATGTCGTCCAGGTCGGGAATCCAGCCGTTCGCCTCGTCGCACAGGTAATGCACGGGCGACCCGCCGGACAGGCTCGTCACCGCCGTCCACAGCGGGTAGTCCGGCGCGGGCAGCAGGAGCTCGTCGCCATCATCGAGCAGCGCGTTGGTCGCCATCGCGATCAGGTCGGAGGCGCCGTTGCCCAGATAGATGTCGTCCAGTGTCACGCCCTGCGTGCCCTGCGCCTGGGTGTAGTGCATGACCGCCTTGCGCGCGGCGAAGATGCCCTTGCTGTCCGAATAACCCGCCGAGTTCGGCAGGTTGCGGATCATGTCCAGCTGGACTTCTTCCGGGGCATCGAAGCCGAACGCGGCCAGATTGCCGATATTGAGCTTGATGAGGTGCTGGCCTTCGTCCTCCATCTGCTTGGCCCGATCCATGATCGGGCCACGAATGTCATACAGGACGTGAGCGAGCTTGCTCGATTTTTTAAGGGTCTTCATGGACGGGTTACCGTGAGATGCGCGCCTCGCAGGGTCGGGCGCTTGATCAACCAGGTCATTAATCACCGGATGGCGACCAATGATAGCCGCCTGACGCCAACCGCCGCTGATGCTCATGGGCCGCGTCGCCCTATAACCTTAAAAATCAACAACTTAGGCGAATTTCATGGTCAAAGGCGCGGCCCGTATCGGCATGGCGGCTGGCTAACGCGATTCCATGAGCCGTTCGAGAAACCACCGGCCTGCCGGGCCAGGCGGCGTGTCCTTTCGGTAAACCGCGAACATCGCGATTGGCGGCGTGCGAACTTCGAAGGCCGCCAGCCGCAGCCGGACAAGCGCGCCGGCATCCAGGTCAGCCTGCACCATCGCCAGCGGCATGTGCCCCCACCCGAATCCGGCGCGCAAGAACGCGTGCTTTGCACCAAGGTCCGCAAGCCGCCATGTTTGCGGAGAAAAAACGCCGAAGGTCGTACCGTCGGTCAGCGCCGTGCGGTCGGTCAGCACCAACTGCACGTGCTCCTTCAATTCGCGCGGCTGAATCAGGCCATCACGAGACGCCAGCGGATGTGACGGCGCGGCAACTGTCACCATGGGCACGTCCAGCAGTTTTTCCGCTTCCATGAGGTCTGGAATAACCGGCATTGAACCGCTGATGCCAATCCGGCACGTTTGTTCAATGACGGGTTGCATCACGGCGCCCAGCGCTTCTACATAAAGCCGAAGCGGCGTGTGCGGAAACGCTTTTCGGAATGCGCCGACCGCATCGGTCAGCGATGACATCGGGTACATGACGTCGACCACTACGGACAGTTCTGGCTCAAGCCCTTCCGCCATCGCGCGCGCCTTCGATTTGAAGCCGTCCATCCCACTGACCACCGTGCGCGCCTGAATCAGTAGCGCGGCGCCTGCTTCGGTCAAACGTGGATAGCGCCCTGTGCGATCAAAGAGCCGCACGCCCAGCTGACCCTCCAAGTTCGCCAGGGTATGACTGACGACGGATTGGGCGCGCCTTAGCTTCCGGCCCGCTGCCGAAAAGCTGCCCTCGTCGGCGGCGGCGATGAAGGTGCGAAGCTGATCAAGCGAGACGGCGTCGAGCATGTATCTGCCAATTAGATAGATAGCATCGAAAAATATAGGCTTCATGGATAGGAGTCAAGATCCTAAGCTTCGAACATCAACTTCTACAAGGATGTTCACCATGAATTCGACCCCCAACGCCGCTACCGCACTTCCCTTCATCGGCCGTGTCTTGATGGCCACCATTTTCTTGCTCAGCGCGCTGGGCAAGATCGTGGCTCCCGATGCAAATCTGGCATACATCGCATCGATGGGGCTCCCGGCCCCCGTGCTCGGCCTCGTGGCTGCGGTGATGCTCGAACTGGTCGGTTCAGTCCTGCTTGGGCTTGGCTATCGGACCCGTCTGGTGGCAGCTTTACTCGCGGCGTATGCCGTCGCCACCGCTCTCATCTTTCACCATGCGCTGGCGGACCAGAACCAGTTGTTCCACTTCCTCAAGAACTTGGCCATGGCAGGCGGACTTTTGCAGGTGGTGGCGTTCGGCGCAGGCGCGTTCAGTCTGGACAACCGTCGCGCGCCCGTTGCAACGGCCGCCGTTTGATAATCGCTTCACGGGAAAACGATCATGCATAGCGCAGCGACTTTGTTGGAACAACATTTCCAGTGGCTGGTTGACGACAACCAGCAATGGCAAACACTGATCCATGACGACATCGTATGGGACTTGCCTTATGCGCCCAGCCTGGGCCATCCGTTGCAGCTTGACGGCCGCGAGGCGGTCGTCAGGCATGCGAACTGGTTCAAGGGTGCCGTCACCCATTTCCGCTTCTTCGATATTGAAGTCACTGCAAGCGACGATCCGCATAAGGCCGTTGCACGGGTGCGCGCCGAAGGACGGGTCCCCGAAACGGGCCGCATCTACCAGCAAGAGTATGTCGTCTTCCTGACAGCGCGTGACGGACGCATCGCCCATTTGCGCGAGTACTTTGATCCCGTCAAGGCCGCGCTGGCATTCGACGCGCCAATCGCCGGCGTCTCGGCAAAGCGCGATTGATGTACCGGCATGCCAAACCCTTGAAAAGAGCATGACCGCCACGTCCCAGGATGGCTATCCTGGGCGTGGCCCGATAGCAAGACCTTAGCCGCCGAAGCGAACTGCGGGAGAAAGCGTGAATGATTCGCGCATGTCGCGGACTTCATTCAACGGCGTCCGCCCAAACAGGCGCTTGAACTCACGGCTGAACTGCGGCGCGCTTTCGTATCCAACGCGAGCCGCCGCCGCGGCGGCTGTCACCCCGTCACGTATCATCATCAGCCGCGCCTGATGAAGGCGAGTCGACTTGATGTACTGGATCGGCGAGGTCTGCGTCACCGTGCGAAAGTTGGCGTGGAACGCAGGCACGCTCATCCCGGCCTCCTGCGCAAGACTTGCAACGTTCAGCGGCTTTGCGTAATCCGTGTGGATACGCTTGAGGGCCCGCGCCACACGCCCAAATCGGCCGTGGTGGGCAAGCGCGGCACGCATCGCGCCGCCTTGCTCGCCGGTCAGTACCCGATAGCAGATCTCGCGCACCAGGCTGGGCCCCAGCACCTGTGCGTCAAGCGGGTCCGTCAATGCCTCCAGCAACCGTAACGTGCCGCTCTCAAGGTGCCCCGCCAGCCGCGTGGAGGTAATGCCGGCGGGCGGCGCATCGGGATGATTGCCGGCCGACCCGATCTGTGTGATCAGGTCGCTAAGTTCCAGCAGGTCCAGGCGGATGGACACGGCAAGCATGGGCTCCTCTGGCGAGGCCTGCGTTTCGGTGGAAAACGGTAACGGCACGGACAGCACAAGGTAATGCTGCGCATCGTAGACATATACCTCGTCGCCCAGGAAGCCTAGCTTTCGCCCCTGGCAAACGATCACGATGCTGGGTTCATAAAACACGGGCGTGCGTCCCAGCGGGCGGTCCGACCGCATCAGCCGCACGCTGTCCAGCGCGGACTGCGTGTAGCCCTCGTTGGGCGCCAGCGTCTCCAACAAGCGAACCATCTTGATCGAAGCGGCACTTCGAACCTTGGTCACCGCCTTCTCCCCTTTATCGCGTCACGCGCCATTCTAGCGTTTCCCTGGCAGCCTGCGCCAGCCAAGGATGATAGGAATAGGCAATAACGGGATCGGTCCGTGTATTCGCCCAAAGCGCGGAATTTCCTAACATTCATGCACCGGATGATGAATGAACAGGCTGTAGCGCGGATAAAAACCTGTCAGGCGCGACGCCGCCATTCCATCCCGGGCACATCCGAAGATTCCCATCGAAAAATAGGATTATTCAACATGGCAAATTTCTCGAACGAATCGAAAGTCATCCTGATCACCGGCGCCAGCAGCGGAATCGGCGAGGCGGCCGCGCGCTTGCTTGCCGCGCAAGGGCATCGGCTGGTTATTGGCGCGCGCCGCACCGAACGGCTGGCCGAGCTGGCGAAGTCGCTGCAGCAAGCAGGCGGAATCGTCCAATACCGCGAGCTCGACGTCACGTCGGCCGAGAATGTCGCGACGTTCGCGCGCAATGCGCTTGATGCGTTCGGCCGCATCGATGTGCTGATCAACAATGCCGGCGTGATGCCGCTTTCGCCGCTAAGCGCGGTGAAGGTCAATGAATGGGACCGGATGATCGACGTGAACATCCGAGGCGTGCTGCATGGCATCGCGGCCGTCCTGCCGACGATGGAGCAGCAGGGTAGCGGCCAGGTCATCAACATTTCTTCGATTGGCGGTCTTGCCGTGTCGCCCACCGCTGCCGTCTATTGCGCGACGAAGTTCGCCGTCCGCGCCATTTCCGACGGACTGCGCCAAGAGACGGACAAGATTCGCGTCACGGTGATCTGCCCGGGCGTCGTGGAATCCGAGCTGGCCGATTCCATCTCCGACGAAACGGCGCGCTCGGCCATGCAAGCGTTTCGCCGTATCGCCATCACCCCCGATGCCATCGCTCGCGCAATCGCCTACGCGGTCGAGCAGCCGGCCGACGTCGACGTCAGCGAGATCGTTGTGCGCCCCACCGCCAGCCCCTTCTGAACGCACGGCGGCCATCGTTCACTTTGACAAGGAAAACCACCATGACTTCACGCAGTACTGAAACCGGCGCCTTCGCGGGCAAGGTCGCCATTGTTACCGGCGCGGCCAGCGGTATTGGCCTGGCGACCACCCACCTGCTGCATGCCGAGGGCGCCAGCGTTATCGCGGTTGATCGAAGCCGCAATATCGAGGCACTGGCACGGCCGGGCATCATCCCTCTCGTGGCCGACGTGGCGCACGAAGAAAGCGCCGTGCAGGCCGCTTCAATGGCGATCGAGCGCTTTGGCAAGCTCGACATCCTGGTGAACAACGCGGCCATCATCATGAACAAATCCCTTGTGGATATGTCGTTGGAAGACTGGAATCGCGTTCAGTCGGTAAACGTGACCGGCGCATTCCTGTTCTCACGCGAGGCGATGCGCGCGATGGTCCCGGCGGGAAAGGGCGCCATCGTCAACGTGGGTTCTTACGCCTGCTATCAGGCTTTCCCGCAGATCTCGGCGTATGCCGCCTCCAAGGGCGCGTTGGCGCAGCTGACGCGCGCCCTGTCGCTGGAAGCCATTGAGCACGGCATTCGCGTCAACGCGGTGGGCTCCGGTGACGTCATCACCAACATCACCAACCATATCCACGCAGACGGTCAGGCGTTCCTTGCCGAGCATGGCAAGAAAGCGCCCATCCGCCGCGCGGCGCAGCCGCAGGAGATCGCGGAAGTGATCGCGTTCCTTGCTTCAGACAAAGCCAGTTTCATCCTTGGCGCCGTCGTCATGGCTGACGGCGGCATGAGCGTGGCGCTTGCCTGAATTTCCCCTGGGTCATCCTCATGAATACGCCCCGCAGCCGGAAGCCGCCGGTATCGCCGACTATAGCGCCGCGGGGCTTCCCTTCAGCTTGATCTCGGCCACGGTACGGTCGCCGCGCTGATCCAGCGAGAACGCGTATCTGTCGGCGTACCGCAAGGCCAGGCGGCGGCAGAGATTGCCCAGCCCGCCCCCGCTCTCGACCAGATCGAACGGCGCCTGCAGCTGACCCGGGTTATCCACCTGGATGATCAGCTCGTCGCCATGAAGCCGGGTGCGGATGTGGATCACGAACCGGTCATGCTCGGCCCGCATGCCGTGCTTGACCGCGTTTTCCGCCAACCCCTGCAGCGTCATATGGGGAATGTTGATCTGCAGCGTGGCCGGGTCGATCTGGCATTGGCAATCAAGCTGCTTGTCAAAGCGCAGGGCCTGTATGCGTATGTAGGCTTGGGCGGCCTCGATCTCTTCTTCCAGCCGGCTCAGCCCGCGCCCGCGCCGATCCAGCGAATACCGCAGGTAGTCGGCCAGGCGGCGCGTCATCTCTTCGGCAATGGCCGGGCGTTCGGCGATTTCGGCGACGATGGTGTTGAGCGAATTGAAAAGAAAATGAGGCTCGATCTGCCGCTGCAGATGCTCCAGCTCCAGCTGCAGCGAGCGGGTCTCGGCCTTCATCTTGGACATGCGCTCGGTGCGCGCGGCCAGCTCGGCCGACACACCGAAGTAGATCAGCGTCCAGATGGAGAGTATCCCCATGTAGTAGATGAAACCCAGGCGGTACTGATTGCCTGGCAGCACCCGCATCGATCCCGGCGGGAACAAGTGGTGAATGGCGTAGGCGACCGAGCCCAGCAACGCCGAAGCGGCCAGGCACAGCAGCACCGCGCTGGCAAGCACCAGGATGGGCGCGTCGCCCTTGCCCGACCGGCGGCCATGCAGCGCGGCCGCGGCGCTGGTCAATACGAATGCCAGCGGTTCCAGTGCCAACGTCAGCCAGAACGCCGCGACGGCATTGCCGAACACCGCCAGGCGGATGGAATACCCGACCAGCGCAAGAAAGATCCACCCGACGATCTGGGCACGCCAGAAGCCCGGCGAAGACTCCCCTTGGCTCAGCCCCTGGCTGACGGATGTGAAGATCATGGACACGGCTGTGGCCTTATATTTACCCGCGTATCGGACCGAGAGAATATACTCGCCCCAACCCGGGCGCCTGAGAGGAACATGCTACGCGTGCTTATCGTCGACGATGAAGCCCCGGCGCGACGCTACTTGCGCCGGCTGCTCGAAGCCGCGCCCGGCGTCCAGGTGGCGGGCGAAGCCGCGACCGCCGAGCAGGCCCGCGGGCTGATCCGGGACCACAATCCGGACGCCCTTTTCCTGGATATCGAACTGACGTCCGGCACCGGATTCGATCTGCTGGAAAGCCTGGACCCCGCGCCCGCCGTGGTCTTCGTCACCGCCCACAACGACTACGCCACGCGCGCCTTCGACGTCGAGGCGGTCGACTACCTGCTCAAGCCGGTCAGCCCCGACAGGCTTGAACAAACGCTGGCGCGGCTGCGGCCCCGCGCCACCGGCTACCTGTCCATGCGGACACGCTCCGGCACAAAGCTGATCAAGGTTGAAGAACTGACCATCGTGCAGGCGCAAGGGGACTATGTGCGCCTGTGCAGCGCCGCCTACGCGAACGAGCTGATGCACATCACGCTCAAGCGCCTGGCCGCGCAGCTTCCCTGCCCGCCTTTCTGCGCCCTGTCGCGCTCGGTCATCATCAATCTGGCGCATATCTCGCATTTATCGCAACTCCCTGGCGCGCAGACCGAAGTGACGTTCATCAACGGCGTCGCACCCATCATCCTGGGCCGCGTTGCCTCGCTGCGCCTGCGGCGGGCGGTGGCCCAGGCATAAGGCCCACGCCGTCGCGGCGGCCCACCGCCCCCGCGCCGCGCTCAGAACGGCACCATCACCTTCAGCGCCGCGCTGTGGCTGCTTACGTGCTCCGAGAAGCGGCCTTCGTATTGCAAGCGGAAATTCACGCTACCCGCCTTCATCACCTCGAGCCCCGCGCCCACCTTGCCGACCACGTCATCGACCGGCAGCGAGGTGTCGAAGGCGCCCGTGCCCCGCGGCGCGCCGCGCAGGCGCGCACTGGAGGTCCAGTCGTCCTGCGACAGGAAGGACGCGCCTGCATACAGGAATGGACGCAGCATCGCGCCGTTCTTCAGTTCCGCACGGCCGCCGATTTCGATCATGGGCGACAGGCCCATGACGAACTGGTCGCTGCCGTCGACCGACAGCGCCAGCGGATTGGAACCCGACTCCGTGTACGCGGGCATGCGGCTGTAGCTGAAGTCCAGGTCCACGTAGGGCTTCACATACATATTGCTATGCGCGAAGGTGCGGGCGGCACGCAGGCGCGCATTGAAGCCGTACACGTCGGGCCGGCTGGTCAGGGTCTCCTGATAGCCGGCAATGTCGATGCCGCGGTCCATCCGATAGCTGCCATAGCCGCCGCCCAGGGCCGCGGAGAAGACCCACTGTCCCGTTTCGCGCTTCAGCACCACGCCCGCGTAGCCGCTGTCGCCATTGCCGCTGACGTTGCCGTCGCGGGCGCGCACATGGCTGCTTTCGTACGCCATGGACCCGCCAAGGAACCAGCCGGGGCCAAGGCTGCGCTGGCCGCCGAATTGATACGTGACGGTGTCGAAACTGAAGCCCGAAGTGCCGCGGCTGCCATCCTGATTGGTGGCGCGGCCGCTCACCTGGCCCCAGAAGCAATTCTGCTCGCCGGTCATCGCATCGGCGCCCGTGAACGTGGGGCACGACATCATGGTGTTGGTGAACTGCCCCAGGTTGGCCGCGGATTGCGCTGCTGGCGCGAGAGTCACGCCCGGCGACAGGTTGGCGACGCTGTCACGGTAGGCGCCAGCGCCCTGGCGCGAAGCCAGGTCCAACTGCGCGAACATCGGTGCCAGCGCCGAGTTTCCGCCCGCGTCCCAAATTCGCTGCAGATTGTTCGCGACCTGCCCCTGGTTCGCTTTCAAGCCCATGGAAGAGGCGTTGAAATCCGCCGATTCGACCCGAATGCGGGTTTCCGGCCCGACCTGGCGCGTTTCGTAGTCAAAGACCGGGCTGTCCACCGCCGTAAGCGTCCCCTGCGAGCGTCCCTGCACCGTCAGCACGGACAGTTCGCGCTTGGGCAGCAACGCCTGGGGCAGCACGTCCATGCCGCCGGCAAGGTCGGCATCGCCCTCAACGACCATGTGCGAGGCGCGCAGCTTGTCGAAGTCCACGTCGGCGCGCAGCACGCCGCTGCCGGACTGGGTCAGGCCGCCGCTGACCGTCAGGGTCTGGAACTGGCCGGGCTTGCCGATCACGATCAGCCCGTCGTTGCGGACGTTGCCGTTGTAGGCCACGGCGTCGGTGGCCACGGCGCCGGCGTGATTGTTGAGGACGCAGGCCGTGTTGCCGTCGGCATTGCCGCACAGCGTGCTGCCGGACAGCGTGCCGTAGTTGTCGATGGTCAGCGTGGAACCCGACCCGGTGTTGTACTTTCCGTCGTAGCGCGCGGCCACGCCCGACAAGGCGCCCAGCGAGGCGCCTGCATTCACGACCAGCCGATTGCTCTTTCCCGACGCAATCCAGACGCCGCTGCCGGACCCCGAGCCGCCTTGCACATCGCCGCTGACGACGACGGAAACCGCGCTGTCAGGTGCAGTGCCGCTGTCGCTTTGCGCGAATATGCCCACCGATCCCGCGCCCGTGGCCTGCAAGGTGCCCGCCTGCTGGACTTGGACAGTGCTTGAGCGGCCGCCCTGCCCGATGGATCCCGCGAATCCGCCTTGGGGACCGCCGGCAAGACCGCCGCCGCCGCCGATCGATTGCGCGATGATGCCATGCGAATTGGCGCCAACCGTCGTCATGCTGCCATTGAAAGCCACGCTGACCATGGCGCCGCCGCCTCCGTTGGAGTTGACCGAGACCGATTGCCTCGCGAACCCCGCCGGATTGAACTGAATGGCTTGGGACACGTCGCCCAAGATGCCCCCGCCCCCGCTGATTGATTGGGCGACGATACCGTGCGCACCGGCGCCTCGCGTCGCAATGCTGCCGCTCAGGTCGAGCGTCACGTTGCCGCCATCCGCGCCGTAGGAACCATTGCGCTGGCTGCCCAGCTGTATCGTTCCCATGCCGCTTGCGGTGCCCGTCGTCGCGATGCCCCCGCCGGCGCCGATGGACTGCGCGACGACGCCCATCGCCCTGGCGCCATAGGTGTTCAGGTTCAGTCCAGCGGAAACCGTGACGGCGCCGCCGAGGCCGTAGCCGCTGGTGTTGCCCGCAATCATGCTGAACTGCTGGCTGCCGGGATTGGCCGCCGAACCGGCGCTGCCCGCCATGGCGATGCCCCCGCCTCCGCCGATCGATTGCGCGACCAGGCCGTAGGCGCTGTCGCCCTGGGTCTGGATGGAGGCCCAGCTGCCGCCGGTGACGGTGATGGCGCCGCCGTTGCCCTGCTCGCCGCCCAGCTGCATCTGGCCGCGCGCCTGAGGCGAGCCCGAGCCCGCCATGCCGCCGCCGCCGCCAATGGACTGCAGCACGACGCCCGCCGCACCGTAGCCTGCCGTGTTGAAGGCGTTTGCGCCATCGCCGTTCAACCACGCCGTGATTGCGCCACCCGATCCCCCGTTGCCTCCACGCCCCCCGACCGCCAGGGTCACATTGGACATGGACACGCTGGACGACACCGTGGACGCGCCGCCCACGCCGCCGCCGCCGCCGATGGATTGCACCACCGCCGCGTCGGCATAGTCGCCATACGTCTGGGTGTAGGCCCCCAGAATGGCCGGCGCGCTGCTGCTGCCGATGGCGCCGCCACTACCGCCCGCTCCGCCCGTCCCGCCGACGGCCACGTTGAACTGATAGGTAGTCCCGGAATCGTTCACCCAGGGCAGCGTAGAGGGGGTGCCGCTATTGCCGCCCACGGCGCCGCCCAGGCCGCCGGAGCCGCCGATGCTTTGCGCCAGCAGGCCGTCGGCGTCGGCGCCATAGGTGGTGATGTTGCCGTCGCTGTTCAGGTTGATCGCGCCGCCGTTGCCGCCGCCGCCGCCACCGCGGCCGACGGAGACCGAGCCGCGGACGTCCGTGGTGCTGTCCTCTTCGGTGGCGCTCACCTCCAGGCCGACCTGGCCGCCCTGCGATGCTCCGCCGCCGCCGCCGATGGACTGCACCAGCGCGGCGCGCGCGCCGTCGCCATGCGTGGTCACCGAACTGCTGGGGTCGATCGTCAGGCTGGCGGTGCCGCCATTGCCGCCCGAGTTGCCGCTGCCGCCCAAGGCCACCGAGATCGACACATTGGCATCGGTATTGATGCTGCGCCCGGTGGCCGATCCCACGCCCCCGGCGCCGCCGCCGCCGCCCACGCTCTGCACCAGGATCGCATTGGCGGAATCGCCCGAGGTGGTGATGCTGCTGCCCTGCATGACGAGCGACGCGGTGCCGCCCGTGTTGCCGCTGCCCCCGCTGCCGCCCAGCGCCGCCTGCAGAGATCCCCCGACCGAGTCGCCCGTGCCGATCACCGTCGACGTCGCCGAAGCGCTTCCCCCCGCACCGCCGCCGCCACCGATGGACTGCACGATCACACCCTGCGCGTTCGCGCCGCTTGTCGTAACGCCGGCATTGGTCAGCGTGGCCGTGGCCGTGGACCCTGCCCCGCCCGCGGCGCCCGACCCGCCCATGGCAAAGCTGACCGCGACGCCGAACGAGGCGTCCTCATCGGGAACGGCAACGGTCAAGGCCTTGGCCACCGACGCGCCGCCCGCGCCACCGCCGCCGCCGATGGATTGCACGAGCACGCCATGGGCGTCGCTCGCGCCAGTCATCACGCTGGAATTGGAAAGGTTGGCTGCCGCCGTGCCGCCGGTGCCGCCGTTGCCGCCCGTGCCGCCGATCGCGACCGCCATGGAAAACCCCACGCCGGCATCGTAGGCGGACGCGGCGCCCCCCGTCCCGCCGCCTCCGCCGATCGCCTGTGAAACGATGCCGTAGCCATGATCGCCCCACGCATAGACCGAATTCCCGGTCAGGTTGACCGTGGCCTGGCCGCCTGCGCCCCCGCCGCCGCCGATGGATTGGGCCAGCATGCCGATGGCCGCCGAACCGCTGACGCTCAGGTTCCCGTTCTGGGTGATGTTCACCGTGCCGCCAGCGACGGCGCTGCCGCCCGCGCCGCCCACAGAGACCAGACCGGCGCTGGCGCCCGCCGTGCCGCCGCCTCCGCCGATGGCTTGCGCCACGATGCCGTGCGATGACGTTCCGTAGGTGGTGATGGCGGTGCGGCTATCGATGTTGACCGTGCCGCTGTTGCCGCCGCTGCCGGCATCGGCGCCAGCATTACCGAACATCTCGAAATTGCCCGTGGTGGTGCCGCCGATGCCGCCCATCGACTGGCCCAGGATGCCGATCGAATAATCTCCCTGCGTTTTGATCGTGCCGCCGGCAGTTCCCGTCGACGCATCGCCGGTCGTCACATTGACCGTGCCGCCGGTGCCGCCCACGCCCCCGTTTTCAGGTGTGAAATCGATCAGGCCGCTGCTGGTCTCCACGCCGCCTCCCGTGCCGCCCACGCTGCGCGCGGCGATGCCGTGGGATTGGGTGCCGTAGGTGCTTATGCTGGCGCTGCCGCTCATGCCGACCTGGACGGTGCCGCCATTGCCGCCATTGGCGCCGTTGCTGTTTTCGCGCCCGGGGCCGCCGTTGCCGCCCTGGCTGATCACGCTCACGCCGGGCAGGTAGCTGCCGCTGGTAGTGATCGACGAGCCGTTGTTGAGTGTGACGGTCGCCGACGAAAGGGCCGAGCCCCCATTGCCGCCGCGCTCGCCGGTGGTGTTGGTGCTGGTCATCGGCCCGCCGCCGCCATTGCCGCCCAGGCCCACCACCACGATGCCGCCGGACAGGGCCGCCAAGGTCGTCGGTTCCGTCAGGGAATTGCTGGTGACCGAAATCTGGCCGTTGTTGACGGCCGCCATGGTGCCGAATCCGCCCCCCTGCCCGCCGTTGTCGCTGCCATCGCTGGAGGTAAACCCCGCATTGCCCTGGCTTGTGACATACAGCCCGCGCACGCCATTGGTCAGAAGGTTGCTGGTGGCGCTGCCAGAAACCCCCACATTGACCAGCACCTTTCCGCTGTTCGTGATGATCGTGGTGGCCGCCGGATTTCCGCCGCCGCCCGTGCCGCCCCAGCCGTTATAGACCCCCCCGGCGCCGCCCAGCGATTCCGCGCCGATGCCCCAGGCGTAGCGGCCCGCGCTGCCGGACGACACCGAAACCGAGCCGGTATTGGTGATATTGACGATATCGCTGTTGCCGCCATTGCCGCCCACCTGATCGCTGCCCACCGCGCTCATCTGCGTACCGCCGGCGCCTCCGATGCTGGCCCCGTAGATGCCCACGCCGCCATAAGGCAGGCTCTGCATCTGGACCTGTCCGCTGTTGCTGATATTCACGGCGGATCCATTGCCGCCGCTACCGCCGCTGCCACCGCCGAAGTTATCCGGCGGCGTGCCGCCCGTGCCGCCCACCGACGCGCCATAGATGCCAAACTGCGCGCTGTAGTCGTCCCAGACACCCGGCGCGGTCCCCTGCGGGGTCTCCGTGGGAGAAACGTTGGTCTCGGCCGATCCGTAGTTCGTGATGGTGATCGCGCCGCCCCAGCCGCCAAAGGTGCCGGCGTCCTTGCCATCCGGCGACCCTGTGCCGCCCTTCAGGCGCACCAGCAGCGCCGCCTGCAGGGGGTTAGGCCCCAGGTAGCCGCTGTTGACCACGATGTAGTTGCCGCCATAGCCACCGTTGTTGGTGCCGGTGCCCGTGCCCCCGGTGTAGTCAACGGTCAGGTTGCCGCTCTGGTTCGAGGCGACCGTGCACGTCGTCGTGCTGGAGCTGGACGAACTGGGCGACGGACAGGAAATGTCGGCCATCGCGGGCTGGGCCAGAATCAGGCCGATGGCGGTCATCGACATGGAAGAAAGCAGCCCAAGAGCGGAGCGCGCGGGCCGCGCGGGCCACGGGCTCGGCTCGAATACGGCGGCGACACTTCTGCGCGCCGTCAGGTTGGCAGTCAGGTGCTTCATCTCTGGTCCTTTGCGGGCAGCCGCTCGGCACAATCGGGCCGGCGGCTGTTTCAAATTAAGTCGAAGACGTGTCGATTTAATTCGGGGCCCAGAGATAAGGCATTATTTTTTCGACGAATCGTGGATTTTCTTCGTCGGAACGGATCGCCGCTGCATCAAGCGCGGGCGTTGGCGGCAAATTCGTACGTATGGATTCAATTGCGCGTCAACGCAGGTAATCGAATACGACCGGTCTTGGGCGGAGCCCGGCCAGGAAATTCGATCCATGCTCCCGCTTTGAGTCACCCGCCAGTCATAGGCCGTCAAGAAGTAGTGCTTGTCGCAAACATTCGAATATCTGTTCGACTTGAACAGGGCTGATGATCAGCGGCGGCGAAATGACGATCATGTCACCGGATGCGCGCACGAGCACGCCGTGGTCAAAGCAATAGCGTGCGACATCTGCGCCCCGCATGCCGACTGCGCCAGCTCGCGGCGCCAGGTCCACAGCGCACAACAACCCGATGCTGCGCACGTCGTTGACATGCGGCAGGCCTTTGAGCGCCAGCGCGCAAGACTGCCAGAAGGGACTGATCTCCTGCACCATGGCGTTGATGCCCAGTTCCTGATGCAAACGCAGCGTCGCCAGCCCGGCGGCGCAGGCCAGCGGGTGGGCGGAATAGGTGTAGCCGTGCATCAGTTCCACCACCTGCGGCGGGCCGGCCATGAAGGCCTCATAGACGCCGCCGCTGACGATGACGCCCCCCATGGGCACCGCGCCGTTTGTCAGCCCCTTGGCCACCGTCATCAAGTCGGGCGTAACGCCAAAGACCTGCGAGGCGAAGTTGCCGCCAACGCGCCCGAAGCCGGTGATCACTTCGTCAAAAATCAGCAACACGCCGTGCTGGGTGCACAGCTCGCGCAAGCGTTGCAGATAGCCGACCGGTGGCGGATAAACGCCGCCCGAACCGGTTACCGGCTCGACGATGACGGCGGCAACCGTGCTCGGGTCCTGGATATCCAGCAATTGCGTGAGCGCTTCCGCATAGCTGGCGCCCTGTTCGGGTTGCCCGGCGCTAAAGCGCATGCTGGCGTCATAAGGCAACGGCAAATGGCTGACTTCACCCAGCAGCGGGCCGAAGTCGCGCTTCTGACGGCCGATTCCCGAGACGGAAAGGCCGCCAAAGCCCATGCCGTGATAGCCCTTGGCCCGGCCGATGAACTTGATGCGGCGGCTGTCGCCGCGTGCCTGATGGTAGGCGCGCGCGATCTTCAAGGCCGTGTCGACGGCTTCGGAGCCAGAGTTGGTGAAGAACACCCGGTCCATGCCTTCGGGCGCCAATTCAATCAGGGCGTCCGACATGGTCTGCGCTGCCGGGTGGCTCATCTTGAACGAGGACACAAAGTCCAGGCGAGCGGCGGCCTGTTGAATGGCCTGCACGATGCTGGCCTGGCCGTGACCGGCGTTGACGCACCACAGGCCGGCCATGGCGTCCAGAATCTGGCGGCCGTCGGACGTGCGGTAGTACATGCCGTCGGCGCTATCGAACATCATGGGCTGCTGTTGAAACTGCCGCATGGGAGTGAAAGGCGCCCAGAATGCATCGGAAACGGAACTGGCGTCGGTCATGGAATCTCCTTGAATGATTGAAACGGGGGCCGGCTCAGGGTTGCGCCGAGCGGATGCGATAGCCACCGTTGGCTAGCCGTTCCAGCGGGCTGGCTGCGGCCAGCAATTTGCGTGTATAGGGGTGTTGCGGATGGTCGAACAAGGCATCGCGGCCGGCGACTTCCACTATTTCCCCCTGGCTCATCACCGCGACGCGATGCGCGATCCGTTCAACGGCCGCCAGATCATGCGAGATAAACAAGCAGGCAAACCCGTATTGCTTCTGCAAGCGCTCGAACAGATCCAGAATCTGCTTCTGGATGGTCATATCCAGCGCCGAAATCGGTTCGTCGGCAATGACCATCTTCGGCCGCCGCACCAGTGCACGGCCGATGGCCACACGCTGGCGCTGGCCGCCAGACAGCTGATGCGGGAAGCGGTCACGGAACGACGGATTCAAGCCGACATCGTTCAGCGTTTCCGCTACCCGTGTGCGACGCTGCGAGGCGTCCAGGTCATCACTATGACGGAGAGGTTCGTCCAGAATCTGCCCTATTCGCATACGAGGGTCCAGCGAAGAATAAGGGTCCTGAAAGATCATCTGGCATTGCAGGCGGGCGCTGCGGTGAACGGACCTGAGCAGGTCCACGCCATCAAACTTGATGCTGCCGGCGCAGGGTTTGACCAACCCCGCCACGGCGCGCCCCAGCGTGGTCTTGCCAGAGCCGCTGCCGCCGACCAGGGCCAGCGTTTCACCCGGCGCGATGCTGAGATCCACGCTGCGCACCACGCGATAGGCGGCGCTGCGCGACCAGAAGCTGCGCTGGCCGGGGTATTCGATGCACACGCCTTTGATTTCGACCAGCGGTGCGCTGGCCTGGGGCAAAGGGGGAAGAACGCCACGGCGCGGCAGCGCCTCCAGCAACTGACGGGTGTAATCGGCTTGCGGGTTGAGCAGGATGGAGGCCGTCGGCCCCTGCTCGACCGCCTGTCCATTACGCATGACAACGACCTTGCTGGCGTAGCGCGCCACCAGCGAAAGATCATGACTGATGAAAAGCACGGCCGTGCCCTGCTCGCGAGTCAGCTCCAGCATCAGCTCGATGACGTCCAACTGCGCCAGGCAGTCCAGCGCCGTGGTCGGTTCATCGGCGATCAACAGGGCCGGACGCAGCAGCATGACCGAAGCCAGCATGATGCGCTGGCGCATGCCGCCCGAGAATTCGTGCGGATAGGCGGTCAGGCAGCGCACTGGATCCTTGATACCGATGCGCTCCAACATGGTCAGGCAGCGCCGGCGTATATCGGCAGCGCTGAGCTGGGTATGCAGTTTGAGGGCTTCACTCATTTGCCGGCCTATGGTCAAAGCCGGGTTGAGCGAGACCATGGGTTCCTGGAACACCATGCCGATCTCGGCCCCACGCACACGACGCAAGGCTCTGGCGTTCCGGGTGTCCAGGGCCTGACCCTTGAAGCCTATGCTGCCGCCAACCACCTGCATGGGAGCGGGCAACAGGCCGATCACGGCGCGGGCGGCCATGGTCTTGCCGCTGCCCGACTCGCCCACCAAGGCCAGGATCTCGCCTGGCGCAAGCTCGAAACTGACATCGTTCACGGCCAGCGGGCCATCCAGGCCGGCACGGATCTTAAGGTTCTTCACAGACAATAGCGGCGCTTTCTCGGTCATGCTCACTTCCTCATGCGCGGATCGAGGCGATCGCGCAAGGCATCGCCAAACAGATTGATACCCAGCAAGGCCATGCTGATCAGCACACCGGGAAACACGCCCAGCCAGGCGGCCGAAGCGATGTAAGGCCGGCTAGCCGCCAACATGCTGCCCCAGGTGGCGGCAGGCGGCGGCACGCCCAGCCCCAGAAAGCTCAATGCGCTTTCGGACAGCAGTGCCCAGCCGAACATGCTGGTAGCCAGCACGCACACCGGCGCCAGGCAGTTGGGAACAATGTGGCGGAACATCGTGTACAGCTCGGAATTGCCGATGACTCGGGACGCCTCGATGAACTCGCGCTCACGCAGCGACAACACGCTGCCGCGGACCACACGCACCACCGACGGCGTATAGGCCATGCCCAAGGCAAGCACAATGCTGTATTGGCTGGCGCCCAAGACGGCCATGATGCCCAACGCCAGCAGGATTCCCGGAAAGGCCAGCAAGGCATCGTTGAACATCATCAGGATGCGGTCAGTCCAGCCACGAAGGTAGCCGGCCAGCATGCCTATCATGGTGCCGCATGCCAAGGCCACCGCCACGGACAGGAGGCTGATCCACAAGCTGGTCGAGGCGCCAATGATCAGACGGCTCAAGATATCGCGGCCGAACTCGTCCGTCCCCAGCCAATGAAGCGCGCTGGGCGCCTGAAGGCGGAAGCTCAGATCCAGCTTCAGCGGGTCATACGGCGTCCACACCAGGCCCAGCAGGGCCAGCGCGACCAGACTCAGCAGGAGGCCACCGCCGATCAAGGCATTGAGTGCCGGCAGGCTGCGGCGCCGCGCAGGCACTGCCGGCAGAGAGATGGCGTTGCCATTCATAGTTTCACCCTGGGATCAAAGACCGGATACAGCAGGTCGACGATCAAATTCACCACGACATAGATGCTGGTGATCAACAGAAGACACCCTTGCAAGACCGGATAGTCGCGCGCAAAAATCGAATCCACCATAAGCCTGCCGATGCCCGGAAGCGTGAAGACGGTTTCCAGCACCGCGATGCCGCCCAGCAGATTGCCCAGAATCAGGCCCACCAGCGTCCAGGTCGGCGCAAAGGCATTGCGCAAGGCATGGCCCCACAGCACCGCCGTTTCCGACAGGCCCTTGGCGCGGGCGTGGGCGATGTACTCCAGCCGCAAGACCTCGATCGTGCTGGCGCGCGCCATGCGGGCAATCGAGCCGAACTCCACCAGCGTCAGCGTTACCACAGGCAGGACCAGGTAGCTCAGCCCTCGCAAGGGATCTGCGCTGACGCTGACGTAGCCAACGATAGGGAGCCAGCCCAACTGCATGCCGAAGAAGTACAGCAGCAGCAAGCCCAGCCAGAAGGCCGGAATCGACAACAGCAAGGTCGCGCTGGCGACCAAGCCCAGATCCATCAGGCTGTTCTGCTTCCATGCCGCGTAGAGGCCAACCGGCACGGCCAGCAGCACGGCAAGGCCAACCGAAATCAGGACGATGACGGCGCTGACGCTGAAGCGCTCGACCAGCAGATCCTGCACCGGCTGGCTGCTGCTGATGGACAAGCCGAAATCGCCGCTCAACACGGCCCGGATCCAGATCAGGTACTGGGTCACGATAGAGTGATCCAGACCCAGAGCCTTGCGCATCTCAGCCAGGCTGTGCGCGTCTGCCATATCCCCCAGCATCAGCAAGGCTGGGTCACCGGGGATAAAACGGATCAGGCCAAACACCATGATGGAGATCAGCAGCAAAGTGGGCAGCGCCATGCCCAAGCGCTGCAGGAAGAATCGCAACATGACGGGGCCTATTTCGCGGTCGTGGCCAAAGACACACCCCACAGGCGCGGCTTCGATATCGGCCAGGTTCGATAGCCCTGAACGCCGTCACGGAACGCGCCGATGGCCGTGCCGTTGTAGATGATGACCATGGGCACATCCTGGATCAACATGCCATGCAGCTGATCGAACAGCGCCTGACGCTTCGCCGGTTCGGCTTCACGCATGGCTTGGCGCAAGACGCCGATGGCGTCAGCGTTGTCCCAGACTTTGCGGGCTTCCTTGGACTTGTCTCCCAACAATTGCTCAAAACTCAAGGCCGGGTCGAAACGCGGCGAATAGGAGAACGACATCATTTGGTAGTTGCCGCTCTGGTAGCGTTCCAGCTGCGTGCCCCATTCCAGCGTTTCCATCTGGATGTTGATGCCCACGGACGCCAGCATGGCCTGGCTCAGAATGCCCATATCGAACATCTGCGGATAGCGCTTGTTCACGATCATCTTGATCGGCTGGCCGCGATAGCCGGCGGCGCTTAGCAAGGCGCGTGCCTCGGCCAGATCAGTGCCATAGCCCTTGGCAGTGGCCGCGTCATAGTAGGTGCTGCTGCTGGGCACGGCCGAGTTGTTGACCTGGGACAGTCCGCTGGACAGCGTGGCCACCATCTGGCCGTAATCCAGCGACAGCGCAATGGCGCGGCGAATGCGCACATCTTTCAGCAGCGGGTCACGGGTCTGGAACAGCAAGCCGTTGATGGACATGGCGGGGCTGACCTGGATGGTCACGCCCTTGGCCTGCTTCAAATCAGCCGCGTCCGTTGCCGTGACGTCGGGCAGCAGGTCGACGCCACGTGCCATCAGCGCGGCCTTTGCCGTGGCGCTGTCGGGAATCACGACAAAGCGCACTTGGTCCACTAGCGCCTGCTTGTTACCGGTATAGCCATCCGGCATGGCCTCGGCGCGTGCGGCGTATTCGGCAAAGCGTTGCAGGTCAATATATTGCCCGCGTTGCCACTGCCCTACTTTGAAGGGCCCGGTACCGACCGGGGCACGCCATGCCCCCTCGGGTGTCAGCGAGTCCGGATGCAGAATGCCGGCGCCGCCGCAATCGGTCCTGGCCATGGTCGCCAGAAACAGGGCATTGGGCTGCTCCAGCGTGAAGACCACGGTCATCGAATCCGGGCTGCTGATGTCCTGCACCTTGAGCAGGCCACGGCCATCAAAGTCGGCCAGGCAGCGCCATTGCGTCTTGGGATCCAGGTAACGGTGCCAGGTCCACAGAACCTCGGCGGCTGTCAGCGGCGCGCCATTATGAAAACGCACGCCGTCGCGCAATTTGAAGCGATAGCTGCGTCCATCGTCGGAAACGCTGATCGACTCGGCCAGCATGGGGCCCACGGTCGCGTCTTCGCGGTAGGCCACCAGGCCCTCCACCACATGCATGACGACGGCGTCGGTGTTCTCGTCCCGGTTGACGCCAGGGTCGGTGCTGCGGATATCTCCGTTGATGCCGACCTGGATGCGTGATGGCTCGGTAGCGTGAGCCCCGGCCGCCGCCAGCGCCAATGCCAGCGTGGCGCAGCTCAGAGCGGCTTTTACAGTGTTGTGCATGAAGTACTCCTCCTTCAATGGGGTGGGCTGCATGGCCAGCGTCAGGCCATGCCGCTTGTGCTTATTGCTGCACTTGGCGGGCCCGCCGTTCGCGCAACACCGCGGCGAAGAATTTCTGCGCGGCCGGCATGACTTTGATGCCCATGTGGGGCACGTTGGGAATTTGATCCAGCGTGGCCTTCACTCCGGCGGCTTCAAAGCTGGCGCGCAGACGCTCCAGCCGCTCGGGTCGGGTGCGGCCGGCGTCATTGGCGCCTTCCATGTAGTGCTTGCCACCGGGGCGATGGGTGATCTCCCAGGTTTCAAGATCGGCAGCGCCCACCACCATGTGGATGGGCACTTGACGCAAGGCGTCCAGGTTCAGCGCCTTGCCAAAACGCGTCTCCATATCGGCCACGCCCACCCACCACTTGCGATCGGTGTCCAGTAGCGTGACCGAACCGGGCGCGCCTATCGACGCGGCCCAGAGCCGGTCGGGGTGCAGATAGCAGAAGCGATTGGTGAATTGGCCGCCTCCCGAATAGCCGAAGAGCCCGAAGGTGTCGAAGTGACGGCCGTATTTCCTGCCGACCTCGGTGACCATATCCAGCAGGATCTGGTCATACCGGATATCGCCTTCAAGAATCTGCTTGTAGCCGTCGCCATTGCCATCGCCCTGCACGCCCACCGGAAACAGCGGCGCCAGGATGATGCAGTCGTTCCAGCGGCCAAACTCGGCAAAGCTGTTCCGGTAGGTCTCCATCGCGCGGTTTGAGCCGTGCACCACAACCACCAGGTCCACCGGACGCGTCGCATCTTCGATGGACTCGGGCACGTAAAGACAGTACGAAAAACGCCTGTCGCCCACATGGGAATAGACCGTCGTCGGGCCTTGATCGTAGAGACGCCGCGCGGTTTGTCGCGCCAGCAGTTCGGCCTGGGATTCCGGGGTAGCAGTGCTCATGGTCTAAACCACTCAATGAGAAAGACCCGCAGTATCCGTCAGCGTCTAAACAAAGAAAATCTAATTTAGTTTTAATTAGGGTAAAGTAAATTTTTACCTTAAACCTACGCGACATGAGCAGCATCCGGTTCCTCAAAACATTTATTGCTGTCGCCGAGGAAGGCAGCTTTGCTGCCGCAGCCGATCGGGTCGCGTTGACCAGCGCCGCTGTCGGCCAGCAAATGCGCGCGCTTGAAGATGAAATGCGGCGAGCCCTGTTTGCGCGCAACCACAGACAAACGAGTTTGAGCCGCGAAGGGCAGCTGTTGCTGCCGCGGGCCAGACGCTTGGTTGCCGATTACGAAGCGATGCTGGAAGACCCCGATCGCGACTTGCGCATGGAAGGCGAAATCACGGTAGGCGGCATCATTTCGGCCATGGGCCTGCTGGCCAATTGTCTGGTGCAGTTGAAGGCCATTCATCCCAAAGTGTCGGTCACGCTGACCAGCGCCCGCTCGGATGAATTGGCGCCACTGTTGCTGGCCGGCGAGTTGGACGCAGCCGTGGTGGTGAAGTCGCCCCGACAGGACTTCAAAGGCCTGAGCTGCTTGCGGCTATATGACGAACCCCTGATCTTGCTGGCAAGCGCCGAGGCTCATGCCCGAACGCCAGACATCACGGAGCTGCTGACTACCCAGCCCTATATTCGCTATGACCGCAATACGGCCACCGGTTCCAAAGCCGACCGGGTGCTGCGCCGCTTGCGAGTCAAGCCGCAAGAAATCCTGGAGCTCAACTCGATCCTTGGCATTGCGGCGTTGGTGCGCCAACAAGTGGGTGTCAGCTTGGTGCCCTTGCTGCAAAACGTCTATTGGAATGAAGACCGAGCCTTGAAAGTGCTGTCATTGCCGGGGCCACAAGAATTCCGCAGCATCAGCATCGTGGAACAGGGCCGCAAGCGCCATCTGACTGGCGAAATCAGCAGATTGTTGCGCGTCGCTTTCGATTTAGGCGGCCGCCCTATGGAGAGCAAAAAATAAGACCCATGGACATTTGATCGGCGCGCGGCGCACTCAACTGGTCGCCTCGCCCGTCGATACTTCCTGACGGGCATGGACGGGCTTGACCCCGCCGTGCGCCTCCCGTCCGATGAACCAATACAGCGCCACCGCAGTCACCACGGTCACGGCGCACAGCACGTAGAGCAACGCCGCGAACGCCTGTCCCGACGCCAGCGCCAACGCGGTTTGCTGCACCGACGGCAGCAGCGTCATCGCCCCGGCCACATCGCCGGCCACCAGCCGCTGAGCCGCCGTCCCCACCGATGCCGCCCCTTCCCGCGCGACGGCCGCAAGATAATGGGACGTCAGCCCGGCCAGTATCGCGCTTACGATCGCCAGGGCCAGGCCCTCGCCCGCCACCCGCGAGGTGCTGAAGATGCCCGCCGCCATGCCGGCGCGCTCCTTGGGCACCACGCTCACCGCCAGCCCATCCATCAGCCCCCAGGGCAGACCAATGCCCACGCCGATCAGCAGCATCGGCCCGACCATGGCGGACACCTCGGCGTGCCCCATCACGTGGCTCAGCCAGGCCAAGCCCGCGGCGTTCGCCAGCAGCCCGGCGGCGCACAGGCTCGCTGCCGAAAACCGTTGAACGAGGCGCCCCGCCAGCATCGGCACCACCATCAACGGGGCCGACAACGCCATCATCAGCAGGCCCGCATGCACCTCGTCCAGGCCGGACACCGCGATCAGACGCACCGGCAGAAGAATCAAGAGCACCACGAACCCATACGCCGGCGCCGCGGCCAACAGTTGCACGCCGACGAAGCGCGGATGACGGAACAGCGTGAGATCGAGCAACGGCCGCTTGCTGCGCAGCTCGATTTTTACGAACACGATGAACGCCAGCACGCAACCCGCCAGCAACCCCAGGGTGCCGCGATCCGCCCAACCGGCGGCCGGCACGCGCAGCGCCATGCACGTCAGCAACGCCAACGCGCCCGAGAACGTGAAGGCTCCCGCCCAGTCCAGCCTGCCCGCATCCGGATCGCGCGATTCGCGTAGATAGCGCCATCCCAACCCCCACGCCGCCAGGGCCATCAAGACCGTCAGGCCGAACACGCCGCGCCAGCCGAATTGCGCTACCAGCAAGCCCGACAGGATCGGTCCGAATGAAAGCCCCACGCCGAAACTCGTGCCCATCAAGCTGAAGGCCCGCGTGCGCGCCGCGCCATCGAATTCCTGCGCCAGCGCCGCGGCGCCTGCCGACAAAATCGCCGCGCCGCCCAGCCCCTGCGCGGCCCGCAATAGGTTGAACACCGCCATTCCCGGGGCCGCGATCAGCGCCAGCGACGCCAGCACGAAAAGTGCCGCGCCCCACAGATAGACCCGCCGGCGCCCATGCCGGTCGGCCAGCCCGCCGGCGGCCAACAAGGTACTGCCAAACGCCAGCATGAACGCATTGGTCACCCAATTGAGCGCCTCCGGGCTGGCATGCAGCGCCTGCGCCAGTGCCGGCAGCGCAACCGCCGGGCCGGTAAAACTAAGCGGCATCACCAGCGCGCCAAGGCAGACGGCGGCAAGCACCAACCGCTGCGAGGCGGAAGAAGTGGAAACGGGCGTGGTCATGGTCAATGCGGAATCCGAAAAGGGATTTCAAGATAACGGGGCAGCCTTGACCGATAAATGGGGTAATAATCCGATCATTACGGAATAACATTCTTGAATAGACATGGACCGCCTTGCCGCTCTTATGCCCTTTGTCTGCAGCGCGGAGCTGGGCAGCTTCGCCGCCGCAGGCCGCAACCTTGGCCTGTCGCCCTCTGCCGTGGGCAAGGCCGTTGCCCGCCTGGAACAGGACCTTCAGGTGCGCCTGTTCCAACGCAGCACGCGTCGCATGCAGCTCACCGAAGAAGGCCGCCTGTACTTCGAGCGCTGCAAGCGCATCCTGGACGATCTCGATGACGCCCATGCCATGCTTTCGCGCACGCGGGACGCACCGCATGGCCGCCTGCGCGTCAGCGCGCCGCTGATCAGCTATCACTTCCTGCTGCCGGTATTGCCCGACTTCGCGGCGCGTTATCCCGGCGTCGAGCTTGACCTGGACTTCAATGATCGCGTCGTCGACCTGATTGGCGAACGCATGGACGTCGCGATCCGCAGCGGCGACCTGCCGGACTCCCGACTGATGGCCCGACCGTTGAGCCGGTTTCGGATGTTGTTATGCGCCTGTCCGGAATATCTGGCGACGCACGGCACGCCGCAATCGCCGGATGACCTGCACGCGCATGCCGCGGTCCGCTTCCGCTTTCCAAACTCTGGGCACCTGCAACGCTGGCCGCTGACGGACCCCGACCCTGCGCTGCGCACCGCGCTCACCTGCAACAACATGGAAGCGCTGCGCGGCGCGGTGATACAGGGTTTCGGCATCGGTTGCATGCCGGATTTCCTGGCGCGCGATGCGCTGGCTGCGGGCGTTCTGGTAGAGGTGCTGCCCCAGCACACCGAAGGCGCCGGCCGGTTTCAACTGGTGTGGCCGTCGAACCGGAACCTGTCGCCCAAGGTGAGGGTGTTCGTGGACTTCATGGGGCAGCGCTGCGGCGATGCGCAGGCGGCCCTATGAATGCAATGGCGCCGGGCCTTATTGCAGTTCGATATTCGCGTTCTTCACGATTTGCGCATATTTTCGGGTCTCGCTCTTGAAGTACTCGACCGTATCGGCGGAATCCCGCATGGTGATCCTGTTGCCCTGCAGGTCCATGGCCTTTTTTGTTTCGGGGTCGCGGTACGCCGCCTCGAAGGCCTTGTACACGCGCCGCACTTGATCCGCCTGCAACTTCGCGGGGCCGATCACGGCAAACCAGCCTTCCACTTCGTAGTCGGGCATGCCCTGTTCACGAATAGTGGGAATGTCCGGCGCTGCCGGACTACGTTCCTTGCTGCCCACGCCGATGGCCTTCAGCGCGCCGCTTTTCAGGTGCGGCAAGATGGACGGCAGCGAGGTCACGCCAAAATCAACCTGCCCGCTCATGATGTCGGTAACCATGGGGCCCGTTCCCTTGTAGGGGATGTGGCGAATTTTCAGTCCGTTTTGCTGCAGGAACAGCTCGCAACCCAGGTGCAGGATGGTGCCATTGCCCGATGATCCGTAGTTATAGGCGTCGGGCTTCGCCCGCAAGGCCGCGACCAGATCGCGCACATTGCTGTAGGGCAGCTTTGTCGGATTCACGACCAGAAGCAGCGGCGTGGTGCCAATGACGGAAATGGGCGTGATGTCCTGGATGGGGTCGAACGGCACGGATTTCAGCACGCTGGGAAAGATCACGTGGTTATTGGACACGACGCCCAGGGTGTGGCCGTCGGCCGTGGCGCGCACAATGGCCGAGGTGCCCAGGATACCGCCAGCACCCGGCTGATTTTCCACCACCACCGACTGCCCGAACGCCCGATTCAACGCCGGCCCCGCGGAACGCACGATCGTGTCCACGCCAGAGCCCACGCTGATGGGCAGAATCAACCGTACTGGCCGGGCACTGTCTTGCGCGCGCGCCACGCGCAGCGGCAGAGCGGCCCCCAGCATGCCCGCCCCCAAGACGCCCAGCATCCCACGCCGAGTACAAGATATGTCGTGTGTCTTCATGATGCTGTCTCCTCTGGTTTTATAGGTATTGGCACGGCCAGGCGGTCAGTGGATGACGCCTTGCTCGCGCAGCTTGTGAATACTCTCGTCGGGGTAACCCACGTGTCTCAGCAATTCCGTGGTGTGTTCCCCCATGATGGGCGGTTGCAGCCGCACATCCAGCCGGGCGCCGTCCATGGTGATCGGAAACAACGTCACCTTCGCTTGCTGCCCGGCGCGTTCGCCATCGGTCAACCGTATATTGGCCAGGCCACCGGTGGCGCGCAGATGCGGGTCGTCAAAAAGCGCTTCCGGCCGGACGATGGGCGCGAACGGCAAGCCGTTCTTTTCGAAGACGCGCGCCAATTCGTCCACCTCGTACCCCTTCAAGCGCGTCCGCAGATCGGGCAGCAGTTCCGGGCGCGCTCGCACGCGGTCGTTATTCGTTTTGAGATGCGGCGAGTGCTTAAGATCGTCAAACCCGAAGGCATCGCAGAACGTGATCCATTGCGCGTCACTGACGGCAGCCAGGAAGATCTGGCCCTCGTCCTTCACGGTAAAGACGTCGTACAAGGCCCAGGCGGAAATGCGCTCGGGCATGGGCGCGGCGGCCTGGCCGGTGACCGCGTATTGCAGCATGTGTTGCCCGACCAGGAAGACGTTATTTTCGAACAGCGCCGATTGCACTTCCTGTCCCTGGCCCGTCACCGCGCGTTCCTGTAGCGCACCCATCGCGCCTATCGCGCCAAACATGCCGCCCATGATGTCGTTCACGCTTGAGCCGGCGCGCAAGGGGTCGCCCGGGCGTCCCGTCATGTAGGCCAAGCCGCCCATCATTTGCACGACTTCGTCCAGCGCGGTGCGTTGTTCGTACGGGCCGGGCAAGAACCCCTTGCAGCTGACATAGATCAGACCGCGATTTCGCTGACTTAACGATGCATAGTCCAGACCGTATCTGGCCATGACGCCGGGCCGAAAGTTCTCGACCACGATATCGGCGCTGGCGCATAGCTTGCGCGCGGCGTCGGCGCCGGCAGGGCTACGCAGATCCAATGAAATGGACTTCTTATTCCGGTTGAACATCGGGAAAAAACCCGCGCCCGCGCCCAGCAGATGACGGGTACGGTCGCCCTCGATGGGTTCGACCTTGATCACCTCGGCGCCCAGGTCCGCCAGCACCAGACCGCAGGTAGGCCCCATCACCATGTGGGTGAATTCCACCACACGGATACCGGCCAACGGCAAACGGCGTGTCCTGCCAACCGCCGGTGCGGCGGGCGCAGAGGCGTCGCCGCACGACGCGCCGTTATGTTCCGGCGCGGGTGCGGAAGCGGCGGCAGCGTCGTCCGCGGCCGGCGCCGCGCCCTTCCAGATCTTCGGCAACCCTGCTTGCGCAATCGATCCGCGCAGCGTTTCCCCTTCCAGCCAGACGCCGGCCTGTTTACGCAAGGCCAGCAGCCGCGGCATGTCCAGCCCCGTGTCCACGCCCATGCTTCCCAGCAGATAGGCCACGTCTTCGGTGGACACGTTGCCACTGGCGCCCGGCGCATGGGGACACCCGCCGATTCCCGCCAGACAGGCATCGAATCGCGTGATGCCGGTTTCCAGCGCCGCCATCACATTGGCCAGTCCCAGGCCCCGCGTGTCGTGAAAATGCGCGCACGTCAGGCGGTCGCCGGCAATGCGGCGCGCAGCTTCAAACAGCCGGCGCACCATCAGGGGATCCGCATACCCCACGGTGTCGGCCAGGCTGACACAATCAACGCCCGCATCCAGCAACGCCTGCATCAATCGCAGCACTTCCGCCGGCTCCACATGCCCCTGTAGCGTGCAGCCGAACGCAGTGCCCACGCCGCCTTCAAGCAACATCCGGGAACCCGCGGCATCGCGCGCCGCGCGAATTCTGGAGACCTCCTTGACCACGTCGTCGGGCGTCTTGCGCAGATTGGCCAGACTGTGGGCATGGCTGGCCGACAACGGCACGACCATTAGGTCCGCGCCAGAGTCGATGGCGCGTTCCGCCCCTTTCAGGTTGGGCACCAGCACCGTCGCCCGCAAACCGGGAAACGTCCGGGCATAGGCCACCAGCTCGGCCGTGTCGGCCAATTGCGGCAGCAGGCGCGCCGGTACAAACGAGCCAACCTCGATTTCGCGGAGTCCCGCGGCATAGGCCTGCGCAATCCACTCACGCTTGATGGCGGTGGGCACCACCCTTGCCAGGCTTTGCAGGCCGTCGCGCAAACCCACCTCGCGCAAGATCGCGCGGGCAGGCCAGCCAGTAGGAAGTTCGGTAGCAAACATGAATGGCTTCGTCCGATAAGGCAGGAATAGGCGTAGTGTAGATTTCACATATCGGCCGAATAACGATCATTTGGAATGCAAAACGTTCCAAAACGGAATATCTTAGGCAGGGTTTGATGACTTTCCTGTAAACGGGACTTCCCATGCGCGACCTGGACCTGACTTCATTGCGGCTATTCGTGGCCGTTTGCGAAACCCGCAACATTGCCCGGGCGGGCGAGAACGCCAACATCGTCGGATCCGCCATCAGCAAGCGTCTGGCCCAGCTGGAAAGCGCCGTGGGCGCCAAACTCCTGACCCGACGCAAACACGGCATGGAGCCCACGCCAGCCGGGGAAACGCTGCTGGAACATGCCCGCGCGATCATGACCAGCACGGCCCGGATCGAACGCGACATGTCCGCCTATTCCCATGGGCTGCGGGGCCAGATCCGTGTACTGGCCACGTCCTCCGTGCTGGCCGAATCGCTAGCCGAAGATGTGGCAATGTTCCTGCAAGACCCGCGTCATCGCAGCATCCGCGTCGACATGGAAGAAGGCTTGAGCCACCAAGTGATCCGCGGCATCAAGGAAGGCGTGGCGTCGTTGGGTATCTGCTGGGACGCATCGCCTCTGGACGGGTTGCAGTCCCGCCCATACCGCAACGATCACCTGGCGATGGTCGTGCACCCTGCCCATCCCCTGGCACGGGAATCCACGTTGCAGTTCAGCCAAACGCTAGATTACGAACATGTGGGCATGCCCGTCGCAAGCTCCGTGCAAGTCATGTTGCACCGGGCCGCCGCGCAAGCCGGAAAACCTTTACTGCATCGGGTGATCGTGTCGAACTTCGATTCGGCCTTGCGTGTGGTTCGCGCGAACCTGGGCATAACCATCGTTCCCCGCGAAGTCGCGCAGCCCTATGCGCACGCAACGGGATTGATCGTGATTCCATTGACCGATGCCTGGGCCGAGCGGCGTTTCACCTTGTGCTTTCGCGACGAAGAAAATCTGTCGCCCGCCGCGCAGGTGCTTCTGGAACACCTGGCCAATGTGGCGCGTCACGGCAACACCGCCGCGGCGCTCAAGCCATGAATCATCCAGCTGTGTACCATCGACAGTTCGAAGGTGTGGAGGTAAGTGTGGGAAACGGTCTGGATAAACGAGTTGTTGTCATCGGCGCAGGCATCGTGGGGGCGTCCGTTGCTTATCATCTGGCAGGTAAAGGCGCGGACGTCACCGTGGTCGAGGCCGAAGACATCGCGTCTGGGGTAACAGGAAGCTCGTTCGCATGGCTTAACGCCTCGCACCCCGAACCCGACCCCATCGCGCCATTGCGCGGTGCGGCCATTGACGCGTACCGGCGACTCGAAACCCAATTGCCCGACATGAAAATTCGATGGACGGGCGCGTTATCTTATCGCTCGACGTCGAGTGAAGCGCTACCAGGCTCAGGTAATCCGACCTCCAAAAATGGAGTGTCCCGATCACGGATCGTCGACCTTGAGCCGAACCTCAAGCATCCGCCTCACTATGCTTCCTATGCGGAAGAAGAAGGGGCGCTGGACGCGGTTGCGGCGACACATGCGTTGATCGCTGGCGCCCAAGCGAATGGGGCCAGGATTTTCACCCAGACACGCGTTCTCGGCTTTGCACGCCAGGGGGCCACTGTGACCGGCGTGGAAACCGCAATGGGAGTCATCAATGCCGATGTTGTCGTATTGGCGGCGGGAACCGGCATCACAAAGCTGACCAACATGCTTGGTGCGCCGCTTCCGATAGCGGCTTCTCCGTCCATTTTCATCCGTTACAAGGCGCCCCCCGGTCTTGTACGAACCCTGATATCCAGCCCTGAAATGGAAGTCAGGCAGTGCTTGGACGGCGCGTTGCTGGCGGCGGAAGACTACCTGGACAACGCCGTGGAGAACCAGCCAGCAGCCATCGCGCTACGAACGGCCAAGGCAATAAAGAACGAGCTCCATGGGGCCGCCTCCATTGAGCTGGAATCCGCTTGTGTCGGGCTTAGACCCATACCCGCCGACGGCATTCCCTTCATCGGTTATCTGCCAAATATCGGCGGCGTTTACGTTTGCGTCATGCATCCTGGCGTTACGTTGGCGGCCATAGTGGGCCGCCTTGCCTCAGAAGAAATCCTGGACAATAACGCGTCCAGTGCCCTTGATCCCTGCCGTCCCGACCGATTCTTCTTCCAGGCGTAGGCAATTCTATTGACGCTCATGCAAATGGTGTCCATGGCTCACATATGAACCGTCTTGAAGACCTTGGCCCGCGCATCTGCATTCTGGGCCCCAGCAATAGCGGCAAGTCCACGCTGGCCCAGGCCATTGCGCGCAAGCGCGAACTGCCAGCGATTCACCTCGATCAGCTTTTCCACCTGCCTCACAGCGACTGGACGCCTCGTCCTAAAGCCGATTTCCTTCGTCTGCACGACCGGGCCATACAGCAGGAACATTGGGTCATGGAGGGAAACTACACGAATAGCATTGGCCAACGGCTCGAACGAGCCACCGGCTTCATTCTGCTGGACTTGTCGACAGCCTCCAGCCTATTCCGGTACTTTCGCCGAACCTTGATTGAACGCGACCGGCGTGGCGCGCTGGAAGGAGGGCGGGACTCCGTGAAGTGGCGAATGATCCACCACATCACGGTCGTCACCCCAGCCAACCGACGGCGGTATGCAGAAATGTACGAGCGCATCGCGCTGCCCAAAGTGAAACTCGCGACGATGGCCGAGCTCAGGCATTTCTATCAAACAGAGGGGCTCCGCGGCTAGCCAGCAAACCGCCCCTGCTTTAGCGCCGTCCAGTCCTTGCAGAATGGCGTGCTGCCTTCGCGCATCGCTCGATCAAATCGACTGACCGCCCGAGACTTCGATGCGCTGGCCGTTAACCCAGCGATTATCCGGACCCAACAGGCTGGCGATCATAGGGCCAATATCATCCGGCACCCCCACACGGCCAAGCGCGGTCAGGTCGGCGAAGGCCTTGTTGTAGTCGGGGATATCGCGCACCGCGCCGCCAAGGAAATCGGTTTCGATGGCGCCGGGCGCAACGGCGTTAACGGTGATGCCTCGGCTGCCCAGTTCCTTGGCCATGTACACGGAAAGCGTTTCCACGGCGCCCTTGGCGGCGGCGTAGGCCGAAAACCCGGGAAAAGACACGCGGGTGAGGCCCGACGACAGGTTCACGATGCGGCCGCCGTCCGCCAGCAGCGGCAGCAGCGCCTGGGTCAGGAAGAACACGCCCTTGACGTGGGTGCCAAAGAGCGCATCGAACTGCGCCTCGGTGGTGGACGCGAAGTCCGCCATTTCGCCGTGGCCGGCGTTGTTGATCAGGTGATCGAACCTGTCACGGCCCCAATTGCTGCTCAACGCCTCGCGCAGGGCGGCCACGAAACCCGCAAAGGACGCCACGTTGTTCGTGTCCAGTTGCAGCGCGATCGCCTTGCGGCCGAGCGCTGCGATGTCGGCGACCACCGCATCCGCCGAATCCCTGTCGCTGCGATACGTAATGATCACGTCGCCACCATGGCGCGCGATGCTCAGGGCCGTATTGCGGCCCAGACCTCGGCTAGCGCCGGTAACGAGAGAAATGGTTGTCATGAAAAGCTCCTGAATCGTTGAGCGTTCATGCTAGGAGTTGCCGCGCCAAGCAGGTTGCCCGATCATATTGGCCACTTGCCTATTTGTTTTATCGTAGAGAACCGGAAAGGCCAGGAATACAATTTCCGGACGTTTTCCTCTACGCGTGTTTGCCCAAGACAATGAATTCACTTGCCCAATCTGCTGAATCTTGCGTGGCAACGGCCGACTCATCCAGGCATGTCGGTGTAACCGAAGCCTTGTTGCAGGTAGCGCGGCGCTACGCCGATGCGCATGTCAACGGCGAAGGATTCGCGGCCACTTCCATCGACAGCGTGGCCCTCCTGCGTGAAACCTCCCCCTCCCCGCTGCAACACGCCATCACCAAACCCTTGGTTGCCTTGGTTTTGCAAGGCCGAAAGCGCGTGACCATGGGCGCCAGGACCTTCGAATTTGGCGCGGGCGAATCCTTGCTGATCACGATGGACGTGCCGACGGTCAGCCAGATAACCACGGCCAGCGCAGCCGCGCCTTACTACTCGTTCGTCATGCAATTGGACTTGGGCGTGATCACGGATCTGCTCAGCGAAATGCGTGCCCTGCCGGCCGTGCCCGATCAGCCCGTGCGCGTGGATCCCACCGAAACGGAAGTGGCGGAAGCCGCGTTACGGCTGATCAGATTGCTGGACCGGCCAGGCCCGATCGCCTTGCTGGGCCGCCAACTGGTACGAGAACTGCACTATTGGCTGCTGGTTGGCCGGCATGGCAACGCGATTCGCGCACTGGGTGTCACGGACAGCCACGCGCACCGCATTGCACGCGCCGTTGAAATCCTGCGGAAGAAATTCACCGAGCCCTTGCGCGTCGAAACCCTTGCCAATGCCGCCGGCATGAGCCTGTCGGCGTTTCACACGCATTTTCGTAGCATCACCACGCTTACCCCGCTGCAATTCCAGAAGCAACTCCGCCTGCTTGAAGCACGCCGACGCCTGCTTGCAGAAGGGGCCGCAATCAGCTCCACCGCCTATGGCGTCGGGTATGAAAGCGTGACGCAGTTCACGCGGGAATACGCGCGGATGTTCGGCCAACCACCGGGGCGCAGCATCCGTGAAGCCCGCGCGCTGGCGCATTCGCACGAGGTTTTGTAGGATCCAGGGCTGAACCCGTCGGTTCGGCTTTTACACAGGAATACATTCAATGAGCAGCATTTTCCCAGGCGATCTCTGGGCAGTGGGTGAAACCCGCATCAACGGTTTTTCGGTCATCGTTCGCTTTCGTACCGGACTGCCGTCGGCGCCTGATCGTCAGGTCAACGAAAACTTGATCATTGTCTCTTGGCCATATACCGGCATTGAGTCCGGCATGCCCAATGACGAAGACAAGAAAAGCACCGACAGCTTTGAAAGCGCCATCGAGAAGGGCTTCGAAAACTCCAATGTGGGCGTGCAGGTAGTTGGCCTGACGGGCAATAACCTGAAAGAGTGGCGTTTCTACACCCACGACGTCGATGCCTTTATGGAGGCGTTCAACCAATGCCTGGCCGGGCACCCGGCCTACCCCATCAATCTACGCGTGTTCAAGGACCCGGATTGGAATGGGTTGTCGCAATTGCAGCCCAAAGGCTCGGAACAGCTCCATTGAATGGTGGGCCAGCGGCGCCCGCGCGCCGCAGCCCGCGCAAGCCCCGGCTTACGGCGCGTGCGTGGCTCAGGCGCTGGCCAGTGCCCGCCTGACCGGAGACGGCGCGATTCGCTTTGGCGCCGGCGGCACATCAGACAGCTGGCTGCCTTGCAAGCGAAACACGCTAACCGCTTGCAGCAATTGGGCGGCCTGGGCTTGCAGGGCCGCGGACGCGCTTGCGGCCTCTGCGATCAGGCCTGCGGTTTGCCGGGTCAGTTCGTCCATCTTGGCCACCACCTGATTAACCTCTTCGATATCCGCGCTTTGGGCTCGGCCGGCGTCGCCGATCTGGCCGACGATGCCCGCAACCCCGTCAATGCTGGAAACGACTTCACGGATCACGCCGGCCGCGTTGTCGGCCTGACGGAATCCATTCGTGGTCTTTTCCAATGAACCCTCGATAAGGCCGCGAATCTCGCGCGCGGCGCCGGCGCTACGCTGGGCCAGCGCGCGGACTTCGGTGGCCACGACCGCGAAGCCCTTGCCGCTTTCACCCGCGCGGGCCGCCTCCACGGCCGCGTTCAAGGCCAGGATATTCGTTTGAAACGCGATGCTGTCGATCACGCCGATGATCTCGGAGATCTTCTTCGCTTCCTGCTGGATTTCTCCCATCACGGTCGCGACGCCGGCCACCGCCGTACTCCCCGTGCCCACGATCTGGCGCGCCTGATCGGTCAGTTGCCGGGCCTGCATGGCGTGCGCCGCGTTGTCATGGACATTGGCGGCCAGGCCACGCATCGACGCCACGGTCTGTGCCAGCGAATCGGCCTGCGCGCGCGAACGCTCCTCCAGCTTCTGGTCGCCCTGCATCATTTCGCCAGACGCGGCCGATAGCGTCGTCGCCGTGGCGCGCACGTCGCTCATGGTCCGGTGCACCGCGTCCATGGTTGTCTTGAAGCTGCGGCCCAGGCCGCTATCCATGCTCAAGCCGCCAAATCGCAGGTCGAATACCCCCGGCTCGCGCCCGATATGCGCACTAAGCCGGGCCAGCTCTTCAGCGGCGATGCCGGCGCGTTCCATCTTCCACGCCAGCCATCCCAGCGCCGTAGCCTGCACCACGACATAAGTGGCATGCAACAGCACCATTCCCAGGCTGGGTTCCGTGAAGCAGATCGTTCCGTATCCCCACTGCTGGAGGAAATTGAAAGACAGGTGATGTACCGCGATCACCAGGGCCGCGCACAGAATGGTCCGCCAATCCCGGTACGCCAGCAGCACGGAGAGCAGCACGAAGATGCCGAAGTGCATCTCGGCCATGCCGGACATGAGGTGAATATGAAGCGCGGCCAACACCATCAGGCTACAGGCCACCGCCAGGCGGGTGGACACGCTGCCCGGCCGCCACAGGATCAGCAGCGTGGGAATGCCCGCCGCCACCGCGCCTACCGTGACAGCGGCGCCCCATCGGCCATATTGCGGCGCCAGGCATAGGCCAACGATGAATAGCAGCCAGAGCAGCGGCAACATCGCACGGTCGGTCCGGCGATACGATTCTTCCAGCAAGCGGCTTGCGGTGCGCATGGGCAGATCCTTCGGCAGGGGCGCGAGGGGTCCGCGCAAACTCAATTCTGATAGATAAATTGCAGTTTGTGAATATTTGTTCCAAATAATTCATGGCGGACGCCGACAGGCGCTTCGATCAAAAGAGACCACAAAGGCCCCTTCCCACGCTGCTGGCTGATCGGTCCCGCTCCCCTCCCTCACCCTCCCCGTGAAACCCTAGGGTTTCCACATATATGTACATTTACAATATTGATCAATACTGTATTTGCACAGTTATGTGCGCAAGAAAGATGAGCGAAACAAGCTCTCAACGAGACGAAGTGCCTTCACAAAGGGGGAGGAAATGGAAATAACCGCATCCGCACCACATTCGGCGTCCATGTCAAAAAAGGATAGACGCGTCATCATCGCCGCGTCGCTGGGCACGGTGTTCGAGTTTTACGACTTCTTCCTGATCGGGCTGCTTGCCGCCGAGATCGCCCGTGTGTTTTTCTCTGGCGTCAATCCAACCGCCGGCTTCATCTTCACGCTGCTGGGATTCGCCGCAGGCTTCATGCTGCGACCGTTCGGGGCCATCGTCTTTGGCCGCCTGGGAGACCTGGTCGGGCGCAAGTACACGTTCCTGGTCACGATCGTCCTGATGGGCGGGTCGACCTTCCTGATCGGGGTATTGCCTTCGTACGAAACCGCCGGCCTGATCGCTCCGATCGCGTTTGTGTTGATGCGCATGATTCAGGGATTGGCGCTCGGTGGCGAATTCGGCGGCGCCATGATCTATGTGGCCGAGCACGCGCCTACCAACAAACGGGCAACCTGGACGGCGTGGGTGATCCTGACTGCCGCCGTGGGGTTTCTGCTGGCGGTCGCCATCATCATCCCTTTGCGCCTGAGCATGGAGCCGGCCGCATTCATGGCATGGGGTTGGCGCATTCCTTTCATCGTTTCCATCCTGTTGTTGGGCATCTCGCTGTGGATACGCCTGAAGCTGGACGAATCGCCTGAATTCAAGAAGATGAAGGCAGAGGGCCGGGCATCAAAATCACCATTGGCCGAGACCTTTGGCCACTGGAAGAACCTGCGCCTGATTCTGATCGGGGCACTATGCATTCTGCCGGCGCAAGCCGTGCTCTGGTACACCGGCCAGTTCTACTCGCTGTTCTTTTTGACCAAGGTCTTGAAGGTCGAGACACTGACGGCAAATTTCATGCTGATCATCGCGACCGTGCTGACAGCGCCGCTCTACATCATCTTCGCGAATCTGTCCGACCGGATAGGACGGCGCCCGGTCTACATCGGCGGCTACATTCTTGCGGCAGTGCTGACCATTCCGATCTTCCAAGGCCTCACGCACTATGCCAACCCCGCGCTGCAGCGGGCTCAGGAAATGTCGCCGATTGTGGTCGCCACGAATCCGGCCGACTGCTCGGTGCAGTTCAATCTGCTCGGTACCAGCAAATTCACCTCGTCTTGCGACGTCGCCACCAACGCCATGACGTCACTCGGCCTTAACCACACAAGCGTCGCTCGGACAGACATCCGCGTGGCGGAAATCCGTGTTGGCGATAAGGTGATCGCCTCATACCAGGGCGACGCACCAAACGCGGCCGAAGAAAAGAAACGCTTTGACGCTGAATTGCGAGCGGCACTCATCGAGAAGCACTACCCGCTGGGCAACGCGAACCCCGACGACGTGAACGCGCCGGCCATCGTTCTGCTGTTAATGCTCTTGCTCAGCTTCGGCACGATCACATTCGCACCGTCCACGACCTCTTTGCTGGAAATGTTTCCCTCGCGCATCCGTTATACGGCCATGTCGTTCCCGTATCACCTCAGTGCGGCCTGGTTCGGCGGGTTTCTGCCTGCGACGGCATTCGCGATTGTCGCAGCCACCGGAAATATCTACGCCGGCCTTTATTACCCGGTCGGCATCGCAATCGCCTGCACGGTGCTTAGCCTGATTTTCGCGCGCGAAACAAAGGGAACCGATATCTCGCGCGGCTAGCACGAACCGGCCAAAGAGCCGGCAAACATCTACGCATCAAGCAAGACAGAGGAAAGGAGAACACCATGAAGGTAGCCGAGTACAGCGCGCGCGTGGGGGACCGCCTGGCGGACCTCATCGCCGCCTACGGCGCGGCAGACGCCACCGCGAGCGACCTGCTATGCGACCGGCACGATCCGGGCGCCACCGCCTATCGCGTCGTCACCGCGGACGGCAAGGCGATCGTCATCACTTACGGTCGGCTGCGCGAGCGGTCTGAAAAGCTCGCCAGCGGATTAAGCAAGCGCGGCTACGGCGTGGGCGACCGCATTGCGACGCTGATGGCCAAGGGCGAAGATTATCTCGTGACGCTGCTGGCGATCTGGCGCCTTGGCGCCGTGTATGTCCCGCTATTCACGGCCTTCGCCAAGCCCGCCATCGAGATGCGGCTTGCAAGCAGCGGCACCAAGCTGGTGGTGTGCGATGAGGCGCAGCGTGCCAAACTCCAGGGGCTAGCTGGGGACGTCCTGCCCGGGCTCGGGGTTGCAATCGCCGGCCCAACTTCCGCCGACGGGCTAACGCTGGCTGAGATCGAAGCAGGCGGTGACCGGTCTTTTTCGGCGCATGTCACCTCGGGCCAAGGCGCCGTAATCGAGGTGTACACATCAGGCACCACCGGCAAGCCCAAAGGCGTCGTCGTGCCATTGCGCGCCGTGGCAGGGTTTCAAGCCTATGGGGAATTTGGACTCGGCCTTATTGCCGAAGACACATTCTGGAACGCCGCGGACCCAGGCTGGGCCTATGGGCTCTATTTCGGCGTGATGGTCTCGCTTTCCACCGGCGTGCCGTCGATCATGCACACGGAGAAGTTCACCCAGGAAGGCACGCTGGCGGTGCTAAAGCGCGAGGGCGTGACCAACTTCACCGCGGCCCCCACGGTCTATCGCAGCCTGAAAGCCCACGGCATGCCTGCGGAATTCGTCTCGTTGCGCTGCGCATCCAGCGCGGGCGAGCCCCTGACGCCGGACGTCAATCAATGGGCGCCCGCCGGTCTTGGAACGCTGGTTCACGACCATTTTGGCCAAACGGAAGCGGGAATGCTGCTGAACAACCATCACCACCCCGATCTGCGGCAGCCCATCAAGCCTGGCTCGATGGGCCGCGCCCTGCCGGGCTGGCATATGACCGTGATCGACCCCGCGACGCACGAGGAGCTGGGCCCCAATCAGGCCGGTCTGCTGGCCGCGTGCCTGTCCCGTAGCCCCTTGGCGTGGTTCGAGGGATACGCCAGCTCGCCGGAAAAAAATGCCGACAGACTCACGCCTTGCGGACGTTGGTATCTGACCGGGGACCTGGCCTTGTATGACGACGAAGGCTACTTCCGCTTCTCGTCACGAGACGACGATGTAATCATCATGGCCGGCTACCGGATTGGCCCCTTCGATGTGGAATCCGTTATCGCCGCACATCCGGCCGTGCGGGACGTCGCCGTCGTCGCCGTCCCTGACGAAATCCGGGGCGAAGTCCTGGAAGCGGTCGTCGTCCTAAACCCGGGATACTCGGCCAATGACGCGTTGTCAGAGGAACTTCAGAAAAAAGTGCGCACGGAATACGCTGCGCACGCCTATCCGCGCCGGGTTCACTACCGGGACGAGCTACCGAAAACCCCTTCCGGGAAAACTCAGCGGTTCGTGTTGCGCAAAGAGTTGCGTGATGCGCTAAGGAGTCCGGCATGACACTGGCAGCTTCAACAGGAATCGTGACCGGCGCCGCCTCGGGACTGGGTCGTGCCACCGCTTGGTTGTTGGCATCCCATGGCGCAAGGCTCGTGCTGGTCGACCTGAACAGGGAAAAACTCGAAGCCTTGAAGGCCGAGTTGCCCGGCGACCACGTCGCCGCCCAGGCAGACGTTTGCAACCCCATGGAAGTCAGCGCTGCCATTGACCAAGGGATGTCGGCGTTCGGGGAACTTCGTTTCGTCGTCAATTGCGCCGGCATTCCTTCCGCGGCAAAGACGGTTTCGCGCGGCGTTGCCCATGACCTTGAGTTATGGAACCGGGTCATCGCCATCAACCTGACCGGGTCATTCAACGTATTGCGACTGGCCGCCGAAAAAATGATCGAAAACCAGCCAGACGGTCATGGCCAGCGCGGTGTGATCGTGAACACCAGCTCCATCGCGGCTTTCGATGGATTGAAAGGACAAGCCGCCTACAGCGCAAGCAAGGCGGCCATCGTCGGTATGACCCTGCCGATTGCGCGTGACCTGGCCGAACACGGCATCCGCTGCATGACGGTGGCGCCGGGCGTTTTCGAAACCGAGCTCACCGCGAACGTCCCGACGAAGGGCATGGAGGCCATGGAGAAGAGCTTCCTTTTTCCGAAACGTACCGGGCTACCGGACGAATTCGCACAGATGGTGCAGTCCATTCTGACCAACCCGTACGTGAACGGCACCTGCTACCGCCTGGACGGCGGGGCGCGCTTTGCACCATAGGCCGAAGAAACAGCAATACCGATGGAACACAAGGTGAAGTAATGGAACACGCTGGATTGGAACACGAAGGACGTCTGCTTACCCGGATCTGCAGGGTGCATGCAGGCATCGCCTGGATCACGCTCGACCGTCCGGAAAAGGCCAACGCCGTCAGCTCCGAGCTGCTAAGCGATGTGATCGCCGCATTGGATGCGGCGGAAGCCGAATCGGACGTGCGGGCAGTCATATTTTCTGGAGCGGGGCGGAATTTTTGTGCGGGAGCCGACCTCGTTGAATTGCTGGAAGGCGGCAAGACCGCCGTGCGGCGACTGCTGGACAACTTCCGTGAAGTCTGCCGGCGATTCGAATCGTCTGCCCTGCCCATTGTCGGCATGGCGCACGGCGCCGTGCGCGCCGGCGGACTGGAACTGCTGTTGTGCTGCGACGCCATCATCGCGGCGGACGACGCCACCATCGGCGACGCCCATACGCTACGCGAACTTCTGCCCGGTGGGGGTAGTAGTGTCAGGCTGCCGCGTGTCATCGGCCATCAGCGGGCCAAATGGATGATCTTGTCTGGCAGCGCGATCAGCGCCACGCAAGCCATGGATTGGGGCATCGTGCACGCCGTGGCGCCGATGGAAGCGTTGCGACAATGCGCCATCCGCCTTGCGGGCGAAATGTCGCTTGCAGATAGGCAGACGATCCAACGGGCAAAATCCCTGTTTGTCGCCGCCCACGCACTGCCCATCGCAGAAGCGCTGGAGAACGAGATCACGACGCTCGAAGCGCATTCGGACACTCGCGTCATGCAAGACGGGCTGGCTCGATTTGTAGGCAGCCGTTAGGCCGACCGCCAACGGTTGCTCACCGTCGCTCGACGGCTCTCACGCAAAAGTCCGCAATTTCTCTGACGCTCTCCAGCCGCTGACGGTCGGTCGCGTCGTTGTTGCGCGCCAGCGGGCCGACGAGCGCCTCGAACAATGACCCCACGATACATGCGGAGGAGACCTCCGGGTTTTGTTCAACGAAGTCGCCATTGCGCATGCCCCGTTCAATGATCGTTTCAAAGACGCGCATCAGCTTGCTTCGGTATTTCAGCCGTTCGAGCTCAATGGCGGAGTCAACCGGCTCGGCTACCAATGCGTAGCCAAGCTGCTTCGCGCGGATGGCACGGCTGCCGAAGGCATAGGCGCACGCCCGCAGCAGCGTCGCGGGCTCGTCATTTCCCATCGCGATCCCGGCAACGACATTGACCTCATGCTGCGAGACGTGGGAGACCACTTCCACCAGCAGGCTTTCCCGTGAACTGAAATACCGGTATAGGGTCGCGGGCGCCATGCCCGCGCGCTCGGCGATCGCATTGACCTGGGTGTCGCGAAACCCCACCTGCGCCACCAAATCAATCGCCGCCGCCAGAAAGCGCGCCCGTTTGTCATGCAGCGGCAAACTGTAGTTCGGCCGGCCGGCCCTCACCGCGTTGTGTGCCGCCCCGCGCTCGCCCTGCGTCGCATCCCCATTATCCGTTCGGGATAAGTACCAATTCTCGGCAAAATGCCGCGCGTTACCCAAGTCTTCTGTCTTGGTACTGATGCGCTCACTCTTGCCGTCGAATGTGGCTTGGCATTGCCAGAACCTGCTGTTCGGCCTTCGGTAGATGCTGACTCGCCCGCCCACCGCAGAGTGCTTCTCGTCAGCCATGACTTGATTTTCCGATGATGTGAAAAAGAAAAGGATGATGAATACAATTTTTACACAACACAAGCGTACTTGAGTTCATGGCCACTCAACCGCTTTCCAAGACGGCGCCTGCATCTTGCACAGGCGCCAAGACCGGCGTTCCGAATGCCCGGCGCCGGGCGGCATTGCCCTATGGCTTCTTGGCGCCGGAAGGCGCATTCCACCGCAGCGCATCAAGCACCAGCGAAAACGCATGGGACGGTTGCTTGCGGCTTGGGTAGTACAGGTAGTATCCGGGGAACGGTGGGCACCAATCCTCCAATACGCGCACCAACCGCCCTTCCTGGATGTGCGGCGCGAACTCTTCTTCAGGCAGGGACGCTATCCCCAATCCCGCCACCGCCGCATCCACGATGCTGGGCGAAGTGTTGAAGACGAGTTGACCATCCACGCGCACATTCAGTGATTGGCCGCGACGATCGAAGTCCCAGGTGTAGAGCCCCCCTGCCGTCTGCATGCGCATGTTGATGCAGTTGTGGTTGAGCAGGTCGCGCGGCACCTTGGGAATTGGATGCGTCTGGAAGTATGCCGGCGAAGCCGCGATCGCCATGCGCAATTTCGGCCCCACGGGCACCGCGATCATGTCCCTATCGATGGTGTCGCCCATCCGCACGCCCGCATCGAAGCGGTCGGCCACGATGTCCCGGAATCCGTAGTTGACGTCGAATTCGACTTTGATGTCTGGATATTCCAGCAGCAGGGGCGTCAGCTTGGGTAGCAGCGTGGTTCGAAGAACGTGCTCGCCGCACGTGATCCTTACCGTGCCGGCCGGCTTGTCCCGCATCTTGGTCAGTTCATCGAGTTCCGCGTCGATCTCGTCAAATCGGTTCCCGATGGCATTAAGCAGGCGCTCGCCGGCAGCGGTGGGCGACACACTGCGCGTGGTGCGCGTAAGCAGCCGGATCGACAGCCTGGACTCCAGGCCGCTGATGGCCTGGCTGAGGGCCGACTGCGTGACGCCCAGCAACGAGGCGGCGCGCGTGAAGCTGCCTTCCCGCGCCACGGTCACGAAGTACAGAAGATCGTTCAGGTTGCGTTTGACCATGGCAGGAGTCTCCCACGAACTATTAATTAGTAGAACTAATATACCTTTTAAGATTTCATTAGCTAGTCAAGTGGCCTTCCGTGCGCCAAGATTCACGGGATGAAAAAACAATACCGATGCGACGGCGATCCGAACTGGAGCGGCGTGTTCGCCATGTCGCTGTGCGTCTTTGCGCTGATCGCCTCCGAGTTCATGCCCGTCAGCCTGCTGACGCCGATCGCGGCCGACCTGCGCGTCAGCGACGGAATGGTCGGCAAAGGCATCGCCATCTCTGGCGCGTTCGCGGTGCTGACCAGCCTGTCCATCTCGCGGCTTGCCGGCGACATGAACCGCAAGACGCTACTGCTTGCGTTGACGGCGCTGATGGCCGTTTCCGGCGCCGTGGTGGCACTGGCGCCAAGCTACCTGATCTACATGGTGGGGCGCGCGCTCATCGGCATGGTGATCGGCGGGTTCTGGTCCATGTCGGCCGCGACGGCCATGCGCCTGGTGCCTCCCGACCAGGTGCCGCGCGCATTGGCGATTTTCAACGGAGGCAATGCGCTGGCGACGGTGATCGCCGCACCGTTGGGAGCCTGGCTGGGCGCTATCCTGGGTTGGCGTGGCGCTTTCTTCTGCCTCGTGCCGGTGGCGGCGGTGGCGCTGGTCTGGCAGTGGATCAGCCTGCCGGACATGGCGGCCCAAAAGCGCGCGCCGGGTTCCAGCAACGTCTTCAAGGTACTTGCAAGCCCACCGGTAGCCCTGGGAATGGCCGCTTGCGGCGCGTTCTTCATGGGGCAGTTCGCCCTGTTCACCTATGTGCGGCCGTTCCTGGAAACCGTGACGATCGTGAACGTGACCACGCTGTCGCTCATCCTGCTGGCAATCGGCGTGGCCGGCGTCATCGGCACGGCGCTGATCGGCTCGGTCCTCAAGCGCAGCCTGTACGGGACGCTGATCGTCATTCCCGTCCTCATGGCGGTGATCGCGTTGACGCTGATTCCTTTCGGTGCGCGAGTCGCTGCCGTGGTCGCGCTGCTGGCCCTGTGGGGCCTGATGGCGACCTCGGCCCCGGTAGGCTGGTGGAGCTGGATCGCCGACGCCATGCCTCGCAACGCGGAGGCCGGCGGCGGCCTGATGGTGGCGGTGATCCAGTTGGCCATTGCCCTGGGCTCCACCCTTGGCGGCCTGCTGTTCGATTCGACAGGCTACCAAGGCACCTTCATGGCAAGTGCCGTGGTGCTGCTGTTCGCGGCATTCCTCGCCTTCCTGACCTCGCGGTCGCAAGCCCGGGCAAGCAGCCGCTGACCCGGCCTGCGCCGCACCCGTTCACGCCGTTCGAACCACCGTGCGCACCGGCAGGCTGCGCACGTGCTTGCCGGTGGCAGCGAAGATGGCGTTGCATAGCGCGGGCGCCACGGGCGGCACCGGCGGCTCGCCGACGCCGCCAGGCGGCAGGGCGTGGTCGTCATTGACCAGGTGGGTCCGGATCACGCGCGGCGACGCATTGTGGCGCAATACCTCGTAATCGTGGAAATTGCTCTGCTTCACGCGGCCCTTCTCGAAGGTGATTTCGCTGGTAAGGGCCAGGCTCAGGCCCATGACGGCGCCGCCTTCCATCTGGGCGCGGATGCGCTCGGGGTTGATCTGCGGCCCGCAGTCCATCGCCATGTCCACCGCGATGATGCGCACTTCGCCCTTGTCGTCCACGGCAACCTCGACCACGGTGGCGGTGTAGCTCATGAAGCTGTAGCAGAATGCCAGTCCCAGGCCGTGGCCCTTGGGCAGCGTGCGGCCCCATTCGGCGCCTTTGCATGCCGCCTCGATGACCCCGCGCAGGCGGCCGGTGTCGTAGGGATAGCGTTCGGGTGATTCGGAGTAGTTCCAGGTGTCGGCCAGGGTGCCCGGGTCGATGCGTCGCGCCGGACCGATAAGGTCCAGCGCGAAGTCCTTGGGATCCTTGCCTGCGCGGTCAGCCAACTCGGCGATGAAGCATTGCGCCGCGAAAGCATGCGGAATGTTGGCGACAGAGCGGAACCATCCGATGCGGGCGTGAGCCTCTACTTCGGCCGTTTCCACCTGCACGTTCGGAATGCGGTAAGGCATGTTGATCGCCGACATCGCCGACTCGAACATCTGCTGGCCTTTGGCCCCTTCGGAAAAAAGAGAGGCGATGGTGGGCGCGGCGCTGCGGTGCAGCCAGGATTGGACCTGTCCGTTCTTGTCCAGGACGGCCTCCAGCCGTTCGACCGAAACGGTGTGCAGGTAATCATGGCGGATGTCGTCCTCGCGCGTCCATACCAGCTTGACCGGCGTGCCTTCGGGCATGGCGCGGGCAACGATGGCGGCCTCATCCACGAAGTCGGGCTTGGACTTCCGTCCGAAGCCGCCGCCCAGCAGCAAGACGTTGACCTTGACGTTGGCCGGTTCAAGCTTGAGGCGGGCAGCCACGGCATCGCGCGCGGCCACGGGGTTCTGAACGGACGTCCAGACCTCGGCTTTGCCCCCTTTGAGCAGCACGGTGGCCACCGGCGGTTCCATCGAGGCGTGGGCCAGATGCGGCACGTAGTATTCCGCGGCCACGCGCTCGGCTTCGGGCGCCTTGGCCCAAGCCTGCGCGGCGTCGCCTTGATGACGTATCGCCTTGCCGGGCCTGCGCGCCGCCGCCTCTAGCGTCTGGCGGTAGGCGCCGGAGTCGTAGCCGCCATTTGGGCCATCGTCCCATTCGATTTCCAATGCGTCGCGGCCCTGGCGGGCGGCCCAGGTGTTGCGTGCAACGACCGCCACGCCGCCCAGTGGCTGGAAGGCGGGCGCGCCCGTCATCGCAGGAATTTCCACGACCTTCAGCACGCCGGGCACGGCCAGCGCCTTGGCGCCGTCGAAGCGACGCAGCCGGCCGCCCACGACGGGCGGGCGCGCCACCACGGCATAGACCATGCCGGGCAGGCGCATGTCCATGCCGTAGGTCGCCTGGCCTTTCCCGATGGCCTCCAGGTCAACCAGGCGCACACGGTCCTTGCCGATGTACCGGAACTCGGTCCGGGCCTTCAACTTGAGCGCGTCGCCCGTCGGCACCGCCTGCTTGGCCGCGTCCGCCGCCAGTTCGCCATAACTCAGCCGGCGTCCGGTGGGCGGGTGCAACACCTCGTGTTGCACGGCCTTGACCTCAAGCACCGGAACGGACCAACGCGCCGCGGCTGCGGCTTCAAGCATCTGGCGGGCTGCCGCCCCCACGCGCCGCATGGGCATCAGGAAATGACGGACGCTGCGCGAACCGTCCACATTCTGGTTGCCATAGCGGGTCTCGTCGGCGTCCGCCTGCACGACCTTCACCCGCGCCCAGTCCGACTCCATTTCATCCGCCACCACCATGGGCAAGCTGGTGCGCACGCCAGTGCCCATCTCGGCGCGGTGTGCCACGATGGTGACGGTGCCATCCGGTGCGATAGAGACGAAAACCAGCGGATCATCCACCGTGCCGCCGGGCATGGATTCGGCGCCATATTTCTGGACGGCGGTGTCGGCCGCCCAGGCGGCCGTGACCACGCCCTTGGCAGTGACTGCGAGCGTCAACGCGGCGACGGTGCCTTGCAAGAACCCGCGCCGGGAGAGTTGAGCAGTAACGGTCATTGCTTGTCTCCCTGTGCCAGGCGAAGGGCAGCCTGCTGGATGGCGGCGCGGATGCGCGGGTACGTGCCGCAGCGGCAGATGTTGCCGCTCATGGCATCGTCGATCTGCTGTTCGGTGGGCTTGGGGGTTGTCTTGAGCAGGCTAACCGCCGTCATGATCTGGCCGGCCTGGCAGTAGCCGCACTGCGCAACGTTGTTCTCGACCCAGGCCTGTTGCACGACCTTGCCCAAGCGGTCCGCCTCCATGCCTTCGATCGTCGCGATCGCATGGCCGACGGTAGCCGAGACCGGCGTGACGCACGAACGGATCGGCGAGCCGTCCATGTGGACCGTACAGGCCCCGCACAAGGCCATGCCACAGCCGAATTTGGTGCCGGTCATGCCAAGCTCGTCGCGCAGGGCCCACAGCAGGGGCATCTCATCAGGCGCGCTGATCTCTTTGGTCTGGCCGTTGACTTGAAGACGCATCATGGACGAACTCCTTGGGTCAGAGCCAAGAACATTGTGCGATGCCCCCAACGAGGGGATTGGCTCGAAAGTAAGTCATTCTGGTGGAAAATTCCGCCACAGACAATTAGCCGGGCTAATAGGCACTTTAAGCGTTCACGGGGTAGTCGTGCGCAAATTGACTCGCCTTGGCGTCAGCGCGCACGCCGGTAGTGCATGGCGACCACACCGCCACGGAGCGGCTTGGCAGAGATCAAATCGAGCAGTCGCGTACTGGGCAGCCCGCCCTCGAACAGCGTCGGGCCGTGCCCGGCGATCCTAGGGTGAATAAGGAATTGGTATTCATCGACCAGATTCAGCCGGTCCAGCTCGGCCGCGAGCTTGCCGCTACCGACCAGTACACCCCTCGGGTTCGCGTCCTTGAGCTTCTGTACGCCAGTGCGCAGGTCGTCTGCGATGGGGTGGGTGTTGATCCACGGGTAGTCCTTTCGCGTCGAGGACACCACGTATTTCGGCTTGGCGTCCAGCTTGACGGCCCACTCGCGCATCGCCGCTGATGCCTCGACGTCGCCGCGGGCGACGGCCGGCCAATAGGCCTCCATCATCTCGTAGGTGACCCGCCCCCACAACACCGCCCCGCACTCGTCCATGAGCCGGGTGAAGAAGGCGTGCGTGTCGTCGTCGGCAATCCCTTCCTGATGGTCTACACAGCCGTCAAGGGTGACGTTCATACTGAAAGTCAGGATTCCCATGGTGTCGTTCTCCCGAAATTCCCAAATCCAGCCCGACCTTTGCGAATAAATCTGCGGATTAAAGATACATCAGACCGGGATGGACCTGAACAAAAGCGATGCGGTGCTCAGGAAGAGGATCCCGCCCAGCTCGCGAGCACGCGGTCGCAAATAGATTGCGCTTCACCCAAGTAGTTGGCGGGATCGCCCAGGCGGTCAAGGTCGTGGTCGCCCAGCAACTCGCGTGTCGCTTCATGCTTGGCTAATGCCTCGCGTACGCTTGCTTTTAGCGAACAGTTTCGGCGCACGGCGTCCTGCGATGCCTGTTCGATCAGTTCGTGGGCCTCCATGCGGCCGATTCGGGCGCCCAGCGCAAGCGCATAAGCCTCGGCAAGGATCAATCCGTTTGTTGCGTCTACATTGCGCGCCATGTTGGCGGAGTGGACTTCAAGCCCGTCCAGCATGCCTGCCATGTGGCGTAGCGCGCCACCGGTCAGCGCGCAGATTTGTGGCAGGACGTCCCATTCCGCCTGCCAGCCGCCCAACGCGCGTTCGTGTTCTTGCACCATGGCCGAAAGCATGGTGGACACCAGTGGCGGCACGCGGGTGGCGGCGGCCAGGATGGCGGCGCTGCTGACGGGATTGCGCTTGTGCGGCATGGTGCTGGAGCCGCCCCGTCCCGGGCCGCCGGGTTCGGCAAGTTCGGCAATTTCGGTCTGCGCCATCAACGACACATCGCGGGCGATCTTGCCCAGCGTGCCCGTCAATACGCCCAACGTCGCGGCCATATCGGCCAACCGGTCGCGATGCGCATGCCAGGGCATATTGGGCAGCGCCAGGCCCAACTCTTTGGCCAAGGCGCCGGCGATGGCGGGTGCGGCGTCGCCCAGGCTGGCCAACGTGCCGGCGGCGCCGCCGAATTGCAGCAGAGCGGCTTGTTCGGCGTCGTGCCGCAGGCGTCGCTGCGCGCGCGCCAAGGCTTCCAGCCAACCAGCCGTCTTGACGCCAAACGTAGTGGGCAGCGCGTGCTGCAACCACGTGCGCCCGACCATGATCGTGTCGCGATGCGCCGCTGTCAGTCGCGCACATGCGCGTTGCGCCGCGTCCAGGTCTTGGTCCAGCTGCGCGGCGACCTGTTGCAGCTGCAAGACCAGCGCGGTGTCCAGCACGTCCTGGCTGGTGGCGCCCCAATGCACGAAACGTGCCGCCTCGGGATCAACCCGGCGCACGGCGGCGGTCAGTTGCTTGACAAAGGGAATGGCAATGTTGCCGGCCAGCATTGAGGCCGTGGCGATCGCCTCCAGATCCAGGATGGCATCAATGTCCTCGGCATGGCAGACGTCATGGATGCTGCGGGCCGCGCCGTTGGGAATAACGCCACAGTGCGCCTGGGCGCGGGCCAGCGCCGCTTCCACCGCCAACATCCGCCTGATGGTGCCGGGCCCGGAAAACAAACCCATGATGTCGCGGTCGGAATAGATCTGTTCGGTCAGGCCGGAAAGAATGGTCATGTGGCGCGTCCGTTGCCGTGGCGATCAAACATCGAAGAACACGGTTTCGCCCGCGCCCTGCAAGACGACATTCCAGCGCAGTACGCCGTCGTCCGACGCCTGCGCGACCAGCGTTCCCCTGCGGGCGGCCGGGGTCTGGCGCAGTACCCAATCCTGTTCGTTGGCCTGGGCTTCATCCGGAAAGTACAGGCGCGTCGATAGGTGTTTAAGCAGGCCGCGCATGAATAGCGAGACCACCAGATGGGGCGCTTGCAGCGTCCCGTCCGGCGCGGGCACGTTGCCGGGCTTGATCGTGGTGAAGCGGAACGAACCGTCCGCTTCCGTCGGCACGCGTCCAAACCCCGTAAAGCCCGGCGTACTCGTGGTGGGCTCGCCATGGCGCGGGTCGTCCGGATGGCGGTAAACGCCGCGGGCGTCGGCTTGCCAGATTTCGATCATGCCGTCGGGCACCGGATTGCCCTGGCCATCAATGACGCGCCCTTCGATCACGACCGAGGCCACGGCCAGGTCGGGCTGGCCCGCGGTCAAGTCCGCACAGTTCAGGCCCGACAGGCCGATGTGCAGGTAGGGGCCGACGGTTTGCGAGGTAGTGGGGTAGAGCATGCGTTACTCCATCGGGGTAGCGTTGCGGCCGCGCAGCACGATATCGAAGCGATAGCCCAGCGCGTATTCGGGCACGGTGGTTTCCCAGTCAAGCGTGGCGACCAGGCGCGCGCGCGCCTTGGCGTCCGGCACGCACTGGAAGATGGGGTCGAATTCCAGCAGCGGATCGCCCGGAAAGTACATCTGCGTGACCAACCGCGTGGCATAGGCGCGGCCAAACAACGAAAAGTGGATATGCTGCGGCCGCCAGCCGTTGTAATGATTGCCCCACGGGTAGGCGCCGGGCTTGATCGTCTTGAACTGATAACGGCCATGTGCGTCCGTCACCGTCCGGCCCTCGCCGCTGAAGTTCGGGTCCAGCGGCGCATCGTGCTGATCGCGCTTGTGCAGGTAGCGGCCGGCGGCATTGGCCTGCCATATTTCGATCAGCGCGTCGGGCACGGGGCGGCCGTTCTCGTCCAGCACGCGGCCCGACACGATGATGCGTTCGCCGATGGCCTCGGCGCTGGCGATGCGCGTCAGGTCGTTGTCGCCCTGCTTGACGAAGGCGGCCCCGAACGCCGGGCCAGTGATTTCCGACAGGGTCTGCGGCACCGCGATCAGCGGCTCGTTTGGCGAACGTAGCAGCGTGGAACCATACGCGTCGAAGCGGTAAGCGGGCTGCGTGTCCCAGAACGGACGCCGGTATTGGGCAAGCTTGGACATTGCTGGAATTCTCCTTTGAATAGCGGTTCGCGCCTGCCCCGTTCAGCAATAGGAACGAGGCGCGAACGAGGCGTGCGTATCAACCGCCGAACCAGCGCGCGGGCACGATGACCAGCGCCGGGAAGACGACCATCAGGAACATGACTGCGAATTCCGCGGCCATGAACGGCATGACCCCTCGGGTGACGTCGTCCATCTTCATCTTGCCCACGCCCGCCACCACATTGAGCACGGTGCCCACGGGCGGCGTCACCAGGCCGATCGAGTTGTTGATGATGAACAGCACGCCGAAATACACCGGGTCGATGCCGGCCGCGCGCACCACCGGCATCAGCACGGGCGTCAGGATCAGGATGGTGGGCGTCATGTCCATGGCGGTGCCCACCACCATCACCAACACCATGATCGCCGCCATCAACAGGATCTTGTTGCCGATGAATGGCTGAAGCATGTCCACGACTTTGGCGGGCAGGTCGGCCACGGTAATCAGCCAGGCGCTGACCATGGCGGCGGCAATCAGGAACATCACGATCGCGCTGGTCTTGGCGGCCGACACGAACACCGCATACAACTGATTCAGCTTCAGTTCGCGGTAGACCAGCGTCGATACCAGCAGCGCGTAGGTGGCCGCGACCACCGCGGCCTCGGTTGGCGTGAAGACGCCCATTCGCAAGCCCACCAGGATGATGACCGGCAGCATCAGCGCCCACAGCGCCTTGCGCGCCGCCGTGCCGATTTCCTTGGCGGATTTGCGCGGTGGCGGCACCACTTTTTCACGGCGAACCAGCCAGGCCCAGGTCAGCCACAAGGCCCCGCCGATCAGCAGCCCCGGCACGATCGCGGCCATGAACAGCTTCGAAATCGACACGTTCGCCGCCACGCCGAAAATCACCAGGCCGATGCTGGGCGGGATCACCGGGCCGATCACGCCCGTGGCCGCGATCAAGCCGCCGGCCGTTGATTTCTTGTGGCCGGCACAGACCATCATCGGCAGCAGCAACGCCGTCAACGCCGCCGCATCCGCCACGGCGGAGCCGGACAACGCCGACAACAGGCAGCCGGCCATGATGGTCACGTAGCCCAGCCCGCCCTTGACGTGCCCGACCAGCGCCAGGGCCAGGTCCACGATGCGCTTGGACAGACCGCCCACGTTCATGATTTCGCCGGCCAGCATGAAGAACGGCACTGCCAGCAGCGGAAAACTGTCGGCGCCACCGATGACGTTCTGCGCCAGGATCTGCGAATCGAAGATGTCCAGGTGCCACATCAGCGCCACGCCGCTGGCCAACAGTGCAAAAGCGATGGGCACGCCCAGCGCCATCACGCCCAGCAGCGACCCGATGAATACGAAGATAGTCATGCGCTTCTCCCCGGTGCGCCGTGGTTGGCGTCGTCCAGAATCTGCTTGAGTTGCACGGCTTCTTCAGACTCCTGGACCATGATCAGGTCCTGGTCGCGCAGCTTTCCGGTCAGCACGCGGTACAGATCCACGGCGATGATCAGCCCGGCCAGGGCCGAGAACACCAGCCCCGCCACATACACGATCGCCATCGGCAAGCCGCTGACCGGCGCGCTGACGTCCGCATTGATCACGGCCTGTTCCCAACTGCCCTTGAACATCAGGCCCACGATGTACAGCATGATGATCTGGCCCACGACCAGGCAGATCTTCTTGCCCGCCGTCGGCAGCTTGGCCACCACCATGTCCATGCCCAGGTGGCCGCGTTCCTTCAACGCGATGACCGCGCCCAGGAACGTCAGCCAGATGAACATCCAGCGCGATAGCTCTTCCGACAACGTGATGCCGGAATTGAAGCCATAGCGAGCAACGACGTTGCCGAAGACCAGCACCACCATCGCCGCCAGCAGCAGCGCGATGGCCATTTCCAGCACGCGGCACGCCGCCGCGATGCACCCATCTATGAAAGCCATGGAGCAGCCTCCTTCGGCGTGGAAAGAAGAGTGCCCCGTGTCATGCGCGTGCTTCTTGCAGGATGTCGACCAACCCACGCAGCGCCGTCAGGTACGAATGCGGCCCCAACCCCTGCACGGTGCCGCGCACCGCCGGCGAAATGATCGAATGCGCGCGCCACGTTTCGCGCGCGGCGATGTTCGACATATGCACTTCCAGCGTGGGGAACGGCATGGCCTTGATGGCGTCGTGCAGCGGCACGCCGTGCTGCGTCAGGCCGGCCGGGTTGACCAGCGCGCCCTGCGCCGCGTCGATGTTCTCGTGCAAGAAATCGATCAGCGCGCCTTCGTGGTTCGATTGCAGCGTGGCCAGTTCCACGCCCAGTTCGGCCGCCAGGGTGGCCAGGCGCTGATTGATTTCGGCCAGGGTGGTGGTGCCATAGATATGCGGCTCGCGGCGGCCGAACAGGTTGAGGTTCGGGCCGTGCAGAACAAGAATCTTCATGATGGATACGCCGGTGCGTTTACTTGCGGATGCGTGCGAGTTCGTCGTTGTAGAGCTTGACGATGGCGGGGTCGTAGCTGCCGGTGAAGTGTTCGATGACCGGCTTGACGACCTGCTGCATGCGCACTTTTTGGCCCGGCTCGATCGTGTTGTATTGGATGCCCTTGGCTTGCAATTCCGCCACGGCCTTTTGCGCGGCTTCGCGGCTGACCTTGCGTTGGTAACCGCGCGCTTCGTCGGCCGCCTCTTGCATCATGCGCTGTTCGGTGGGCGACAACTTGTCCCAGAACTTCTTGCTGACCAGCACGATGTTGGCCGCATAGACGTGGTTGGTCGCGCTGACGTACTTCTGCACTTCGTAGAACTTGTTGGACAGAATCACCGAGTACGGATTTTCCTGGCCGTCCACCGCTTTGGATTCCAGCGCGCCGTACAGTTCCGCAAACGGCATGGGCACGGGGTTGGCCTTGAACGCCTTGAACGTGTCCAGGAACACCGGATTGGGAATAACGCGGATCTTCAGGCCCGCCAGGTCTTCCGGCTTGGTGATGGCGTGCTTGGAGTTCGTCACGTTGCGAAAGCCCAGGTCCCAGAAACCCAGCGCCACCAGGCCTTTTTCGGGCAGCTTGGCGGTCAGCGCGCGGCCCAGCGGCCCATCCAGCAGCGCGTCCGCCTGACCAAAGTCGGTGACCGAAAAAGGTAGATCGATCAGGCCGAATTCCTTGACGATGCCGGCCAGCGAGGTGGACGCTGGCGCGGACATTTCCTGCACGCCGCCTTGCAGGCCGGACTGCTGCTGCATCTCGTTGCCCAGCTGCGATGCCGGGAATTCCTTCACCTTCAGTTTGCCCCCGCTTTTGCTGGACAGGATCTCTGCAAACTTCTTCACGCCCGCGCTCACGGGGTGGTCAGTGTTGTTCAGGTGGCCGAAGCGGATGGTGCGTTCCTGGATGTCCTGCGCGTGGGCCGTCATCGCGGCCGAGCATAGAACGCCCATCAAGCCCAAGCAGAAAATGCGGGTCTTCATCGTTGTCTCCTTCCGGGTTTTTTTGGAATGTTCTCGATGTCTTGGAGGACTCGGTAGTGGAATGTAATTCCGAGTGGAATAGTTTTCCACCTAGGGTTATCATCCATTACCCCACTACTTGTTGAGATGACATGGCCGGAGTCCTCGAACGCGCGCTTGCCGTCATGGAGCACCTATCCTCCAGACCCGAAGGCGTGCCGCTAGCCTCGCTTGCGCAGCAGCTGGAGATCCCTCAAAGCGCCGCCCACCGCCTGCTGACCGACCTGTGCCGTTGCGGCTACGTCAGGCAGATCCGCGACCATGGCGATTACGCGTTGACGGCCCGCGTGGCGTCCATCGGCCTGAGCTATCTGGCCGCCACGGGCATCGTCGATATCGCGCAGCCCCTGGTCGACCGCCTGGCCGATATCTCGGGCGAGTTGGTGCGCCTGGCCATCGTCGACAACGAACGGCTGACGTGGGTCGCCAAGGCGCAGGGCGCGCGTCACGGTCTGCGCTATGACCCCGAAATGGGATCAGACGCCAGACTGTCGTGCAGCGCATCCGGGCACGCGTGGATGTTGACGATGTCGGACGAGCGCGCGCTGGATCTGGTGTCGCGCCAGGGCTTTGGTTCCCCCGCCGAATATGGGCCCAACGCACCCACGACGATTGCCGCCCTGACCAAGATGCTGCATGCGGGCCGCAAACGCGGCTACGCGATGATCAATGAAGTGTTCGCGCCCGGCATGACGGCCATGGCGGCGCCCGTGCAGCGCAAGGGCGAAGACGCGATTGGCGTGCTCAGTATCGCGGGGCCGGCCATGCGCCTGACCGAAGCGCGTATGTTGGAACTTGGGCCTCAGCTGCTGGCCGCCACCGAAGAGCTGGCGCTGGCAAGCCTGGCATCGCCCATGTTCCGCAAGCGCTTTCCCATGCAGGGCCGCAATGCCGGCGACGAAGCATCCCCACAATAAGCAGAGGAGACAATCATGAACGAGCACGAGCGATTCGAGCAGGGCCTGGCAGTGCGCACCGAGGTCCTGGGTGAAGCGCACGTCAGCCGCTCGCTGGCGTCATCGACGGAATTGAATCGCGAATTCCAGGACCTGATCACGCGCTATGCCTGGGGCGAAATCTGGACGCGCCCGGGGCTGCCGCGCCACACGCGCAGCTTGCTTGTGATTGCGACCATGATCGCGTTGAACCGCGAGACCGAACTCAAGCTGCATCTGCGCGCCGCCGCCAATAACGGCGTCACGTTGGACGAGGTGAAAGAAGTGCTGCTGCAATCCGCCATCTACTGTGGCGTACCGGCGGCCAATTCCGCGTTCCACACCGCTGCCGAAATCTTCGCTGAAGAAATCGGGCATTGAACAACGGCTATCCGCCCGGATGGCTCAGAAGATCGATCAGGGCGCGCGCAGCGGCCGACTGGTGTCGGTGCGGCGCGTAGACGACAGAGAACGGACGCGACCGCCCCCGCAACTGCGGCAGTATTTCCACCAGCCTGCCGTGCTGGATGCGGTCGCGGACGATGAATTCATAGCTTTGGCAAATACCCACGCCCTGTTCGGCCAGCGACACCACACCTAGCACGTCGTCCGAGATCTCGAAGCGAGAGCCTGGCACCCAATCCCTGTCGCACCCACCGTCGCGGAATATCCATGGCGCGAGCCGGCCCGTGCTGGGCATCATGAAGGGAAGACAGACATGGTGATGCAGGTCTTCCACGGTCTGTGGCGCCCCCATTCGCTTGACGTACTCCGGCGAAGCGACCAACAGCAGCGGCGCATCTTCGAGCTTGCGCGCGACCAGGCCGCTATCGGGCAGGTGGCCCAATCGGATGGCCAAGTCGAATCCTTCGGCGACCAGGTCAACGTTGCGGTTGGTGATGTTCAGTGCCACCTGGACCTGGGGATACAGCTGAGCAAAGCGCGCCAGTAGCGGCGGCAATCGGTAGTGCCCGTAGGTAGTGGGCACGCTCAGTCGCACGCGGCCGGCCAGTTCGCCCTCCTGACCCAGCACTTCCCGCCCGGCGTCCTCGAACTGGGAAAAGGCCGAGCGGGCCTGTTCAAGGTAGCGCCGGCCCGCGTCGGTAAGGCCCAGGCGGCGCGTCGTCCGCTGCAGCAATTGCCGCCCCAGGCGCGTTTCCAACCGTGCGACGGCGCGGCTCAGCACCGAAGCGGTGGTCGATAGCGCCACGGCGCCGGCGGTGAACGAACCATGCTCGACCACCGCGACGAAGGCCTCTACATCCCCTAGATAGTCGAATTTCCGGCCCATCTTGCTCTCAAAAGAACAGATATTGTTCTGAAAGGCTAGTTTATCTCTTCTGGCGGCCCTAATACAGTGACGGCATTGCGAGACGCGCGGCTAAACCAGCAAGCGCACCCCTCCTGAACCTGAAGCCCGCCAGGAACCAGAAAATGAAATCGATCCACAAATTCGCGGCCGTGATGGCCCTGGGCCTTGCGGCCACCACCGCCCACGCCGGCAACGTGCTGGTCGTGTTGTCCGACGCCAACCACCTGGACCTGAAGGACGGAAAGGTCTTTGCGACGGGCTTCTATCTCAACGAACTGATGCAGCCCGTCAAGCTGCTGCTTGATGCGGGTCACGAGATTACGTTCGCCACGCCGCTGGGGTCGGCTCCGACGGTGGATGCAAGCTCCATCGATCCGATGTACTTCGGCAACGACCCCGCCCAGCTGAGGGTCCATCAGGATCTGCTTGACCGACTTGCGCTGACCTCGTCGGAAAAGTCGCCGGTCGTGAGCCTGGCCCGTATCGAGCAGCAGGGCTATGGCCGCTTCGATGCGGTCTACATCCCCGGCGGTCATGCGCCGATGCAGGACCTGCTGAAAAGCCCGGCGCTGGGGCGCTTGCTCGCCGACTTCCATAGCCGCAACAAGACCACGGCATTGGTCTGCCATGGGCCAATCGCGTTGCTGTCGACGCTGCCGGACGCCCAGCACTTCGTGACCGCGCTGGAATCCGGGCAGGCCGGCCGTGCGCCGCAATGGATATACAGCGGGTATCAGATGACCGTCATCAGCAACCAGGAAGAGGAACAGGCCAAGTCCCAGCTGGGTGGCGGCCAGATGAAGTTCTATCCACAGACGGCGTTGCAACAAGCCGGGGCGCAGTATCGCAGCAACGCCGCGCCGTGGACACCGAATGTCGTCGTCGACCGCGAGTTGATCACCGGCCAGAACCCGGCATCGGCGCTTGGCGTCGCGCAAGAGCTTCTCAAGCGCCTGAAGTAGTCCAGGCCACGCCCGGCGTGCCACGGAACCTCGCCTGCCCTGCATGGTCACTCTAGTACAGCGCCGGCAGCGGGCCGGCGCCAAAACAGGAGCCATTGCATGACACGAATCCGACATATCCAGCTTGCCGCATGGTGCGCCAGCCTGTTGCTGGCGGGCGGCGCGGCACGGGCGGCCGACGCGCCCAAAGTGCCAGACTACGGTCCCAATCTCGAACGCTTCGAGTATCCGCACGAGGTCCATCGCCACACGGTCAACTCGCAGGGCCAGGCGCTGTCGATGGCCTACATGGACGTAAAGCCCAAGCAGGCCAACGGCCGGACCGTCGTGCTCATGCATGGCAAGAACTTCTGCGGCGCCACCTGGGACACCACGATCACGGCGCTGAGCCAGGCCGGCTATCGGGTCGTGGTGCCCGACCAGATCGGCTTTTGCAAATCCGACAAGCCGGCAAGCTATCAATTTTCGTTTCACCAGCTTGCCGCCAACACCCAGGCCCTGCTGACGCACCTGGGCGTGGAACGCGCCAGCGTGGTCGGACATTCGATGGGCGGCATGCTGGCGGCGCGTTATGCGCTGATGCACGGCGCAACCACCGATGCGCTGGTGCTGGTGAATCCGATCGGGCTGGAAGACTGGAAGCAGGAAGGCGTGCCCTACCGCAGCATCGACGCCTGGTACGCACGCGAACTCAAGGCCAACTTTGCCGGCATGAAGAAGTACCAGCAGGGCACGTATTACGCGGGGCAGTGGCGCGACGACTACGACAAATGGATACTGATGGCCGCCGGCATGCTGCAGGGCGACGGCCGGGAGCGCGTGGCCTGGAACCAGGCGCTCACCTACGACATGATCTACACCCAGCCGGTCGTGCATGAGTTCGGCCAGATCACCGTGCCCACCACGCTATTGATCGGCGAGCAGGACAACACCGCGCCCGGCAAGGACGCCGCGTCGCCCGAGGTCGCCAAGCGCCTGGGCAATTACGCCGAATTGGGCCCGAAGACGGCTCGGGCGATCCCCGGCGCAACGCTGGTGATGTGGCCCGAACTGGGACACTCGCCGCAGGTCCAGGATCCGAAGCGCTTCAATGCCGCGCTGCTCGATGCACTGAAACGGCCCGCGCCGGTCAAGGGCTAGGGCGGCGGCGCCGGGGTTTACCTATATCATGGCAAAAAATAGAGCCGCCCCGCGCGCCGTCAAGGAGACTCCCGCTTGTCCGCAGGCCTGCACACGCCCTACCCGGAACCGTTCCCCACCTTTGAAACCTCCGATTTCTCAGGCGAGGGATCGTTCTATTTCGACCTTGTCCGCCTGCAGGACCGGGACGATATTCCGCGCGGCTTCCTGCACCGGCACAACTACTACCACCTGCTCTGGATGAGCGAAGCCCGCGGCACGCACATGCTGGACTTCGAGCAGCACGAGGTACGCGACCACTCGGTATTCTTCCTGTCACCCGGCCAGATCCACGCCTGGACCTCGTCCGTCAAGCCACGCGGCTACGTGCTGAACATCAGCACGGACTTCTTCGCGCACATGTTCCCGCGCGCGGACGACATCGCCAAATTTCCCTTCTTTCACCTGGCGGGCGGCTCACCCGCCATTTATCTGTCGCGCGAACAGCACGACGGCATGCTGCCGCTGCTGAATGAAATCGAACGCGAAACGCGCGACCGCCAGACGGGGCGCTTCGACGTGGTGCGCTCCTACCTGCTGATCCTGCTGACGCAGCTACGCCGCCTTTATCCGGCCGACGAGCGCGAGACCACCGCCGGCCCCAGCTATTCACTGGCCAAGCGGTTCACCATGCTTATCGAAGAACACTATCTGGACTTCGACGCCATCCGCCAGTACGCCGATGCGCTATGCGTCAGCGAACGCCAGCTCAACGAGGCGGTCAAGCGCAGCGTGGGGCGCACTGCCAGCCAATTGGTGCAAGAACGCGTCGCGCTGGAGGCCAAGCGCCTGCTTAGCAATACGGGCCTGAGCATCGCCGAAATTGCGTTCCAGCTGAATTTCGAAGACCCCTCCTACTTCGCCCGGTTCTTCAAGAAGCATACCGGCAGCACCGCCGGCGATTTCCGCAAGAAGTACGACCGCCCCATCGGCTGACGGCCGCGCCGGGCGGATCCGCGAAAAAGTGCAATACAAGCTCTGATCTGTCCTAACGCGCCCGGTGCCGGGCTGCGTAAAGTTCATCCAGACCCAACCCGCCGCCTTGCGGCCTGATTGAAACTGCGATGAACGACACTGCAACATTGATGACGGGCGGCCAGCATGTGGTGCGCGCGCTGCTGGAACACGGCGTGGACACCGTATTCGGCGTTCCCGGCGAAAGCTATCTGGACGTGCTGGACGCGTTGTACACGGAACGCGAGCGGATCCGCCTGGTGTCCTGCCGCCACGAAGGCGCGGCCTCGTTCATGGCCGAGGCGCACGGCAAGCTGACCGGCCGGCCGGGCATCTGCATGGTCACGCGCGGCCCCGGCGCCACCAACGCCAGCATCGGCGTGCAGACGGCGTTTCAAGATTCCACGCCGCTTATCGTGCTGGTGGGCCAGGTGGGCAACGACATGGTCGAGCGCGAGGCGTTCCAGGAAATCGATTACCGGCGCATGTTCGGCCAGTTCACCAAATGGGTGGCGCAGATCGACAGCGCCGCGCGCGTCACCGAATACATGAACCGCGCCTTCTCGGTGGCGATGTCGGGCCGGCCCGGCCCCGTGGTGTTGGCGCTGCCCGAAGATATGCTGACCGAACTGGCCGCGCCCCAGGACTGCGGCACGATCCAGTTTCCGCAGGCGCACCCGGCGCCCCATGCATTGGCCGACATGCAGGCACTTCTGGCCGGCGCGCAGCGGCCGTTGATGATTGTGGGCGGTTCTGGGTGGACCGGCGCAGGCCTCGATGCCCTGGCCCGCTACGCCAGCCGCAACGGCCTGCCCGTGGCGTGCTCGTTCCGCCGCCAGGACCTGTACGACAACCACCACCCGCAATACGTCGGTGAAGTGGGCATAGGCGTCAATCCGGAACTGGCCGACGCCGTGCGCAACGCCGACGTGATCCTGGCGGTGGGCGCGCGCCTGGGCGAAATGGTGACAGGCGGCTATACGCTGCTGCAATCTCCCGTGCCCAGACAGACGCTGATCCATGTGCTGGCCAACCCGGAAGAGCTGGGCCGGGTGTATCAGCCCACCTTGAAGATACCGTCGGGTCTGGACGCCTTCGCGGACGCGGCCGCCGGAAGGGAGCCGGTGGACGCGGCCCCGTGGCGCGATTGGCTGGACGGGCTGCGGCAGCGCTACCTGCGCTACACGGAACCGCCCGCCAACGATCTGCGCATGGATCCGGCACGTATCATCGTCGCCCTGCGCGATGGGCTGGATGCGCGCGCCATCCTGACCAACGGCGCGGGCAACTACAGCGCCTGGGCGCATCGCTACTACCGTTTCAGCCATCCCCGCACCCAGCTTGCGCCCACCAGCGGCGCCATGGGCTACGGCGTGCCCGCCGCCATTGCGGCCAAGCTGCGCCACCCCGAACGACAGGTCGTCTGCCTGGCCGGCGACGGCTGCTTTCTGATGACCTCGCAAGAGCTGGCCACCGTCAGGCAGCACCGCCTGGCCATCGTCTTCATCGTGTTCAACAACGGCATGTACGGCACGATCCGCATGCACCAGGAAAAGAACTACCCGGGCCGGACCATCGGCACGGACCTCTGCAACCCCGACTTCGTGGCCTACGCGGAATCGTTCGGCGTGGCCGCCGAGCGGGTGGACAGCCACGAAGGTTTCGCGCCCGCCTTGGCGCGCGCACTGGACAGCGGGTCGCCGTATCTGATCGAACTCAGTCTGGATCCCGAGGTGATCACGCCTCGGGCCACCCTGACCAGCTTGCGCGAAAACGCGCGGCTTGCCGCATCCTGACGTTCAGGATCGGATTGCCGCGCGCCGGCCGCAAGCGCGGCGCGCGGCGCACACATAAAAAAATATCCACACCTGGAGAGAGACTATGAATACCCCCTTGCCCCCCCTGCGGCGGCTAGCCGTGGCCGCGATGCTGGCTGCCGCGACCCTGGGCGCCACATCGGCCGCCGCCGCCGACTACCCCGAGCGCCCCCTGCGCATCATCGTGCCCTTTGCCGCGGGCGGCGCCACCGACGTCATCGCGCGCACCGTGGCGCAATCCATGTCCACGCGCCTTGGCCAGCCGGTGGTGGTGGAAAACAAGGCAGGCGCCAACGGCAACATCGGCGCCGTCATGGCGGCGCGCGCCGAGCCCGACGGCTACACCCTGCTGATGGCCACGTCCAGCCATGCCATCAACTCCACGCTGTATCACAAGCTGGACTACAGCCTGACGGGCGACTTCGCGGGCCTGTCGAACCTGGCCTCGGTGCCCTTGCTGCTGGTGGTGAACCCGTCGGTGCCGGCCAAGACGCCCGAAGAGCTGGCCGCCTACGCCAAAGCCAACGGCAACCGCGTGAACTACGCCTCGGGCGGCACCGGCACGGCATCGCACCTGGCAGGCGCCCAGTTCAATTCGCTGGCCGGCGCGCAGATGACGCACGTGCCCTACAAAGGGGGCTCGCAAGCGCTCAATGACCTGATGGGCGGCCAGGTCCAGATCATGTTCGCGAACCTGCCCGAAGTGCTGTCGCAGGTGCAGGCCGGCCGCCTGACGCCCATCGCCGTCACGGGCAAGCAGCGCCATGCCGCGCTGCCCAACGTGCCTGCGTTTTCCGAAACGTCCTACCCGGCCATGAACGCCCGGTCCTGGTTCGGCCTGTTCGTGCCCGCGGCCACGCCCGCGCCCGTGGTGGAAAAGCTGTCGCAGGCCATCACCCAGGGCTTGGCCGACCCCACCGTGCAAGACAAGCTGAAAGGGCTGGGCGCCGACCCCGTCGGCGACGGCCATGCCGCGTTCCAGCAGTACGTGAACCAGGAAGTCGAACGCTGGAGCGTGCTGGTGAAACAGTCCGGCGCCACGGCCGACTGACGATCGATCCCCCTTCGCACCCCCAATCGCAACGCCCCATCAAGGAAACACCATGCTTTACGACGTACGAACCTACACCTGCCGCGCCGGCACCATCAAGAAACACCTGGCGCTCTATGCAGAGCACGGCTATGAGGTGCAAAGCCGCCACCTGGGCAAGCCGCTGGCCTACATGCAGACCGAGACCGGCGACGTTAACAGCTACATGCACATCTGGGTCTATGACAGCGCCGCCGACCGCGAAGCCAAGCGCCAGGCGCTGCAAAAGGACCCCGCCTGGGCGGGCTACCTGACCAAGAGCGCCGACGCCGGCTATCTGATCCGCCAGGAAAACCGGCTTATGACGCCGACGGCGTTCTTCCAGCCCTGAGACCCGTTCGCGGGTCACTGCCCCCAGCGCCTTTCAATACGATTGCCGCAGCCTGTCCTTCGCTTTATCTGACAGTGCAGGAAGCGCGGCAGTAGGTTTCGATGCTGTGCAAGTCGACCTCAAACCCCAAGCCGGGCGCTTCGGGCAGCGATAGAAAGCCGTTATTGATCCATCCGCCATAGGTACAAGTGGATCGAAGCGGGTTGTGGTTAACGTCCAGCTCCCAAAACCCGTGGCGATCCGGAATGGCTGGCTTTCGCTTGCAAGACGGCCCGGTTACCGGGAATCAGGTGGTACCAAATTCGTGGCGTCTTTCTGCCCATTCGATAAGCGCCTGCATCGAGGGCCCGAGCGCGTAACCCGCCTCTGTCAGTTGATATTCCACTTTCGGAGGGACCTGAGGGAAAACCGTTCTATGCACGATTCCATCTGCCTCAAGCTGCTTTAGCTGCTGAATCAACATCTTCTGGTTCACGCCATCGATAAGCCGTTCCAACTCTGAAAAGCGGATCGGTTTCTTGGCGGCAAATAGCTGGCAAAGAATGATGATCTTCCATTTCCCCTCAAGCACGCGCAAGGTTTCGGTGGTCGCCGCTGCCCACTCGCGTCGACGACTGGGGTCTTCACAGTTCCATTCGCGATCCCCGGCCATGGGAACTCCTTAGTGGGTTACTGAGGTTTTGGTAAGTACTTCCAATTCCGATAGCGACATTCTACAGTTGGCCTCTTATACGCAGGAGTTCATATGAACATCGGAATCATCGGAACCGGAAACATCGGCGGCACCCTCGCTCGCAAATTGACGGCGGCTGGGCATCACGTGCGCGTGGCGAATTCCAAGGGCAAGGAGGACGTCGCCAAGCTTGCAAAGCAAATGGGCGCCACGGCAGCGGACGTCCAGGATGCCGTGGATCAGGTAGACGCCATCATTCTTGCCATTCCCCTACCGGCGATGCAGCAGCTTCCGGCTGGCTTGTTCGATGCCGTCGCGCCCGGGGTGCCGATCATCGACACGAGCAACTACTATCCTGGCATGCGAGACGTGCGCATTGCAGACATCGACGACGGAATGCCTGAAAGCATATGGGTGTCTCAACAGATTGGCCGCCCAGTGATCAAAGCGTTCAACAATGCGCTGGCTTACACGCTGGCGAATCTGGGAAGGCCCACGGGCGCCCAGGGCCGATTGGCCATCGCGGTGGCGGGTGACGACGCCCAATGTAAGCAGGTCGCGATGAACCTGGTTGACGAAGTCGGCTTTGACCCCGTCGACGCGGGTTCCCTCATGGAGTCGTGGCGACAGCAGCCGTCCACGCCTGCCTATTGTTGCGACTGGGATGCAGACGAAACGCGCGCGGCCCTTGCAGCCGCGGTGAAGGGCGAAGCCGAGCAAAAGCGTGACCAGATGCCGGCAGCTTTTGCGAAGCTGGGCGCCAGTCCAGCACACGAAGCCGTCGTCGCGATGAACCGCAAAATCAATGCTCCGCATTTGGCCACTTGAGGAACCGGGGCAGCGCTTGGGGTGATCGCTTTGGATCGAACGCGGACGTCGTCACCCATAGCGTTGCGGTATGGCGGGCGGGAGGCAGCAAGCCGCCATCCCGCCGCCCGGGCTATGCGTGCTGAGCCTCTTGGGTGTTTCTGCCCTGCTCTGGGCGAATCTTGAACCAGATCGAATACATCGCCGGCAGAAAGACGAGTGTCATGATCGTGCCGCCCAGCGTGCCTCCGATCAGGGTATAGGCCAGCGTTCCCCAGAACACCGAGTGCGTGAGCGGAATGAAGGCCAGAATGGCCGCCAGGGCGGTGAGCAGCACCGGACGCGAGCGCTGCACCGTGGCTTCCACCACCGCGTGGAAGGGGTCCAACCCCTCGTGCTCATTGTGGTGTATCTGCCCGATCAGAATCAGCGTGTTCCGCATCAGGATGCCCGACAGAGCGATCAGGCCCACCAGTGCGTTGATGCCAAACGGCTGCTGGAAAATCAGCAAGGTCGGCACCACACCGATCAGCCCAAGCGGCGCAGTGAGGAACACCATGACCATGGCCGACATCGAACGCACCTGCAGAATGATGATCAGCAGCGTCAGGGCGATCATGATCGGGAACAGCGGCAACATCGCCGTGCTGGCTTTGCCCGATTCCTCGATCGAACCCGACTGTTCAATCCGGTAACCGTCAGGAAGCTTGTCGATTACCGGCTGCAAGGCCTTGGTAATCGCGGCAGACACGTCAGGCGGCTGCAGGCCTTCGGCAATATCGCCCCGCACGGTAATCGTGGGGGTGCGGTCCCGACGACGCAGAATGGGATCTTCCATGCGAACATCGGCTTTGCCCACCTGAGACAGTGGGATGCGCTGGCCAGCGGAACCCACCAGGGTAAAGCCCTCAATCTTGGCCGGATCGAGTCGGATATCGCCCGCTGCGCGCCCCACGACCTGAACCGAACGAATATCTTCGCGGACGGATGTGATCGGCACGCCCGTGAGCAGGAATTGCAACTGCTGGGCGACGGCAGAAGACGTCAGCCCAACCGCCTGCAAACGATCCTGATCCAGCGAGAAATGCAGTGTCGGCACCAGCGGTCCCCAGTCGGTATTGACCGTGCGCATCATGGGACTGGCTTGCATCACCTGCTGCACCTGACCGGCGATATCGCGCAACGTGGACGGATCGGGTCCCATCACACGATAGGCCACGGGGAACGGCGAATACGGGCCGAACACGAGCTGTGAGACCCTCACGCGGGCTTCCGGCGCAAGTCCGTCAGCCGCGGCTTCGCGCAGGCGAAGCTTGAGCTTTTCGCGCGCCTCCTGGCTGTCGGTAAGCACGACAATCTTCGCAAACGAGGGGTCGGGCAGCTCAGGCGCCATGGCCAGATAGAAGCGCGGCGCGCCCTGGCCAACATACGCCGTGACGATCAGCGCTTCTTCCTGCTTTTGCAGCCAGGCTTCGATCTTCGCCGTGGTGGCGCTCGTTTGCTCAATGGAGGTGCCATAGGGCATCTGCACCTCGACCAGCACTTCCGGACGATCAGAATTCGGAAAGAACTGCTTCTTGACCACGCCCATGCCGGCGATCGCCACCGCAAATGCCGCGATGACCGTTCCAGCCACCAGCCACTTGCGGGCGATGACACGGGTCAGCACCTTGCGGAAGCGGTTATAGCGAGGCGTGTCGTAAATCGCCGCGTGCCCCCCGGCCACCTTTTTGATGTCCGGCAGCATCTTCACCCCGAGGTAGGGCGTAAAGACCACGGCGACGACCCACGAGGCGATCAGGGCAATGCCCACGATCCAGAACATGTTGCTGGTGTACTCGCCCGCCGTCGACTGGGCAAAGCCGTTGGGCATGAAGCCGACTGCGGTGACCAGGGTGCCAGAGAGCATTGGCGCCGCGGTGTGGCTCCAGGCATACGCCGAGGCTCTGATCCGGTCATAGCCTTCCTCCATTTTCACGACCATCATTTCGATGGCAATGATGGCGTCGTCCACCAACAGGCCAAGCGCCAGTATCAGAGAACCCAGGGTGATTCGGTCGAAGTTCTTGCCGGTGGCCGCCATAATCACGAACACCACTGCCAGCGTCAGCGGCACCGCCGCCGCGACCACCACGCCCACTCGCCATCCCATGCTGACAAAGCACACCACCATCACCACCAGCAGGGCAACGAAAAACTTGACCATGAATTCGTCGACCGCCGAGCTGATGTTGACAGACTGGTCGGTGACCTTGGTCAGGGTCATACCCAGTGGCATGTCTTCATTGATTTTGACCGCCTCGGCATCAAGCGCCTTGCCCAGATCCAGGCCGTTCCAGCCTTCGCGCATAATGACGCCCAACAACAAGGCCTCTTCGCCGTTATTGCGCACCAGGAACGTCGCAGGGTCTTCATATCCGCGCTGGACGGTTGCCACATCCGAAAGCTTGAGCGAGCGCCCCCCGGCTACGATGGGCGTATTGCGGATCTTTTCCAGTTTGTCGAAGGCCCCGTCAAGCCGCAGGAAAACCTGCGGCCCTTCGGTCTCGATCGAGCCGGCCGGGGTAAGGACGTTCTGACTGTTCAGTGCAGAAAAAATGTCCTGTGGCGATACGCCTAGCGTGGCAAGACGATCATGCGAAAACGAGACGAAAATACGTTCGGCCTGCTCGCCAATGATGTTGACTTTTTTGACACCGGGCACGTGCAGAAGACGTTGACGCAGCGTTTCGGCGTCTCGCACCAACAACCGCTGCGGCTCGCCCTGGGCTTTCAGCGCGAAGAGCGCAAAGGTCACGTCCGAAAACTCGTCGTTGACCATCGGTCCGATAACACCGGCCGGCAACTTTCCCGATTCGTCGCTGAGCTTCTTGCGGGCCTGATAGAACTCCTCCTGGACTTCGGAGGGCGGCGTCTTGTCGGCAAGAGACACCATGGTGAAGGCCAAGCCGGGACGGGTGTAGGTTTCCGTTCGGTCGTACCACTTCAGCTCCTGCATGCGCTTTTCAAGCGGCTCGGCCACCTGATCCTGCATTTCCTGCGCAGTAGCGCCCGGCCAGGCGGTGATGATCGTCATCTGCTTGACCGTGAACGGCGGATCCTCCGCACGACCCAACTGGAAGAACGCCAAGGTTCCGGCAATCGCAATCAGAAAAATGAGGAATACCGTAACCGAGCGCTCACGGACGGCGAGCGCCGAAAGATTGAAACGCCCCTCGCTCATGGACGGCTCCCGGCTACGCTGGCGACGCTTTGAGAAGCCAGCCGGACCTGCTCGCCCTCATGCAGCAGATGGGCGCCCAGCGCGACAATCTGCTCGCCGGCCTTCAGCTCGCCGGACACGCGCGCGGCATCATCACCCAGGCTCAGGACCTCGACGGATCGCCACGTCACTTTTGCCGGGTTGCCCGCAATTGCCCACACACCCGGCCCCTTGCCGGCGTTATAGATGGCCGCGATCGGCACTTGAAGCACCGGCTTGTTGGTGGGTCCTTCGGGAATATGAAGCGTAACCGTCGCGCCCAGTGGGGCATTGGCCAGCGCACCTTCCAGTACGTAGCGCGCCTCGAACGTCCGAGTAAGACGGTCCGCCGAGTCAGACAGCAGCCTCAGCGTTGCGGATACCGCACCGGTGTTGCGGCCATATAGCGTCGCCAGCGCCGTGGATCCAGGGGCCGGGCGCAGCGTCTCTGGCAAGTTCACGATTGCCTCTCGCTGGCCAGCCCGCGCCAGTCGAACCACTGGTTGCCCCGGGCTGACGACCTGCCCCGGCTCCGCCAGTGTTTCCATGACCACACCATCGGCGTCGGCCAACAGTACGGCGTAGCCCGAGGCATTGCGGGCCACATTGGCCTGTGCGACCGAAGCGCTTAACTGCGCCCTGGCCGCGTCGGCGGCTGCCTTGATCTGGTCATATGCCGATGCCGACACGGCGCCGGCCGCGACCAGGTCACGATAACGCGCCTCGTCATCGGCGGTTTGCTTGGCTCGCGCCCGCGCGGCCGTCACTGCCTCTTGCTGCGCGCGCGCCTGAAGACCAAGGTCAATGGGATCCAGGCGCATCAGCGGCTCACCGCGCTTGACGGTCTGTCCGGTATCGACCAGCCGCTCAAGGATCTTGCCCGATACGCGGAACCCCAAGTCGCTCTGCACCCGGGCCGCGACAGTGCCGGTGAACGAACGGGAAGTATCGGAAGAATGTTGGACCGCTGCCGATCTCACGAGTGGCGCGTGCGTGCGCGGATCGTCGGCCTTGGACGGCTCGCCACACGCCGTCAAGACGAAAGGCAGCAAGCAAACGGCAATGGTGGCAGGTCGTAGCCGAAGCATGGGTTCCCTTACTTAAATGAATAGAACAGGAACCGCATTCTGCGACTAGTGACCACTAAAGTCAACGGTCACTATAAACCTAGGGCGACAGGCTCCGCAGGATGAGCGCTGATAGTTGCACTGCCGACTCCGTCGCCATGTCGAGGTTGTACTGAAGCTGCACAGGATTGATGTAAGGCCGCATGACCAGATAGATGGCGTTGGACGCTTCGTCAAGCGGTGTCTTACGCTCAAATTCGCCCGATTCGCGCCCCTCCAGAAGGATGTTCTGGATCACCTGACGCAAATGTGCCTCCAGCGCACGCACGGCAGGCCATTGATCGCGTGCGGCAACGGCGGCAATGTCATAGAGCTTGCGATCATGGAAGAAAAGATCACTGCCGGTCTCGGTCAGCGCGCGGAACAGGCGACGCAATCGCTCTGACGCGGTGGGCGAATCAGCGACCACCGAGTCAACGACCTGCATGATGATCGCAAGACGGTTCGAGCAAATCACCTCGCCGATGGCCTGCTTGGAATCGAAGAATTTATAGATGTAAGCCTTGGAGAAGCCGATCGCCTTGGCCAGATCCGACACCGTGGTCTTCTCATAGCCGTAGTGGCTGAAATGCTCGGTCGCCGCGTCGACGATCTGGTCGCGCACGTTGTGCTCCGACGGCCCACGCGAGGGCGGTGTAGTACTGTTTTCAGTCATTTACTTAGCTTAGCCTGAAGAACTTTGATTGACAACGAGTGACCATACGGTAATATCGTCACCTCTTAGTGCTCATTCAAGGATCTCCCATGCTTTCCCCTCGCTCTCTCGCTCTGGTGATGAGCGCCTGCCTGATGACGGGTTGTGCGGTGGGGCCGGATTATCACCGGCCGGATGCTCCGCTTTCAGAGCACTACATGGGCAAGCAGGCCGTCGAACAACGGACGGCGGCTACCCCTGCCAGCCTTGCGATCTGGTGGGAGGGCTTTGGAGACCCGGTACTGAGTCACTTCGTCACAAGGGCGCTCGAGCAAAACCTGGATCTTGCCCAGGCCTTGGCCAGGGTGACTCAGGCGCGCGCCGGACTCGGCGCCGCGACAGCCGCATTATTGCCTACCGGCAACATCAATGGCCAGGCGGGACGTGCGTATCAGTCTATTGAAACGCCGCTCGGTCAGGTGCTGAACTCCACCCCGGATTTCGACCGGTACGGCAACTCATATGAGACCAACCTGGGTGCGAGCTGGGAATTGGATGTGTTTGGAGGGTTGCGCCGCGAACGCCAGGCCGCGCTCGCCGAATACCAGGCATCCGAGGCAGGCGCTGCGGCCACACGACTGGCCGTCGCCGCGCAAACCGCCGACATTTACATCACCATCCGCGGATTGCAGGCACGCCTGGACATTGCAAACCACCAGGTAAAGACGCAACGGGGGTTGCTGGAGAAGGTTCAGTTGCTACACAGCAAGGGCCTTGCCGCCGAGTACCAGGTTCGGCAGACCGAAGGCTCGCTTGCACAGGTGCAGGCAACGGTTCCCGTGCTCCAGACCGGCCTGGATGCGGCGATGAATGCACTGGACGTCATGCTGGGCACCCCGCCCGGCACCCATCGCACGGAACTGGCAGCCACCGGAGCTATCCCGAAGGCACCGCAGATCACCTCCGCAGGTACGCCCGCGGATCTGTTACGCCGTCGACCCGATCTCATCGTGGCAGAACGTCGCCTTGCTGCGTCCAATGCGCGCATTGGCGTGGCTATCGCCGAGTACTACCCGAAATTCTCCCTGGATGCCTTGCTGGGTAGCGCCACTTCCATTTCCAGCGGCAACCTGTTCGCAAGCGGCGCCAGCCAGTCGGCCGCAGTTCTGGGCCTGCGGTGGCGGCTTTTCGACTTCGGCCGCATCAATGCGCAGATCGATCAAGCGAAGGGACAGGAAGCAGAAGCGCTCGCGGCCTACCGCCAGTCCGTGCTGCGCGCCACCGAAGACGTCGAGAACGCGTTCTCGGCCCTGGTCAACCGGGAGACGCAAGCCACGACGCTTACCGGTGGCGAGGACTCGTTGACGCGTGCGCGTCAGTCGTCGTTCATGGCCTACGAGAAAGGCACGGCCAGCCTGATCGATGTCCTGCATGCGGACGAAACCCTGCTGCAGGCCTCGGATGCCAGGGCGCAGGCGCAGACCGAGTCGGCACGGGCAGCCATTTCGGTGTTCAAGGCGCTTGGCGGCGGCTGGCTGCCCCCTCAGTTCGAGTCCGTGGCGGTTCGATGACCTGGCGCTTGCGCGCATCGGGGCAAAGGGAGAAATTCGGACATAATTATTGAATTGGCGACGCGGTCATAGCAATCAGCCCCACCGCCTTGGCATACTCCGCGCCGAATTTCTCCATGAACCTTGCTCGCATCGACCTCGTCACCCTTGCCCTGTTTGTTTCCGTTGCGCGCCAGGGCAGCATCTCGGCCGGCGCACGCCAGTCGCATCTGGCGGTTGGGGCGGCCAGCAAACGCATTTCGGACCTGGAGGCCGCCCTGGGCACCGCGCTGCTGTACCGCAACGCGGCCGGGGTGGAGCTGACCGACGCGGGCCAAGCCTGCCTGGTCCACGCGCTTCGCGTGTTGCAGGAAGTAGAGCAGATGACGGGCGCGCTGTCGGATTTCGCCCAAGGCGTGCGCGGCCAGGTGCGTATCGCCGCCAATACCTCGTCGCTGACGCAGTTTCTGCCCGAAGACCTGGCCGCCTTCATGGATGGCCATCCCGCCGTGCGCATCGACCTGGAAGAGCAGAACAGCAGCGACATCGTCACCGCGGTGCTTGAGAACCGCGCGGATATTGGCGTATTCGCCGACCGCACGCCGGCCGACGGCTTGTCGACCTTTCCCTATCGGCTGGATGAACTGGTGCTGATCGTGCCGCAGCGCCATCCGTTGGCGGCCGAGGCGCAGGTGGCGTTTGCGGACACGTTGGCCTACGACTACGTCGGCCTGCCCCCGGCCACGTCGCTGGCGACCCGCCTGTCCGACGAAAGCGGCCGTCTGGGCCGGGCGATGCGCTTGCGCATCCAGGTGCGCAGCTTTGACGCCATCTGCCGCATGGTGGCGGCGACCCGTGGCGTGGGCATCCTGCCGCGCATCGCCGCCGAGCCGCATGCACGGTCGATGCCGATCAAACTTATCCCCCTGACCGACGAATGGGCGCGCCGCTGGCTGCTGCTGGGCGTGCGCGATGCCGACACGCTGACCGTTGGCGCCCGCCTGCTGCTGGCGCATCTGCGCGGCGATCACTGAGGCGATTGCCGCTGCGGGTTTGCCCGGGGGTTTCTCGTTCCAGGAACCCCCCTTTCCCCGATTTTCCATTCCGCCGGGCGCCGCTTTGCGGGCACACTGCCGCCTATCAATATCGAGTGTCGCCAAGGAGGCGTAATGGCTGGGCAGATTCTTGCTGGCATCCGCGTGCTGGAGCTGGGTCAACTGATAGCAGGGCCGTTCGCCGCCAAGACCCTGGCGGATTTTGGCGCGCAGGTCATCAAGATCGAGCCCCCCGGACAAGGCGACCCGCTGCGCAAATGGCGTTTGCTGCACGAAGGCACGTCCGTGTGGTGGGAAGCGCAGTCGCGCAACAAGCAGTCGGTGTGCGTGGACCTGCGCCAGCAGGAAGGCCAGGACATCGTGCGCCTCCTGGCGCAACAGGCCGACGTGCTGATCGAGAACTTCCGCCCCGGCACCCTGGAAAAATGGGGTTTGTCGTGGGAAACCCTGCATGCACTGAACCCGCGCCTGATCATGCTGCGCATCTCGGGGTACGGCCAGACCGGTCCCAAGGCGCGCGAACCGGGCTTTGCCGCCATCGGCGAGGCCATGGCCGGGCTGCGCTACCTGAACGGCGAACCGGGCCGCGCGCCGGTGCGGGCGGGCTTGTCGTTGGGCGACACCATCGCGGGCCTGCATGGCGCGCTGGGCGTGATGATGGCGCTGTACCAGCGCGACGCGCGTGGCGGCGTGGGCCAGGTGATCGACGCGGCGCTGTACGAAAGCCTGTTCAACCTTAGCGAAAGCCTGCTGCCCGAATATTCCGTGTTTGGCGCCGTACGCGAGCCGGCCGGCGCCGCGTTGCCGGGTATTGCGCCGTCCAATGCCTATCCCTGCCAGGACGGCTACGTGCTCATCGCCGGCAATGGCGACGCCATCTACACCCGCCTGATGGCACGCATTGGCCGCGACGACCTGGGCCAGGACCCGGCCTTGGCGCACAACGACGGCCGCGCCCGGCGCGTCGCGGAAATCGATGCCGCCATCGGCGCGTGGACACAGACCCGGCTTATCGACGACGTGTTGGCCGCGATGCGCGAAGCCGACGTGCCGGCGGGCCGCATCTATTCGGTGGCGGATATCGCCGCCGACCCGCACTACCGGGCCCGTAATGCCATCACGACCGTGGCATCCGCCGCCGGCGTGCAAGTGGAAATGCCGGCGGTCTTTCCGTATCTGTCCACCAACCCCGGCGCGGTGCGCGAACGCGCGCCCACGCTGGGCGAGCACACCGATGCCGTGCTGGCGCAGGCGGGCTTGTCGAACGAACAACGCGACGCGCTGCGCGCCAAGGGAGTGATTGCATGAACGCCGGCCCCGCCAAGATCGAGATCAACGAAGTCGGCCCCCGCGACGGCCTGCAGATAGAAAAAGCCCTGGTCGCCACCGACGACAAGGTCGCCTTCGTGGACGCCTTGTCCGACTGCGGCTTTGCGCGCATCGAAGTCACCAGTTTCACGTCGCCCAAGGCCATTCCCGCGCTGGCCGACGCAACGGACGTGATGCGCCGCATCCGCCGCCGTCCGGGCGTGATCTATACCGCGTTGGTGCCCAACATTCGCGGGCTGGAACGTGCGCTGGAAGCCGGCACCGACGAGATGAACCTGGTCATGTCGTGCAGCGAGACGCATAACCGCGCCAACCTGCGCATGACGCGCGAGCAGTCGTATGCGGAACTGTCGCAGGTGCTGGCTGCCGCTGGCCGCAGCGGCACGCCGTGCAACGTGTCACTGTCCACCGCCTTCGGCTGTCCGTTTGACGGCGACGTGGACGTGAACCAGGTGCTGGACCTGGCCGCGCGGCTGGCGGACGCAGGCGCCACCGGCATCACGCTGTGCGACACCACCGGCATGGCGTTCCCGACGCAAGTGGCCGCCTTGTGCGAACTGGCGTCCGCGCGCCTGCCCGGCGTGGCGCTGACCGTGCACCTGCACAATACGCGCGGCATGGCGCTGGCCAACGCGATGGCCGCCTGGCAAACCGGCATCACCCGCTTCGACGCGGCGGCCGGCGGCCTGGGCGGATGCCCTTACGCGCCCGGCGCCAGCGGCAACGTCAACACCGAAGAACTCGTGCACATGTTCGCCTGCATGGGCGTGGACACCGGCGTGTCGCTTGCGCCTTTGCTGGCCATCGTCCGCGGCCTGCCCGCGCTGGTGCAGCGCGATCTGAGCAACGCCTTGCTGCAAGCGGGGCCACGCCTGGCAACCCACACCGCGCCCGCCTGGCTGGCCGAGAAATTTCCGCAGTAGCAGCGATGTAGTGCGCTACCGATGTAGCGCAGCCGTTTCATCCGATTGTTTTGACCACACCTATAAAAAACCAAGGAGACATCCCATGGCATTCCCAAGCCTGCCCACCATCCTGCGCGCCGGTATCGCCGCCGCGCTGACCATCGGCGCCAGCGCCGCCAGCGCGCAAGCGGACTTTCCCAACCGCCCTGTCACGCTGATCGTGTCCGCCGCGCCCGGCGGCACCACCGACATTGCCGCCCGCCTGATCGCCCAGCCCCTGGGCGCGGCGCTTGGCCAGAGCGTCGTAGTCGAGAACAAGCCGGGCGCCTCCGGCGGCATCGCCGCGCAGGCGGTGGCCCGCGCCAAGCCCGACGGCTATACGCTGCTGCTGCAATACTCCGGTTTCCAGGTCATCACGCCCCACGTAACGCCCGCCGCCGGCTGGGATCCCATCAAGGACTTCGCCCCCGTCGCCAACGTGCTGTCGGCGCCGCAAGTCGTTGTGGTGCGTCCCGACCTGCCCATCAATTCGCTGAAGGAACTGGTGGCGTACGCCAAGGCCAACCCGGGCAAGCTGAACTACGCGTCGTCCGGCAACGGCTCGCTGCAACAGGTGGCCACCGAATTGCTGAACCAGATGGCCGGCACGCAGATCACGCATATCCCCTACAAGGGCACCGGCCCCGCGTTGAACGACCTGCTGGGCGGCGCCGTGGACATGACCATCACCACGCCACCGCCGCTGTTGGGCCAGATCGCCGCCGGCAAGCTACGGGCGCTGGCCGTCACGGGCAACGCCCGCCTGCCGTCCCTGCCGAACGTACCGACCGCCGCCGAAGCCGGCTATCCCGACCTGATCGTGTCGTCGTGGTTCGCCATGTACGCGCCCAAGGACACGCCCGCGCCGGTCGTGGACAAGATCGCTGGTGAAATCCAGAAGATCATGAAAACCGACGCCTTCCGTCAGAAGGCCGCCGAACAAGGCGCCGAAGCCATTTTCATGGGGCCGAAGGAACTGGGGGCGTATACGCAATCGGAATTGGACCGTTGGGGCAAGGTGGTCAAGGCCGCCAACATCACGGCCAACTGATCGCAGGTTTCCGTCCAGGAATGGGAAAGGCGGGTCTTCCCAAAGCTGGACGGTCAGACGCAGAAGCGCGAAGGCCACCGACCCCCCGTCACCAGCGCGCTTGCCATGGGAGTATCGTGAACGTCGGCAAAACGCACTGGAGTCCGCCATGCTCGACACCCCCTACATCGAGGCCAGCGCTTCCCAACTGGGCAATCTGACGCAGTTCCTGATCTGGGTGGCCGAACGACCGCGTACCTACGCCGACATCATGGAGGCGTGGCGCACGTCATGTCCGCGCCTTTCTGCATGGGAGGACGCGACCGCCAACGGGCTGGTCGATCTGGCCCCCGATCCGTCCGCGGCGACGAAAACCCCGGTGGCGGTTTTGACGCCCAAGGGTCGCGCGTGGCTGTCGACGCGAGGGGCGCAGCGCGAGCAGGCATAAGTGGCTGGCGCGGGCAAGCGCGCGCTGTCAGGCGGTTGACAGGTGGACGGGGAAGGCTCCCGCTACACTCTCGGGATCCCGCGTCGATGGCCGCTGGGCCGGCCCCGCGCAAAGGCAAAGCGGCAGGCAGGCGGCCGTGTTCCCAACATGTCTTCATGTCGCAACCTGATTCGTTCAATCTGAAGCAGATCGCCATTCCAGCGTTCGGCCCGTCGCTCCTTTATGGCATCAGCAATGGCGCCATCCTTCCCGTAATCGCGTTAACTGCGCGAGAACAGGGTGCCTCGGTAGCCACCGCCGGCCTGATCGCCGCCCTTATCGGGGTCGGTTCGCTGCTCTCCAACATTCCGTCCGCGCTGATCACCGAACGCTTCGGCGAGAAGCGAGCGATGACCGGGGCGGCCCTGTTGAGCGTGATCGGCCTGGCGCTTGTGATCGGCATTCCCACCCTGTGGGTGCTGGCGTTGGCCATGCTGATGCAGGGGTGCGCGCAGTCGGTGTTCCAGCTAGCGCGCCAGAGCTACATGATCGAGGTCGTACCGCTGGCGTACCGGGCGCGCGCCTTGTCCACGCTGGGCGGTACGACCCGAATCGGCACCTTCATCGGTCCCTTCGCGGGCGCAGGGCTCATCCATTATCTGGGTCTTGACGGCGCCTATTGGATTGCCATCGGCGCCATGCTGGGCGCGGGATTCATCGCCCTCAAGGCGCCTGACATCGAGCCCTCCGGTGGCGCGGGCGCGGGTGCGCCGCGAGCCCGCATGGGTGAAGTCGCGCGTGACCATCGCGGCGTGTACGCTACGCTCGGCGTCGGCGTAATGCTGATCAGCGCGCTGCGCGCGTCGCGCCAGGTGGTCATTCCGCTGTGGGCGGACCATCTTGGCCTGGACGCCACCACGACCTCGCTCGTCTATGGGCTGGTCGCCGCGGTCGACATGTCCGTGTTTTATCCGGCGGGCAAAGTAATGGACCAGCGTGGCCGCCTGTGGGTGGCGCTGCCGTGTACGCTTCTGATGGGACTGAGCCTGATGGCGATCCCGCTAACCAGCGGCGTGGCGAGCTTCGTCCTGGTGTCGGCGCTGCTGGGTTTCGGCAACGGCATTGGTTCAGGCATCGTGATGACGCTGGGCGCCGACGCCGCGCCAGCGGGCGCGCGCACGCAATTCCTGGGTATCTGGCGCTTCATGGCCGACCTGGGCGCCAGCGGTGGGCCGGTGGCGCTGTCGGTGCTGACCGCCCTGGTGTCGCTGGGCGGCGCGTCATTCGGCGTTGGCTCGCTGGGTTTGGTGGCAGCCGGTGTGTTCTGGCGCTGGCTGCCTCGCCGCGCGCAGACTTGAACCCGTTACGCCGGTAGAGGCCCCGCCCACGAACAGCCAGTCTTACATACCCTAAAGGTATTAGGCGCCACATAAAAGCCCAAGACGAATACCGCATTCTTCCTAATACCCCTTTACTGATAAACCCTTATAGGGACGAAGCGGGACGCACGGCGATGACCTTCAACGGGGCGTAATCCACGATATATACCTACAAGGTATCAATTTGGACTCCTAAAGTATTGGACGCAAAAAGCGGGCGGGACCTATAAATCCACATCCCGACCCTTATCCTTTTTGTGCCCAACATGCCCGCAGCAACTATCGAACGCATCGAAACGTCTCTCATCGATCTTCCGACCATTCGGCCGCACAAACTATCCGTCGCCACGATGTATGGGCAGACGTTGATGCTTGTCCGGGTGGTGTGCAGCGATGGGGTCGTGGGTATCGGCGAAGGCACCACCATTGCCGGCATGGCGTACGGGCCTGAAAGCCCCGAGGCGATGAAGCTGGCCATCGACGCCTACTTCGCGCCCGCGATGATCGGCCAGGACGCCACCCGCACCCAGGCCCTGATGGCGCACCTGGGCAAGCTCGTCAAAGTGAACCACTTTGCCAAGAGCGCGCTGGAAACTGCGTTGCTGGACGCGCACGGCAAGCGTTTGGGCGTGCCCGTCAGCGAACTGCTGGGCGGACGGCGCCGTGATCGGCTGCCGGTGGCATGGGCACTGGCCTCGGGCGATACCGCGCGCGACATCGCCGAGGCGGAACAGATGCTGGATACGCGGCGTCATCGCATTTTCAAACTGAAGATCGGCAGCAGGGACCCCAAGGTCGATATCCAGCATGTGGCCGATATCAAGAGCGCGCTGGGCGACCGGGCGTCGGTGCGAGTGGACGTCAACATGGCCTGGAGCGAGGCGCAAGCCTCCTGGGCCATTCCCGCATTGGCGCAGGTGGGCTGTGAACTGGTCGAGCAGCCCGTGGCCAGCGCGGTGTCGCTGGCGCGACTGATGCGACGCTTTCCCATTGCGCTGATGGCCGACGAAGTGGTGCAAGGCCCTGAAAGTGCTTTCGGCATTGCCCGCGAGCACGGTGCCGACGTGTTCGCCATCAAGATCGAACAAAACGGCGGCCTGTTCGCCGCCCAGCGTGTGGCCGCGATTGCCGATGCCGCGGGCATTGAGCTGTACGGCGGCACGATGCTGGAAGGCGCGGTCAGCACCATCGCGGCGGCGCATCTGTTCGCCAGCTTTGCCCAACTGCAATGGGGCACGGAACTGTTCGGCCCCTTGCTCATCACCGAAGAAATCCTGACGCAGCCGCTGGACTACAGCGACTTTGAACTGACCGTGCCCGCCGGCCCCGGCCTGGGTATCGAACTGGACGAGGCTCGGGTCAAGCGCTTCACCCGCGACGGGCTGATCAAAGTGACCAACAAACGACAGTGATTGCGGGCGTCGTTCCCCGCATGCAGCGAAAACCAAACGGAGACAAAACCATGAGCCTGAATATTTTCAACAGCAAGGAAGTCCAGGACCTGCTGGCCGCCGCCACCAATCTGGAAGGCGCCGAGGGCACCCCTCGTTTCAAGCAGATCGCGCACCGCCTGTTAAGCGATCTCTTCAAGGCGATAGACGACCTGGACATTACGCCGGACGAGGTCTGGGCCGGCGTGAACTACCTGAACAAGCTGGGCCGCGACGGCGAAGCCGCGTTGCTGGCGGCCGGCCTGGGCCTGGAAAAATACCTGGACATCCGCATGGATGAAGAGGACAAGCGTGCGGGCCTGGACGGCGGCACGCCGCGCACCATTGAAGGCCCGCTGTACGTGGCCGGGGCGCCGCTGCGCGATGGCGTGTCGCGCATTGACCTGGACGCGGACGAGAACGCCGGCCCGCTGGTGATACGTGGCGTGGTCACCGACACGAACGGCGCGCCGCTGGCCAACGCAGTGGTCGAATGCTGGCACGCCAACTCCAACGGCTTTTACTCACACTTTGACCCCACCGGCGCGCAGACCGATTTCAACCTGCGCGGCGCGGTCAAGACCGGCCCCAATGGCGAATACGAATTCCGCACCCTCATGCCGGTCGGCTACGGCTGTCCGCCGCAGGGCGCCACGCAGCAGCTGCTGGACACGCTGGGCCGCCACGGCAACCGCCCCGCGCACGTGCACTTCTTCGTCAGCGCCGACCAGCACCGCAAGCTGACGACGCAATTCAATATCGAAGGCGACCCGCTGATCTGGGACGACTTCGCGTATGCCACGCGTGAAGGTTTGATTCCGCCGGTGGTGGAAAAAACCGGCGGCGACAAGCTGGGCTTGAAAGCCGATTCCTACAAGGAAATCGAATTCAACTTTGCGCTGACCAGCCTGATACAGGGCAAAGACAACCAGATCGTCAACCGCCCGCGCGCCAGCGTCCAGGCGTAACGCCGCAAGGCCTTGCGCGCCGCCTGGCGCAGGGCCGTCTTGACCGCATACCAATAACGCATCAAGCGAACCACGAGGGGACTCCCATGTCGGCAGCAACGCTATCCATACCCACTTTGATTGATAAGAATCGAATGAGCGCCTTTCAATGGCGTGTTTTGATTCTGTGTTTTCTGATTGCCTTGTTCGACGGCTTTGATACGCAGGCAATGGCCTTTACCGGCCCGGCTATTCTGGTCGCCTTCAAGCTGCAGTCGGGTGAACTGGCGCCGATTCTTACCGCCGGCATCGTCGGCATGACCGTGGGCGCGATGTTGCTGGGCTTGGTGGGTGACCGCATCGGCCGTCGGCCCGCCGCCTTGATGGGCGTAGCCGTGTTTGGTCTGGCAACGCTGCTGACCGCCGGCGCCACGGAAACCTGGCAAATCCTGGCGCTGCGCTTTATCGCCGGCCTGGGCATGGGCGGCTGCACCCCCATCGTGCTGGCGCTGGCCGCCGAGTATGCGCCCGCCCGCCTGCGCGGCACCGTCATCACCGGCGTGCTGCTGGGCCTGCCGGCCGGTGCCATGCTGGGCGGCTTGCTCGCCGCGCGCATGCTGCCGGTGATTGGCTGGCAAGGCATCTTCATCGTCGGTGGCATCGCGCCGCTGGTGTTGCTGGTTGCGTTGTTCGCATTGCTGCCGGAATCGCTGCAATTCAAGGCCATGCGCGGCGACGCCGCCGGCCAGGGCTATGTGGCTCGCATCCTTGCCAAGATCTCGGGCCAGCCGCTGCCGGCCGGCACGCGCTTCACCGTGCCGGAAGACGCCACCATCCGCGCCAGCGTCAAGGCCCTATTTGCCGATGGCTACGCGCGCAAGACCATCGCAATCTGGTCGATCTATCTGCTGAACTGGGTCGCGTGGTTCATGCTGCTTTCGTGGCTGCCCACCGTGCTCAAGGCCGCCGGGCTGCCCGCCGACCAGGCGCCCATGGGCACGTTCACCGTGAACCTGGTCTTCATCGTCTGCGCGATTCCGCTGTCCTATCTGATGCCGCGCGTGCCGACGCGCTCGCTGTTGATGGCCATGTTTGCGCTGGGCATCGCGGTGTCGCTGGGCCTGGGGTATGCGGGCACTGACTGGACGCTGGTGTTCATTCTGATCGGCGCCGCCGGCCTGGGTATCGGCGGCCAACAATTGGCGCTGAACTACCTGGTGATCGGCGCCTATCCCACCGCGCTGCGCGCGACCGCCACGGGCTGGTCAATCGGCATCGGCCGCGCCGGGGCCATCATTGGCTCGGCCGTCGGTGGCAGCTTCCTGGGCTGGTTCGGTCCGTCGGGCTTCTTCCTGGCGCTTGCGGTTCCGCTGGCCGGGGCATTGCTGGCGGTGCTGGCCGTCGACACCAAGACCGCGCGGCCCGTGCCGGGCGACCTGTCGCGCGCGCACTAAATCGGAAACCGTCTTATGAACCGCTTTGAAAATCAGATTGCATTGGTCACCGGCGCCGCCCAAGGCGTGGGCCGCGCCACGGCCAGGCGGCTTGCCGCCGAAGGCGCCAGCGTGGTCCTCGTCGACCGGGCCGCCGATCTGGGCGCGACCGTGGCCCGCGAGATCCGCGAAGAAGGCGGTCAAGCGTCCTTCATCAGCGCCGACCTGGAAACGCATGCCGGCGCGCAGGCAATGGTGGAATACGCCATGGACACCCACGGCCGCATTGACGTGTCGGTGCACAACGTGGGCGGCACCATCTGGATGAAACCCTTCTGGGAATACACGCCCGACGAGATGCAGCGCGAAGTGAACCGCTCGCTGTGGCCCACGTTGTGGTCGTGCCGGGAAGTCATTCCGGTAATGAGCAAGCAAGGGCGCGGCGCAATCGTCAACGTGGGGTCGAACGCCACGCGCGGCATCTATCGTGTGCCGTACTCCGCGTCCAAGGGCGGCGTGCATGCCGCCACCATCTGCATGGCGCTGGAGCTTGCCGAAAGCGGCGTGCGCGTGAATTGCGTGTCGCCCGGTGCGCTGGACAACGGCGTGCGCGCCATCCCGCGCAATACCGAGCCGCCGTCGCAGCAGGACCAAGCCTGGCAACAAGAGATGTACGCCGACTGCCTGGCAACCACGCCCATGCACCGCATGGGCAGCATGGAGGAAGTCGCCGCCGCCATCTGTTTCATGGCCGCCCCGGAAGCGTCGTATGTCACCGGGCAGGTGATGTACGTCGCGGGCGGGCATTTGGGGTAAGGCTTCCCGGCAAGGGGCGGCCGGCTTGCAGGCGCCATGCATCCGGCCATTGGCGCTTCGCGGGATTTCTACCCACCATAAAGCCGCGGTGGTCGATGCAACATCGCCACATGCGGCGAATCCTGCCACTTGGGATACCGATCCAGCACCAACGGGTCATGCCCGGGCACGACATGCTGATCGGATTGCGCCGCGCCATATAGCTTCGCGTAGCCCGACAGCATCTGGGCCGTGTTGTAGACGATCGGAAACGGCCTGCCCTGCCCCATGTTCTCGTAGTAATGACTGGCGTCCGACGCCAGCACCACCCAGCCGCGTTCGGTATGCACGCGCACCGCTTGCAGGCCTTTCGTGTGGCCGCCGATGTGCAGCAGTTCGACCCCCGGCAGCAACGTCCGGTCGCCGTCGTGAAACTGCACCCGGCCGTCGTAGACGCGCCTGACCAGCGTGACCACGTCTTCCACTGCATAGGCATGCCGCAGCGGTTCAAAGCACATGCAGCGGCCGGTGGCGTAGTCCAGCTCATCGTCCTGCACATGAAAACGCGCTCTCGGTAGCAGGTCCAGGTTGCCCGCGTGGTCGTAATGCAGATGGGTCAGCACCACGTGCTGCACGTCTTCGGGCTGCACGCCCAGCGGGGCCAGGGCCGCGATGGGGCACTGGATCAGTTCGCGGCGGCGCATGCGCGCCATGTCGGCGTTGAAACCCGTGTCGACCAGCACAACGCGGCCCGCGCCGCGTATCAGCCACACGAAGAAGTCCATGGGCATGTCGCCGTCGTGCGGATCGCCGCCCAGGAAGTTGTCGCGTCGCTGGCGCGGCATCCGGGCGTAGCGGATGGCGTAGACCTCATATTCCGGAAGAACGGTTTGCATCGCCAGACTCATTCAAATGCCCAGATAGGCTTTCTGCACGAAGGGGTCGGCCAGCAGTTCGGCGCCCTTGCCGCTGCGCACCACCTCGCCATGTTCGAACGCATAGGCGTGATGCGCCAGGCGCAGCGCCAGCCGCGCGTTCTGCTCGACCAGCACAATGGCGATGCCGCTATCGCGGTTGATGCGTTGAATGGCGTCCGCGATCTCGGCCACGACCTTGGGCGCGATGCCCAACGACGGCTCGTCAAGCATCAGCAGACGAGGTTGCGCCATCAACGCGCGGCCAATCGCCACCATCTGTTGCTCGCCACCCGACAATGATCCCGCCAACTGCGCGCGCCGTTCCTGCACACGCGGAAACAGCGTGTAGACCTCGTCCAGCCGCGCGCGAACGCGGCTACGCGAGCTGACCCCATGCGCGCCCGCCATCAAGTTATCCAGCACGGTCATGCGGCCGAACAAGCGCCGCCCTTCTGGCGACAAGGCCAGCCCGGCCGACACACGCGCCGCCGAACCCAGCCGCACGATGTCCCGCCCTTCAAACACAATGCGCCCGCCCGCCGCCGGCGCCAGGCCGATCAGCGCTTTCAAGGTGGAACTTTTGCCCGCGCCGTTCGAGCCAACCAGCGCAACGATCTGGCCTTGTTCAACCGTGAAGCTGACGCCGCGCACGGCCTCCAGCGGCCCGTATCGAACCTTCAGGTCCTGGACTTCAAGCATGGGCATAGTCGGGGGCTCCCAGATAGGCTTCGATCACGGCGGGGTTGTCGCGAATGGCTTGCGGCGTGCCCTCGGCGACTTTCTCTCCTTGCACCAGCACCACGATGCGATGGCAAAGTTCCATGACCAGCGCCATGTGATGTTCCACCAGCAGCATCGTCAGCCCTTCCTCGGATTGCAGGCGACGCAGTAAACGCCCCAGCTCGTTGCATTCTTCGTGGTTCAGGCCCGCCGCCGGCTCATCCAATAGCAACATGCGCGGCCGGCAGGCCAGCGCCACGGCGATGCCCAGTTTTTTCTGCAAACCATAGGCCAGCGACCCGGCCGCCGCGTCGCGCCAGCCTTGCAGGTCAAGCAGGACCAGCAGCCGGTCCACCTCCCGCGCCACCTCCGGCGCCGACAACAAGTCCTGGTCACGCCCGGCCAGATGGCGCAGCCACGAATGTCGAACCCGCGACAGCATGCCGCGCCGAATGTTCTGAGCCACCGTGGCCTCGGGATAGGTGGAAGTGGATTGAAACGTGCGCGCCAGCCCTCGCACCACCACACGGCTGGGCGGCCCGCCTGAAATATCGCGGCCGTCGAAATGCACGGAACCCGCCGACGGCGGCATCGTGCCGCTAATGACGTTGAACGCCGTCGTCTTGCCCGCGCCGTTGGGGCCGATCAGGCCGACGATCTCGCCCGGGGCGACGGCGAAGCTGACGTCGCGCAAGGCCGTCAGTCCGCCAAAGCTGCGCGACAGGCCCTGCACCTGCAATAAAGGCTGGGTCATTGGGACTCCTTGTGCCGGCGCGCCTGCCACGGCCCCGGCAAGCCGGCCAGGCCCGCCGGCAGAAAGCGCAAGATCAGGATCAGCGCCGCGCCATAGAAAATGTGCTGCGTCTGCACCGCGCCGCGAAACAGCTCGGGCAGCGGCGTCAGCACCATGGCGCCGATCAGCCCGCCCCATACCGACCGGCGCCCCCCGATGACCAGCATGATGATGAAGCCGATGGAAATGCTGGCGTTGAACGACTCGGGTGACACATACCCCACGTAGCGCGCCTGCAAGGCGCCGCCCGCCGCCGCCAACGCGCAACCGGCCACAAAGGCGCACAGCTGGATCCGGTGCACGCCAAGGCCGGTGGACTCGGCCAGCGCGGGGTTTTCCGCCACGGCGTCGATGGCATGACCGAACGGCTGTCTTGCCACCACGCTCAAGAGCGCCACGGAGGCGAGGGCCACGCACAGCGCCAGGCCGTAAAAGCTGGCGCGCGTATCGAACACAATACCGGCCAGCGCGGCCGGCGGGATGCTGGCGATGCCGTTCGCGCCGCCAGACCAGGACGAGCCGTCCAGCAGGATCAGCCGCACCAATTCCCCGAACGCGAACGTCACCAACACGAAATAAACGCCTTTCAAGCGCAGGATGATTGCGCCCAGCGTCAGCGCCACCAACGCTGTCAACGCCACGCCGACCAACGTGGCGGGCAGAAAGCTCCATCCCAGATAACGCGCGGCCAGTACCGAGCCGTAGGCGCCCAGCGCGACGAAGGCCGCATGCCCCAGCGACAACTGCCCGCAGCGCGCGATCAACGCCAAGCCGTTGACGATCAGTACGTTCAGGCAGGTCAGCACCGCCAGGTGCTGCACGAACGGTCCGGCAAACCAGGGCGTGAACGCCGCGACGGCCAAGGCGGCCCACAACAGCCAGCGTAAGGGCGCGGGCCGCGCCATGCCTGCGTCAAGCGAAAGGTCCGTCATGGCTTATGCCTCCCCCCGGCCCAGCAGCCCCTTGGGCCGCACGACCAACATCACGATCACGATGGCGAAGATCAGCATGTCCGCCGTGCTGCTGTCGAACAGCAGGCTGCCATAGCTTTCCGCCAGACCCAGCGCCAGGCCCGCGAAGGCGGCCCCGGGAATGCTGCCCAACCCGCCCAGGATCACCACGATGAATGCCTTGAGCAGCGGCGTGGCGCCCACGAACGGCGACACCGAAAACAGCGGCGCCATCAGCGCGCCGGCCACCGCCGCCAGCCCCACCCCCAGGCCAAAACCCAGCGGGTAATAGATGCGCGAGCGAATCCCCTGGATGCCGGCGATTTCAAAGTCCTCGACCACGGCGCGCAGTGCGCGGCCCGGCTTTGAATGACGCAGGAAGCCATACAGCAAGCCCAGCGCCAGCAAGGCGAACACCACCACGTACACGCGCGACAAGGGCACGACGACCTTACCCATGCGGGCGGTTCCCTGCGCCACGGCGGGCATGGACAAGGGGTCCGGCCCGAAGAACATCAAGGCCAGGTTTTGCAGGATCATCGCCAGGCCGATGGTGGCGATCATGCCGTTCAGTTCGTCCCGGCGAAACGGCTTCAGCACGCCCCATTCCAGCACCGCGCCGCCGGCCACCGCCAACGCAAAGGTCAGCGCCACGGCGGGCAGGAACGAAAAGCCCGCCTGGGTCGTCAGGTAATAGGCGCCAAAGGCGCCCAGCATGTAGAACTCGCCATGGGCGAAGTTCACCATCCGCATCACGCCGAACACCAGCGTGAATCCCACCGCCATCAACAGATACAGCAGCCCCACGATCAAACCGTTGATCGTGGCCTGCGTCAGCAAAATGCTCCAATCCACGTGGCATCCCCCGCCGCGCTAGCGGCATCCCTCGACGGTGCAGCGCGCGCGGATCACCTCGCGGCCATCCTTGACCTCGGCCACGTAGAACGGCGCGTTCAACTGGTGGTTGATGCCGTACATGGCTTTGCCTGTCCAGCTAAGCTTGCCCAGGGATCCGTCAAAACCTTCCAGCTTTTCCAGTTCGACACGCACGCGGTCCGTGTCTTCCACCGTGCCGGCGCGGCGCATGGCTTCAAACAGCATGTTGGTGCCGTCATAAAAGGCGGGGCTGAAGCCGTTCATGGCGTGCTTGTACTTGGCGGCGTAGCGTTCGGCGTAGGCCTTGGTGGCGGGCAAGTCTGGATCAATCGGTGTATGGACGAACATGCCCTCGGTGGCCGTCTTGCCGGCCACGTTGACGATTTCTTGGGTGGCGGGGCCGCCGGTGCGCACGATGCGCCCTTCAAACCCGAGTTCGCGCGCCTGCTTGACGATCAGCCCGGCCGTGGTGGGCGAATTGCCGTCCAGTTCGATGGCGTCGATGCCGCGCGCCATCATGCGCGTCAACACGGGCACGAAATCGACCCGGTCGCGTTCGAAGAACTCCTTGACGGACAAGGCCGCGCCCGCCTTCTTGTATGCAGCTTCCAGATCCAGCGCGATCTGCTGCCCGGTTTCGTCGTTGGGAAACAGCGCGCCCACTTTGCGCAGGCCTTGCGACTTGACCAACCAGTCGATCTGCGGCTGCGACACCTCGGCGGTCGTCACGTTCGGGCGGAAGGTAAAGGGCTTGTCCGCGGCCAGCGCCTTGGCGGTAAAGCCCAAGGTCATCACGATCACCTTGTTCTTTTCCGTCATGGGTTGGATCGCCAGCACAGGCGCGGATCCGACCGGGCCAATCACGTAGCGCACCTTGTCCTCGAACACCAGGCGGTTGGCCACGGTGACGGCTTCGTTAGCCTGGTACTTGTCGTCATAGGCCACCACCTGGACCCGGTACTTCTTGCCGCCAACGTCCAGCCCGCCCGCCTCGTTCACCTGATCCGCCGCGATCTCGGCGGCGTTCTTCATCCCCTGCCCCCAGGCGGCGCCCGCGCCGGACAGCGTGACCAGCGCGCCAAGTTTCAGCGTCTCTTGCGCCTGCACGGCGGGAACTGCGGCCAGGGCGAAGATGCCGGCCAGAATGATCGGATAACGCATGATGCCTCCTGTGGATCGCGGGCAGTGCCTGCCCGTCGTTGATGCCGCGCTATAGGCCTGCGATGGCGTCCAGCACCGGCATGATGTAGCCGCGAAACTGCTGTGGGTTTTCGCTCATTGGGAAATGCCCCAACTCGCGCATGATGGTGACCTGGGCGCCGGGGATGCCGGCGGCGGTGCGCAACGTGTCTTCGGGCGTGCACGAAAAGTCGTATTCCCCCGTTAACAAAAACAGCGGACAACGGTCGGTGCGTATGCCGTCCAGCCGACCCCGCAAATCGCCGTCCACGCGGTAGAAATACAGGTCGCCGCGAAACACGCCGGGGCCGCCCTGCATGTATTGCCACAAGGTTTCGTGGCGATGGACAGCTGGCGACTGCGGCGCGACCAGCCCGGACACCAAGGCGGCGCAGACCTCGCCGCCATGGACGTCACCGCGATGCAGCCACGAGGTGTCGTACCAGGGCTGCTGGAAATCAGCCGCTTCCACGCCGATCAAGGCGCGAAAATGGTCGGCGTGCTGATGCGCCAGCTGCAACACGATGCGCCCGCCGATCGAGCAGCCGATCAGCGCGGGGCGATCCAGCGCCAACGCCTGGCAGAACGCCATCACGGTTTCCACATAGCGTTCGGTGGACAAGCGGTATTCCTCGTCCTGCCAGCCGGGTGGCGGGTAGGACTTGCCGTGCCATGGCATGTCAAAGGCAATGACGCGATAGCGCGACGTGATGTCGGCATCGCACATCATGTGGCGGTACTGGCGGCTGTCGGCGCCCGCGGTATGCAGGCAGACCAGTGGAATGCCCTCGCCCGCTTCTTCGAAGTAGACGCGGCAGGGCTTGCCGCCGATGTCGACGGTCAGGTAACGGCCAACGATAGGTTCCAGCGCGGCGTTCATGCTTGCACCTTGCGGCCGGTAGCCAACAGGTCCTTGACGAACTGCAAGTGCGCCATCAAGGGTTGCAGGTTGCCTTCGATAGAAAGCTCGCCGCGCTTGCTCAGCGCAAAGATGTCATGCCAGCCCGCGTCCGGCACGGCTTGCCAGAAGCGCGACCAGGCGGCGGCAGTTGCGCGCAGCGATACGTCGCAGGAAGGCAGCGGCGCGCCAGGTGCATCGGCGGTCATGACACGCCCGTCACGGATGCAGATAAGCACCGGCGCGTCGCCGACCCGCAGCAGCAGGTCCATGTCGACCTGGCGCGGCCGCGAGAACAACAGCGCACGGCTTCGGAATCGATGCGCAAGCTGCGCGTCCGACGCGTCTTGCGTTGGCATAGCGTGGTTTTCCATTGTCTCTTCCCGCCCATGTCGTTCTTATGTGCAGAACGTCTATTCTTGCTATAAGAACATTCTAAGTATCGAAAACTCCCCGTGTCAACAAGGGGAAAGTACGAGCCGAACGTTATTCCGGCGGCAACACCCGCCAATCTTCCGCCAGCGTCAGCGGGCAATCCGTCAGGTCCTGCAAGGTGTCGAAGCGCAATCCCGCCACCATGGCGTTGACCCGCATGGCGTCGGACAGCACGTCGATGATGGCCAGATCGGTATAGATGCGGTCGACCACGCCCGCGCCGGTCAGCGGGTAGGTGCATTCGCGCACGATCTTGGGCTGGCCGTCCTTGGTGACGTGGTCCATCGTGATGTAGACCTGGCGCGCGCCGGCCACCAGGTCCATCGCGCCGCCCACCGCCGGAATCGTGCCCGGCGCGCCGGTGTCCCAGTTGGCCAGATCACCGCGCGCGGAGACCTGGAACGCACCCAGCACCGTCAGATCCAGGTGGCCGCCGCGCATCATGGCGAACGACACCACGTGGTCGGTGATGGATGCGCCGGGCAATAGCGTCACCGGTTCCTTGCTGGCATTGATCAGGTCCAGGTCCAGCGGTGCATCAGGGTCGCCTGGCCCCATGCCCACGATGCCGTTTTCGGTGTGCAGGAGCACATCGCGGTCGGCCGGCAAAAAGGCAGACACCAGCGTCGGTATGCCGATGCCCAGGTTGACGGTGGCGCCATCCGGAATGTCCAGGGCGACAAGACGGGCTATCTGCCGTCGGCTCAGCTTTTCATAGGCCATGGTTGCCCTCTACCTTTACCACTCGCTTGACGAAAATTCCCGGTGTCATGACGTGTTCGGGCGGGATGCCACCCAGTTCCACGATGCTGTCCACTTGCGCCACCGTGGTGGTCGCGGCCATGCACATCACCGGCGCGAAGTTGCGCCCGGCGTAGCGGTACACCAGATTTCCCCAGCGGTCCGCCGTGCGCGCCTTGACGAAAGCAAAGTCACCTTTCAGCGGGGCTTCCAGCACGTAGCCCACGCCGTCTATCACGCGGGTCTCCTTGCCTTGCGCCAGCGGCGTGCCATAGGCGGTGGGCGTGAAAAACGGCCCCAGCCCCGCGCCTGCCGCGCGCATGCGCTCGGCCATCGTGCCCTGCGGCACGCACTCAAGCTCGATCTTGCCCGCGTGGTAAGCCTCGGCGAACGCGGCGGCGTTCGGCTTCTTGCGATCCGACGACCGCGCAAACGAGCAGATCATCTTGCGTACGCGCCCGGCTCGCACCAGTTGGCTCAGGCCGCGTTCGCCGTTGCCCGCGTTGTTGTTGACGATGGTCAGGTCGCGCGCGCCTTGCGCAAGCAGCGCGCAGACCAGATCGGTCGGCACGCCCGAGGCGCCAAAGCCGCCGATCAGGATCACCGCGCCGTCTTGCACGTCGGCCACCGCGGCGGCCAGCGTATCGACTGTTTTGTCCAGCATGGAAGTCCCTTTTCTAAGGAGGGGCAGTCGCCGCGCGTCAGCGCGTGGACGGGCCGCCCAGGATCGCGGTGGACTGGCTGGACAAGGTGCCGCCGTTGCCATGCACCAGGGCGATCTCGGCGCCCGGCACCTGGCGTTCGCCCGCCTGCGCCCGCAATTGACGTACGGCTTCAATGACCAGGAAGATGCCGTACATGCCAGGATGCACGCACGACAGCCCACCGCCGTTCGTGTTCACCGGCAGACGACCTCCGGGCGCAATACCGCCGCCCTGCACAAAGGCGCCGCCTTCGCCCTTCTTGCAAAAGCCCAGGTCTTCCAGGAACAGCAGCGTGTTGATCGTGAAGGCGTCATAAAGCTCGGCCACGTCGACGTCCGCCACGTTCAGGCCGGCCATGACCAGCGCGCGCTTGCCCGATTCGGCCGCCGCCGTCACGGTCAGGTCTTCCATGGACGAGATCTGGCGGTTCCACACCGCCGTGGCGCTGCCCAACACGTACACGGGGGGCTGCCGCAGCTGGCGGGCTCGGTCGGCGCGCACCATCACGTAGGCACCACCGCCGTCGCTCACCAGGCAGCAATCGCGCACCGTCAATGGATCCGAGACGGGGCGTGACCGAAGCACGTCATCGATGGACAGGGGGTCGCGCATCGCGGCCTCGGGGTTCAGCGCGGCCCACGCGCGGGCCGCGACGGCCACTTCGGCCAACTGCCCCCGGGTCGTGCCGTATTGATGCATATGGCGGGCGGCGGCCAATGCGTAGGACGTAACCGGCTGTAGCGGCGAATACGGATGTTCGAAAGGCTGCGGGTCCAGCAGTGTCCGCGCCTTGACGCCTTCCTTGCGGCCGAACGTGGCGGTCTTCTGCGTGCTGCCATAGCAGACCAGGACCGCATTGCATTGCCCCGACGCCAGCGCCATCACCGAGGGCAGCAGATGCGAGACAAAACTGGACCCTCCCAGCATCGTGGCTTCGATATAGCGCGGCCGCACGCCCAGGTATTCGGCAACGGGCATGCTCCACATCGTGGCCGACGAACTGCACGTGGCCAGCCCATCGATATCCCGCATCGTCAGCCCCGCATCGGCGACTGCCCGTGACGCAGCCTGTGCCAGCACTTCCATCTCGGTGTAGCCGTGCGCCTCTCCCAGCCCGGCATGCCCTACCCCGACAATGGCGACCCGCCCGCGCAGTGAATCCAGCGTCATCATGCGGCCTCCACCGGCTCGAACACCACCAGCGGCTGGGCCACATCCAGCAACACCCGCGCCTTGACCGGCATGCCGATCCGCAGCCGCTCCAGCGGCACACCGTCCACCCGGCTCATCATGCGCGCGCCCTCGTCCAGATCGATCAGCGCCACGTTGTAGTCGCCGCCCGCTTCCGGTTTGCGCCGCACGATGCTGAACGAATAGACCGTGCCGGTGCCAGCGGGGTCCATCCACGCCAGGTCCGTCGCACCGCAATGCACGCATAGCGTGCGGGGAAAGAACTGATGCCGCTCGCATGCCGCGCAACGTTGAATCCGGAAGCGCCCTTCGGCCAACGCGGCAAAGTACTGTTCCTGCGGCCCCCGCGACGGGGCTTCGGCTTGTTCCGTGTGCATTGCTGTCTCCTTCTATTTATTCTGCGTCGCCGCGCCCGATGCGCCGGCCGCTGATTTACAAGTCCGCAAAGCGCTTGCCCTGCGCCACCAGCCGTTCCAACAACGGTGCCGGCTGCCAGAGTTCGCCGTGTTGGTCGTGAAAGCCCCGAATCGTGGCCAGCACATTCGGCAGCCCTTGCTGGTCTGCATAGAACAGCGGCCCACCCCGATGCGCCGGAAAGCCGTAGCCGTTGACGTAGATGACGTCGATGTCGGACGCGCGGCGGGCGATGCCCTCTTCCAGGATGCGGGCGCCTTCGTTGACCAGCGCGTACATCGTGCGCTGCACGATTTCCTCATCCGTGATGTCGCGTCGCACGATGCCGTCCTGGCGCGCGCATGCCTCGATCAACGCCAGCACCTGCGGGTCTTCCAGCGGTTCACGGCTGCCTGGTGCGTAGCGATAAAAGCCGCTGCCCGTCTTCTGTCCAAAGCGCCCTTGTTCGCACAGGCTGTCGGCCACGCGCGAATAGCGCAGGTGCGCGGGCCGCGTCGACGCCGTGCGCTTGCGAAACGCCCAGCTGATGTCCAGGCCCGCCATGTCCGCCATGCGCAGCGGCCCCATGGCCAGCCCGAAGCGCTGCAAGGCGCCGTCCACCTGCGACGGCGACGCGCCTTCTTCCAACAGGAAATGCGCCTCGCGCGTGTACGGGCTGACCATGCGATTGCCGACAAACCCGTCGCATACCCCCACCAGCACCGGCAGCTTGCCCATGCGCCGCGCCAGCCGGAACACCGTGGCGACCACGTTTCCGTCGGTCTGGCGGCCCTTGACCACTTCCAGCAATCGCATGACGTTGGCCGGGCTGAAGAAGTGCATGCCCAGCACCTGCACCGGCCGGCGGGTGAAACCGGCTATCGCGTCGATATCCAGGCGCGACGTATTCGACGCCAGGATGGCCTGCGGCTTGCAGACCGCGTCCAGCGCGGTGAAGATCTGACGCTTGACGTCCATGTCCTCGAACGCGGCCTCGATCACCAGATCGGCGTTGCGCAGGTCGTCCATCACCAGCGACGGGCGTATGCGCGCCTGGCGTTCGTCCACCTGCGCCGCCGTCAGCTTGCCCTTGGCCGCCGTCGCGGCGTAGTTCTTGCGGATCGCCGACCAGCCGCGTTCCAGTGCCTGCGCATCGCGCTCGACCAGCACGACGTCAAGCCCGGCGTTCGCCAGGCTCATCGCGATTCCGCCGCCCATCGTGCCCGCGCCGACCACGCCTACCGTGTTGATGGCGGCCGTCGCCGTCCAGTCCTTCGGCAATTTGACGGCGGCGCGTTCGGCAAAGAACACGTGACGCTGCGCCTTGGACTGGCTGCCGTTGACCAATTCCAGAAAGCGCTCGCGCTCAACCGCCAAGCCGTCTTCAAGCGTGCCGTGAGTGGCGGCTTCCACGCAGGCGATGCAGGCCAACGGCGCCACGCAGCCCCGATAACGGCGAGCGGCCTGTTCGCGGGCGCGCTCGTACACGCCTGGATCGGACACCGCCGGTACCTGGCGCGCGCCGACATTGCGACCGGCCAGCGGCGCGTCGGCCGCCGTCGACGCATAGGCGGCGGCGCGTTCGGGCAGAGTGTCGGCCACTACTGCATCAAGCAGGCCCCAGTCCAGGGCGGTTGCGGTATCGATCGGGTCGCCCTGCGCGATCATCGTCAGCGCGCGCTCGACCCCGACAATCCTGGGCAGCCGCTGCGTCCCACCCGCGCCGGGCAGCACGCCCAGCTTCACTTCGGGCAGACCCAACGACGCGCCCTCCCGCGCCACGCGAAAGTGACAACCCAGCGCCAGTTCCAGCCCACCACCCAGTGCCGCGCCATGGATCGCGGCGACCACGGGCTTGGACGCGCCTTCAATCAACGCAATCAAAGACCGCAATGTCGGTTCGCGCGTCGACATCGGAGTATTGAATTCGCGGATTTCTGCGCCGCAGCAAAAGAAGTCCCCGTCACCTGCCAAGACCAGCGCGCGTACATGCGGGTCCGCCAGTGCGTCGCTGATCGCGGCGTGCAGCTCCGCCCGCGACGCCGCGCTCAGGCTGTTGACGGGCGGATTGCGCAATCGCAACAACGCAACCTGGCCGGCTTCCGTCCGTTCCGTATGGATCAGCATGGCGGCGTTACTCCAGTTCAACCACGACCTGGCCTTCGTCCACCTCGTCCCCTTCACCCACCAGCACGCGAGCCACGATCCCCGCGCGTTCGGCTTCGACGGGGATTTCCATCTTCATCGACTCCACCTTGATCACGCTATCGCCGGCGTCCACGCGCTGCCCTGGGCGCACGCTGACGGCAACCACTCGGCCCACCACGGGCGTTTCTACTTTGAACATTGTTGTCTCCTTGTCTGTTTCGGTTCGGACGTGCTGCGATGGCTGCCAGACCCGCCTGGCTCGCTTGTCTGCTTCACGCCGCCTGTGCCGCGCGCGGCGCATCCAGAATGCGGCTCACCATGCCGGTGGACACCTGGCCCGCGCCAAAGCCCGGGTCGTCCAGTACCTGCAAAATGAAGGGAATGTTGGTCTTGACGCCATCCACGTGAAACTGCGCCAGCGCTTGCCTCAACAACAGCAAGGCCTTATCGCGCGTGGCGGCATGCGCGATCACCTTGGCCAACATCGGGTCGTAATGGCTAGACACGCGGCAGCCCTGTGCGTAGCCCGTCTCCACGCGCACGCCGGGCAACTCGGGCGGGTTAAAGCCTCGCAGCACGCCCGGCGATGGCAGGAAGCGCACAGGGTCTTCCGCGTAGACGCGCGCCTCCAGCGCATGCCCCTGCAAGGGCGGCACCCGCGCCAACACGCTGTCCATGCGCTCGCCCGCCGCCAGCTTCAGTTGCGCGGCCACGATGTCGACGCCCGTAACCGCTTCCGTCACGGCGTGTTCGACTTGCAGGCGGGTATTGATTTCCAGGAACGAAAAGCCGGACTCGGGCGTATACAGCATTTCGACGGTGCCGATCACGTCGTATCCCAACGTCGACAGCATGCCTTCCAGCTTCGCGGCCATGTCGGCCACCGCGCCCCGGTTCAGCCCCGGCGCGGGCGCTTCTTCCAGTACTTTCTGGTGCCGACGCTGCGTAGAGCAGTCGCGCTCGTACAGGCAGCGCACTTGCCCATGGCGGTCCGCCAGGAACTGGAATTCAACATGTCGCGGGTTGCCCAGCAGCTTTTCCAGATACAGGTCCGATCCGCCAAAGCTGCGTTCCGCGATCTGCCGTGCCCGCGCCCATTCGGGTTCCACATCCTGCGGGCCGTGCAGGGGAATCATGCCGATGCCGCCACCACCCGACGCCGGTTTGATCAGCACCGGGTAGCCCAGGTCCCCGGCCGCATGGCGCACCGCGTCAAGGTCGGCGCCCAATACGGCACTGCTGGCGGCCATCGGCATGCCCAACGCCCGCATCGCATCTCGCGCCCGCGTCTTGTGCCCCAGCATTCGGATCCAGCGCGGCGACGGGCCCACGAAGATCATGCCGGCCGATTCCACGGCCTCGGCAAAGTCCGCGTTTTCGGATAGAAACCCATAACCGGGATGCAGTGCATCGGCGCCCGTCTCGCGCGCCACGCGCAGCAGCGTGTCGCGGTTCAAGTAACTTTGCACGGCGGGCGCCGGACCAATCGGAACCGCCACATCGGCTTCACGCAGATAAGGAAGATCGCGGTCCGCCTCGGAATAGACGGCGACCGATTCCAGGCCCAGCGCGCGCAGCGCGCGGATGACGCGCCAGGCGACGGCCCCCCGGTTGGTGACGATGACTCGCTTCATGTTGCGCTCCAGAACCGGCGTCATGGCCGGTACCCAAATGCGCGCGGACCGGGTTCACGCAAGGGCGCGACCACTTCCACGAACTCTTCCAGCACCTGCCGCGTGCTGGCCGGATCGATAATGTCTTCCACCACGAAAGCTTCGGCGCTGCGAAACGGCGAGGTCAGGCCGCGCACGCGCGCTTCAATTTCACGCATCTTGGCCTCGGGGTCGGCGGCGGCTTCGATCTCGGCCTTGTAGGCCACTTCCAGACCGCCTTCCACCGGCAACGATCCCCACTGGGCCGACGGCCAGGCGTAGCGGAAATTGAAGCGGCCCGCGCTCTGGTGGCCGCCGCCCGCCACGCCGAAGGCCTTGCGCACGATGATCGAGCACCAGGGCACGGTGGATTGCGCCACCGCCGTCAAGGCGCGCACGCCGTAGCGCATGGCGCCGGCCTTCTCGGCGTTCAGGCCGATCTGGAAACCGGGCACGTCCACCAGATTCACGACCGGCAGGTGGAAGGTCTCGGCCAGGTCGAGCAGGCGCGTGAATTTTTCGGCCGCCGGGCCGTCCCAGCCGCCGCCGTAGTGATAGGGGTCGCTGGCGAACACCGCCACCGGCCAGCCGTCGATCCGGGCCAGGCCCGTGATCACCGCCCTGCCCCAGCGCTTGCCGATTTCCATGAACGATCCCTCGTCCATCAAGGCCGACACGATGGGCCGCATCTTGTAGACCGCGCGCGGGTCGGCGGGGATCGCGCCGCGCAGCCAATCCTGGTCGGCCGCGGCGACGGCGCCGGTCGCGCGCGGCGGCAATTCATGCACCGAGCGCGGCAGATAAGACAGGAAGCGCCGCGCCATGGCGAAGGCGTCCGCTTCCGAATCGGCTTCGTCGTCCACCACGCCATTGCGAGTATGGATGTCGCTGCCGCCCAGTTCATTCTTGTCCAGCGTCTGGCCGATGCGCGCCACCACCGGCGGGCCGGCGATGAACAGCTGCGAGGTCTCGCGCACCATGACGGCGTAGTGGCTGGCAGCGACGCGCGCCGCGCCCAGGCCCGCCACCGACCCCAAGGCCAGCGACACTACCGGCACCGTGGCCAGGTTCTGCGCCATCAGGGGCCACATGCGCAGCTTGGGCAGCAAGCTATGGCCCTTTATCTCGATATTGCGCACCGACCCGCCGCCGCCCGTGCCGTCCACCAGCCGCAATAACGGCAGCCGCAGGTCATGCGCCATGCGTTCAGCCTCGACCAGCTTGTCACCCACCGCGCCGTCGTTAGCGCCGCCACGCACCGTGAAGTCGTCGGCGGCCACTACCACCGGACGCCCTTCGACCTTGGCGCGGCCGATCAGCAGGTTCGACGGCGTCAGGTCCGTCAAGCGGCCTTCGGCATCGTATTCCCCGCTGCCCGTCAGCGCGCCCACCTCGCGAAACGAGTCCGCATCGACCATGCGCACAATACGTTCGCGCACCGGCAGCTTGCCGCCCTCTCGATGCCGGCGCACCTTGGCCTCGCCCCCCATGCGCTGCGCCAGTGCTTTGCGCAGCGCCAGTTCTTGCAGTTCTTTATCCCAGGACACGTGTGCTCCTCCCTGCCCATTGCCGATGCGGCGGTCGCCGCCCGATCAATCGATCTTGATATTGGCGCGCTTGATCAGCGCTTCGTTTTGCTTGAGCTCTTCCGCGATCTTCTGGCGGAAAGCCTGCGGCGATTGCGTCAGCGGATTTCCCTGCGCCGCCAGCCGTGCGCGCACGTCGGGGTCCTGGGTTACGGCTGCGATCTCGCGGTTCAGCCGGTCCACCACGGCCTGCGGCGTGCCCGCCGGCGCGAAGATGCCGACCCAGAACGAGATGTCGAAGCCGGGATACCCCAGCTCGGATACCGCGGGCACGTCCGGCAGGTCATGCCACCGGTCGGCGGACGACACGGCCAGCGCGCGCAGCTTGCCGGCTTTGATAAGCGGCACGCCGGATAACGTGTCAAAGCCGAAGTCCACTTCTTTGGACAGCAGGCCGGCCTCCATCGGCGCGGCACCCCGGTACGGCACATGCAACATCTGCACGTCGGACATGGCGGCAAGCTGCGCGCCCGCCAGGTGCATCAGGTTGCCGTTGCCGGCCGAGCCATAGCTGATTGTGTTCGGATTGCGCTTGGCCAACGCCACCAGCGACTTGACGTCGGTTACGCCCGCCACGCGGGGGTTCTCGGCATTGATGGTCAGGATGAACGGCACCGACATCACCGTCGTCACCGGGGCAAAATCCTTCAAGGGGTCGTATTGCAGGTCCTTGTAGAGCAAGGGATTGACGGTGATCGAACTGGAATTGCTGACCAGGATGGTGTAGCCGTCCGGCTTGGCCTGCGCGACGGCGCGCGCCGCGATCATGCCGTTGGCGCCGGTCTTATTGTCCACGACGAACGTTTGCTTCATTCGCGCGGATAAGGCTTCGCCGACGATGCGCGCCACCGTATCGATGGTGCTGCCGGGGCTGAAGCCCACGACGAACTTCACCGGCGCATTGGGATAATCAGCGGCGCTTGCCACGAGGGGCGCCGCCGTCGACAACACGAACACGCTTGCTGCCAGCCATTTTGAAACTGTCATGATGTGTCTCCTCCGTGATTGCCTGAACCCGTGCCTTGCGCTGCATCGGCGCGCGGCTCCGGGCTGTTTCTGTGCCTGGCTCCATGCCTGGCGTTGTGATTACTGCGCAGCGACGGCGCCGGACGCCTTGACGGCCCGCCCCCACTTCTCCTGTTCGCTCGACATGAAGGCGGCGAAGGCCTGCGGGGTGCTGTTGACGACTTCCCCGCCCAAGCTTTCGATACGCGCCTGCATCGCGGGCGTGGCCACGATCTTCGACACGTCTTCATAGATGCGTTGCGCTTGCGCCGGCGGCAGTGACGCCGGTGCAAGCAAGCCAAACCACGTCGCGGCCTCGAAGCCGGGCATGCCTGCTTCCGCAAAGGTCGGCACGTTGCGCAGCGCCTGCACGCGCGTGCCGTTGGCCACGGCCAGCGCGCGCAACTTGCCGGACTCGATCAACGGCAGCGCCGACGTAATCGTGGCCAGCATCATTTGCACCTGTCCGCCCGCCAGGTCCGTAAAGGCCGGCGCATCGCCCCGGTAAGGCACATGGGTGATGCCCGACTGCGTGGCGATCTTGAACAGCTCACCGCTAAGGTGCTGCGCGGTGCCGTTGCCCGGGGACGCAAAGTTCACCGACCCGCTGTTTTGTTTCAGGTAGGCCAGGAATTCCTGCAACGTCTTGGCGGGGATTGCGGGGTTGACCACCAGCACCAGCGGCACCTTGGTGACCAGCGTGATGGGCGCAAAGTCCTTGACCGGGTCGTAGTTCAGCTTGCTGTACAGATGGCCGCTGATCGTGTGGGCGGACGTGGTCATGAACAGCGTGTAGCCATCGCCCGGTGCTCGCGCCACCGAACTGGCGCCGATGGTGGTGCCCGCCCCCGCGCGGTTTTCAACAATGACCGACTGGCCCCACGACTGCGTCAGCTTTTCGGCGACGGCGCGCGCCACCACGTCGGTGGCGCCGCCGGCCGGATACGGCACGATCATCGACACGGGTTTGGATGGATAGGAATCGGCGTGCGCCGTTCCCGCAAACAGCGCCGTGGCACATGCCAGCGCGCACAAGAAATTGCGGTGCATCGAGTTGTCTCCTCTTGTCTTCGAATGACGGTTTGTTTATTCTTACCGTTCCTGTAGACAGAACGCTTATTCTATTTTATATTTTTTCGGCCGCAGACTGTCAACGAGTAAATGCATGCAGGCTGCCGGCGGCCGCGCCAAAGATCCCATCAAGAGAGGAACATCACGTCATGTCCGAATCATCGGAAACCCTTAAATCCATGCTGATCGGCGGTGAATGGGTCGCCCAGCAAGACGCCGCGTTTGCGTCCATCAACCCCGCCACCGGCGCGCGAAATTATTTGGTCAGTGCGGCATCCGATGCCCAGGTGGATCAAGCCGTCGACGCCGCCTGGCAGGCGCAACGCCAGCCCGCCTGGCGCGACATGCTGCCGCACCAGCGCGCCGCGATCCTGCGTCGAATGGCCGACGGCATCGAGCAACATGCGGATCTGCTGGCACGTTTGCAGATGATCGAAAACGGCAAGGTCTGGGCCGAATGCAAGACGCAGGTCGCCAGTGCGGCGGCGACTTTCCGGTACTACGCGGGCGTTTGCGAAACGCTGGGCGCCGAGGTTACGCCGGCGCGCGGCAACTACCTGTCGATGACGCACTACGAACCCTATGGCGTCGTCGTGGCGATCACGCCGTGGAACTCGCCGCTGACGATGGAAGCGCAGAAGGTCGCCCCCGCGCTGGCCGCTGGCAACGCCGTGATCTTGAAGCCTTCCGAGGTGACCTCGTCACCCGCGCTGGTGCTGGGCCGCATCGCGCTGGAAGCCGGCTTGCCGCCTGGCATCCTGAACGTGGTCACCGGCCTGGGCGCCACCGTGGGCCGCCGCCTGGTGGAACATCCGGGTGTACGCATGGTGTCGTTCACCGGCGGCACCGCCAGCGGCCGCGCCATCGCCCACGCCGCTGCCGAAAAGCTGATGCCCGTCGCGCTGGAACTGGGCGGCAAGTCGCCGCATATCGTGTTCGATGACGCAGACCAGGACGCGGCGATAGAGGGCGTGATCGGCGGCATTTTCGAAGGCAGCGGGCAGTCGTGCGTGGCGGGTTCTCGGCTTTACGTGCAGCGCGGCATCGCGGCCTCGTTCATCGAAAAACTGGTGGCGCGCGCCGCACGGCTCAATGTGAACCTGCCCGATGCGGCCGGCGCCCAGATGGGCCCGATCGCATCGTTCGGCCACCGCGACAAGATCGAAGGCATGGTCGAATCCGCCAAGCGCGACGGCGCGCAAGTCCTACTAGGCGCGCAGCGGCCTGACGACGACGCGCTGCAAGCAGGCGCGTTCTACCGGCCCACCATCCTGGGCGGATTGGCACGCGATGCGCACGTGGTGCGCGAAGAAATCTTCGGCCCGGTCCTGTGCGCGCTGACCTTCGACGACGAAGACGATTTGATCGACCAGGCCAACGACAGCGTCTACGGCCTGGCATCCGGCGTCTGGACGGCGGACTACCGGCGCGCGTGGCGCGTGGCCAAGCGCCTGGAAGCCGGCAGCGTATGGATCAACACCTATAAGCAATTGTCGATATCCACCCCGTTCGGCGGCTTCAAGCAAAGCGGCATCGGCCGCGAAAAAGGTGTCAGCGGGCTGCGCCTGTATCAACAATCCAAGGGCATCTACTTCGGCATGTAAGCCGAAGGCGTTCCGTTCGCATTCTTTCCAGGGCCGCAACGACGGCCCCCTTTCTTCGGAGACTATCCCTATGTCTGAATTTCAACGAGCCGGCTTCATCGGCCTGGGCGTCATGGGCGAACCCATCTGCCGCAACCTGGCCACCAAGGGCGGCCTGCCCGTGCTGGGCTGCGACACCGACGCGGCGCCCTTGCAGCGCCTGGCCCCGCATGGCGTCCAGACTGCGACGGCCCAGCAGATCATGCGCGACTGCGACGTGGTGTTCCTGTCCCTGCCGTCCGGCGAAGTCGTGGCGCAGTTGGCGCGCGCCGCCGACGGCCTGCTGGCCAATACGCGCAGTGGTCAATTGATCGTGGACCTGAGCACGTCGCCCGTTGACGTGACGCGCGAACTGGCCGGCGAATTCGCCGCCAAGGGCGCCACCTTCATCGACGCGCCCGTTGCCCGCACCCGCGCCGCCGCCGAGGCCGGCACGCTGTCCGTCATGATCGGCGGCGAGGCATCGACGTTTGAGCGCGTCAAGCCGCTGGTATCCACCTTCGCCAACGAGATCACCTACTGCGGCCCTGTCGGCAGCGGCCAGGTCGTGAAGATCCTGAACAATATGGTGCTGTTCGAAACCGTGGTGGCGTTGTCGGAAGCGCGCGCCATTGCACGGCGTTCGGGGGTGGATCCGCAGGTATTGCTGGAGACTTTCACGCGTGGTTCGGCGGATAGCTTCGCGTTGCGCAACCACGGCTTAAAGGCTATTCTGCCCGGTGAATTTCCCGAAAAAGCCTTCCCCGTGGACTATGCCCGCAAAGACCTGCGCTACGCGCTGGCGTTGGCGGAACAAACCGGCGTACAAGCGCTGGGCGCCCGCAACGTTGACCACTGGTTCAGCGCCGCGTTGGCCCAGGGCCATGGCAACCGCTATTTCCCGGTCATCAGCCGGGTGATCGATCCGGAGTCGGGAACCACCGCCTAATCACCCCTACCATTCCAATGAGTCGCACCCCTACTCAGGACAATTCCACTGACGGCGTCGCCGCCGTCGAACGCGCCCTGACCATCGTCGGGGCCGTTGCAGAACGCACCGAGCCCATCACGCTTGCGGACCTTTCCCGGGCCACGGGGTTCTACAAGAGCACGCTCTTGCGGCTTATTGCTTCGCTTGAAAAAGTGGCGCTGGTGGTGCGCCGCGCCGATGGCCGCTATTCCCTGGGGCCCTACGCGCATCACCTGGGGCGCGCGTACGAAGCCACCTACCGCCTGACCGAAACCATCCTGCCGCTGCTGCAAGGCCTGGTCGACAAAGGCACGGAAAGCGCGTCGTTCCACGTCTACCATGACGCGACCTCTCGCGCCTGCGTGCTGCGCGTGGACTCACACCATTCCACGCTGGACCGTATCCGCGTCGGCGACCTGCTGCCGCTTGACAAGGGCGCCGCCGGCAGGCTGCTGACCGCCTACCTGGTCGATGGCAAGTCGCCGGCCGAGATCGGCCTGATGCTGACGTCGATGGGCGAACGCGACCCCAACTGCGCGGCCGTGGCCAGCCCGGTGTTCGGCCCGGATGGCGACATCTGCGGCGCCATATCGTTGTCGGGCCCCAAAGAACGCTACTCGCCGGCCGCCGTCAAGAAGATGGCCAAGCTGGTGCAGGAAGCCGCGGCGGATGCCACCCGCGCCCTGGGCGGACGCTGGCCTTCCACGAAGTAAAGCCATGGTGTGTTGAGGTCATGACGTCATGACGTCATACGGAGCCCGCCGCGCTTGCGGCCGGCTTGCACCATCGTATGGGACTTCTACGCTTGAACTCAGGCGAGTGCTTTTAGAGCTACCCGCCGCACCCGGCGACGATACCACCACGTCAGCCCGGCCAACACCAGCGCCCAAACGCTCAGGATCGTAGCGATGAAGGGCCAGAAGATGAAGGTGGAGACATCGTCCCAACCGGGCGCGGTACGCTTGAGGCCGATGGGTGCGCTGATTTCCAGTTCGATCTGCTCGCCCTGAAGCGCCGGCCCGACCTCTTCGACCGTGAAGGTGAGATGCGAAGTCCCCTTCGCCAGCTTCGGAAAGGGCGGCGCGGTCTCGGGCAGCGCACCATCGGTATGACTTTCAGGCCAGAGTTTGCGGTAGAAATGCGCGGCGCTGGCGCCGCTGCTGGGAGCAGCGGCCACCATGACGTCCAGTCCCTTGCCATCACGCACACGAATCCGCACCGGCTCTCCGGGGTTGATAAAGCCCGGCGTGCCCACACGGGCCGTGTGGTCGCCCAATTCGGGCCGCTTCCTGCCCATCGGGCCGCCGAAACGCGCTTCCATCCACAGCGGCGCTTCGCGGATGCGGTATACCTCGGCGTGCGCGCTCTGTCCCGGCGTAAGGATGATCGGCGCCAACGTCGCATCCGCGGACAGTACGTACCGCAGTATGCCCTCCGCAAACCATGCCATGGCGCCCAGCCAAAGTACCCAAATCACCGCCAGCGACATTTTGCAGAACGTGCGCCACATATCATGCTGCCTGGAATTTGCCAGCGTCAAAGCGTACCCGATTTCTAGCGGGCGATTCGACGCAAAAACTGATCAACGGAACACGCGCACTTCCACCATCGCCCTCGCCCTGCCTACGCTTGTCGAACGCCCATCATCGACCGCGAAAGTCGACTGGCTGCAGTAAGAATGGGTTCCTTGAGCTCGAGCAGCACGCTTTCCGTCAGGCGCGAAATCGGCCCCGAGATGCAGATCGCGCCCTGCAACGTCCAGTTGATGCCGTAGACCGGCGCGGAAATGCTGGAGACTTCCGCATCGCGCTCGCCCAGGGAAATCATGTAGCCCGCGCGACGCACCGATTCGTAAGGCTCGCCCGGCTCTCCGGAAAACGCGAGCAGCACACGTCCCGGCGAGCCCAGTTCAAGCGGCAGCGCCGCGCCAATCCGCACATGATGGCGGATTGATTTGGGTCCTTCGACCCGCGCCATGCAAATGCGTTGTTTGCCCTCGCGCACATAGAACGTGGCGCTTTCTCCCGTTGTGGCCGATACATCCCTCAGGACCGGCTGCACGATTTCCGCAATGTTGAACGTGGCCTGGTAGCAGGCGCCAAGCCAACCGGCTGCGCGCGCCAGGCGCCACGTGCCGTCCGGTCGCTGTGCCAGATAGTCGTCCATGGCGAGCGTGCGCGCCAAGCGCAATACGGTGGACCGGTGAAAGCCGGTGCGTCGGCTCAGTTCCGCCAGGGAGAGATGGGTGTCTTCCACGCCGAACGCCGCAAGGATGCTCATCGCTCGACGCACGGCCACTACGCCTTCTTCTGCCGAGGACTCATCAGCATCGCTAGGTTTATCTGCGTTCATTGTATGGAACATGTTTCATCTGACGGACTTGCATTGTATTAGCCGGAACACGGATTCACAATGCCTCCCACCAAAAACAACGATCGGAGACAAATCATGAAGCAGATCGCGCGTGTGCTTTCGGGCCTGGCCCTGGTGTGCGTGAGTGGCCTAGCCGCGGCGCAGGGCTACCCCAACAAACCCATTCGTCTGATCGTTCCTTTCCCGCCTGGCGGCGGCACCGATGTGCTGGCCAGAGAGGCTGCGCTCAAGGTGGCCAGCAATACGGGCTGGAACATCGTCACGGAAAACAGACCCGGATCGGGCGGCAACATCGGCGTGGATACCGCAGCGAAGTCGGCGCCGGACGGCTATTCGCTGGTACTGGGCCAAACCAGCAACTTGGCGATCAATCCCACGCTCTACGCCAAGCTGCCCTACGACCCCGAAAAAGACTTGACCGCTATCGGCTTGGTCGCGGACGCCCCGCTGGTGATCGTGGTTCCCGCCAATTCGCCGCTGAAGACCTTCGAGGACATGCTTGCCGCAGCCAAAGCCAAGCCGGAGTCCTTGAACTTCGCCAGCTCGGGCAACGGCACCGTGGCTCACCTGGCCGCGGTGCAATTGCAGAATGCCGCGGGCATCAAGCTCACGCACATCCCTTACAAGGGCGCGGCGCAAGCGTCCAATGACCTGATTGGCGGGCAGATCGACATGTACCTGTCATCAGTGCCCACGCTGATTGGCCACGTGCGCAACGGCAAGATGCGCGCGTTGGCGGTGACCTCGGCACAGCGCGTGCCCGATATGCCCGACGTGCCCACCGTTGCCGAGCGCGGCTTTCCGGGATTTGAAGCCGTGACCTGGTTCGGCCTGGCCGCGCCGGCCGGCACGCCCGAAGACATCGTGCAGCGCCTGAATGCGGAGTTCAACAAGGCTCTGCAGGCCAAGGACCTGAGCGTGAAGTACCAGGAACAAGGCGCGCGCGTGCTGACCAGCACGCCAGGGGAATTCGCCAAGCTGATCCACGACGACCGCATCCGCTGGGGCAAGATCGTCGAAGAATCGGGCGCGAAGGTCGAGTGATTCGTCATGCAGGCCCGCTATTCCCAACCCTGCAAGGTCATTCGCGAAGCCGGTATCAAGCCGGCCTGATCACTCCCCGCATCACCCTCTTCTCCACACAGGAATGCTCATGGCCAATCAAGACATCATCAAGGATTTTCCCCGCGTCAGCGCCGACGTTGTGCGTCGCGCCGCGGATCTGCAACCCGCCATCCTGGCCGACGTAGCCGGCCGACGCGGCGCCCTTAACGGCCGCATCCGTCCGTTGCATCCCGGCATGAAGCTTGCCGGCACGGCGCTTACCGTTGAAGTGCGCCCCGGCGACAACCTCATGATCCACGCCGCGATTTCCCTGGCCAAGCCCGGCGACGTTCTGGTGATCGACGGCAAGGGCGACCTCAGCTCGGCGCTGATGGGGACCATCATGATGAACGCCTGCCGCAAGCTCGGCATCGTCGGCGTGGTGATGGACGGCGCCGCGCGCGACACGGTCGAGATCATCGAGATGGACTATCCGGTTTTCGCTGCCGGCACCAATCCTAATGGTCCGACCAAGAACGTCCCCGGCCGCATCGGACATCCCGTGTCGGTGGGCGGCGTGACCGTCAATGCAGGCGACTTCATCATCGGTGACGCCGACGGCGTAGTCGTGGTCGAGCGCGAAAAGATAGAAGGACTGTTGCCCGCCGCCGAAAAGAAAGTGCGCGATGAAGCCGCGCGCATTGCCGCCATCCAAGCCGGCGACACCGAAGCCAAATGGCTCGGCGCGGCCCTGCGCGCCGCTGGCGTCCTGAAAGAAGGGGAATCGCTGTGAACTCCGCCGCGACGGGCAAGCCCGCCATCGTCGTGACCGCGGCGGACCTGGCACCGGAGGCGCTGGCGCTGCTCCAGAATTTTGAGCTGGTCTTCGCTGGAAAAACACCGACGGAGAGCGACATCGTGGCGCTGTGCCGCAAGCATGACCCGGTGGCCATCATCGTGCGGTACAGCAAGGTCGGCGCCGCGGCGATGGACGCCGCCCCCGCCCTGCGTGTGATCTCCAAACATGGCAGCGGCACCGACACCATCGATAAGACGGCGGCCGCCGAACGCGGCATCCAGGTCGTCGCCGCAGTCGGCGTGAACGCCTCCGCCGTGGCGGAACAGGCGCTGGCGCTGCTTCTGGCCTGCGCCAAATCGGTCGTCGGGTTGGACGAGCGCATGCGAGCGGGCCACTGGGACAAGTCCACGCACAAGAGCCTGGAGCTGGGCGGCAAGACCATCGGCCTGATCGGTCTGGGCGCCATCGGCCAGCGCCTGGCGGCCATGGTTCACGGCCTGAACATGCGCGTGATCGGCTTCGATCCCTATGCAAAGCACTTGCCAGGCCATATCGAGAATGTGTCGTTGGACACGATCTGGCGCCAGGCCGATGTGGTGTCGATGCACTGTCCGCTCACCGATGAGAACCGCGGCATGATCAACGCGACGACGCTGGCGCAGTGCAAGCAGGGCGTGATCCTGGTGAACACTGCGCGCGGCGGCCTCGTCGACGAGGACGCACTGTTGCAGGCCGTGCGCTCGGGCCATGTGCAAGCGGCAGGCCTGGACAGTTTCGCCGTCGAGCCCATGCCTGCCGGCCATCCGTTCCAGCAAGAGCCGCGCATTATCCTGAGCCCCCACATCGGGGGCGTCACCAGCGCCGCCTACGTCAACATGGGCGTGGCCGCGGCGAACAACGTGCTGGACGTGCTGACACGCGAAGGCGCCAGACGGCAAGGTTGACCTTGCCGCCCGGCGCCCTGGTTAGAACGACATTTCAGGAGCAGGTGCGGCGGGGGCCTTGGATTCCTCCGGCGCCTGCGCCACGGTGGCGTCCGTCGTCAGGATCAGGCCGGCGATCGACGCCGCGTTCTGCAACGCGGTGCGGGTGACCTTGGTGGGGTCGATCACGCCCAGTTCCACCAGGTCGCCATAGTTGCCGGTGGCCGCGTCATAGCCATGGTTGCCCTCGCCTTCCAGCACCTTCGCCACGATCACCGAGGGCTCGTCACCCGCGTTGGTGACAATGGCCCGCAACGGTGCCTCCAGCGCGCGCCACGCGTTCCACGTCCCAGGCGCCCAAGCGCCATCCCGCTTCGAGCACGGCCTGGTCGATGTCGGCCACATCGTTCCAGCGCTGGTTCAGCTGCATGGCTGATGCGGCAACCGAGCGCAGCGGTTTTGTAATCACCGTCCTGTCGGGCGTAAAGCCGTGCCAGTGCAGCGTCAACAAAATGGGAGTGTCGGCCTTTTGCACAGCGCTGGCGCTGACCGCGTATAGCGGCAGGCCAAGCGCGGCAATGTGGGTGCGGATAGTCGTGAGTATGTCCATGAGATCTCCGTTAGCCAAAAGCGGATTTCGCGTGGGGTTATGCCCAACGAACCAGACATGCCAAGTGAATTTATCGCTTCTTGGGATAGCGCTCAACTGCCTGAGCCAGCGTGCGACGGCCGAAAAGATGCCATCGCGGGTGCCCGGCCGCCGGCGCCAAAGGAAAAACCTATAGGCGCATAGGAAAGCAGTATTTGAATTGATTTGACCGCCTGCCTAGCATGAGTCCGCACGCTTCACACACACACAAAAGAAGACCGCGCCCAGCGCGTCGAACCAGGGGAAATCGATGTACGACCTTAGTAAAGCCCGTCGGGCCCATTGCTTGCGCGCGGCGCTTGTCTGCGCACTGGCCGTTATTGGCGTAACGGCCCAAGCCCAGTCCGCCTATCCCGATCATGCAGTCCGGCTGATCGTCCCGCAGTCCGCGGGGTCCGGGGCGGACGTAGTCGCCCGCCTGTTGAGCGAGAAGATGGCAAGCGCTTTGGGCGCCTCTGTCGTCGTCGAGAACAAGCCGGGCGCGAACGGCATCGTGGCCACGTCCTATGTGGCCAAAGCCCCCGCCGACGGCTACACCCTGCTGTTGGCGGGCGTATCCCAGATGAGTTTCAACCCGAAGCTGTACAAGAGCCTGCCCTATGACGCCAACAAGGACTTCGCCTACATCGCGCCTGTGGTCGACACCCCGTTCGTGCTGGTCGCCGGAAAGAACAGCCCGTACAAGACCTTGCCGCAACTGCTGGCAGCTGCCAAGGCCTCGCCGGACGGCATCACGTTCGCCAGCGCGGGGGCCGGCAATTCCACACACCTATCGACCGAAATGATCGCGGCGGGCGCCGGCATCAAGCTCAAACACGTTCCCTACAAGGGCTCTGGCCCCGCGTTGAATGCCGTGATCGGCGGACAGGTCGACGTCATGACCAGCGTGCTGGGCTCCGCGTTGCCGCAGATCGAAGGCGGCAATGTGGTGCCGCTGGCGATCCTGGCCGACCAACGGGCCGGTGACCTGCCCAACGTGCCCACCTTGAAAGAGGCGGGCATACAGGCGCCCGCGATGCCCGGCTGGTTTGCCGTGGTCGGCCCGGCGGGAACCGACGGCGCCATCATCAGCAAGCTGAACGCCGCGATCCAGGCCGCCATCTCCGACCCGGCCATCAACAAGAAATTGAAGGACTTGTACTTCGTTCCACTGAAGGGCAGCGCCCAGGCCATGCGCACCCGGGCGGAGGACGACGCCAAGGTATGGGGCGACTTCATTGCGCGCACCGGCGTCCAGGTCGATTGACCTCGACCGGCCTCCATCCACGATCCCCGGAGTGTCCCTATGAAAACGCTATCCCTGCTGGCCGCCGTCGCCAGCGCCCTGATCATGCAGCCGTCTGCCCACGCGCAACAGGCCGCGGCCTGGCCGGACAAGCCCGTTCGGATCATCGTGCCGTTCGCGGCGGGTGGCTCGACCGATATCGTGGCGCGCAAAGTGGCGCAGCGATTGGGCCAACTGACGCAGCAACCGTTCGTCGTCGAAAACAAGCCCGGCGCGGGCGGAACGCTGGGCGCCACCTATGCGCGGGGACAACCCGCCGATGGCTACTCCTTGTTCCTGGGGACGGTCAGCACGCAATCGGTTGCGCCGTTCCTGTACAAAGCCCTTCCTTATGACCCATTGAAGGACTTTCGGGGCCTGGCGATGATCGCTTCCGTACCGAACGTAGTCGTCGTCAACAAGGCACTGAAGACGCACGACCTGAAGGCCTTGATCGCCGAGGCCAACAACAAGCCGGGCGGCCTGACCTATGGGTCCAGCGGCCTGGGTTCGTCCAATCACCTGGCCACCGAGGCCCTGCGCGCCAGTCTGGACATCCCGGTGACGCACGTTCCGTATCGCGGTTCCGGCCCCGCCCTGACCGACACCATGGCGGGACACGTGGACTTCATGCTGGACGTAGCCATGACGTCCTTGCCCTACATCCAGCGTGGCGATCTCAATGCCGTCGCCGTCACGTCCAGGCAGCGCCTGGACGTGCTTCCCGGCGTGCCCACGGTTGCCGAACAGGGCTTTCCGGACTTTGAAGCGTTGGGATGGTTCGGTCTGTTCGCCCCCGCACAAATTCCCGAGGACGTCGCCGAGAAGATCGCGGCCCTGGTGCACCAGGTTGTGACCGAGCCCGAGATGACCGCGTACTTCAAAGTGCAAGGCGCGACCGCCAGCGGCGTCACGCTCAAGGCGTTCGACGACATCGTGGCGGCCGACCGCGCACACTGGGGCAAGGTGGCGAAGCTGGCGAACATCAAGCCGGAATAGCGCAAGGGGCGGTCAGTGTTTCCAGACCACGCCGCCCCATCGCCCCGTCTCGACCAGGTCGCGGGCCACCTCGATCAGAGTCTGATGGATGTGCGTGCACACCACGCTTTTTTCCGTGGACAAGGACATGCAGACCGACACCCGGCGGCTGAACGCCTTGTCCGCGATGGGCGTGGACACCACGTGATCCGAGTCGGCCTCGGGCCCCACCAGAGCGGACGAGGGCAGCACGGTCCAGCCCATGCCCGCCCGCACCAAGCCAAGCAGAACGGACACCGCGCTAGTCTCGGCCACAAGCGTCAACGGCAACGCGTCTTCGGCGAAGGCGCGCGCGGCCAGCACGCGTATCGAATTGGGAAAACTGGGAAGCACCAGGGGAAGTTCCGCCATGCGTTGCAGCGATATGGCCTCTACGCCCAGCGCCGGGCCGACCAGGTACAGATTTTCGATCAGCAGCGGCGTCGTGGTCATCCGCGCCGGCTGCGGCTGAACGTCCATCGCCACCGCGATATCCATGCGATGCAGGGATACCGCCACGGCCAGGTCGGCGCTGCTTCCCTCGATCACTTCCAACAACACTTCCGGATACCGCTTGGCTACCGCTTCAATGAGCGGCACCGCCAGCACGCGTGACGTACTGGTCGGCAGCCCGACCGTGACGTGACCGGCCGGGGTGTCGCGCCCGTGCTTCAAGGCCGATTTGGCCTCTTCAACCTGCCGCAACACCATCTTGGCGTGCCGGTACAACAGCTTGCCCGCGTCGGTGGCACGGACACCGCCGGGGCCTCGAAGCAACAGCGGCGTGTCGAACTCGCGCTCGAGGTTGGCCACGTGCTGGCTCAGGGATGGCTGGGCGATATGCAAGGTATCGGCGGCCGCCGTGATGCTCTCCAGCTCGACGATGCGCGTGAAGTATTTGAGTTGTCGCAGATCCATCGGTATTTCCTATATCACGCTCGGATCATATTCAACGATGCGTCGGAAAAGGTGACCCCTGCGCGTAATCCCTATGAAGATTCGCGACAACCGCCCCACGGACCGTATCACTTTTTCCTATACCGACATCCACATTGCATATTGGTGCGGCCCAGCGCGCGTCAATAACATGGTGGGTCAGTCGCTGCGGCCCCGCGTCCAGCCCGCTCTTCCCACCATGAATTCAAGGAAGTCCATGCCGTCGTACCGGAAAAACGAAAATGGGGCGTGGGTGGTCCCTCCCCAGGACTACGCAGATACCCGACCGGAGATCTACGCGATCCCGGCCCCCCGTTCCCGCTACCTGACCATGCGCGATGGCTGCCGCCTGGCGATCGACGTCTATATCCCGGAAACAAAATCCGCACGCCCCGATGCGTCGCCGCCCGCGCAGTTCCCCACCATCGTTCTTTTCACGCCCTACTACCGACGCTTCAAGCTGCATCCGGACGGTGTTGGCGAACGCGCGCCCAACACCGCCAAGTTTCGGGACTTCCTTGTTCCGCGCGGCTACGCCGTCGTGGTGATCGATGTTCGCGGCACCGGCGCAAGCTTCGGCACCCGCGACAGTTTCCGCTCGCCGCGCGAGCGCGACGACAGCCGTGAAGTGGTGCAATGGATCGTCACGCAACCGTGGTCCAGCGGGGTCGTGGGCGCCACCGGCATTTCGTACCTGGGCGCGGCGTCGGATTTTCTGGCCAGCACGGGGCACCCGGCCGTCAAGGCGATTGCACCGCTGTTTTCGGTATGGGACACCTACACCGATAATTATTTTCCGGGCGGCATTCAACTGAAGGCGCTGACGCAAAGCTACGACGACCTGATGGTCGCCCTGGACCATGACCGCCGCGACATGCTGCATCGGTTCGTCTACTACGCGAACCCCCACTTCGAAGGCCCGCAGCCGGTGGACGAAGATCCGGAAGGGATATTGCTGCAAGCGGCCATCCGCGAACATCTGGGCAACTTCCGCCAGACCGAGTTCATGCCCGAGTTCAGTTTTCGCGAAGACCCGCTGCCCTACGATGCGCAGTTCAGTTCGGCCACCTTCAGCCCCTACAGCCTGGCGGCGCAAATCCCCCCTGACGTGGCCGTGCTGTCGGTATCGGGCTGGATGGACGGCGGCGGCTACATGAACGGCGCCATTTCGCGCTATCTGACGCTGTCCAGGAACCCCGGCTACCTGCTGCTTGGCCCATGGGATCACGGCGCACGCATCGATGTGTCGCCCTGGCGGTCGACACAGATGGCGGATTTTCCGTGGCTGGCGGAAGTGCTGCGATTCTTCGACCACTACCTGCTGGGCCACCAAACCGGCTTGAACGCCGAAGCGCCCGTCCATTACTACGCGATGCACGCCGAGCAATGGCGCAGCGCCACGCAATGGCCACCTTATGACCCGGACGCCGACAGCAAGCTGTACCTGACCCCGGCCCTGGCGCTCGAGACCGCCCCGCTTCCCGACAGTACGGATCACGACTATCAAGTGGACTTTGCCATCGGCACCGGCGCGGGCACGCGCTACGAGCGCATCGCCGCCATCAATAGCACCGAGTACTACCCCGATTGGCAGGGGCGCGGCGACCGCATGTGCAATTTCACATCGGCGCCGCTGGACGCACCGGCCGAACTGGCGGGCCATGTCGTGGCGGACCTTTGGGTCAGCAGCAGCGAACCCGATGCCGCCTTGTTTATCTACGTGACCGAGATCGAGGCCAGCGGCGCCGAGCGTTATGTGACCGAAGGCCTGTTGCGCCTGTTGCATCGCAAGGTTTCACCGTGCCCGCCGCAGTACCAGACGACGTGGCCCTTTCGCACATTCAGCAGGCAGGACGCCCAACCGCTGACGCCCGGGCAGTTCGAGCGCGTCCAGGTCCCCCTGCTGCCCACCGCCTGGCAATTCCAATCGGGCAGCCGCATTCGTGTATCGATAGCCGGGGCGGACAAGGACCACTGCGGGCAGGTGCCCCACGGCCGCCCGCCGTTGTTGAAGATCGGCACCGGCGGCGCGCATGCTTCCTGCGTCACGCTGCCGCTGAGCGCGGTTCCAGGGACAACCACCGGGAAGGGGGCCGCTCAATGACGGCGCCCTTCTCCCTGTCCCAACGCGAAATCGATCTTCTAAGCGCCGCGCTCTCTTGCGCGCCACGCGCGGACGCGCCCGACCGCTTGCTTGCGGCGCTGGACGACATTGCGCAGCGGGCGGTGGGCCACCGCCTGTTTACCGCGCTGCGCTATGACCTGAAGGCCGGTATCGCGCATCGCCTGTACAGCAGCGCCCCCGAGCGCTATCCGGCCAGCGGAACCAAGACGATAGGCGCGGCGCCCGCAATGCAGAAAATGGTGTCGACAGGCAAGCCGTTGCTGACGCCGGACGCCGATGCAGTCAGGGCGAACTTTCCCGACGCAGACGCCATCTTCGCCCTGGATTGCCAGAGCGTGCTGAACGTCCCGGTGTACGGCCACGGCCGCCTGCTTGGACAGATCAACCTATTGCACGCCGCGAACCACTACACGCGCGCCCACACCGACTTCTGCGCGGGCCTGGCGGTCATCGCCGCGACGGCATTCCTGTAATCGGCCGCGACGCCTGCGCGCTGGTCGGCCTGATGGCGCGCTACGACGTCAACCGGCACCTGTCAGCGACGCTGAACGTCAACAACCTGCTGGACAAGAAGTACTGCTCGACCGGCTTCGGCGGCTTCTACGCCATGAGGCTCGGGCAGCTTTTTCTGGTCATCACCGTCGTGCTGGAACAAGGGCAGCCACAGCTTGAACAGGGTGCCGCCAGGCAGGGGCTGCCAAACGCAACGCGCGCCCAGTACCGCCACGCGATTGCGTATATTGGCCACGCCCCGCCGCCCCGGCAATGCCAACTCTGGCGGCGGTGGCATGAACGGCCGGCCATTGTCCTGCACGCACACCCAAACGCCGACCTCACCCGCGCCGCTCGCAGCCGCCTTCGCTTCGGCGGTGGTCACGGTGATATCCGTTGCATCGCTGTGCTTGACGATATTGGTCAGCACCTCCTGCAGGATACGCAGCACATGCAGGGCGCTTTGCGCGTCGAGCCACTGCAGCGGCGGCAGGTCGCTCATCCGCCAACGCAGCGCGATGCCGGCGCCGGTCAACCTCGGCCCCAAACGAAAGCGCAAGGCCCCCAACAAGGCCAACAGGTCGGCATCGGTGCTTTCCAGGGAATCGATGGCGATCTTCAGATCGTCGATGCATTCCCGCAGAACCTGGGCGATATCAAGCGGCGTGCGCCCCAGCTCCACCTGGCGCAGCGCGCTCATCAGAGACGACCCCACGCCATCATGCATCTCGCTCATCAGGCGTTGACGCTCGTTCAATAGTGTCTGCTCGCGCTCGGCGACGCGCAGGCGCTCATGGGCCTGGACCAGTTCGCGCTCCTGCGCGGCCAGTTGTTCGGCCAGCACGACGCGGGCGCGCGCAGCCACCGACAGCGCACGGGTGTAGCGCGTGAACGCGACATACACGAACAGGGTGAGCAGGCCCAGATTCACATAAGGCGTCAGGTAAATGCCTTCCATGTCCACCTTGAAGCTCTGCATGCGCAGGTCATGCCACGCCATCAGCAACGACACAGGCCCCCATGCGGCCAGCAGCACATTGGCGCGGCTGCGCTCATGCCAGGCATTGGCCATGGCGGCATAGATCTGCGCCAGGGCCGGCGGCAGGATTGCCAGGCGTTGCACTGCCAGAACCCCGGGATACTCCGTCCACCAATAGGGCAGCGTCGCCACGACGACGATGGCCCAGTACACCACCAGGACGCGGCCCAAGCGCGGGCGCGGACGATGCTGCACCATGCCAAGGAAATGAAACCCGCAGACCGGCACGGTGACCATGCCCACCAAGGTCATCCAGGAGAACCAGGCGAAGCTCATGTCCAGGCCCGCGTCGTCCACCAGGAACAGCAAGGCAGCCAGCGCCTGCGCAACCGCCATGCAGAAGAAAAGCGCGAACGGCCACGCCCCGCCGGCCGGCACCAGGCTGGTATCACGACGGCGGTTAGCGCGCAGCCACACGGCGATGCCCAAGGCAAAGAATCCCAGCAGCAGGAAAGAGCCACGCCAATAGGTCGGCAGCGCCGTCTGCAGAAAGGTGCGCCAGCGCCAGGACGGCACCAGGTCGGCCGCCGATCCGACCCACATCGACGACAGCGCGCCGCCCGTATTCGGCTGGTTGGCCATGCGCACATACACCCACGCATCCTTGCCCGGCTGCAGCAGGCCGCCCAGATCCACCCATAAAGGATGATTGAAGTTGTTCCAGGCGCGGTCACCCCGCGATTGCCAGGCGCGCTGCCCGTTCACGTATACCGCCAGCGTGCCGGTTGCCTGCCAGCGTGCTGCGTATAGCCGCAGCCGCGGCGTCGTGAAGGCCGTGGCGGCAATGTGCACGCGGTACCACTGCACTTCGGCACGGTCCGCGGCGCCCTGCACACGTCGCGGCCACGCCGCTCGCGGCCGGGCATGCGGCAGATGTATCGAATGCCAGTCGGCGTCGGCGGCATTCATGGCGCTGTCCCCGGCGTCCAGTTCAGCCATCGAAGCCGGCTGCATCCAGGTCGTGCTTGATGATGACCACATCTGCGCTTCGGTGATATGGAGCACGGGTGACTCGGCGCGCGCCAATCCGCAAACAGCCAGCAGAAAAAAGCCGAGCATTGACGCGAGCACAGCGTCCCAATTACGAATGGCCGCCCAAGGCCACGCCCCCCTTGACCGTTCAATCCTCACTCAGCCACCCGTGTCGCGCGCCCTCGCGCACCGCTTCGGCCCGCGAATTCACCTGCAGCTTGGTATAGATGCGCCGCACAAAGGTCTGCACGGTGTGCGGTGAGACACCCAAGGCGCTGGCAACCTCGTCTACCGTATAGCCACGCGAGACCAGGCGCAGCGTCTCGGCTTCGCGCGCCGAAGGCGATACAAGGGGCACGTTTGCCGGGGCGGCGACGGCCTCGACGGGCGCCGCCTGCACGGTGTGCCGCAACAGCAGCTTCCTGGCCACCATCGGGTTGATCGGGCTGCCTCCCGCATGCAGGCTGCGGATTTCGGCGACCAGTTCCTGCGCGCTCAAGTCCTTCAGCACATAGCCCATGGCGCCCGCTTCGATGGCGCGCAGGACGTGCGTCTCATCCCCAAAAATGGTGCTTACCATCACGGCGCAATCGGGCCAGGTTTGCCGCGCCGCGGTGATCACATCCAGGCCGGAGCCATCGGGCAAGCCCAGGTCCACCAGCAGCACGTCGAGCGGCTGGCGCGGCAGCAGGGACAACGCTTCGCGCCGGTTGGCCGCCATCCACACCATGCTTAATCCCGGCGCGGTCTCCACGGCGTGCGCCAATGCCTGCAGGCAAACCGCATCGTCTTCGACCGTCGCGACACGTATAGGCACCCCGTCGGCTGCCGATGCGCGGCTTGCGCGCGGCAGCGCTTCATTCGTGCCGGGAGTTTGCGCCGCCGGTTCAGACCTTTGTTGAGTGTCTTTTTTTCGCATCAAATGACCATCGGACGGCTTCGATTTATATCGACCATGGCGCACCGGATCCCTAGGATGAACCCCGCTCGGAACATAACTGGGGAGTCTGCCTTCATCGGCTTGTTCCGTCATGTCCTCAGTTCTAGGGACATACAGTGTCGCACAAGTTTTTTATGCTGCGTCAGCCTACCTCAGCGCTCTCTTGATAACCGGAAAAATATGACAAACCGCCGGGTTTACCTTCGTGTGACCACGCTCTCAGCCGCGATTGCCGGCGCCTTTTTGGGAGGGTCGGCGTCTGGCCAGACGTACAACTGCGGCGGCAGCAGCAGCGGGCTGTCCTGCAACACGTCGGGCACTTCCCAGGAAGCGGTCATATTCCAGGCCGGATACTACAACCCCGTGCCGCCCATGAACGCAAATGCCGGCGCGGACATCACGGTGACGGTGGGTGCTTCAACAAAGGCCGCGCTGCAGGCCTTGTCGATTGGCGGCAACGGCAATCCAGATGGCACGCTGACCGGTATCGATACACAAGGCCTGACCGTGATCAACACGGGCAACCTGACGTTGCAGTCCACAGGAGGTTCGATCGTCACCGACGGCAACCTCTACGGGCTTTTCGCCCAAATGCAGGGTGGCAATGCCGCCAGCAGCAGCAACGGCGACTATGGCGGCAATGGCGGCGTAGCCGGCCGGTCGCAGACCGAGATCGTTTCGGTGACCAATCACGGCGACGTCAGCATCAATCTGCCCAACGTCACGGTAGCGGGCGGCGCGGCCGTGGCCGCGCTGAGCCAAGGCGGCGCCGGTAGCGGCACCACGGACGACCATAACCCCAGCGGGGCCGGCGGCCAGTCGGCGGGCGCGTCCATCGTCAATACCGGAAACATCAACGTCAACCTGGCGGGAACGGGACGCTACGCAGGCATCCTGGCATCCAGCAACGGCGGCAATGGCGCCGACCAATACGACGGCGGCGCCAACATGGGCGGCGGCGGCGGCAGCGCTTCGGTCACGAATTCCGGCAACGTCGCTTTGAATTGGGTTTGGGCCAACAACTCGAGCGCCTCGTCCGCGCTGTATGGCGTCCTGGCCCAATCCACGTCGGGCAAGGGCGGCGATTCGACCGACAAGGGCCTGGGCAATGGCGGTGCGGCCGGCATCGGCGCGGCGAGCGACCTCAGCGCCCGGGTCACCCTGCTGAGCGGTGGCAACGTCACCGTCACCCAGGCCGGCACGCCGCCAGCCCCCGGAGCGGGCGTCGCAGCCATCATCCTGGCGGGCAATGGCGGCAATGGCATGGCCGACGAAGATGACACCTTGGGTGGCAATGGCGGCAACGCCGGCACCATCAACGGCTCGCAGGTTCCCTTGCAGATCAACGTGACGGACGCCAGTGTTTCAACGACGGGAAGCCAGTTGCCGGCGTTGCTGGTTTCGGCGCTCGGCGGCGCTGGCGGCGGCAACTTCAACAGCGGCAGCTATCACGACCGTAATGGTGGCCTTGGGGGTCAGGCCGGCGACGCGGGCGTATGGGTCACCACGGCCGCGGCCCCTATCACCTTGTCCACCACAGGCGACCATGCGTCGGGCATCCAGACCTCGCAACTGGGCGGTGCCGGCGGCGCGGGCGGCTACTACAGCGGCGATGCGTTGGGGTTGGGCAGCAGCAACGCGGGCAATGGCGGCAACGGCGGCAATGTCGGCAGCTTGACGGTCAAATTGGCGGGCAGCAAGGCCCTGCCCATCGCCATCACCACCACGGCGAGCGACTCCCATGGCATCTATGCGGTGTTGCAAGGCGGAGTGGGGGGCAACGGCGGTACGCTCACCGGAACGATCGGCGGCGGTTCAGGGGGCGATGGCGGCGCCGGCGGCTCCACCGGATCGATGAACGTGACCCTGACCGGAACATCGATCTCCACACAGGGCGCAAACGCCTTCGGCATCCTTGCGCAGAACCTGGGCAATGTTGGCGGTACCGCCGCGTCCGCTACCGGGACTGACGTCCAGGGAGGCAACGGCGGCAATGGTGGCTCGACGGGCACGTTGACGATATCGACGGATGCAAACACGACCATATCGACGCAGGGGCAAAGCTCGCCCGGCATCCTGGCACAAACCGCCAGCGGCGCCGGCGCTAACGGCGGCAACGGCAACGGCCAGTTGAGCGGCGTTGACGGCAGTGGTGGCAACGGCGGCTCGGCAGGCGCGATAACCGTCGCCAACGCCGGCACGATAACGACCGCCGGCGCGGACGCAATCGGCATCATCGCGCAGTCCCTGGGGGGCGCGGGCGGCGCCGCGTCGGTCGACTACGGCATTTTCTACAGCAAAGGCGGCACGGGTGGCGCCGCGGGTTCGCCCGGCGCCATTGCCGTGACGAACACCGGCGCCATTCGCACCAGCGGCACCATGGCAATGGGCGTCCTGGCACAGTCCATCGGCGGCAGCGGCGGCGCGGCGGGAAGCGCCAGCGGCCTGGGGGTTTCGCTGGGTGGCGATGCCAACACCAATCCGCTCCAGGCCAACGCCAACAAGGTAAGCATCAACGCGTCCGGGACCATCACCACCACGGGGCTGTCCGCGATAGGTGTCCTGGCGCAATCCATCGGCGGCGGCGGTGGCGCGGGCGGTGCGACGCAGGGGCTGATCAGCCTGGGCAGCAGCGGCGGTAAAGGCGGCTCGGGCGGCGACGTGATCGGCACGCCCACCAACCTGACACTCACTACCGGCGGCGACAACGCGCACGGCCTGGTCGCCCAATCCATCGGCGGTGGTGGCGGCAATGGAGGCAATGCCAGCAGCTTTGGCATTTTCCATTCGGTCGCCATTGGCGCATCGGGCGGTGACGGTGGCACGGGCGGATCCGTCCAGCTGAACCTGGACAATTCCAATATCGTCACCCAGGGCACCAAGGCGGCAGGCCTGGTCGGCCAGTCCATCGGGGGTGGCGGCGGCACCGGGGGGCAGGCGTTCGCTTACAGCGTCGGCCCCCTGGCGACAGTCGCCGTCGCGGTGGGCGGGCAAGGCGGAGCCGGCGGCAACAGCGGCGCTGTCAATTCCCAAATGTTGGGCGGCAGCATCAAGACGGGCCAGACCTCGCGGCTGGTCAACGGCACCTGCGCCGACCCGTGCCTGACGGCGAACGCGCAGCCCATCGATTCGTTCGGCGCCGTCATTCAGAGCATAGGTGGCGGCGGCGGCCTGGGCGGTAATGCCACGGCGAAGGCGGCGGCAATCGGGATCCCGGTGACTGAAGCCGGCACCCAGGTTTCGATTCCTGTTTCGGTGGCGGTGGGCGGCACGGGCGGTATCGCGGGTGATGGCAACTACGTGACCTTTGCTGCGGCGCAAGGGGCACAGATCGAAACCCGGGGCCAGGGCGCGCACGGTGTATTGATCCAGAGCATCGGCGGCGGCGGCGGCGCGGGCGGCGACTCGTCGTCGCTGGCCGCTGCGCTGGATTACGGCGGTACGGTGCCGGAAAAAGCGCTCTCCTTATCCCTGAACGTGGCCGTGGCCGTGGGTGCGGACGGCGGCGCCGGCGGCAGCGGCAATTCCGTCTGGACCGCCCTTGGGGGACTGGTCAACGTATCCGGCGGGCAAGCCACGTTCACGCCCGATGCGGCCGGGACTGCAAGCAGCACTATCGCCACCTACGGCGATTATGCCAACGGCATCACCGCGCAATCGATTGGTGGCGGGGGCGGCAACGCCGGCTTCGGCAGTGCAAACACGCAGGATTTCGGCACCGGGTCCGTCCTGACGGCCAGCATCGGCTTGGGCGGATCAGGCGCCGGCGGCGGCAATGGGGGCCTGGTCCAGGTGGAGGTCTTGCCCACGGGGCAGATCCAGACCGCGGGATCCGGCGCCATGGGCGTGCTGGCGCAGAGCATTGGCGGCGGCGGGGGTGCGTCACAAGGCGGCTCCTATAACTTCGTTGGCCTGGCAATGCACGTGTCACCGTCGTTCGACGTCAAAGTGGGCAAGACGGGCGGGGCCGGCGGCGCGGGAGGCGCCGTTGGGGTGACGGTCGGCGGCAACATCGCCACCTACGGCGGTGACGCCGCGGGCGTGCAGGCGCAGTCCATCGGCGGTGGTGGCGGGCAAGGTGGATCGGCGGGGTCGGATGGTTCCGCGGACAATCCCATCGTGTCCATTCTTGATGGTCGCGTCGACGCCAAGAACGTGCTCCAGGATGTGTACCAGAAGCTCTTGAAAGAGACGCCGCCCAACTTTCAGCTCAACCTTAATCATGATGTGTCGATCGGCGGCGCGGGCGGCGCAGGCAATACCGGTGGCGCGGTCACGGTGAATCTGGATCCCACAGGCACGATCACCACCGCGGGCGATTGGTCTGCGGGGATATTTGCCCAGAGCATCGGCGGCGGCGGCGGTAAAGGGGGCGGCGCCCTTGCAACGGGCTCGGGCTGGGTGGATCCGACGAAAGTCGACGTGAACTCCAACTACAGCCTGGGCGGCGATGGTGGCAAGGGCTCAACCGGCGGCAGGGTGACGACGGTGCTCAATGGCGGATCGATTGCCACCAGCGGGTATGGCGCGGCCGGCATCTACGCGCAGAGCGTGGGCGGTGGCGGCGGCCATGCCGCGGATGGCTCGGACGGCTTTTTCGGCACCCTCGCCGTCGGCGTCGGCTACGGCGGATCGGGCGGTGGCGCCGGCGATGGCGGTGCGGTCACCCTCTTTACCCCTGCCGGCGCCCCGGCCAATATCACGACCATCGGCACCCAAGGCGAAGCGGCGTTCGGCACGGTGCTGCAATCGGTGGGCGGCGGCGGCGGCTTCGCGGGTGCGGGAACCAGTGTGCGGGTTGCCGTCGCCGACGATCCCATACCGGCCATCAAACTGTCGACCGGCCAAACCCAGAATACAAGCGAAGGCAACGGTGGCGCCGTCACCCTGCAAGACAACGGTACGCTGCGCATCACGACGCAAGGCAATAACGCCTTCGGGTTGCTTGCGCAGAGCGTGGGCGGCGGCGGCGGGATCGTGATCAACTCGCAAAATCAACAAGCGACCGCCGGGATCAACACCAGCATTTTCGGCAGCACGCCGGAGCCCGGCGCGCAGGCTGACGGCGGCACGGTGACCGCAAGCCTGGGCACGCAAAGCTGGATCAAGACAACCGGGACCGGCTCCCATGGCCTGGTCGCCCAATCGGTGGGCGGAGGCGGTGGCCTGATCGGCCTGCCAGGCACTTCGCCCACCCTCAGCGTCGATGCGAGCCAGGCCGGGTCCATATCCGGGGGCGACGGGCAAGGTGGCAACGTCTCGGTGACCAACAACGGCATCATCGCCGTGACGGGCGCCGGCGCGGTCGGGATCCTGGCGCAAAGCGTCAGCGGCGCCGGCGGCCTGAAGCTGGCGGACGATGGAAATACCGTCTACGCAGGATCAGGCGTTTCGGAATTCCTCAGCGAAGCCACGGTCGATGTCACGGTCGGCCCCAATGCGATCGTCTCGTCAACGGCGGTCAATGGCATCGGCATCTTCGCGCAGAACGCGAATGGAAACGGTGTCACCCTCACCATCGGCGGCAGCGTCACCGGCGGATCCGCCACCGCGCAAGCAACCGGCATATGGACGGACAGCGCGGCCCATAGCATGATGACCATAGCGAGCACTGGCTCGGTAACCGGTGCCACCGCGGTCCGGGCCACGACCGGCCTGCTCAATATCAACAACGCCGGCTTGTTGATGGGGAACGTCTACCAGAACGGCGGCGGGATGATAAATACCGGCACCTTTTCGTCCGGCCCGGAATACGTCGGGGCCTCGCTGCAGAACAACGGCCTGGTTGCGCTGGGCGGACGTGAAGGCACCAACTGGGGTTATGACCGTACCCGTTTCGTCGCGACGACCTTCGACACGACTTACACGCAATCCGCGCAGGGCACCCTCAAGGTGGGGGCGGACTTCGACAAGATGGCATCCGACTTCCTCACCATCAACGGGCCTGCCACCCTGGATGGCAAGTTGCTCGTGGCGCCGCTCGCGCTGTTGCCGAATCGGGAGCTGGCGGTAATGAACGTCAAGGGTGTCCGCACCGGCGTCTTGGCCGCATCGGATTCCCCCGTGGTCGACTACGAAACGCGCCAGGATGGCGCCACCACCCACGTGCGCGCTGTCGGCGCCAACTTCAACGCGAATTCGATGCAGTTGAAGCACAACGCGACGAACGTGGCGAGCCACTTGCAACGTGACTGGGATCAAGGCGGATCCGCCGAGCTTGCCAAGCTGTACGCGGTGCTGGACGCGGCCTCGCGCCAAGGGGCCGGCTCGTACCAGAACCGCCTGTCGGACCTGTCGCCCGGCGTCGCGCTGGCGCCCGCCGCGCAAATGCAGCTGGGCATGGCGCGCTTCACCGGCGCGATGATGTCCTGCCCGACGTTCGTGGCGGACGGTCCCATGACCAAGGAGCAAGATTGCGTCTGGGGGCAGATCACGGGGCGCAATACGAACCAGGACGGCGGCAACGGCTCATCGGGATTCTCGCTGGACAGCGTCACGTACCAGCTGGGCGGTCAGCGGCGGATTGCGCCGGACTGGTATCTGGGCGGCTCATTCGCCTACCAGAACTCGCATCTTAGTGGCGACGACCATCGTGTCACCGGTTCCGGCGACACGGGGTATGCCGGCCTGGTGCTCAAGCGTGAAGCCGGGCCCTGGACGATTTCGGGCGCGCTGGGCGCAGGCTATGGGTCGTATGACCTGAATCGCAATCTGGCGATCCCGAATTTCAAGTCGCAAGCCACGAGCAAGCCCGATGTGTACAGCTTCGGCGTGCGCATACGCGTGGCCAGGACCTTTACCGACGGCAACGTCTACATGAAACCCTATGTGGATCTGGACGCGACTTACTCACGAATGTCCAGCTATGAAGAGTCGGGTGACGCCCTGCATCTGAAGGTCGCCAGCAGCGATCAGATGGTCTTCGGCCTTGCCCCCACGTTGGAAATCGGCGGACGCAGCGAACTGCCGCGCGGCGCCATGTTGCGGCCCTTCGCCTACGCAGGCGTGTCGCTGCTTTCGGAGGATGGCTGGAAAACCAAGTCCAGGATCGCGGGCGCCTCTAATGGCGTGGGAAGCTTCACCACCACGATGCCCACCGACAATGTGGTGGGACGCATCGGCGCGGGCATCCAGGTTACGCACGCCAATAGGCTGGACTTCAGGCTGCAGTACGACGGCGAGTTCGCGTCCCGAGGCAACAGCCATTCGGGATCGCTGAAGGCGGCTTATCGGTTCTAGGGGGCCGGCGCACGGCCCTCTCTCAGCTTCAAAAGTCCATTGAAGCAGAGAGCATGAAAGTTCGCGGCGCGCCGAGGGCCAGGCTAGACAGCTGAGGCATTCCCCAGTAAGCCTTGTTTGTCAGATTGGTGATGCCGCCTCGCAGCGTGACGGCATGGTCGGCCACTCGGGTCGCGTAACGCGCGCCCACGTCGTAGGTCGTGTGCCCCGCCACTGACAACGAGTTGTCGGCGCTGATGTATTGCTTGGATACCGCGGTCGCATTGGCGGTCAACGTCAAGCCCTGCAGCGCCGGCACATCCCATTCCACGCCCAGCTTGCCCTGGAGCCTGGGGATGCCGGTAGCCTGCTTGCCCTCGTTGGCCGAAATGGCGGCTTTCGTCACCTTGGGGTCGATATACGCGACGCCGCCCATGAGCCGCACGCCGGGCATCGGCTCGCCGAAGAAGCCCCATTCCACGCCTTGATTGCGCTGTTCGCCGCCAAACGAGAAGACGTTGGTGACGGGATCCGTATAACTGCTGGGCCTGTTTATCTCGAACAGCGCCAGCGTATGGGTGAAATCGCCCAGATCAACCTTGAGTCCGATTTCCTTCTGCTTGGTCTTGAACGGCGGAAACAGCTGCCCGGCATTGGCGGCGGTTACCGGCGCGGTCTGGCCTTTGCTCAGGCCCTCGATGTAGTTGGCATAGACGGAAATATTGTCCGTCGCCTTGATCAGCAACGCGGCGGCGGGCGACGTGGCGCTTGCGTCATAGCGGCTGGTCAGCGCCCCGGTCGTCGCGTTCAGGGTATCGGTGCGGACTTCCTGCCGGCGCGCGCCCAGGGTCAGTTGCACGCGGTCTTCGGCGAAGGACAGGGTGTCCGCCAGGCCGTAGCTGACCAGGCGCGTCTTGGAGCGCAATATCGGCGGCCAGAAACCGGCAGGGGCCGGCCCCCAGGCCGGGTTGTAGAGGTTGGTGACCCAATCCGCCCCGGGCACCGAACGACGGCCGTAGTCCCGCTGATCGTCCGAGTAGTACGTGGCATTGAGCACCCACTGGTGCTTGACGGCGCCCGTTTGCAGTTTGCCCCGGAAGCCGGCTTCGCCCGACGTCTTCTTCAAGTTCATGTTCAGCTGGCCCATCGAGGTCCGAAAGTCGCCAGCATCGTTGAATACCTGCGCCGACATGGCGCCGTTGTAGGTGTACTCGGTTCTGCTGGTCCCGATCGCCGCGTAGGCCATCAGGCTGTCGCTGACGTCGAATTCACCACGGATCATGGCCGCCCTGTCCTGGTTTTTCGCATAGGCCCAGTCCGGGTTCAGCAGGGTTTCGGGCTTGGGCGGCCTGGGCACGCCGATGCCGGGCGCCAGGTTGATGCCGCGCGTCACGCCGTCAATGCGCTCATCGCTGTCGTACAGGTCGGCGGAAATGCGCACGCGCTCGCCACGCCAGTCCAGGCCTACCGCCGCCAATTGCGCCCGCCGCTTCTGATGGTCGACGGGGCCGTCTCCATCCCGATACACACCATTGAACCGCAGGCCGAACTGCTGGTTCTCGCCGAAGCGTCGCCCCATGTCCACATGCCCTCCGAACTGCGCATCCGACATGTAGGTAGTGGTCAGGCGCGTCAATGGCTCCGCGCCGGCACGCTTGGGAACCAGGTTGATGCTCCCGCCCACCGACCCACCGGGAGGCATGCCATTCAACAAGGCGGACGGTCCCTTGAGCACTTCGATGCGCTCGAACATGTCGGGCATCGTCCGGTAATACGGCGCCATGCCGAACAGCCCGTTGAACGCCGTATCCGTCGTGCTGGTACCGAAACCGCGTATCGAATAGGTCTCGCTCCAGGCGCCCGTCACGCCGTTGCTGAAAACCGATGGATCAGTCCTGGCGATCACGTCGGTGATGTCCCTGGCCTGCAGGTCCTGGATGTACTTGTCCGTATAGCTGATGACGGAGAACGGCGTGTCCATGAAATCCTTGTCGCCAAGAAAGCCTACGCGGCCACCATACGTGACCTGCTCACCTGCGTAGGGGGTGGCGGGGACCTCGGCCTGCCCCGTGACCGTCACCGTCGGAAGCGTCTTGACCCCGGCCTCGGCGACTTCCTGGGCCGACGTCGCCGGCGCGGCGGCGCCGAAGGTCAGGCCGAACAAGGCGGCGACGAGGTGGTTGGGGGCGAAAACGGCGTTTGCCCGCCGTGCTTGTAGCGCGGGACGTGCGGCGTGTCCGCTCTGGCGGCGTTTGCTCATGGAATGGCTCCGTTGGGTTGAGCTTTGGTTCGCCCGGAAATTCAGGCGACTGGGAATCATTTACGTTTGAATCGACAAGGACGCGCTTGGCGTCGATCAAATCAGTTCCGGTAGGGCTTGGTCACGTCGTCGATCATGAGTTCAAGCGACTTCACGCTGGCGGCGGTGACGTACCAGGCCTCGGCGTCCGCAAACACCACGCGGCCGTGGCGCCACGCGGACGTCTGGCGCAAAAGGGGATTGCTTAGCGTCTCGGCGTTCAGGCTCGGCCGGCGCTCCATCACGGCGGTGCGATCGACCACGTAGACGATGTCGGGATTTGCCTGCTGGATGAACTCGCTGGATATCGGCTGGCCGTGCAGGCCGGCCTCGGCCGACGGGCTAGCGGGCTTGACGCCCAGCGCCTTGAAGATGAAGCCATAGCGCGACTGCGTCCCGAACGAGCTGAACGCGCCGTTGTTGTGCAGCACGATGAGCGCCGTCTCGGGCCGGTCCTGGATAAGGGTCCGTGCCTCTTTCACCTTGGCGTCAAGTTCCGCCGCCTTCTGGCGGGCAAGGCCTTCCTTCTGGAAGATCCGCCCCAGCGTCATGAGGTGATCCTTGACGATTTCGACGTGATTGGCCTGGCTGTCGCGATAGTCCACGTCGAAGTGAATCGTCGGCGCGATCTCGCTCAGCTCTTTGTAGTGGTTCGCCTGCAGCGACGTGATCAGGATCAGGTCGGGCCGGGCGGCATGCACGCGTTCCAGGTTCGGCTGGACGATAGCGCCCATGTCCTGCACCTGCGCCGCATCCTTGTAGCGGGCAAGAAAGTGCGGCACGAAGTCTTTGGGCATGCCGACGACCGGCACGCCAAGTTCGTCCAGGAAGTCGACTTCGTTCATATCCAGGGCCACGACACGCTGCGGCAGCTTCTCAATGACGGTCGTGCCCAATTTGTGCTGAACCGTGATGCTGGCGTAGGCCTGTGACGCAGCCGGGCTGGCGCCCGCCGCAGGCATCTCTGTCTTGGGTGATTCCGCGGCTTCCTGGCCGCATCCGTGCAGCGCGGCCATCGCACCCAGCGATACCGCCAACGACAAGGCCAGTGCCCGCGGCCTGTGCGTAAAAATCATTTCAATTCTCCCGGGGGGTTGAAGTAGTTGCACAGGCGTCCCCGTTCTCCGTGCGTGATCTCGAAATCCAATCCGTACAACTCCCGCAGGCAGTCTTCGGTGACCACCTCGGACACGGCGCCGGCGCAACGCACCGCGCCGTCCTTCATCGCAACGATGTGGTCGGAGTAGCAGGCCGCGAAATTAATGTCGTGCACCACCAGGATCACGGTTCGGCCTTGTTCATCGCACAGCCGGCGTAGCGCTCGCATGATCTGAACGGCGTGCTTGATGTCGAGGTTGTTCAGCGGTTCGTCCAGCAACAGGCAATCCGTCTGCTGGGCAATGGTCATGGCCAGGAACGCCATCTGGCGCTGGCCGCCGCTCAGCTCGTCGACATAGGCGCGGCGCAGTCGGTCCAGCGAGAGAAACGCGATGGCCTCGTCGATCGCCCGCAGGTCGCGCGGCGTCAATGCGCCGCGGCTGTACGGAAACCGGCCAAAGGAGACAAGTTCTTCAACCGTCAGGCGCAGGTTGAATTCCGGGGATTGGCGCAAGGTGGCGACACGCTTCGCGTAGTCGGCGCTGCGCATGTGGGCCACGCTGGAACCGTCGAGCAGGATGTCGCCGCGGGTCGGGTCCAGCAGCCGCGCGATCATCATCAGGAGCGTGGTCTTGCCCGCACCGTTCGGACCAATGAGCGAGGTCAGCGCTCCGGTGGGAAATTGCACGCTCACATCGCGCAGGACGGACTTCGATCCGTACGTTTTGAAGAGATTCCGGGTGGTGATCATGCAGTGCCCCGCGTGCGCGCCATCATCGCAAGAAACCACCCGCCGCACACCAGGTTGACCAGGATGCCAACGGTGGTCTTGTAGTTGAAGACGTGCTCGACCGCGAGCTGGGCCAGGATGAAGATGCCCACGGCGATGGCGCAGCCGGTGGGCAAAGTGATTCGGTGCCTGCGCGAGCGCGCCTGCGCATAGGCGGTATTGGCGATGAAGATCCCCATGAACGCCGTGGGCCCGAGCAGGCTGGTCGACACCGCGACCAGCACCGCGATCAAAGCAAGATGCAGCCGGACGGTGCGCCGATGGTCCACGCCGAGGGAAATGGCCTGATCGCGCCCCAGCAAGATCACGTCCAGCGTCGGCAGGCTTCTGAAGCCTGCCAGGCACACCGCGGCGACAAGGGCGGCGGAAACAAGCAACTGCCCCGGCTCCGCCCGGCCGAATGACGCCTGGGTGAATCCGAGCAGAATCGAGAACTCGCCGGGACTGGTTTTCAGCTGCACGAACTGCGTGAAGGTACCCATCACCATCGTCAGCACCAGCCCCACCAGCAGCACGAAATACACGTTCTGGCCGCCGTTGCGGAACAGCCAGCGATGAAGGATCCACGAGTAGCCCAGCATCAGCAGGACCGACAGGAAGAAGTTGCCGTTCGCGCCCAGCACCACCAGGCTCTGCGTGCCCATGGCCAGCACCAGCAGGGATTGCAGCAAGAGGTAGACCGCCTCATAGCCCATGATCGCCGGCGTGAGGATCCGGTTCCCGGTAAGGGTCTGGAACGCGATCGACGACCAGGCAATGCAGATGCCGCCGAGGATCATGGCCGCCAGCCGGGCCAGCCGCTTCGGAATCACGTAATCGAAGTCCAGCCCCGATCGGAAGAACAGGAAGACCACGGCCAGTGCGATGACCGTCAACCAGATCATTCTTTGGGAAGCGGCGCGCATCACCGATGCTTCCACAGGATAAGCGCAAGGAACAAGACGCCGCCCATGCCCCCGGCGGTCAGGCCGATGGGGACTTCGAACGGATAAATCAGCAGGCGGCCGACGATGTCGCAAAACAGCAGCAGCGACGCCCCGCCCAGGGCCACGACAGGCAAGGTGCGGCTGAGGTTGTCGCCATAATGGAGCGCGACCAGGTTGGGGATGACCAGCCCGACAAACGGAATCGCCCCGACGGTGATGACGGTGGCCGACACGGTCACCGCCACCAGCATCAATCCCAACGTTACGGTGGCCGAATAGTTCAGCCCCAGGCTGGACGCCATGCCCTCGCCCATGCCCACCACCGTGAAGCGGTGCGCATACAGATAGGTCAGCGCGACGATCGGCAGGATCAGATAGACGAGTTCGTAGTTGCCCTGCACGATCTTGGAGAAGTCGCCCAGCAGCCAGCCCTGCATGCTTTGCAGGATGTTATTGCGATAAGCATGGAATTCCGCCAGCGCGCTCAGCACGCCGCCGTACATCAGGCCGATAACCGGGACGAGGATCGTGTTCTTGAACTTCACGCGGCGCACGATGGCCACGAAGACCAGGCTGGCCGCGAAACAAAAGCCCAGCGCAAACAGCATCCGCCCCACCGTCCCAATGGACGGCGCCAGCGTCATCGCCACCAGGATGCCAAGCTTGGCGGCGTCAAGCCCGCCCGACGTGGCCGGCTCGACGAACTTGTTGCGGACGATGTGCTGCAGGATCACGCCGCAGACCGACAGCCCGATTCCCGTCAGCGTCAGCGCCGCCAGCCTCGGTAGCCGACTCGCGGTCAGCGTCAGCCACGCGTCGCCGGACAGCGAGAACAGCTGCGACCACGCCATCTGCCGGGCGCCTATCAATAGCGATATGCCGCAGAGCACGACGAACAGCGCTGACAGCCCTGCACGCATCAGGCGTCTCCTCCGCCAATGCGCCATCCCTTGGCGGCCTGACGCTGGCTGAGAAACCGCGCATACCGCCCCTGGTTTTCGCGCAACGCCGCGGGCGCCCCCTCTTCCACGATCCGGCCGCCCTCCAGCACCGCGATCCGGTCGGCCATCGCCACCGTGGAAAGCTGATGCGCGATCACCACCAGCGTGCGCTTGCCGCGTAGCCGCGCCAGCGTCTCGGCGATGACGGCCTGGTTCTCCGCGTCCAGGGCCGCGGTGGCCTCGTCCACCAACAGGATAGGCGCGTCGCTGAGCAGCGCCCGTGCGATGGCGATGCGCTGCCGCTCGCCGCCGGACAGGCTTGTGCCCCCCTCGCCCACGGGCGTTTCCAGGCCCTGCGGCAGGCGCGAGACGATTTCCGTCACGCCTGCCTGCCGCACGGCGTCCAGGAGTTCGGCATCGCTGCAATCGGGCTTTCCAACGCGGATGTTGTCGGCGATGGATCCCGTGAACAGATAGTTGTCCTGGAAGATCTGGCTGATCTGACCCGCCAGCCGCCCGCTGGAGATCTTCCGCACGTCCGCGCCGCCGAGCAGCACGCTGCCTTCATCCACATCGAAGAAGCGTGCGATCAGCCGCGCCAGCGTGGTCTTGCCGGAGCCTGATTCGCCGATCAAGGCGATCATGCTGCCAGGCTCGACGCGCAAATTCACGCCGTGCAGTACATAGGGTTCGTCCTGGGCGTAGCGAAAATGAACATTGCGCAGTTCGATCGACGCGTCCAGCGGCGCCTGCGGCGCGTCGGGCTCCGGCAGGAATTCGACCGCAAGCAGTGCTTCGATGGCGTCGAGCTGGGCGCGCGCGCCGCGCAGGATCTCGCCATAGCCGGCCACCTCCAGCAGCGCATCGATGTAGCGGGCGGCCAGCAACATCGAGACCATGGCCGCCACGAGCTCCGCGGCCCCTGCCTGGCTGCCCAGCAACGCGTTGATCCACCAGGCTCCCGCGATCAACAAGGCGGCGAACGTGGCCTGGACGGCCCATGCATTCAGCACGGCGGCTCCGGCCGACAGCCAGATCAACCGCGCCCCCGACGCGCGCTGCTGCTCCACGGCCTCTTCGAAATGGCGCATGCCCCCTCCCTGCGCGCTGAAGGCGCGCAGCACCGATTGGGCTTGGGCGAATTCCACCACGCGCTGGCTGGCGTCGGCGAAACGCTGGTGAAAGGCATTGTCGGCACGCCGCGCAAGCCGCGCCGTAAGAAAGAGCACGCCCGCCAGCAATGGCAGCGCCGTCAAGGCAATCACGCCCAGCAGCCAATGCTGTGCGAACAACGCGAACACGAGCACCACGGGCGTCGCCACGCCCGCGATGACCGGCGTAAACACGTGCGCCGGAAGCTGGGCCACGGACATCATGCCCTGCGTGACGACATGCCCAAGACGCGCCGTGTTCTGCGGCGTGAACCAGCCGACAGGCAGGCGTGCCACATGGTCGCCAAGCCGGTGGCGGCCGCCCTGCAAGATGGCGACGCCCACGCGCACGCCGGCACGCTCGACGTAGCCACGCAGCGCCCAGCAGATCCCTGCCCCGCCGAGCAGCGCGATCAGCCAGGGCGCGGCCCGCCTGGCTTCTGCGCCCAGCAGGTGGGTAAGCATCGGCACGATGGACGCAATGGTGAGTCCGCAGAAAACGCCGTAGACAAGGGCCAGCCAGAGGTAGCGGCGCAGGACGGGCGCGTCCCTGCCCAGCAATTGCATCAAGGACTTCAGCATGACGGTTCCTCTTGGGCCGTGGCCGTTTCGTAACCGCCCAGCTTCCAAAGCCGCGCGTAGCTGCCACCTTGGGCCAGCAACTGGTCATGCCGGCCTTGCTCTGTAATGACGCCGCCTTCCAAAACGATGATGCGGTCGGCGTGCTTCACCGTGTCCAGCCGGTGCGCAATGACCATCAGCGTGCGTCCCTGGGCGAAGCACGACAGCGCCGCCTGGATCGCCGCCTCGCTGCCGGCGTCGGCCGCCGCCGTGGCTTCGTCGAGCACCAGCACGGGAGGATCGAGAAGCACCGCGCGGGCGATGCTCACGCGCTGACGCTCACCGCCGGAAAGCTGCGCGTCTTCGCCGACCATGGAGTCGTAGCCGCGTGGCAGGGCCAGGATGCGCTCATGGATGTTGGCAGTACGCGCGGCGGCTTCTATCTCCTGCTGGCTGGCGGCGGGCCTGCCTAGCGCGATGTTGTCGCGCACGCTGGCATGAATCAGGCGCACTTCCTGCAATACGAAACCCACGCGCCGGTAGAGCTGCGTGCTTTCGATCTGCCGCAAGTCGGCGCCGCCGAGCGTAATGCGGCCTTCGGCGGGATCAAAGAACCTCAGCAGCAGTCGCGCCAGCGTGGACTTCCCCGCGCCCGACGGGCCAACGATGGCCGTGACCGTCCCGGGTTCCAGGGTGAAGCTGATGTTCGATAGCGCCGCGCCCCCGGCGTCGTAGGCATAGCCCACGCCCTCGAATCGGACTTCATGCCCCTCGGGAGTCTGCTCGCGGCCCGGCGCGGGCGCTTCCAGCACCGGGGTCTTCAGCAACGCCAGCACGCGCTGCGCGGCACCCGTGGCGCTGCCTAGGTCGTGCAGCAGCGTGTGCAGCAACAGTAGCGGGCTGCAAATGCATGGCGCCACCAAGGCGAATGCCAGCACATCCACCGGCGCCATCCAGTCCAGCCCCACAAAAAGCGCGCCAAAACCCAGCACCACGCTCAGCACCGCGACCGGCGCGATCAGTGCGTGGGCACGGGCCATCGCCGCGACCAGCGGACGCGTGAATTCGACGAAGGCGTCGGCAAATCCGTCCACGGCGTCCCGGTAGCCGCGATGCGCCTTGCCGGCGTCGCCGAACGCCTTGGCCACGGATATCCCGCTCACGAACTCGACCGTCGCGCCATTGATGCGCCCAAGCCGGGCGACGAACGCCTGCATGTTCTTTCCGCTGGCCTTCATCGCCCGGCGCAGGAACAGGAAGAAGCCGCAGAACGGCAACAGCGCCACCAGGGCGAGGCGCCAGTCCAGCGCGAAGAGGTAGATGACGGAGATCACGATGACGCCAGCCGCGCGCGCCACCGCCGTGAAGAAATGCGCGGTCAGGCTGTGCAGGGTCGCCATGTCGTCCTGCAACGCCTGCTTGACCTCGCCCGACGCCCTGCCTGTGAACCAGCCCAGCGGCACCTGTGCCAGCCGCCGTGCACCGGCGAGGCGAAGGCGATGGGTGATGCGATTGTCAGCCAGGTGGGCGGTCAATTCGCCCGCGGAGACCATCAGCATGCCGGCGAACATGCACGCCACCGCGCCGATGACGGTCCACCAGATTTCGGGCCAGGCGTCGGCCAGGTGAGCGCCTTCGCTGCCGGCGCCGGTAAGGAGCAGTCGCGCAATATGCGCGATGGATGCCAGCGGCGCCAGCGTCAGCATGGCGCCCACCGCGGCCAGCACGGATGCAACGATGAGTTGCCCCCGGATAGGGGTCAACACCAGATCGAGCGGGCCGGCATGGCGGGGGTTGGCCGGCTCGGCGCCAGAAGTCTTCATGAACAAATACCGGGATGTTGGTGATAATTATTTGCATTACTATAAACTAAATCACGCTTTAGTTGCATGCCAATAAACTAAATATTCATGGGGCAAGTTAAAGTGCTGGGTAGACGTCATCAAGAAGAGGGAACAGACATGCAGCCGCCAGAGCGCCGCACCACGCGGGGACGGCCTCCCACCATCACTCGCGAGCGGATCGCCGATGCCGGCATCGCGTTGGGCCTGCCCAATATCACCTTTGTGGGCGTTGCGGCGGCGCTGGGCGTCAGCCACATGGCGCTCTACAAGCACGTGCCCAGCCTCCAGGAGCTCAAGCGCCTGGTCGCCGATGAGATCTTCAGCCGCTGGGAGATCCCCCAGGCCTGTAGCAACGGCGCCGGCGGGTTGAAGCAATACCTGACCCTGTTCGCCACGTCGGCAAGAGAGTTCGTGAAAGCCCACCCGGGCGTGACGCCCTACGTGATCCGCAGATTGGCGGCAACGCCGGCCATGCTTGCGAAAATAGACGGGCACCAGCGCCATATCGCCAGCGCGTACGGCATTTCAAAGGAACAGTCCCGAATCCTGCTGGCAACCGTGGCCTTCCACGGCCTGGCGGTAGCCGATACGGTGTACACGGTCGCGGGGAAAGAGCCGGTCGTGGACGAGGCGCGCGCCGCGGAAGAGTCAGAGATGGAAGTGGAGCTTGACCAGGGCATGCAGGCGCTGATCATCGGCCTGCTAAGCATGTTGGAAGAAGGTCCGGCGCAGCCGACTGATTAAGCGTAAAAGCGTTGACACCACCCGTGCCAATAGCAGTGATATGAGCAGCATCTCCCAATGACAATCAACACGAACCAGGGCCGCCTGCGCGGATGCCTTTTTGGCCTGTTGGTGGGCGACGCCCTAGGCGTTCCGTACGAATTCCACGGGCCGGAGTCCATCCCTTCGCCCCCCGACATCGAGATGGTGCCGCCCGCTGGCTTCGATCGAGCCCATGGCGGCGTCCCTGCGGGCACATGGAGCGATGACGGCGCGCAAGCGCTCGCTCTGTTGGATGCGCTATTGCAGGATGGGGATCTCGATCTCGACGCATTCGCAATCAATCTGCTTGACTGGGCCCGGCACGGGAAATTCACCCCGGACGGCAACGTCTTTGATATCGGATTGCAAACCCAGCGGGCATTTCAAGCGTTGGGTTCGGGCACCGCACCTGCCGTCGCCGGTCCCGCGGATGAACGTGACAATGGCAATGGGTCGTTGATGCGATGCTTGTCAGTGGTGATGGTGGCGTCGTCGCGGGAGAATGCGATTCGCCTGTCCATGAAGCAGAGCTTGATCACGCACGGACACCTACGCGCGCAATTGTGCTGCGCGCTGTGTTGCCTGACGGCCATGGGCATTCTGGAAGGGCAGTCGGCGCCCGATGCCGTTCGCGCGGCGGAAGATGAATTGCTGGGACGTTATGCCGGCCTGGCGGAAGAAGCTGAGTTGAAGATCGTACTGGACGGCCGTTTCGATCCACCTCAAGGCTCCGGCTATGTGGTCGACAGCTTCTGGTCGGCCATTCATTGCCTGTTATCGACCGGCAGCTACGAAGGACTGCAAAAGTCATGCCGATCCCGCCAACCGTACCTGTATCAATTCCAGCAGCGCCCGAACACGCGCAGTCACGGAATGGCGATGGCTGTATGCCCCTAGCAATTGCAGGGGGGCGGGACACAGGTCCAGTGGTACCTCGAGCAATCGACCCGTAGCAAGGTCTTCCTGGCAGGGATAGGCCGCCACAATCGCGAAGCCGATACCTTGGCGTGCGCCTGCCACGGCCAACTCTCCGCTGTTGACGCGGTACCGGCTGCGTACCGGCACCTTGACGATTTCGCCGGCGGCGTCCTGAAACTGCCAGGGCTGGCCCTTCAGCGCACTGAGGGTAGTGATACAGGGTAGAGACTTCAGCTCGCGAACATGGCGTGGCATGCCGGTCCTGGCCAGCAAGGAGGGGGCGGCAACCACGATGCTGGGCAGTGTGGCGAGTTCGCGGGTGATGAAGGCACTGTCCTCTTGATGGCCCCGGTGAAAGACGATGGAAAGGTCAACGTCCTCTCGAAGCACATCCAGTCCGGTCATCCGGGTATCGCATTCCAGTTCGATGCCTGGATGGAGGCTACAGAATTCGGCGAGGATGGGGGCCAGCAGCCTTGGCGCTTCGCCGGGCATGCACATTTTCAAAGGACCCCGCAGTTCGCGCTGTACCGCACCAAGCTCTTCCTGCGTGGAGAGCAGAGTGTCGAGCAAGGGCTTGGCGCGTTCGTAGAGCAGCCGACCGGCTTCCGTCATACGCAGATGGCGGGTACTTCGTTCCAGCAAGCGTGTGCCGAGTTTACGTTCCAGGTTGGCAACGTGGCGGCTGACGTTGGATGAAGGGATAGCCAAAAGACGCGATGCGCCGGCAAAGCTCTGCTCATCAACAACTGCTGTATAGACGCGGACGGTATTCAGATCGAGCGCATCGCGCATTGATTATCCCGATTAAGGTATGAAATCGTCCCATTTTTGCATGCTAGTTCTCTGTTTTGACGAAATCTAAGATGCCATTTTGTTCGATGCGAGGTGATTAGCCCGCCATCGAGCACCGTATGGACAGGAGAGAATCAGCGTGGAAATTGGAATACTTGGCGGCGGCATCGCGGGCCTGAGCGTGGCATTGGCTTTGCGCAAGCGAGGTTACAGCCCTCGGGTCTATGAGCGCCGGACGGAGCCGGCAACCATGGGGGCCGGCGTGACGCTTTGGCCGAATGCCAGCTTTGTGCTGGAAGAACTGGGGCTGTTGCAAGACATCGACGCCATTGGCGGTCGACCGCTGACAATGCGCCGCCAGGATGCTGCGGGCAATGCACTGGGAGGCCTCGATATTGCCTTGCTGGACCGGACGATGGGATACCCGACCTACACGGTGCTACGCCGGCACTTGCAGGAGGTGTTACTAGATCATGTAGCCCGGGCCGGGATACCGGTGGAGTTCGGACACCGGGCGGCGGGTATTGAGCTGGATGCCAATGGCAAGGCTGTGGCCCATTTCGAGAATGGTGCGAGCATCCGCCCGGATCTGCTCATTGGCGCCGACGGCCGCATGGATTCCGTGGCTCGCAAGTTTGTCGCGGGTGACAACACCCCTGTCTATCAGGGCTTCGTGAACTGGATTGGCGTAGCGCAGGGGCAGCATGCGCTGGTGGACGACATTTCGATTCGGGATTTCTGGGGGGCTGGCGAGCGCTTTGGTTGCGTCGCGATTCGCCCCCAACTGGTGTATTGGGCTGCAGCCCAGGTTCGGCCCCTATCGGAAGCCATACCGACTGCAGATATACGCAAGGAGGTCGAAGATCTGTTCGCGGGATGGCCCGAACCGGTCGCGCATATTATCCGTGCCACGCCCGCAAATGCCATCCGGCTGATTGCGGTGCATGACCTGGAGCCGCTGCATACGTGGAGTCGGGCGAATGTACTTCTGGTTGGGGACGCCGCACACGCGCCGTTGCCGACGTCGGGGCAAGGGGCCTGCCAGGCGTTGGAGGATGCGTGGCATTTGGTCCGGTGCCTGGATGGCGCAAGCGGCAACCTGGATGAGGCCTTTCGGGCGTTCACGAAGATCCGCAGCCCCAAAACTGCAAAGCTGGCGGAGCAAGGTCGGGTCTTCGCTCGCGGGCTATTCGCCACCGATCCTGAAATCTGCCGCATGCGCAACGAGCGGGCCAAGGCGTCCGATCCCGTGCGTGACGTGCAGGTCTTGACCGCCGGATGGGGGCAGGGTCTGCCAATGCCAGGCTGCAGCGACAGCACGCCAGCGCAAGGCGGAGGCTTCGGTAGCCTGTACCGTATTGAATGACGTGCGCTGGGGGCGATCATCCGACGATCGGAGCGGAAACCGATCGCCCCTGGCGAAGGCGTTCAGGCGCTCAGGAAGCGAATGACTTCGGCCCAATCGTTCGTCGACAGGGCGACGTCCTCGAAGTCGCCAGCTTCCTCGTCGTAGCGAGAAACGCAGTAGCGCTGGCTCCTGCCGGATGCGCGGTCGGCATAGTTGGCGTAGTCGACATACACTTTCAAAGTGCCCTCCTCGTTCTCGAATGAGGGAGCTGCGTCGATGTAGCTCGACGCGTCGAAATACCCTTCGGGTAGGGTGGGCAGGGTTGTTATGTCGAAGTCGGGAAACTCGCGACGCAGTCGTTCAAGGTTCATAAGGGAAGCATGTTGAGGCTGGAAGCCTGATATTTTACGTTGCTCAGCGTCGTCAGTCGCACGATGTCCCCCTAAATGCTTCTGACTAAATAGGGTCAGTGCTTTTTCGGCGAAAACCGGACGCCCTCTCTGCGCCTCGACGAAATTACCGCTTCGGGGCGGGAGCGGGCTTGCGCTTCACAAACACAAGTTCGGGGTCGTTGTCATCCAGATTTTCAATCCAACCGCTTTCGACAAAGCCAAGCCGCTTGAGCAATTGGCGCATCGCGATGTTCGACGTATTTGTCGACGTGAACAATTTTCCTGCGCATTGCGACTCCAGCGCGGTCATGATTGCTGTAGCCACCCCACGGCGACGTGCCGAGACCTTGACGACGATCAGCGGGACGAAGTTGTTTTCGAAAAAGGACTTGTTTAGTACCCCGTAACCGATCAGCGCCGAAGCACCCATCGCTTCTACTGCGACCCAGCATTGGCCAGCGGCCACCGCATCGGCGATAAACACCCTCCTACCCAGTTCGTGCTTGGCAATCGGATCCTGCTCAATGATCGAATCGATGTCTTCACGAGAGGCGGGTCGGACGTTCATTTGGGAGAACATAGTGGCCACATATCAGAATGGAAGAGCGGTGAGTCTACCCGGCATGTTGTGATGCTCGGCGACCCAGTAACGTTTGAAGCCGTGCTTCTCAACGTGGCGGGCCAGTGCGAGTGCGCCATCCATAGTGTCCGAGAACGTTCGACCTTCGCCGATCATCATCAGGTCAAGTACCGATATTGCTGTCATTTCCTTCGTTCCTCATGTGGTGAATTTGATTCCTAGCAACCTATGACCTGCAGAGCTCATCGCGCAGCCGCCAGTGCCCCCCGGGATTCACGCTTGCTGTCGCGCCGATCCAGAGCTCCGGAGATTACGGCGAACCCCAGTGCGATCAATGACAGCACACCACCTGCCCAGTTCGGGGCGACTAGGCCAAGGCCAGCACTGATGACCCATCCTCCAACCCAAGCGCCAATGGCGTTGCCAAGGTTGAAAAGGCCGATGTTGACGGCGGCGGCCAGCGTTGGCGCACCGGCGGCTTTGGCTTTATCCAAGACCAGCTTCTGTATCGGCGAGACCGTCGCGAAGCCGAACCCTGCCATCAGCGTGATGCAGATGACCGAGAGCCACTGGTTGACCGCAGCGAAGCTGAAGAAGAAGAGCACCACGGACTGGCCCAGGAGAGTTATGTACAGAAGTGGCATCAACGCCTTGTCCGCGAACTTGCCGCCCAGCGAGTTGCCCAGGAACAAGCCCACGCCGAAGGCGGCCATGAGCCACACCACTGCACTTTCCGAGAAGCCAGCGACACCGGTCATCATCGGAGCGATGTAAGTGATGGACGTAAAGAATGCCGCAGGCCCGAACACTGTGATGCCCATGGCGAGCAGCACACGGCTGTTCTTGAACGCTGCGAGTTCCTTCTTGACCGGCGGCGCCTTGACAGCCTTGGTTTTCGGAACCAGGAAGCACACTGCCAGTAGCGCGACGATACCGATGGCGGTGATGGCATAGAAGGTAGCCCGCCACGAGACGAATTGGCTCAACCACGTGCCAGCAGGCACGCCGATCAAGGTCGCCAGAGCCATGCCCGAAAACATGAAGGCAATGGCGCTCACACGCTTGTTCGGAGCCACGAGATCAGCTGCCAGGATCGACCCCACCCCGATGAACGCACCGTGGGTCAAGGACGTCACGATCCGACCAATCATCGCCAGACCCAGGCTTGGTGCCGCAGCGGTGATCAGGTTGCCTACGACGAACAACACCATCAGGCTGATCATCATGGCTTTACGCGGCAACTTGCCGCCCAAGACAATCAACAGCGGAGCACCGAAAAACACGCCCAGCGCGTAGGCTGTGGCCAGTTGTCCGGCTTGAGGAATAGAGACGCCGAATTCAGCAGCGATCGAGGGCAGCAGCCCGGCGATCACAAACTCGGTGGTGCCGATGCCGAAGGCACCAATGGCAAGGGCCCAAATAGCGAGGGGCATGAAGTTCTCCAGCTAGGAAACGGAAGCGAGCCAGTACTTAACAGTGACGTCGGTCGTCAAAAATCTGGCACTCTGATGCAGTTGTTATGCAACTCAGGGCGAATGTTAAAGTTGACATATAGATTGATAAACTCCTTCTATGGAGTATGTCTGTAGAGTTTTTGTCAACAATATGGGCTTTTTTATGCTTCCTCTGGAGCCACTCAGTGGCATCGCGACATTCGTGGTTTCTGCTCAATCGGTGAGCTTTACTGAGGCCGCAGAGCGGCTCGGGATTTCCAAGTCCGCAGTGGGTAAATCAATTGCCAGGCTGGAAGAGCGGCTGGGCGTAAAGCTCTTCCATCGCACCACGCGCAAGCTCACCTTGTCAGCCGATGGGCAGGCTTACTTCGCCGCCTGCTCCGCCGCTCTAAACGAAATCACTGCGGCCGAGGCTGCGCTCACATCGGGGGGTAAAAACCCCTCGGGGCGACTGCGAATCGACATGCCGGTGGCGTTTGGCCGAAAGGTCATGTTGCCGATTCTGCTAAAGATCGGACGTAAGTACCCAGCGCTAGAGTTCACGCTCACCTTCACCGACCGGCTTGTCGACCCTATCGAAGAGGGTATCGATCTAGCCATCCGCTTCGGGGATCCCAAAGATTCCACGGGATTGGTAGCGCGACGGTTGACGGCGCAAAGATGGGCGATCTGCGCTTCTCCGACCTACCTGCGACAGAATCCACCTCCCCAACATCTTGATGAAGTGCAGAACCATCATGGCATCGTCGGGTACCGCTCCGGACAGCCGCTGTCCTGGCGGGTCAATATTCATGGCGTTCCATCGCGTTTCGTGCCTCCGCCCACACACCAGATTGACGACGGGATCGCGATCATTGATGCTGCCATTGCAGGTCTGGGCTTATGCCAGATGCCATTGTCGCTATTGCAGGAACACCTTGATGCTGGCTCGTTGGTGACGGTGCTTGATGACTGTACCCAGGATCTGATCGAAGTCTATGCCGTATGGCCAGCTGCCTCTCACCTTCGCCCCAAGATCCGTTATGTCGTTGACGAGCTGATTGAGCTTGGCAGCCAAGGAATGCTCGATTAGTCCACTCATGTTTGCGGTGCCGATCACGGACTTACTGCTGACATAATCACCACAGAACCACAAACATGCACCACCGGTGCAGTGCCGGGAGAACCGCGAATCTGCCCCGATGGGCGAGACCGCTTCGGGTCGGAGCGGACGTTCACGATGGCCTCCTTCGGCCAGGCACGGTCGCAGGAGATCGGGGTCCGTATGGTGTGTAAAACGCATTCAAGAGCTATTTGTGCCAGAGGGGTAGTACCGGAATTTAGGTGCGCGCAGGGCATTGCTATTCGCCAAGATCGCAATGCCGGCTTGCGTTGTGGGCATCTGACACCCCTCGTGTCGCGCGAATAACGCCCGTCGCTTGCCGGATGCTATCTTGCCCTCTAAACGCAGAAGCCATTCAGACACAGTCAGCGTGCGAGCACATCCCACTTCGGGTCAAATGCGACGGCACTACCATCCAAACAAATTAGGGTTCACTGAACATGCTTACAGATATCCTGGTTGCCTCTACTGAAGACATCCCCGCGATTCTCTCTGGCGAGTCGGCCAACTGGCCAATCTTGAAGTTCAAAGCTTTGGACAACATGGTGCTGGCCGGACTATGGTCCGCGCTCGGCGGAACGACCGCGACAGAATTTGAAGGCGAAAAGCACCTTCGTGCGCACACGCAAGAGCGATGGGTCTTCGAGTTCCCAGAGGACTTTGTGCGCAGGCTTTCAGCCGCGCAGTCAGAAGCCATTCCAGGCATATCGGCTGTCTGGGCCAAACATGACGAAATGGTGCACATGGGCGCCGATGGGCCGGCCATCGAGCCGCTTGTTGAAGCTTTGACTAAGTTTGCTCGGGAAGCGACGAGCCAAGGGAAGCGTCTCTTCCTTTCGATGAGCCTCTAATCGAATGACTGCTTTCGGGAGAGTCGAAGGACTGCTTCGGGTCGGGAGCAGGCATCGAGGAAGGGTGTGCGGGTAAAGGCTCAGCGTCCTCACATCTCAATTGTCATGCGACTGTGAACATACGGCTCGACCGGGCTTCGCTCAATTTCGCTGCCAGGGCTGCCGCAGACCGCAGGGGCAGTCGCGCAGAGTAAAGCAGGCCGAGTTGCAAATTCGGCCGCTTCCTCCGATTCGACTTGCACGCGCCGCTCTGCCGGCGGACGGCGGATCACAAACGATGTTGCAAGGACCGAAATAGCCAAGTCGCGATGGCGGTGATCTTGGCATCCCCATGCGGCATTCCCAACACTTGTAGTCCGAGCGGCAGGCTATCCACGGCCATGGCAGGTACGTTGATCGCAGGCGCGCCGAGCAGCGATGAGGCGCAGGCAAACGAGACGTCGCCGGTCGGATACTTGCTGTCCCGGATGTCTGCCGCCAAGGGCGCCGCCCCGCAGGCGTTCAGGCTCAACAACGCGTCGCATTGTGTGGCCAGAGCCGCCAGGCACTGGCGAGCGTGCTCCCGCAGCAGCAAGCATTCGCGGTACTCCGCCAAGCTCATGCCGCGGCCGCTTTCGAGTTGTCGCAACAAGCTGGGACCCAGCGTATTGGGATGGTTTTCAACAAGGTTGGCCAATGACCAGCGTTGCTCCCAGGCGATGAGCTTGAGCGATAGCGGCGCCGCTTGCGAGATAGCGCGCTCCAGCGCCTCGACCAGCGCCGAGTCGCCGCGCCGAATGATGGTCACGCCTTGCGCGGACAGCGTCTGCAGGCAGGCCTCGAATGCTTGGCGGGCTTCCGGTTCCGCACGCTCCCAACCCTCGGTTTCCAACGCGACCAAGCATCCGGGCTTCTGGGCGGCGGGAGGGTGCAGCGGCCCGTATAGGCCGGGGTGGCCAGGATCCCCACCCGAGCGCTGCGCAATTTCCGCAGCCGCTGCCCACATATCCTCGACGGAGTTGGCATGGACGCCGAGGTGGGCCTGGCTCAGCCCGAGTCGCTCGCCCCGATTGAGCGCTCCGAACGTCGGCTTCAATGCCCAATTGCCATTGAAGCTGGCAGGTCGCAGGACGGAACCCACGAGTTGCGAGCCGATGGCCATGGGCACCATGTTGGCGCCCACAACGGCGGCCGAGCCGCTCGACGAACCGCCCGGCGTGCGCAACGGATCGAACGCGTTGGTGGTTGGACCGGGATCGAGAAAGCCCAGCGCTGTGGTGACGGTCTTTCCCAGGATGATCGCGCCCGCATCGCGCAGCGCACGCACAACGGCGCTGTCATTCTTCGGAAAGTTGCCGTCAAAGGCAGCGCAGCCCATCTGCGTGGGCATGTCGCGAGTTTCAATCAGATCCTTGATGCCGACAGGCATGCCGTCGATAGCCGAGAGCGGACGGCCGTCGCGGTACCGCCGGGCGCTGGCGTCGGCCGCGGCGCGCGCGCCTGCCGGGTTCATTACCACCCAGCCCTTGAGCTGGCCTTCGCGCTCGGCAATCACGTTCAGGCAGCGTTCGAGATATTCCCGCGGACTGTCGCGGCGATCAACAAAGTTGGCGCGGGAATCATGAAAGGTCAGCGCGGCATGGGTGTTGGGATCGTAGGTCACGTTGTGTCTCCGGATAGGCTTATTCACTGCTCTTGATGCCGAGCGTACGGATCAATGCGCCCCATCGAGCGTATTCAGCGCGGAAAAACGCATCAAATTGTGAAGGCGAACTGGGTTGCACCAGCAGATTCACGCCCTTCAAACGTTCCTGAATGCCCGGTTCGGCCAGGACGTCGTTCAAGTCACGGTTGATTTTTTGCTTGAGATCGTCCGGCAGGCCGGCGGGCGCGAACAAGCCGTACCAGGCCTCCAAGCGAAGCTCGGGCAGACCGGCCTCGGCGGCGGTGGGGACGTCGGGCAAGGCATCCAGCCTCTGCGCAGACGCCACGGCATAGGCCCTGAGCTTGCCGCCCTTCACATGGTTGATGACGTTGCCCGAGGCGAATTGCACCAACAGGTCGACTTCGCCGCCGATGGCTGCCATCGAAGCCTCAAGCGCGCCCCGATAAGGCACGTGCATTACGTCTACGCCGGCCTCGCGCTTGAATATCTCGGAGAACAGCTGCAGCGAAGATCCTGAGCCATTGGAGGCATAGGTGTATCGACCCGGACTGGCGCGAAAACGTTCGATCAGCGTGCGCAGATCGGGATCGTCGATGCCAGGGCGGGTCAGGATCAGCACCGGCAGGCTGCCGATCTTGCCGATCCGCGCCAACCCATTCTCTACATCCAGCTTGGCGTTGGGATTCAAGGCAGGCAGCGTGGCCAGTTCATTGAAAGTCAGCATCAAGGTGTAGCCGTCCGGTTTCGCTCGGACAACATAGTCGGAGCCGATGAGCGTGCCCGCGCCGGGCTTGTTTTCGACCACGACGGCCTGGCCCCAGCGTTGCGCGAGCCTGGGGCCGATCAGTCGAGCCAGGATGTCGGCAGTGCCTCCTGGCGTGGTCGGCACCACGATGCTGACGGGGCGCTGCGGATAGTCGGCGGCGGAAGCAGGCCAGCCCAACACCGCGGCGCCGCAAAAGGCAGCGATTCCGATCAATCGAACCAGCGTTTTGGACATGGATTTCCCCTTGTGGTTGTTCTTGGCCGCGAAGACAAGCGGCCGTGCCATCTTGGGCTTTCGCGGGCCATGGTTCAAACGACTTTATCTATGGCACACTTAACTTATTGTTAATCGAAACTCTGAAATGACTGCCCTGCCCCCGCTGAACGCGCTGCGCTGTTTTGAGGTCGTGGGCCGCCTGGGCAGCATCACTGGCGCGGCGACGGAACTCAGCGTGACGCCCGCCGCCGTAAGCCGCCAAATCCGCCTGCTTGAAGAACACCTGGGGCTGCGGCTGTTCTTTCGCCAGCACCGCCGCATCGTGCTCACGCCGATTGGCGCGGCGTATCACGCAGATATCGCGCGCTGTTTTGGCGGGTTGCAACGCGCGACGTCGGCGCTGGGCGAGCGCTCGCGCCGACGCCAGTTCGTCATCAAGGCGCCGCATAGCGTCGCCATGCGCTGGTTACTGCCGCGCCTCTCGGGGTTCCATCGCCAATATCCCGACATCGATGTCAAGCTCCATACGTCAGTAGATCCACCGGACTTCGAGCGCGAGGAAGTGGATGCCGGCATCTGCATGGGAGACGGCCACTGGCGCGGCCTGCTCAGCTACAAGCTGATGGTCAATGAGTTGCTTCCGGTATGTATCCCCGACAAGGGCGCTCGCCTGCGCAGGCCCGCCGATCTGAAGCGCGAAATCCTGCTGCATACGCTGGCACGCCCCGACTATTGGGAGATCTGGCTACGGGCGGCCGGCCTGGCAGAGATCGATGTCTCGCGCGGCCTGCGCTACGAATCGTCGGCATTGGCCTATGAAGCCGCGCTGGAGGGGTTTGGCGTTGCCATCGCGCAAAAGACCCTCGTGCAGAAAGAACTGGACGAAGGGCGTCTGGTCGCACCGTTCGATCTAAGCGTGGATCTGGACGCGCAGACCTATTACTTCGTCCTGCCGCCGGAGGACTATAGGCAGCCATCGCCCGAGCTCTCGCAGTTTCGCCTTTGGGTAGCATCCTGCGCGATTTGAACGTCCGCACGCTGTCCGCCCGCCCAGATCAGGCGAGCGGCGGGCTACAGGAACCCGATCCATCTGCCCGCTACCAGGCAGCCAGTCCATAGCAGCAGCGAGACCGCGGCCTGGCAGCGCAACGCGCCGGATGGGCGCCCCCCCTCCTGCAATACCTGTCCCCATGCCCCGCCCCGGCGCACGAGCCAGGCGTTGATGGCGCCCGCGCCCAACAAGCCCATCTTCACTATGAATGCCGGATTCTCCAGATATTCCTGCGGACGCACGGTGAACAACGTGGCGCCGGTCAGTACGGCCAGCGCAAGGCCAACCGCGGCCGTGCGCGCCAGCACAGGCGCCAGGACCGCCAAGGAATTGGGCTTAATGACACCGAGCAGCCGCAGGTCCAGCGGAACGATCGAACCGATCAACAGGCCGATGGCGCCGATATGGGCAGCGTTGACCAGAAGATAGAGCGTTCCGGATCGTCGTAGCCACAGCGCCGGCGGCAACGCCGTAAGCTGTTCCAGGGCCAGCCGAAGCAGTTCGGGCATGGCTGAAGGCCGTGCGGGTCAGGGTTTCTTAATGCGGCTGGGGTAGATGTCGTACGTCTTGCCGCCCACCATGATCTGGACGGCCTTCATGCGCTTGGCGCCGGCGTCCTGGTCGCGGTTGCCAATGGCGGTGATGGTGTCGCCCGGCTTGGCGGAACCCTCGACGAATCCCGCTTCCTTCGTCTGGGTGGGATTGCCCAGTTCGACCACCCAGACACCGTCATTGGCTCGCACCCGCAACGTGGGATGAGGCGGCGCGACCTGCACCTGCTCGACCGTGCCTTGCAAGGTCATCTGTTCGGATTCCGCCCATGACCAGCCGTGATGCGCCATGGCCGCGGGAGGCACTGCCGACAGCGCGGATAGCGCCAGCCCTGCCAATAACACGCGTTTGGATAGCTTCATGTCGATGCTCCTGGGTTGCGGTTGGGGTGCCGCCATGGCCCGGCGCTGCAGCGTGGCGGCCAGCGAGGCAAGCATAGCAGCGGGACAGCGGTTCCTGCCACGCACAGTGGCTATCCCCGCCCCCCAGCGCGAACCCGAGCGCGGATTGCGCGGGACTCACATCGGCTTTAAATCCACTTCCTTGGCAATCTTGCCGAATGCCTCAAGGTCCGCCCTGACGCGTTGGCTCGTATCGGCGGGCGTGGAAGCGCGAGGGATCATGGCCAGGTCCAAAAGGCGCTGCTTCATCTCGGGCTTGGCGAACTCCCGAGCGATCGCCGCCTGGATCTTTTCAACAATGGCGTCCGGGGTGCCCTTGGGCGCCGCCAGGCCGAACCAGGCCACGGCGGAAAATCCCGGCATCCCGGCTTCCGGCGCGGTAGGCACGTCCGGCAGCGCCGCCACGCGCTCGGGATTCGTGACGAACAGCGGCCGCACCTTGCCTGCCTTGATGAACGGGGTCTGCACGCCGGTGTTGTCCAGCACGGCGTCAATATGGCCGCCCAGCAGGTCGTTCATCGCCGGGCTGCTTCCCTTGTAGGGCACGATGTTGATCTGGATGCCCGCCGCGCGGGCGAACATCAGCTGCGTCAGATGCTGCTGGGTTCCCAGGCCGGCGTTTCCGAACGTGATCTTGTTGGGATTGCGGCGGCCGTAATCGATGAATTCCTGCAGCGTTTTCGCGGGAAACGCGTTGTTCGTCACCACGACGAAAGGCAGGTCCACCAGCACCGTGATCTGCTTGAAATCCTCCAGGGGCTTGTAGCGCAGCTTGTAAACGTAGGGGTTGACTGCCATCGTGCCGCTGGCGGTCAGGGCCAATGTGTAGCCGTCGGGCTCTGCCCTTGCCACATGCTCGGTGCCCAGCACGCCGCCAGCACCGGGCTTGGCTTCGACGATGACGGGCTGCCCCAGCTCGCTTTGCACCGCCTGGGCGGCAAAACGCGCCAGCATGTCGGCGGATCCGCCCGTGGCATACGGCAGGATGATGGTGATGGGCTTGCTGGGATAGTTGTCCGCAGCGGCCGCGGGCGAGGCAGCCAGGGCTGCGACACAGGCGGCGGCCAGAAACTTCAGGTTCTTTATCATCGATTGATTACCCAAGTTGCATGTGAACTGCGCAGGAACTCGGGCAAGGTTAAGCGGTACGATGTTATATGACCAATCAACAATTAAAATAAAACGTCATCAACATTACTGATAACGATGTGGGGATATCGTGCTCGACGCCATCGACCTGAACCTGCTGCGCATTTTTGACGCCGTCATGACCGAGCGCAACGTCACGCGGGCGGCGTTCAGCTTGCACATGACGCAGCCGGCGGTAAGCAACGCCATCAATCGGCTGCGCCTGACATTGAAAGACCCGTTGTTCATCAAGGTGCAGGGCGGCGTGCTGCCCACGCAGCGCGCCGAATTGCTCTGGCCCCCCATACGGGACGCCCTCGCCCGCATCGCCGAGACCCTGGAGCGCAACGAATTCGACCCTGCAAGTTCCGAGGCCGTGTTTCGGCTGGCCATGTCCGATTACGTGGCCGACCAGGTCATCCGGCCGCTGTTCGTAGAACAACAGATGGTGGCGCCAAACATCCGCATTCACCTGCACCCCTATTCGCTGGACAACACCGCCACGCTGCTGGACAAGGGCGAGGTCGATATGGCTGCGGGCGTGTACTCGAACTTCGGCTCGTCGCTGCGTACCCTGCCCCTTGAGACGCTGACTTATGTGTGCGCGATGCGCAAGGGACACCCGCTGTTGTCCTTGCCGCGTTTCACGCTGGATGACTTCCTGCGCGCTCGCCACCTGGTCGTCAGCTTGCTGGGCACCTCGGCGCTGGTCGACCACGAACTGGCCGCCCACGGCTACAAGCGCAATGCGGTGCTGACGATCAATCAATTCGCGCTGGCCCCGCGCCTGCTCGCCGAGACCGACCTGATTTGCGTGGTGCCGGTCAACGCGGTGCGCAACAGCCCGCACAGCCACCAGCTTGAAGCCATCGAAGCGCCCTTCCCGTTCATTCCGCGCACCGTCAACCTGATCTGGCACGAGCGTTCCGACAACCTGCCCTCGCACCGCTGGCTGCGTGAAGAAATCCTGAAGGTATGCAAGGCGCAAGGCATGTTGTTCGATCCCGCGCAGGGGGCCGAGTCGCACGCTTATTGAGCCGGCCTCATTCACGAATGTGATGATTATCAATGCAAATCTTTGATTAGAAGGAATGATGCAGCGTCGATAAGATGCGGGTCACCCTAGCATCGGCGCGCGTCCGCGCCGGCTTCCTGGAGACCAGCGTTGACCCAGACTGCATCCCTCCCCGGCGAGCGCCGTTTCCGCGTCGGCTTCGACGTGGGCGGAACCTTCACTGATTTCACCCTGTTGGCCGAGCATAGCGGCGAACTCTCGTACTTCAAGGTGCCCTCGACGCCGCATGACCCATCCGAGGCCATCCAGAGCGGCCTGGCGCACCTGATGCGCGAACATGGGATCTCGGGCGACGAGCTGGCGCACGTGGGCCACGGCACGACCGTGGCCACCAATATGGTGATCGAACGCCGCGGCTCGCGCTGCGCGCTGGTGACCACGCGCGGCTTTCGCGACGTGCTGGAGATCGGCCGGCAGACCCGTCCGCACCTGTACGACTACAACGTCATCAAGCCCGAGCCGCTGGCGCCGCGCGAGTGGCGCTTCGAGATCGGCGAGCGCATGGCCGCCGACGGCAGCGTGCTGCAGGCGCTGGACGAGGACGAGGTCGTCTCGGTTGCGCGCCAGCTCGCCGCCGCGCAGGTGGAAGCGGTCGCCATCTGTTTCATGCACAGCTACCGCAACGATGCCCACGAGCGCCGCACGCGTGAAATCCTGGCCGAACACCTGCCGGGCGTGTACCTGAGCGTATCCAGCGAAATCCTGCCGGAATTCCGGGAATATGAGCGCATGTCGACCACGGCGCTGAACGCCTACGTTGGCCCGCGCATGGCCGCCTACATGCGCAACCTGGTTGACTCGGTGCAAGGCATGGGCGTGCGGGTGCCTCCCACGACGGTGCATTCCAACGGCGGTTTGATGTCGGTGGAATCGGTGCTGACCGCGCCGGTGCGGACCTGCGTGTCCGGACCCGCCGCCGGGGTGATCGGCGCGGCCGAGCTTGGACGGGCGGCCGGTTTTCACAACCTGATCACGTTCGACGTAGGCGGCACCAGCACCGACGTGTCGCTGGTGGCCGAATTGCAGCCGCTGTTCACCTCCAGCCGCCTGGTGGCGGACTATCCGGTGAAGACCTTGATGGTCGACGTGCACGTCATCGGCGCGGGCGGCGGCAGCATCGCGCGCATCGACGATGCGGGCGCGCTGAAGGTGGGCCCGCAAAGCGCAGGCGCCGTGCCCGGGCCGATCGCCTACAACCGGGGGGGCACGGCCGTCACGCTGACGGATGCGCACGTCGTGCTGGGGCGCCTGAATCCCGTGGCGCTGCTTGAAGGCCGGATGGCCGTGCATGCCGAACGCGCGCGCGCCGCGCTTCAGGAACAAGTGGCCGGGCCGCTGGGCATCAGCCTCGAAGAAGCGGCCTACGGCATCCTGCGGATCGCCAACTCGAACATGGCCCGGGCGGTGCGCGCGGTGTCGACCGAGCGTGGCCACGACATCCGCAAGTTCGCGCTGTGCGCTTTCGGCGGCGCCGGCGGCCTGCACGCGGCCGAGCTGGCGCGCGACTGCGGCATCGGCACCCTGTTGATTCCGCAGGAGCCCGGCACGATGTGCGCGCGCGGCATTCTTCTGTCGGACATCTCCATGGACTTCGTCCAGACGCTGATGGCCAGCGCCAACGACGCGGGCTGGCAGGCGGTGCAGCAGGCGCTGGACACCTTGGCCGGCAAGGCGCGCGCGTGGCTGGCGGACGAAGGCGTGGGCGATTCCGCCCAGCGCCTGACGGCCGTCATCGATGCGCGCTACCAGGGCCAGAATTTTGAGATCCCGGTACCGCTGGAGGGCATGCGGCTGTTGCCGCTGGCCGATTTCGTGGCCGCCTTCAGCGCGGCCCACATCCGCGAGTATGGCTACGACGCCACCGGCCGATCGGTCGAAATCGTCAACTGCCGCGTGCGCGCGGTGGGCCTGGTGCCGCGCGCGCCCATCGCCCACGTGGCGGGCGGCGCCAGCCTGGCAGGCGCGGTCAAGGAGCGCCGCGCCGTCTACTTCGAAAACGCCGGCTGGGCCGACACGCCCGTCTATCGCCGCGCCCTGCTTCCGACGGGCGCCCCAGTCGACGGCCCCGCCGTCATCGAGGAAATGAGTTCGACCACCGTGATCCTGCCCGGCCAGCAAGCGCGCGCCGACGACTACGGCAACCTTGTCGTCACTCTCAACCCCTAAGGCAAACCGACATGACCACCGCACCGACTGCCGCCGATACCGACGCCTTCGACCCCATCGAGATGGAGGTCTTCAGCAACCGCCTGCTGTCCATCACGGAAGAGATGGGCAACACGCTGATCCGCTCGTCCTTTTCCAGCAACATCAAAGAGCGCAAAGACTGCTCCGTGGCGCTGTTCGACGCCGCCGGCCGACTGGTGGCCCAGGCCGCCCACGTGCCGGTGCACCTGGGCTCTTTGTCGGGCGGCATCGACGCCGTGCTGCGCCGCTACGGCGTCGCCGGCATCCGCCCCGGCGACGCTTTCCTGTGCAATGACGCCTATCTGGCCGGAGGCACCCACGCGCCGGACATCACCGTCGTATCGCCCATCTTCTGCGACGGCGTGCTGCGTTTCTTTGCCGCCAACATCGGCCATCACACGGACGTGGGCGGGGCCGTGCCCGGCTCGACCTCGCATCACCTGAAGACCGTGTGGGAGGAAGGCATCCGCCTGCCGGCCATGCGTATCGTGCGGCAAGGCGAACTGGACCTGGATCTGCTGGAAATGATCGCGCACAACACGCGCGAGCCGGACAACCGCATGCACGACATCCGGGCGCAGATCGCCACCAATGACAAGGGCGCCCGGCTGATGCTGGAACTGGTACGGCAGTCCGGACTGGAGACGGTGTTGTCCGCCATCGATGGCATCCTGCGCTACACCGAGCGACGGCTGCGCAACCGCATCGCCCAGTTGCCCGAAGGCAGCGCGTCCTTCACCGAACGCATGGACGACGACGGCATGGGCGGCGACCCGGTGGTGATCCAGGCCAACGTACAGGCGCGCGACGGCCAGTTGCACGTGGACTTTACCGGCACCGGCAAGCAGGCGCGCGGCGCCTTCAACCTGCCGGCCAGCGCGCTTAACGCCAGCGTGTACTTTGCCGTCAAGGCCATGCTCGACCCCGAGCTGATGCCCAACAACGGCCTGTTCCAGCCCATCACCATCAGCGCGCCCGAGGGCACGATCACCAATCCGGTGTTTCCCGCCGCGGTGGGCGCGCGCGTGACCACCGCGCAGCGCGTGGCCGGCACCGTGATCGGCGCCCTTGGCCAGTTGCTGCCGCCGGGCCGCGGCATGGCCTCGTCCAACGACGTCATGCCATCGATGCTGTTTTCGGGCCCCATGCGCGACGGCAAGGGCACCTTCGTCTATCTTGAAACGCTGGGCGGCGGCGCGGGCGGGCGCGCCCGTGGCGACGGCATGGACGGCATCCAGGTCAACGTCACCAATACATCCAATCTGCCCGCCGAGGCCCTGGAGATCGAGTACCCCCTGCTGGTCGACGAATACGCACTGGTCAACGACACGGGCGGCGCGGGCAAGTACCGCGGCGGCATGGGCATCGCGCGCCAGATCCGCTCGCTGCACGACCAACTGGCCTGCACCATCCGTTGCGACGCGGCGCTGTTCGGCGCCGCCGGGCTGGATGGCGGCCTGACCGGCGGCACATCGCGCCTGATCCAGAACCCGGGCCGCGCCGACGAAAAACGCCTGCCAAACAAGATCTCGGGCCACGGCCTGCCGGCGGGGGTCTCGGTGCGTCTGGAAACGCCCGGCGGCGGCGGTTATGGCGTGCCAGCCGAGCGAAGCCTGGCGGATATTCGCCGCGATATCGTGGGTGGCAAGGTAAGCCGCACGGCCGCCGAGCGCGACTACGGGCCCGAGCGCGTGGCCCGCGCCCTTCAACAGGAAAACGCATGACCGGCGCCGCACAGCCCGCGCCACGCAGCGGCGGCGAAGCCTTGATTGCGCAGTTGCAGGCCTTTGGCGTGCGCCGGGTCTTCATGGTGCCCGGCGAGAGCTTCCTGCCCTGCATCGACGCCCTGTACGCGCGGCGCGACACGATGGAATCCATTGTCTGCCGCCAGGAGGGCGGTGCGGCCTATATGGCCGAGGCGCACGGCAAGCTGACGGGCCAGCCCGGCATCTGCTTCGTCTCGCGCGGGCCCGGCGCCACCAACGCAGCCATCGGCGTGCACACCGCCCGTGAAGACTCCACGCCCATGATCCTGTTCATCGGCCAGGTCGGCGGCGATACCGCCGACCGCCAGTGCTTCCAGGAAGTGGACTATCGCGCCATGTATGCGCCGCTGGCGAAATGGGTGGCGCAGATCGAGCGCGCCGACCGGATCCCGGAATACGTGGCGCGCGCCTGGACCGTTGCCACCAGTGGGCGCCCTGGCCCCGTGGTGCTGGCGCTGCCCGAGGACATGCTGGCCTGCCTGACCAGCGCGCCGCTGGCCGCGCACCCCGCGACGCCGCAGGCCTGCCCCACGCCGACCGACATGCAGCGGCTGCGGCAGATGATCGAAACCGCCGCCAAGCCGTTGCTGCTGCTGGGCGGCTCGCGCTGGTCGGACGCCGCACGCACGGCGATACGCGACTTCGCCCTGCGCTTTGACCTGCCGGTCACCACCGCCTGGAGACGGCTGGAACTCTTCGACAATGACCATCCGAACTTTGTCGGACAGGTCAGCGCCAGCATGCCCGCACACCAGAAACGGGTGGTCATGGACAGCGACCTTGTCATCGCGCTGGGTACGCGCTTGTGCGAACCGACCACCCTGAACTACGAATGGATCGCCTCGCCCACGCCGCGCCAGACCCTGGTGCACATCCACCCCGACGCCAACGAGATCGGGCGGCTTAGCACGCCGGCGCTGGGCATTGCCTCCAGCATCGACGGCTTTGCCCAGGCCGCTGCGGAACTCGCGCCCACGCCCGGCTGGCAGGCGCGTCGTAGCGGCTTGCATGCCGCGGCGCCGGCGCCGGCGCTGCCGCCCACCCCCGGCCCGCTCGACCTGAACGCGGCCGCCCGCCATGTGGCGGCCTCGCTGCCCGCCCGCGCCTGCGTCACCGTGGGCGCGGGCAACTACGCGCTTTATGCCCATCGACACATCGCCTTCAAGGGGCTGGGCAGCCAGTTGGCGCCAGCCGTGGGCGCCATGGGCTACGGCCTGCCAGCGGCCATTGCCGCCAAGCTGCAAGACCGCGACGCCGCGGTCATCTGCTTTGCCGGCGACGGCTGCTTCCAGATGACCATGCAGGAAGTGGCCACTGCCGTGCAGCATCAGCTGGGCATCGTCATCCTGGTGTTCAACAACGGGCTCTACGGCACCATCCGGTTGCACCAGGAACGGGCCTACCCTGGCCGCGCATTGGCCACGACCCTGGTCAATCCCGACTTCGCCCTGCTGGCGCAAAGCTATGGCGCCTTCGGCCGCCGGGTCGCGTCCACCGAGGATTTTGCACCGGCCTACGACGCCGCGCTGGCCTACACCCGCGAGCGCCGGCTGCCCGCCATCCTGGATCTTGTGTACGACGCCGACATCATCCTGCCCGACCGCACCCTGTCGCAGATGCAGGCCGAGAAGGCCGGCGCCACGGAGCCGCGCGCATGACTGCCCTGCTGCGCCGCGTCGCCCCGCTGGCGGGGCCCGCCCTGCGCCTGACCTGGAACGGCCAGCCGATTGCCGCACAGCCCGGCGACACCGTGCTGACCGCGCTGCTGCTGGCCGGCGACCGGCTGCGCACCACCTTGGGCGCGGGCGCGCCGCGCGCGGGCTTCTGCCTGATGGGCGCCTGCCAGGACTGCTGGGTACAGCTCGCCGGCGGCCAGCGCGTGCGCGCCTGTTCCACCTTGGCCGAGGATGGTATGGCCCTGGTCGACACCCTGCCCGGAGAATGCCCATGAACGTGCTCTCTTCGGCCAGCGCCCAGCCGCAGATGGTGGTGGTGGGCGCCGGGCCGGCCGGCGTGCGCGCCGCGCAAACGCTTCTGCGTCATGGCGTGCGGCCCGTCATCATCGACGAGGCGCCCTTGCCGGGCGGTCAGATCTATCGCCAGAGCCTGGTGCCGCGCGGCAGCGCGCGCCAACGCTATGGCTTTGAACACAAGCGCGCCGCCGCCCTCCACGCGGCGGGTGCCCAACTGCGCGGGCAGGCCGATTACCGCGCCCTGACGGCCGTCTGGAACGCCACGCCCGGGCATCTGGATCTGGTGCGTGACGGCGACCTTGATGGGCTGCGCTACTCGCACCTTCTGATCGCCACCGGCGCCACCGACCGCGTCCTGCCCTTTCCCGGCTGGACCCTGCCCGGCGTCTTCTCGCTGGGCGGCGCCCAGATCGCGCTTAAAGGTCAGCATTGCCTGCTAGGGCCGCGCATTGTGTTCGCGGGCACCGGCCCGCTGCTGTACCTCGTTGCCTATCAGTACGCGCGCGCCGGCGGCCAGGTGCAGGCCGTGCTGGACAGCGCGCCCCTGGCCGCGCAGGCAAGCGCGTTGCCCGCGCTGCTGAACCAGCCCGGCACGCTGGCCAAGGGCCTGTACTACCTGGGATGGTTGCGCGCTCACGGCGTACCCGTGCATCACTCGGCCAACCTGCTCGCCACGCACGGCACATCCCGCGTCGAAGGCGTGCGCGCGCGCATCGGCGGCGCCGAGCGCGACTTCGCGTGCGACGCGCTGGCGGTCGGCCACGGCCTGCGCGCCGAAACCCAGCTGGCGGACCTGCTTGACTGCGCCTTCGACTTCGACGCGGCCCAGCGCGCCTGGCTGCCTCGGCGCGACGCCGACGGCCGCAGCACGGTCGCCGGCGTCTACCTGGCCGGCGACGGCGCGGGCATCGGCGGCGCCATGCTGGCCGAGCTTTCGGGCGAGCGTGGCGCGCTTGCCATGTTGGCCGACAGCGGCATCCGCGTCGATGCCGCCAGACTGCGCTGGCTTGCGCGCAGGCAGGCCGCGTTGGCACGCTTCCGGCAAGGGCTGGACCGCGCCTTCCCGTTACCGGGCACGGACGCCGGCTGCGATGACAGCGTCATGGTCTGCCGCTGCGAGGAAGTGCGCGCCGGCGAACTGCGCGCCGCCGCAGGGCAATACGCCGTTGATGACCTCAACCGCCTCAAGGCTCTGACCCGCATCGGCATGGGCTTGTGCCAGGGCCGCATGTGCCAGAGTGGCGCCGCCGAACTGCTGGCGGACTGCCGGCGGATTCCACTGTCGGCCGTTGGCCGGATGCGAGGACAGGCGCCCGTCAAACCGCTGCCATTCGCCGTCCTGGGCAAGGATCCGTCATGACCCTGTTGCACACCGACGTCGCCGTCATCGGCGCCGGCCTGGTCGGGGCCAGCGCGGCACTTGCCTTGCGGCGCGCCGGCATCGCCACCGTCCTGATCGAACGCGGCCTGTGCGGCGCGCGCGCCAGTGGCGTCAACTTCGGCGGCGTGCGCCGCCAGGGCCGCAACATCGAACAGCTCTACCTTGCCCAGCGCGCGCACGGCATCTGGGCAAGGCTTCCCGAATTGATCGGCACCGACGCGGAATATGTGCGCACCGGACACCTCAAGCTTGCCCGCTCGCAGGCGGACCTGGACAAGCTCGTCGCCTATCGCGATAAGGTCCGCGACTTCGACCTGGGCCTCGATATCCTGGATCGCGCGGCGCTGCGCCGGCGTTTTCCGGCCCTTGCGCCCGACATCGTCGGCGGCTCGCTCTGCCCAGAGGACGGCCAGGCCAACCCCCGCCTGATCGCGCCGGCTTTCGCCCACGCCGCCGCGCGTGCTGGCGCCCTGCTGCTCGAGGACTGCGCCATCGCCCACGCCGACACCCAGGCCGGCGACTTCCTGCTGACTGCCGCGGATGGCCGCCAGATCCGGGCGGGCACGGTGATCAATGCCGCCGGCGCATGGGGCGCCGTCGTCGCCGGCTGGTTCGGCGACGTCTTACCGTTGCAGGTCAAATATCCCACCATGCTCGTCACCGAACCCCTAACGCGACAGATCGGCGTTTCGCTGGGCGTCGAGGGCGGGGGCTTTTACGCAAGGCAAGTGGCGCGCGGCAATTTCGTCATGGGCGGCGGCTACGGGCACGCCCTGCCGGGCGACCGCAGCCGCCCTGGCCCTGCAGCCCTGGCCGAGCTTGGCCGCACCGCCCCCGCTATCCTGCCGGTCCTTGCCCGCGCCAGCATCATCCGCTGCTGGTCCGGCATCGAAGGCTACTTTCCCGACAAGAATCCCGTCATCGGTTTCAGCGCCAGGGTGCCGCGCCTTCTACACGCCTTCGGCTTCTCTGGGGGAGGCTTCCAGATCGCGCCGGCAGTGGGCGAGACCCTTGCCGACATGGCATTGGACCGAGGCCGCCTTTTGATGGCGGATCGCTTTTCCCCCACGAGATGGACCCGCTAGAAGAAGTGTAGTGAGTCGATCCCGCGCAAGGCGGCGCTAAAACCGGTTGACGAACCACTGCCAGCGGCCAAGAGGCGCCATTGAATGACAAAGCTTGAGCCGCTGCTAGAGGTTGGGAGGTTGCCGCGGCCCTCTGGGCCAAGGTGCGCGCCGCAAAGTGCTTGGCTTGGGCGCCGTCGCCATGCCATCACGGCTCCGGAATATTTTCCCGAAAGATGACCTGAAGCCGCGGCAGATAGCTGGGTTCGGGCGCGCCCTTCACGGCCGCCACCAGCAGCTTGACGATCTCGCGCGCCTCGACGCGCGGGTTCTGGTCGATCACGGCGTCCATGGTGCGATCGAGCAACAGGCGGCGCGTGGCTTCGGTGAGGTCGTGGCCCACGAAGACAATGCGATGGGCGGACGCGGCCTTGCTTGACCGAGCCTCGTTTGCCCAGGCCTCAGCCGGCCGCGCCTCTTTCAGCGCCCGCGCGATGCCTTGATTGCCGGCGCCGATGTTGTAAATCGCGTGCGGCGGCTCTTTGCGCAGCAGATCCTGCGTGACGGCAAAGGCGCGGTCGCGGTCGTCGCCGATTTCCAGAATGTGTGCGATGCGCAGGTGCGGAAACTCTTCGCTCAGCAGCGAGCGAAAGCCCATCTCGCGCTCTTCGTGGCCCCGATACGCCAGCGACCCTACGAACACCGCGACCTTTCGTTCCGTGTGCTGTGGCAGAAACCGGCCCAGCAACAGCGCGGCCAGGCGGCCCGCGGCGCGGTTGTCGATACCCACGTAACCCAGGCGCGCCGAGATCGGGATGTCCGACACCAGGGTGCTCACATGCACGCCGCTGTCGCGCAGCGCCATGATGGCGTCGCGCACTTGTGGATGGTCCAGCCCGACCAGGCCAACGGCCTGCGTCTGGTCGCGCAGCTCGTAGAGCTTTTGCGCGAGCTTATTGGCGTCGAATCCCTCGATCAGATGCAGGCGTGCCCGCACATCGGGGCGGGTGGCGGCTTCTTCAAGCAGGTGCTGGCCCAATGCGGTCATGAAGCTGTTGGTGCCGGCGGGTAAAACGAAATCGACCCGCACGTCCCGGCTTGCGGCATCGGCGCCATGGACGAAGTAGCCAAGGCGATTGGCGATTGCCAGCACGCGGTCGCGTGTCTTGCCGCGCACGCCGTCGCGGTCGTTCAGCACCCGGTCCACGGTGGCGGTCGACATGCCGGCTTCACGGGCAATGAGGGAAATGGTGGGGCGCATGCGGGACAAGGCTCTCAAGACACCATCAGGACGATGGTAGCGAGACCATCATAACCCATCATTTGCAATCATTCAGGATCAAAAAAGTAACGTTTCCGCCCTGGAAACGCCATCCGTCTTTACCCCTGATTGTTTTGATGTGATTATCGCGGCTCAATAACATCAAACACCGCACGGCAGGATGCCAGGCAGTCGACAGTGCATACCCAGCCGGCAGGAGGAGCACATGTCGCACCCTACCCTGGTGCCCGACCCGCCCGTTCGGGAACGGCGCTTTCGCATCGGCTGCATCGGCGCCGGCATGATCATGGCCGAATGCCATCTGGCGGCTTACCAGCAGGCCGGCTTCACGGTGGCGGCGATCGCGTCGCGTACCCGCAGCAAAGCGGCCGCCATCGCCGAACGCTACGGCATCCCGCAGGTGCATGAGGATCCCCTGGCCCTGATCGCCGATCCGCAGATCGAAATCGTGGACATCGCGTATCCGCCCGACCAGCAGCCCGAGCTGATACGCGCCGCATTGCGCGCCCCGCACGTGCGTGGCGTGCTGGCGCAGAAGCCGCTTGCCCTCTCGCTGGACGAAGCCCGCGCCTTGCGCGACGAGGCGCGGGCCGCCGGCAAGATCCTGTCGGTAAACCAGAACATGCGCTACGACCAATCGATGCGCACGCTCAAACAGCTGCTGGACCAGGGCGTGCTGGGCACACCGGTGTTCGCGCAGATCGACATGCACGCGATCCCGCACTGGCAGGACTTTTTGCGCGGCTATGACCGGCTGACGCTCTCGAACATGAGCGTGCATCACCTTGATGCCCTGCGTTATCTGTTTGGCGAGCCCACCGAGATCACCAGCATCACCCGCCCCGATCCACGCACCGAGTTCGCGCATCAGGATGGACTGGTCAGCACCACGCTGCGCTTTGGCAACGGCCTGCTTGCGCTGTCGCTCGAAGATGTGTGGTCGGGCCCGCGGGCCGAGGGATACCCCGACGACCAGCACATCCGCTGGCGCGTGGAAGGCACCGATGGCGTCGCGCGCGGCACCATCGGCTGGCCCACCGGCGAGCCGTCGACCCTGAGCTATGCCTCGCGCGCGGCCCAGGGCCATACCGACGGGCGCTGGGTCACTCCCACGTGGGACACGATGTGGTTTCCGCATGCCTTCATCGGCGTAATGGAGCAGTTGCAGTACGCGCTGGCCAGCGGTACCGAGCCTGCGTTGAGCGTGACCGACAACGTACGCACGATGGCGCTGGTCGAGGCCGCGTATACGTCCATCGCCGAAGGCCGCACAGTACGGCTGCCGGCTGTTGAATAACCAGACAGAAAAACAGACGGAGACAACCATCATGATCCAGACCGGAATCTTCTCGGGCTACTTTCCCTATGAGCTGGAGCGCACCGCCAAGGTGATCCGCTCACACGGCTTCAACACCGTGCAGCTGGACCTGCATTTCAAGGACATGGAGCTCGGCCCGGGGCAGCTGACCGCGCAGAAATGCACACAGATCCGCGACACCTTCCGCCACTACAACCTGCCGGTGTCCTGCATCTCGGCCTATACCAATATCGTTCATCCCGACCCCGCCGAGCGCCAACGCCGCAACGGCTATCTCAAAGAGATCCTCACGCACGCGCGCCAATTGGGTTCGCCTTACGTCATCTCGGAAACCGGCACGTTCGCCACCGACAGCGACTGGGTGCATCACCCCAGGAACAAGACCGAGGAAGGCTGGGACCAGTGCCGCGCGGTGATCGCCGAGCTGTCGCAACATGCCTATGACCATGGCGCGGTGTTCCTGCTTGAGACCTACGTGAACAACGTGGTGGGATCGGTCGAGGAAACGCTGCGCATGTTCGCCGAGGTGGATCACCCTGGCCTGGGCCTCTTGATGGACCCGACGAACTACTTCGAAGCGCACAACATCGACCAGATGGACCGCACGCTGAATCAGGTGTTCGACGCGCTTTCCGACAAGATCTGCATCGCGCATGCCAAGGACGTGAAGCGTTCGGGCGATGACAAGTCGGAAAAGCACAGCGACATTGGTGACGATGGCGCGGCCGAGAGCCATACCTTCCGTGGCGTGGGCGAGATCGAGCTGCCGGCACCGGGCCTGGGCGCGCTGAACTACGACCTTTACCTGCAGCGCCTGGCGAAGAAGCACCCCAACATTCCCATCATCATCGAACACCTGACCGAAGACGACGTGCCGCGCGCCAAGACATTCCTGGACGAGCGGCTGCGCGCGAACGGCCTGTAGGCCGCCTGGCGCAACAGAGGCGCACCGCGAGGCACATTGCACAAGGCCTGCGGCGCGCCTGCGAACACGATTCTGAACACCGACACCGGCAAACGCGCATCCGCGCCTTTGCCAGGGAGAATTCATGCCTGACATTTACGGAACCTGGATGACGCGCCGCGACGTGGAAGCGCGCACCGGGCAGCTTGCGCAGTTTGCCGGCGTACGCCTGATGACGCTGGACGACGGGCTGGAGCGCGGTATCCGCATGCTGGAGTTCCGCAGCGGCACGGGCCTGCGTTTCACGGTGCTGGTGGATCGCGCGATGGACATCGCCGATTGCGAATACCGCGGTTTTGCCATGGGATGGCAGTCGCCGTCGGGCTTTCGCCATCCCGGCCTGCATGACTACGAAGGTGAAGGCGGACTGGGCTGGATGCGCTCGTTCTCGGGCCTCATGATCACCTGCGGACTGGACCACATTCTGTTCATGTACGACGCACCGGCCGACAACTACGTGTACGGCCCGCGCAAGACCGCCAAGCAGTCCATCCATGGCCGCGTGGGCACCATTCCGGCGCGCCTGACCGGCTACGGCGAACGCTGGGACGGCGATCGCTGCGTGCTGTGGGCAGAGGGAATCGTAAGCCAGGGCACCGTGTTCGGCGAACACCTGGAGCTGCACCGCCGCATCGAGATCGAGGTGGGCACCAACGACATCAAACTGTCGGATCGCGTGGTGAATCGCGGCTTCTACCGCACGCCGCACATGCTTTGCTATCACATCAACCTGGGCTATCCGGTGCTGGACGCCGACTCGCGCTATCTGGCGCCGATCCGCGATGTGGTGTGGGCCGCGCACGAGCAAGACTACCGCAAGCAGGGCGTGGGCTACCGCCGCATGCCGGCCCCGCAGTTGGGCTTTCATGAGCAGGTGTGGCAGCACGAGATGGCCGCCGCCGCCGACGGCAGCGTCCCGGTGGCCCTGGTAAACGATAAGCTGGGGCTGGGCATGCAAGTCAGCACCTTCAAGCATCAATTCCCTTGCCAGTATCAATGGCAGAACCTGCAATCGGGCCAGTATGCGATGGGCATCGAGCCGTCGACCAACCATGTGCTGGGCCAGGGCGCGGCGCGTGAGCGCAACGAGCTCATCTGGCTGGAACATGGGGAAGAGCGCCGCTACGACACCACGTTCAGCGTGCTGGGCTCGCCCGCCGATATCGCGGCATGCGAAGCACGCATCCGCGCAATCGCGGTGCAGCCCGACGCCGATTATCCGCCGTTGTCGGGGCGCTTCGCGCCCATCGCGGGGCGCACATGAACGCGCGCTTCTCATTGCAAGGCCGCCGCGTTTTGTACACGGGCGCGGCGGGCGGCTTCGGTGTGGACACCACGCTTGCGCTGCTGGAAGCGGGCGCAAGCGTGATCGCGCTGGACAACCACGCCGGGCATATCGATCGCTTGCGCAGCACCGTGCCCGCGCGGTTTTCCGACCAGCTTCACATCTTGCAGGTCGATCTGGCCGACGCCAGCGCGCTGCAATCGCACCTTGAGCAGCTAACCGCCCAGGGCCCGATCGATGTGGTCATCAACAACGCGGCGATCTACCCCTCGCGCCCGTTCGAGGAATACAGCGACGCAGAGCTGGCGCGCGTGCACCGCGTGAACGTCGAGGCGGCGATTCAGATCGTCCGCGCGGCGCTGCCCGGCATGCGCGAACAGCAATGGGGCCGGGTGATCAACATCTCGTCGATCACGCTGTCCGGCGGCTGGGAAAACCTGCTGCCCTACGTGCAATCCAAGGGCGCGATGGTGGGCGCCACGCGCGCATTCGCCCGCGAGTTCGGCAAGTGGGGCATCACGGTCAACGCCATTTCGCCGGGCGCGTTTCCCACCGACGCCGAGAAGATCCATCCCGATCCCGAGGGCTACAACCGCATGGTGCTCGAACGCCAGTCGGTGAAGCGCCGCGGGCACGCAGGCGACATCGCCGCGGCCATCGTTTTCCTTGCCTCGGACGAGGCGGGTTTCATTTCCGGACAGACGCTGGCAGTTGACGGCGGCTGGGTCATGCATTGAGGCGCATCGGCGCACGCAAAGGGTAGAAGCATGAGTATTCTTTCTGGCTACAAGGTTCTGGACTGCTCCATCGCCATGGCGGGGCCTTTCGCGGCGCAGCGCCTGGGCGACCTGGGCGCCGACGTGATCAAGATCGAACCGCCCACCGGCGAATGGCAGCGGCACGCGCCAGCCGGCGGCATCACCGGCAACAAGATCAACGTGTCCTTTCTCTCGCTGAACCGCAACAAGCGTTCGCTGGCGATCGATCTGAAGAGCGCCGGCGGCAAGGAGATCATCCAGAAGCTCGCGGCGCAGGCCGACGTGTTTATCCAGAACTACCGTCCAGGTGTCGCCGGCCGTCTGGGTGTTGACTACGAGACCCTGTCGGCGCTGAACCCGCGCCTGATCTATGTATCGATGTCGGGCTTCGGCGAAGACGGCCCCTATGCCACACGCCCGGGTCAGGACCTGCTGTTGCAGGCGATGTCGGGCGCCATGCTGTCGTCGGGCCGTGCGGGCGAAGCGCCACGCGCGGCAGGCCAGTATGTGGTCGACGCCGTCACCGCGTACTGCGCCTTCGAAGGCGTGCTGGCCGCCCTGCTGCACCGCGAGCGTACCGGCGAAGGCCAGAAGGTCGAGGTCAACATGCTGGATGCGATCACCACGATCCAGATGCAGGAGCTCTCGGTCTACACCGTGGGGCACAAGCCGCAGGTGCGCAGTGCCGAGCCGCATGCCCACGTGTACATCCGCGCGCCCTATGGCACCTTCGCGACAAGCGACGGCTATCTGGCGCTTGCCATGCCCGACATGAACGTGCTGGCGCGCGTGACTGAAGAGCCGCGCCTGGCGGAGTACACCGACGAGCGCGACGGTTGGGAGAAGCGCGACGAGATCTATGCGCTGGTGCGCGACACGCTTGCCAAGGCCTCGACGGCCGATTGGTTCGCCAAGCTCGATGCCGCCGGCATCTGGTGCAGCCCCGTCTATGGATACGCCGATCTGGTCGAAGATCCACAGATCGCCCACAACGGCACCTTCGTCGAATACGAGCATCCGACCGAAGGCCGGATCAAGACACCGGGTTTTCCGATCCGCTTTTCCAAGACACCAAGCCAGGTGGTGCGCGGCGCACCGCTCACCGGCCAACACACCGACGAAGTGCTGCGTGATTTTGGCTTCAGCGCCGACGAAATCGCCGCGCATGCGGCCTCGGGCGCAGTGCTGCGTGGCGTCTCGGAATGAGCGAGCCCGCCCTGCCCTACCGCGGCCTTACCTGGGACCACCCGCGCGGCTTTAACGCCTTGCACGCCGCCACCGCGCACACGCCGCTTGTGCACTGGGACAAGCAGTCGCTCGAAGGCTTCGAATCGGCGCCCATCGCCGAACTCTGCGCCCGCTATGACCTGGTGGTGCTGGATCACCCCCATCTGGGGGAGGCCCTGGCGCACGATTGCCTACAGCCGCTCGATACCGTGTTCGCGCCCGACGAACTGGCGCGGATCGCGCAGGATAGCATCGGGCTGTCGTACGACAGCTATCGCATGGCCGACCGCCAATGGGCGCTGCCGCTGGACGCCGCCACGCAGGTCATGGCCACGCGCGCCGATCGGCTCGACGGCCCCGTGCCGCGCACCTGGCGCGAGGTGCTGACGCTGTCGCAACGCAGCGGCGCGGTCGCGCTCAGTTGGGGCGGTCCGCACCCGTTCCTGTCGCTGCTGTCAATCGCGGCGGCCATCGCGCCCGATACCGACCTGCGCCCACATGGCGCCTGGCACGACGAGGCGACGCTTGCCGACGCGTGCGACGTGCTTGGCGAATTGGCGCGGCTCACGCCCGCGCACGCCCTGGCCTACAACCCGATCGCGCTGCTTGGCCACATGAGCGCGCGCGACGACATCGCGCTGTGCCCGCTGGTCTATGGCTATGTGAACTACGCCACCTCTGCGGTGGCGAAACCGCTTACGTTCCGCGACGCGCCCGAGGCTGAAGCGGGCCGGCCCGGCTCGATCCTCGGTGGCACCGGCATTGCGATATCACGGCGCTGCATCGTGGGGCCGGAGCTGCGCGCGCATCTACTGTGGTTGCTCGCGGCCGATACCCAAAGCCGCTTCATCCCGCAGCACGAAGGGCAGCCAAGCCATCGCGGCAGCTGGGCCGATGCGACCGTGAATGCGGCCAGCGGCAACTTCTATGCCAACACGGCCCGCACGCTTGAAGCTGCCTCGATCCGGCCCCGGCACGATGGCTACATCGCCTTCCAGGCCGAGGCCTCGCAATTCCTGCGTGACGGCGTCGCCGCCCGCGCATCTTCCCACTCCATGGCGCGCGGCCTGACCCAGCGTTTCCAGGCCAGCCTGACCGGCGCCCCCAAGCACACCGCAACATAAGGATTTCGACGTGAGCGCACTCGTCAATCTCAGTATCGATGGCCATGTCGCCATCATCGAACTCAATCGTCCCGAGAAGCTGAACGCGATGACGCCCGAGATGGCCGACCTGCTGATCGCGGCGGTGCAGCAATGCAACACCGACTCGCAGGTGCGCGCGGTGATCCTGACCGGCGCCGGCTCCAAGGCCTTCTGCGCTGGCTCGGACATTACCGAGCTTGACCGCTACGCCACCCCCTGGGATTTTCGCAATCGGCTTGACTACTGCGACTGCGTGCGCATGTTGAAGAAGCCCACGGTGGCGGCGATCAACGGCTATACCTTCGGCGGCGGCCTGGAAATGGCGTTGGCCTGCGATATCCGCATCGCCTCCGACAACGCGCGCCTGGGCGCGCCCGAGATCAAGCTGGGCTGGATTGGCGGCGGCGGCATGACGGCGCAGCTCGTCCATGCGGTCGGCCCGAGCAACGCCGCACTGATGGTGCTGACCGGCGACCCCATCCGCGCCGAGCAGGCACTGGCCTGGGGCCTGGTAAGCGAGGTGGTGCCGCAGGAGCAGTTGCGCGAACGCGCGCAAGCGCTTGCCGCCACCATCGCCTCGCGCGCGCCGATCGCGGCCGAAACGGCACGCGTCAATCTGCGCGCCGCGCTGTCGATGCCGCTGGAAAAGGCCGTGGAATACGAACGCGATCTGCAGGCGATCTGCTTTGCCACCGCCGACGCCAAGGAAGGCCGGAAGGCGTTCGAAGAAAAGCGCGCGCCGAAGTTCGAGCGGCGCTGACGGGCGGGGCAGGCTTATTCGACGCGCGGTCGGTGCATTGTCAGGCAGACTGCGTTATAGCGAACGCCAGGTTCCGGCCACGGATGCGAACCTTGAACGTAACGGCGCAAATGACCGCTTCAGACTGCCGCTGTCGCACAGCTATGAGAATACATATTAGAATCAATAACTATTCTATCTTAACCAAGCGTTTTCTCATGCCCCACCGTCCCAAGGCCAGGAAAGACTGGCTCGCCCATTACGTGGAGATGATAGGCAAATGGCGCGGGCGGGGGCACGAGAATGGCCAAGACGCCATGCACGACACGGTGCTCGGCATGCTGGAAGGCGACGTCACCGCCATCTATGACCCGCGCGCGTATATGTCCCGCGGCACCTCCAACCGCCTGGTCAGCTGGCATCGGCACGTCAACACGCTGGACATCACTTCACTGGACGACGTGCCTAGCGGCGACCATCCCGCGACGCCCCCGGCCGATAATGGCATCCGATTCCAGCAACTGGCCGACGAACTGGTCCGCGCGCTTGAAGACCTGCCGCCCAAGTGCCGGCACGTCTACCTCCGGTGCCGGCTGGAAGGCTGGACGCACACCGAGATCGCGCAGGAAATGGGTCTCTCGCGCAGCATGGTGGAAAAATACATGACTCGCTCCGTGCGTCACATCAACGATCGGCTGCATCACCATGCCCCTCTCTAATTCCGGCCCTGCCGACAAGCGCCCGCATAGCCGCGACGCCGATGAGCTCGATCCTCCGCGCGACGCGGCCCATTGGTTCGCCCGCCTGCATTCCGGCGAAGCCACGGAATCGGACCAACAGGCATTTGCAGCCTGGTGCCGCGCCAATCCCGCCCACGAGCACGAGTATCGCAGGCTGGCCTCCCAATGGGAGGCCGTGCTGTCCGTACCCCAGGCGCGCCTGCGCGACCTGATGCATGAGTCGCTGGCGGCGTCCAGGCCGCCGCCGATGTCGCGGCGGCGCTTCGGGCTCGGAATGGCGGCAGCCTGTTCGCTGCCGGTCATGGCGGCCATCCTGGCCGCGCCATACGTCTTCGACGGCAACGAAAACCTGGTCACTTATTCCACCCGTAAGGGCGAACGGCGGCAGGTCGCCCTGCCGGACGGATCCACGCTGCACCTGAACGGCGACACCCGCCTGGCCACCCACTTCGGCGCCGGCGAACGCCGAGTGGAGCTGGCGCACGGCGAGGCCTTCTTCGAAGTCCGGCACGATGCGTCACGGCCCTTCGTGGTGGTGGGCGGCTTGGGACAGGTCACCGTGACGGGCACCCGCTTCAACGTGCGACGCGACAGCGAGGCCTTGCAGGTTAGCGTCGAATCGGGCTCCGTGCGGCTGGAATCCGGCCCCTGGTGGCATCAGAGCGCACGCCACCTGGCCGCGGGCCAACAAGCCATTGCCTACGCGGACAGCACATTGAGCGAGATCGCGCAGGTCAACATCGAGAACCTGACCGCCTGGCAGCGCGGCAAGATCATCTTCAACAATGTGTCTTTGGCCACGGTCATCAGCGAGATGAACCGCTACCTGATGCGGCCCGCGAGCCTGGACGCGCCCGAACTCGGCCAGCACCGCGTTTCCGGCATTTTCAGTGTGGACGACCCGCAGGCCATGATCGACGCCCTGCCCGCCATCGCGCCCGTGTCGCTGGATCGCCTGCAGGACGGCCGGATACGCGTCGTCGCGCGCTAAGCGGCTTGTGCCCTCGTCCCGCCGATGCGGGTTACGCGGACCGTAACAATTCTGTTACACAATAATAGTGATTCCCATTCCGGGAATCACCCTGCTCGTGCGTCTAGAAAGGAAGGGGCGGCCTCGCCCCGGGCATTCCCGCCCACCTCCTTTCGAAACCTGTGCGCCTCGCATGCGCCGCCCACTGAGCGACCGATCTTGACTACCGCATCTGCCCGACCTGCTTCGCGCGTTCCGCCGCGCGCCGTTCTCAGCGCGCTTGCCTTCTCGGTGTCGCTCACCTTCGGCATGGCGCCCGCCGCCCACGCCCAGGAGGCGCCAGTCAGCGTCAACATCCCGGCGCAGCCGCTGGGCGACGCGCTGTTGCAGCTGGGCTCGCAGACGTCTTTGCAGATCTTCTACTCCCAGGACGTGCTTGCCGGCCAAAACGCGCGTGCGATCTCCGGCAGCCTGTCGCCCGAAGAAGCCCTGCGCCAACTGCTGCAGGGCACCGGCATCCAGTACTCGCGCAATGGCAACAACGTGACCTTGTCGCGCGCCGAGCCCACGGGCGGCACGGTGCAACTGGAAGCCGTGACGGTCACCGCCGGCATTCTGGGCGAACTTGCCCCGCCCTACGCGGGCGGGCAGCTTGCCACGGGCGGCAGCCTGGGTCTGCTGGGTTCTGAAGACGTGATGGACTCGCCGTTCAGCACGGTCAACTACACCTCTGAATTGCTGTACGACCAACAGGCCCGCACGTTGGCGGACGTGGTCGTCAACGACGCCTCGGTCCGCACGCTGACGTCGGCCGGTGGCTTTGGTGAAGACTTCCAGATCCGCGGCTTTGCCGTGGGCAGCGGCGACGTCAGCGTCAACGGCCTGTATGGCCTGGTGTCGTCCAGCCGCGTGCCGGTGCAGATCCTGGAGCGGGTGGAAGTGCTGAAGGGCCCCGGCGCCTTCATGCGCGGCATTCCGCCCAACGGCAGCATCGGCGGCGCCATCAACGTGGTGACCAAGCGCGCCGACGACGAACCGCTGGCGCGCGCCACGCTGGGCTATGCCAGCAAGGCCAACTTCACCGGCCAGCTTGACCTGGGCCGCCGCTTTGGCGAAGACAATGCCTGGGGCCTGCGCTTCAATGGCGTCAAGCGCGGCGGTGAAGCCACGTTGAAGGACGGTAAGCAAGGCCTGGACATGGGCGCCTTGGGTATCGACTATCGCGGCGCGCGCCTGCGCTGGTCGGCCGACGCCATCCACCAGGAAGACGTGATCGAGAACTTCCGCTCGCAGATCGGCTGGCAGGCCAACGTGACGGAACTGCCCTCGCCGCCGGATGGCGACATCAACTTCTACCCTGGCACCCGTCTGTCGCAACGCGACAGCACCATCATGTCGCGCCTGGAATATGACTTCACCGACAACCTCACCGGCCACATCGCGGCGGGGTATCGCGACGGCAAGGTGCGGCAGATCTTCCCGGTTACCGTCAGCCCGTCCGGCGTGCGCCAGTCGGTGGACCAGGACGGCAACTTCAACGTCATGACGACGTACTACGACTCGTATTCGAAGACGAGCAGCGGCGACGCCGGCTTGACGGCCCGCTTCAGCACCGGCGGCATCAAGCACCGCCTGGCACTGGGCGCCACCTACCTGAAGCAAGAAGCGGGCAACGCCTATTCGACGGGGTCGGCCATTGTGGCTTCCAATATCTATGATCCGGTCGACATCCCCGACGGCCCCGCCGTGCGCCTCACCCCGCAAAAGGCGTCGGACACCACGCTGACCAGCTTCGCCATTGTCGACACGCTGTCTTTCATCGACGATCGCATTCTGCTGACGGCGGGCGTCCGCCACCAACGGGTTGAAGTCGATAGCTTCAACACCACCACGGGCGCGCGCACCAGCGGCTACCGTTCCAGCGCCAACTCGCCCGTCGGCGGCATCGTCGTCAAGCCGCTGCAAAATGTGTCGGTCTACGCCAACCTGGCCCAAGGCCTGACGCGCGGCACGATCGTGGGCGACACCTACGAAAACCGGGGCGCCGTGCTGGCGCCGTACAAGTCCAAGCAATACGAAGCCGGCGTCAAGGTGGATTGGGACGGCAACATCACCACCACGCTTGCGCTGTTCCAGATTGCGCGCCCGGCCGGCCAGGCCGACGACAACAACGTCTACGGCTACTTTGGTGAACAGCGCAACCGCGGCCTGGAACTGACGGGCTACGGCGAACTCGTTCCCGGCCTGCGCCTGATGGCAAGCGCGGCCTTCATCAACAGCGAACTCACCAAGACCCCGGGCGGCGTAAGCCAGGGCAACCGGCCCGCCGGCGTGCCGGCCAGCACCTATAACCTGGGCCTGGATTGGGACACGCCGTGGGTGCAGGGGCTGAGCCTGAACGGCCGCGCCATCCGCACGTCGTCCGTCTACCTCAACAACACCAATACGCTGCGCCTGCCGGGCTACACCCGCTTCGACCTCGGCGCCCGTTACGTCACCACGATCGCCGGCAAGGAGGTGGTCTTCCGCGCCAACGTCGAGAACGTCGCCGACAAGAAGTACTGGCTGGCTTCCGGATCGTTCGTGACGAACGCGGCGGGAAGGACGTATATGCTCTCGGCCTCGATCAACTATTGATCCGGTAGCCTCCAGTACGCAGGTGGCGGCATTCGAACGGAAACGCCACCCGCGGCCTATCCGGCCGGATGGGCGTCCACGCGCCGCGCATTCTTTTCCCGGGAGGACCGCTGCAGGTGTTCCTTGAACGCCTGCAGCGAACGGGATAGCTGCGCGCCTTTGCGCGTCACGATGCCGTAGGGCTCCGCGGTCGACTCCACGTTGAACGGCAGCAGACGCAGGGCCGCATGCCCGGCAAAATAATCGATGGTTTCGGAAGAGAACAGCGCAACAAGCTGCTGGCTCTTCGCAAGCAGCAACGCCGTCGCGAACGTCGAGGACGTCTCGATCGTGCCTTCGGTCAGCTGCACGCCCTTGGCGTCGAGTTCGCGTTCGAGCAAGGTGCGCAGCGGCATATGGCCGGGAAATAGAACCCACGGATAGCGCGCCGCCCGCTCCAACGTGATATCACGTTCCCGCAGCAGGGGATGGCGTATGCCCACGGCCACGCCCACCGTCTCGTCCCACAACCATTCAAAGTCGAACAGCTCAGGCTGGACGGCGACCGACGTGCGGCACACCGCCAGATCAATGCTGCCACTCTGCAAGCGTTCGAGCAGGTTGGCGCTAGTGTCCTCGAACAGATCGATATTGACCTCGGGCATGGCTTGCCGGAAATCCAGCAGGGCATCGGCGAGCACGGCCGCCAGGCCTCCCGCGATGGTGCCGACGGCGATCCGGCGGCCCTGGCCCCGGCTGATCGCGTCCAGCTCGTCACGCATGTGGCTAAGGCTGGCGTGCATGAGCCGGGCATGGCGAATGGCGCTGCGCCCCAGCTCATTGGGGGCCAGTCCCTGGGTGGAGCGCACGAACAGGCTGGTGCCGAAAATGTCTTCGATCTCGCGCAGCGACTTGCTGACCCCGGGCTGGGTCATGTGCAGCATCTCCGCCGCCCGATGCACGGACCCCAGGTCGTCAATGGCGATCAATAGGCGAAGTTGCCGGAACTTGAGCCGCGAGCTGAACGCGTGCAGGGTGGATATCGAGGGTAAATCCGGAGATGACATTGCGTCGATGACCTCGTCTTAACTCTCATGAGAATAGCAGCGTTCGCGGACGTAGACTGGGCCACTCCTGACGAGAGTCCTGCCTAAATTCTTCTATTGGAATCTGCATTATGAAGTTGCTTCGCTACGGTCCGATCGGCTTTGAGAAACCCGGCGTCCTGGACGCCGACGGCATTATCCGCGACCTCTCCGGCATTACGTCCGATATCGATGGCCGCTTTCTCGCGGGCGACGGCCTCGCACAATTGAAAGCGGCCGACATCACGCGCCTGCCCGCCGTTGACGCCGGCGTCCGGCTGGGCGCTTGCGTCGCGAACATAGGCAAGTTCGTCTGCATCGGGCTGAATTACGCGGACCATGCGGCGGAATCGAACATGCCGATTCCGGAAGAGCCCGTGGTTTTCAGCAAATGGCTGTCGGCCGTTGTCGGCCCGAATGACGACGTGCGGATTCCGCGCGGCGCCGAAAAAACCGATTGGGAAGTGGAGCTGGGCGTGGTCATCGGGAAGACCGCGTCGTACATCGACGAAGAACAGGCGCTAGAGCATGTCGCCGGCTATTGCGTCATCAACGACGTTTCTGAAAGGGCCTACCAGATCGAGCGCGGCGGCACCTGGGACAAAGGCAAGGGATGCGACACCTTCGGCCCCACCGGCCCCTGGCTGGTGACGCGGGACGAGGTGCCCGATCCCCACAAACTGCGCCTCTGGCTCGAAGTGGACGGCAAGCGCTACCAGGACGGCAGCACGGAAACCATGATTTTCTCCGTCCCCAGCATCATCGCCTACCTGAGCCGATTCATGACGCTACACCCCGGCGACGTCATCTCGACCGGCACGCCGCCGGGGGTGGGAATGGGCCAGAAACCGCATCCGGTCTACCTGCGCGCCGGCCAGACCATGCGCCTGGGCGTCGAGGGCCTGGGCGTGCAGCAACAACGCGTCGTTTCCGCTTGATGCGGCTAAGGAAACCGGAATGAACCACTATGACTTCAGCGGCCAGTCGGCCGTGGTGACGGGCGGCGCGCAAGGCATAGGTTATGCCGTCGTCGAGCGGCTCTTGGCCGGCGGCGCGAAGGTCGCGATCTGGGACAAGGATCCCGCCGCGCTCGCGGAAGCGGTGCAGGCACTGAACGGCAAAGCGGTCTTCGGCGTGCAGGCGGACATCACGGACCTGCGATCGGTCGAAGCCGCGGCGACGCAAACGGCGGAGCGGGCCGGCCCGGTGTCCGTGCTGGTCAACAGCGCCGGCATCGCCGGCGTCAACGCGCCGGTGACGGACTATGGCGCCGACGAGTGGAACAAGGTCATCGACATCAACCTGAATGGCACGTTCAACGTGAACAAGGTCATCGTGGCAGGCATGATCGCGCGCAACTATGGCCGCATCGTCAACGTGGCGTCCATTGCGGGCAAGGAAGGCAATCCCAATGCCGCCGCCTACAGCGCCTCGAAAGCCGCGGTCATCGCCTTCACCAAGAGCCTGGGAAAAGAGACGGCGGGCAAGAACATCGCCGTCAATGCGATCACGCCGGCCGCCGCCAAGACCCGGATCTTCGACCAGATGTCGCAACAGCATATCGATTACATGCTGTCGAAGATTCCACGCGGCCGTTTCGTCGATGTCGCCGAAATCGCATCGATGGTCGCCTGGCTGGTATCGGAAGAGAACTCGTTCACCACTGGCGCGGTCTTCGATCTTTCCGGAGGCCGCGCCACCTACTAGACACCGATGGACCGAACCAGCCGCAGCCGGTGGCGGCTGGTTTCGCAGCGTCAGCATAAACATAAATAACGGAGACAAGCATGAGCTATACAGCGTCGATCGACAAGGCGCCTGGCGACGGCGCGGCCAACGCCGCGCAAGACGTCGCCATCTACTCGAAGGTCTTTTGGCGGTTCATCCCGCTGCTGGTGATCTGCTGGGTCATCGCTTACCTGGACCGCGTCAACATCAGCTTCGCCAAGCTGCAGATGCAAAGCGACCTGGGCTTCAGCGACGCCGTCTACGGCCTGGGTGCCAGCGTCTTTTTCATCGGCTATCTGTTGTTCGAAGTCCCCAGCAACATGATCCTGCACCGCGTGGGCGCGCGCCTCTGGATCATGCGGATCATGGTGACGTGGGGCATCGCGTCGGCCTGCACCGTCTTCGTGACCAACGAGATGGGCTTCTACGTGATTCGCTTCCTGGTGGGCGCGCTGGAGGCCGGCTTCGTCCCCGGGGCGCTGTACTTCTTCACCAAATGGTTTCCCGCGGACCGCCGGGCCCGGATCAACACCATATTCATGTCCGGCATCGCGTTCTGCGGAATCATCGGCGGGCCCATCTCCGGCGGCATCATGAAATTCATGGACGGCGCCCACGGTCTGCCCGGATGGCAATGGCTGTTTATCCTCGAAGGCCTGCCGGCCGTGGTGCTGGGCCTGATCGTTTGGCGCCACCTGGACGACGAAATCGACCACGCCAAGTGGCTTTCGCCGGCCGAAAAGCAGTACTGGTCGCGCAAAGTGGACCAGGACGCCAAGGCGGCCGAGACCCACCATTTCGGCGCCGCCTTGCGCGAACCCGCCACCTACACCCTGTCGCTTATCTACATGTGCCTAGCCGCCGGCATCTATGGTCTGGTCTTCTGGATGCCGCAATTGATCAAGACGGCGGGCACCCAGGACACCTTCACCATCGGCCTGATCTCCGCGCTGCCTTATATGGTGGCGGGCGTGGTCATGATCCTGCTGGGCAAGAACTCGGACCGCACGGGGGAACGGCGCTGGCATCTTGCGCTGACCACGCTGGCCGGCGCCGCCGGCTACGCCATCTGCGGCCTGTACAGCGACAACACCGTCGCGCTGCTGATCGGCCTGACCGTCGCCGCAACCGGAATCATTTCCGCGATCGGGCTCTTCTGGGTGTTTCCGCAGCGCTTTCTGGCCGGCATGGCCGCGGCGGCAGGCATCGCGCTGATCAATTCGATCGGACAATTGGGCGGCATCATCAGCCCGTACATGGTCGGCAAAGTCCGCGACGCCACGGGAAGCGCGACGCTCGGGCTGTACGCAATATCGGCGGCCTGCGTGATCGCCTTCGCATTGATCGCGTGGGGACTGCCCAAGCGGCTTTCAGCCGACCCGGCCTAGGCAAGCAGCGCCCTGCCTCACTTCCCCGACATCGCGCCCGGCAACCACATCGCCAGTCCGGGCACGGCCAGCAGCAACGCGATCATCGCCAACAACGCCACCAGGAATGGCAGCACTCCCACCACCACGTCCATGAACCTGCCTTCGCCCCGCACGCTGTGCACCACGAACAGGTTCATGCCAAAGGGTGGCGTCAACTGGCCCATTTCGCACAGCACGATGAGCATGATGCCGAACCATACCGGGTCATAACCCAGCGCCACCACGATCGGCACGGTCAGCGGCGCCGTGGTCACCAGCATCGCCAAGGTGTCCATGAAGCAACCGAGCAGGATGTAGAACGCGATGATCGCCAGCATCATGCCCAGCGGCGGCAGATCCAGCCCCTGCACCGCGTCCACCAGCATCGTGGTCATGCCGATGGACGACAGCACGAAGTTCAGGAAGAACGCCGACAGCGTGATCAGGATGATCATGCCCGTCGTGCGCAGCGTCGCCTCAAATGCGCGCCCCAGCATGGCCCAGCTGAGCGCGCCCTTCGCCAGGCACAGCAGCATGGCCGCGACCACGCCCAGCGCCGCGGATTCGCTGGCGGTGGCGATTCCGCCATAGATGACGCCGATGACCAGCGCGAAGATCGCCAGCGGCGGTAGCAGGTGCGGCAAGACAGCGAGGCGTTCGGCCCAGCTCACGGACTGCCGGCCGCCCGCCAGGGCCGGCCGCCACAGGCACAGGCCCCCGATCACGGTGATGAACAGCACCAACAGCAGCAGCCCGGGCAAGGTCGCGGCCAGGTAGAGCTTGGGCACTGACACATTGGCGATGAGCGCATAGACGATCATGTTGATCGAGGGCGGAATCAGGATGCCCAGCGTGCCGCCCGCGGCGATGGACCCCAGGAACAGCGGCGCGTTGTAACCCGCCTTGCGCTGCTCGGGAAGGGCCAGCGTGGAGATCGTCGCCGCCGTGGCGACGCTGGAGCCGCTGGTGGCCGAGAACAAGGCCGATGCGCCGATGTTGGCGTTCATCAGCCCCCCCGGCAGCCACGAGACCCACTTGGACACCGCGCCGTACATCTGGCCGGCCACGCCCGAACTGACCAGCAACTCGCCCATCAGCACGTAGAGGGGAATGGCGACCAGCAGGAACTCGGAACTGGAACCCCAAGCCAGTTCGCCCATGGCGTTGACCAGCGACAGCGGGGAATAGCCTTCGGCCAAAGTCACGCCAAGCAGGCCGACGGTGGCGGCGGCGGTCACGCTCAGCGCCAGGAGGCCGAGCAGCATGGAAATCGTCAAGGTAAGCATATGGCGTCCTAGCTTCCGGTTTTCGGGCGGGCCGACGGATCGGCCGATTGCGTTTCTGCCTGGATTTCTTCATCCAGCGTATGAATGCCGATCAGCCCGCTCACGGCCTGCCAGCGTCCCGCCGCGACCGGCCCCAGTGCGCAGGCGCCCAACACCACCACCGTAAGCAGGAAGAACGCATAGCCGGCGAACCACAGCGATTGCGGTATCCATTGCGGCACCTGCAAAGGCGTGTTCGACACAGACCCGAAATGGATGGAGTCGGCCAGCACGCCCCACGCATGGAACGTCAACAGGCCGACGAAGACGCCCAGGCAGGCCAGCGCAAAGCAGTCCAGCGCCACGCGGGCGCGCGGCGACAACCGCGTGTACAACACGTCCACGCGGATATGCGAGCGGCGCAGCAGCGTCAGCGGGAACGCCCAGGCGCTGGCCACGGCCAGCACATAGCCGGCGATCTCGTCGGCGCCGCCCAATGACGTGCCGGCCAGCTTGCGCGCGGCCAGGTCGATGACGATCAACCAGGATGCGGCCAACAGGCCCAGCCCGCCAATCCAGGCGCCGACGCGGGCGACGCGTTCCAGCGCGCGCACGGCGGTGGGGGAAGTCGATACCATGGAATCTCCTTGTTTGCGGGGGGTCATGGCAGCGTCACCTTCAAGGCCTGTCCCACCGATTCGCTCCACGCGCCGGCGCACGCGGCACCGCAGCGCTTGCCCCACTGGCCCGCCACTTGCGACGCCACGGCGCGCAGTTGTTCGCGCTCGGCATCATTGGGCTGCGTGGCCCGCATGTCCGCCGGCGTATGGATACGGCATTCGCCCTGCCCGCTGTTGCAAGCCAGCGCATAGGCGTTCTCGCGAGCCGTTTCGTCCCACAACCGTGCCTCCAGCACGTCGGCCTGCTGCTGCAGCAGCCGTTGCACTTCAGGATCCAGCCGTTGCCAGCGTTGCTCGCCCATGGCGTAAAAGCCGATGGACCAGTCGATGGGCAGGTTGTACAGATGCTTGGCCACGTCGTACCACTTGGCCGCGTTGCCCGAACCGATGCCGGATACCGCGCAATCCACCACGCCCGTCTGCAAGGCCGGGATCACCTCGGCAAAGGCGATGGTCACGGGAGAACCGCCCAGGGCACTGACGAAGTCCGCCATGTTGCGGCCGCGCGTGCGGATCTTGCGGCCTTTCAGGTCTTCAAGGTGATTGACGGGCTCCCGGCAAAAGAACACCTGGGCGGTATACGGCACCGTGGCCAGCAGGTGAACGCCGTGGTGGTCGCGCATGCGGGCCGCCAGCGCGGGACGGTACGACCGCACCATCCTGCGCGCCGTCGCGATGTCCGGCGCCATGCCGGGCAGGTCCACGCCCTCCAGCATCGCGTCGTCGCCGCTGACAAAAGCGAACACGCCCATCCCCACGTCCAGCGCGTTGCGACGCATCAGGCGCAGGATTTCCGGGCCTTTCAAGCCGACTTCGGACAAGCCGGCCAGTTCGGCCGTGACGTGGCCGCCCGAGGCCTCGGGCAATGTCTTTTCCCAGAAGGGCTTTTCCACTGCCGAAAACGTGTAGTTGTGGCTGCCGCCGCCAATCACCTTGAAATGCACGTCCGGCATCTCCTGCGACATCGCCGCCATCGGGACGGCCGCCATCGTGACGGCCGCCAGCAGCGTCGCCATGGTCCTGTGTTTCATTTTTTCCCCTTGCTATTGGGCCCGGCCTGGCCTGCCCGGGCTAACTCACGCGGCCCCGCGGATACCCTCCCCGCGCGGTTCGGCGCGTGCCCGATGCCAATCGGTATGGCGCTGGTAGACCTCAGCCAGGAACAGTGCCAGGCGATCCTCCCCGCCAGGACTCAGAATCTGCAACCCGGTCGGCAGGCCGTCGGCATCCTGGCCATTGGGCACCGACACGCCGCACATCTGCAGCAGATTGCCGATGCGCGTGTAATGCACCGGCGCGTTGCCATGGTCCACCTGCGCCAGCGGCAGGGCCGTCGTCAGCGTGGTCGGTGTCAGCAGCGCCGCAATGCCCCGCATGCGGTGCTGCATGTCGGCTTGCAGGCGATCGCGCTCGCGCAGCGCCGCCAGATAGCGCACGGCAGGCACGTCCAGGCCGACGCGCAGTCGCGGCCGCACCGAATCATCCACGGGCAAGGCCAGGTCCGTGATCTCGCGCTCGAACGAAAAAGCGCCCTCCGTCATCATGATGTCGCCTGTCACCGCCTTGAAATGCGCCAGGCTGGCGGGGAGCTTGACCGTGACGATGCTCGCGCCCAGCGCACGGAACTCGACCAGCGCTTCCTCGTAGGCCGCATGTACGGCGGGCTGCACATCCCGCAGGAATGAATCGGGCAGACGGCCCAGCGTCATGCCGCGCACGTCGAATCGAGGCGCATCGGATGCCTCGGCCCACTCGCCCGGCTGGACCGGAGCCAGGGCATCGAACACCGCGCGCGCATCAGCGGCGCTGTGTGCGAACACACCGACGCTATCCAGCGTCTGGCTCAGCGTGGCCACGCCGTGGGTCGCGATACGGCCCACGGTGGGCTTGAAGCCGGTAATGCCGCAATAGCTGGCCGGCACCCGGACCGACCCGCCGGTATCGGTACCGATGGACACCGGCGCCAGGCGGCCCGCCACCGCCACCGCCGAGCCGCTGCTGGACCCGCCGGGAATGCGATGCACGGCGTCGTCCCACGGATTGCGCGGCGTGCCCATATGTTCGTTGGTGCCCCAGGCCCCCATGGCGAACTGCACCATGTGCGTCTTGCCCAGCACGATGGCCCCCGCCTGCTGCAATTGCCTAACCAGTCGCGCCGTCGTCGCCGCCATGCGTTGGGCGTGGATGGGCGAACCGATCGTGGTGGGACGGCCGGCAATGTCGATGATGTCCTTGAGCGCAATGGGCACGCCATGCAGCGGCCCCAGGTCGATGCCGGCGCGCAACTGCAAGTCGGCGGCGCGCGCCGCCGCCAGTGCCTCTTCGGCGTATACGTCCACGTACGCGTGCAGCCAGCCGTCCAGCGCCTCGATGCGCGCCAGGTAATCGCCCACCACCGTCTCCACGGAAACATCGCCGCGGCGAAGCTGGCCGGCCAGCGCGGCCAGATCCAGGTCGATGCTCATTGCGCCACTCCTTGCACGGCACCGGCCGCGCGCGCCGCGGCAATCGCCCGGTCGATGATCGCGCGCGAACCCACGATGTCCGGAAACTTCTCGCCCCCTTGCAGGCGCGCCAGCGTGGTCTGTTCCCGGGTCTGGAAGTCGATGGCGCGTTGCGCCGCAGCGCGCACGTGCTGCCGAGGCAGTATCAGCACGCCGTTCTCGTCGGCCAGCACGGCATCGCCTGCCCGCACGGCCACGCCGCCGCATACGATGTCGCCGCAAAACTCGCCTTCCAGGCCCAGCACCCGCGTCGTCACCGGGGAAGGCCCTTTGGACCACACCGGCACGCCATGCTGGCGCAGCTCTCCCAGGTCCGTCACCCGCCCATCGACGATAATCGCCGCGACGCCCGCCTGCCGCGCGGCATACGCCATGGCGCCACCCAGCGCCGCGGTCACGGCTTCGCCGCAACGGTCGATCACCAACACGTCGCCCGGACGCACGCAGCCCATCGCATAGTGCAGGATGCCGCCATCCACGCCCGGCATGCGCACCGTCACGGCCGTCCCGGCCACGCGCACGTCACGGCTGTGGGCAAGGATATCCGCGTGCAGGAACCCGGTGGCCTGGAAGTGGCCGATTGTCGCGGGCTCGGCCCGCTGCAACAGCGCCAGATCATCAGGCGGCACCTGCGGAGGCAAAGAACTGATCTGATACATCGTCTGGTTTCACTACAATGAAAAGGGCTAAGGCCCGGTGAATAAAAAGGTAGCACGCACCTATTCGGCCTAAATAATCAAAATTTCGGGCACTTTGAAAGACATTCCTTATCATGCGGATAACCCTTAGCCAGCTTGAGGCCTACTACTGGGCTGCCAAGCTCGGCAGCATCCACGCCGCCGCGCGCCATCTGCACGTCACCCAACCCGCCGTTTCGTCGCGCATCCGCGAACTGGAAAACACGCTGGACGTGCAGTTGTTCGACCGCTCGCGCCAACGCATCTCGCTGACCGATACCGGCCAGGCGGCGCTGCGCCACGCCGAAGCCGCGTTGCACAGCAGCCGGCAGCTCGAACACTTCGGCAAGGATAGAAAGCTTGGCGGGAAATTAAGGCTGGGGGCAGACGAATGTTCCGCCAACGTCGGCCTGACGGCGGTCATCGCGCAGCTCAAGGAACACTATCCTTCGCTGGCGCTGGAGATGACGGTGGATGTGGGCTCCGTGCTCAACCGCATGCTCAATGCCGGCGAACTGGACATGGCGCTGCTGACCAATCCCGCTACCAGCGAGGCGGTGAGCGATGTGTTCATCGGCTGGATGCCCTTTCACTGGGTCGCCTCGCCTTCTCTGCGCATCAACGCCGACCCGTTCCAGCCGGAACATGCCCGCGGCCATCACATCGCCACGCATTCGCCGCCCTCGACGCTGTACACCGTGGTGGAGGACTGGCTGGCGACCGGCGGGGTAGACATGACCGGACTCAGCACCACCAATTCGCTGGCGCTGATCTCGCGGCTGATTGGCGCGGGCCACGCGATCGGCATCCTGCCGGTGCCGCTGCTGCATGACATGCTGGCCATGGGCGTGCTGCAGGCATTACCCAGCGATCCGCCGATTCCGCCCGCCGGCTTCTATATTTCCTATCTGACGGCCGCCCACGGCGCGCACATCGATTCCATCGTGGATATCACCCGCGACACGCTGACGCGGCTGAATTTCCTGGTGCCGGCACAAAGCCCGGCGTAATGCGAAGGGGCCGCGCGCGGCCCCCGGATCATGCTGATCAATCGATCCTGGCGCCGGAGGCGCGCACGACCTCGCCCCATTTCTCGACCTCGCGCTTGACCAGCGTGGCGTACTGGTCCTTATCGGTCAGGGTCGGGATCACCAGCCCCACCGCACCGAGTTTCTCGCGGATCTGCGGCGACTGCATGGCCTTGCCCGTCGCCTCGAACAGCTTCTGGAACACCTCGTCGGGCAAGCCCGCCGGCGCGCTCAGTCCGAACCAGTATTCCGATGAGAAGCCAGGCTGCCCGCTTTCGGCCAGCGTGGGCGTGTCCGGATACACCGGATTGCGCTCGGCGCTGCCGATAGCCAACGCCCGCAGCTTGCCTGCCCGTACATGCGGCAGCACCGTGTCCTGGTTCAAGAACAGGGTATCGACGCGGCCGGCCAGTACGTCGTTGATGGCCGCCGAACCGCCGTTATAAGGCACGTGCATCATGTCCAGCTTGGCCCGCATCTTCAACATTTCCATGCCCAGATGGCCCGAGGTGCCGTTGCCCGACGAGGCATAGGAATATTTTCCGGGTTCCTTGCGCACCATCTCCACGAATTCCGCGTAGCTCTTGGCGGGGAAAGTGGGCGACGTCACCAGCACGTCCACCCCGTACGCCAGGATGGCGATCTGGTCGAGCTGCTCTAGCCGATACGGCAACCGGCTGTACAGCGACTGATTGGTGGCCATGCCGACCCCGGACAGCAGGAGCGTGTAGCCGTCCGGCTTGGCCTGCGTTACGTAGGCCGTGCCGATATTGCTGTTGGCGCCGCCCTTGTTCTCGACCACGACGGTGGTCTGCAGGATCTTGCCCAATTCCGCCGCCAGCAGGCGGCCGATGAAGTCGGTGCCGCCGCCGGCCGGAAACGGCACGACCAGGTTGATCGGCTTGCCCGCCGGGTAATCGGACGCCGCCCAAGCCTGGCCGCCCGCCAGCAGGCTGGCGCAAAGCGCCATTGCCGCCGCCAGGACGCCCCGGCGCGTAGCGCGCGGCTGCCGCGCGGGTGCGCGCTTTCCGTGTATCGCATTCATGATGCCTTGTTCCCTTGATTTATCGATTAGTCTTTGAAATGCCGGGAAAAAGTAGCATGTGGCTCGCAGCCGCCAGTAATCAAAAATGCCCCACGAAATGAAAGATTCTGCTTATCAGCCCGACGCGTCCATGGCCCTTGCCAACAGCGGCGCGCCACGGTCCCCAGCGGCGAATTACTTCAAGGCCTCGCATATACCGCTCTGTACCGGTCTGGCGGTGCTTGCCGCGTTGGCATTCTTGCCGACGGCGTAAGGCAGGCTCGTCTCGCCTGCGCCGACGGCGCATTGACGACAGGCGATCGCCGCGCAGGTCAATCCGCTGGGCCGGACATGTATTCCGTGCACAGCTCGCGCAACACCAGCAAGGCCGGCGGCAGCGTCTTGCCTTCCAGTGTCACGAATACGAATTGCGATGACAGCTCCAGCGCCGGCCGCATGTCGATATGCACCAGCTCGCCACGCTGGATCATGGGCTGCGCGACCTGCAGCACGCCAAAAAATACCGTATCGCTCGTGCGGACCAAATCGACCAGCGCCCGGATATCGTTCGACTGATATTGGATAGCCTCGACAAAATGCACTGGAGGCCCGAAGTAGGCGTTCAGGCGATGCATCACCTCGTCGCTCATGGCGCGGCCACTGGCCGCCACCGCGTAGCGGCGCAAGGCCTCGAATTGCAGCGCGCTTTCCGAGGCCAGGGGATGGCCGGCGCGAACAACGAAACCGAGCGGCGTGCGGGGAAAGAAGCGCAAGTGCAGATCGGGATCCGCCGGAATGTGATTACGGTGCACCACCAGGGCATCCACGGCGCCATCCCGCAGTTCCTGCAGTTGCATCTCGGGCGTGCCCCCGCTGAGCAACAACTTGACCGCGGGATAACGCTGCATCATTTCGCGCAGCAGTGGCAAAGACAGGATGGCGGTCGGCGTGGGGCCCAGGCCCAGCCGCACCGAGCCGCCGGCATAGTCGGCCAGCAGCGTGGCGCTGCGGCACAATTCCGCCAGCTCGACCCGGATGCGGCGCGCCCGCACAAGGGCCAGTTCGCCCAGCGCCGTCAGTGTTTTCCCTTTGTCGCGCTCCAGCAAGCGCCCGCCCACGGCTTCTTCCAGCGCATGGATGCTGCGACTCAGCGCTGGTTGCGTCAGGTGCAATTTGGCCGCTGCACGGCTGAAAGACCGCGTTTCCACCAAAACGAGAAAATGCTCAAGCTGTTGCAGGTTCATCGCGATCTCAACATTATGACGCGGCGATTATGACTAGATGACAGATTATGCATTGGACGTCATGGAACTGCCTACCTAGAATTCGGGAACTTAACCGACCGACTTCTCCTGGAGCGTTACGTCATGGCCTCTGTTTCACCTTTCCCGCAGTTGGCTTTTACCCTTCTACGACGCTTGCCGGGGCTGGCAGCCGCCAGCGCCATCGCGCTGACCTTTGCCATGCCCGCCACCGCCGCCGACTGGCCGGTCCGCCCCGTGTCGGTGTACGTTCCCGTCGCAGCCGGCGGCGCAGCCGATGCGCTGGCGCGCGCTTGGGCCGCCTATGCCTCCAAGGCCATTGGCGGCACGGTAGTCGTGGAGAACAAACCGGGCGCCAACGGCAGCATCGCGGCCGCCTATGTGGCCAAGCAGCCTGCGGACGGCTATGCGCTGCTGTTCGGCAGCACGTCGAATATGTCGGTCAACCCATTCACCTATTCGCACCTGACCTACAACCCCACTCGCGATTTCGACCCCGTCACGAAGATCGCGGGAACCTCCCAGGTACTGGTGGCGAACCCCGCTTCGGGCATACGTTCGGTGAATGATCTGGTCAAGCAGGCCAAAGCGAATCCCGGGCGCCTGAATTATGGCTCCGCGGGGATTGGCAATTCCACCCACCTGAACGTGGCCTTCCTGGCCGAACATTTCAAGATCGAGATGTCGCACGTGCCGTACAAGGGTGCCGCGCCGGCCATGATGGATCTTATTGGCGGGCAGATCGACCTGACCTCCGATGCGCTCACCGGCGCGGTGCCGCAGGTCAAGACCGGCAAGGCCGTGCCGCTGGTGATCTTCGGCTCCGACCGCGTCGCGCAGTTTCCGGACGTCCCCACCATCGCCGAGGTCGGTGTGTCGGGCTTTCCGGGCGACGCATGGTATGGCCTGATGGCGCCCAAGGGCACGCCGCCCGAAATTGTCGCCCGCTTGACCGACGCCACGCGCAAGTTCTGGGCGGATGAAGCGGCGCGCAAGCAGATGGACGAGATCTACATGACCCCGCCCAAGGCCCTGGGCCCCGAGTCGGTCGCGCAATCCATGAAGACGGAAGCCGATGTCTGGGGCCCGATCGTCAAGCGACTGGGCATACGCAACGACTGATCCGTGCCGGGCGGCATGCCCGGCGCCCTCTCCGAGACACCCATGAACGACATCCATACTCCGCCACTGGCGCAGGCCGTCGAACACTTGCCGCGCGGCGAGGATTTTCTGCTCTGGCCGCCCTGCCTGCAGTCTTATGGCTACCGCATCGTCGACCGCCTGTTCGCGACCCGTACCATCCGCCGCGGTGAGCATCCGCGACCGCTGCCCCGCGCGCCTGAACTCGACGTGCGCTACACCCTGGACCGCGAGACGCGAGGCGTCAGCGACCTGATGGACCGAAACAACGTGGCAGGCCTGTTGGTGCTCCACCGCGGCCATATCGTGCTGGAACGCTACGGGCTGGGCTTTCAGCCGCACGAGCGCTGGTCGACCATGTCCACCGTAAAGTCGATGACGGCAATGCTGGCCGGCGCCGCCCTGCACGACGGCGCGATCGCCAGCCTGGACGATCCCGTAACGCGTTACGTGCCGGCGCTGGCGCAATGCGCCTACGATGCCGTGACGATCCGCCATCTACTCACGATGTCGTCCGGCATCGCCTGGGAAGAGAACTACACCGACAAGCTATCGGATGTGAACCGCTACAGCAAGTCGCTTGCCGACAAGGTGCCCGGCGGCGTGCTGGCGCTGTTGCGCGCCTGCCCCCGCGCCCATCCTGCCGGTTCGGCCTGGCACTACAACACCGGAGACACCTATCTGCTGGGCGCCGTGCTGAGCGCGGCGACGGGCGGTACGCTGGCCGACTACATGTCCGCACGCATCTGGCAACCCTGCGGCATGGAGTTCGATGCCTACTACACGCTGGAATCCGACGATGGCCAGGAAATCGGCGGCAGCCGCGCGGGCATGGCGCTGCGGGACATCGGCCGATTCGCCCAGTTCGTGCTGGACGACGGCATGGCCGACGGCCGGCGCATCCTGCCGGAAGGCTGGGTTGCGCAATCGTCGGCGCCGGCGTTCGCCATACCGTCCGATCAGCATGCGGCCCATCGGCGCGCGTTGGGGCTGTCGGCCTATGGATACAGCTGGTGGCTGCGTAACGATGGCGCCATGATGGCCATGGGACACTCCGGCCAGCGCATCTTCATCGACGCCGCGGCAGAGCTTGCCGTGGTGCAGCTGGCGGCCTACCCCGAGCCGCGCTATGCCAGCGTCAACGAGCCCGACCGCGACGCCGAGCTGAACGCCTTCTTCGCCGCGCTGCGCCAGGCGACGGGAACCCGCCATGACTAAGCGCGCCGCCATGATCTCCGCGGCACAGCCCGAGGCCGCGGAAGCCGGCGCCCGTGTGCTGATGGAGGGCGGCAATGCCGTGGACGCGGCCGTGGCCGCGGCGTTCACGCAATGCGTGGTCGACCCGCTGATGGCGGGCATCGCCGGCTACGGCACGTTGCAGATTGCCATGCCCGACCGCGGCGTCCATACCTGCGTTGATTTCTGCGCCCGCGCACCAGCCGCCGCACGGCCGGACATCTGGGCCGGCCTGCAAGTCAACGAAACACCCGATGGCTATGCCTTCGTAGTCGCAGGCAACGTGAACGAAGCGGGCTATCAGTCCATCGGCACGCCCGGAACCCTGGCCGGACTGGCGCACGCCCTGTCACGCTACGGCACCTGGTCATTCACCGACGCGCTGGAGCCTGCGCTGGCGCATGCCCGCGACGGCGTAGTGGTGCGGCCCCACATGTACCAATACGGAGCGCTGGACCGCGCCCGGGGCGGCATGCTCGAAACGAACCGCAGGCTGGCGCTGACGGCGACCGGCCGCGCCGTCTACCTGGGGCAGGATGGCGTATTCAAGCGACCCGGCGAGCGGCTGCGCAACCCGGACCTGACCGCGACGCTCGAACATCTGGCTCGGGCGGGCGCGGGCGACTTCTACCATGGCGAAATCGCCGACCGCATCGTCGCCGACATGCGTGCGCACGGCGGCCTGCTATCGGCGGAAGACCTGAACAACTATCAGGTCACCGAGGTTGCGCCCATATGGGGCGACTACCGCGGCTGGCGCGTCGCGGGCTTTCCGCCTCCGGCCGGCGGCGTGACATTGATCCAGGCGCTGCATGTGCTGGCGAACTTCGACGTGGCGGCCCTTGGCCACAACAGCGCGCAGTATCTGCAGCTGCTGGCCGAAACGTTGAAATGGGTCACGATCGACAAAGACACCCATGTGGGCGATCCCGATTTCGTGCCCGTGCCGCTCGACCACCTGCTGTCGCAAGAACATGCGGCGGCCCTTGCCGGGCGTATCCGCGCACAGGTCCGCGCCGACGTCACGCGGCTTTCGCCCGGCCTGCCGCCCGAGCCTCGCGACACCACCCAAGTCTGCGTCATCGACGCCCAGGGCAACGCCGCCACGCTTACCCATAGCCTGGGCACCAGCTCGGGCATCATCACCGACGGGTTGGGTTTCCTCTACAACGGGTTGCTCAGCGGTTTCGATCCGCGTCCGGGCCGGCCGGCCTCGATCGGTCCGGGCAAGCGCCGCACCAGCTCGCAGTGCCCGGTGCTGCTGTTTCGAGATGGCCAGGTACACGCCGCCTTGGGCGCACCCGGCGGCACAGCGATTCCCTCGGCCCTGACCCAGACCGTGGTCAATCTTGTCGACTTTGGCATGACCGCGCTCGAAGCCGTGGCCAGCCCGCGCATTTCGGTGACCAGCAACGCGGTTGAAGTCTCCAACCGTATTCCGCGTTATGTGACCGACCCGCTCACCGCCCAGGGCCAGACCGTGACTCGATCGCATCTGAGCTATGCCTTCGCCGCACCGCATCTGGTGCTGCGGGCAGGCGACGCGTTTCAAGGCGGCGCCGATCCCCAGCGGGATGGTGTGGCGCTACAGGTGATGCAGCCGCAGCGTTAGGCCGGCATGGCCAATGCCGAACCAGGACGGCGTCGTATGCCGGTCGGGCGCCTTGCGTCGCTAGAAGCAAGCAACGGCTCCATTCGGGGGAGAACGGCGCGTCACCCTGACTTGACACAGGAAATCGAACCTCCAGAGGTGCAATCCGGATGCAGGTCGCGCCACTCGGAGCCGCCGACGTAGACGCCACGGCGATGGTCAACCCATATCGCGTGGCACGTACCCAGCGGATTGGGCGAGACGGTGGGAAAATGTCCCTTCTCGCGTAGCGCAGCCCAGATCGATTCCGGCACCGTACTTCCCATCTCAAACGAATTCCCACGAGCCAACATGCGCGGATGCTCGATGGCCTCCTGAACGGACATACCATAATCTACGATATTAGCGAGTACCTACATTTGCCCCGCCGGCTGGTAGTGTCCGGGCGCCCCTTACTCCGAGGGGCTCCGCCGTTACACAATGTGGCCAGCGATAGCTGGGAACTCAGTTTGACTCGATGAGGCGCGGCCCGGATGCCGGGACGCTCGCAACCCGCATCAACCGGAGGACATACACATGTACATCATCATGGGGGGCACCGGCCACGTCGGAGCGGCTACCGCGCGCGCTTTGCTCGCGCTTGGCGCGGAGGTAACCATAGTTACCCGCTCGGCGGCTCGCGCCGCGCACTGGCGCGCTTGGGGCGCCGACATTGTCCAAGCCAATGTGGAAGACGTGGCGTCATTACGCGCCGCGTTCCGGCGTGGCCGACGCGCTTTTCTACTGAATCCTCCGGCGGACACCACCACCGACACCGACGTCGTCGAAAGACATACCGTTGCGAACATACTCGCCGCGCTCGAGGGATCCGGGCTTGAAAAGGTCGTTGCCGAATCGACAGGCGGCGCCCAGCCGGGTAGCCGCATTGGCGATTTGAACGTGCTGTGGGAACTGGAAGAAGGGCTACGGGCCCAGGCGTTGCCGGCGGCCGTGAACCGTGCTGCTTACTACATGAGCAACTGGGACGGGTTACTCGAAACGGTGCGCAACACCGGCGTGTTGCCCAGTCTTTTCCCGGCGAATCTCGCCATTCCGATGGTCGCGCCGAAAGATCTGGGCGAAGTCGCAGCTGCCCGTTTAATGACGTCTCTCGACGACCGCGGCGTCCGCTACGTAGAAGGCCCGAGGCGGTATACACCCGGCGACGTAGCGCGAGCGTTCGCGGAGACCTTGGGCCGGCCTGTCGAGGTCCACGTCGTACCGCGAGCGGAATGGCAGCAGACGTTCGTCAGCCAGGGGTTTTCTGAAGCCGCCGCTGAATCCTATGCCCGTATGACCGAGGTGAGCGTCGACAGCGGCTTTGACTTGTCGGACACCCCGCTGCGCGGATCGACCACCCTGGAGGCTTACATTCGGGACCTGGTGGTCCATGGCTGAGGTAGCCAGCCACTGAGTACGCCACGACGCGCACGCTAACCAACGGACGGGCACGAGCGTTCTGTCTACGGTAATCCGACGGCCGCGCACCAGGTGGTCTTCAGCATGCTGAGGCTGGGAAATGCTGCCAACCTACTCCAACGTTCATAACACTCTCTAAATATCGGCGACATCGCGCAGCCGTACGCCGGAGAAGTTGGCCGCACACAATGCATCAAACATCGCGCGGTCGCAGATGGGAGGTGCTCCCATGCGATCCTGGCGGAAGATATGGGCATCTCCCACAACATCCTGTTTGAACACCAAGCTGGCCCCGCCGACGAGGCTATAAAGCTTCTCGTCCTCGCCGGTCTGATAATTGCGGTCGAGCTTGATCCTCACGCGAGAGGAGGCTTCATCCAGGGCATCGAGTCTGCGCAGCACATTGCCTAGGTAGTACTGAGGACCGGGGCTGCCGTCAGCAAGGCTGAAGTCGCATGCCACAAACGCAAACGCCTCGGCGTCCAACTGCTCAAACAATTGCTTCAACGGCTCCGACACAATCCATATGCCAGCGAGCTCTTCCAGATCGCGTGGCATTCCGCCCTTCTCCGGCACATGAACCAGGTGGGGACGCTCCGGATACTGATTTGGCATTCCGTTAGGACGCGAGACGACATTCATCCCCGGATGGATCAGCTTCTCTTCGTTGGCGATTTCTATGCCGGGGACCCTGCCGTTTTCCAAGAAGCTGGCGTCGATCAGGAAAAATTCGCCCTTATGAGACGCGGCTTCGGCTGAAACTTCAATGGCGGTCGGTTCGGTCACGGCGGCTTCCATCTTGGATGCGGGGGGCAGAACGGGAATGCAGTTGAGCCGATGCTAGCGGGGCGAAACTGATACCCATGTTGTTGATTGCAAGAAAGGTATTGTGCTGCTACCGCGCCGTTGGGTGGTCGAGCGCAGTTTCGGTTAGACAATCGCTTCAGGCGTTTGACGCGGGGCTACGAACGCTCCAGGCCACGCCAACTTCAATGAACCAATTCTCAGGTTGAATGAATTTCATCAGCGACGTTAATGAACGATCATCCGAGAAGATTGTGATGGAGCCGCCGCTTTAGTTGATAAAGGCACAGGCGTCAGCTTAGATCTGGTAAAAACTGAGCCGGGTATTGGAATAAGAATACCTCTGATGCTCCTGCGACAAGATCACAAGACCAGAGACGTGCATTAGCTCGGTTAAGCTGATTTTACGTGTCACGAGGGAGATGTGTTGTGCTGTATGCAAGACATCATCGACATACAACTTGAGAAGATAGGATCATGACCCTGCCGCATTCAACACGCCCACCCGCTTACGCACTGAAGATACGGTATACACCTGCGATGAAGCTTCTCTTTGCGTTGGGCCTTGCAACGCTATGGACTGGCGCCCAAGCCGCTAGTTTTGATTGCAACAAGGCCGTGGGCACTACGGAAAGGTTGATCTGTAGCGATGCCGAGACATCCGCGCTGGATGGAAAATTGCAAGGCGCCTATGAAACAGCACTAGCCGCAACTGATGCCTATGGCAAGAAAGAGTTGGCTAAAGAACAGCGCAACTGGATTAAATACGCTCGTGGCATTTGTCAAGACAGCGCCTGCCTGCAGCAAGCATACACAACCCGCATCGCCATGCTGGCGCGTAATGAGGAACATATTGCCAATGGCGAGGTGTACTCAGACTGCAAGCTGCCGGGCAACCGAACCGTCAGTGGCGAATGCGTTAATGTTGTGCCGATTCGTGATCCCAACTCCCGTGTTGAATCGTTCAACCAATCGTTGGCGCATCAGAAGCAAAACGGCCGAATCATCGGTTGTAGCCGGCTGATTGATCTACCGGTTGGCGTCGCTGGGAGTAATCACAGTTTTGGCGGCTCCTGCGTATTGCAGGAAGGTACGCAGCGCAAGAACGTGAGGATCTGCAACGACGATATGTTCGGGCATTTCCAAGTAGAGCCGTCCACGCCGCAGGATGCCTCAGACAAGCGCTTGGTCGACTTTACTTACGCGCAATGCTATGGCGGTTGATGGTAAGCGCCCGGGCTTATTCCCAAGAGCCCTTTCCCGTCTTAACGCGCCGGCGCTCGGTGCGCCGCTCTACGAGTTCGGGCCCCAGGTGGCCGACATGAAGCGGCGCGCGCTGGCCGCGCTACAGGCGATGGCTATGGTGGCGCCGGCGACGACGCCGCCGCAAGGCGACGACCTGTTTTGAGGCATGGGCACCTGCCCTCCTGGTATTGCCCGACGATCAGCGTTCCACCGGCCTTGGCGGCCGGCCTTTCCTGCGCCCGCGCGGCCGCGCCGAGGGCCAGGCCCGCGGTCGCCAACGCTGCCACCAGCATTCCCACGGCCACGCCGCGCGTGCGGCGACGGCGCAATGCCGGCGCCTGCCCTTTTTCCAACCCTTGCTGCACTACTGCCCCCATGAGGCTTGCTCCTGACCAGACAAATCAGGCTGCATGGTAGGGAGGCCTCACGGTTGCGCGAACAATCAAATGCGCATGAGGGCTGCGCAAGCGCCATGCCTGCCCAGGTGTCAGCATCCCAGTGAGCAGCCTACGTGGGCCGGTCACCCCAGCGCATATTGATAGGAGATTTTCTTCGTTTGTCGTCGCACTGTGCCTCCCTAGAATCCTTGGTAAGCCGATGTGCATGCATCGGTGAGCCGCCCAGACTCACCCAAACAGGCCGCGATGGACACCTCCCGACTCACCGTGAACGAAGACGCCGCGCTCAGCAGCGGCGACGAAGCCTATCAGCGGATCCGGCGCGACGTCATCTCCTGCCGTCTTTCGCCGGGCGCCATCGTGACCGAACCTGCGCTGATGGCGGCCTATGACATCCGCAAGACCAGTCTGCGCATCGCGCTGACCCGGCTGACGCAAGAGGGCTTCGTGCGGTCGCGCCCGCGCAAGGGCTATCAGATCGCGCCGATCACGCTGCGCGACGTCGAAGAAGTCTTCACGCTACGCGCTCAGCTCGAGCCGCTGGCCGCGCGCCTGGCCGTGGGCCGGGTGGACCTGGACCGGCTGCGCGACCTCGAGGCGGCCTGCCGTGTTCAGCATCCGGTATTGCAGCTGAACGATCAGATCGATGTGTTCATGGACGCCAACAAGGCGTTCCATCTGGCCATTGCCGCCGCCTGCGGCAACGCGCGCCTGCATCACACGCTGGCCGGCCTGATGGACGAGATGTCGCGCCTGGTCGCCCTCGGCTTTGGCGTGCAGAAGACCAAGCCGGAGATCAAGCACGACCACAACGCCATGATCGCTGCGTTCGAGGAAGGCGACGCGCGGCGCGTGGAGCTCATCGCCCGCCGTCACATCGAGACCTTCCAGGCCATGACGCTGGAGAAGCTCTACGCCAGCCTGGCCGAAACCGGCGCGGCCATCCCGGTGACCGGTCCGGGGAGTTGGCGATGACGCAAGCCTGCCTCATGCCCGCCCTGCGCGTCGCGGGCCTGTCCAAGCACTTCGGCACGCTGGAAGTGCTGCGCGACATCGCCTTCGACGTGGCCCCGGGCGAGATCGTGGCGCTGCTCGGTGCGTCGGGCTGCGGGAAAAGCACGCTGCTCGATCTGATCGCGGGCCTGCAATCTCCCGGCAAGGGTGAGATCACGCTGGCCGGCGAGCCCGCTGCCGACTTTCACCGCCACAGCCGGCTCGGCTATCTTTTCCAGGAAGACCGGCTGCTGCCCTGGCGCACGGTGCGCGACAACGTCGCACTCGGCCTGGAACCCGATGCGCTTCCACGCCAGGAGCGGCGCCGCCGCGCCAACGCAGCGCTCAAGGCCGTGGGCCTGTCGGACTTTGGCGACGCCTGGCCCCACGCATTGTCCGGCGGCATGCGCAGCCGCGCCGCGCTCGCGCGCACGCTGGTGATCGGTCCGGACCTGCTCTTGATGGACGAGCCCTTCTCCAAGCTTGACCCCCAGACCCGCACCCAGATGCACGAGGAACTGATGCGCATCCAGAGCGGCAGCGGCAACACCATTCTCTTCGTCACGCACGACGTCGAAGAGGCCGTCGTACTGGCGGACCGCGTCGTGCTGCTCAAGCCGCGGCCCGGAAGGATCCGCGAAATCGTGCCGATCGAACTGCCGCGTCCGCGCGCCCCCACCGATCCCGACGTCAGCGAAACCACGCGGCGCCTGCGCCTGAAAGTCCAGCAATGACTCGAACCACCCTCACGAACCCCGCCCCCGTACCCCGCGCGGGTCCGCCCGCGTGGACCGGCCTCGTACTGACGCGCGTGCTGCTCGCCCTCGCTTTCCTGGCGCTGTGGGTGTTTGCCGCCTCGCGCATGCCGACCTTCGTTCTACCGGGGCCGGCAAAGGTCTGGAACGCCCTCGTCGCGCTCACCCAGACGCCCAACTTTTTGCACGATGTCGGCATGACGACATACCGCGTGGCCGCGGGATTCCTGCTCGCCACGCTGGTCGGCACGCCGCTCGGCCTGGCCCTGGGCTCGAGCCGGGCGCTCGCCCAGGTCTTCGAGCCGCTGCTCGCCGTCATGAACACGGTCTCGTCCGCGATCTGGGCGGTGTTCGCGATCATATGGTTCGGTATCTCGAACGCCACGACGATCTTCGTGGTCTTCATGACCGCGATGCCGCTCATCCTGACCAACGTCTGGCAGGGCGCGCGCAATGTCGACAAGCAGTGGATAGACCTCGCACGCAGCCTGCGTTTTTCCCGCGCGCGCATCCTGTTTCGCATCCACCTTCCTTCCATCCTGCCCTACTTCTTCTCGGGCGCGCGCCTCGCGTTCGGCTTTGGCTGGCGCGTCTCGCTGGTTGCCGAAACCCTGGGCTCTTCGGACGGCATCGGCTACCGGCTGCGCCAGGCGGCCGATCTAGTGCAGACCGACCAGGTCTTCGCCTGGACCCTGCTCCTCGTCGCGCTGATGCTGGCGCTTGAGGGCGGCATCCTCAAACCGCTGGAACGCCATTTGTTCCGCTGGAAACCTCTCTGAAGCAACGGAGTCTCCCATGCAAGTGAAACCCTTCCTGCGCGCTGCCGCGGCCGCGCTCGCCTTCGCCGCCACCCTCGGACCGGCCGTGTCCCACGCCGCCGACAAGGTCCGAATCGGCTACTGGAGCAGCGGCGTGAGCCTCGGTTACGGCTCGGTGCTCGAGGCCACGGACTTCCTCAAGCAGCAAGGTCTGGACGTGCAGTTCGTGCGCTTCCCCGACGTGAATGCGCCGCTGCGTGCGCTGGCCTCGAACTCCATCGACCTGGCCTTCGGCGCCCCCGCCGCCGGCGTGTTCAGCAGCGCCGCCGAAGGCGTGCCGATCAAGGTGTTCGCCGCCACCCAGCCGGCCGACGTGCAGTTCGTCGTGCCCGAAGGCTCGCCGATCAAGAGCCTGGACCAGTTCCGCGGCAAGAAGATCGGCATGTCGCCCGCCGGTAGCTCGGTGGCCGTCATCGCGGGGGCGGTGCTGGCCGGCAACCATGGCATTGGCGCGAACGACTTCTCGCTCGTAGGCGGCAACGAATCGCGGCTCGCGCAGTTCCTCGCGCAGAAGCAGGTGGACGGCGCCGCGCTGCGCTCGGTCACGGTGGCCCAGCTCAAGGAACTCAAGGTCACCAAGTTGGGATCGTTCGCCCAGGAATGGCAGCGCCTGACCGGCGCGAGCTCGGTGCCTTACATCGGCATCGGCGCGGTGCGCGCCGAGTTCGTGGCTGAACACCCCGAGGCCGTGGCCCGCGTGATCGCCGGACTGCGCAACACCCTGGCCTGGGGCGACACGCATCGCGATGAGGTCGTGGCCATCCTGCGGAAGTCCGCGAACCTCCCGGAAGAAGACGCGCGCATCTACGCGGCCCAGTGGAACGACATGAACCGCGTGGCCTTCGAGCCGGCCGATCTCCAGACGCTCAAGCGTCAGCACGAGGTGTTCGCCGCCGGCGGCCTCATCAAGGGCAGCCTGCCCGCCGACCTCTTCGTGACCGGCCCCTACGAAGCCGCCAAGAAACTCAAGTAACCCGCGGGGGCGAGCCCCCGCCTTCCCGAACCTCAAGAACGACAGGAATCCCGATGAGCAAGACCATGAAAGCCCTACTGCTGACCGAACACGGCGGCCTCGACCAACTCCGCGTCGTGACCGACAAGGCCATACCCGCCCCCACCGAAGGTCACGTCGTCATCCGCGTGCGCGCCTCTTCCTTCAATTACCACGATGTGTTCACCGTGCAGGGCATGCCGGGCATCAAGGTGCCGCTGCCCGTGGTGATCGGCCTGGACCTCGCCGGCGAAGTCAGTGAAGTCGGCCCCGGCGTGAGCGGCTGGAAGGCCGGCGACCGCGTGCTCGTCAACCCGCTGAACCGCGCGCGCGGCCTGATGGGCGAAATGCTCGACGGCGGCATGGCGGAGTACTGCCTGGTGTCGCAGGAACAGCTGATCGCATTGCCCGATGCGGTGAGCTTCGACGACGCGGCCGCGCTGCCGGTTGCCTACGGCACGGCACACCGCATGCTGATCACGCATCAGACCGTGCGCGCCGGCGACCGCGTGCTGATCCTGGGAGCCAGCGGCGGCGTGGGCACCGCCAGTGTGATCCTCGCCAAGCTGCTTGGCGCCGAGGTCATCGCCTGCGCCGGCACCGACGCCAAGGCCGAGGCCCTGAAGGCGCTTGGCGCCGATCACGTCATCAACTATCGCGAGACGGACTTCTCCAAGTGGGCCATCGCGCAGTACGGCAAGCCGCAGCGCCGCACCAACGAAGGCGGCGTGGACGTGGTGGTGAACTTCACCGGCGGCGACACCTGGGTGCCGTCGCTCAAGTGCCTCAAGCGCGGCGGCACCTTGCTCGTATGCGGCGCGACGGCGGGCCACGATCCCAAGGAAGACTTGCGCTACGTATGGAGCTTCGAGCTCAACATCAAGGGCTCCAACAGCTTCTACGACGACAACCTCAAGGCCCTGCTGGACCTGGTGGCCGAAGGCCGCATTTCCCCGCTCATCGACCGGCGCCTGCCGCTCGAGCAGGCCGCCGACGGCCTCGCGCTGATCCGCGACCGCGAGGTCCTGGGCAAAGTCATCGTCAATCCGTGAATCCAAGGAGTTCCATCATGAGCGAAACCCCAACCCTGCCCACCGCCGCCGACATTCAGGCACGCCTGCTGCGCGGCCCTTACCATCAATGGCTCGGCCTTGAAGTCCAGGCCGTGCGCGAAGGTGAGGTCGAACTCACCGCGCGCTGGCGCGAAGAATGGGTCGTGAACGCCGAAAAGCGCTACACGCATGGCGGCATCCTCGCCGCGCTGGTCGACCTCACGGCCGACTGGGCGCTCGTGTCGCAGACAGGCCGGGGCGTGCCCACCATTGACCTGCGCGTGGACTATCACCGTCCCGCCGGCCCTGGCGACCTGCGCGCCCATGGCAAGGTGATCAAGTTCGGTGGCCAGATCTCGGTGGCGGAAGCCCAGGTGTTCGATGCCGACGGCAAGCTCGTGGCCAGCGGCCGCGGCGTCTACGCCACGCCGCGTGCGTAAACAGGAGCCGGCATGACCGCACTGGACATCGCCCGCGTTGACCTGCGCAACCTCGGCGAGCTCTCCGGCCCGATCGGGCAGGCGGACGGCAGCGACATCGCGCTGATCGGCCTGGACGACACGGGCGGCGCGCTGGCCGTCAGTCGCAACGAGTTCGCGGCCATGGCCGAGGGCGTGGCCCAGGGCCTGCGCGGACGCGGCTATGCGCCGGGAGAGCGGATCGCCGTGCTGGCCGCCAATTCCCCCCGCTATCTCGCTGTCCTGTGCGGCATCATGCGCGCCGGCCTCGTCGCGGTGCCGGTGAACTTCAAGTTTCCCCCGGCGATGATCGCCTACGTGCTCGCCGACAGCGGCGCGCGCCTCGTGTTTCACGATGCCGCGCGCGCCCCGGTCCTGCCCGAGGGCGTGGCCGGCGTCGCGCTCGACGGCGACGACTGGGAGGCGTTTCTCGCGCCCGGCGGCCAGCCGGCGTGGCAACCCCAGGCGGATGACGTCGCCCTGATGCTGTACACCTCCGGCTCCACGGGCAAGCCCAAGGGTGTGCGGCTGTCGCACGCCGGCCAGCGCTGGACCGTGCGCACGCGCCAGGCGGCCACGCCGCTCGATCGCGAGCGCACCCTGATCGCCGCGCCGCTCTATCACATGAATGCGCTCGCGCTCGCATTCCTGGCGCTCGCCTGCCGCGCCACCGCGGTCCTCCTGCCGCAGTTCGACGCTCGCCTGTACATCGAGGCGATCTCCCGCTGGCGCGCCACCTGGCTCACCGCGGTGCCGCCCATGATCGCGATGATGCTGCGCGAGCATGCGCTGCTGGCGGCCACGGATCTCTCATCGGTACGCGCGATCCGTATGGGCTCCGCCCCGGTGAGCGCGAGCCTGCTCGCCCTGATTCGCGCGTTGTTCCCGAATGCCCGCGTCATCAACGCCTATGGCACCACGGAGGGCGGCCCGGTCGTGTTCGGGCCGCACCCCGAGGGGATCCCCACCCCGCCGCTGTCGGTCGGCTATCCGCATCCGGCCGTGGATGTGCGGCTCACGCGCGGGCCGGAAGAGGCCGAGAACACCGGCATGCTCGAACTGCGCAGTCCGGGCCTGATGCTGGGCTATCACGCGCGGCCCGACCTGCCCTCGCCGATCACCTCCGATGGCTACTACCGCACGGGCGACGTCTTCAGCCGCGACGCGCAGGGTTTCTACACTTTCGTGGGCCGGCGCGACGACATGTTCGTCTGCGGCGGCGAGAACATCTTCCCCGGCGAGGTCGAACGCATGCTCGAGGGCCACCCCGACGTGCAGCAGGCCTGCGTCGTGCCGGTCGAGGACGACATCAAGGGCGCCAAGCCGGTTGCCTATGTCGTCCTGCGCGAAGGCGCCCGTGCCGATGCCGGCGCCCTGAAGCAATACGCACTGACACACGCCCCGGCGTATCAGCATCCCCGCCATATCTGGTTCCTGCCGACATTGCCCCTGGCCGGCACGAACAAGATCGATCGGGCCGCATTGCTGCGCGACGCCGCGGCGCGCGTCGCTGCCCCCGCCGCGCACTGACGCGCCCCCCCGAACAAGACACACACAGGATTCTCCCCATGCCTCATTCCACGCAACACCGCCTCCACGCGGTTCCCCGCCACGCCCGTCTGGCCGCGGCGCTGGCCCTGTCGTGCGCGGGCCTGTCCGCGCAGGCGGCCGACGAATTCACGGTGGCGCTGGCCATCCCGCCCGCGGTGCACGATGGCGCGCCCTACGCGGCCGCCGAAGCGCTGGGCTTCTTCAAGGAAGAGAACCTGGAGGTCAAGACCATCGTGTTCCAGGGCGCCGGCGCCCTGCTTCCGCAGGTCGCGAACAAGCGGGTGACGGTCGGTTACCCGACCTCGGAGCCGGTCATATCCAGCACCTTCGGCGGCAAGGATCCCCTGCCGCTCAAGTACTTCTATAACGGCGTGCCGGCCACGACCATGGAGTTCGCCGTGCTCGCGGACGGTCCCATCAAGACACTCGCCGACCTGCGCAACAAGAAGATCGGCGTGGGCGCGCTCACCTGGGGCACGATCCCCGGAGGACGCGCCGCGCTGCGCACGGCCGGCCTGACTCCCGGCAAGGACGTCGAGTTCGTGGCCGTGGGTGCCCTGGCTGCCGGCTTCCACGCGCTGCGCAACCATCAGGTCGACGCACTGAACTTCAACAGCAGCTGGAACGACATGCTGGAGATGTCGGGCACGCCGATCCGCCGCGTCGCGTACCCGGCCGTGTTCGGGGAAACGGCGGGCAACGGCTTCATCGCGCACCTGGACACGCTACGGGACAACCCGCAACTACTGGAACGCTTCGCGCGCGCCTACACAAAAGGCCAGATCGCCTGCGAGGCCAATCCGACGTTCTGCGTGCGCGCGTTCTGGAAAGCCAATCCGCAGGCCAAGCCGGAGGGCGACGAAGCCCGCGCGCTCAAGGACGCGACCACGCTCCTCTCCCGCCGCCTGCGGCGCGTGCTGTACACGCCCGCGGGCGCTCCCCGCGTGCCAGGTCAGTACGATCTCGCCGCGATCCGAGCCGGCATCAAGGCGATGGCCGACGCGGGCGAATATCCGAGCGCGGACGTGCCTATCGACAAACTCTTCACCAACGATCTGCTGCCCCGCATCAACGCGTTCGACGCCGATGCCGTGCGCGCCAAGGCAAAGGCCCAGCCATGAGCCGCGAGCTGGCGAGCGGCGCCCCCGCGGCGCCCACCCTGCGCGTCACTCCCGAGGACGCCCTGATCGACGTGCCGCGGACCATCGTGGCCCGTGGCCTGCCGGCCGGCCCGGCGCGCCTGGAGGCCCGCATGAGGCATCCGGACGGCAGCCTGTGGCAAGCGGCCGCCGAATTCGAGGTCGGCGCCAACGGCGTGCTGGACCTGGATGCCCAGGCGCCGCGCGCCGGTGACTGGACGGTGCCGGACGCCATGGCCGTGGCGTGGGCGCTGCGGCGGGTGGAGGCGCCCACGGCGCCGCAGCACAGCGACGCGACAACGGCGGTCACGCTCGCGTTGACGCTGCGCGCCGGCCCGATATCCTTGCAGGCGCAATTGGTACAGCGCTTCGAGGCGGATGGCGTCACACAGATCGAGCTGGGCGGCGGCCTGTCCGGCACCCGCTACGTGCCCGCCAGCCCCGGACCGCACCCGGTGATCGTCGTGTTCAACGGATCAGGCGGCGGCGTGGCCCGTCAACGTGCGGCCCTGTACGCCGCGCACGGCTACGAGGCCATTGCGCTCGGCTACTTCAAATCCCCAGGCCGTCCGGATCACATCTCCGACACCCCGCTGGAGTACTTCGAAACGGCGCTGCGCTGGGTCCATGCCCACCTGAAACCCGCCAGGGGTTTCTTGGCGCTGACCGGCCAGTCGCGCGGCGGGGAGCTGTCGTTGCTGCTCGGCGCGCGGTTCCCAGATCTTGTCTCCGCGGTCATCGCCTACGTGCCGAGCTCGGTGGTGCACGGCACGCTGCGGGCCGGCCGTCCCGGCCAGCTCCCGGGCGAGCCCGCCTGGACCTGGCGCGGCGAACCGCTGCGCAGTGTGTGGGACAGCAATCCCCAAGCGGACTGGGCAGCGTTCGAAGCCCGCGACGCCGGCACCGCGCCCGTGCGGCAGGCGCCCGCGTTCGTGAGCGCTCACCGCGATGCGACTAGCGTCGCGGCCGCGCGCATCCCCGTCGAGCGCATCGCCGGCCCCGTGATGCTGGTGTCGGGCACGGACGACGGCTTCTGGCCCTCGTCCGCCTATGCCGAGGAGATCGCCCAGACCCTCTACCGCCATGAACACCGCTGGCCGGTCGAGCACGTCCGGTGTGTGGGCGCGGGCCACGCGCTGGGCGTGCCGCACGTGCCCGCCACGCTCATCGCGAAACCGCACCCGGTGGCCGGCATCGTCCTCGACGGCGGCGGAACGGCGCTGGCCAATGCCCAGGCCAGCCGTGCCGCCTGGGCCGCCGTGCAACGCTTTCTGCGCGAGGCCGCCGCATGACGCAGGACCTCAAGCTGGAGGGTGTGAGCCTCTCCTACCGCACCCGCCGTGGCACCCTCGACGCGCTGGGTCCCATCGACCTGACGCTTGCCGAGGGCGAGTTCGTGGCGGTGCTGGGACCGTCCGGATGCGGCAAGTCGACGCTGGCCAAGCTCGCGGCGGGGCTGATCCGGCCCACCGCCGGCCAGCTCACGCTGGCGGGCGAAGAGATCGCCGGCCCCAGCCGCCGCACCGGGGTGGTGTTCCAGAAGCCCAACCTGCTGCCCTGGCGCACGGTGGCGCAGAACGTGCTGCTGCCCGCGGCCACGCTTGGGCTGCCGGCACAAGCGGCGCGCGTGCGCGCCCAGGAACTGCTGACGCTCGTTGGCCTGGAACGCTACGCCGCGAACTATCCGCACGAGTTGTCCGGCGGCATGCAGCAGCGCGTGGGTATCGCCCGCATGCTGCTGGCCGACCCGGCCCTGCTCCTGATGGACGAGCCCTTCGCCGCACTGGACGCGCTCACGCGCGAGGCATTGACGCTCGAGCTGCAGCGGATCTGGAGCCAGCAGCGCAAATCGGTGCTTTTCATCACCCACAGCATCCCCGAAGCCGTCTTCCTGGCCGACCGCATCCTGGTGTTGTCGCCCCGCCCCGGACGCATCGTGGAAGACTACCGGCCCGGTCTCACCCGTCCCCGGACGCCCGACACCCTAGGTCACGCCGACTTCAACACCGCCTGCCATCACCTGCGCCGCCACTTCACGAGCCATGCCTGATACCTCCGCTTCCGCCTCCCGGCCGGCGCGGGCCCCGCGCCTGCCCGCCCCGATCTACCCCCTCATCAGCCTCGCGGTCCTGATCGGCCTCTGGCACGCAGCGATCGAGATCTTCGCCATCCCGGACTATCTGCTGCCCCGGCCTGGCGCCGTGTTCGACGCCCTGGCGCAAGGGTTTGCCACCGGCTCCCTCTGGCCGCACATCGGCGCCACCCTTGCCGAGGCCGTCAGCGGCTATGCCCTCGGATGCGGCCTGGCGATCGTGTTCGGCGCGTTGCTGGCCGAATCGCGCACCTTCGAGCGCTTCTGCTATCCGGTATTCCTGGGCTTGCAGGCAATGCCGAAGGTGGCGTTGGGTCCTATCATCCTCGTGTGGTTCGGTTTCGGCATGGCGTCGAAGGTCGTGCTGGTCGCGCTCGTCTGCTTCTTTCCGCTGTTCGTGAACACGGTCAATGGCATCAAGCGTACCGATCCGGAATTGCTGGACGCCTGCCGCGCCTTCTGCGCCAGCCGCCGCTACCTCCTCCTGCACGTGAAGCTTCCCGCCGCCGCTGGCGACATCTTTTCCGGGCTGCAGATCGGCGTCTCTCTCGCCCTGATCGGCGCCGTGGTCGGCGAATTCCTCTCGGCGCAGCGCGGCCTGGGCTATCTCATCGCCTCGGCGTCGGTCAGCATGAGCCTGGCCACCATGTTCGCCGGCGTGGCGCTGCTTGCCGCCATCGGGCTCACCGGCTCGCTGTTCATGCGCCGGCTGCATCGCCGAGTGGTGTTCTGGGAAGGGACCGCGCGCGGCGAACAATCCTGAGGCCCCTGAACTTCGACATCAGTTTTCAGTGCAAACCAACACCAGGCACGATCACTTCTTCCCGGTTTCAGAACCTGGGGTGAGATCAGAAGCTGGGTTTGCGCGTCTGTGAGTTATCCATGAACTGGATGCGTGCATTGGTCGGCGCGGGGTCGTACAGCTTGAGGCTGACGCCCGAGTAGTTCAGCACGGCCTGCGACATGTCGCTCGAGCAGCCCATGCCTGGATTGGAGCTGGGCTTTTCGCACCACTGCATGGGCAGCGTGCTGGGGAAGTTGGACTGCTTGCCGTACTTCTGCAGCGCGGCCTCGGCCATGGCGTCGCGGTTGGCAGGGCTCCAGGGCAGTTCATAGTTGATCTGCGACACCACCAGCGGGCGATTCTTGTCGACCGGCAGGCGCGGCTCGAAGTGCACGGACAGCTCGACACCGTCTTTGCTGTAGCTGAAGTTCATCGGCATCTTGGTGCCGGTGACTACGTTGTTGGTCGCGTAGCCGGTGCGGATCTGGTTCTTGGCAACGTTGAAGTTCTTGGCCGCCGCGGCCAGGGCTTCGTCGTAGTCCATGCCGGGCTTGACGCCAGCAATGTCGAAGGCGCGCGCGTCAACCGAGCGTTGCGATGCCGCGTGGGCAGGTGCGAAGGCCAGGGCGCTGAGGGCGGAAATCAGGAGTGCAGCTTTCAACTTCAAAACAATATCCTCTGTGTGAGAGGCGGGGATTATCCGTTTTTCGTTCTGAGCCGTGCCGCGTAAGTGCAAGCAAGTTTTGCGATTCAAGCCAGAATGTGGCGGCGTAGGTGCAAATCTATGAAACATGCGAGGAGTGCCTGTACACGGTCTGGACAGCAAATGGTTGCAGGCGTTGATGCTGCTGCCCCCGCTTGACGGTCCACAGCACCAGACCAGTCCCGATCACGGCACAGCCGAGCAGCCCCGAAATCACATACAGCCAGCGGAGCCACCAATCGGCGAAAAGCCCTTCGTGCAACGCGAATAACGTACTGCGCACGCGCATCGTCGCCGGAGCGGCCTCGGGCAGCGGCAATCGCTCGCCGTCGATGGCGCTGAAGCGCGCAGCCAGTTCATGCACGCTTAGCGTGGACGTGCTGGCCCTGCGCACATCAATGTATGGGGATTCACCCGCAGGGTGAATGATCTGCATCGACGCGACATGTCCCGCGCCCCATTCGGATTCCAGCCTCTGCGCAAGCGCAGGCAGCGACACGTTAGGTGCTGTGACCGGTTGATCGCTGCGCGCCGGCCCCCGCAGTTCTTTCGCGAATTCCTGACGCTGAGCGGCCGACGTGCCATACAGCGCGTCGCGCGCCGCAGGCAGGTAGGTCACGGCGAAGAAGACCAGCCCGGTGTAGATGATCATCAAGAAAAACGGCAAGGACAAGACGCTGACGACGTTATGCGCGTCTAGCCATGAACGCTGCCCCTTGCCTGGCCGAAACGTGAAGAAGTCGCTGAAGATTTTCTTGTGCGTGATGACGCCGGTGACGACAGCAAGCCAACAGACGCGGGCTTGGACTTTGCCTCGGCGAACAGAATTGCCTCGAACTTGGACGTGCGCCGAATTTTTCAGTACCGTCGACCGTCTGATGAACTGGTTCTGACCTGGCACCCCTTTCAGGAATTCATGGTGTTCGACAAGGAGGACCTGGTGCACTTGAAGGACCGGCTGGAGGACCCGCAGCAGAGGCACGCAGTCAACACCATCATCCATCTCGCGCCCATTTGGGCTGGGGTATATAGCCAAATGCGGGCGCTCGAGGTGACGGCCTCCGCGGATGTGGCCACGGTGCGGAACTCTTCGCCGGATTCGGCGGCCGCGGTCGTCGCCAATTGCTCGACCCAATTCTTGTCGAAAGAAGATGCGTGAATTTGCGAGGCGACGCAGGCGGCCGCCGCGGCACTAGCAGGAAGCCCGCCAGGGCGCGCAGACGGGCGTTGAGTACCCGTCAGGCGCTTGACGTGGGTCCCGTTGCGTCACTCAAGTTGGGATTCTGGGAGAAAAGCGTCATCTGAATTGGGAATTTGCGATATCGGCAAGCCGCGCTGCAGCTTCGCTCTCGGCCTGGTGAGATCACTGCAGCGCCATCGAACCGGCGATCGGACACATGGTGGCTCACTTTTACTTCAGCGCCGACAGGATGCTTTTAAATAGCAAAATTCGACCACCCCGGAGGGCTTCGCGTATTACTTGCCTGCGGGGCCCAGCGCCTCTGCCCAGTTCTTTTTCATGGCAGCGATGCGGTCCACGTAGGCGGATTTCAGGCAGGCGGCGTCGGGGCAACGGTCGCGCACGGTGGTGCGCCATTGCGTCTGCTCTTTCGCTACAGGATCGCGCCATTCACCGGTTTCACCGTCACGGCCAGCGGTTTCAGCCTGAATCTTTTCGTAAAGCTCCTTCACCTGATCGTCCAGCTTGGACAGCGAAGGTTCGGCGCAGATTAGATGTTCGACATGGGTTTTCGCGGCCTTGCAGTCGAAGCCGGCGGCATGGGCGGCTTCGATCTGCAGGAAAGGAGAGCTGGCGAGGACCGCGCAGATCACAGCATGCAGGATCGCGTGTTTGCCTTGAGCGCTTTGCCGGCACCGGCCTTCCATGATGCCGGTCGGTATTGCCGCGAGAACGGGGTTGCGCACGTCCTTCACTCCTGAATAGTCTGC
>NZ_PCOQ01000002.1 GCF_002975275.1 Achromobacter sp. MYb9 | reverse complement strand
GAGCGAAGGCTCCGGACCGCAATCGTGGGCGCGCGCCACCCACCCGACCCCGGCGACGAGCGTCCCACGAAGATCTAAAGACGCCCCCTGAACCACCCCTACAGCAACTTCCCCGGATTCATAATCCCCGCCGGATCCATCACCTTCTTGATCTCCCGCATCAACCTCAACTCCACGGCATCCTTGCTATGCAGAAAATGCTCCCGCTTCAACTGCCCGATCCCGTGTTCCGCTGAAATGCTCCCGCCGTAGCGATTTACTTCATCCAACACCGCATCCGTGATCGCCGCACCATTTACCGCCACCCAATCCCTGTCGGCACCTGCCGGACGTGACAGGTTGTAGTGCAGATTGCCGTCGCCGAAGTGGCCGAAAATGAATGGGCGGATATCGGGGTACAGCGCGCGCACGCGTGCCTCCGCCGACACCATGAACTCCGGAATGCGTTCGATCGGCAGCGACACGTCGTGCTTCAGGTGTGGGCCGTCGGCGCGCTGTGCTTCCGAGATTTCTTCACGCAGCTTCCATAGCGTCTGCAACTGCGACAACGACGCCGACACTGCGGCGTCCAGGCACAGGCCGCGTTCCAGCGCCGTGCCGATCACGCTTTCCAGCAGCGTCGTCAGGCCCGCCTCATCGGCCGTGTCGGCCAACTCCACCAGCACATACGCCGGATAGCGCTGATCGAACGGTTCCTGCACGCCTTCGGCGTGCGTCAGCACCAGATCCAGGCAATCGCCCGAAAAGTACTCAAACGCCTGCAGGCGCGCGCCGCACTGCTCGAACAGAATCTCGAACAACTGCAGCGCCTGCGCAGGCGACTCGACGGCCGTCAGCACCACCGAACGTACATCGGTGCGCGGAAACAGGCGCAACGCCACCGCCGTGATCACGCCCAGCGTGCCTTCGGAGCCGATCAGCAACTGCTTCAAATCGTAGCCCGTGTTGTCCTTGCGCAGCGTGCGCAGGCCATTGAAGATCTCGCCCGTGGGCAGCACGGCCTCCAGGCCCAGCACCAATTCGCGCGCCATGCCGTAGCGCACCACATTGACGCCGCCGGCGTTGGTCGCAACGTTGCCGCCGATCTGGCTGGAGTCTTCCGCCGCCAGGCTCAACGGCAACAGCCGTCCCGCGTCCTGCGCGGCGCGGCGCAGATTGCCCAGGATGGCGCCGGCTTCGGCCACCATCGTGTTGGCCACGGTATCGATAGAACGCACGGCGTTCATGCGGTCCAGGCTAAGCACCACGTTCTTCGCGCTGCCGTCCGGCGTCGCGCCGCCGCACAGGCCGGTATTGCCGCCACGCGGCACCACCGGCACGCCCTCCTGCTGGCACAAGGCCAGGCAAGCGGCAACGTCGGCGGTGGTGCGCGGGCGCACGACGGCTTGGGCATGGCCGTTGTACAGACCGCGCCAGTCGGACAGCCACGGAGCGATATCCGCGTCGGCGGTGTAGACGGTGTCGGGGCCCAGGGCCTGGGTCAGGCGTTGCGTGAAGTCGGATGCGCTCATGGTGTCTGCGTTGCCGCGAAAAATAAGGGATCGAGTTGCAGGCGGCGAGCCGCCTGCTGCAAATGGAAGACCGCCGCCTGGCGGGCCTGTTCGGGATTGCCCGCGCGGATGGCCTCGAACACGGCGACATGTTCCTGGTGCACCGCCGCGGTCAGTCCCTCCTGCAAACGGCTGTTGGACCGTGCGGTGCGGACCGCCAGCCGCAACTGCAGATTCAAGTACTGCAACAGGTCCTGGTAGGTACTGTTGTGCGTGGCCGCGGCGATGGCAATGTGGAACGCCACATCGTGTTCCACGCCGTCGTCGGGATGGTCAAGGTGGGCCTCCAGGCTGGCGAGCGCCTGCGCCATGGCGCTCAGGTCGGCGGCATTGCGCCGCAACGCCGCCAACGCGGCCGCGCCCCCTTCCAGCTCCATCCGCAATTCGTAGACGCCGGCCAATTGGCCACGGTCCACGCCGATGCCGCTAGACACCTGAAAGCCCTGGCTGCCGGTGCGCGACACCACGGTGCTGCCCGAGCCCTGCCGGCTTTGGATCATGCCCTGGGCGCGCAGGCGCTCCGTCGCCTCTCGGATCACGGCGGCGCTGACGCCGTATTGGCCGGCCAGAATCCGGCCGGACGGCAATTTGGCGCCGACCGGGTGCACGCCATCGGCGATGTCGGCGGCGATCTGGCGGGCGACCTGTTCGGTCAAGGTCAGGGTCTTGGTCAGCATGCCTGGATTATAGGCAGATTTTTCAGGTTATCTGATAACTTTCAACCCAATACGCCCCGGTTGCCGGCGTATGCGCCCCGTTCAAATGGTGGCGGGTTCTCCGCCGGCCCCTGCGGACGCCGTGGCGTCGGCATCGCCGCCCCCGACGATTTCGCAGCAGCGCCCGCCCCGCGCCTTGGCGCGGTACAACGCGGCATCCGCGGAATCCAGCGCCGCCTGCGGGCTGCGATTGGCGCCCGAAATAATCGAAATGCCGATCGAAAGCCCCACGCTGACCCGGGTGCCGTCCGCCAGCGAGATGGGCTGAGAGGCGTCGTGCAGCAAGTGTTCGCCCAGCCGCAACGCCGCCGTGGCGTCGATGCCCGTCACCAATACGATGAATTCGTCGCCCCCGATCCGGGCGGCAACGTCGTCCACCCGCAGCATGCCGCGCATGCGCTGGGCGACGGTGGTCAATACCTGATCACCCGCCGCGTGGCCGTAGGTGTCATTGATGCGCTTGAAATCATCCATGTCCATGTACAGCAGCGCGACATGGCTGTCGTGCGCCCGCGCGCTGGCGCAAACCCGCTCCAGCGCCACCTGCAGCCCCGTCCGGTTGGCCAGGCCCGTCAGCGCGTCTTCGTTGGCGCGCCGTTCGCTGTCGCGCTCGGCCAGCATGGTGGACACCAGGATGCGGTTCAGCCGATGCGACGCGACGCTCATGCTGACCAGGTAGAACGGAATCTGGATGAAGACGATGGCGGTAACGTATTCGCCGGTAAACAGCGCGCCCAGGCACATGGGGCCCAGGCTCAGGAAGATCATGGCGCCGACCAGGCGGGGTGCGCCGTAGTTGCGAAAGCAGATGCCGCCTGCCATCGCGCCGCAGGACACCCCGGCCAAGGTGGCGGCCAGCCAATCTCCGTTGAGAAAGGTAATGAACACGCCATAGCCCACGCTGAACGCCCACAGCAGCGCCAGCACGATGTAGAGGTCGGTATGGGTGTTGCCGCCCTTGGGCGCGGCGCGCAAGGCGGCGCGCAGGATCGTGACCCGGACGATGGCCAGCACCACCTCCAGCGCCAGCCACGAGATGTACAGGGGCTCGGGGCGACGCCAGGTGACCACGCCCGAAATCATCAGGGTATTGATGACGCCGCCGGCAAAGATGGGCAGCGTGCCGAACAGGCTGGCGATCAGCGCCGCGCGGATATCCGCGGGCGTATCCTGGCCGGCGTGCGTCAACCAGCGCGTCAGGCGCCACTTGGGCAAGCTGAACTTCAGTCCTGTATCCACGCCGTCACGTCCATCGCCATTACCTGTATTGAGTAGGCTGGCTGGCGTTATAGCAGGTATTTCAAGCCTTTAATATTGTCCCAAAGGGCAATAAGCCCCCGGCGCAAAACGAATTTTTCGCCTAGCGCCTGGGCCGGCCTCAGTGGCCGCGATGGCCGCAAACCGCGCATTCGGGGTCGCGCTGGACGTTGACGCTGCGCCACTGCATAGTGCGGACGTCAAGCCACAGCAAGCGGCCAGACAGGCTTTCACCCACGCCGGACAGCAGTTTCAGCGCTTCGGCCGCCTGCATGCTGCCGATGATGCCGACGACTGGGGCGAAGACCCCCATCGTGGCGCAGTTGGCTTCTTCGACGTCGTCCGCTTCCGGGAACAGACAGTGGTAACAGGGCGCGTTGTCATCGCGCAGGTCGTACACACTGATCTGGCCGTCAAAGCGGATGGCCGCGCCGGACACCAGCGGCTTGCGGTGTTGCACGCAAGCACGGTTGATGGCGTGGCGGGTGGTGAAGTTGTCGGTGCAGTCCAGCACCAGGTCGGCGGCGGCGACGGCGTCGGACAGCGACTGGTCTTTCAGGCGTTCGACTCGGGCATGCACCTGCGCCTGCGGATTGAACGCCGCCAGCATGTCGCGCCCGGACTCGGCCTTGGGCCGGCCGACGCTGGCGGTGGTGTGGAGGATCTGGCGTTGCAGGTTGCTGAGTTCGACGATGTCGTCGTCAGCCAGGGTGATGTCGCCCACGCCGGCGGTGGCCAGGTAGAGCGCGGCGGGTGAACCCAGTCCACCCGCCCCAACGATGAGCACACGCGCCGCCAGCAGTTTTTCCTGCCCTTCGATTCCTAGCTCGTCCAGCAGGATGTGGCGGGCGTAGCGCAGCAGTTGCTCGTCGTTCATTTGTCCTTGCTGGGCTCGACTCCGGTCGGCGTGATCTTCATGCGCGTGGGCGTGCCGCCGCCGGCCTTGGCGTCAGCCTTGGCCTGTGCACGGGCCGAGCCCTTTTGCACCGGCTTGCCGGCCAGCACGTTCAGCGCCTGCTGCAACTGGAAGTCGTCCTTGCCGCCGAATTCGAACACCTTGGTCGGGACGTCGACGTTGTCCTGCTCGGCATTGGACTTCACTTCGTTGGACGTTCCCGGGTTGGACAGGTGGCGCTGCAGGTCGGCTTCGCGCGGCAGGCGGAACAAGTCGCCGTCGGCCGTATCGGCAACGACGTAGTCCGGTTCAATGCCGGTCGCCTGGATGGAGCGGCCGTTGGGCGTGAAGTAGCGCGACGTGGTCAGCTTGACCGCGGTGGTTTCGGACAGCGGCAGGATGACCTGCACGGAGCCCTTGCCGAAGGTGCGGTTGCCCAGCACCTTGGCGCGCTTGTGGTCTTGCAGCGCGCCGGCCACGATCTCGGAGGCCGAGGCCGAACCCACGTTCACCAGCACCACCATCGGCACGGTCTTGGTCCAGGCCGGCAGGCCGGACAGGTAGTTGCTTTCACCACGAGCGTATTCCGACGGCGTGGCCAGGTACTTGTGGCGGGCGTCGGGCGTGCGGCCGTCGGTGGACACCACCAGGGCGTCGGCCGGCAGGAAGGCGCCGGACACGCCGATGGCGCTGGTCAAGAGGCCGCCCGGATCGTTGCGCAGGTCCAGGACCAGGCCCTTGAGCGGCTCTTTGGCGCCCAGGTCCTTCAGTTCCTTGGCCAGGTCCGAACCCGTCTTTTCCTGGAACTGCGCGACGCGGATGTAGCCCACGCCGTTGTCCAGCATCTTGCTGCGCACGCTGCGCACCTTGATGATGTCGCGGACGATCTTCAGCACGATGGGCTGGGGACGGTCGGCGCGCATGATGGTCAGCGTGATCGGCGACTTGGGCGCGCCGCGCATGAGCTTGACCGCGTCGTTCAGGGTCATGCCCTTGGTGGGCGTGTCGTCGATCTTGATGATCAGGTCGCCGGCCATGACGCCAGCGCGCGCGGCGGGCGTGCCTTCGATCGGCGAAATCACCTTCACGAAGCCGTCTTCGGCGCCGACTTCGATGCCCAGGCCGCCGAACTCGCCTTGCGTGGCCGTCTGCATTTCGCGGAAGGCGTCGGCATCCAGGTAGGCGGAATGCGGGTCCAGGTTCGAAACCATGCCGGAAATGGCATTGTCGATCAGGGTTTTGTCGTCGACCGCCTCGACGTAGTTGTTCTTGATGGCGGCGAACACGCTGGTCAGTTGCCTGAGCTCGTCCAGTGGCAAGGGACTGCCGCGCTGGGCGACGGCTGTCACTCCAACACTAAGCAATACGCCAGCCACCGCACCGATGGCTATCAGACCGAAACCGCGAAACTTGCGAGTGCCCATGCACACTTCCCGAATTTTGTTTTCGCCGATGGGGTTTGGTAATTCACCAACGGTTATTTACCAACGACAATTTTGCCAATGCCCCTACTGGGCCAGCCACTGGGCCGGATCCACAGGAGCGCCACGATGGCGAATTTCAAAGTATAGGCCGGATTCCACTTGGCCGCCGGTTGCCCCTACCGTAGCAATAGTATCGCCACCTGTCACTGAATCTCCCACTCGTTTGAGCAGACTTTGGTTGTAAGCATAGACCGTCAGGTACTGCTGGCCATGATCCACAATGATGAGGTTGCCAAAACCGCGCAGCCACTCGGCGTAGACGACGGTGCCCGGAGCCACCACTTTGACGGGGGTGCCTTCCGGCGCGCGCAGCACCACGCCACGCCAGACACCGCCGTCCGGGCGGTCGACCCCGAAACGGCCTTGCACCTGCCCGCGCACGGGCATGGCCAGGCCATGCTTCAAGCCGTTGCCCCCGCCCAGCGGCACGGCGCGAGTGGTCTGCTGGGCCGATGCGGTGCGGGTTGGAGTGGTTTCGGGTTCGGCGGGTTCCGCCTTTTTGGGAGAATCCGCGGGTTTCGTCGATGGCGGCGGCGTGTCGGCCGGATCCGTCAGCCGGGTGTGGCGCTGTTCAGCCGGGCGTAATCCGGCGGCGTCCGGGTCGGCCACGGCGACGGGGCCGCGATTCTGGCGCGACGCCGTCTCGACTTGTTCGCGGGCCTGGGCCGCTTCCTGGGCGTCGCGGCTGTCGCGATCGCGCCGGGCGGCCGCGTCGGCCGCCAGCTTGCGGTCTGCCTCGGCCTTCTTGCGGGCTTCGTCCGCGCGGCGTTGCGCCTCGGCGCGCTTCTTGGCGTCTTCGGCCGCGCGGCGGGCTTCTTCCACCCGGCGCGCCTCTTCGGCCTTCCTGCGCGCCTCTTCGGCTTTGCGGGCTTCTTCGATCTGCTTGGTGATCGCCGCGTCCAGGTCGGTGATCAGGCGCGACAGGCGCTGATCGTCGCGGCCCAGCTTGTTGGCTTCGGCGCGCTGGGCGGCGATCTGCCCTTCCAGTTGCGCCAGCAGCGTGGCGCGCTCTTTCTGCTGGCCGACCAGGGCGGTCTTCTGTTCGGAGGTTTCGGCCACGACCTTTTCGATCTCGCCGCGGCGCGCATCGGCACGCGCCTGCAAGGCGGCCAGGCGCTCGATGTCGGCCCGCAGCGCCTGCACGGCATTGGCGCGAGCCTGCGACACGTAATCCAGGTAGCCGAGGTTACGGCCCAGCACCTGGGGATCGTCGCCGGACAGCAGCGCCGTCCAGGGCGACACGCCGCTGGTGTATTGGGTGCGCAGTTGATCGGCAAGCTCGGTGCGGCGCTTTGCCAGCACGGCCTCTTGCGCGCCGATCTGCTTTTCCAGGCTGGCCAGGTCGGCCTGCGCCTGGCGGTTGGCCTCGCCCAATTCCCGCAAGCGCAGGTTGATCCTGGAAATCGAGGACTCCGACTGTTTGAGCGCGTCGGCCGCTTCCTTGCGGGCGGCCTCGCGGCCGTCGATGTCCTTTTGCAGGTTCTCGATGCGGTCGCGCAAGGCGGCCTGCTGGCGTTCGGCGTCGGACTGGCGCCCGGCAAGGTCGTTGGGGGCCGCGCGGGCCGACAACCCCGCACCGGCCAACATGACCGCCAACAACAACCCTGCCGTGTGACGCATAGAAGGACCTGCTCTCACCGGAGGGAGCCTCGCACAAACTGGAAATCGGAGGCCAGGCCAGGCGTAGCTGACGCCGCGCGGCCTGCACCACGCAAGGTGGCCACCACGACGCCTGGCGCCCGAGTGCCAGCCTGCCCGGAGGGTGATTGCGCAATCATGCGGGGTTCCATCTGGTGTGAACGGGTCCTTTTAGTCCTTCTTGGCCTTGCCCTGGGCGGCCACGGCAGCCATGGCCGCCTCGATCTCGGCGGCATCGCCCAGATAATAGTGGCGGATGGGGCGCAGGTCATCATCCAATTCGTAGACCAGCGGCTGGCCGGTCGGAATATTGAGGTTGACGATATCGTCGTCGGACACATTGTCCAGGTGCTTGATGAGCGCGCGCAAGCTGTTGCCGTGGGCGGCGACCAGCACCTTGCGGCCCGAGCGGATGGCCGGGGCGATGGATTCGTTCCAGAACGGCAGCACGCGGGCCACGGTGTCTTTCAGGCACTCGGTGGCAGGCAACTGGTCCGCCGGGATCTTGGCGTAGCGGCTGTCGAAACGCGGATGACGCTCGTCGTCCAGCGACAGCGGTTCCGGGGCGATGGCATAGGCGCGGCGCCAGACCAGGACCTGTTCGTCGCCGTACTTGGCGGCGGTTTCGGCCTTGTTCAGGCCTTGCAGCGCGCCATAGTGGCGTTCGTTCAGGCGCCAGTTCACGCCCACGGGGGTGTACATGGCGTCCATGGCGTCCAGCGCGATCCACAGCGTGCGGATGGCGCGCTTGAGCAGCGACGAATAGGCCAGATCGAAGGTGTAGCCCTCTTTCTTCAGCAATTCTCCGGCCTTGCGGGCCTGTTCACGGCCGGTTTCGGTCAGGTCGACGTCGGTCCAGCCGGTGAAACGGTTTTCCAGATTCCATTGGCTTTCGCCGTGGCGCATCAGAACAAGTTTATGCATGGTTTGGCACGCTTTCCGCGCGGGTTAAAGTTAGGGGATGGTTAAAGAATGCGCTCATTTTATAATTGAGTGATTTTGCCCTTGATTTTGCCCCGGCGCACCCGCCCATTTCCCTGGCGCGGCCCCTGAGGCGACGCCAAGGGTTCGCCCCTACCAGGCTTGTCGCCGTACTTCAGGATGCCCCGTGGATCTTCTGCAATTCTTGCTCGATAAAAATAACGTCTTCATCGTCGCCGTCGCCGTGATCTCCGGCGTGATGCTGGCCATTCCCGCGCTCCGCAAGGGGCGCAGCGGCTCGGCCGTCAGCACCGGCGAGGCCATCCAGATGGTCAACCAGCGCAATGCCGTGTGGGTCGACGTGCGTCCCGCCGAGCAATTCCAGGCCGGCCATATCGCCCAGGCACGCAACTTGCCGGCCGCCGACATCGAACAAAAGGCCGCGTCGCTGCCCAAGAACAAGCCGCTGGTCGTGGTTTGCGACAATGGCCGCGATTCCGCCCGTGCCGCGGCCAAGCTGCGCGCGCAAGGTTTCACCGACGTCGTGCCGCTGGATGGTGGCATGCGCGCCTGGTCGGCCGCCAGCCTGCCGGTTACCCAGAAGGGTTGAACCGGGGCGCCCGTCCCCTTTCTTCAAACCCGAATCGCAGGAGCGCCTATGAATAAAGTTGTCATGTACAGCAAGGACTATTGTCCTTACTGCGCCCGCGCCAAGGCTCTGCTCGAGCAACGCGGCGTGACCGACCTGGAGATCATCCAGATCGACCGCGACCCGTCCCAGCGCGATGTCATGATGGAACGTACCGGCCGGCGCACCGTGCCGCAGATCTTCATCGGCGATACCCATGTCGGCGGTTGCGACGACTTGATGGCCCTGGACCGCTCGGGTGGCCTTGCCCCCTTGCTAAACGGCTAATCGCCCTCTCTTTTGCCCCCTCCACCAACGGAAACACTCATGGCTGATCAAGACCAAAACACCCAGCAAGAAGGCGGCAACGACGCGCCCTCGTTCAATCTGCAACGCGTCTACCTGAAAGACCTTTCGCTGGAAATGCCGAACGCGCCTCACGTTTTCCTGGAGCAAGAAGCGCCCCAGGTCGAAGTGAGCATCACCGTGGGCGGCCAGCGTCTGGCGGAAACCGTGTTCGAGACCACGGTCACCGTCACCGTCACCACCCGCATCAACGATAAGGTCGTGTACCTGGTCGAAGGCACGCAAGCCGGCATCTTCGAAGCCGCCAACATTCCGGAAGAGCAACTGGATCCGCTGCTGGGCATCGTCTGCCCGACCATGCTGTACCCGTACCTGCGCGCCAACATCGCAGACGCGATCACCCGCACCTCGATGCCGCCGCTGCACCTGACGGAAGTCAACTTCCAGGCCCTGTACGAGCAACGCCTGGCCGAACTGCAACAGCAGCAAGGCGCGACCAACGGCAATGGCAACGGCAACGGCAGCGACTCGGGCATCATTCTGCCCCCCAGCGCCACCCGCCAGTAAGCACGCCGCGCCCCGATGAACAATCCCACAGAGCCGCGCCTGCGCGTTGCCGTCCTGGGTGCGGGAAGTTGGGGCACCGCGCTGGCGGCGGCCTCCAGCCGCCGCCACGCCACCCTGCTTTGGGCGCGCGACGCCGCGCAGGCCGCCAGCATGGCCGCCACGCACGAGAACGCGCGCTACCTGCCTGGCATCCCCCTGCCCCAGGCCCTGAATGTCACCTCCGATCTCGACGCCGCGCTGCGCAGCCTGCAAGACGAGGGCGCGCGCCGCCTGATCGTGCTGGGCGTGCCCGTGGCCGGGCTGACCGCCATCTGCGGCGAACTGTCGCGCCGGCTGCCCGTCTTGGGATTGCAGGACACCCCTATCGTCTGGACGTGCAAGGGCTTTGAAGCCGACACGGCCAGGCTACCCCACGAAATCGTGCGCCAGGCGCTGCCCGGCGCCGTCGGCGGCGTGCTGTCCGGGCCCTCGTTCGCGCGCGAAGTCGCCCAGGGCCTGCCGGTGGCGCTGACGGTTGCCAGCACCAGCGCCGCCTTGCGTGACGCCACCACCACCGCCTTCCATGGCGCGGCGCTGCGCGTCTACGCCAGCGCGGACGTCGTGGGCGTGGAAGTGGGCGGCGCCTTGAAGAACGTGATCGCGGTCGCCTGCGGCATCGGCGACGGACTGGCGCTGGGCACCAATGCCCGCGCCGCGCTGATCACCCGCGGCCTGGCCGAAATGACGCGTTTTGGCGTGGCGCTGGGCGCCCGCGCCGAGACCTTCGCCGGATTGACCGGCCTGGGCGACCTGGTCCTGACCGCCACGGGCGACCTGTCGCGCAACCGCCGCGTGGGTCTGGAGATCGGCGCCGGCCGCAAGCTCGCCGACATCCTGGCCAGCGGCATCACGGCCGAAGGCGTGCGCTGCGCGCGCGCCGCGCTGGACCGCGCCCGCGCCATCAATGTCGAATTGCCCATCACCGAAGCCGTCTGCGCCGTGCTGTTCGACGGCGTGGCGCCCATGACCGCGGTTTCCGCCTTGCTGGCGCGCGACGCGCGCGACGAAAGCGCGGACGCGGGCGGCCCGCTGGACCCGTCGCTGGGCGGCCATCTGTGACCCCTCCCTAACAACAAGACACCGCACCGATTCCGAGGAGACATCCTTCATGACGCAAACCCGCACATTCGGGGTAGGCCCGCTTCTGCGCGCCCTGTGCCTCAGCCTGGCCGCCGCGCTGCCGGCCGCCGCCCATGCCGACTGGCCCGATCGCCCCATCCACATGGTCGTGCCCTTCCCGCCCGGATCGTCGCCCGACATCCTGGCTCGGACGATCTCGGAGCCGCTGTCGCAGGCGCTGGGCCAGCCCATCGTCATCGACAACAAGCCGGGCGCGGGCGGCAACATCGGCACGCGCGTCGTGTCGCAGGCCAAGCCCGACGGCTACACGCTGCTCTATACGATCAACGGACCGCTGGTCACGGCGCCCACGCTGTACAAGAAGACGCTGGGCTACGACCCGCTGGCCGATCTGGCCCCGGTCACGCTGGTGGGCACCAGCCCCAACGTGCTGGTCGTGCCGGGCAGCCTGAAGGTCGATAACGTCCAGGATTTCGTCAAACTGGTCAAAGGCCGCGGCAATTCGCTGAACTACGGTTCGGTCGGCGCCGGCAGCTCGGCCCATCTGGCGATGGAGATGTTCAAGGAAAGCGCGGGCGTGGACCTGGCGCACATCCCGTATTCCGGATTCCCGCAGGTCATCACGGCGATCATCGGCGGCGACGTGCAGGCCGGCTTCATGGTGCCCGCCATCGCCGTGCCCCAGGCCCGCGACGGCAAGGTCAAGCTGCTGGCGGTGACCAGCCTGCAACCCAGCGAGGCGCTGCCGGGCATCCCGACGATGGCGTCGCAGGGCTACCCCGACTTTGAAGCCATTTCGTGGAACGCCGTGCTGGCGCCCGCCGGCACGCCGACGCCGGTCATCGAACGGCTGAACAGCGAACTGGCCCGCATCATCGACAGCGAGGCCGTGCGCAAGCAGTTGGCCTTGCAGTACTTCACGCCCGCGGCGTCCACCCCGGAAGCCCTGACCGCCCGCATCAAGAGCGAAAAGGCGCGCTGGGACCAGGTGATCGACAAGCTGAAGCTGTCGCTGGATTAAGCGTCCTACACGCCGCCTTCGAAGCCTTGCTGACGCCAGGCTTCGAACACGGTCACCGCGACGGCATTGGACAGGTTCAGGCTGCGCTGGCCAGCGCGCATCGGCAGCCGCAGGCGCTGCTGGGGCGCGAACATCGCTTGATGCTCGGCCGAGAGCCCTGCCGTTTCGCGGCCGAACACAAACACGTCACCCGGTTTGAAACCGATATCCGCCACGCTGCGCTGCGCCTGCGTGGTCAGCGCGTAGATGCTCGACGCGTCGGCGCCGGTATCGTCCAACGCCTCTTGCAGCGTGTCGTGCACGCGCACGGGCTGCCACTCGTGATAGTCCAGGCCGGCGCGGCGCATGCGCGCGTCGTCCAGTTCAAAACCCAAAGGGCGCACCAGGTGCAACTGGGCCCCGGTATTGGCGCACAGCCGGATGGCGTTGCCGGTATTGGGGGGAATCTCGGGGCAGACGAGGATGACGTGGAACATGGCGAATAAGGAACAAGGACGGCGTGCGGCGCCAGAGTGGCCGCACGGATGAATTGTCGCCGATTTGCCGCTGCGGCGCGCTGGCCCGGGTCTGGCCTCGGCCCCAGCCCGGATCAGGGCGTGCGGGCCGCGACCAGGATCGTCACGCTGGCCGCACCGGCCGCCAGCAGGGCGCTAGCGGCCGCCTGGACGGTGCTGCCCGTGGTCATGACGTCGTCCACCACCGCCACATGACGGCCGCGCACCCGGGACGAGCCCAGGAACAGAGCCGTCGCGCCTTGCTGGCGGGCGTGTCGCCCCAACGCCGTCTGGCGAGGCGTTTCCCGACGCCGCCGCAGTGCCCCGCGCGCCAGGGGCAGCGCCAGCTCGGCCGCCAGGCTTCGGGCGATTTCACCGGCCGGGTTCATGCCGCGCAGGCGCAGCGAGGCGCGACTGGCGGGCACCGGCACCAGCAGGCTGCCCGCCGGCAATCCGCCGTGGCGCCGGACCTCGGCGGCCATCAGCCGGGCCAGCACCGGCGCCATGCTCAGGCGCAGCCGGGTCTTGAGCATCTGAATCAGGGCGTCGGCGGGCGGCACGTAGTCGAACGCGGCGATGGTCCGCCCGTAGGCCCGCGATGCCCCGAGGCATGCGGGGCAAGAGGACGCGGTAGCCGGCAGGCGCAGCGCGCAGCCCGGGCACCGGGGCCGCCCGCCCGGCAAGGCAGTGATGTCGGCTTCGCAGCCGCCGCACAGCCGCGCGCCCGCCACCCGCGCGCCGCATAACGGGCAATCGCAGCCCACCCGGGACCACAGCCGCCGCCCCATGCCCTGTAGGGGGAATCGGGCCCGGCCGCCCGGATGCGCAATAATGTATGCCATACCTCATGAAATCATGTTCCGCCCCGCGGCGAAGACGCGGGCGCGACCGAAATGTCCCTGCCAGAATCCGCACCGCTTCCCTCCCTTCCCCTCGTCAGCGCCGACGTGCCCCGGCAGTTCGCGCGCCGCGGCGACTTGTCCGACGCGCAATTCCTCTATGGGGAAGTGGCCCGCCGCATGCTCGGCCGCCTGCAATACATCCGCGTGCAGCCTCAGGCGGTGCTGGACGCCGGTTGCGGCGCGGGCGACAACCTGCCCCTGCTGCGCGAGCGCTATCCGGACGCCGCCTATACCGGGCTGGACAACTGCGAACCATTGTTGGACCGGGCGCGCAAGCGCCATGCGCCCGCCGGCCTGGGCGCCTGGATCGGCAAGCTGGCCCGCCGCGGCCCGGCGGCCCCCGCTTTCATCAACGCCGACCTGGCCGATACCGGCCTGCCCCCCGAATCGCTGGAACTGGTGTGGTCGAACCTGGCCATGCACTGGCACCGCGCCCCGCACGCGGTGCTGGCGGAATGGCGCCGCATCCTGAAAGTGGGCGGGCTGGCGATGTTCTCCTGTCTGGGCCCCGCCACCCTGCGTGAGCTGCGCCAGGCGCTGGCCGACGCCGGCCTCGCGACCGCCACGCCGTCCTTCGTGGACATGCATGATTTCGGCGACCTGCTGGTGGAAAACGGCTTTGCCGATCCGGTCATGGATCAGGAACTGCTGACCCTGACCTACCGTAGCCCTGAAAAGCTGCTGCAGGACGTGCGCGCGCTGGGCGGAAATCCTGCCGAGGGCCGCCGCGGCGGCCTGGTCGGGCGCGACTGGCGCGACCGCCTGTGCGCCGCGCTGGAAGCGCAACGCCGGCCAGACGGCCTGATCGCCTTGAGTATCGAAGTGGCCTATGGCCACGCGTGGCGCGCCGCCGCGCACCGCACCGTCGCCGGAGAAACCCGGCTATCCGTCAGCGCGATCGGCGGCCGGCACCGCGGAACCCCTTGAATCGGGGCCCCGCCACGGGGCCGCTCAGTGCAGGCGTTCGGGCAGGGGCACGCTGACCCCCGGTTCAGACGCCGACAGGGGCTGCATGGGCTCCGAATTGGCGCGGATGCGCCGACGCAGCACCGCCGTGGGTTCCGCCGGGGCAGCCCCGGCCGGCTCGCCGCGCCACGTGTGCGTCATGGCGTCCACCACCAGCGGCAGATCGCGCAGGCGGTGGAACTGGCTACGCAGCCACCGGGCATCGTTGCCGCTACGCATGGCTTCGTCGCGCAGGGCGGCGATCATGTCGCCCGTGCCCAGTTCTTCGGCCACCGGCATCAGCCGCTGGAACAAGGCGCGCAGATGGTCCATCAGGCGCAGGCGCTGGCCGTCCGGCGTGACATAGCTGCCTTGCAGGCCAAAACGGCAGGCCTGGAAGTGGTTGCTGCGGTAAGACAGCCAGGCGTTGTCATGCGGGTCGTCCTCGCGCATCAGCAACACCGCCAAGGCCTGGGCGAAGGCCGCGATCTGGCATGCGCGCTCCACCGTCAGCGGCGTATCGCACACGCGGATCTCCACCGTGCCGAATTCCGGCTTGGGGCGGATGTCCCAGTACAAGTCCTTGATGCTCTCGGCCAGACCGTAGGCGCGCAGTTGCGACAGGTGTGCCTCGAACTGGTACCAGTCCTTGACGTCGGGCGGCATATGGCCGGCCAGCGGGAAGCTGTTCACCGCATTCAGGCGCGAGCACGAAAACAGGGTGTCGACGCCCTCGCAATACGGGGACGAGGCCGACAACGCGATGAAGTGCGGGACGTAGGGGGAAAGCCGGCGCAACAGTTTGATAGAGTCGTCGCCATTTTTCACGCCCAGGTGGATGTGTTGGCCGAACACCGTAAATTGACGCGCCAGGTAACCGTACATTTCGGCCAGGTACTGGAACCGCGGGGTATCCGAGATGGAACGCTCTTGCCAGCGCATGAAGGGATGGGCGCCACCGCCAGCGACCGCCACGCCGACTGCGTCGGCCGCTTCCACCAAGGCGTCGCGCATCTCGCGCATTTCGGCCAGAAGGCCCATGGGGTGCTCGTGCACCGAGGAATTCAATTCGATCATGGACCGCGTGATTTCCGGTTTAACGCGGTCGGCAATGGGATGGTTGGCCATTTGGGCCAGCAGCTCGTCAGAGGCTGCGGTCAGATCAAAACTGCGGGGGTCGATCAGTTGCAGCTCGAGTTCGATGCCCAGGGTGTTGGGGGCCGACGAAATGAACGGGATCTGTTCCATCTCGGACTCCTTTGAATGTTTGATGAGGGACGCACCGTTCGACCTTGAAGCCCGGTAACTTCCCGGGGGGTGCTAGACGGCGACTTGTGAACGCATGATAGCCGCAGGTTTGTGGCAAAACGATTGAAAATCGTGACATTTGTGTGCAACATCGCGAAGCATCCAGTTTTGCCCTCTGAAGGGAAGTGAGCGAGCGCTCACAACATAGAAACGGCGCGGGTTGCGAGCCGATGGCCGCCGGAATCGCAGTCGGGAAGCGGTTTTCGAGAGGGGGCGGGATAACCCTGATCAGGGTTATCCCTTAGGATTTTTCGAGCCCGGTGGCCCTTATTTGCGCCAGAAAATCGGCGTGAACAGCACCAGGACGGTCAGCAGTTCCAGGCGCCCGATCAGCATGGCGAAGGTGCAGACCCAGATCTGGAAATCAGACAACACCGCGAAGTTGCCCATGGGCCCAACGGGGCCCAGGCCCGGGCCAGTGTTGTTGACGCTGGCGAAAACGGCCGAGAAGGCCGTGATCGGGTCCAGGCCCGACAGGAGCAGCAGGCTCGTGAACACCGCGATGGAGAGCCCGTAAAACAGCATGAATGCCAACACGGACGACATCGTCCGGCCGTCCACCGCCCGGCCATTGATCCGCACGGGGCTGACCGCATGCGGATGCAACATTGTTACCAGCTCGTTGCGCGCCTGCTTGACCAGCAGGATCGCCCGGATCATCTTGATCCCGCCCCCGGTCGAGCCGGCGGACGTGGCGAAACCCGACAACAGCAGCATCGTCAGCGGCGCGAACAGGGGCCATTGCGCGAAGTCGGTATTGGCATAACCCGTGGTGGTCGCCATCGAGATGGTGTTGAACATGCCATAGCGCAGCGCCTCGAGCGGCGAGCCATAGACGTCCTTCACGTACAGGAAGGTGGAGATGACCAGGCCCGCGCCCAGCACGATGACCAGGTAGGGAATGGCTTCCGGGCACCGCCAATAGGCGCGCGCGCTGCGTTGGCGGAAGGCGTTGAAATGAGTGGCGAAGTTGATGCCGGCGATCAGCATGAACACCATGGCCACCATTTCCACCGCGACCGAATCGAAATGGGCGAACCCGTCGTCCCAGGTCGAAAACCCGCCCAGCCCCATCGTCGTGGCCATGTGGCACCAGGCCTCGAACCACGACAGCCCCACGGCGCGGTAGGCCAGGAAGCACAGAATCGAAAACACGAAATACACCGCATACAGGGCCTTGGCGGTACTGGCGATGCGTGGCGTCAGGCGCTCGTCTTTCATGGGGCCCGGCGTTTCAGCCCGCACGACCTGATGGCCGCCCACCCCCAACAGGGGCAGAATCGCCACCGCCAGCACCAGGATGCCCATGCCGCCGATCCAGATCAGCGTGGCGCGCCACAGGTTGATCGACGCGGGCAACGCGTCCAGGTTGGTCAGCACCGTGGCGCCCGTGGTCGTCAACCCGGACATGGCTTCGAAGTAGGCGCCAGTGAACGACAGCGGCAACCCGGCCCCGTGGAAATACAGCAATAGCGGTATGGCCGCCAGCAGCGGCAGGCCGGCCCATACGGCCGACACCAGCACAAAGCCATCGCGCGCGCGCAGTTCGCAACGGCTGCGCCGGGTCAGGGCGGCCAAACCACCCCCGATGCCCACCGAAATCAGGAAGCCGTTCAGGAATGCCTCGCGCGCGGCATCGCCGCCCACATAGGCGACAAGCAGCGGAATCAGCATGGTGAGGGCGAACATCACCATGGTCAGGCCCAGGATATAAAGGGTGGCCAGAACGCGCTTCATGGGAGCTATCCTGCGGCGCGCGGCCTGCGGCGGGGCATGGGATGGGTGCGCATCAGAAGAACGACGCCGACACTTGGAACAGCTTTTCCACGCGCGGCATCTGCCGGCGCGACGGCACGAAGACGATCACGTGGTCGTCCGTTTCGATCACGGTATCGGCATCCGGCAGGATGATCTCGTCGCCACGAACCAGCGCGCCAATGCTGGCCCCCTTGGGCAGGCTGATCTGCCCCACGGCCCGGCCCACGACCTTGGAGGTCGAGCGGTCGCCGTGGGCGATGGCCTCCAGGGCCTCGGCCACGCCCTGGCGCAAGCGATGCACGGCCGCGACGTCGCCGCGGCGCACGTGGCGCAGCAGCTCGCTCATCGTGGCCTGCGACGGCGACACGGCGATATCGATGTGGCTGCCCTGCATCAATTCGCCATACGCCTGGCGGTTGATCAGCGCGATCACCTTGCGGGCGCCCAGGCGCTTGGCCAGCAGCGACGACATGATGTTGTCTTCGTCGTCGCTGGTCAGCGCCAGCCACGTGTCCATGTCTTCGATGTTCTCGCGTTCCAACAGGGCTTCGTCCGTGCCGCTGCCATGCAGGATCAGGACGCTGTCGGGCAGTTGGGTCGCCAGGTATTCGCAGCGCTTCAGGTCGCGTTCGACGATGCGAACGCTGTACTTTTCTTCGGCCAACTGGCGCGCCAGACGCAGGCCGATATTGCCGCCGCCCGCGATCATCACGCGTCGCACGGCGCGTTCGGCTTCACGCAATTGGCGCACGGCGCGGCGCGCATCGCGCGAATCCACCACCAGAACGACCTCGTCGCCCGGGGCGATGACCGTGCCGCTGCCGGCCCGCAAGGGACGGCCGCCGCGCAGCACGTCGATCACGCGCGCCTTCACGTCGGGCCATACGTCGCGCAGCTTGTCCACGGACGAATGCGCCATCGGGCTGCCATGCCCCACCCGCACGGTCACCACGCAGACGCGGCCTTCGGCGAATTCCACGACCTGCAAGGCCTCGGGGAATTCGATCAGGCTGTGCAGATAGGTGGTGACGCTGCGTTCGGGGCTGATCAGGGCGTCGATGCAAAAGCCCTCTTCGCTCATCAGTTCCGGGTGTTCCGGGAACTCGGCCGAGCGGATGCGGGCAATGCGGCGGGGAATGTTGAACAGCTGGCGGGCGATCTTGCACGCCACCATATTGGCGGTGTCGGAGGCCGCACAGGCAATGAACAAGTCGGTGTCGGCCGCGCCGGCGGTTTCCAGCACCGACACCTGCGAGCCGTCGCCATGGACGACGCGCAGGTCGAAGTGTTCTTGCAAGTACCGAAGTTGCGTGGCATCGGTATCCACCACGGTGATGTCGTTTTCTTCGGACACCAGGTTTTCGGCCACGCTGGTGCCTACGCGACCAGCGCCCATGATCAGGATCTTCATGTGCTGCGCTTGCGCGCCGACTCGATGCCCAATTGCTTGAGCTTGCGGTAGAGGTGGGTGCGTTCCAGCCCGGTGCGTTCGGACACGCGCGTCATGCTGTGGCTTTCGCGGACCAGGTGGTATTCAAAATAGATGCGCTCGAATTCGTCGCGCGCTTCACGTAGCGGCTGGTCCAGCGAAATGCTGCCCAGTTGGCCGTTGGACGTGACGGGCACTTCGTTGGCGGGCGCGGCCACCACGGCGGGGGGATCCAGCTCGTCTTCCAGCGCCACGGTGGCGTTGGCGGTGGCCGGATGCACGGCGGCCGGCACCGGATGCGGGGCACGCCCGCGCGCCAAACCCGCCGCGACGGTTTTCAGCAGCCGTTGCAGCGTGATGGGCTTTTCCAGGAAATCCATGGCGCCGATGCGCGTGGCCTCGACCGCCGTATCGATGGTGGCGTGGCCGCTCATCATGATCACGGGCATGTCGAGCAGGCCTTGCGAGCCCCACTCTTTCAACAAGCTCACGCCATCGGTGTCGGGCATCCAGATGTCCAGCAACACCAGATCAGGACGCATGCGAAGGCGTGCGGCGCGCGCTTGCGCCGCGTTTTCGGCCAGTTCGACCGTGTGTCCTTCGTCGTAAAGGATCTCCGACAAAAGCTCGCGTATACCGACTTCGTCGTCAACCACCAGAATTCTGGCCATAAAGCATCCACCTATTGCGTAGCCGCATTATCCTTTTCTTGCGCGGTCGCGTCCATAGTGTCTGGCCCGGGAGCCAACCGGGTCAACAAGATGGAAATCCGCGCGCCTCCTTCCTTGCGGTTGGCAAGGTCGATACGTCCGCCGTGCTCTTCCACAATCTTGCGTACGATTGCCAATCCTAACCCAGTCCCGTGGGACTTGGTGGTTACGTAGGGCTCGAACGCGCGCTGCATCACCTGCGGCGGGAAGCCCGGCCCGGTGTCGGCAACGGTAAATCTAAGTGCCTGCTGATCGGCCCGGTCGGGCTGTTCGCTGCGCATGAGTTGGGTCGTCACGCTGACTCTGCCCTCGCCGCCCATTTCGGCGATCGCGTCGCGGGCGTTGGACATCAAGTTGTGGATCACCTGGCGCAGCTGCGTCGGATCGCCTTCGATCGCCGGCAGGTCCGCCCCCAGGTTCACGTCCAGATTCAGCGCCTTGCCGGTCAGGCGGGACGAACCGCCGTCCGGCTCCCAGCCATACAGCGACAGCACGTCGGCCACCAGTGCGTTGAAATCGATGCGCTGCATGACGGCCGGCGGCGTGCGGGCATACTCGCGGAAGTCATCCACCATCTGCTTGAGCGAGGCCACCTGGCTGACGATGGTGTTGGTGGACCGTGTGACGATCTGCGCTTCGGTGGGTTGCAGCTTGCCTTCCAGCTTCATGGCCAGGCGCTCGGCCGACAGCTGGATGGGGGTCAGGGGGTTCTTGATCTCGTGCGCCAGCCGGCGAGCCACTTCGCCCCACGCCACGGTGCGGTTGGCCGAAATCACTTCGGTAATATCGTCAAACACCACCAGATAGCCATTGCCCCGCCCATCCACGCGTAGGTGGGTGCCACGCGCCAGCAGGGTCAGCGGCTGGGGTGGGGCGGGCGCGGCGCCCTGGGCCGGGCTGATTTCGAACTGCTGTTGCCAGTGCTGGCGCTCCGAGCCCACGGCCGCGTGGGTCGAAAACGCCTGCCGCACGATGTTGGCGAATTCCAGCATGCCGTCCACGGTTTCCAACGGACGGCCGATCACCGACCGCAGATCCACCCCCAGGATCGTCTGGGCGCCCTGGTTGACCGTGGTGACGCGGAACGATTCGTCGAAAACCAGCACCCCGGACGACAGGTTGGACAGCACGCTTTCCAGATAGACGTTGGACCGCTCCAGCTGCTGGCGATTGCTTTCGACCATGCGGCGGGCTTCGTCCAACTGCCGCGTCATGGCGTTGAACGACCGCGTCAGCTGGCCGACTTCGTCGCGCTCGGGCGGTTCGGGCAGGGGCCGGTAGTCGCCCACGCCCACGGCCTGCGTGCCGCCCGCCAGACTCAGCAGCGGCCGCACCAGCCGCTTGGACAGCGACAGCGCCACCGCGATCGCGCCGAACGCGGCAAGCAACAGCGCCAACGTCAACGTGATGCCGTAAAGCTTGCGCAGCCCCAGGCGGGACAGTGCAAGCTCTTGATAGTCGCGGAAACCCTGCTGCACCAGGTTGGCGTTGTGGGCGATCTGTTCCGGCACGGGCTGCAGCAACTGCAGCCAGCGCGGTTCGGATGCCGCGCCCAACAGGTTGTCATAGCGGTCGGGCCCCGTCAGGGGAATCACCACGCGCAGGTGCAGCCCGCCCTCGGCGCCTGCCGTGACGGGGTCATCGGCTTCGGCCGCGGAATAGCCGCGCGCCAGCCGCAGCTGGTTCATCACCGTCGACGGCGGCATGGCGGGCAGCAACTGGCCATACTGGCTGGTGGAAAACGCCACCATGCGCCCGCTGCCCGTGAACACCATGGCCTCTTGCACGCCGTTGGTTTCACGCAGCCGGGTCAGGGCCAGCATCACGCCGCTGTCGGTGCTGCGGTTCAATTCCATGGCCATGGAGCGCGCGCGCGCATCCAGGTCGGCCAGCAGCGAATCCAGCGCGGCGCGGCCCAGGTTAAGCCCGGCCTCCAGCGCCGTGTCCACCCGCACGTTGAACCAGGATTCGATGGAGCGAGACATGAACTGCACCGAGACGGTGTAGATCAGGGCGCCGGGGACCACGCCGATCAGCGCGAATGCCAGCGAAAAGCGCGCCGTCAGGCGGGCGCCAAACTGCCGGCGCCGGATCTGGCGGGCCAGCCGCACTGTCAGCGCCACCACCCAGATGAACAGCGCCAGGGCGAAAATGCCGTTCAGCACCAACAGCGTGTCGTAGTAGCGTGCAAAGCGCGAGGCATTGCCCGTGGACCATGCCAGCAACCCCAGCAACGCCAGGCCACTTACGGCACCCACCATCAGGGCCAGGCGGAGCAACAGCCTCATGAGGGATCTTTCTCCTTGCCGCTCAGCGTGAATGAGAAGTCCGTCCAGGGAGTCCCCTGCGCCCAGGAGCTGCTGTTCAAGGCATTCACCTGGAACGGCCGGGGCAAGAGCGAGGTGTCCAGGCGCAGCCGCAGCTGGCCGCCGTACATCACCCCTTCGTCGAAGTCGCCGGCGTCAGCCACCGACCAATTGCGAATGTGGCGGATGACGCTCATGGCGTCGTCCAGCGAGGCCACGGGGAAGGAAAGTTCGCCCACGCCGGCGCGCCATTGCCGGGTCAAGGCGTTATAGACGACGCGCCACGTGCGGGACGTGTCCACCAGCGGCTTGTCGAACCACCACCAGCGTTCCTGCGTCATGGTCAGGTCGGCCGTGAAATAGAGGGGGACGCCGCGCTGAGCCGCGTCCCGCAATTGCTGATTCAGTTCGAATTCGATGTCCGCGTCGATCTCGAGACGGCCGTTGCGCACGACCGGCTCGACCCGCACAACCTTAGGCTCGGCGCCATATGCTTCGCCGCCCGGCACCAGGGAAAGCAAGGCGGATACCAGCAACAACCCAAGAAATAAACGCGAAATAATGGACATACGACACCGAAACACCGTCATGCCCCTATTCTTGGTGATTCAGGACTGCTTGGCAAACAAGGCGTAGAAAAACCCGTCATGTTGGGCGGCCGGTGTTGCATCGAGCGCAACAGGCAGCAATTGGCCCGGCGCGTCCAGCCGCTGGGCCTCCGGATGCCGTTGCAGGAACTCCAGCGCCTGGCGCGCGCCTTCGATCGGGAAGACCGAACACGTCACATAGAGCAGCCGGCCGCCGGGCGCGACCGTCTGCCATAGCGAATCCAGGAGCTTGGCCTGCAAGGTGGCCGTGCGGCGCACATCGTTTTCGCGGCGCAGCCAGCGGATGTCGGGGTGGCGGCGCACGATGCCCGACGCCGTGCAGGGCACGTCCGCCAGCACCGCGTCAAAAGGCTTGCCGTCCCACCAGGCGTCCAGGTCGGATGCGTCGGCGGCCTCCAGCTGGACGCGACTGCTTGCCAGGCCCAGGCGGTCCAGATTCTGCTCCACGCGTTCCAGCCGTTCGCCGTCGGCGTCCAGCGCCACGAGGTCGATATCGGCCAATTCCAGCAGGTGGGCGGTCTTGCCGCCGGGCGCCGAGCAGGCGTCCAGCACGCGCATGCCGTCGGCCGGCGCCAGCAATTCGGCCGCCAGTTGCGCGCCGGCGTCCTGCACCGACCACCACCCTTCGGCGAAACCGGGCAATTGGGTCACGGGCTTGGGGCTGCTCATCACCAGACCGGCCTGGCCCACGGGTTCCGCCGACAGGCCGGCGTCCTGGAAGGCCGCCAGCACCTGCTCGCGGCTGGCGCGGCGGCGGTTCACGCGCAGCGTCAGCGGGGCCGGCACGTTGGCCGAGGCCAGGATCTCGCGCCATTCTTGCGGATACGCCACGCCCAGTTGCTTGACCCACCAGCCGGGGTGGTTCCATTGGGCCTCGGGGCTGTCGGCCACCGCGGCTTCCAGCGCCGCCCGCTCGCGCAGGAAGCGGCGCAGGCAGGCGTTGAGCATGCCCTTGAAGGACGCCAGGGCGCGAGTATTGGAGGCGGCCGTCACGGCCTGGTCCACCACCGTATGCGGCGCGTACACCGGCATGCCGGGCAGCGCGGCGGCGGCGTCGCCCTCTTCTTTCAGCAAGGTCAGGGACACCAGCAACAGCGATTCGAACAGCACGCTGGGATAGCGCTGGACGAGCTCGCGGCCGACGGCGTCGGCCCAGCCCAGATACCGCATCGCATGGAACGACACGGCCTGGGTGGCCGGGCGCAGGGCGGAACTTACGTCGGTCAACGCGTCCGTCAGGGAACGGCCGTCCAGCACGCCCTCGACCACCCCCGCGCTGGAAAGAAGAACGGAGGAAAGCGGGGGGGCCAGATGGGGGGAGTCGGAACGCGTGGACATGGTGGAAATTCAGAGGATAAGACCGATATGGTAGCCGGACCTGGACGAATGGCGGCGCGCGCGTCAAACTGGCCCCTCGCCTGGAGCGCTTTCCCCATGACTACCGCCACGCTGCTGCTGTTCATCCTGGCCTCCGCCGTCGCCATCGTGACGCCGGGCCCGACGACCCTGCTGGCCCTGAGCAACGGCTCGCGCCACGGCGTGCGCGCCGCAGGCTGGGGGATGGCCGGCGCGGTCTTGGCGGACCTGATCCTGGTCGGCGCGGTGGCCTCGGGCCTGGGCGTGGTGCTGGCAGCGTCCGAAGTCGCCTTTCAGCTCATCAAATGGGTGGGCGCGGCGTATCTGGCTTATCTGGGCTGGAAGATGCTGCGCTCGGACGCGGCGCTGATCCTGCCGTCGGCCGCGCCCGGGCCGGACCGGCCCGTGGGCCTGTCGCTGGGGCTGCGCAGCTTCATGGTGGCGCTGACCAACCCCAAGGCGCTGCTGTTCATGTCGGCCTTTTTGCCCCAGTTCATCGACCCGCAAGCGCCGCTGGCGACCCAATACGCCATCGTGGCCTGCGTCCTGGCCACCATCAATATCTTGACGATGCTGGTCTACGCCGCGCTGGGCGCTCAACTGGTGCGCGCCTTCCAGGGGTCGGGCCTGCGCTGGCTGAACCGCGTCTGCGGCAGCTTGATGATCGGGCTGGCGGGCACGCTGGCGCTGTACCGGCGCGGGGCGCCGTAAAAAGGACCGCGCCCGGGGAACCCAGGCTGTCAATAGCCAGGCGCTTTCTGGCGGCGACAGGCCAGAATGGCGACGATGCCCGGATCCATCCGATAGCGCGCGGCGGCAAGCCTGTGCCGTGCCGCGGAACCCGGTTTGCTATCGCGCCCTACGGCATTGCCGTATAATTCCCCGCTTCCCCGCAGTTGCTGCCCCCGGCGCATCGCATGAATCCCAAGCGATGGCGAGAAGCAGCGCTGCCCGTAAATTGAACGAGTCATGAAAAAAGCAGCTCCACCGGCGCTTCCCGCCCGGTGGCAGGCATCACATATCAGCGAAGCGCGCAGCCGCGTCGGTTTGCCGCAAGCGGATTTCGCGGAATTGTTGGGCGTAAGCGTACGTACCTTGCAGGACTGGGAACAGGGCCGCCGCCATCCGTCCGGCGCCGCTCAGACCCTGCTGCAAGTGGCCATTCTGCACCCCGAAACGCTACGCGACCTGCCACCCCGCCAGACAGGCAAACCCGCCTGAACCCGAATACCTGACGAATACCCCGCCGCACCGCAACAGCCAGTGCGCGAACCTACGGTGAACTAGATTGGAAATTCTTGAACAATCCCGGCCCGGCAAAGGCGCCGGCACTTCCGCCAGCAGTGGCAGCAGCTCGACGCTTGACGCCATCACGGCTGCGGCCCAGGGCGCCGACCCGGGCCGCGCGCCGCGCGTGGGGTTCGTGTCGCTGGGCTGTCCCAAAGCTTTGGTGGACTCCGAGCGCATCCTGACCCAACTGCGCACCGAAGGGTACGAAGTCACGCCCGAATACAACGATGCGGATGTCGTCGTCGTCAACACCTGTGGATTCATCGACAGCGCCAAGGCCGAATCGCTGGAAGCCATCGGCGAAGCGCTGGCCGAGAACGGCAAGGTCATCGTCACCGGCTGCATGGGCGTCGAGGAATCGGTGATCCGCCAGGTGCACCCCAGCGTGCTGTCGGTGACCGGTCCCCAGCAATATGAAGAGGTGGTGCGTGCCGTGCACGACGCCGCCCCGCCCAAGAAAGACCACAATCCCTATCTGGACCTGGTGCCTCCGCAGGGCGTCAAGCTTACGCCGCGCCACTACGCCTACCTGAAGATCTCGGAAGGCTGTAATCACCGTTGCAGCTTCTGCATCATTCCGTCGATGCGCGGCGACCTGGTCAGCCGCCCGGTGGGCGACGTGCTGAGCGAAGCCGAGCGCCTGGTCAAGGCCGGCGTGAAGGAAATGCTGGTGATCTCGCAAGACACCAGCGCGTACGGCGTGGACGTGAAGTACCGCAGCGGCTTCTGGAACGGCCGGCCCGTCAAGACCCGCATGACCGAGCTCTGTCTGGCCTTGTCCGAAATGGGCATCTGGACGCGCCTGCACTACGTGTACCCGTACCCGCACGTGGACGAAGTGATCCCGCTGATGGCGGAAGGCAAGATCCTGCCGTACCTGGACATCCCGTTCCAGCACGCCAGCCCGCGCATCCTGAAGGCCATGAAGCGCCCGGCGTTCGAAGACAAGACCCTGGCGCGCATTAAGCGCTGGCGCGAGATCTGCCCCGACCTGACCATTCGTTCGACCTTCATCGTCGGCTTCCCCGGCGAAACCGAAGAAGACTTCCAGTACCTGCTGGACTGGATGCAGGAAGCGCAGCTGGACCGCGTGGGCTGTTTCCAGTATTCGCCGGTGGAAGGCGCGCCCGCGAACCTGCTGGACAATCCCGTGCCGGACGACGTGAAGCAAGACCGCTGGGAACGCTTCATGGAATTGCAGCAAGGCATCTCGACCGCGCGCCTGGCTCGCAAGGTGGGCCGCGAGATCGACGTGCTGATCGATGAAGTGGACGAAGATGGCGCCGTGGGGCGCAGCAGCGCCGACGCGCCCGAGATCGACGGCTGCGTCTATGTCAGCTCGGACAAGCCGTTGAAGGCGGGCGACATGGTGCGCGTGCGCATCACCGATTCGGACGAATACGACCTCTGGGGCGACGCAATCTGATCGAGGCGGGCGGCCCGCTGGCCGCCGCCGCGACGAAAAAACCGGCCTTGCGAGGCCGGTTTTTTTTTGCGCTGCCCTTCTACGCCTTTGCCAGGAAGTCCGACAGGTCGTCGGCGTGCTCTTCTTCCACCGCCAGGATCTCTTCCAACAGACGGCGCGTGGTGGAGTCCTGTTCGCCAATGTATTCGATCATCTGGCGGTAGCTGTCGATGGCGATACGTTCGGCGATCAGGTTTTCCTTGATCATCTCTTCCAGCGTGTTGCCTTCGACATATTCCGAATGGCTGCGCTCCAAGAGTCCCTTGGGCGACAGGTTCGGCTCGCCACCCAGCTGCACGATGCGCTCGGCCAGGCGGTCGGCGTGGTCCTGCTCTTGCGTGGCGTGTTCGGCGAATTCCGCCGCCACCGGTTCCGCATTCAGGCCGCGTGCCATGAAGAAGTGGCGCTTATAGCGCAACACACAGACGATCTCGGTGGCCAGTGCTTCGTTCAGCAGCTTCAGCACCGTTTGCCGGTCCGCGCGGTAGGTGTCCGTCACGGCGCCCGATTCGATATCCTGGCGCGCCTTGGCGCGAATGGCCTTCACGTCCATGTCGAAAGGGCGGCTCGTGTTCTGGGGGGTTCGGGTTGCGTGTTCCATATCGTTAGCTCCTCGGGTTAGTGAAAGCACTACGACGCTGGATTTCCAGTCGTGCCGAACAACCCAGTCTACCGGTCATGGCGGATCGTGCTGTGTCCAAACATTGCGTTGCGCCGGGCTTGGCCGCGCCCCCGGGCAATAAAACCCCTGGCCAAACCTTGCGTAAACTATCGGCTTCCCGAAAAGCCCGTGACGCAATCTGTAACGGGACGGCCATCTCCGACTTTTTATGACTCTGAAGAACATTTGCGTGTATTGCGGCTCGAATCCGGGCTCCCGCCCGGACTACATCGAACAGGCCCGCGTGCTGGCGCGCGAACTGGTCAAGCGGGACCTGGGCCTGGTGTACGGCGGATCGGTGGTCGGCATCATGGGCGTCGTGGCCAATGAAGTGCTGGCGGGCGGCGGCCGCGTGATCGGGGTCATACCCGAGCTGCTGCAAAAGAAGGAACAAGCGCACCGCGGCCTGACCGAACTGCATCTGGTGCAGAATATGCACGAGCGCAAGGCCATGATGATTGAAAAGGCCGACGGATTCATCGCGCTGCCCGGCGGCGCCGGCACGCTGGAAGAGTTCTTCGAAGTCTGGACCTGGGCGCAGTTGAACATGCACCAGAAGCCCTGCGGCCTGCTGAACATCGCGGGATACTACGACGCGCTGGTGCAGTTCGTGGACCATGCCGTCGATGAAGCGTTCATCCGCCCCCAGCATCGAGACATGCTGGTGGTGGAAGAAGACCCCGCCGTTTTGCTGGACCGCTATGCCATCTACGAGGCACCCAATGTCTCGAAGTGGTTCGATCCCATCAAGGCCTGAAGCCGCCCTCCCATGACCCAACGGAAGCTTACGCAATGATGCCCGATTCGTTGTCCCCTTCCAGCACCGAGTCCGTCCTGCGCGACTATTTTCACGCCAAGGACGAGAATCGCCCGCACTACATGTCGCGGGCATTCGCAGACAACGCCGTGCTGAAAATGGCGCTGCGCACGCAAGCCATCGCCTTCCCCCCCGAATCGCATGGGCTGGCGGCAATCGCCGACACGCTGGTGCGCAAGTTCGGCCAGACCTACGACAACGTCTACACGTTCTACCTGTCGCGGCCGGCACCGGACGCCTGTCTGCCCGACTACCAATGCGACTGGATCGTGGCCATGACCGAGAAGGCCACCGGCAACGTGCGCGTGGGCTGCGGCCGGTACGACTGGAAATTCCAGGCCTCCCCATACCGCGCCACGGACCTCACCATCACGATCGAAACCATGGTGACGCTGCCGCCGGGCGACACGGCCGCCGTCTTCGGCTGGCTGCTGGCGCTGGATTACCCCTGGACGAACGCCGCCCGCGTCGTGGCCAGCGCGCCGCCGCTGGAAGCCCTGGCGCCGGTTGTCCACTATCTGCTTCACCCCAACGGCTTGTAGCCACGCCTGCGCCGTCTACTGGATCCCACTTGAAATACGACATCGCCGCTTTTGATTTTGACGGAACCCTGGCGGACACCATGCCCTGGTTCAATTCCATCCTGAACACCGTGGCCGATAAATACGGCTTCCGCAAGATCGACCTGTCGGAGCGCGAAAACCTGCGCCACCGCGAAGCCGCCGACATCCTGAAGTATCTGGGGATACCGCTGTGGAAGCTGCCGGCGATCATGTCGCACGTGCGCACCCTGATGCAGGACATCGATCCCAGCGTGCACCTGTTCGACGGCATTCCCGAGGTGCTCGCGCGCCTGAAGGCCGGTGGATTGCGGTTGGCCGTGATCAGCTCGAATTCCATCGAGAACGTGCAGCGCGTGCTGGGCCCGGATGCCACCGCGCTGTTCGACGACTACGAATGCGGCACCGACCTGTTCGGCAAGGCTGCCAAGATCGACCGCCTGATGCGCCGCCACGAAATCGCCCCCGCCCGCTTCCTGCTGGTGGGCGACGAAATGCGCGACATCGACGCCGCCCGCAAGGCGGGCGTGCACGTTGGTTCCGTCGCCTGGGGTTATAACCATGTGGACGCGCTCCGCGAACGCGGCCCCAACGAGATTTTCCTGACCGTCGACGACCTGCCCGCCATCCTGGCCTGAACCTGGACCCCGCCATGCACACCGATCCCGCTCATCTCATCACCGACGCCGCCGCCTTGCAGGCGCTGTATGGCTCGCCCGGAGAAGCCTCGCTGAAGAAGGAAGTGGATCACGTGCATCCGCACTATCAGGCCTTCATCGAAGCCGCGCCGTTCGCGGTGCTGGCCACGTCCGGCCCCGGCCGGCTGGACGCTTCGCCGCGCGGCGACCCGGCGGGCTTCGTGGTGGTCGAAGATGAAAAGACGCTGCTGCTGCCCGACCGCCGCGGCAACAACCGCGTCGACAGCCTGTTGAACATCCTGACCGATCCCCGCGTGGCGTTGCTGTTCCTGGTGCCTGGCGTGGGCGAGACCCTGCGCGTGAATGGCACGGCGCGCATCAGCGTGGAACCCGCGCTGCTGACGCGCTTCGAGATCGACGGCAAGCTGCCGCGCTCCGTGCTGATCGTGGACGTGCAGACGGTGTACTTCCAGTGCTCGCGCGCCCTGTTGCGCTCGCGCCTGTGGGATCCGGCGACGCAGGTGCCGCGCAGCGCCCTGCCCAGCGTCGGCCGCATCCTGTCGGACCTGACCGCCGGCACTTTCGACGGCGCCACCTACGATCGCGACCTGCCCGGGCGCGTGGCCGGCACCCTGTATTGACGCTGGAAGAAGGACGCTCCGCATGGCACGCAACGTGGAAATCAAGGCGCAGGTCGACAGCCTGGCGGCCATCGAGCCCCTGGCCGCCGCGCTGTCCGGGCAAGAACCGGTTTTCATTGCCCAGGACGACACCTTCTTCACCTGCACCCACGGCCGGCTGAAGCTGCGCGCGTTCGCCGATGGCACGGGTGAACTGATCTTCTATCAGCGCGCCGACGATACCGGGCCCAAAGAGAGCTTCTACGTCATCTCGCCGACCAATTCGCCCAGCACCTTGCGCGACGCGCTTACGCGGGCCTACGGCGCGATCGGCCGCGTGAAAAAGCAGCGGACGGTGTTCATGGCCGGACGCACCCGCATCCACCTGGACAACGTGGAGGGCCTGGGGGAATTCCTGGAATTGGAAGTGGTGCTGCGCGACGGCGAAAGCGCCGAAGCCGGCATGGAAGAAGCCCGGACCTTGATGCAGAGCCTGGGCGTGGCGCCCACGCAGCTGCTGTCGGGCGCCTACCTGGACTTGCTGGCCGACCGCCGGACTTGAACGTTCAGGCCGGCTGCCAGCCGCGCACGAAGACGTCTACCGGCTGGCGCTTGCCGCCGGCTTTCTGCAATTCAAGCAGGCGCAGCACGCCATTGCCCGTCGCGATATCGATTCCCGAGGCATCGGCGCGCAACACGCTGCCGGGCTCCCCCGACGTCGACGACGCCAGCGCCTGCGCGCGCCAGACCTTCACGGGGTCGGACAAGCCGGGCAGGCGAATGCTGGCGCCGGGCACCGGGTTGAAGGCACGCACGCGGCGTTCCAGCAATTCAGCCGACTGGGTGCAATCCAATGCCGCTTCCGCCTTGTCCAGCTTGGCTGCGTAGATCACGCCGGCTTCGGGCTGTTTGATCGGGGTCAGGCCGCCTTGGGCCAATGCGGCCAGTGCTTCAACGATGGCCTCGCCGCCCGCCAGGGCCAATGCGTCGTGCAATTGCGCCGCATTGGTATCGCCCAGGATGGGCACCACGCGCTCCAGCAGCATGTCACCGGTATCCAGGCCCTGATCCATCTGCATGATCGTCACGCCCGTCTGCGAATCGCCGGCTTCGATGGCGCGCTGGATGGGCGCCGCGCCACGCCAGCGCGGCAGCAGGCTGGCGTGGATGTTCAGGCAACCCAGGCGCGGCAGATCCAGCACCCATTGCGGCAGGATCAGGCCGTAGGCCGCCACCACCATCACATCGGGCGCCACCTGTTCCAGCAGCGCACGGGCCTCGGCGGCTTCGTCGGGATAGCGGCCGTCCAGGCGCAGGCTGCGCGGTTGAGCGACGGGGATGCCCGCATCCAGCGCGGCCTGTTTGACCGGGCTGGGCGAAAGCTTCAGCCCCCGTCCGGCCGGGCGGTCGGGCTGCGTCATGACGAGGGCAATGTCGTGACCTGCGGCCCGCAAGGCGTCGAAGGCGATACGGGCGAACTCCGGCGTGCCGGCAAAGACTAGGCGCATGGGATGAAGAACAAGGCAAGCGGGTTGGGGAGGGGGCTTCTCGTCAGTCGCGCAGCGCTTCGCGCTCGGCTTTCTTCAGCTTGGTCTTGATGCGGTTCTGCTTCAGGTTGGACAGGTATTCGACGAAGACCTTGCCTTCCAGGTGGTCGAGCTCGTGCTGCACGCACACGGCCAGCAGGCCGTCGGCTTCGAACTCGAACGGCTTGCCGTCGATGTCCAGCGCCTTGCAGCGGATACGCGACGCGCGTTCGACCTCGTCGTAAACGCCGGGCACGGACAGACAGCCCTCTTCGTAGATCTTGTAGTCGTCGCTGCGCCAGGTGATCTCGGGGTTGATCAGGGTCAGCAGGTCATTGCTGTCCTCGGACACGTCGATCACGACGACGCGCTCGTGCACATCGACCTGGGTCGCGGCCAGGCCGACGCCGGGCGCGTCATACATGGTTTCGGCCATGTCGCGCACCAGTTGACGGATGCGGTCGTCGACTTCGGCTACCGGCTTGGCCTTTTTGTGCAAGCGCGGGTCCGGGTAGCGAAGGATAGGAAGTAAAGCCATTGAAGGGGTATCGCCAGTGATTGATGCTTACCTAAGAGTTTAATTCATTAGAGTCTTGATTTCTAATAGTTTTCGGCTAAGTCGAGCATTGCGGGCATTGCTGCGTCCCCGGTTTATTCAGGCCCGTGCGGCGGGGCCGCCGCGACAGTTCCGTCCCGCTCCCGCAGGGCCCGTCCTGCCCCGCATGCGACACTCATGCACCCTTCGACGCCTTACTCGCTTGCCCCATGCCGCTCACGCATTCTTCCGCCGAACTAGCCGCCTGGCTGCGGCTGTCCCTGGAACCCAATATCGGGTCCGCCACCGCCTGCATGCTGCTGGGCGCCCTGGGCCTGCCCGAACAGATTTACGCGCAACGGGCCACGGCGCTGGTGCGCCATGTTCCCGAGGCGTTGGCGCGCCAATTGGCCGCGCCCATGCCCGAAGACATGGCGGCGCAGGTAGACAACGCGCTGGAATGGGTCAGCGTCCCCGGCCGGCACATCCTGACGCTGGCCGACCCCACCTATCCGCAAAGCCTGCTGACCATCGCGGATCCGCCCATCCTGCTTTATGTCGCCGGCGACCCGGCCTATCTGCAAGGCCCGTCGCTGGCCGTCGTGGGCGCCCGCAACGCCACGCCCGGCGGCCAGGAAAACGCCCGCGCCTTCGCCCGCCACCTGGCCGCGCACGGCTGGCGCGTCGTCAGCGGACTGGCCCTGGGCATCGATGCGGCGGCGCATGAAGGCGCGCTGGACGCCGGTCCGGAGGGCGCGGGCACGGTAGCCGTCATGGGTACCGGCATCGACCGCATCTACCCCGCCCGCCATCGCGACCTGGCGCACCGCATCGCCGCGCATGGCGCGCTGGTTTCCGAGTTTCCACTGGGCACCGGGGCCTTGCCGCCGCACTTTCCCAAACGCAACCGCATTGTGGCCGGGCTGGCGCGCGGCGTGCTGGTAGTGGAAGCGGCCAAGCAAAGCGGCTCGCTCATCACGGCGCGGCTGGCCGGTGAAAGCGGACGCGAGGTCTTCGCCATCCCTGGCTCTATCCATTCCCCCTTGTCGCGCGGCTGCCATGCGCTGATCCGCCAAGGCGCCAAGCTGGTGGAAACCGCGGCCGACATCACCGATGAACTGGGCGCCGGCCCCACCCCCGCCGTGCGCGCCGCGCCCCGGCCCGAAGCCCCGCTGCCCGACCATCCCGTGCTGGAAGCGCTTGGCTTCGACCCGCTGCACCTGGACACCCTGCAAACGCGTCTGACACTGAATACCGGCGACCTGCAAGCACAACTGGTCGAACTGGAATTACAGGGCCGCGTCGCCCGTCTGGACGATGGCCGCTACCAACGGCTGAAGTAGGGCCGCATTCCCCGCGCGGCGTAAGCGAACTGCCGCGCGATGGCGCTAATATTGACGCAAGCGCCGCAGCCTTGCGCGCCGCGTCACCCAATACCGAACCAGGAAGAGACATGGCTTTGCCCTCCCGCGTGAAGATCGTCGAGGTGTCGCCTCGCGACGGTCTGCAGAATGAAAAGGAATTCGTGCCCACCGACATCAAGGTGGAACTGGTCAACCGGCTGGCGGCCGCGGGCTTCCCCAATGTGGAAGCCGCTTCGTTCGTATCGCCCAAGTGGGTGCCGCAGATGGCCGACGGCGCCGACGTGATGGCACGCATCGAACGCCGGCCCGGCACGATCTATTCAGTGCTGACCCCGAACATGAAGGGCTTCGAAGGCGCGCTGGCCGCTGGTGCGGACGAAATCGTGATCTTCGGCGCCGCCAGCGAAGCGTTCTCGCAAAAGAACATCAATTGTTCCATCGCGGAGTCCATCGCCCGCTTCGAACCCGTGGTGCAAGCCGCGCGCGAAGCCGGCATCCGCGTGCGCGGCAGCATCAGTTGCGCGTTGGGCTGCCCCTACCAGGGCGACGTTCCCGTGGCGTCCGTGGTCGACGTGGCGCAGCGCTACCTGGCGATGCACGTCGACGAGATCGACGTGGCCGACACCATCGGCGTGGGCACGCCGCAGCGCGTGCGCGACGTGATGACGGCGGTCACGCGCGTGGTCGACCCGGCCCGCGTGTCCGGCCACTTCCATGACACCTACGGCCAGGCGCTGGCCAACATTCTGGCCGCGTTGGAAACCGGCATTTCCATCTTCCACACGTCGGTCGCCGGCCTGGGCGGCTGCCCCTACGCCAAGGGCGCCACCGGCAACGTCGCCACCGAAGACGTGCTCTACATGCTGCGCGGCCTGGACATCGACACCGGCGTGGACTTTGACGCCGTGGTCGACATCGGCCAATGGATGTCAGCCCATCTGAACCGCAAGGGTTCCAGCCGGGCCGGCAACGCGATCGCCGCCAAACGGGCCGCATGACCACGCCTGACACCGCCCCCGCCATGGAAGATCGCGCAGCGTTGCTGCGCGACATCGGCCCGCTGCCACTGTCGGGCCAAGCATGGCCCGACTGGGTGCGCATCCTGGCATGGGTGATCCTGGCGGTGCTGGGCGTGCAGGTGGTGACGACCGCCATCCGCGCGCCCGCGCAGCCGTTCGATACCGTGCTGGCGGTGGTGGTGGTGCTGTGCTTCGTGGGCCTGCTGTTCGTGTCGTGGCACATGCAGACGTCGATCACCACCATCGATGAACGCGGCCTGCGCCAGACGTGGTTCACCCGCCGCGAAGTCGCCTGGGAAGACGTGCGCTACGCGCGCTTCGTGCCCATGCTGTTCTCGAAACGGCTGGTGGTGTTCACCCACCGGGGACGGCCGGTGATCCTCCAGGGAGGCACGCGCGAATTGCGCAGCGCCTTTGTGAAAATCGCGCAGCTGTATCGGCGGGGATGACGAGGTAGCCGGTCAGCGGATCGGCAACGCGTACATCAAGCCGCCTTGCGTCCACTGTGCATTCAGGCCGCGCTTGATCTTCAGCGGGCTACCCTGGCCGACGTTGCGCTCGAAACTCTCGCCATAGTTCCCCACCTGCTTGACGATGTTGTAGGCCCATTTTTCGTTCAGCCCCAGATTGGCGCCGCCGCCGGGCGTGACGCCCAGGATGCGCTTGATGTTGGGGTTGGTGCTCTTGGCCTGTTCGTCCACGTTCTTGGACGTCACGCCGTATTCCTCGGCTTCGATCATTGCCGACAACGACCAGCGCACGATATTGAGCCAGGCATCATCGCCCTGGCGCACGAAGGGGCCCAGCGGCTCTTTCGAGATGATCTCGGGCAGCACGATGTAGTCGTCGGGATTTTGCAGCTTCGAGATACGGATCGAGGCCAGGCCCGAGGCATCCGTGGAAAAGACGTCGCAGCGGCCCGCGGCGAACGCGTTCACCACTTCGTTGAAGGTCTCGATCACCACCGGCTTGTAGGTCACGTTGTTGGCGCGCGCCCAGTCGGCCAGCGTGTTCTCGTTGGACGTGCCGGTCTGCAGGCAGATGGTGGCGCCGTTGATCTCTTTGGCGCTCTTCACGCCCAGCGACTTGGGCACCAGGAAGCCCTGGCCGTCGTAGAAGTTGATGCCAGCGTGGATGATGCCCAGCGCGGTATCGCGCTGCTGCGTCACGGTGGTGTTGCGCGTCAGCACGTCGACTTCGCCGGATTGCAGCGCGGTGAAGCGCTGCTGAGAATTCAACGGCACCACCTTGATCTTGTCGGCGTCGCCGAAAACCGCTGCGGCGATGGCGCGGCACAGATCCACGTCCAGCCCCTGCCATTTGCCTTGCGCGTCGGGCGCCGAAAAACCTGCGAAGCCCGTGGTCGTGCCGCAAGCCACTGCGCCGCGCTGACGCACGACGTCCAGTGTTGCCGCCTGCGCGCCTTGCGCCGCCGCCATCAAGAGCGCCGCGCCCGCCAATCCTTTTGCAATGTTCATGACCTGGATTCCTGTTATGCCGGGCGCGGGAACGCGCCGAGGCGAGAAGCTTATAGACATGAAGCGCCCACGCCAAATAACAAGCGCTTATTTAGGTATGCCCGTCCGCCGCCCGATGCGGGCACGGCGGAACCGGCCTTCAGCATAGCCACGCCGTGCGCGGGCGGGCGTGGCCCGGATCAAGCCGCCAGCGAAATCGACACGGGTTCGTTGGCTTCGCAGGCATCGAGCGCGCGGCCCAGCCGGACCATGCCCTGGGCGATCTGGCTTTCGTTCATGGTGGCGAACGACATGCGCATGGCGAACAGGTCCGCCTGATCCGCATTGGCGTAGAACGCCTTGCCGGGCACATAAACCACTTCGTGCTCGATTGCGTAAGGCAACAGGCGCGTGGCATCCACGTCGCCCGTCAGGCGCGCCCAGAAGAACATGCCGCCTTCGGGCTTGCTGAAGCGGACGCGGCCGTTGAGTTCGCGGGCCAGCGATTCCGCCATCGCGTCGCAACGCCGACCATACGCGGCGCGAATGCGCGGCACGTGCTCTTCGTAGCGGCCATTGGCAAGGTATTGCGCCACGACTTCCTGGATCCAGGCGGACGAAGCCATGTCGTCGGCCGCCTTGGCGCCGACGCAGCGGCGGCGGATCTCGGGCGGCGCCACCAGCCAGCCGATGCGAAGCGCGGGCGCCATCGTTTTGGACATGCTGGCCAGATACACCGCCCAATGCCGGGCCTCGCCCTCGGCCAGGGCGGCGATGGGCGGCACCGCCTCGCCGGCAAAGCGCAATTCGCTGTAGGGATCGTCTTCGACGATCAGGAAACGGTGCTTCACCGCCAGTTCAAGCAGCCGCAGGCGGCGCTGGCGCGTAAGGGTCGCGCCACACGGGTTCGAGAACGACGCCACCACGCAGACCATCTTCGGCTTGATCCGGCTGGCCAGCTCGTCCAGCGCGTCCACATCGATCCCGTCGGGCCCGGAGGGCACGGTATGCACGGTGGCGCCCGTATAGCGCAGGGCCTGGACGGAATTCGGAAAGGCGGGCGATTCGATGATGGCGTGGTCGCCGGGTTGCAACATCACGCGGGTCAGCAGCGCCAGCGCCTGCTGCGATCCGCCGGTCACCATCAGTTCGGTGTCGGCGTTGCATTGCAGGCCGCGCGCGGCGGACAGGCGCGCCAATTCGTGGCGCAGGGTGGCCTGGCCGTCGATATTGGAATACTGCAGGCAGGCGCCCAGGCGGGCCAGCACCTGGGTCGACGCGATGGACAGGCCTTCCACATCGAAAAGCTCTTGCGCGGGGTAGCCGCCCGCCAGCGAGATCGTGCCCGGCCGCATGGCGTAGGGCATGAGCGATCGGATGGGGGAAGCGGGGGGATTCAGGAAAGGCGTGGCAAAGGCGTATTCTGGCGCAGCGCTGGACATGGCGGGGGACTGGAAAGGGGGGAAACCGTGTCGTCCGGCGGGCGGCACAGGTGGCATAGAACATTGAAATATAAACAAATCTCCATAAATTCTAAGCCTGCCGATTACGCAGGGTCAACGGCGAAAGCGGCCAGTGTGGCGAAACGATCCTGCGCAGTCCTACACTATGGGACATCCTGTTCCTGCAAGAGAGCTGCATGACCGTCGTAGACACCATGGCCGGGCGCCTCGCCCATATCCAGCAACGCATCGCCCGCGCGTGCGCGCGCGCCGGACGCGCGCCCGACAGCGTCGTCCTGCTGCCCGTCAGCAAGACCTTCGACGTGGACGCGATCCGCGAAGCCATGGCGCTGGGCCTGACCCGGTTTGGCGAAAACAAGACGCAGGAAATTCGCCAGAAAGCCGCCGCGTTGAGCGGCCAGGGCCTGCAATGGGTGCTGATCGGGCACCTGCAGACCAACAAATCCAAAGACGCCGCCCGCGACGCGACCGAAGTCCAGTCCCTGGACCGGCCCGACCTGGCCGAAGCGCTGCACCGCCGGCTGCTGAACGAAGGCCGCACGCTGGACGTCCTGGTGCAGGTGAAGACCTCGGCGGAACCCAGCAAGTTTGGCATGGCCCCCGAAGACGTGGCCGCCTTCCTGCGGCGCATCGCCGCCGAATTCCCCACCTTGCGGGTAAAGGGCTTGATGACGCTGGCCGTGAATTCGCCTGACCCCGAGGAAGTCCGCGCCTGCTTTCGCGCGCTACGCGAACTACGCGACCAGTTACGCGCCGAAGACATCGCCGGGATCTCGCTGGATCGCTTGTCGATGGGCATGAGCGGCGATTTCGAACTGGCGATCGAGGAAGGGTCGACCGAAGTGCGCATCGGCACGGCGATCTTCGGGGCGCGCACCTACCCGGATCCGCAGTAGCCCGCGGCGGGGTGCTGTGCGGGAAAACCGGGGGGCATGACCCCGCCTTTCCGGTGGCAACGCGAGGCATAATAGCGTCGCAAAAATAGCGACGCACACTGACGGCGCAAGACTCGATTGCCACTGGCGTCGCGCTCAATACAGACCCCGCACGAGGAGACACCCCATGCAGAACCCCGCACGGCGCCTATTGGCGCTGGCCGCCCTGTCGCTGGCCGCCGCCACGGCATCCGCCCAATCCTGGCCCACGCAGCCGATCCGCTGGATCGTGCCCTACCCCGCCGGCGGCGGCACGGACGTGGTGGCCCGCACGGTCGCCAGTGGGCTGGAAAAGCCCTTGGGCCAGACCATCGTCGTTGAAAACCGCCCCGGCGCCGCCACCATCATCGGCGCCACGGCCATCGCGCAAGCCGAGCCCACCGGCTACCTGATCGGCACGGCCGACTCCGGCACGCTGGCGTTCAACTCGTCGCTGTACGCGAAGCTGTCCTACGATCCGGCCAGATTCACCTACATCGGCGGCATCGCCAAGTTCCCGCTGTTGCTGGCCGTGAACGTCAATTCGCCGTACAAGACGGTCGACGACGTGCTGGCCGCCGCCAAGAAGGAACCGGGCAAGCTGACGGCGGCCTCCGCCGGCGCGGGCTCGCCGCATCACCTGGCGCTGGAGCTCTTCAAGCAGCGCACGGGCGCCAACCTGCTGCACGTGCCCTACAAGGGCGCCGCCCCCGCCATCCAGGACCTGCTGGGCGGACAGGTGGACGTGATGTTCATCGACCTGGCCTCGGGCCTGCCCAACGTGAAGGCCGGCAAGTTGCGCGTCCTGGCCGCCGCCACCCCCGAGCGCGTGTCCGTGCTGCCCGACACGCCCACGATGGCCGAACAAGGCGTGGCCAACTTCACCGCCTATGCATGGCAAGGCCTGGTCGGCCCGGCCGGCGTGCCGGAAGCCGTGGTCAAGAAACTGTCGGCCGATCTGGACGCCACGCTTAAAAACCCCGCCGTATCGCAAAAGATGCTGGACATGGGCGTGATCCCCATGCCGATGTCCGCGCAGGACTTCAAGGCGTATGCCGAACAGGAGCGTAGCGCCTGGGCCGACGTCATCAAGAAGGCAAACATCAAGCTGGAGTGATCCGGCAAGACGTAAAAAACGCGGCCATCGCTGGCCGCGTTTTTTTTTGCGCAAAGGCGGCTTGCTCGTGCCGCTTACACCAGCACGCGCTCGATGCCGCCCGCGTTCGCGCGTTTCACGTAGTCTTCCATCCAGCCTTCGCCCAGGATGTGGCGGGCCATTTCGACAACGATGTAGTCGGCTTCCATCTTGACGTCGCCTTCATAGCGCGACAGGCCCTGCAAGCAGGACGGGCAGGACGTCAGCACTTTCACGTCGCCCGCGAAGCCGTCGCTGCGCAGCGCGGCATCGCCCTTCAGCAGTTCTTCTTGCTTGCGGAAGCGCACTTGCGTGGAGATGTCCGGCCGGCTGACCGCCAGGGTGCCCGACTCGCCGCAGCAGCGGTCGCTCTTGACGGCGTCGTCGCCCACCAGGGCGCGCACCGTCTTCATCGGCTCCTGCAGCTTCATCGGCGTGTGGCAGGGGTCGTGGTACATGTACCGCACGCCCTTGGCGCCTTCCAGCTTGATGCCCTTTTCAAGCAGGTACTCGTGAATGTCGATCAGACGGCAGCCCGGGAAGATCTTGTCGAATTCATAGCCCGACAACTGGTCATAGCAGGTGCCGCAGCTGACCACCACCGTCTTGATATCCAGGTAGTTCAGCGTATTGGCGACCCGGTGGAACAGCACCCGGTTGTCGGTGATGATCTGCTCGGCCTTGTCCGTCATGCCGTTGCCGCGCTGAGGATAGCCGCAGCACAGGTAGCCCGGCGGCAGCACGGTCTGCACGCCCGCATGCCACAGCATGGCCTGCGTGGCCAGGCCGACTTGCGAGAACAGGCGTTCGGAACCGCAGCCAGGGAAATAGAACACGGCCTCGGTGTCGGCGGTCGTGGCCTTGGGGTCCCGGATGATCGGCACGTAGTTCGCGTCTTCGATGTCCAGCAGCTTGCGCGCCGCCTGTTTGGGCAGCCCGCCGGGCATTTTCTTGTTCACGAAGTGCACGATCTGCTCGCGCAGCGGCGGCTTGCCAACGGTGGCCGGCGGCTTGGCCGTCTGCTTCTTCACAAGACCCGAGAACAGGTCATGCGCGGCGCGCTGCACCTTGTAGCCCACGCCCACCATCGCCTTGCGGGTGGCGTTGATCGTGGCCGGATCCTTGGCGTTCAGGAAGAACATGGCGCTGGCCGTGCCCGGGTTGAACGACTTGCGGCCCATGCGGCGCAGCACGGCGCGCATGTTCATCGACACGTCGCCGAAGTCGATATCGACCGGACAGGGGTTGTAGCACTTGTGGCAGACCGTGCAGTGATCGGCCACGTCTTCGAATTCTTCCCAGTGCTTCAGGCTGACACCGCGGCGGGTCTGCTCTTCGTACAGGAAGGCTTCAACCAGCAACGACGTCGCCAGGATCTTGTTACGGGGCGAATACAGCAGGTTGGCACGCGGCACGTGGGTGGCGCACACCGGCTTGCACTTGCCGCAACGCAGGCAGTCCTTGATGGATTCCGAGATGGCGCCGATGTCGCTTTGCTGCATGATCAGCGACTCGTGGCCCATCAGGTTGAAGCTGGGCGTCCAGGCGTGGCGCAGGTCGGCGCCCGGCATCAGCTTGCCGGCGTTGAAGTGGCCGTTGGGGTCGACGCGACGCTTGTAGTCCTGGAACGGCGCCAGTTCGGCTTCGGTCAGGAATTCGTACTTGGTCAGGCCGATGCCGTGCTCGCCGGAGATCACGCCGTCCAGGTCGCGGGCGATCTGCATGATGCGGTCGACGGCCTGATGGGCCTCGCGCAGCATTTCGTAGTCGTCCGAGTTGACCGGGATGTTGGTGTGCACGTTGCCGTCGCCGGCGTGCATGTGCAGCGCGACGAACACGCGGCTTTTCAACACGCGGCCGTGGATGGCGACGAGCTCATCGACGATCTTCTTGTAAGCGGCGCCGGAGAACGCGCGCTGCAGGCCGGGCAGCACTTCGACCTTCCAGGACACGCGGATCGTGCGGTCCTGCACCACGTCGAACACTCGGGCGGTCGGTTGCGCGGCCAAGCGGTCCGTCAGCGTGGCATGGACGTCGCCCAGGCCCAGCGCTTGCAGGTCCGGCAACGCCTGCGCCAGCGGCAGGTCCAGGTTGTCCAGCAGCCATTGCCAGCGCTGGCGCACGCTGCCCAGCAGCTCAAGCGCCTGGCGCGTGCGGTCGGCCAGCACTTCGGCGCGAGTGCTTTCGATATCGGCGTCGTCGGCCTTGCCCACCGGCAGCGGGGTGCACAGGTAGGCGTCCAGCGCGCCCAGCAGCTTCAACTTGTTGCTGGTCGACAGTTCGATATTGATGCGTTCGATGTGATCCGTGTATTCGCCCATGCGGGGCAACGGAATCACCACGTCTTCGTTGATCTTGAAGGCGTTGGTGTGGCGCGCGATGGCGGCGGTGCGCGAGCGGTCCAGCCAGAACTTCTTGCGCGCCTCGGGGCTGACGGCCACAAAGCCTTCGCCGTGGCGCGTGTTGGCCAGGCGCACGACTTCGCTGGCGGCAGCGGCCACGGCGTCATCGTCGTCGCCGACGATGTCGCCGATCAGGACCATCTTGGGCAGCACGCCCCGCTTGCTCTTGGTGGCGTAGCCGACCGCGCGCAGATAGCGTTCGTCCAGGTGTTCCAGCCCGGCCAGGATGGCGCCGCGCGCGCGGCCTTCGCCGTCCAGGTAGCCCTTGACCTCGACAATCGACGGGATGGCGTCGCGCGCCTGCCCGAAGAATTCCATGCAGACCGTGCGCGTGTGGCGCGGCATGCGGTGCAGCACCCAGCGCGCGGACGTGATCAGGCCGTCGCAACCTTCCTTCTGGATGCCCGGCAGGCCGGCCAGGAACTTGTCCGTGACGTCCTTGCCCAGCCCTTCCTTGCGGAACACGCGGCCTTTGATTTCCAGCGTTTCGGTCTTGAGCAGGCGTTCGCCGGGCTTGCCTTTGCCGTCAAACCACTTGAGTTCGAAACGGGCCAGCTCCACATCATGGATCTTGCCCATGTTGTGTTCCAGGCGGGTGACTTCCAGCCAGTTGCCGTCCGGATCGACCATGCGCCACCAGGCCAGGTTGTCCAGCGCGGTGCCCCACAGCACGGCCTTTTTGCCGCCCGCGTTCATGGCGATGTTGCCGCCCACGCAAGACGCTTCGGCCGACGTCGGGTCCACCGCGAACACGAAGCCGGCGGCTTCGGCCGCTTCCGACACCCGCTTGGTCACCACGCCGGCGCCGGCATGGATGACGGCCACGGGCTCGGTCAGCCCGGGCAAGATACAGGACTCGACCTTGCCCAGCTTGTCGAATTTCTCGGTGTTGATGACGGCCGACTTCCACGTCAGCGGGATGGCGCCGCCGGTATAACCGGTGCCGCCCCCGCGCGGGACGATGGTCAGGCCCAGCTCGATACAGGCCGTGACCAGCGCGGCGATCTCGTCTTCGGAATCCGGCGTCAGCACCACGAACGGGTATTCCACGCGCCAGTCGGTCGCGTCCGTCACGTGGGACACGCGCGACAGGCCGTCGAACTTGATGTTGTCGCGCGCCGTGATGCGGCCCAGCACCTTCTGCGCCTGCTTGCGCATCATGGTGGTCTGGTCGAATTCGCCCTCGAACGCGGCGATGGCGGAACGGGCGCGGGCCAGCAGGCCAACGACCTTTTCGTCACGGTGCGGATCGTGGCCTTCCTCGGTGGGCGTGCCCGGTTCGCGGCGGCGGTCGATCTCTCCCAGGCGGTGATGCAAGGCGTCGATGAGCTGCTTGCGGCGCTTGGGGTTGTCCAGCAGGTCGTCCTGCAGATACGGATTGCGGCGCACGACCCAGATGTCGCCCAGCACTTCGTACAGCATCCGCGCGGAGCGGCCGGTACGGCGTTCGCCGCGCAGGTCGGACAGCAGGCTCCAGGCGTCTTCGCCCAATAGCCGGCCGACAATCTCGCGGTCGGAAAACGACGTGTAGTTGTAGGGAATTTCGCGCAATCGCGCGGGTGCTGCGGGCGGCATCGCCCCGTTCAAGATGTGGCTAGCGAGTGGGGCGTTCATGGCGGCAAGAGGGGCCCATAAAAAATTATTTTATGCCATCAGCCGGACTTGACCCCAAATACCCCTAGGAAGCCGGCCAAAAGCGTGGGGAAACGGCACCAATGCGTCCCCATTTAAGCTTTCAGTCAGCCTCAAACCTGCCCGGGAAAGAACCACAGCAAGCTGGCGGTCATCACCAGATAACGCAGGAATTTGCCGATGGCCATATACAGCACGCACGGCCAGAACGACAGCCGCAACCATCCCGCCACCGCGCACAGCGGGTCGCCCACCGCGGGCAGCCAAGATAGCAGCAAGGCCGGCGGCCCCATGCGGTGGATCCAGTCATGCGCCCGCTCGTTCCAGCGCCCGCGCATGCGGCCGCTTTCGGTCGCGTCGGGGTGCGGATGGGGGTGCTTTTCCTTCCAGCGCTCGACGGCCTTTTCAGCGCCCAGGCCCATCCAATAGCTGATCGCCCCGCCCACGGTATTGCCCGCGGTGGCCACCAGAACGGCAGGCCAGAACATGTCAGGCGACAACTTGATGTAGCCGAACACCGCCGGCTCGGAGCCTAGCGGCAGCAAGGTGGCGGACACGAGCGACACCGTGAAAATGGCCGACAGGCCCACCGAGGGCAGCGCCAGCATTCCCAACAGCCAGTGAACAGCGGATAAGAGGCTTTCTTCCATGATGAGCGAGTGTAGCCGCGCCCAAGCACGTAACGATCAGGAATCGATCGCGCCTTCGCCGTCCACGCGGCGTCATTCTGGCCATAAACCTTTCGGGCAACCCGGCTTTCCCTGCAATAATCCTGCCCACGTCCTCACTCTTGTCCCTGCCGCAGTCCATGTCCACTGATTATCTGAAACGCATTCTGACCTCGAAGGTTTACGACGTCGCGGTCGAATCGCCGCTGGAACCGGCGCCCCAGCTATCCGCGCGGATCGCAAACACGGTCCTGCTCAAACGCGAGGACACCCAGGCGGTTTTCAGCTTCAAGCTGCGCGGGGCCTACAACAAGATGGCCAACCTTGCGCCCGCCGTGCGCAACCGCGGCGTCATCGCGGCATCGGCCGGCAACCACGCCCAGGGCGTGGCGCTGGCCGCCAGCCGGCTGGGGTGCCGCGCCGTCATCGTCATGCCCACGACCAGCCCGCAGGTAAAGATCGACGCGGTGCGCCGGCTGGGCGGCGAAGTCGTGCTGGCGGGCGAGAGCTTCACCGATGCCTTCGCGCACGCGCAGATCCTGGAAAAGAAAGAGAAGCTGACCTTCGTCCACCCCTTTGACGATCCCGACGTGATCGCCGGCCAGGGCACGGTGGGCATGGAGATCCTGCGCCAGCACCCAGGCCCCATCGACGCCATCTTCGTCGCCATCGGCGGCGGTGGCCTGATTTCCGGCGTGGCCGCCTATATCAAGCAGTTGCGGCCCGAGATCAAGATCATCGGCGTGCAAACCGAGGACTCCGACGCCATGCTGCGCAGCGTGCGCGCCGGCCGTCGCGTGCAACTGAGCGATGTGGGCCTGTTCTCCGATGGCACGGCCGTCAAGATGGTGGGCGCCGAAACCTTCAAGCTGACCCGCAAATACGTCGACGACTTCGTGGTGGTCGACACCGATTCCATCTGCGCCGCGATCAAGGATGTCTTCCAGGACACGCGTAGCGTGCTGGAACCGGCGGGCGCCATGGCGGTGGCCGGCGCCAAGCAGTACGCGGCCGAACACCACCTGAAGGGCAAGACGCTGGTGGCCATCGCCTGCGGCGCGAACATGAACTTCGACCGCCTGCGCTTCGTGGCCGAACGCGCCGAAGTGGGCGAAATGCGCGAGGCCGTCTTTGCCGTGACGATGCCCGAGCAACGCGGCAGCTTCCGCCGTTTCTGCGAACTGGTCGGCGAACGCAGCGTCACCGAATTCAACTACCGCATCTCGGATGCCGACCGCGCCCACGTCTTTGTCGGCATCCAGGTGTCGTCCGCCGCCGAGCCGGACAAGATCGCCGCCAATTTCCGCCGCCACGGGTTCGACACGCTGGACCTGACGCACGACGAAATGGCCAAGACCCACCTGCGCCACATGGTCGGCGGGCGTTCGGCCCTGGCGCGCGATGAATTGCTGTACCGCTTTGAATTCCCGGAACGCCCGGGCGCGCTGATGCGTTTCTTGAATGCGATGAATCCGAACTGGAACATCAGCTTGTTCCACTACCGCAACCAGGGCGCCGACTACGGCCGCATCCTGATCGGCATCCAGGTGCCCGCGGCGGACAAGAAACAATTCCGTTCGTTCGTAGCCGAACTCGGCTATCCGCATTGGAACGAGACCGACAACCCGGCCTACAAGCTGTTCCTGTAAGCGCCCGGCGCTGCCTGCCGCCCCAATGCGAGAGGGCCTCCTTGCGGAGGCCCTTCCCTTCTGTACGTCAAACACGCCCGGCCGGACCCAAATAAGCGGGGGGGGTCGCTGTCACTCGGCGGCTTACGGAGATAAGCCGCGCATTCAGCAAGGCCCGGCCGGATGCGTTGCCGCTTAGAACCGGTGACGAATACCCATTGCAACGGCGGTGTCGCGTGCATCGTGCTGGAACGCGTAGTTGTCGCCGTAGGAAGCGTACGCGTACAGGTTGGTGCGCTTGGTGAAGTCGTAGGTGTAGCCCAGGCTGTACACGTTGAACGTGGCGTCGTCGCCCGTCAGCTTGTCGTTGCCCGCGGTGGCGCGCTGCCACGAACCGAACACGGCGTGGCGGCCCAGCGGCACGGTGGCGCCGATCATGTAGGAGTTGGCGCGGAAGCCATCAGCCAACTTGAACGAACCCAGGTTGTTCATGCCGTCGGGCGTGGTGCCCATGTTCTGGCCGATGAACCAGCCGTCGCGGGTCTGGCCGAAAGCGGCAGCCAGCTTCACGACTTCAAAGTCGTACGAACCGCCGATGATGTATTCCTGGATGCGGGCCGAGTCTTTGCCGCCGACGCGCTTGTTCGTCGGATCGAAACGGTCGTAGGCCAGGGCCACGTTCAGCGGGCCGTTGACGTATTGCACGCCGGCGGTCAGCACGCGATTGTTGTCGCCCGTGGCAAAGCCGGTCTGGGTCGTGTCGCTGACGCTGTCGTCGGCGCTGAACGAATAGCCCACGCCTGCCTTGAAGCCGCCCATGCTCGGGGTCTGGTACAGAACCAGGTTGTCCAGGCGCATCGTGTTGGCGCTACCGAACGTGGTACCCATGTTCGCGGTGTTGTAGCTGATCGAGAACGGGTCGATCGAACCGAAGTACTTCGACGCCAGGTTCGTTTGGCGGCCGAATTCCAGACGGCCCCAGGAATCGCTGTCCAGGCCCACGGTGGCCTGACGGCCGAACAGGCGGCCGCTCTGCAGCGACTTGCCGTTCATGGGACCGAAACCGCCTTCCAGCGTGAACACGGCGCGCAAGCCGTCGCCCAGGTCTTCCGTGCCGCGCAGGCCGAAGCGCGAACCGCTGCTCACGCCCTGCACGCCGCCGAAGCGGCTTTGCGACACCCCATTGAACTTCACTTGTTCGTAGCCGATACCGGCGTCGATCAAGCCGTACAGCGTCACGGAGTCTGCGGCTTGCGCGGCGCCGGCAAAGCCTGCCAGCAACGCGACGGCCAATAGCGTCTTCTTCATATAAGTCCCCAAAATGGCGAGATAAAAGGCATCCGCAACCGCGCCGTCCCAACGACGGGGCCTTTGCGTGCCGCTGCGAACACGCAAGCGGCGTCTGCACGGAATCTAGTGTCCGGCTTGCGCCAACCCGAAGTAACACGGATTTCGAAGAACTACTTTCCATGGTTGGGATAATGACGGCCAGCTGACACCTCGCCAGGTCTGGAAACCTGCGTTAACGCCTTGAAAATAAATATGAATCTTTGCTCGCAAATCGAAAATGCGCGCGCTCTTACCCCGTTAGCGTGCCGGATTCACCGACAACACTTGTTCAAGCACGCGCACAGTTTTGCGGCAAAAACGCCACACTGTGTCGCCGTCCCCGCCGCAAACCGGCAATAAAAAACCCCTCGGCGTCTCAAGGGGTTTCTCGTGACCATCCGGGGCCAGACGTCGTCCGGCGTCGGGCCTTACTTGCCCTTGGGCGGGTAGTCCAGTTCACCGAAGGTGTATTCGCCACGGGCCTTGGCTTCGGCCAATTCCTGGCGGACCTGCTCGCGGGTCTTGCCGCCGGACTGCGACACGGCAGCGCGGGGCGGGTAGTCCAGTTCGGCGGTCGTGACCTGGCCTGCGGCCTTGGCGCTTTGCAGTTCTTGCTGCACCTGATCGCGCGTCATGCTGGTCTGAGCAGCGGCGGCGGGCGGGTAATCCAGTTCGCCGAACGTGACTTGGCCTGCGGCCTTGGCGGCCTGCAGTTCTTGTTGAACCTGTTCACGCGTCTTGCCATCGGCGTGAGCGGCGGACATGCCAACCAGGGTTGCGGTGACCATAAGTGCGGTTGCTAGGGCTTTCATTGTGATGACTCCATCCTAAACCTTGCACAGCGTCTTCTGCCAGGCTGGCAGCTGCGATGTGACTGTTTGATTGCTGGGACGAAGTATCTGGCGATTGGCGCCTAGTAAAAACCCTTATTTTGGTGAACATATTTTCACGGATGGGACAATTGCACGATGTATCCGGCGCCATCTGCGCGATTCTTGCGCAGCTTTTCTGCCAAGCCAGGCGCGACAAGCCCTGCAGGCATTCAGCTACAAGCAAGCTGGGTCGCGGAACCTGCGGCCACCCGCCGGGAACAGGAAGTTCCGCGTGGGGAAATAGACATTTCTGCTGGCGGGACAATAATTCCATTTATCATACAAATCTGCCAGAAATGGAATTTTGAGTCTAGAGGGCCTTATGGATATCCAGCTTAACGACATCGCGCTTTTCGTCGAAGTCGCCAAGCGCAAGAACTTCAGCCACGCTGCGGAAGCCTTGAATATTCCGACCTCCACGCTCTCTCGCCGGGTCAGCGAACTGGAACGCAGCGTGGGCATGCGCCTGTTGAACCGCAGCACGCGCAAGATCGATCTGACTGAAGCGGGCGCCATCTACTTCGAACGCTGCCGGCACATCGTGGAAGAAGCGCGCATCGCGCACGACCAGTTGCTGGACATGGCGGTGCAGCCCAAGGGCCGCCTGCGCATTTCGTTGCCCACCAGCCTGGCCCAGTTGTTCCTGCCTGCCGTCATCAGTGAATTTCGAGAGCAGCATCCCGACATCGAATGCGATTTCGACCTGAGCATGCGCCCGATCGACCCCATCAGCAATCCGTTCGACCTGATCCTGCGCTTCGGGCAGCAGCCCGATTCCAGCCTGATCTCGCGCAAGATCGTGCTGATGGCCCACCAGTTGTATGCGTCGCCGGCCTACCTGGCGCGCCACGGCGAACCGCGCGTGCCCGCCGACCTGACGCACCATGAATGCCTGCGGCCGACCATGCGCGAGGAATCCTCTTTCTGGATGCTCCACTCGGGCGACAAGGTAGAGCGCGTGCAGGTTTCCGGCCGCCTGTCGGCGAACAATGTGGGCATGCTGGGACGCCTGGCCGGCCAAGGGCTGGGCATTACGCCGCTGCTGGTGTTCGATGCGATGGAGCGCGCCATCAAGCAGGCGGGATTGGTGCGCGTGCTGCCCGACTGGAGCCTGACGCCCCTGCCGCTGTTCGCACTGCTGCCGTCCCGCATGCTGCCCGCCAAAACCAAGGCGTTCCTGGACTTCATCCAGCCCCGCCTGTCCGATTCATAGGACGGGTGACGCCCGGAGCACGCCGTGGCCAGGGCCCGGCACACCGGGCACCCGGCCGCGCCGCCGATTACGGCGTGGTGCCGCCGTACTGACAGACCGTGTAGAGCGGCGTGCCGGTGGCGGCCACCTTGGCCGAACCGCCCAGATCGGGCAGATCGATGATGGCGGCGGCTTCGACCACGTTCGCGCCCAGGCGCTGTAGCAACTTGATGGCGGCCAGCATGGTGCCGCCCGTGGCGATCAGGTCATCGACCAGCAACACACGCTGGCCGGTGCGCACGGAATCGGTGTGCATCTCGACGGCGGCGTTGCCGTATTCAAGCGAGTATTCCTCGGCCACGGTGCGAAAGGGCAACTTACCCTTCTTGCGCACGGGCACGAAACCCAGATTCAGTTCGTAGGCCAGCACGCTGCCCACGATGAAGCCGCGTGCGTCGACGCCCGCCACCAGGTCAAGGCGCTGGCGCATATAACGGTAGACGAACAGATCGATCAGCACCCGGAACGCGCGCGGATCTTGCAGAACCGGCGTGATGTCGCGGAACACGACACCCGGTTGGGGCCAGTCCGGAACGCTGCGGATGGTGCGCCGGATGTACTCGGCGTTGTCGGTCTGCATGGAAGGCGGCCCTGAAGAATTGAAGCAAGGCGAACTATAACCTTGCCACCGCGCTTAAGCCAGGATTGCCTCCCGTGACAAGTCATGTAATCGAGCGTGACGCAACTCGTAGCAGCGGTCGACCGCGCCGGCGGGCAAGGCCGCGTGCGTGGCCAGCACCACCGTGCGTCCCCGCACCGCGCGTTCCAGGTCATTGAAAAAGTCGGTCTGCGCCGCGGCGTCCAGACCTGCGGTGGGTTCGTCCAGCACGATGACCGCCGCTGGCGACAGCAGCGCCCGCGCCAGGCACAGGCGGCGCGCCTGGCCCGCCGACAGCTGCGAACCGGTCTCGCCCGCCCACGTGTCCAGTCCGTCGGGCAGGCCACGCACGAAATCGCCCAGCCTGGCCGCGTCCAACGCACCCCATAGCGCCGCATCGTCCGCGTCGGGGTCGCCGATCAGCAGATTCGTGCGCAAGGTACCCAGGAACACCGGGGCGTCCTGGGACAGCAATGCAATGCGCCGGTGCCAATCCGCCTGCGTGCAATCGCGCGCATCGCAGCCGCCGAAGCGCACCTGTCCCGACTGCGGATCCTCCAGGCGCAGGATCAGATGCAACAGCGTGGATTTGCCCTGCCCGCTTGCCCCCATGATGGCGACCCGCTCGCCGGGCTCGACCCGCAAGCTGACGCCGTCCAGCACTGCGGGGTACACACCCTGCCCCCGGGACGGATAACGGAACACGACCCCGTCCAGCTCCAGCGCCCCCGCGGACGGCAAGGCGCGCACGACGGGCGCATCCTGCATGTCCGGCTGCGCTTGCGTCACTTCCCGGATGCGCGCCGCGGCCGACATCGCCGACCCCATGCGGGACGCGCCGCGCATGATCGGCCCCGCCACTTCGAAAATGCCGATCACGGCCAGCAACAAGCCCACCAGGACGGGGCCTTCGATCTGCCCGGCCTCATGCGTCCCCAACCCGAACCACAGCAACGCCAACACCGACAGGCCCGCCGCGACTTGCAGGAACCACTGTCCGCGCGCCGCCACCCGGGCCTGGCTGCGACGGGCCCGCGCGCTGGCTTCGCACAGCCGTTCGAAATGCGCGGTGGTCGGCGCCTGCGCATGCAACGCCACCATGTCCGCGTGGCCGTCCACCGCGTCCAACGTCGCCGCGCGCAATCCCGACGCGCTTTCCTGGGCTGCTGCGCCCGGCTTGCGCGCCGCGCGCAGCAGCCACCCAGGCACCAGGACACAGGCGGCCAGCAACGCCAGCGCGAACGTCAGCGCGGCGGCCGGCACCCACATGCCAAGCACTGCGGTCAGCACGGCGCCCCCCAGGATGGCGGTCGCCAACGGCGCCAGCACGAACAGGAACACGGTATCCAGCGCATCGACGTCGCCCGTCATTCGCGCCACCAGATCGCCGCTGCGGTACTTCGCCAACTGACGCGGCGTCAGCCTGATCAGCGCCCCGAACACCGTGGCGCGCAGATCGGCCAGCAGACGCAAGGTAGCCGAGTGGCCCACGACGCGATCCGCATAGCGCGACACGATGCGCAGAAATGACAGGCCGCGCACCAGCGCCGACGGCGCGAACAAGTTGAACACCCCGCCTGCCCCCGCCAGGGCCGCGCCCGTCAGGAACCAACCGGACACCCCCAACAGGCCAACGCCTGCGGCAACGGTTGCCAACGCACAGAACAATGCGAGCAAAAGCCCGCTTTTTCGGCGTGCGTACAACGGCGCCAGCAACAGCAAATTCTTCATGCGTCTTCCACTTTTCCGCTCGCTACCCGCAGCACGCGACCGAACCGGGCCGCGACCGCCGGCGCATGCGTGGCCAGCAGCAACGTGCGGCCCACGGAGAATTCCAGGATTTCATCCAGCACCCGGGCCTGGGTAGCCTCGTCGAGATGCGCCGTGGGTTCGTCCAGGAGGATCAGCCCGGGATCCCGCAGGAACAGGCGCGCCAGCGCAACACGCTGCGCCTGCCCGCCTGACAGGCCATGGCCGCGGCTGCCCAGCGGCGTGTCCAGGCCTTGCGGCAGCTCGTCCGAAAATTCCAGCACACAGGCGCGGCGGGCCGCGTCGCGCAATTCGGCATCGGACGCGCCCGGGCGGCCCAGCCGGAGGTTGTCGGCAATCGACCCCGCCAGCAGCTGCGGCTTTTGCCCGATCAGCGCCACGCGCTGGCGCAAGACAGCTTCATCCCAGTCGGCCAGCGGCACGCCGTCGATGCGGACCTCGCCGTCAAACGGCCGCAAGCGCGCAAGGGCTTCGATCAACGTGGACTTGCCGATGCCACTGGGCCCCATCAACGCGACCTGCTCGCCCGGCGCCAGATGCAATCCGGCGCCATCCAGAACAGTCTGCCCGCGTCCGGGCGCGTTCACGCGCAAGCCAATCACGTCGACCTGCGCGCCCGCACCGGACGCAGCCAGCGCGACCGCCCCCGGCGCGGCCGGACCAGCTTCGGCATCTTGCGGCAGGCCATCGAACAGCACGGCGATCTGCGTCACGGCCGCCAACGCCGTGGCGCGGTCGTGATAGTGCGCGGCGAACTGGCGCAACGGCGCATAGACCTCCGGCGCCATCAACAGGCAGAACAGGCCCGCCTGCAAGGTCAGAGGCGACCACCGCAGGTCCAGGAATCCAAGATAGGTCAGGCCGATATATACGGCCACTCCCGCCACGCCCAGCGCGGCGAAAAACTCCAGTACCGCGGACGACAGGAAAGCGATGCGCAGCACCGACATCGTGCGCTGGCGCAACGCATCGCTGGCGGCCACGACAGAGGCCGCCTCGGCTTGCGCCCGGCCATAGAGTTTCAACGTGGACAGCCCGCGCAGGCGGTCGGCGAAAAAGCCGGACAAGCGAGCGAAAGCACGCAGGTGACGGCGGCTGGCGCCTTGCGCGCCCCACCCCACCAACGCCATGAACAGCGGGATCAGCGGCGCGGTGATCAACAACACCAGACCCGCGATCACGTCCACCGGCAACAACAGCACCGAAAACGCCACCGGCAACATCGCGGCTGCGGCCATCGCGGGCAGGTACTTGGCAAAGAAGCCGTCCAACGCCTCGACCTGGTCGACGACCGCGCTGGCCAATTCACCCGACGCCTTGCCGCGGCTCCAGTACGGCCCCTTCGCCACCAACCGGGCAAACAGCGCCTGGCGCACGTGGCGCTTGATGCGTTCAGCGGCGTCCGCCCCGGCGCGCTCCCCGGCCCAGGTGATGCACGCGCGCAGCAACATCAACCCGGCGATGCCCAAGATGGCGCCCAGCAATTCCTGGCGCGGCGCCTGGCGGACGATGGCCGCGTCCAGCACGCTGGCCAGCAGCCACGCCTGCACGACCAGCAAGGCGCCGCTGACCAGCGGCGCGGCCCCCGCCAGCATCAATGGAACCCTCGCCGCCTTGGCAAGCGCCATCAACCACCGCGACTGTTCGCGCGGCGGTTTCTGCAGACTGGCCGAGGGATCGTGCTCGAGGGTGCTAGCGCCGCCGCTCACTCGTCGCCACGGCTGGCGCGCGGGTCATGCGAATGCCCTTCGCGCAGCTCGAACCACATTGCATTGAGGATAGCGAACGCACACGCCAGGCCCAAGCCGAGTATCCACGAGAAATACCACATGGTGGAGGCTCCTTTTTCAGTAAGAGTTGGGCGTGTCGCCCACGGAATCATGGGTGACCTTGCCGCGCATGACGCGATACACCCAGGCGGTGTAGAGCGTGACGATAGGCAGGAAGATGACCACCGCGATCACCATGATCCACAGCGTCAGATGGCTGGACGACGCGTCCCAGACGGTCAGGCCGGCTTGCGGGTTGGTCGACGACGGCATCAGGAACGGGAACAGCGAAAAGCCCACGGTCAGGATGACGCCCGCGATCGACAGCGCAGAGGCCAGGAACGACAGGACATGGGCGCGCACGCTCAAGAGCAGCAGCACCAGCACCGCACCGGCCACGCCCAGCGCGGGCGCGATCCACATCAACGGCCATTTCGCGTAGTTGGCCATCCAGGCGCCGGCCTGCACGCTCACGGACTTGAGCATGGGGTCCGACGGCCCCTTCATGTCGACCGCGCTGGTGATGACGTGGCCGTTGAGACCGCCCGCGACCCAGAAGCCGCCCGCGACGAACAGCGCCACCGTCAGCAACGCCAGCAGACGCCCCCAATTGCGGGCCCGCGACGAAATGGGGTCTTCCGTGCGCCAGGCCAGCAGCACCGCGCCGTGCATGGCCAGCATCACCACGCTCAACACGCCGCACAATAGCGCGAACGGCGTGAACAGCTGGTAGAAATGGCCTTCGTACATCATTCGCAGCGCGGAACCCTGGAACGTGAACGGCACGCCCAGAATGATGTTGCCGACCGCCACGCCGAATACCAGCGAGGCCACCACGCCCGAAAAACACAGCACGCCATCCCAGCTGTTGCGCCAGCGGCTGCCTTCCATCTTGCTGCGGTACTTGAAGCCCACGGGACGCAGGATCAGCGCAATCAACGCCAACATCATCGCCAGGTAGAACCCGGAGAACGACGCGGCATACAGCAGCGGCCAGGCAGCGAAGATCGCGCCGCCCGCCGTGATCAGCCAGACCTGGTTGCCTTCCCACACGGGGCCGACCACGTTGATCACCACGCGGCGCTCGGCGTCGGTCTTGGCCACGACGGGCAGCAAGGCGGCCACCCCCAGGTCGAAGCCGTCCATGACGGCGAAGCCGATCAGCAACGCGCCCAGCAGCACCCACCAGATCACGCGCAAGGTGCCATAGTCAAAAGGAATAAGGGTATCCATCTGCTTCTCCCCCTCAGGCGCGCACGGCGGCGCGCACAGGATCGGCGGCGGCGTTGCCCGCCGTCGGCCCATCGGATTTCGGACCCGCCTTGATGGCGTGCAACATTACCTTCACGCCAATGATCAGCAGGACCGTGTACAGCACCAGGAAGATAGCCAGGCTGATGGCCAGGTCGGCGATCGTCAGGCCCGAGGCGGCGTAGTACGTTGGCAGCACACCCTCGATCACCCAGGGCTGGCGGCCGTATTCAGCCACGAACCAGCCGCTTTCAATGGCGACCCATGGCAGCGGCAGGCTCCACAACGCCACCTTGAGCAGGCCGCGGCGGCTATCGAGGCGGCCGCGAGAGGCCAGCCAGAACGCCACGCCGAAGAACAGAATCAGGTACATGCCCACCGCCACCATGATGCGGAACGCCCAGAACAGCGGCGCCACATTGGGCACGGTGTCCACCGCGGCCTTCTTGATATCGGCTTCGGTGACCTTGCTCATGTCTTCCTGATACCGCTTGACCAGCAAGGCGTAGCCCAGGTCGGGCCAGGTCTTGTCGAACGTCAGGCGCGCGTCCACGTCCTTGGGATTGGCGCGGATTTTCTGCAACGCGTCGTAGGCAACCATGCCATCGCGGATGCGGTTTTCAGCGCGCAGGATCAGGTCATCGATGCCCAGCAGCGGCGTGGTCAGGGAACGCGTGCCGATGATGCCCATGACGTACGGGATCTCGATGGCGAAGTCGTTCTTGCGTTCAGCCTGGTTGGGGATCGCGATCAGGTTGAAGGATGCCGGCGCGGGCTCGGTGTGCCACATCGACTCCATCGCCGCGATCTTCATCTTCTGGTGTTCCGTGGTCAGGTAGCCGCTTTCGTCGCCCAGCACCACGACCGACAGCGCGCCCGCCAGGCCGAAGCTGGCGGCCACCGCCATCGAACGCTTGGCCAGGTCGGTATGACGCCCCTTCAACAGGTACCAGGCGCTGATCGACATCACGAACATGGCGCCGGCCACGTAGCCCGCGCTGACCGTGTGCACGAACTTGGCTTGCGCCACCGGGTTGAAGATCACCGCCGCGAAGTCGGTCATCTCCATGCGCATGGTGTCGGGATTGAAAATCGCGCCCACCGGGTTCTGCATCCAGCCGTTGGCGATCAGGATCCACAGGGCCGAGAAGTTCGTGCCGAACGCCACCAGCCAGGTCACCACCAGGTGGCTGACCTTGGACATGCGGTTCCAGCCGAAGAAGAACAGGCCGACGAAGGTGGCTTCCAGGAAGAAGGCCATCAGCCCTTCCAGCGCAAGCGGGGCGCCGAAGATGTCGCCTACGTAGTGGCTGTAGTAAGACCAGTTCATACCGAACTGGAATTCCATCACCACCCCGGTGGCGACGCCGAGCGCGAAATTGATGCCGAAAAGCGTGCCCCAGAACATGGTCATCCGCTTCCAGATGGGGCGGCCGGTCATGACGTACACGCTTTCCATGATGGCCAGGATGAACGACAGGCCAAGCGTGAGAGGGACGAACAGGAAGTGGTAAAGCGCGGTCGCGGCAAACTGGAATCGCGACAGATTTACAACGTCGAGATCAATCATTGGGGCGCTCCCAAGCAGTGGAGGTGCCGCGGCAACCGGCATGGTTCCCAGGCCGTCTCTCGCGCCATGTTACGGGCGTTGCAAACAACTTCATAGAGGTTTCCTGAAAAATCGGGGCGGATGAGCCACTTAGCCCTTGCCCCGCAATTTGCCGGCGAAGCCCAGCACTTTTTGCACTTGCGAACCCAGTCGCATGAGCTTTTGCACGGTCTCCGGGGGCAGGCGTTGAACCTCATCGAACCATCCGGAAGACAGTTCGATGAGCTCCAGCATTTCGGTCATGCGTTGCTGCGCGTAGGCGTCGTTGGGCCCCGAAGGGGTTTCCAGCAAGGTGTCGCGCAGCAAGGTGAGCGTGGGATTGATTTCGCGCTTGCGCTTTTCTTCCATCAGGATGCGGAAGATCTCCCACACGTCTTTGGGCGTCTCGAAGTAGTCGCGGCGGTCGCCCACCTGGTGGATCAGCTTGACCAGCCGCCAAGACTGCAGCTCTTTCAGTCCCAGGCTGACGTTCGAGCGCGAGAACCCCAGCGTTTCCGCAATGTCGTCGGCATTCAGCGGGTCGGGATGCAGGAACAGCAGGGCGTAGATCTGGCCCACGGTGCGGTTCACGCCCCAGCGGCTGCCCATTTCGCCGAAATGCAGCACGAAGCGTTCGTTTTGAGGGGTAAGAACCATGAGTTATCAGCGCCAACGAGTCGGATCACGGCATGGCTGATAAATACAGTTACACCGCTTTCAGTAATTCCTGAAATTATCGAACAAACTGTGCGAAAGCGCAAACCACACTGGCGGTAGGGGCAACGGCGCAAGCCTCGCTTCGGTCGGGGAGACACCCAATGCAAACAGCCACCGGCCGAAAGGCGGGTGGCTGCGAACGGGGCGGTACCCCGGGGGAACGACAACAGGTCGGGCGTCGCCCGGCGATATCAGCCCGCCTTAACCGAAACGGCGGCGGACACGCGCTTGGCCTTGGCGCGGGCGGTCGCGACATCGTCGGCGACGGCCAGGCCCACGCCCATGCGGCGCTTGACGAAGGATTCGGGCTTGCCGAACAGGCGGATATCCGTGCCGGCTTCCGCCAGGGCTTCCGCCACGTTATGGAACGACACGGCGGCGGCATCCACCCCGCCATAGATGACGCTGCTGGCGCCCGGCTGGCGCAGGCGGGTGTCCACCGGCAGCCCCAGCAGCGCGCGGGCGTGCAATTCGAATTCGTTCTGGGCCTGCGTGATCATGGTCACCATGCCCGTGTCGTGCGGACGCGGGCTGACTTCCGAGAACCAGACCTGGTCGCCGGCCACGAACAGTTCGACGCCGAAGATGCCCAGCCCGCCCAGGTCGGCCGTGACGGCCAGGGCGATTTCCCGGGCCCGCGCCAGCGCGGCGGGCGACATCGGGTGCGGCTGCCAGCTTTCGACGTAGTCGCCATCGACCTGCTTGTGGCCGATGGGCTCGCAATAGTGGGTCTCGACGCGGCCGTCGGCGCCCCGGGCGCGGACGGTCAGCAGGGTGATTTCATAGTCGAAGCGGATGAAACCTTCGACGATGGCCCGGCCACCGCCCACGCGGCCGCCTTCCTGGGCGTAGCGCCACGATTGCCCCACATCGTCCGCGCTTTTGATCACCGACTGGCCCTTGCCGGACGAAGACATGACCGGCTTGATGACGCAGGGGTAGCCGATGCCGCCGTCGATCGCGGCGCGCAGTTCCGCCTCGGTGTCGACGAATTTATAGGGGGAAGTCGGCAGGCCCAGGGTCTCGGCCGCCAGGCGGCGGATACCCTCGCGGTTCATGGTCAATTGGGCCGCGCGGGCGGTCGGGGTCACGCGCGCCACGCCGGCCGCTTCCAGTTCCACCAGCAAACTCGTGGCAATAGCCTCGATTTCGGGGACAATAACGTGCGGCCGTTCCTGTTCGATGATCTTCTTCAGGGCGTCCGCGTCGGTCATCGAGACCACGTGCGCCCGGTGCGCCACCTGGTGGCCCGGCGCATCCGCGTACCGGTCCACCGCAATGACTTCCACGCCCAGCCTCTGCAGGGCAATGATGACCTCTTTACCCAATTCACCCGACCCGAGCAGCATGACTCGGGTGGCCAGGGGGGACAGGGGCGTGCCAAGGACGGGGCTGGAAATGCTGGACATGGAGCGGGCCTGGATAGAAGGATTGAAAGCCGTTGAAAACAGCCGCCAGGATGCCATACGCCCCTGCTGGGGGCAAACCCGCATACTGATATTAAAATCGCCGCATGACTGATCATCCCACTACATCGTCCGATACCGCGCTGGCATCCGCGCGCAGAACGCTGCAAATCGAAAGTCAGGGTCTGCTGGACCTGTCCGCCCGGCTGGACGACACCTTCACCCAGGTCGTCGCCCTGCTGCTGGCCTGCCGCGGCCGGGTCGTCGTCACCGGCATCGGCAAGACGGGCCATATCGCCCGCAAGATCGCCGCGACGTTCGCCTCGACCGGCACCCCGGCCTTCTTCGTGCACGCCGCGGAAGCCGTCCATGGCGACCTGGGCATGATCACGCGGGACGATGTCGTCATCGCCATTTCGTATTCGGGCGCCGGCCAAGAGCTGCTGACCATCTTGCCGGTGGCGCGCCGCATGGGCGCGAAGCTGGTGGCGATCACCGGCCACCCGCAATCGGAATTGGCCCTGCTGGCCGATGTGCACCTGGATGGCAGCGTGGCGCTGGAGGCCTGCCCGTTGAATTTGGCGCCCACGGCCAGCACCACGGCAGCGCTGGCCCTGGGCGACGCCCTCGCGGTCGCCTGCCTGGAAGCCCGCGGCTTCGGCCCCCAGGATTTCGCGCGGTCGCATCCGGGCGGCGCCCTTGGCCGCCGCCTGCTGACCCACGTGCGCGACGTCATGCGCCAGGGCAACGCCCTGCCGATCGTGCTGTCCGGCACCCCGGTGTCCCAGGCGCTGGAAGTCATGTCGGCCAAAGGCATGGGCATGACCGTCGTCACCGACGCGCAGCACCGCCCGCTGGGCATCTTCACCGACGGCGATTTGCGCCGCCTGATCGCCCGGCACGGCGATATCCGCAGTCTGACCGTGGAGGCCGGCATGACCCGGTCGCCACGCAGCATCAACCCCGACGCGCTTGCCGTCGAAGCCGCCCAGCAGATGGACGAGCTCCGGCTCAGCCAGATGCTGGTGCTGGACAACGATGGCGCGCTGCTCGGCGCCTTGCACATGCACGATCTGATGGCCGCTAAAGTGGTATGACTATGAATCTTCCTGCTTCCGTGACTCACCCGGCCGAAGCGCTGGTCCTTGCCCGTATTCCCGCCACCGTGCGCGACCGTGCCGCAGCGGTGCGCCTGATGGTCTTCGACGTCGACGGCGTGCTGACCGATGGCAGCCTCTACTATGGCGAAAGCGGCGAACTGCAAAAGCGCTTCCACGCACTGGACGGCCACGGCCTGCGCCTGCTGATGGAAGGCGGGCTGAAGGTGGCGCTGATGACGGGCCGCTCGGGCCCCATCGTGGCGCGCCGCGCCGCCGAACTGGGCATCGCGGAAGTCATGCAGGGCGTTCGCGACAAGGGCGCGGCCCTGGTAGAACTTGCGCAGCGCAACGCGGTCCAACTGAATCAGACCGGCTATATGGGCGATGACATCATCGATCTGCCGGCCATGCAGCGCGCCGGCTTCGCCGTCAGCGTGCCGAACGCGCCCGGCTATGTCAGCCAGGCAGCGCATTGGGTCTCGACGCAACCGGGCGGCAGCGGCGCGGTGCGCGAATGCTGCGACCTGCTGCTGGCCTCCCAGGGGCGCCTTGGCGCATTCCTGGCGGCGCCGGGCCTGCTTGGCCCCGGCGCCATCCAATGACCCTCTTGAACCCGCACACGCCCGCGCGGCGAACCTGATGAAAGAACGTTTCCCTTCACTGATCGCGCTGTTCCTCCTGCTGGTGCTCGTCACCAGTTCGTGGTGGGCGGCCGATTACGCGCAGCGCGCCATCCAGGTGGACCCGCCGCGGCGCCTCACGCACGAGATGGACGCGTGGTCACGCGATTTCGTGATGCTGCGCACCGATCCGTCGGGACGCCCCATCAACCGGCTGGAAGGCGAATACGCCGAACACTTTCCGGACGATGACTCGTACCACATCACCGCGCCGCGCGCGGTGGGCCAACGCGAAGCCAACCCGATCACGGTGGGCGTCTCGAAGACCGCCGTGATGGAGCAAGGCGGCAAGCGCATCGTCATGAACGGCGACGCGCACGTGCATCGCCAGCCCGACGCCAACAACGACGTGCTGGACGTGCGCAGCCAGCAGTTGATCATCCTGCCGGACGAAGATGTGGTTTTCACGGATCTGCCCGCCGAGGTGATCAAGGGCCGTTCGCGCATGAACGGCAAGGGCATGCACTACAACAACAAAACACGCCAATTGCAGGTATCCGCGTCGACGGACGTCGAGATCTCCGGTTCCGAAGGCAGGCAACAACGCCGGACCGAGATACCCGCCAACAACTCTGACCAGAAAAAGCCATGACCGACCTCCGGATTCTCCTTGCCCCGACGACCCGCCTGCTCGGCGCGGTCCTGCTGACGGCTTCGGTGCTTGCGCCGGCCCACGCCCAGGACGCCGCGCCCAAGCCCGCAGCCGGCGCCAGCAAGGCGGCAACCCCCGCCGAGGAGCCCAGCACGCTGATCCTGTCGGACACCCTGCACTATGACGACGTGAAAAAGCAAAGCGTCTTCACGGGCAACGTCAACATGACGCGCGGCCTCATGACGCTGACCTCCGATACGCTGGAAATGCACGAGGACGCCCAGGGCGGCCAATACGGCACGGCGACGGCCAACAAAGGCAAAGTCGTGACCATCCGCCAGGAACGTCCCGAGACCTTCGAACTGATCGAAGGCAAGGGGCTGCGCGCCGAATACGACGGCACCAAGAACACCTTCGACCTGATCGGCCAAGCCGTGGTCGTCCGTTATGTCTGTGGCAAACCGTTCGACACGATTCGCGGCGAACGGGTACGCTACAACGAGAAAACCGGCACGTACGAAGCCCAAGGCGGCCCCAATTCCGCAGCCGCTGGCGGACGCGTCCGCTCGGTCGCCGAACCCCGCGCCAAGTCGGACGCGGCGGTCGCCGAATGCCGCAAGCAACAAGCCGCCAAGAAAGGGCGCTAAGCCGCCCCCCATGCAACACCACTCGCAGCCACGATGAACCAACCTTCTGTGCCGACCCCCGTGACCTCCGCCCCCTCGGGGGTCAAGCAGGGCAGCCTGCGCGCAACCGGTTTGCGCAAGACCTATAACGGCCGGACCGTGGTGCAGGACGTGTCCCTGTCCGTCGTCAGCGGCGAAGTCGTCGGCCTGCTTGGCCCCAACGGCGCCGGCAAGACCACCAGCTTCTACATGATCGTGGGCCTGGTGCCCGCGGATGCCGGCCGCATCGAAATCGACGGCTCGGTCATCACGGCAATGCCGATCCACAAGCGCGCGCGCATGGGCCTGTCGTACCTGCCGCAGGACGCCTCCGTGTTCCGTCGGCTGACGGTGGAACAGAACATCCGCGCCGTGCTGGAATTGCAGGTCGACGCAGACGGCCGTGCGCTTTCCACGCCCAAGATCAACGAGCAGATGGAAGCCTTGCTGGAAGAGCTCCAGATCGGCCATATCCGCAGCAATGCCGCGATCTCGCTGTCGGGCGGCGAACGCCGCCGCGTGGAAATCGCGCGCGCGCTGGCGACCAGCCCGCGCTTCATCCTGCTGGATGAGCCCTTCGCCGGCGTGGACCCCATCGCCGTCATCGAAATCCAGCGCATCGTCCGGTTCCTGAAGGGCCGCGGCATCGGCGTGCTGATCACCGACCACAACGTGCGCGAAACGCTGGGCATCTGCGACCGCGCCTACATCATCAGCGAAGGCAAAGTGCTGACCGACGGCCACCCCGACGAAATCGTGGGCGATCCGGCCGTGCGCCGCGTCTATCTGGGCGAGCACTTCCGCATGTAACTGGCACCCTGGGGAAGACCCCTAGGCCCCCTGCGGGCAAGGAGGGATACTCCCCTGGGACTCCGCCATAAAAATGCCATGTTCTTGCGCTAGGTCAGCTTGTTTTATCGGCCCGAGTCTATACACTAGTACTTAACGAACCACCCAAATAAAGGAGAACGCCTAACGACCTCACCGCGCATTTTGCGCACCCATTTTTCTCTTTTAGAAGGAGAGCACGCTATGAACCTGAGCATCTGCGGTCGTCACCTCGACGTCACCCCGGCAATCCGGGAATATGTCATGAACAAATTGGCGCGAGTGCTGCGGCATTTCGATCACGTCATCGATACCCAGGTCATGCTCTCAGTAGAGCCCCTGCGGCATAGAGCCGAAATCACCATGCGTCTTAGCGGTAAAGACATTCATTGTGAAGCAACCGATGAAAATCTCTATGCAGCCATAGACCTTCTTGCTGACAAAGTCGACCGTCAGGTCATCAAGCACAAGGACAAGGTACGAAGTCACTCAGCGGAGTCCGTGAAGCGGCAAGCGGCGAGCCTCTCGCCACCCCAGCAGTAATGCGCTTCATGATCACTCGCCCTGGGCGATCAAGCTAAACAGCGATTCTAGAAATCCTGCCTAAGTCCCGGTGTCCCGCTAGACGTCAGTCCAGCCGGGGCATCGGCAAAAGTCCCCGCACTCCCCCTTCCGCGTGACTCCCCCAAGAGCTTTGTCCCTGAATCTTCGGTTTCTTCCGGAGAAGCCTCGTTGCGTAGTGGATTTCCGGCTTTTCGCACCCTATTGGCGCTTTTGAAAACACCTTCGCCCCCTGGAATGCCCACAATCCGGCGCGATCAGTCTATGCTGTCGCTCTTGCCGTACGGCCGTCCGCCCACACTATGGGCACGGCGCGAGGCCAATTTATTGCACTGCGTCATATAACCATATAATGATCCGATGAATCATTTGTCGCGCATCCTACCCGCCGGCAACGTCGTGCTCGATATGCTCGCAACGAGCAAGAAACGAGCATTCGAACAAGCCGGCCTTCTCTTTGAAAACAACCATGGCCTGGCGCGTGCGCTCGTGTTCGACAGCCTGTTTGCCCGGGAACGCCTAGGCTCCACTGCCCTTGGGCAGGGCGTTGCCGTTCCCCATGGCCGCGTGAAGGGCTTGGAGCAGGCGCTGGCGGCATTCATCCGCCTGGCGCAGCCCATCACCTTCGACGCGCCCGACGGGCAACCGGTGTCGATGCTGCTCTGCCTGCTGGTGCCGGAAACGGCCACCCAGCAGCACCTGGACATCCTGGCCGAACTCGCTCAACTGATGTCCAACAAGGCATTGCGCGAGGCCCTGGCCACGGAGGCCGATCCGGCCATCGTCCACAAGATGCTCACGACCGGCCAACTCTGACCCTCCGCGGAAACGCTGCCATGCTCACGGTGCAGGAACTCGTCGACGACAACGCCGACAAAATCCCCTTCAACTGGATCTCGGGCCAAGGCGCCGCGGACCGCGCAATTCCCGATGACGGCATGGCGGCCGCCGACCTCGTCGGCCACTTGAACCTGATCCACCCCTCGCGCATCCAGGTGTTCGGGCAGGAAGAACTGGCGTACTACACGCGCTTCGACCTGCGCCGCCGCATGCACCACATGGACGAGCTGCTGATCGGCGGCGTGCCCGCCATCCTGCTGGCCGACGGCCTGACGCCGCCGCAAGACCTGGTCGACCAATGCGACCAGCATCAGGTTCCGCTGCTGTCCACCCCCGTGGCCGCCGCCCAGTTGATCGACCTGCTGCGCATCTACCTCGGCAAGAAGCTTGCGCCCACCACCACGGTGCACGGCGTATTCCTCGACGTGCTGGGCCTGGGCGTGCTGATCACCGGCGAGTCCGGCCTGGGCAAAAGCGAACTGGCGCTGGAACTGATTTCACGCGGGCACGGCCTGGTGGCCGACGACGCCGTGGAATTCTCGCGCACCGCGCCCAACATGATCGAAGGCCACTGCCCGCAACTGCTGCAGAACCTGCTGGAAGTGCGCGGCCTGGGCTTGCTCGACATCCGCACCATCTTCGGCGAAACCTCGGTGCGCCGGAAGATGCGCTTGAAACTGATCGTGCATCTGGTGCGCGCCACCGCGCAAGACAAGTTCGAACGGCTGCCGCTGCAAGACATCACGCAAGACATGCTGGGCCTGCCCGTGCGCAAGGTGATGCTGCAAGTGGCCGCCGGCCGCAACCTGGCCGTGCTGGTCGAAGCCGCCGTGCGCAACACGATACTCAAGTTGCGCGGTATCGATACGCTGGGCGAGTTCATGGAACGCCAGGCCATGGCGATCCTGCAAAGCAGTAAATGAACGCGCGTCGCCACGCGGCACCGTGAGCCTGTACGAAACCCTGGCCGCCGAGATCGCCAAATCGATCGCGGATGGCGTATTGCGTGTCGGCGACAAACTGCCGTCCGTGCGCGATGCCTGTGCGGCCCGGGGCGTCAGCCCTTCCACGGTATTCCAGGCGTACTACCTGCTGGAAGCGCGCGGCCTCATCCGTGCGCAGCCACGCTCGGGCTACTACGTGCACGCCCCCGCGGAATCCCTTCCCCCCGAACCAGGCGCATCCAGCCCCGACGGCGAGTCCACCGAACTCGCGATCAGCGAACGCATCTTCGACATCCTGGGGTCCGTGCGCAACCGCGACGTGACGCCATTGGGGTCCGCCTTTCCCTCGCCATTGCTGTTTCCGCTGGCGCGGCTGGCGCAAGCGATGGCCACGCACCTGAAGCGCCACGATCCCCTGGATACCGTCGAAGACTTGAGCCCTGGCAATCCGGGCCTGCGACGGCAGATCGCGTTGCGCTACCTGATCGGCGGCATCAACGTGCCCGCCAGCGACATCGTGGTGACCAACGGCGCGCTGGAAGCGCTGAACCTGTGCCTGCAAGCTGTCACCCAGCCGGGCGATACCGTGATCGTCGAAGCGCCCACGTTCTACGGCGCATTGCAGGCACTTGAACGACAGGGGCTCAAGGCGCTGGAAGTGCCGACCCATCCGCGTACCGGCATCGACCTGGACGCGATGGAAGCCGCCATCCAGCGGCACGCCCCCAAGGCCTGCTGGCTGATGACGCAATTCCAGAACCCGCTGGGCAGCCTGATGCCGGACGACAGGAAGCGGCAATTGGTGGAATTGCTGGCGCGCCACGACATCCCGCTGATCGAAGACGACGTCTACGGTGAACTGTATTTTGGCGCTGCGCGGCCGGTGCCCGCCAAAGCCTACGACAAGCAGGGGCTGGTGCTGCATTGCTCGTCGTTTTCCAAATGCCTGGCGCCTGGCTACCGCATCGGCTGGGTATCCGCCGGCCGCTACGCGCAGCGCGTGCAGCGCTTGAAGTTGACGTCCACGCTGTCCGCGTCGGGCCCCGCGCAGGGTGCGATCGCCGAGTACCTGGAACAAGGCGGCTACGACCGCCATCTGCGCCGGCTACGCGAAACGCTGCAGGCGCAGCAAGAACGCATGGCCGATGCGATTGCGCGCGAGTTCCCCGCCGGCACGCGCGTGACGCGTCCGCAGGGAGGATTTTTCCTGTGGCTGGAGTTGCCCGCAGCGGTGGATGCGCTGGCCTTGCATCGCGATGCGCTGGCGCGCGGCATCAGCGTGGCGCCCGGCCCGATATTTTCGGCAAGCGGCCAGTTCGCCAGCGCCGTGCGCCTGAACTATGGGCACCCCTGGGACGCTGCGCACGACACCGCCATCCAAACGCTGGGGGCCCTGGCGCGGCAAGCCTGCGCGCAGGCGGTCCGGCCGCGCTAGCGCGCCGTCAAGGCAACGTCAGTTCAACGTCGAGGCCGCGCGCGCCCGTTTGACCTCAAGCGCCGTGACGCCGCCGGCCTCGTTGCCCCAGCTATTGCGCAGGTACGACACCAGCATGGCGATGTCGTTGTCATTCAGGATCTGCCCGAACGGCGGCATGCCGTGCGGCCGGGGGTTGGCCGCCGTCGCCGGCGCATAGCCGCCATCCAGCACCATGCGGATCACGTTGACGGGCGACGGCGCCGTCACCGTGGGGTTGCCCGCCAGCGCAGGCCAGGCCGTGCCGCTTCCCTCGCCTTTCGACTGATGGCACTGCGCGCACTGTTGTTCGTAGATCTTGCTGCCCAGCTCCATCACAGCCGGCGCGGCCGCCACCTGCTGGCGCGGCGTGGAGGCCGGCGTGGCTGGCAGCGACTTGATGTAGACCCCGATCGCCAACGCATCGTCGTCGGTCAGGTGCTGCGTGCTGCCCAGCACCACTTCGGCCATCGGTCCACTAGCGCTGGAATGCGCGGAAATGCCGGTCTTGAGCAAGGCCGCGATATCGGCCGCCGTCCAGCGACCCATGCCCGTCTGCATGTCGTTGGTCAGCGGCGGGGCATACCAGTCCAGCACGGGAATGACGCCACCGGTCAGGGACGCCGACGCGCGCGTCGCACCCAGGCTGTTGCGTGGCGTATGGCAGGCCGCGCAGTGCCCCACCCCTTCGACCAGATAGCGCCCGCGGTTCCACTGCACCGACTGGCTCGCGTCGGTTTCCCGCACGCCGGGCTTGAAGTACAGCGCGCGCCATGCGGCCAGTAAGGCGCGCTGGTCGTACGGGAAGTCCAATTCGGGTGGGCGATTGGGCTGGCTGACGGGCGCCACGCTGCGCAGATAGGCATAGAGCGCATCGGCGTCGGCGCGCGTGACCCGCGTGTATTCCGTGTACGGAAAGGCGGGATACAGCAACGTGCCGTCTTTCGATTTGCCGTTATGCAGCGCCTGCCAGAAGTCATCGGCGGTCCACGTGCCGATGCCGGTCTTGTCGTCGGGGGTAATGTTCGGGCCGAACACGGTGCCGAACGGCGTCGGGATGGGCGTGCCGCCCGCCAGCGCCTTGCCGCCCCGGCTGGTGTGACAGGCCATGCAATTGCCCGCCAGCGCCAGATAGCGCCCGCGCTCGATCAGCGTGGAGGCGTCGGCGGGCGCCGCGGCGGGCCCGGTGCTGGAGTCATCACGCGTGCCCAGCCAATACAGGGCGCCCGCGGTAACCACCACGGCCAGCAACAATGCACAGAGAATTCTCTTCAGCAATTTCATCGGGCGCCCTTCAGCGTTGAGCCTGGCTGCCGCATTCCGCAGGCAGGCGCAGCGATCCGGCGGCCTCGGGCGCATAGGGCTCGACGACCGGTTGCGACGACAGCCACGCCGCCAGGGCGCCGATGTCGGTGGGAGTGAGCTTGTTGGCGATATCGGCCATGCAGTCCGGCGCGGCGGCGCGGCGCAGGCCGTTCTTCCAGCTGCCGATCTGCGAACCGATGTAGTCGCGCGGCAAGCCCAGCAGACCGGGGATGGCCGGCATCAGGCCGCTGAGGGCGGCGCCGTGACAGGAAGCACAGGCGGGCAGGCCGCGGGCAGCGTCGCCGTGCAAGGCCAGCGTGCGGCCGGCTTCCATCGTGGCGTTGGACACCTGCGCGCGCGTCGGCGGCGGATACGGCACATGCTGCTGGGAAAAATACGCGGCCATCTCGCGCAGGTAGTCGTCGGGCAGGCCGGCCAGCAGATGCGCCATGGGGCGGTACTGGCGGCGGTCGTCCCGAAAATTCAACAATTGGTGATACAGGTAGTCCTGCGGCTTGCCGGCCAGGCGCGGGTAATAGCCGTCGGTGCCGGCCTTGCCCTGCGCGCCATGGCAGGCCGTACAGGCCGCGACCCGGGCCGCCATGGTGTCGGGGCGCAATGTGTCGGGAGCGGCAGGCTGCGCCAGGACGGACGTTGCCATAAAGACAACAACAGCTGCCGGCATCACGCGGAAAATCGCCCCAAACCGCGGCAGTGAAACACTACAAAACGAAATGAGGGCTAACATCTAGGTCGAATTCCAATCCCCCGAAACGCATGACGGCGGGGCGCGTAAGTGAATCGATCAAGTATCCGGCCCCAAGCTTACGCCAGGGCACACGAAACGGTACAGGCGCAGATTCCCAGTTTACGGCCATACCAGATGCCATCCCGCCGGCATCGTCCTGGAAAAGCGTGCCACAATCATGTCCATGTTGAAAGTCGTCCTTGTCACCGGCATCTCAGGCTCAGGCAAATCCGTTGCCCTGCGCATGCTTGAAGATGCCAGCTACACCTGCGTCGACAACCTGCCCGTCCGCTTCCTGACCGAGTTCATCGCCAACGCGCGGGATGACGGCCTGGAGCGCGTTGCCGTCGCCATCGATGTCCGGTCCCCCGGCGAACTGGCAGAGCTGCCCGACGTGGTCACGGCCCTGCGCGCCATGGGCACCAGCCTGCGCGTGGTGTTCCTGGACGCCAACACCTCGACGCTGGTGCAACGCTACTCGGAATCCCGGCGCCGCCATCCGCTGACCGACCGCCTGCAGCGCGGCGGCACCGCGCCGTCGCTCACCGACTGCATCGCGCTGGAGCGCGAACTGCTGGCGCCGCTGCGCGAGCAGGAACACGTGATCGACACGTCCGACCTGACGCCCGGCCAATTGCGCGCCTGGGTGCGCGACCTGATCCAGGCCGACCGGGCGCCGTTGGTGCTGACGTTCGAATCCTTCGCCTACAAGCGCGGCGTGCCCGGCGACGCCGATCTGGTGTTCGACGTGCGCTGCCTGCCCAACCCCCATTACGACCGCAACCTGCGCCCGCTGACTGGCCGCGACGAACCCGTGGCCACGTGGCTGGCGGGGTATGAGCAGGTCGGGCAGATGATCGACGATATCGCCGGTTTCCTGAACCGCTGGCTGCCGCAGTACACGCAAGACACCCGCAACTACCTGACCGTGGCGATCGGCTGCACGGGCGGCCAGCACCGCTCGGTCTATGTGGTCGAGCAATTGGCCCTGCGCTTCGCCGATCACGACCCCCTGCTGGTGCGCCACCGCAACCAATTGCCCACCGAATCCGCATGATCCTGTCCCGCCCGCTCCACCTTATCCTGATGTTGCTGCTGGCCATTGCCGTGGCGGGATGCTCATCCACCGGTGGACGCAAAAAGGGCGGCGGTTATTACAAGGACGACGGCCCGGACGCCAACCCGCCGTCCAACCTGGACCAGATACCCGACGCGGTGCCGCGCATCGAACCCTACGCCAGCGGCGCCAACCGGCCCTACGTGGTGTTCGGCCAGCGCTATGTGCCGGACACCAGCGGCCAACCGTACAAGCAGCGCGGCATTGCGTCCTGGTACGGCAAGAAATTCCACGGCAATTCCACGTCCATCGGCGAGTCCTACGACATGTACGCCATGACGGCCGCCCATACGACGCTGCCCATCCCCAGCTATGCGCGCGTCACGAGCCTGGTCAACGGCAAGACGATCGTCGTGCGCGTGAACGACCGCGGGCCGTTCCATAGCGACCGGATCATGGACCTGTCCTATGTCGCGGCGTACAAGCTGGGGATCATCGGGCCGGGCAGCGGCCAGGTGGTCGTGGAGAGCATTCCGCAAGCGGAGATCCGCCGGCTGGCCTCGCAGGGCGCGCCGGCCGCGCCGGAACCCGCTTCCGCCACGGGCTCGTTGCCCGTGCTGGCGCCGGTGGCCGCCGAGCCCGTCGCGCTGACAGCCGAGCCGCTGCCAGGCCCTGCCCCGGGCTCCGCGCCGGTGCGCCAAACCCCGTCGGGCGGCGCGGGCACGGTCTATTTGCAAGTGGGCGCGTTCAGCCAGCCGGCCAACGCGCAATCGCTCGTCGCCCGCATCAATTCGCAGTTGGGCACGGCGGGCGCGCCGCCCGCGCAGGTGGAACAATCCAACAACCTGTATCGGGTCAGAATCGGGCCTTACCCCGATCGGCAAAGCGCCTTGGACGCCGTGCAGCTGGTGTCGGACCGAATCGGCATCCTGCCGAGCATCGCCGCGCAATAAGCACGGCGGCGGGTCACACCCGCCCCCTATCCGCACTTACCAGGGCAGTTCGGCCTGTCCGTCGCAGACGCGGCGCGCACGCGCGTTGCGGCTGACATACCGGTTGCCTTCGTGCGCCAGCAGCGCCTGCTTGCGCGGCAAGCCGCCACCGAAGCCCGTCAGCGAGGTATCGGCGCCGATCACGCGATGACAGGGGATGATGATGATGATCGGGTTGCGGCCCACTGCGCCGCCCACCGCCTGCGCGCCCTTCGGACGCCCGACGGTGCGCGCCAGATCGCCATAGCTGGCGAGCTTGCCGAAATCCAGCGCGCACAGCGCGTGCCAGACTTTGTGCTGGAATGTCGTGCCCACGGGATCAAGCGCCACATCGAAGCCGCGGCGCTTGCCCAAGAACCATTCGTCCAGCTCGCGCCGCGCCTGCTCCAGGATGGGATCGGTTTCGGAATGCGTCCAGCCTTCGGCCGACGGCAGCAGTTCCTGGTCAGTGAACCACGCGCCGCGCAGGCCCTTGGGGCTGGCGACCAGGCGCATTTCACCCAGCGGCGTGGGCATATCGCGATAGGTGATCGGTTCGAGGGGATCGGCGGGCTTGTTCGCCACGACCGTTGAATACACCATGCCTTACTCCGACGACTTCTTGCGGGCCAGCGCCCGGTTGTACAACACGTCGCGCGCTACGCCCGTGACCTTGGCAGCCACGCGGGTGGCGTCGCGCACCGACATCGATTCCAGCAACGCGTCCAGCAGCACGTCCGTGCGAGGGTCGGTTTCCTCGTCGACGTCTTGTCCGGCTTGCGCGTGGGCAATCAACACGAATTCGCCCTGTTCGCGATGCGAGTCCGCGGCCAGCCAACCTGCGGCCTCGCCCAGCGTGAAGGTAGCGATCTCTTCAAATCGTTTGGTGAGCTCGCGCGCGACGGTCAGTTGGCGGTCGGGGCCGCAGACCTCCAGCAGATCGGCCAGGGTGGCGGCCAACCGGTGCGGCGACTCGAACATGACGACCGGCGCCGGCAAGGCGCACCAGGAACGCAGCCAGCGTTGGCGCGCCACGGCCTTGGGCGGCGGAAAGCCGGCGAAGGCATAAGCCGGGTTTTCGTCGGTGGTGACGCCGCTACCCATCAGGGCCGTAATCACCGCGCTGGGACCGGGCACGGGCACCACGGTGAACCCCGCTTCGCGCACGGCGCGCACCACGCGCGCGCCCGGATCGCTGACGGCGGGCGCGCCCGCGTCCGACACGAGCGCCACGCGCTGGCCTTGCGCCAAGCGTTCACAGATGGCCTGCGCGGCGGCGGCCTCGTTGTGGCGGTGGGCCGCCATGAGCGGCGTGCTGACGCCCCAGGCGTCCAACAAGGTCCGGCTGGCCCGCGTGTCTTCGGCCGCGATCACATCGGCGCGTTGCAGGGCATGCCAGGCCCTCAGCCCCAGGTCGCCCAGGTTGCCGATCGGCGTGGCCACGACGTACAACGTCGACGCAGGCCAATGCTGCCCGGCCACGCGTTCAGCCACGCGGTTCCAGGCATCGCCGGCAGGCGGGGGTGAGACATTTTGATTCATTGCAGCCTACTGACACGGAAAACCATGTCAGTGTAGCCGCCAATGCCCGCCCCTTCGGAGCCCCCATGACGGACGACACCCTGCGCCTGGCCTGCGAACTGGCGCTGGCCGCGCGGCGCCGCGCGGACAAGCGCCGCCGCCGCGCCCGGCCACGTGGCGCGCCGGAAGACGCGCCCGTGCGCCGCTCACCCATGCAACGCCGCGGCGACTTCCATGAAGACGCCGCGCTGCGCCTGCTGCTGGCCCAGGGCCTGGTGCTGCTGGCCCGCAACCTCTGGACCCGGGCGGGCGAAATTGACCTGGCCATGCGCGACGGCGACACGCTGGTGTTCGTGGAGGTCCGGGCCCGCGGCCCAACCCGCTACGGTGGCGCCGCGGCCAGCATCGGCCGCGACAAGCAGGCCCGGCTGGCCCGCGCCGCCGCGCAATGGTTGCCGGAACTGACCCGGCGGCACTGGCACGGCACGCCGCCGCCGGCCCGCTTCGACGCCGTGGTGTTCGACGCCGGCCAACCTCAATGGCTGCGCGCCGCTTTCCTGCTGCCTTGAGGCCGACGCCGGACGTGGACAACTCCGGCCGGACGCCACCGTAACGTCCTGCCGCAGCGTCGTTACGGATCGACAGAACAGGGTGACCGCCGCGTGAGATAATCGCGGCCATGGATATGACCTCTCGTATGACGTCGCACTTTCGCGACGCCATGGCTGCGTGCGAACAAAGTATGAACGTCCTGGCCGAACCGCTGGCGGTGGCGGTGGACGTGCTATTCGGCGCCCTGGCGAACAACGGCAAGATTCTGGCTTGCGGCAACGGCGGATCCGCCGCGGATGCGCAGCATTTCATCGCCGAACTGGTGGGCCGCTTCGAACGCGAGCGCCTGCCGCTGGCGGGCATCGCGCTCAATACCGACACCGCGATTCTCACCGCAGTCGGCAACGACTACGGCTTCGATGAAATCTACGAACGCCAGGTCAACGCCTTCGGCCAGGCCGGAGACGTGCTGGTGGCGATCTCCACCAGCGGCAATTCCCCCAACGTGGTCCGCGCCATGGAAGCCGCCAGCGCGCGCGAGATGCATGTTCTTGCCCTGACGGGCAAGGGCGGCGGCGTCATGGGGGAACTCATTACGCCCATGGACGTCCATCTATGTGTTCCCAGCGACCGCACGATGCGGGTCCAGGAAGTCCATATTCTGCTGCTGCACGCACTGTGCGACGGCATCGACGCTCTTCTGCTTGGAGACACTGAATGATTTCTGACGTCAGAACCGCAGTCCGCCCCCTGATGCTAGCGGCCGCCCTGTCCACCGCGGCGCTGTCGCTGACGGCCTGCGCGCCCCTGATCGTAGGCGGCGCCGCCGCCACCACGGCGGTCGTGGTCACGGACCGCCGCACGTCCGGCACTCAGCTTGAAGACCAGAACATGGCCTTCAAGGCGCAAAGCCAGATTTCCCAGAAATTGGGCGATACCGCCCGGGTCAATGCGATGGCCTACGGCGGCCACCTGCTGCTGACGGGCGACGTGCCCTCCGAAGAGGCAAAAAGCCAGGCCACCGCCATCGCCCAGGGCATCGAAAACGTCAAACAGGTCATCAACCAGTTGAACGTGGGCCCGATCGCGTCGTTCGGCACCCGCTCGAACGACACCTGGCTGACCTCTAAAGTAAAGACCGCGCTGATCAACACCAAGTACGTGCCGTCCGGCACCATCGCACTGACGACGGACCACAGCGTCGTCTATCTGATGGGCAAGGTCACGCAGGCCGAGGGCGACTACGCAGCGAATGCCACGGCCGACGTCGGCGGCGTCGCAAAGGTGGTTAAACTGTTCGAGACCATCAGCCGGGAAGAAGCGATCCGGCTGTCCAACAGCAGCACCCGGGACCAATCCACGGAAACCAAGGCGCCCATTGAAAGCGGCGCCGGCGCAGCACCCAGCGGCAACGCGGCCGGCACGAGCAACGGCGTAGAGGCCATGCCCATCAAATGAAAAAAGCCATCGTAGCCCTGGCCGTCCTGGTCGCGGTCGGCATCGGCGCCTGGTTCGTCTGGCGCCCCGCCCAGACCGCGCCCGATGTCACCTTCACCACGCTGGAAGGCAAGTCCTTCTCGATGCAGGACTTGCGCGGCAAGGTCGTGCTGGTCAAGTTCTGGGCAACCAGCTGTGTGACCTGCGTGAAGCAGATGCCCGAAACCATCGCGGCCTATAAACAGTACGCCAGCAAGGGCTACGAGGCCGTGGCCGTCGCCATGGATTACGACCCGCCCAACTTCGTGCTGAACTTCGCCGAACAGCGCAAGCTGCCCTTCCCCGTGGCGCTGGACACCAAGGGCGACATCGCCCGCGCCTTCGGCGACATCCGCCTGACGCCCACGGCCTTCCTGATCGACAAGCAGGGACACATCATCAAGCGCTATCTGGGCGAATACGACGTGGCCGAATTTCACGCCACCGTGGAAAAGGCGCTGGCCGCCGGCTAGACGCGCCGCCCGCCTCCCCATGAAAAAACCGCCCGATGGGCGGTTTTTTCATGGCTGGCCTGAGACTGGCCGGATTCAGAACGCCGGAATCACGGCGCCCTTGTACTTTTCCTGGATGAACTTCTTCACCTCGGGCGTGTGCAGGGCATCGACCAGCTTCTTGATGCCCGGCGCATCTTTGTTGTCGGCGCGGGTCACGAGGATGTTGGCGTAGGGCGAATCGGCGCCCTCGATGAAGAGCGCGTCCTTGGTGGGCACCAGGCCGGCTTCCAGCGCGTAGTTGGTGTTGATCAGCGCCAGGTCCACGTCGTCCAGCGAGCGCGGCAGCATCGCGGCTTCCAGTTCGCGGAACTTCAGCTTCTTGGGATTCTCGACCACATCGGCGGCGGTCGCCAGAATGTTGGAAGGATCCTTCAGCTTGATCACGCCCTGCTTTTGCAGCAGCACCAGCGCGCGGCCGCCGTTGGACGGGTCGTTCGGAATAGCGACCGAAGCGCCGTCCTTCAGTTCGGACAGGCTCTTGATCTTCTTGGAGTAGCCGCCGAAGGGTTCGACGTGGACCAGCGCCACCGGTACGAGCGTGGCCTTGCGGTCCTTGTTGAACGCATCCAGATAGGGCTTGTGCTGGAAGAAGTTGGCGTCCAGCTGTTTGTCGGCCAGTTGCAGGTTGGGCTGCACATAATCGCTGAACACCTTGATGTCGAGCTCGACGCCCTGCTTGGCCAACTGCGGTTTCACCACTTCCAGGATTTCGGCGTGCGGCACCTGGGTCGCGCCCACCACCACTTTTTCAGCATGGGCGGCATTGGCCGCCACCAGGAAGGCCGATGCCGCAAGGGCAGAGCGGACGAAGTTAAAACGCATGTTTTGCCTCTTATAGGGATAAAAATGGGGGCCCATGTCCGCCCGGGTGCGGATTCGCCCCCTTTTGCGGGGCGCCGCGCTCTCGAAAACGCCCCAATTTACCTGAATGCCGGTTATTTGTCGGGCATATGGACATAGGTTTTAGGCATATGAAACCTGCGGGTACTACAATCCGTCGTATGCTTGCGCTACCGCGTCCCGAACGCGATTTTGTGCAGGCATTTTTTCTAACCACTCATACTTATTTGCCGACTTAGCTGCCATGACCGACACCCCCGACCCTGCTGCCGTTTCGTCCCCCGCTGTCAAAGCCGCTGTGCTGTCTGAAGCACTGCCGTATATCCGACGATTCCACGGCAAGACCATCGTGGTCAAGTACGGCGGCAACGCCATGACGGAAGAGCGCTTGCAGCGCAGCTTCGCGCACGATGTCGTGCTGCTGAAGCTGGTGGGTCTGAATCCGGTGGTCGTCCACGGCGGCGGTCCGCAGATCGACGACGCGCTGCGCCGCATTGGTAAGCAGGGCACCTTCATCCAGGGCATGCGCGTGACCGATGCCGAGACCATGGAAGTGGTCGAATGGGTGCTGGGCGGCCAGGTCCAGCAAGACATCGTCATGATGATCAACGAAGTCGGCGGCAAGGCCGTGGGCCTGACCGGCAAGGACGGCGGCCTGATCCAGGCCCAGAAGAAGCTGATGGCCAACAAGGACAACCCCGACGAACCGATCGACATCGGTTTCGTGGGCGACATCACCCTGGTCGAGCCGGCCGTGGTGAAAGCCTTGCAGGACGACCAGTTCATTCCGGTGATCTCGCCGATCGGCTATGGCGAAGACGGCACGGCCTACAACATCAACGCCGACGTCGTCGCCGGCAAGATGGCCGAAGTGCTGGGCGCTGAAAAGCTGCTGATGCTGACCAACACGCCGGGCGTGCTGGACAAGGCCGGCAAGTTGCTGCGCAGCCTGTCCGCCCAGACCATCGACGAACTCTTCGCGGACGGCACCATCTCGGGCGGCATGCTGCCCAAGATCTCGTCGGCGCTGGACGCTGCCAAGAACGGCGTGAATTCCGTGCACATCGTCGACGGCCGCGTGCCGCACTGCCTGCTGCTGGAGATCCTGACCGATCAGGGCGTCGGCACGATGATCAGCTCGCACTGATGTTCCCCCCGCAGCGCTGCGCGGCGCCCCCCAGGGGGCGCCGCTGCGGACCGGCGGAGCCGGATCCGCACGGCCCGGATCTGGGCGGCCCGGATCTGGGCGACCCGTTTCTCCAGTGGCGTTTTTGATGCAAGCGCGCCGACAATTGCTGCGGCCGGCGGTGCGCATGCGCCGTTCGCGCCGCGTGGCCACGGGCGTTTCCGAACGCCTGTGGCTGTTCGATCTGGACAATACGCTCCACGATACCTCGCACGCCATTTTCCCCAAGATCGACCACGGCATGACGATGGCCGTGGCCGAAGCCTTGAACGTCGACATCGACACGGCCAACGACGTGCGCCGGCTGTACTGGAAGCGCTACGGCGCCACGATGATCGGGATGGTGCGCCACCACGGCGTGAATCCGCACGACTTCCTGCACCGCAGCCACGACTTCGACGTCAATTCGCTGGTACGCGCTGAAAAGGCGCTGGCTTACAAGCTGCGGCAGTTGCCGGGCCGCAAGGTGCTGCTGACCAACGCACCGCTGCGATACGCACGCGCGGTGTTGGCCCGACTGGGCATCTTGCGCCAGTTCGACAGCCTGTGGGCCATCGAGCACATGCGACTGCACGGTGAATTCCGACCCAAGCCGTCGCCCGCGCTGCTGCGCTATGTGCTGGCCCGCGAAGGTGTGCCCGCCCATCGTGCCGTCCTGGTGGAAGACACACTGGCCAACCTGCGCGGCGCACGCCAGGCTGGCGTGCGGACAGTACATGTCTATCACCCCGGCACTCCCTTTTCCCGTGGCCGCTCCCATCGTCCGGCCTACGTCGACTTGCGGGTAAACTCCGTCAGTGATTTGTTGTTACGCCGACGTCCCCTGCGGGGATAGCGGCGCGCTCCTCCCCCCATTCACCGTCAAGCCTGCGCGAGAGCAGTTCCTTCCATGGCGAGCAAACCCGGCGAGCGCAAGACCCAGATTCTGCAGACACTGGCCGAGATGCTAGAGCAGCCGCATGCGTCCCGCATCACCACGGCCGCCCTCGCCGCGCGCCTTGAAGTGTCGGAAGCCGCGCTGTACCGGCACTTCGCCAGCAAGGCGCAGATGTTCGAAGGGCTGATCGAATTCATCGAAACCAGTATCTTCACGCTGGTGAACCAGATTGCCACCGCCGAACCCTACGGCGTGCCCCAGGCGCACAAGACCGTCTCGATGCTGCTGACCTTCTCGGAACGCAACAAGGGCATGACGCGCGTGCTGACCGGGGACGCACTGGTCACGGAAGACAACCGGCTGCAAGAACGCATCAACCACATCAACGACCGCATCGAAACCTCGCTGAAGCAATCGCTGCGTATCGCCATCACCGACGGCGGCCTGCCGCCGGACGCGAACGTCGCCGCGCACGCCAGCCTGCTGACGCACCTGGTGCTGGGCCGGTGGCTGCGCTATGCGCAGAGCGGCTGGCGCGTGGCGCCCACGCTGCACCTGGACGAACAACTGCGCCTGGCCCTGGGCTGAATCACCCATTGCGGTCGATTGTTGGCACATTTGCGCCATAACACGAACGAATTACCGGAGGGCCTCTGAGGACGCCTCGGTCTCGTTCGACACAATTGGTGTGCATTTACGCAACATTCCAAAGCTTGCGACGACCAAGGGCGGACGAGCATAATGCCCGAGGTGGGTTTCTACAAGTACATATCTTCTTCGGTTTGACCCACATCAATACGGGTTTTCCTCAATGCCGTCACGATCATCCTGTAGCACCGACACATCGAATTGAACAAACCCGTGCTCGCGGGGAGTGTGTCGGAAGTTTGACCTCAACCGGAGATGGATATGACTGCGCCAGCCGCTGTCCCTGCCTCGCAAGCCCCCAAGAAAGCAAAAATTCCAATCGGACTCGTCGCCGGCATCCTGGTGATGATCGGGGTGCTGATGATGCCCCTGCCTGCCGACCTGCCGGTCGCGGGCCACCGCATGCTGGCGATCCTGGCGTTTGCCGTGGTGGTCTGGATTACCGAAGCCGTGTCTTACGAAGCCAGCGCGATCATGATCACGACGCTGATGGCCTTCCTGTTGGGCACGGCTCCGACAATCAAAGACCCGAACGTGCTGTACGGCACGTCCGCCGCCATCAGCATGGCGCTTAACGGTTTCTCGAATTCGGCGCTGGCGCTGGTCACCGGCGCCTTGTTCATTGCCGCCGCCATGACCTTCACCGGGCTGGACCGGCGCATCGCGCTGGTCACCTTGTCGAAAGTCGGCACCAGCACGCGCCGCATCCTGATCGGATGTATCGCCGTGACGATCGTGCTGAGCCTGGTCGTGCCCAGCGCCACCGCGCGCAGCGCGGCCGTGGTGCCCATCATGATGGGCGTCATCGCGGCCTTCGGCGTGGACAAGCGGTCGAACATCGCCGCCGGCATCATGATCATCGTGGCGCAGGCCACCAGCATCTGGAACGTTGGCATCCAGACCGCCGCCGCGCAGAACCTGCTGACGGTCGGCTTCATGGAAAAGATGCTTGGCGAACGCGTGGCGTGGTCGGACTGGCTGATCGCCGGCGCCCCCTGGTCGCTGATCATGTCGGCCGTGCTGATCTTCGTCGTGCTGAAGATGCTGCCGCCGGAAAGCGACAGCATCGCCGGAGGCAAGGAAGCAGTCGAAAAGTCGCTGATTGAGCTGGGCCCCATGACGGGCGCGCAAAAGCGCCTGATGGCCGTGTCGGTCATGCTGCTGCTGTTCTGGTCGACCGAAGGCAAGCTGCACAAGTTCGACACCACCTCGACCACTTACTTCGGCCTGGTTCTGCTGATGCTGCCGCGCTTTGGCGTGATGACGTGGAAAGACGTGCAGGCGCGCATCCCATGGGGCACGGTCATCGTGTTCGGCGTGGGCATCAGCCTGGGCACCGCCCTGTTGACGACGCAAGCAGGCCAATGGCTGGGCAACCAGGTCGTGGCGCACACCGGGTTGGATCAACTGGGCCCGCTGGCGATCTTCGCCATCCTTGCCGCGTTCCTGATCATCATCCACCTGGGTTTCGCCAGCGCCACCGCGCTGACCTCGGCCATGCTGCCCATCCTGATCTCGGTGCTGGCCACGCTGCCGGGCGACTTCAGCCGCCTGGGCATGACCATGCTGCTGGGCTTCGTGGTCAGCTACGGTTTCATCCTGCCGATCAACGCGCCGCAGAACATGGTTTGCCTGGGCACGGAGACCTTCAACGCCAAGCAGTTCGCCAAAGTCGGCATCATCGTCACCATCGTGGGTTACCTGCTGATGCTGGTCATGGGCGCGACGTACTGGCGCTGGCTCGGCTGGCTTTAAGGAGAACGCATCATGAAACTCTCCCTGGCCCAAGCCAATGAATACGGCCGCCGCGTGCTGATGGCGCAAGGCGTGCCCGAAGACATCGCCCGCGACGTGGCCGAACATCTGGTCGAGTCCGACCGGGTCGGCTACACCAGCCACGGCCTGTCGATCCTGACCAACTACCGGCGCGTGCTGTCCGAAGGCCTGGCCCAGGCCGACGGCCGGCCCGAGCTGGTCAACGACCGCGGCGCCATGCTTGCCTATGACGGCCACCACGGCCTGGGCCAGTACGTCGGCAAGGTCGTTATCGAAAAAGCGATCGAGCGCACCCAGGAACACGGGCAGTGCATCGTGACGCTGCGCCACAGCCATCACCTGGGCCGCATGGGCCACTTCGGTGAAATGGTGGCGGCCAAGGGGCTGATCCTCCTGGCCTTCACCAACGTGATCAACCGCGCGCCCACCGTGGCGCCGTTTGGCGGCGCCCAGGCGTGCCTGACCACCAACCCGCTGTGCTTCGCCGGCCCGCTGCCCGGCGGCCGCCCGCCGTTCATCGTGGACATGGCCACCAGCTCCATCGCCGTGAACAAGGCGCGCGTGCTGGCGGCCAAGGGCGAACAAGCGCCCCCCGGGTCGCTCATCGACGCCGACGGCAACCCCACGACCGATCCGAACGCGCTGTTCTCGGACCCGCCCGGCGCCCTGCTGCCCTTCGGCGGCCACAAGGGTTATGCGCTGGGCCTGGTGGCGGAACTGCTGGCCGGCGTCCTGTCAGGCGGCGGCACCATCCAGCCCGAACACCCCCGCAACGGCGTGGCCACGAACAACATGTTCGCGCTGCTGCTGGACCCGCAAGTGGACTTCAACACCGACTGGCGCACGATGGAAGTCGGCGCGTTCATCGACTACCTGCATGCGTGCAAACCGCAGCCGGGCGTCGAGGCGGTGCAGTATCCGGGCGAATACGAAGCCCGCAACCGCGCCGTGAACGCAGATTCGGTGGAGTTCGATAGCCGGATCTGGGATGGGTTGAAGAAGCTGGCGTCTGACCTGGGTGTGCCGGAGGCGTTGCCGGGTTGATGGTGTGTGTGTGGTGACGGCGGGTGCGGGTTCTTGAGACGCCCGTCGCGGCGGTGGCCTGCCGGACGCGGGTCAACGATTGCGGTCCGGAGCCTTCGCTCCGGACTGCCCCTTCGTCATCTTCGTCCAGGCCTTCGGCCTTCCCTTCAGATTCCCTCGGGCTTATCGACTCCCCGCGTCCGGCAGGCCACCGCCACGACGGGCTCGCGCAGTTGAAAGCGGACGTCAGCTGGGGCGAGCTGCATGCTTAGGGTTCTGGCATACGGCATCGAGAAGAGAAATAACTTGTAGTGCCCGCCCCCGGCCGGCCGCGCGGGCGGCCTTTGGGGGCTTACGCGGCGTCTTGCATCGACGTGCTGCCGCCACGCGTATAGGCAAGAAAACGGGCCGCCGCTAATCGCCACTTGAACCCCTGTGCCGGATGGGCGGCGTGCGCGAGAGGGTCTGCATACGCAACAGGCTCCCTGCCGCGCGCCGCCCATCTCTACCCCCCCCACTTGATTGCGGGCCCATCAGCAATCCCTCCACGCAAGCGCGCAAGCGATCACCCCCCTGACGACGCACCACGCGTATGCCGATTGTGGCCGCCCGCGCGGCCGCAATCGGCGGGCCCCGCAAATCTCGACATGATTGACAGGCCCAGCAACGCGCCGAGCCAAGACGGCGTGAGCCCGTCGGGGTGGGCGGCATGGGCGCGAGCAACCTCGATGCGCCCGAGGGAATCTGAAGGGAAGGCCGTAGGCCTGGACGAAGATGACGAAGGGGAAGTCCGGCGCCTGCGCGCCGGACCGCAATCGTGGGCGCGAGTGCCCATGCCGCCCACGCCGACGGGCGACCCACGAAGCACTACACGACGACCCTCACTCCCGCATCAACCCTTCGCCGACCGATGCCTGCTGATGCTCATCATGATCCCGAACGCGATTCCCATCGTGAACAACGCCGTCCCGCCGTAACTCATGAACGGCAACGGCACACCGACGACCGGCAAGATCCCCGTCACCATCCCCACGTTCACGAACACATAGATGAACAGCATCATCGTCAGCGCCCCCGCCAGCAAGCGCCCGAACTGTGACGAGGCCCGCGAAGCGATCGTCAGGCCGCGCGCCATCATCAGGCCATACAGCACCAGGATCGCGATGCCGCCATACAGGCCGAACTCTTCGGCGTACACCGCGAAAATGAAGTCCGTCGTGCGTTCCGGGATGAAGTCCAGGTGCGTCTGCGTACCCTTCATGTAGCCCTTGCCGTACACGCCGCCCGAGCCCACGGCGATCATCGACTGGATCGTGTGGAAGCCCTTGCCCAACGGATCGGAACTGGGGTTGAGCAGCGTGCAAACCCGATGCTTCTGGTAATCGTGCAGCACCACCCAGTCCACATCCGGTTCACATAGCTGGTCCTCGTAATACACCAGCGTGCCGATCGCGATGATGCCGGCCAGCATCACCGGCACCAGCAGCTTGAACGACAGACCCGCGAAATAGATCACGAAAAAGCCGGCGCCGAACACCAGCAGCGCCGTGCCCAGATCAGGCTGCAGCACGATCAGGCCGAACGGCGCGGCCAGCATGGCGGCGGCGGCCAGGAAGTCGCGGATGCGCACCGCGCCTTCGTGACGCTGGAAGTACCAGGCCAGCATCATCGGCACGGCGATCTTCATCATCTCGGAAGGCTGGATGCGCGTCACGCCCAGATTCAGCCAGCGGGTCGCGCCCTTGCTGGTTTCCCCGAAAAACTCCACGCCCAGCAGCAGCACCACGCCCACCACGTAGAAAGGCAAGGCCAGCTTCATCAGCCACTTGGGTGGAATGAGCGCCATCGTCCACATCGCCAGGAACGCGATGACGAAGTTGCGCGACTGTTCGGCGAACCGCCAATCGGTGCCGCCCACCGCCGAATGCATGACGGTCAGGCCCAGCGCCGCGAACATCATCAAGATCGCCAATAGCGGCCAATCGAACGCCGTGAAGACGCGTAGCAGGATAAGGCCCAGGCGCTTCATTGTTGGCGCACCACGTCAGAGGTAATGGTTTCGACCGAGGCCAGCGGATCGGCCCGTTCCGGCCGCACGATCTTGTCCTGGCGGTCTTTGGCCAGCCAGTAGTCGAACACCTTGCGCGCCACGGGAGCCGCCACGCTGGCGCCCCAGCCGGCGTTCTCGACGATCAGCGACACGGCGATGCGGGGATGCTCCAGCGGCGCGAACCCCATGAACAGCGCATGGTCGCGCAGGCGTTCGTCGATGGCGCTGGCGCGGTAGTGCCCGCCGCGCAGGCTGAACACCTGCGCCGTGCCGGTCTTGCCGGCCGCCTGGTATGGGGCGTTGGCGAACGCGCGGCGCGCGGTGCCCGCCCGCACCACGTCCGCCATCGCGTTCTTGATGACATCCACGTTGGCCTGCTTCAGCGGGATCCGGTAGTCGGGCGTTGATTCGGTGGGCTTGGCCACGCCGCTGCGCGGGTCGCGCACGGCGTGCACCAGGTGCGGGCGGCGGTACAGGCCATTGTTGGCCAGCGTCGACGTGCCCTGCGCCAGTTGCAACAAGGTGAATGCGTTGTAGCCCTGGCCCACGGCCACCGAAATGGTTTCGCCCGCGTACCAGCGTTGGCGGTCCTTGTCCTTGTAGGCGGCGCGCTTCCAGTCCGTGGACGGCAGCACGCCGCGCTTTTCGCCTTCCAGGTCGATGCCGGTGATCTGGCCAAACCCGAACTGCTTGGTGAAATCGTGCAGCGCGTTCACGCCGATCTCGGGGCCCAGCGAATAGAAATACGTGTCGGACGACACCACGATCGCCTTGTGCATGTCGGTCATGCCATAGGCGGCGCCGCCGGCGTTGCGGAACTTCTGCCCGCCGAATTCGTAGTAGCCCGGGTCGGAAATACGGTCGGTCGCGCGGCGCTTGCCCAGTTCCAGGGCGGCCAGGCCGACGAAGGGCTTGTAGGTCGAGCCGATCGGGTAAGTGCCATACAGCGGACGGTTGATCAGCGGATGGTCCGGCGATTCGTTCAGCATCCGCCAGTTGTCCACGTCGATGCCATCCACGAACAGATTGGGGTCGAAGGACGGTTGCGAGACAAAGGCCAGGACCTCGCCCGTGTCCGGGTCGATCGCGACGAGCGCGCCGCGCTGGCCTTCAAAAGCCTCTTCGGCCACCTTCTGCAGACCCAGATCGATGGACAGCATGATGTCCGAGCCCGGCACCGGGTCGATCCGCCGCAACGTGCGCATGGGGCGTCCGCCCGCCGTGACTTCGACCTCTTCCAGGCCGGTGCGGCCATGCAGCTGCTCTTCCCAGGTTTTCTCGATGCCCTTCTTGCCGATGACATCCGTGCCGCGGTAGTTGCCCAACTGGCCGGCCCGTTCCAGCTCTTCGTTGTCGCCCTCCGCAATACGGCCGATGTAGCCCACCACGTGCGCGGCGGACAGGCCCTGCGGGTACTCGCGCACCCATCGCGCGCGCAGCTCGACACCCGGGAACTGGAAGGAGTGCGCGGCGAACCAGGCAGCCTCGGTCTCGTTCAGGTTGTTGCGCAATTGCAGGCTGGCGTAGCGGCTGGACTCCGCCGCGCGCCGCTTGAAGCGCCGCTGGTCGGCGGGGCTGATGTAGACGACTTCGGTCAGGCGTTCGAACAGCTCCGTCATGTTGCCGGCGTGGGCCGGCACCACTTCGAGCGTATAGGTGCGGTAGTTGCGCGCCAGGACTTCGCCATTGCGGTCCAGGATCTCGCCGCGCCGCGGCGGAATCGGCACGACCGCGATGCGGTTGCGGTCGGCGCGTTCGGACAGGCCTTCGTAGCGGTCGACCTGCAAATACCAGAACCGCCCCACCAGCACGCCGAAACACACCAGGGCGAACACGCCGCCCACCCACGCGCGCAAGCGGAAGCGCTGCTTCTGCTGCTGGCCGGTTTTCTTGAATTCGAACATGACGCGACGCCGCCGTCAGGCGGAGGAGGATTCGGCGTCGTCGGCACCGCGCTGCGGCAAGTGCAGCACCCAGCCCGCCAACGGCCACAGGGCGGCGGTGATGGCCACACTGATGCACCAGTCCCAGCCCGGCCACTTGCCGGCAAGCCAGGCATGAATGATCTGGGTCAGGAAACGGGCGATGAAGAAGACAGGCAGCATGTGCATCGCCTGGCTCCAGAGGTCGAATCGTTGCAGCCGGCGATGCAGCACCACGGCGCCGTAAGCGACCAGCGTGTACGACAACGCGTGCTCGCCCAGCGGCCCCGCATCGTGCACGTCCATCAGCAAACCGAAGAAAAATGCAGTGAACAGGCCCACGCGGCGCGGTTCGTGCACGCACCAGAAGGCGATGATCAGAAGCAGCACATCGGGCGCGCCCTGCCACAAGCGCCATGGCAGCAGCGACACCAGCCACACCAGCAGCACCGTGGCCCAGACGAAAACGCCGTGAGCCGGACCGGACAGGCGGTCGGGGTGCACATTGCTGGGGGTGCCCAGGCGGCGCCTGGGTTGCGATTGATTAGTCCGATCCACCGGAATCGACCTCCTGACGGTTGGACTCGGCGCGGGCCACATCCACCTGCAAGACCAGGAAGTGGCGATAGCGTTCGGGATGGGCCAGCGGTTCACACACGGCACGCGCGAAACCGGAGGCGGTGTCGCGTTCGACCGAGGTCACTTTGGCCACGGGCAAGCCGGCGGGGAACAATCCGCCGACGCCGCTGGTGACGATAGTATCGCCTTCCTTGATATCGGCATTGGCGGCAAGGTAACGGACTTCCATCTTGCCCGGCGAATTGCCGCCGAACGCGATCAGCCGCAGCCCGTTGCGCAGCAGCTGGACGGGAATGGACACCTGCTCATCCGTCACCAACGCGGCTTCGGCCGTCATCGGCGTCACGCGGACGATCTGCCCGACCACGCCGCCTTCGTCGATCACGGGCATGCCCGGCGCCAGGCCGGCCTTGCTGCCCTTGTTGAACACCAGGCGCTGGGTGAACGCGTTGGTGGGTTCGTACATGACCTCGACCACCACGGCCGATTGCGCCACGGTGTCGGTCACGCCCAGCAGACGGCGCAGTTGTGCGTTTTCGGCGGCCAGTTGCGCCGCATGGCTGGCCACCTGGGCCAGTTCGATGCGCTGACGCTGCAAGGCTTCGTTTTCGCTACGGATGAGGTTGGCCGCGTTGACCCACTCATTGACTTGCTGGACGAGGTCGCGCGGCGCCATGACCGCACGCTGGAAGGGGTAAATCGCCACGGACATCGCGCGGCGTGCCGGTTCCAGCATGCGCCATTGCGAATCCATGATGATCAGGGCCAAAGCAAGGACGACCAGAACGACCAGCCGCACCTCCGCAGGTGGGCCGCGCCTGAATAGGGGGGGGGTCCCTTGTCGTTGCATGAATCTCAGCCCGGACGCCCGCGTCCGTAGCTCCCACAGCGGCCGGAGCCGTAAAAAAGCGGGGCTCCGGGCTGGCGGGCGGTATTAGTCGTTGATGAAGATGGCGCCCAGTTTCTCAAGGTGTTCCAGCGCTTCGCCGCAACCGCGCACGACGCAGGTCAGGGGATCGTCGGCCACCACGACGGGCAGGCCCGTCTCTTCCTGGAGCAGGCGATCCAGATCGCGCAGCAATGCGCCGCCGCCGGTCAGGGCAATGCCCTTGTCGGTGATGTCGGCGCCCAGTTCGGGCGGGGTTTGCTCAAGCGCGATCTTCACCGCGGAAACGATCTGGTTCAGCGGGTCGGTCAGCGATTCCAGGATCTCGTTGGACGAGACCGTGAAGCTGCGCGGCACGCCTTCGGCCAGATTACGGCCCTTGACTTCGATTTCGCGGACTTCGGAACCCGGGAATGCGGAACCGATTTCCTTCTTGATCAGCTCGGCCGTGGGTTCGCCGATCAGCATGCCGTAGTTGCGGCGGATATAGTTGACGATAGCTTCGTCGAACTTGTCGCCGCCGACGCGCACGGAACCTTTATAGACCATGCCACCCAGCGAGATGACCGCCACTTCGGTGGTGCCGCCGCCGATGTCGACGACCATGGAGCCGCTGGCGTCGGACACGGCCAGGCCGGCGCCGATGGCCGCGGCCATGGGTTCTTCGATCAGGAAGACGTGGGACGCGCCCGCGCCCAACGCCGATTCACGGATGGCGCGGCGTTCAACCTGGGTGGAACCGCAAGGCACGCAGACGATGATCCGCGGGCTGGGTGCCAGCATGTTGCGGGGGTGCACCATGCGAATAAACTGTTTGAGCATCTGTTCGGTGACCGTGAAGTCAGCGATAACGCCGTCCTTCATGGGCCGGATGGCCTCGATATTGCCGGGAACGCGGCCAAGCATCTGCTTGGCTTCGTGGCCGACGGCCTGGATGATCTTTTTGCCGTGAGGCCCGCCTTCATGACGGATTGCGACCACGGAGGGTTCATCGAGCACGATGCCCTTGCCGCGGACGTAAATCAGCGTATTGGCGGTACCGAGGTCGATCGCCATATCGCTGGAAAAATAACTGCGCAGGAATCCGAACATGGGAGCTCAGCTAAATTCTGGGGGGAATTGGGTTCAAGTCGTGGGGCGTCTGACCCGAAAAACGTCGGGCCCGCCTGTCATCACGGCGATTAAACCGTGAATCATAACTTATAATTTCCCCGGAAATAGCGCATAAATGCAGGCTATTCAAGCTTTGTAACGGGATTGGCGGGTACATACTGCCCGGTCCCGCCCTTCGGCCTTCGCTTATCGATTTTGCAATCCCTATGGCGCTCAATGACACAGATGTGGCCCGCATTGCCCGGCTGGCCAGAATCGAACTGACCCCCGACCAGCGCACCCTTGCGCAGGCCGAGTTAAACGGCATTCTCCACTTGATCGAACGGCTCCAGTCCGTCGACACCCAAGGCGTCGAGCCGTTGGCCCACCCCCTGTCCGCCCATGAGGACATTGTGCTGCGCCTGCGTGAAGACGCCGTGACCGAGGCCAGCTCGGAAACGCGCCGCGAGGCGCTGCTGGCCAACGCCCCCGACGCCCAGGAAGGCTTGTTCCTGGTCCCTAAAGTCCTCGACTAAGCCATGACAAAACCTGCCTTGCATACCCAATTCGAGGGGATCGCCGCTTTGCGCGCGGCCCTCGCCCAACGCCAGGTCAGCGCCGTCGAACTGGCGCAAAGCGCCCTGGCGGCCGCCGAGGCGGCCAGCGGCCTGAATTGCTTTTTACATATTGACGCTGAATTGACGCTGGCCCAGGCCCGCGCCGCCGACGACGCGTTGGCCGCCGGTTCCGCAGGCCCGCTGGCCGGCGTACCCATCGCCCACAAAGACGCGTTCGTCACCCGCGGCTGGCGCACGACTGCCGGCAGCAAGATGCTGGAAGGCTATGTCAGCCCGTTCGACGCCACCGTCGTCGACCGCCTGGCCGCGGCAGGCGCCGTGTCCATCGGCAAGCTGAACTGCGACGAATTCGCCATGGGTTCCGGCAACGAGAACTCGGCCTACGGCGCGGTGAAGAACCCCTGGGACCACGCGGCCGTGCCGGGCGGTTCGTCGGGCGGTTCCGCCGCCGCCGTCGCCGCGCGCCTGGTGGCGGCCGCCACCGGCACCGACACCGGCGGTTCGGTGCGCCAGCCCGCTGCCTTGTGCGGCGTCAGCGGCATCAAGCCGACTTACGGCACGGTGTCGCGCTACGGCATGGTGGCGTTCGGCTCCAGCCTGGACCAGGCCGGCCCGCTGGCCGCCAGCAGCCGCGACTTGCTTGAAATGCTGGACGTCGTGAGCGGCTTCGACCCGCGCGATGCCACCAGCCTGGAAAAGTGCGATGCCGCCGTGAACGAACCCGGCCGCGTCCGCCGCGACTTCGATTCGGCTCAGGCCGCGTTCGACGCCGCCGGCAGCCAGCCTCTGAAGGGCCTGCGCATCGGCGTGCCGGAAGAGTACTTCGGCGCCGGCCTGGCCGCCGACGTGGCCGCCGCGGTGGAAGCCGCGCTGGCCCAGTTCGAGGCGCTGGGCGCTGTGCGCGTGCCGGTATCGCTGCCGCGCACGGAACTCGCCATCCCCGCCTACTACGTCATCGCCCCCGCGGAAGCATCCAGCAACCTGGCCCGCTACGACGGCGTGCGCTACGGCCACCGGACGGAACAGTACGGCGACCTGACCGAAATGATCAGCCGCTCGCGCGCCGAAGGCTTTGGCAGCGAGGTCAAGCGCCGCATCCTGATCGGCACCTACGTGCTGTCGCACGGCTACTACGACGCCTACTACCTGCAAGCGCAACGCCTGCGCCGCCTGATCGCGCAGGATTTCCAGCGCGCCTATGCGGGCCAGTGCGACGTGATCATGGGCCCGGTCACACCGACGGTGGCCAAGAACATCGGCGACAACCGCGACGACCCGACGGCCGACTGGCTGGCCGACGTCTACACGTTGGGCGTCAGCTTGGCGGGCTTGCCCGCCATGTCCATCCCTTGCGGTTTTGGCTCGGGGCGGCCAGTCGGCCTGCAGATCATCGGCAACTACTTCGACGAAGGCAAGCTCCTAGCCATCGCCGACCGCTACCAACAAGTCACCGACTGGCATAAGCGGTCCCCGCTTTGATGAGACCCCCACGCTCACTTCGTTCGCTGCCCCCCGAGGGGGCTGCCAGCGCCTTGGGGCGGCCCGGCGTCGCTCGCGCGCGCCGCTGCGGCACTATTGATTGGAATTACAGATAATGAACTGGGAAATCGTCATCGGCCTGGAAACGCATACCCAGCTTTCCACCGGCTCCAAGATTTTTTCGGGTAGCAGCACCGCATTCGGCGCCGCGCCCAACACGCACGCCAACGAAGTCGATCTGGCCTTGCCGGGCAGCCTGCCGGTCATGAACCGCGGCGCGGCCGAACGCGCCATCCGCTTTGGCCTGGCCGTGGGCGCCACCATCGCGCCGCGCTCGGTCTTCGCGCGCAAGAACTACTTCTACCCCGACCTGCCCAAGGGCTATCAGATCAGCCAATACGAACTGCCGGTGGTCGTGGGCGGCTCGTTGTCGTTCTTCGTGGGCGAAGAAGAAAAAACCGTCAACCTGACGCGCGCGCACCTGGAAGAAGACGCCGGCAAATCGCTGCACGACGACTTCACCCTGGCCAATGGCGCACCCGCCAGCGGCATCGACCTGAACCGCGCCGGCACGCCGTTGCTGGAAATCGTGACCGAGCCCGAAATGCGCTCGGCCGCCGAAGCGGTGTCCTATGCCCGCGCCCTGCACAGCCTGGTCGTCTGGCTGGGCATCTGCGACGGCAACATGCAGGAAGGCTCGTTCCGCTGCGACGCCAACGTGTCGGTGCGCCCGGTGGGCCAGAAGGAATTCGGCACCCGCACCGAGATCAAGAACGTCAACTCGTTCCGCTTCCTGGAACGCGCCATCGTCTATGAAGCGCGCCGCCAGATCGAACTGATCGAGGACGGCGGCACGGTCGTCCAGGAAACGCGCCTGTATGACGCCGACCGCGACGAAACGCGCAGCATGCGCAGCAAGGAAGACGCGCACGACTACCGCTACTTCCCCGACCCCGACCTGCCCACGCTGGTGATCTCGCCTGCCTGGGTGGACGAGGTGCGCGCCACCATGCCCGAACTGCCGGCCGCCCAGCGCGCCCGCTTCGAATCGGAATTCGGCCTGCCCGCCTACGACGCCGCCCAACTGACCGTCAGCCGCGATCTGGCCGCCTACTTCGAGGCCGTGGCGCGCGCGCTGCCGGCGGGCCAAGCCAAGCTGGCCGCCAACTGGGTCATGGGCGAAGTCGCCGCGGCCTTGAACAAGGAAGAAAAGGGCATCGCCGATTCGCCGGTGCAAGCGCCGGCGCTGGCCGCGCTGATCGGCCGCATCATCGACGGTACGATCTCCAACAAGATCGCCCGCGAAGTCTTCGGCGCCATGTGGGCCGGCGAGAACGGCGGCAACGCGGACGCCATCATCGACGCGCGTGGCCTGAAGCAGATCAGCGACACGGGCGCCATCGGCACCATGATCGACGAGGTGCTGGCCGCGAACCCGGCCATTGTGGAAGAGTATCGGGCCGGCAAGCAAAAGGCGTTCAATTCGCTGGTGGGCCAGATCATGAAGGCCGCCCGCGGCAAGGCCAACCCGCAGCAAGTGAACGACCTGCTCAAGCAAAAGCTCGATAGCTGACCGCCCGAACGGGGATCACGCTGATCAAGGCTGCGGCACATTGCCGCGGCCTTTTACCTTGCGAACAATGAGGGCTCGCCGAGCACCGCCGTACTTCAGCCCCTTACTTCACCCCGTACTTCGTCCGGTACGCCTGCACCGCGTCGCGGTTTTCGGCGAACGACGCGTCGTCTTGCAGCAATGCCATGATGTCGGACAGCGACGCGATCGCCACTACCGGAATGCCATAGGTCTTGGCCACGTCCTGCACGGCCGAATGCGCGGACAGCGCGTCGTCCGGGCCGGCGCGTTCCATGCGGTCCATCGCGATCAGCACGGCGGCGGGTTCGGCGCCGGCGGCGCGGATGATTTCCACCGATTCGCGCACCGACGTGCCTGCCGTGATCACGTCGTCAATAATCACTACCTTGCCCTTCAGCGGCGCGCCGACCAGGGTGCCGCCTTCGCCGTGGTCCTTGGCTTCCTTGCGGTTGTAGGCAAACGGCACGTCGCTCTGGCCCTGCATGGCCGGATGGCCGGCCAACGCCACGGCCGTCGCGGTGGCCAGCGGGATGCCCTTGTATGCCGGACCGAACAGCATGTCGAATTGCACGCCCGAATCCAACAGCGCCTGGGCATAGAACTGCGCCAGCTTGCCGACCGAGCCCCCGCTGTTGAACAAGCCGGCATTGAAGAAATAGGGGCTGATCCGGCCCGATTTGACCTTGAAGCTGCCAAAGCGCAGCACGCCTTCGTTCAGGGCAAAACGGACGAAATCGAGGGAGGTGGCGGAAGAGGTGGCGGCGGGCATACGAAGGGATCCGGTAGATGGCAAATCCCGGCATTTTATCCGTTGTCAGGGCTTTTCCCGGACGGCGGCGCCGAGTCGGTTAAATTCCTGGCATTGTTCCGGCCCCTGCGGCCGCTCTACAGGAGCTTCGCTTTGCTGCGCATCACGTCCATCAATCTCAACGGCATCCGGTCCGCCTTCCGCAAGGGCCTGCAACCCTGGATGGAGAAGCATGCCGCAGACGTCCTTTGCCTTCAGGAAATCAAGATCGCCGATTCGGACCTGACCGATGACCTGCGCCACCCCCCCGGCTACACCGGCCATTTCCATCACGCGGTCAAGAAGGGCTATAGCGGGGTGGGCATCTACCTGCGCGACGCCGCCGAACGCGTGAATATCGGCCTGGGCTGCGAAGAGTTCGATCCCGAAGGCCGCATCATCCGCGCCGACTGGAAGAACCTGTCGGTGATCAGCGCCTATCTGCCCTCGGGCTCCAGCGGCGACGAACGCCAGCAAGCCAAGTACCGTTTCCTGGACCGTTTCGGACCCTGGATCGATGCCCTGATGCACGAACACAAGACCACCGGCCGCGAATTCATCATCTGCGGCGACTGGAACATCGCGCACAAGGAAATCGACCTGAAGAATTGGAAGGGCAACCTGAAGAACTCCGGTTTCCTGCCCGAAGAACGCGCATGGCTGACCGACGTGTTCGACAAGCGCGGCTTCGTGGACGTGTTCCGCACCGTCGACGAGCGCCCCGACCAATACACCTGGTGGAGCAACCGCGGCCAGGCTTGGGCCAAGAACGTGGGGTGGCGCATCGATTACCAGATCGCGACGCCCGGCATCGCCGCTCGCGCCCGCAACGTGGCCATCTACAAAGACGAGCGCTTCTCGGACCACGCGCCGCTGACGATCGATTACGACGCCACGCTGTAATCCGCGCCTGGCCCCGCGCCTTCGGGGCCAGGCAGCGACGCGGCCGCTTCCTGCCGCAGCCACGCCAGGAAGACCGCTGCCCGGGGGTCGTCCCGGAATGGCCGGGGCGATAGCAGAAAGTACGCCGAACCATCGCGGACGAACCCGCAGGGGGCCTCCAGCCGACGGTCGCGCAACGCGTCGCGCACCATCAGTGCCGAGCCGATGGCCAGCCCCAGCCCCGCCGCGGCAGCCTGCAGGCTGAGATAGAAATGCTCATAGACCGGCCCCGGCCGACGCGGGGCCTTGCGGCCGGACGCCTGGGCCCATTGGCGCCAGGCGCCCGGCCGGGTCGCGCTGCCCAGTGCCGTCACCCCGGTCCAGCCGCCGTCGCCAGGATCGCCCGCCACGCCCGGCCGGCAGACCGGACCCGTCCATTCATCACAGACCCGTTCGGCGTGCAAGGCGGCATCCCACTCAAAATCGTTGCGCCGCAACGCCACGTCCACGCCTTGCACCGCGAAATCCACGGGCCCGCCCGCCGCGTACAGATGCACTTGCACGCCGGGATGCGCCCGCTGAAAGTCGGGTAGGCGCGGAATCAGCCACATCATCGCGATCGTGGGCTCGCACGACAGCACCAACGGCGCGTCGGCGGCGGGTTGCCGCAATTGCGCCAGGCCGGCCGTCAACTGCTCGAACAGGCTGCGCGTCAGCATGAGTAGCTGGCGCCCCGAATCGGTCAGGAAAACAGCCCGATTCCGGCGTTCGAACAAGGTCAGTCCCAACGCCTGCTCCAGCTGCTTGATCTGGCGGCTGACCGCGCCGTGCGTCACATGCAGTTCCTGCGCTGCCCGGCCGAACGCCTCGTGGCGGGCGGCGGCATCAAAGACCCGCAACGAACCAAGCGGTGGAAGTTTCATGGCGATTCGTGATTTTTTCTAACGGATATCCGGCATTAAAAATCGTTTTTCGTCGCGGCGCCAGCGCCACACAATGGGCGCCCTTCCCCCGCTTTCCCGGACGCTACGCCGCCCGCCGCCACCATGACCGAATTGATCGCCGTTGCCCTCATCACCGTGCTTGCCGTTATCAGCCCGGGACCCGATTTTGCGATGGTGACGCGCTATAGCTACCTGTTTGGCCGACGCACGGGTCTGGTCTGCGCGTTGGGCATCGCCCTGGGCGTGCAGATCCACGTGTTCTACACGATGTTCGGCGTGGGCCTGCTGGCCCATTACGCGCAGCCGGTGCTGCAGGGCATCAAACTTGGCGGCGCATGCTATCTGCTCTACATGGGTTGGAAAACTTTCTTCAATCGCACCCCGGTCAGCCAGGACCTGTCGGCACGACCGCCGATTTCACCCTGGCAAGCGCTTTACCATGGCTTTCTGACCAACGCGCTGAATCCCAAGACCACCCTGTTCGTCATCAGCACCTACACCCAAGTGGTGGCGCCGGGCACGCCGCTGGCCCAGCAATTCGGCTACGGACTGTTCATGTCGTTTGCCCACTGGGTATGGTTCAGCGTGGTCGCGTGGTCGGTGTCGTCGGTGATATTGCGACGGGCTCTGCTTGACCATCAACGCACGGCCGACCGGGTCGTGGGCGCGATCTTGATGGCGTTGGGTGCGGGGCTGGCTGTGGCGCAGGTCTGATCCGGCCACGCGGCAGGTGATTTTTCTCAAGGAAATAACGGGGACGCATAACTGGTAAATGCGATGACCCGCAGACACCAAGCCCCGTCGAGAACCTCTTGTTTCCTATGGATCCGGGGCCATTCCGCCCTATCCGCATTGCGCCATAATGTAGGGACACATCAATTTCCCCTGTAGATTCAATGCAAGTCGGCGTTAAACCACCTTGTCCGGCCCCTATTCCAACCTTTCCCTCTATTATGCGTCCCCATTAATTGACAAGAAAAAGTGCTTTGATATCAATGTGATGGCGGTGCCTGCGGCTTTGCGCAGGGCAACATTTTGCCCCTACAATTCCGCACCACGCTGGTGCGAGCAATGCACCAGAATAAATAATTCGCGCCCCAAAACGGCGCACATCCGCACCCTTTCGAAGCGCCCCCGAGGAGATCATGTTGAAAGTGCAGAGTCTGGACGACTTCCTGCGTGGCGTCGCCGCGCGCGACCCGCAGCAGCCTGAATTCATGCAAGCCGTCCAGGAGGTGATGCTGAGCCTGTGGCCTTTCATCGAAAAGCACCCGCACTACGCCGAGCACGCCTTGCTGGAGCGTCTGGTTGAACCGGAACGCGTGATTCAGTTCCGCGTGTGCTGGACCGATGACCAGGGCCGCGCCCAGCTCAACCGCGCGTTCCGCATCCAGCACAGCTCGGCCATCGGCCCGTTCAAGGGCGGCATGCGCTTTCACCCCTCGGTGAACCTGTCCATCCTGAAATTCCTGGCCTTCGAGCAGACGCTGAAGAACTCGCTGACCACGCTGCCGATGGGCGGCGGCAAGGGCGGCTCGGACTTCGATCCCAAGGGCAAGTCGGACGCCGAAGTCATGCGCTTCTGCCAGGCGTTGATGATCGAGCTGTATCGCCATCTGGGCCCGGACACCGACGTGCCCGCTGGCGATATCGGCGTGGGCGCTCGGGAAGTCGGTTTCATGGCCGGCATGATGAAAAAGCTGTCGAATTCGACAGCCAGCGTTTTCACGGGCAAGGGCCTGACCTTTGGCGGCAGCCTGATCCGCCCCGAAGCCACGGGCTACGGCACCGTGTACTTCGCCGAAGAAATGCTCAAGCGCGTCGGCAAGTCTTTCGACGGCCTGCGCGTGTCGGTCTCGGGATCGGGCAACGTGGCGCAATACGCCATCGAGAAGGCCATGTCGCTAGGCGCCAAGGTCGTCACGGTGTCGGATTCGAACGGCACCGTTGTCGACGAAGCCGGCTTCACGCACGAGAAGCTGGTGGCCCTGATGCACATCAAGAACGACCTGCGCGGCCGCCTGGACACCTATGCCCAACAATTCGGCCTGAAGTACGAAGCCGGCAAGCGTCCCTGGCACGTGCCGGTGGACGTGGCCCTGCCGTGCGCAACGCAAAACGAACTGGAACTGGCCGACGCGCAAACGCTGATCAAGAACGGCGTGCTGTGCGTGGCCGAGGGCGCCAACATGCCGGCCACGCTGGAGGCCGCAAAGGCCTTCATCGCCGCCCGCGTGCTCTACGCGCCGGGCAAGGCCAGCAACGCCGGCGGCGTGGCCGTGTCAGGCCTGGAAATGGCCCAGAACTCCGCACGCCTGTCCTGGACGCGCGAAGAAGTCGACACCCGCCTGCACGCCATCATGCGCGACATCCACGAAAATTGCGTGCGCCATGGCCGTAGCGAACGCGAGTACGTCAACTACCTGGACGGCGCCAACATCGCCGGTTTCGTGAAGGTCGCCGACGCAATGCGCCAGCAAGGCTTGTATTAACCCCCCCGCAGCGCTGCGCGCTTCCCCCCCAGGGGGGCGCCGCTGCGGACCGGCGAAGCCGGCTCCGCGCGGCCTCGATTGGGGTAGACCTGTGCCTGGTCTGGACAGACTTGCCCGATTGAGAGGGACTTGTCTGCTCATATGAAACACACCCGCGCCATCAGGCGCGGGCAGCGCAGGGCGCTCAGTGTTTCATCGTGCCGTGGTCCATGCCGCCATGGCTCATGCCGGGGTTGTGCGAGGCCGGTTTGACCTTGAACTGCACGGCGACTTCGCCGGCCTTTTCGAACTTCAGGGTCGCCGGCACGGTCGCGCCGTCAGTGAACGGCGCCTTCAACTTGATGAACATCACGTGGTAGCCGCCCGGGCTGAGTTTGACCTCGGTATCGGCGGGCAGCGCGATGCCGCCTTCGACCTGGCGCATCTTCGACACGCCGTTCTCGGTTTGCACCGTATGCAGTTCGACGCGCTCGGCCGCGTCCGACGAGACCGACAGCAGGCGGTCGGCGGTCTTGGCGTCGTTATCGATGTCCATGTACCCCGCGCCATTGGACTGGCCCGGCGCCGACGCGCGGACCCAGAGGTCGTCGATTTCGACCTGGCCGACCTTGTAATCCTTCGCCCATGCCGAGCCGGCCGTACACAGGCCCAGCGCGGCAATGACTGCGAACTTGCGGATATTCATGGGGTGTCCTCCTAGTGGGTTAACGCCGCCGGACCAAGCTGCGGGCGGCCGACAGAACCGAATCGGTCAAGGCTTCCATCGCCTCGGAGTTTACCCGCCAATGTTGCCAATACAGCGGCACATCCTCCCAGGCGCGGCCCCGAAGCAGCATCAACTGACCGGCATCAAGGTGCTCCTGCACAAGCGGCAACGGATTCATGGTCCAGCCCAGGCCGCCAAGGGTGGCCTGCACGAAGGCGCGCGTGGAAGGCACCCACCAGACAGGGGGCTGCCACGGCGCCGGATCCGAAATCTTGTGCGCGAAACGCGCCTGCAAGGCGTCCTTGCGGTTGAACACCAGCACCGGCGCCTCGGCCAGCGTTTGCGCGTTCACGCCCTGCGCGAAGTAGCGCTTGTGGAAGTCCGGCGTGCAGGTGGCGACGTATCGCATGCTGCCCAGCGCGTGGATGCGGCAGCCTTGCACCGGATCCGCCAGGGTGGTCACGGCGCCCAGCACCGATCCGTTGCGCAGCAGGGCCGCCGTGTGGTCCTGGTCTTCGGACAGCATGTCCAGCGTGGCCCGCGTGCGGGCGGCGAACTGCAAGGCCGCATCGACGAACCAGGTCTCCAGGCTGTCGTGATTGACCGCGATGGGAATGCTGGCGTGCGGCACCTCATCGTCCGACACCCCCAACCGGTTCAGCGCATCGTGCTCCAGCAACGCCGTCTGTTCGGCCAGTTGCACCAGCACCTGGCCGTCCGCCGTCGCGGCGGCCGGCACGGTGCGCTGGACCAGCAGCCGGCCCATCCGGTCTTCCAGCGCCTTGATGCGTTGCGACACCGCCGACGGCGTCACGCTCAGGGACAGCGCGGCGCGTTCGAAGCTGCCTTCACGCACGACGGCGGCCAGCGCCCGCAGGTTTCCGTGATCGAGTTTCATGAATTAGTTTTACTTAATATAGTGAAGGAAAATTAGCTGTATTTCATCGCCCGCGCAAGGGAAAATACGCTATCGCCGGGGTGCGCAATGCCTCCGGAGCCGTTATCGAAGCGCCGCCACAGGCGTTGCAGTTACAGGTATTCCCATCATGTTCGCCACCTTGTCATCCCCTCTCTTCCTGACCGCCTGGGCCAGCGGAACCGCCACCGGGCTGGGCCTGTTCGCCGTCGTCGGCGCTCAAAGCGCCTTCATCCTGCGCCAAGGGCTGATGCGCGCGCATCTGCTTAGCGTGGTCGCCATCTGCGCGCTGATCGACGCCGTATTCATCTTCGCCAGCGTATCCGGGCTGCAAGCGCTGACGGCCTGGTTTCCGTGGCTGACGACCGCCATCCTGTGGTTCGGCGTGGCGTTCCTGTCGTGGTACGCGTTGCAGTCGGCCCGCCGCGCCTGGACGGCCCGCGGCGGCCTGGCCGCGGCGCGCGATGTGGTGCCTTCGCGCCGCGCCGCGATGCTGGGCGCGTTGGGCTTTTCGTTGCTGAACCCCCACTTCTGGCTGGACATGGTGGTGGTCGGCTCGCTGGCGCACGGGTTCGACGACGCCCGCATGGCGTTTGCCGCCGGCGCCTTCACCGCCAGCCTGTTGTGGCTGGCCGTGCTGGGCATCGGCTCGCGCCTGTTCGCCCGCTTTTTCGCCAGCGCGTCGGCCTGGCGTGTCCTGGACGGCATCATCGCCGTGGTCATGGCGGCACTGGCGGTCAGCCTGGCGATCAAGGGCGTCTAAGCCCGCCCGGCCTTTTCCCTGCAAGGCGGCGCAACCGGGGCGCGCGCCGCCATCACTTTTATAATGCCCCGTTGCCACTTTTTCGTCGGGCGCACGGCCGGCCCGCCAGACGATCATGCGCGGACCCTCCCCCTCTAAAGATGTGCGCCTGCCCCCGCTGGCCGCCATCCAGGCGTTCGAAGCCGCGGCCCGGCTGGGCTCGTTCGAGCGCGCCAGCGAAGAACTCTTCGTCACCGCCAGCGCCGTCGGCAAGCGGATCGCCGCGCTGGAAGCGTTGCTGGACGTCTCGCTCTTCATCCGCAGCAGCCGCGGCGCCACCCTCAGCGCAGCCGGACGCGACTACCTCAACCAGGTGCGCACCGCGCTGGACCTGCTGTCCGACGCCTCGCTGCACAAGCGCGGCGAACCCAAGCCCGAACCGTTGCGCGTCGTCTCCACGCCCACGTTCGCCCGCCAGGTGTTGATTCCCTATCTGCCCGGTTTCACGGCGGCGCATCCCGACGTCGAACTGGAAATCATGCTGTCGATCCCCTACCTGGACATCATGCCGCCCAACGCGGACGTCTGGATACGGTTCGGCAGCGGCAAGTATCCCGGCCTGCAGGCGCGGCAGCTCACGGCCGACCCGGTGTTTGCCGTGTGCTCGCCGTCGTACCTGGCCAAGCACGGTCCGTTCCGTCATCCCGCCGACCTGGGCCCCGCCGGCCTGCTGCGGTGCCCGATGGAGCCCTGGCGTCCGTGGCTGGACGCCGCCGGGCTGGACTGGCCCGAGCCCTCGCGCGGTGTCTGGCTGGTGGATCTGGGCATGATGCTGGCCGCCGCACGCGCCGGCCAGGGCCTGGCGCTGACCCGCCGCACGCTAGCCGCCGAATGGCTGGACGAAGGCAAACTGATGCGCGTGCTGGACATCGAGATCCCTGGCGAATCTCAGTACTACCTGTGCACCGAAAGCGCCCGCCCCCCGGGCCGTGCGGTCCAAGCGTTTTCCCTATGGCTGGAAGACGTGTGCAAACAGGCATCCCAATGGCCACGCGGCCTGCCGGCCGGTCAGGAATAAATTTCCAGTGATGGGCGGAACGAATTTCCGCACGCTTGGGCGCCACGCTGGCTAGCATGCGGCGAACGTGACCGGCCCGGCGCGGCATCGCAACGCCTGGCCACGCCCCGTGCGCCTGTACTAGGTATTTACGCGCAAAGCGCCCGCCGGGTCAGATTCGCGTAAGCGATTAAGCAGACAGTCACAACACGCAAGACAGGAGAGCGCCGCAGCAATCGATTCCCGCCGCCTGGCGCCGGCACACGGTTTTCCACGCAGTTCATCTAATTACAACGGAGACATCCATGGATTTTCGTTTGAAGCTGCTCGCAGGAACCCTTGCATTTGCCGCATCGGCCGCCTCTTACGCCGCCGACCCGATCAAGATCGGCGTGGCCGGCCCCTACACCGGCGGTTCCTCATCCATGGGCGTGAGCATGCGTGATGGCGTGCGGCTTGCCATTGAAGAAATCAACAAGAATGGCGGCGTGCTTGGACGCCAGCTGGTGGCCGTCGAACGCGACGACGAAGCCAAGAACGAACGCGGCGTGCAGATCGCCCAGGAATTGATCAACAAAGAACAGGTAGCGGCCACGGTCGGCTACATCAATACGGGCGTGGCGCTGGCCTCGCAGCGCTTCTACCAGGAAGCCAAAATCCCGGTCTTCAACAACGTGGCCACCGGCAGCGTGATCACGCACCAGTTCAAGGCCCCGGAATTCCCCGACAACTACGTGTTCCGCAACGCGGCGCACGACAGCATCCAGGCCCCGATGATCGTGGAAGAAGCGATCACCCGCCGCGGCTACAAGAAAGTGGCGATTCTGGCCGACTCCACCAACTACGGCCAGTTGGGCCGCGAAGACCTGGAAAAGGCCCTGAACGCCAAGGGCATCAAGGCCGTCGCCGTCGAGAAATTCAACATCAAGGACGTCGACATGACGGCCCAGCTGTTGAAGGCCAAGGCCGCGGGCGCCGAAGCCGTGCTGACCTACGGCATCGGCCCGGAACTGGCCCAGGTCGCCAACGGCATGACCAAGCTGGGCTGGAAGGTGCCGATCATTGGCAGCTGGACCCTGTCGATGGCCAACTACATCGACAATTCGGGCACGAACGGCGAAGGCGCGCGCATGCCGCAGACCTTCATCCAGGACCCGGACACCCCCAAGCGCAAGGCCTTCATCGACGCCTACCTGGCCAAGTTCAAGCCCAAGAACAACCGCATCGATTCGCCGGTGTCGGCGGCCCAGGGCTACGACTCGATCTTCCTGTTGGCCGCGGCCATCAAGCAGGCTAACTCCACCGACGGCCCGAAGGTCCGCGAGGCGCTTGAAAACCTGCAGACGCCAGTGGAAGGCGTGGTGATGACCTACAACAAGCCGTTCACCCACGACAACCACGACGCCATCACCGCGAAGGAAGTGGTCATCGGCGAGGTCAAGGCCGGGCGCGTCGTCAAGGCCAACTGATCGGCCCACTCCCGAATCGGGCGCGGCGCTTCCCCACCGGGGAGCGCCGCGGCGGACCGGCAATGCCGCTTTCGCGCCGCTTCGATCATGCCCTTCCCGCTTCATGTGATGCAGGTGGCGCGCAGCGCCTTGGACAACTGAACACCGCGTTCCGCGGGCGTTGCCAGGAACGGAACGCCGGCGTTATGAAAACACACCCATGATTCTTCTACAGCTTATCTATAGCGGTATCGCGCTAGGCATGATCTATGCCGTCATCGCGTTCGGATACCAGCTTACGTTCGCCACATCGGGCACCTTGAACTTCGGCCAGGGCGAAGCCTTGATGCTGGGCGCGTTGGTCGGACTGACGCTGGTCGGCCTGGGCGTGAACTATTGGGTCATGATCCCCATCGTTTGCATTTTCGGTTTTGCGCAAGGTGCGTTGGTCGAACGGGTGGGCGTGCGGCCGGCCATCAAGACACGATCGGAATTCGGCTGGATCATGGCCACCATCGCCTTGGGGATCATCTTCAAGAACGTGGCCGAGAACATCTGGGGCCGCGACGACCTGCGCTTCCCGTCCCCGCTGCCCGAAGCGCCGATCCAGGTGTTCGGCGCGAACGTGCTGCCCATGGAGCTGCTTGTCGTCTTCGGCGCGCTGGGCATGATGATCCTGGTAGAAATCTTCAACCGCAAATCCATCTACGGCAAGGCCTTCGTCGCCACCTCCAATGACCGCGACGCGGCGGGATTGATGGGTATCAACACCGGCATGGTGATCACGTTTTCCTACGCGCTGTCGTCGTTGACGGCGGCATTCGCCGGCGTCCTGGTGGCGCCGTTGACGCTGACCGGCGCCACCATGGGCGCGGTGTTGGGCCTTAAGGCATTCGCCGTGGCGATCATCGGCGGCCTGTCCAGCGGGATGGGCGTGGTGGTGGGCGGGCTGATCCTGGGGATCGCCGAAACAACCACCGGTTTCTATCTTTCGACGGGGTACAAAGACGTGCCGGGATTGGTGTTGCTGCTGCTCGTTCTGACCTTCAAGCCCGCCGGCCTGTTCGGCAAGACCGCGATCAAGAAGGTGTAAGCGATGAAACCCCTGCACCTATTGCTTTCTGTCGTCGCCGTGGCGTGCCTGGCCGCCGTGCCGCTGGGCGTGACCAACACGTACTACCTGCATTTGGTCGAAACGATCATGATCTATTCGATCCTGCTGTTCGGGCTCGATATCGTGGTGGGCTACACCGGCCAGGTGTCGCTGGGCCATGCCGGGCTGTTCGGCATCGGCTCGTATGTCGCGGGCGTACTGTTCTTCCATCTGCAGATGCCCATCTGGGTGATCCTTCCCGCCGCCATCCTGATCGCGGCGGCGTTCGGCGCGGTGCTGGCGCTGCCCGCGCTGCGGGTCACCGGTCCGTATCTGGCCATGGTGACGCTGGCGTTCGGCACCATCATCCAGATCCTGATCAACGAGATGACCTTCATGACCGAAGGCCCCTTAGGCATCAAGATCCCCAAGCCGTCCATCGGCGGGCACATCCTGACGAAAAGCGAGTACTTCTGGCTGGTGGGCGCGCTGCTGGTGATCTCGCTGATTGTGGTGCACCGCATCCTGAAGTCGCACCTGGGCCGTTCGTTCGAGGCCTTGCGCGACAGTCCGATCGCCTCTGACTGCATGGGCGTGTCGGTCTACCGGCACAAAGTGTTCGCCTTCGTGATCAGCGCCGGTTTTGCCGGCCTGGCGGGCGCGCTGTACTCGTATTCCGAGCAGTACATCTCGCCCAACACGTACAACTTCGAACTGACCATCCTGTTCCTGCTGGCCATCATCATGGGGGGCCGCAAGAGCCGCATGGGCGCCCTGCTGGGCGCCTCCATCATCGTGCTGCTACCCAAGATGCTGGACGACATCGGCACGTTCCGGCTGATCGCCCTGGCCGTGGCCATCCTGGTGACCGTGGGCAGCGTCATCGCGGTGTCCAAGGGCCGCGCCGAACCCCGGCGCGTGGTGGTGCCCGTGGTCGGCACCATCGTGCTGGCGGCCTTCTCGTATTGGCTGGACGCCGTCACCGACTGGCGCCTGACCATCTTCGGCGCCATGATCCTGTTTGTCGTGTACTACCTACCCGACGGCATCGTCGGCTTCGTTCGCAACCTGTTCTTCTCGAACCGCCGCGCGGCGCTGTCGGTGAAGTCGGACCTGGTGAAGGAACAAGAGGCCGTGCCCGATGCCGTGGCCGGCAAGGGCGAAACGCTGCTGACGGCCAAGAGCGTGCTGATGCAGTTCGGCGGGCTGAAAGCGCTGAACGAGGTGGACCTGACCATCAAGCGCGGCACCATCCATGGCCTGATCGGTCCCAACGGGTCCGGCAAGAGCACCATGATGAACGTGCTGACGGGCATCTACGTGCCCACCGCCGGCGCGGTGGAATTTTCGGGCAAGTCGCTGGTCGGACTGGCGCCCGCGGACATCGCGGCCGCCGGCATCGCCCGCACGTTCCAGAACGTGCAACTGTTTGGCGAGATGACCGCGCTTGAAAACGTGCTGGTGGGCTTGCACCACACCTTCACCACGGGGCTGGCCGGCATCGCGCTGCGCACACCAAAGTGGAAGGGCGAAGAGCAAGGCGCCCGGGCCCGCGCGATGGCGCTGCTGGAGTTCGTCGGCCTGGAATCGCTGGCCAACGAAGAGGCCCGCAACCTGCCCTATGGCAAGCAGCGCCTGCTGGAAATCGCCCGCGCGCTGGCGCTGGACCCGCAGTTGTTGCTGCTGGACGAGCCCGCGGCCGGCCTGACCGCGCCCGACATCGTCGAGTTGCTGGCCATCATCCGCAAGGTTCGCGATCACGGCATCACGCTGATCCTCATCGAACACCATATGGATGTGGTGATGGGAGTGTGCGACACCGTGTCGGTGCTGGACTTCGGCCAGAAAATTGCCGAAGGCCTGCCGAACGAAGTGCAAAGCAACGCCAAGGTTATCGAGGCGTATCTGGGCGGCGCGCCCGCCTGACGCCAAGAGGACAACAAGATGCTATCGATCAAGAATCTGGAAGCAGGTTACGGCAAGGTCAAGGTGCTTCACGGTATCAGCATGGAGGTACCGAAGGCGAAGGTCGTGACGCTGATCGGCTCCAACGGCGCCGGCAAGACCACCACGATGCGGGCGCTGTCCGGCATGATCCGCCCGACCGCGGGCGAGGTCACGCTTAGCGGCAAGCGCATCGACGGCCTGGAATCCCACCGCATCGCGCGGCTGGGCCTGGCCCATTCGCCGGAAGGCCGCCGCGTGTTCCCGACCCTGTCCGTGACCGACAATCTGTTGCTTGGCGCGTTCCCGCGCCTGACCGGCAGCCGCCCCAAAGGCGACGTGCAAGCCGACCTGGGGCGCGCCATGGACCTGTTCCCGCGCTTGAAGGAGCGCCGCGAACAGCTGGCCGGCACCCTGTCCGGCGGCGAACAGCAAATGCTGGCCATGGCCCGCGCCGTGATGCTGAACCCTGAACTGGTGCTACTGGACGAACCGTCCATGGGACTGGCGCCGATCCTGGTAGAGGAAGTATTCCGGATCATCGCCCGGCTGAAGGACGAAGGCGTCACGATGCTGCTGGTGGAACAGTTCGCGGCGGCGGCGTTGAATGTGGCGGACTACGGGTACGTGCTGGAGAACGGGCGCATTTCCGTGCATGGCAGCGCGGAGAAGCTACGAGATGATCCGGCGGTGGTTGCTGCTTATCTTGGGGGGGGGCATTAGAGCGGGTTTTTTGTGCGGGCGTTGGCGTTCTTGGGCCGCCCGGCACGTGGATGGCCTGGGGTGCGCGGGTCAACGATTGCGGTCCGGAGCCTTCGCTCCGGACTGCCCCCTTGTCATCTTCGTTGCGGCCTGCGGCCGCTGCCTTCAGATTCCCTCGGGCTTATCGACTCCCCGCGCACCCCAGGCCACCCACGCGCCGAGCTCCGATAGCTGCAATCTCATTGCAGCTGGGACGAACCGTGTGCTTTGGCTTCGGATCGATGGTGGGGTGTGGTGGAGCATCTTGCGGGGCCCGCCCCAGGCCGGCCGCGCGGGCGGCCTCGTGGGGCTTACGCGGCGTCTTGCGTCGTGGTTAAAGATCAGACGATCGTCAACGTCACATCGATATTCCCACGCGTCGCATTCGAGTACGGGCAAACGATGTGCGCCGCCGCCACCAGCTTCTCGGCCAACTCACGCTCCATTCCCGGCAACGAAATCTTCAATTCGACTTCGATGCCGAATCCCGTCGGGATGGCCCCGATGCCGACGATGCCGTTCACCGACACGTCCGACGGGATGGCGATCTTGTCGCGGCCGCCGACGAACTTCATCGCGCCCAGGAAGCAAGCCGAATAGCCCACGGCGAACAGTTGTTCGGGATTGGTACCGGCCGCGCCCGCGCCGCCCAGTTCGCGCGGCGTCGTCAGTTTGACGTCCAGGTTGCCGTCGTCGCTGACGCCACGGCCTTCACGGCCGCCGGTGGCGGTGGCATTGGCGCGGTAGAGAACTTTTTCGATAGACATGATGCGTTTCCTTTATTGAAAGTTGAACTGCCTCGCCTGGCGGGCCCTCCCGCCGCGGCGCTTACCGATAACCTGCGGACCTGCTTAAAACTAAATAGCATGCGATTACATCGTGCGCTATGTATTAGACCGGATGATGACAGGCATCATCCTTCCCTTCAAAGACTGTCGACCAGCTTCTCTCGCAGCGCATGCAGCGTCTTCATCATGCCCTGCGCCTCGTCCAGCGTGCACTGCGCGGCGCCCGCGATGGCGTGCGGGATCGCTTGCGCCCGCTCCCGCAAATCGCGGCCTTCCGTGGTCAGCGACACGATCACCTGGCGCTCGTCGTCCACGGCACGCTTCCGGCTGACCCGTCCCGCCGCTTCCAGGCGCTTCAACAGCGGCGTCAGCGTCGCGGAATCCAGGAACAGGCGGTCGCCGATATCCGTCACCGTAATCTCGTCACCTTCCCACAGCACCAGCATCACCAGATACTGCGGATAGGTCAGGTCCAACCCGCGCAGCAGCTTGCGGTACACCTTGCTCATCGCCAGCGACGTCGAGTACAGCGCAAAGCACAGCTGGCTATCCAGCAGCAGCGGATTCAATGCGCCTTTGGGTTTGGATCTGGATTTCATTGCGCAATATTAAATAGCGCACTATTTATCGTCAAGCGTTTTTTTCTTGGGAATTTGCGCGCCTCAGGCCGTCTGTTCGCCCTCGACCGTGCTGCGGTCGGACCCGTACAGCTTCAGGCCATCCAGATCCAGCACGCGGACGGCGCCGTATTCCACGTTCAGCAGGCCCGCCTCTTCCAGCTTGCGCAGCGCCTGGTTCGCGCGCTGGCGCGATACCCGGGCCAGATAGCCGACTTCTTCTTGCGTAATCGTCAGCCGCATCCCCATGCCCGGATACAGCAAAGGGTTGAAGAGCTCGGCCAGGCAGCGCGCCACGCGGGCGTCGGGATCCAGCAGCCGGTCGTGCTCCGCCTTGCCGATGAACTGCGCCACGCGCTCGTTCAGTTGATGGAGCAGATAGCGGTTGAAGGGGATGCTGGTATCCAGCAACCAGTCGAACGTAGGGGCCGGCAGGCGCGCCACCACCGAATCGCGCAGCGCGACGATGTCGTATTTGCGGACTTCGCGTTTCAGCAACGAGCCTTCGCCGATCCAGCCGCCGGCAGGCACGCCGGTCAGCGAGGCGACTTTGCCCTCGGCATTGCCGACCGACACCTTGACCAACCCGGCCAGTACGCCGATCCAAGCCTGGGCGAGTTCGCCTTTGCGCTCTATGATCGATCCGGCAACGACTTGCTGCACGGTCAGGTCCCGTTCGACGCGCATCTGCTGTTCCGCATTGAGCAAGCGAAACCAGGCCGCGGCAAGTTGCAGGGAGTCGGCTAGCTGCATCGGGAATACCCTAAAAGTTCCTTGAATGTCGCGATGGTGACAGTTGGTAGCAACCCAACCTTATACCTTAACTCCTGCCGTAAATCTAAAACCAACTGGTCAAGCCCTTCATCGCCACTACCGCTCCCGCGGAGGTCAGGCGCGATGTGCCCAAACCGGAGGAGACAACGTGGCACATTCATCGCCCGCATCTGCACAGGTGCCGGCGGCGCTGGACACCTTTCCAGCGCTGCTGTTCGCGCATGCCGAAGTTCGCGGGTCGCGGCCCGCGATACGTGAAAAAAATCTGGGGATCTGGCAAACCCTTACGTGGTCCGACGTGGCGGCGCATGTCCGCCATGTGGCGAACGGTCTGGCCTCGCTGGGCATCCGCCCCGGCATGCACGTGGCCGTCATCGGAGAGAACCGGCCACGCCTGTATATGGCGATGATGGCGGCGCAGTCGCTGGGCGCGATCCCCGTGCCGCTCTACCAGGATGCCGTCGCGCAAGAGATGGTCTACGTGCTGCAAGACGCCGAGATCAGCGTGGCCGTCGTGGAAGACCAGGAACAGGTCGACAAGATGCTGGAAGTGCGCGAGCAATGCCCGGCCTTGCAGCACGTGGTGTTCGACGATCCGCGCGGCCTGCGCCATTACTCGGACCCCATGCTGCTGTCATATGAACAGCTGGAAACGCGGGGCCAGGAATACGCCGCCCAGCACCCGGATTTTCTTTCCCGCGCCATCGCCGCCGTGCAGCCACACGACCCGGCCGCCATGTTCTATACCTCGGGCACCACCGGCAAACCGAAGGGCGTGGTGCTGACGCACCATGCGCTGATCGACCGCGCGCGCGCCGTGTCCGACATGGAAAAGCTGACCGACCAGGAAGACGTGCTGGCGTATCTGCCGCCCGCATGGATCGGCCAGAACATGTTCTCGTACACGCAACTGCTGGTCACGGGCTTCACCGTGAACCACCCCGAATCGCCCGACACGGTGTCGATCGACATGCGCGACATCGGGCCGACCTACTATTTTGCGCCGCCGCGCGTGCTGGAAGGCTTGTTGACCCACGTGATGATCCGCATGGAAGACGCGGGTTTCATCAAGCGCAAACTGTTCGGCGCCTGCATGAACCTGGCGCGCCGCGTCGGCACCAAAATCCTGGACGGCGAATCCGTCAACGCCTGGGACCGCCTGCGCTACGCGCTGGGCAACGCGCTGATCTACGGCCCGCTGCGCAATGCGCTGGGCATGAGCCGCGTGCGCGTGGCCTACACCGCCGGCGAAGCCATCGGCCCCGACCTTTTTGTCTTCTACCGCTCTATCGGCATCAACCTGAAGCAGTTGTACGGTTCGACCGAAACGTCCGTGTTCGTCTGCGTGCAGCCCGACGGCCACGTGCGCGACGACACCGTTGGCCCGCCCGTGGCCGGCGTCGAGATCCGGGTGGCGGACAACGGCGAGATCCTGGTCAAAAGCCCGGGCCTCTTCAAGGAGTACTACCGCAATCCCGATGCCACGGCCGAGGCGCGCAGCGCCGACGGCTGGTTCCATACCGGCGACGCGGGTTATCTGGACACCGACGGCCAACTGAAGATCATCGACCGCGCGAAAGACGTGGGCAAGCTGGCCAACGGCAGCCTGTTCGCGCCCAAGTACATCGAGAACAAGCTGAAGTTCTTCCAGCACATCAAGGAAGCCGTGGCCTTCGGCGCCGACCGCGAAGACGTCTGCGCCTTCATCAACATCGACCTGGAAGCCGTGGGCAACTGGGCCGAGCGACGCGGGCTGCCCTACGCTGGCTACACCGACCTGGCCGCCAAGGACGAGGTCTACCAACTGATCGCGGAATGCGTCGAGCAGGTCAACGCCGACCTGGCCACCGACCCGAAACTGTCGGCTTCGCAAGTCAGCCGCTTCCTGATCCTGCATAAGGAACTGGACCCGGACGACGACGAATTGACGCGCACGCGCAAGGTGCGCCGCGCCTTCATCGCGCAGAAGTACGGCGTGCTGATCGACGCGCTGTTCGGCGGCAAGCAATCGCAGTTCATCGAGACCGAAGTGAAGTTCGAAGACGGACGCTCCGGCAAGATCTCGGCCGATCTGAAGATCCGATCCGTCAAGACGTTCCCCGCCATCACCGCCAAGGCCGCGTAGAGATCATGAGCAACAACGACCGCGACCAGCGTATCGGCGACGTCATGCTGGACATGCAGAACATCTCCTTGTCCTTTGGCGGCGTCAAAGCGCTGACGGACATCTCCTTCAATGTGCGCGAGCACGAGATCCGCGCCATCATCGGTCCCAACGGCGCGGGCAAGAGCTCGATGCTGAACGTCATCAACGGCGTCTACACGCCGCAGCAGGGCAGCATCGCGTTCCGGGGCGAGCACTTCTCGAAGATGAACCCGCGCCGCGCCGCCGAAATGGGCATCGCGCGCACGTTCCAGAACCTGGCCCTGTTCAAGGGCATGAGCGTGCTGGACAACATCATGACGGGCCGCAACCTGCGCATGAAGTGCGGGCTGCTGTCGCAGGCGTTCCGCCTGGGGCCGGCCGAGCGCGAAGAAACCCGGCATCGCGAATTCGTCGAGAACATCGTCGACTTCCTGGAAATCCAGGCCTATCGCAAGACACCGGTAGGACGCCTGCCCTACGGCCTGCAAAAGCGCGTGGACCTGGGCCGTGCGCTGGCGATGGAGCCGCGCCTGCTGCTGCTGGACGAGCCGATGGCCGGCATGAACATCGAGGAGAAGCAGGACATGAGCCGCTTCATCCTGGATGTGAATGACGAATTTGGCACGACGATCGTGCTGATCGAGCACGACATGGGCGTGGTCATGGATATTTCCGACCGCGTGGTGGTGCTGGACTACGGCAAGAAGATCGGCGACGGCCGCCCGGACGAAGTCCGCGCGAACGAAGACGTCATCAAAGCCTACCTCGGCGTGTCGCACTAAGGCGGACAGACATGGGATTTTTTCTAGAGACCTTATTCGGCGGCTTGATGAGCGGCATGATGTATGCGCTGATCGGCCTGGGCTTCGTGCTGATCTTCAAGGCATCGGGCGTCTTCAACTTCGCTCAGGGCGCGATGGTGCTGGTTGCCGCCTTGTCCATGGCGCGCTTCTCGGAGTGGATACCGCGCTGGCTCGGCTTTGACAACATGATCCTGGCCAACGTGCTGGCGTTCATCGTCAGCGCCATCGTGATGTTCCTGCTGGCCGTCGCCATCGAGCGCTTCGTGTTGCGTCACCTGGTCAACCAGGAAGCCACGACCTTGTTGATGGCCACGCTGGGCATCAGCTATTTCCTTGACGGCCTGGGCCAGATCACGTTTGGCAGCTCGGTGTATTCCATCAACGTGGGCATGCCCAAGGATCCGCTGATGATCCTGGACACGGTCTTCGAAGGCGGATTGCTGATCAACCTGGAAGATCTGACGGCGGCGGTCATCGCGGCGTTGCTGGTGGCCACGCTGGCGCTGTTCTTCCAATACACCTCCACCGGCCGCGCGCTCCGCGCGGTGGCCGACGATCACCAGGCCGCGCAATCCATCGGCATCCCGTTGAACCGCATCTGGGTGATCGTGTGGTGCGTGGCAGGCCTGGTTGCGCTGGTGGCGGGCATTATCTGGGGATCCAAGTTCGGCGTGCAGTTCACGCTGTCCACCGCGGCGCTGCGTGCGTTGCCGGTCGTGATCCTGGGCGGGCTGACGTCGGTGCCGGGCGCCATCCTGGGCGGCCTGATCATCGGCGTGGGTGAAAAACTGTCCGAGGTTTACCTGGGGTCGCTCGTGGGCGGCGGTATCGAAATCTGGTTCGCCTATGTGCTGGCGCTGGTGTTCCTGCTGTTCCGTCCGCAAGGGCTGTTCGGCGAGAAGATCATCGACCGCGTGTAAACCACCAGGCCCTCTAGGATAAAAACATGTTCTATCGCGAAAACGGCCAATTCAAGACCAGCTACCGGGCCGATCAGCAGATCTTCCCGATCCGCCAGGACCGCATCTTCATCTGGCTGCTGCTGGCGGTGGCGTTCATCGCCGTGCCGGCGCTGTCGTCCGACTACCTGCTGCGCGCCATCCTGATCCCGTTCCTGATCCTGTCGCTGGCCGCGGTGGGCCTGAACATCCTGGTCGGCTATTGCGGCCAGATCTCGCTGGGTACCGGCGCCTTCATGGCGGTGGGCGCGTATGCGGCCTGGAACTTCGGCGTCCGCTTCCCCGGCATGCCGCTGGTTGCCCAGATCTTGCTGGGCGGGTGCTTCGCCACCATCGTGGGCGTGATCTTCGGCATCCCCAGCCTGCGCATCCGGGGGCTGTACCTGGCGGTGGCCACGCTGGCCGCACAGTTCTTCGTGGACTGGGCGTTCCTGCGCATCCCGTTCTTCACCAACTACTCGTCGTCGGGCAACGTGTCGGTGCCGCCGCTCACGGCGTTTGGGCTGCCGGTGCAATCGGCGATGGAAAAATACCTGTTCGTGCTGATCCTGGTGGTGATCTTCAGCCTGCTGGCCAAGAACCTGGTGCGCGGCGCGATCGGCCGGCAATGGATGGCAATTCGCGACATGGACGTGGCGGCATCGGTCATCGGCATCCGCCCGATGTACGCGAAGCTCACCGCATTCGCGGTCAGTTCGTTCATCGTCGGCGTGGCGGGCGCCTTGTGGGGCTACATCCATCTGGGTTCGTGGGAGCCGCTGGCGTTCGACCTGACGCGTTCGTTCCAGCTGCTGTTCATGGTGATCATCGGCGGGCTGGGTTCGATCATCGGCAGCTTCTTCGGCGCGGCCTTCATCGTGCTGGTGCCCGTCGCGCTGTCGAACATCCCGCATGCGCTGGGCATCCCGCTGTCGGTGGACACCGCCGCGCACATCGAACACATGGTGTTCGGCGCGCTGATCGTGTTCTTCCTGATCGCCGAACCGCACGGGCTGGCGCGACTGTGGAGCATCGGAAAAGAAAAGCTGCGCATCTGGCCCTTCCCGCACTGAAGGGGCGCATTGCCTTGAATTGATTTCGCATTGATTTCTGCGGATCGCGGCGGCAAAAGTGCCGTGATCCACATCCTGAATACCCGGCTCAAGACCGGGCCAATCCCGGTGTCCCAGGGTTTATTGCCCCAAACACCACGCAGGAGGTAAATGGAGATGAAGCGTCTTAACCTGAAGTTGGCGGCAGCCCTGGTGGCCGCAGCCGGCGCCGTCGGCGCCGTGGCCACGCCGGCAATGGCGGCCGAAGAGCAGTTCGTTCCGTTGCTGGTGTACCGCACCGGGTCGTTCGCGCCGCTGGGCATTCCGTGGGCCGATGGCAAGCTGGATTACCTGAAGCTGGTCAACGAGCGCGACGGCGGCGTCAACGGCGTCAAGATCACGTACGAAGAATGCGAGACCGCCTACGCCACCGACCGCGGCGTGGAATGCTATGAACGCCTGAAGGGCAAGGGCACGGGGGCCTCTGGCTTCGACACCCAGTCCACCGGCATCACGTTCGCGGTCAGCGACAAGGCCATGGTCGACAAGGTGCCCGTCGAAACGATGGGCTACGGCCTGTCGCAGTCGGTCGATGGCAGCGTGTTCGAGTGGAACTTCCCGCTCTTGGGCACGTACTGGACCGCGGCCGACGTGATGATCCAGGACATCGCCAAGAAAGAAGGCGGCATGGACAAGCTCAAGGGCAAGAAGATCGCCCTGGTCTACCACGACTCGCCTTATGGCAAGGAACCGATCCCCCTGCTGCAAAAGCGCGCCGCCAAGGAAGGCTTCGAGCTGGTGCTGTATCCGGTGACCGCGCCGGGCGTCGAGCAAAAGTCCACCTGGCTGCAGATCCGCCAGGCACGCCCGGCCTATGTGCTGCTGTGGAGCGCGGGCATCATGACGCCCACCGCCATCCGCGAAGCGCAGGCCAGCGGCTACCCGCGCGACAAGATGTACGCGATCTGGTGGGCCGGCTCCGAAGGCGACGTGAAAGACCTGGGCGATGTCGCCAAGGGCTACAACGCCATCACCGTGCACAACAGCGGCGCCGAACACGACAAGGTCTATGACGACCTGAAGAAGTTCGTCTACGACAAGGGCCAGGGCTCGGACAAGACGGCCAAGAACACGCTGGGCACCATCGCCCACACGCGCGGCATGATGATCTCGATGCTGCAAGTGGAAGCGATTCGGACGGCGCAAGAGAAGTTCGGCAAGGGCAAGGCATTGACGCCCGAGCAGGTCCGCTGGGGCTTCGAGAACCTGAACCTGACGCAAGAGAAGCTGGACAAGCTGGGCTTCGGCCAGATCATGCGCCCGGTCAAGACCTCGTGCAGCAATCACAAGGGCGACGATTGGGCCCGCATCGTGCAGTGGGACGGCGCCAAGTTCAAGGTTGCCTCCGACTGGTACCAGGCCGACAAGACCATCCTGGACCCGATGGTCAAGGATGCCGCGGCCAAGTACGCCAAGGAAAAGAACATCACGCCCCGCACTTGCGAGAACTGATGTGAACCGGCGGCGGGCGCCTTTGCCGGCGCCCGCCGCCACCACGCCGCAGGAATCGTCATGACCGCTGCAACAACTGCCGCCTCTACCGCTGCACCCGCCGCTTCCCCCGCCGCCGACGCGCCCAAGGTGCTGCTCGACGTGAACGGGATCGAGGTGATCTACAACCACGTCATCCTGGTGCTCAAGGGCGTGTCCCTGCAAGTGCCCGAAGGCAAGATCGTGGCGTTGCTGGGCGCCAACGGCGCAGGCAAGACCACCACTTTGCGCGCCATCTCGAACTTGCTCAAGGGCGAGCGCGGCGACGTTACCAAGGGCCATATTCAATACCGCGGCCAGCGCATCGAAAGGCTGTCCCCGTCGGAACTGGTCAAGCGCGGCGTCGTGCAGGTGATGGAAGGCCGGCATTGCTTTGCCCACCTCACCATTGAAGAGAACCTGCTGACGGGCGCCTACACCCGCAGCATGAGCCGCGGCGACACCGCTGCCGCGCTGGAGCGCGTCTACCAGTATTTCCCGCGCCTGAAGCAGCGCCGCAGCAGCCAGTCCGGCTATACGTCGGGCGGCGAACAGCAGATGACTGCCATCGGCCGCGCCCTGATGGCCAACCCCAACATGATCCTGCTGGACGAACCGTCCATGGGCCTGGCCCCGCAGATCGTGGAAGAAATTTTCGAGATCGTGCGCGACCTGAACCAGCGCGAACGCGTGAGCTTCCTGCTGGCCGAACAGAACACCAACATCGCGCTGCGGTATGCCGACTACGGCTACATCCTGGAAAACGGGCGCGTGATGATGGACGGCGCCGCGCTGGACCTGGCCCAGAACGAGGACGTGAAAGAGTTTTACCTGGGCATTTCCAGCGGCGAAAGAAAGAGTTTCCGCGACAACAAGTTCTATCGCCGCCGCAAACGCTGGCTGGCCTGATCCCTGGAGCGGCAGCGCCGGTGTGGACCGGCGCCCGGCCGGCAACGACACCGCAGTACGGCACACGAGAGGGTGCGATCCCATGTCCGAGTTTTTCGATGTTCTGGAAACCCGAGCGCCCGAGCAACGCGAGCGCGAGCTGATGGCCGCCTTGCCCGGCGCGATCACACGGGCGATGGCGCGCGCGCCGGCGATCGCCGAGCAGCTTCGCGGCATTGATCCCGCCACCATCACGTCGCGCGCGGCGCTGGCCCGGCTGCCCGTGCTGCGCAAGCACGAACTGCTGGAACGCCAGCAGCACAGCCGTGACGATGCGGCGACGCCCGCCGGCCCCGCCAAGGCCTTTGGTGGATTCTCGGCGATCGGCTGGGGCGAAGCGATGCGCGTGTTCGCCTCGCCCGGCCCAATCTACGAACCGGAAAGCGTGCGCGCCGACTACTGGCGCTTCGCTCGCGCCCTGTACGCGGCGGGCTTTCGCGCCGGCGAACTGGCGTACAACTGCTTTTCCTACCACTTCACGCCGGCCGGCTCCATGATGGAGACGGCGGCGCATGCCGTGGGATGCACGGTCTTCCCGGGCGGCACGGGCCAGACCGAACAACAGGTGCGCGCCATCCAGGACCTGGCGCCCAGCGGCTACACGGGTACGCCCAGCTTCCTGAAGATCATCCTGGAGAAATCCGACGAGCTGGGGGTGAAGCTGGATTCGCTGCGGCGCGCACTGGTGTCCGGCGAGGCCTTCCCGCCGTCGTTGCGCGACTGGCTGGCGGCCCGCGGCATCGAAGGCTACCAGGCCTACGGCAGCGCCGACCTGGGCATGATTGCCTTCGAGACGCCCGCCCGCCAGGGACTGGTGCTGGGCGAAGACATCATTGTCGAGATCGTGCGCCCCGGTACCGGCGAGCCCGTGCCCGACGGCGAAGTCGGCGAAGTGGTCGTCACCACCTTGAACCCCGACTATCCGCTGGTGCGCTTCGGCACCGGCGACCTGTCGGCGGTCATGCCCGGCATCTCGCCTTGCGGGCGCACCAACACGCGCATCAAGGGCTGGATGGGGCGCGCGGACCAGACCACCAAGGTGCGCGGCATGTTCGTGCATCCGTCGCAAGTCGCCGACGTGGTGCGGCGCCATCCTGAAATCCTGCGCGCGCGCCTGGTCATCAGCGGCACCACCGGATCGGACCGCATGGTGCTGAAGGTGGATGCGCGCGTGCGCGGCGAAGAGCTGTCCCAGCGTATCGCCGACTCCGTGCGCGACGTGACCAAGCTTCGCGCCGACGTGGAATGGGTGGATGCCGACGGCCTGCCGAACGACGGCAAGGTCATCGACGACGTGCGCACCTACGAGTAGCGCCTCGCTTAGTTGCCCAGCGGCCGCGCGAGCCATTCGCGGCCGCGCAGCATGCCGTTCCAGTAGATCCACGGCAGCAGCGTGGCCTTCAGGAACCAGGCGCTCTTGCGGGGCACGGTCGGGTCCAGCGGAAACGTAGGCAGCAGTTTTCCGCCATAGCCGAACTCGGCCAGCACGATACGGCCGCGCTCGACCGTCAATGGGCATGAACCATAGCCGTCGTAGGTGACCGGCATGGCGTGGCCTTCGCGCACGGCGATCAGGTTTTCGGCCACGGTGACGATCTGCTTGCGCGCGGCGGCCGCCGTCTTGGCATTGCTGGTGCTGATGCCGTCGCCCAGGCCAAACACATTGTCGAAACGCACGTGGCGCAAGGTGCCTGGGTCAACCTCGCACCAGCCTGCCGCATCCGCCAGCGCGCTGTCGCGCACCAAGTCGTGCGGCACTTGCGGTGGCACGGCGTGCAGCATGCCGAAGGACTTCTCCACGCGGGACACGGCGCCATCGGCGCCCTTCCTGTCGAACCAGGCCTTGCGGGCCGGCCCGTCCACCGCCACCAACGTAGAGTTGAAGGCCAGATCGATTCCGTAGCTTTCGACGTAGCGCATCAGCGGCGGCACGTATGCCGGCACGCCGAACAGCGCCGCGCCTGCCAGGTCGAATTCGACCTGCATGCGACCCAGTACGCCAACGCGGCGCCAATGGTCGCAGGCCAGGTACATGGCCTTTTGCGGCGCGCCCGCGCATTTGATCGGCATGGCGGGCTGGGTGAACAGCGCCTGCCCCTCTTGCATCGACCGCACCGACTCCCAGGTGTAAGGCGCCAGATCGTAGCGGTAGTTGGACGTGACCCCGTGTTTGCCAAGCGCATCGGACAGGCCGTCGATCTTGTCCCACGCCAGCCGCAGGCCGGGGCACACGATCAACTGCTGGTAGGTCACGCTGCGGCCGTCCGCCAGCCGTACCCGGTTCGCTTGCGGCTCGAACCCCGCCGCCGCCGCGTGCAGCCACGTGGCGCGCGACGGCATCACCGAACGGGTCGGGCGCACGGTCTTTTTCACGTCGAACGCACCGCCGCCCACCAGCGTCCACGCGGGCTGGTAGTAGTGCTTGTCGCTGGGTTCGATGACGGCGATGCGCAGGTCCGGCCGGCGCCGCAGCAGGCTGGCGGTCACGCCGATGCCGGCCGCGCCCCCACCCACCACCACCACATCGAAATCAGCGGACGCCTGTGCTGCCGACGGTGCTTGGGGCATGTCTGTCTCCGCGCCGGCCTACCGGCTGTTGAAATGTTCGAACGCCGAGAATATCCCCATGCCGGCCAACATGGCGGCTACGAAGATCAACGCCTCGGGCACGCCCGCCGAAGCGGCCACCAGTGCAGGCCCCGGGCAAAATCCCGCCAGGCCCCAGCCCGCGCCGAACGCCAGGCTGCCGGCGGCCAGACGCAGGTCGATGCGGGTGGCCGTGGGCCAGTGCATCGGCTCGCCGGACGCACTGGCGCGGCGGCGGCGCAGCACGGCGAAGCCTGCCGCCGTGACCAGCACCGCGCCGCCCATCACGAACGCCAGCGACGGATCCCAGTCGCCCGCGATATCCAGGAAGCCCAGTACTTTGGCCGGGTTGGCCATGCCCGACACGATCAGGCCCAGCCCGAAGACCAGGCCCGACGCAAAGGCGATCAACGCAATCATGTCAGCCCCCTGCCAGATGTCGCACGGCATACACCGTGGCGAAGCCTGCCGCCATAAAAAAGGCGGTAGCCGCCAATGACCGCCGCGATCCGCGCGACAGGCCACAGACGCCGTGGCCGCTGGTGCAGCCCGATGCGAAACGGGTGCCGATGCCCACCAACAGGCCGGCGACGATCAGGCGCGGCGTGCCCGCGTCCACGGTCACCGCCGGCAGCGCCGCCCCCAGCTGGTACACCCACGGCGACGCGCACAGGCCCAACAGGAACGCCACGCGCCACAGGCTGTCGCGCTGGGGCGGCAGCAAGCCGCCAAGCATGCCGCTGATGCCCGCGATGCGCCCCGCCCCCGCCATCAACAGCACGGCCGCGGCGCCGATCAGCAGGCCGCCCGCCGTGGCGGGCGCCGGTGTGAAGGCGGCCCAGTCCAGACTCATGCTAGTGACTCCAACGCGCGGCCGCAGTACAAACTGGATAGCGTTTTCATGACCTGGCTGACTTCAAAACTGGCCATTTGGTAGTACACGTACTTGCCGTCGCGGCGCGTCGTCACCAGCCCCTCGTCGCGCAGCACGCCCAGTTGCTGGGACAACGTCGGCTGGCGGATGCCGGTCAGCGATTCCAGTTCGCCGACGTTGCGCTCCTGCTGCACCAATTGGCACAGCAGCAGCAGGCGGTCTTCGTTGGCCAGCGCTTTGAGCAGCGCGCAAGCCTGGGCGGCGGATTCCCGCAGGACGGCAAGTTCGCATTCGGTCAGGGCGGCATTCATAAGGCGGATAGACAGGTCGTACAGAAGCCAATCATTATATTGACGGATAAATTATCAAACAATATTATTTAAATATATATATTGTTATCAGCGGGCGGCCATGAATCCCCACGTACAAGCGTTTTTCGATCCCGTCACCGCCACGGTCACTTACGTCGTGCACGACGGCAGCGTCTGCGCCATCGTCGATTCGGTGTTGGACTACGACCCCAAGTCGGGACGCAGCAGCACCGCCAGCGCAGACCGCGTGGCGGCCTACGTGCGCGAACAAGGGCTAACCGTCCAGTGGCTGCTTGAAACGCACGCCCATGCCGACCACTTGTCCGCCGCCCCTTACCTGCAGCGGCAGTTGGGCGGCGTCATCGCCATCGGGCAGAGCATCCGCACCGTGCAGGGCGTGTTCAAGCAGATTTTCAACCTGGAGCCGGAATTCCAGCTGGACGGCTCGCAGTTCGGCCACCTGTTCGCCGACGGCGAAACCTTCCGCATCGGCGCGCTGGAAGCCACCGCGATCCACGTGCCGGGGCACACGCCGGCCGATATGGCGTATCTGGTCGGCGACGCCGCGTTCGTGGGCGACACGATGTTCATGCCGGACGTGGGCACCGCGCGTTGCGACTTCCCCGGTGGCGACGCACACCAGTTGTACCGATCGATCCAGCGGCTGCTGCGCCTGCCCGGCGACACACGGCTGTTCATGTGCCACGATTACCCGCCCCCGGCGCGCGAGGCCCATTGGCAGACCTCGGTGACCGAACAGCGGGCCGCCAACATCCATGTTCATGACGGCATCAGCGAAGACGACTTCGTCGCGATGCGCACCCGGCGCGACGCGACCCTGTCCATGCCCACCTTGATCCTGCCCGCCATCCAGGTGAACATCCGGGCAGGCCATCTGCCACCGCCGGAAGACAATGGGGTGCGTTACCTGAAAATCCCCATCGACGCGCTCTGACCGGGCGGCCTTGCCGCACTTGCGCGCCGGGCGCTTATCCCGCAAGATCGGCCGAACTACCGATTGCCGATCAGACGGATTCCCCATGTTCGCAGAAGCAGAAAAAGACCCCAGCCTTTCCAAAGAGGAATTCAAGCCGCTGGAAACGAGGCTGCGCGTCGCCCTGCTCAATGCGCAATACCGGCGCCTTGAACAAGCGGACAAGACGCTGCTGATCGTGGTGGCGGGGATCGACGGCGCCGGCAAGGGCGCCACGGTCAACCTGCTGAACGAATGGATGGACCCACGCCACATCAAGACACTGGCATACGGCCCGCCGGAAGGCGACGAGCAGGACCGCCCGCCATTCTGGCGCTATTGGAAAGACCTGCCGCCCAAGGGCAGCACCGGCATCGTGTTCGGGTCCTGGTACGCACCGCTGATCATCGAGGCCGCCCGCAAGAAGCCCGATCACGAAGCCATCGAAGCGCGCGCCGCCGCGATCCGCCGCTTCGAGGCGATGCTGGCTGCCGAGGGCGTGCAGATCGTCAAGCTGTGGTTCCACCTGTCGTCCAAGGCGCAAAAAGAGCGCGCGCAGCGGCTCCTGGCCAGCCCCGAGACATCCTGGCAGGTCAGCCCTGTCGACTTGAAGGTCTACAAGAAATACGACCGCATCCGCGCGGGCGGCCAGGTCGTGGTGAACCATACCGACAGCGGCCACGCGCCCTGGGTGATCATCCCCAGCGCCGACGAAAACATGCGTTCCGCCCGCACCGCCGAAGCCGTGTTGACGGCGATGCGCCAGCGCGGCGTGCCCCGCATCCCGCAGTCGTTTCTGGCGCATTCCACGACTGCCCGCATCGTCGACCGGCTGGGTGAACTGGATTACGACGCCCGCGTCGACAAAGCCGACTACGAGTCCGAACTGGGCTTGCTGCAAGGCCGGCTGGCGCGTGCGGCCCGGTCCAGGAAATTCCAGGACCGCTCCCTGGTGCTGGTGTTCGAGGGGCAGGACGCGGCCGGCAAGGGCGGCGCCATCCGGCGTGTGACCCACGCGCTGGACGCCCGGCAGTTCGACATCACCCCCGTGGCGGCGCCAAACAGCTACGAGCTGTCGCGCCCCTACCTGTGGCGCTTCTGGCGCCAACTGCCGCGCCACGGCCGCGTCGCGATCTTCGACCGTTCGTGGTACGGCCGCGTCCTGGTCGAACGGGTCGAGAAGCTGACCGCGCCCGCCCACTGGCGCCGCGCGTATGCCGAGATCAACGACTTCGAGGGACAACTCGCGGCAAGCGGCGCGATCGTACTGAAATTCTGGCTGGCCGTGACGGCCGACGTGCAGTTGGAACGCTTCAAAGAGCGCGAGAAATCGCCGTTCAAGAATTTCAAGATCACACCCGACGACTGGCGCAATCGCGATAAATGGAAGGAATACGCGGCGGCGACCAACGAGATGCTGACCCGCACCGATGTGGCGCACGCGCCGTGGCATCTGGTGTCCGCCAACGACAAGCGCTACGCTCGCCTGCAAGTGCTGCGACACGTCGTCGAAGCGATGGAAAACCAACTCTGAACCGCACAGGAGGCCCCGCGCCATGAGCACCGCTGATATCCGCCCCATCGTCGCCGCCGACTTCGAAGTCTGGCTGCCCTTGTGGAAGGGCTACCAGGATTTCTACCGCGTCAGCATCGACGACGCCGTCACCCGCAACACCTGGGCCCGTTTCCTGGACCCTGCCGAACCCATGCACGCGGCGCTTGCCTATGAAGGCGGCCGGGCCGTCGGCATGGTGCACTGGATTTTCCACCGGTCCACCTGGACCGCCGGCGACTACTGCTATCTGCAAGACCTGTATGTGGACCCGGACGTGCGCGGCACGGGCGCGGGCCGCAAGCTGATTGAACACGTCTACGCGCAGGCCGCGGCCAACAATTGCGCCCGGGTGTACTGGCTGACCCACGAAACCAATGCGACTGCCATGCAGTTGTACGACCGCATCGCGGACCGCTCCGGCTTCATTCAGTATCGCAAGGTGCTGGCTTGAGCGCACGCGACCCCGACTGTCCCCTGTGCCAGGAAGACGGCGGCACGCTGCTGTGGCGCGGTCCGCACTTACGTGTGATCGAAGTCGCCGACGCCGACTATCCCGGCTTCACGCGTGTCGTCTGGAACGCCCATCTGGCTGAAATGACAAGCCTGTCCACGCATGGGCGAGACCTGCTGATGCGCGCCGTGTACGCAGTGGAAGAAGCGCAGCAAGCGGTGCTGGCGCCAGACAAGATCAATCTGGCGTCATTGGGCAACATGGTGCCGCATCTGCATTGGCATGTCATTCCACGCTGGCGTGGCGACCGCCATTTTCCCGACCCGATATGGGCGGCGCCTCGTGTCGCGGCGGGATCGGAGCCCGCGGAATGGCGCGACCGCCAGGCACGCACGCAAGCCCTGCTGCCCCGCTACCGCAATCGCGTGATTGAAGCGATGAACGCGCTGCTTATACACTGACCCCGCATTGAACGCTGGCCCGGGCCGACAGGTCCGGGGCCGGGTCCGCTTCAGCCCGCGCGCGCGGGCCGGCGCAGTTCGGCCAGCCAGTGCGTGTAGGCGTCTTCCACCAGCCCTGCCGTGCGTTCGGCGGAAAACAGGCCCTGGCCCCGAATTCGTTCACGGCCCGCATCGCCCATCCGGCGGCGCATGGCCGGATCCGCCAACAGCGTTTCCAGCGCGGCGGCCAGCGCGGCAGGATCGCGCGGCGGCACCAGCAACCCGGTCACGCCGGGCTGCATGGTTTCCGGAACCCCGCCAACTTCCGTGCCGATGACGGGCACGCCCATCGCGGCCGCTTCGATGAACACCGTGCCCAGGGCCTCGCGATGCGTCGGCAAGGCGAACACGTCCAGGGCCGTCAGTACATTGCCGATATCCTGGCGGCGACCGGTGAAATGCACCCGGTCCGCCAACCCTAGCGCCGATGCCTTTGCGCGCAGTTGATTGAACAGCGGCATGCCGTCGCCCACCAGGACCAGGTGCGCCGACGGGTAGCGCACGGATACCTGGTGGAACGCGTCGATCAGATCGCCATGCCCTTTTTCGGCCCGCATCACGGCCACGCAGCCCACCACCAGCGCATCCGGCGGCAAGCCCAGTTCACGGCGCACGCAAGTGCCTTCGCGCACCTGCGGCAGTACGATCGGGGAGTGGATGGTGGCGACCGACTCTGGCCGCGCCCCGCCGTCCAGCAATTGCTTTCGCACATAGCGGCTGACGGCAATGACCCGATGCGCCAGCCAGGTATAGGCGTAGAGGGAATTGATGGGCTTGGCCAGATGCCGCGTGCGCACGATCAACGGCGTGCCGGCCAGGCGCGCGGCCATGGCGGCCAGCACGGTGTCACGGCGGCTGTGGGTGTTCAGCACATCGAAGCGCCCGCCCCGCAGCAGGCGCCGCACGAACGCCACGCCGCGCACGAAGTTGCCGGCGCCGTCCATGACGATGCGGTGCACGGTGAACCCGGCCGCGTCCAGACGGTCTCCCAGCTCTGCCCCGGGCTGGCAGACCAGCTCAAGGTGATGGCCGCGGTCGCGCATGGCGATCATCTCTTTATAAATGCAGAATTCCTGTCCGCCGAAAGACGTGGCGGCCTCGGTATGCAGAATGCGCAGACGGGCGCCGGCGTGGCCGACAGGCGATTCAGCGGGAATGTGCGTCATGGCAAGTACCGTCTGCGTCGTTAAGATCATTCCCGTGGCGGTTCTGCAGCAGCAGGTAGGCTTCGAGATAGGTGACGTCGTCCGGCTCCAACGACGCGGCGGCCTGCGGCAGGCCCTCGGGTGCAGGCTCGGCCGCCGTCAGCTCACGGCCCGTCCATACGTGGATCCGGCCACTCCGCGAAAGATCAAAGCGCGCGCCCTCGCGCTGCCACGTCAAAAGGCGCATGCTGGGGACCAGCCGCTGTAGCTGATAGCTGCCATGCGAAGGCTGGACGGCGGGCGCATCCAACGATGTCCCCACGTCGACCAGGCGCCTGGAGGCGCCGGGTGTTGCGGGCGTGTAGATCAGCACGGATAGGGAAGGCAGGGTCATGTGCTAGCCGTTGTCGCCAGGCGGCGTTGCCAGCCACGGCCGGGTCAAAAAATGGGTCGAAATACTCAAGAAAACGCGGCGCCTTGAAATTAAACGAAATATTATTTTACATAATGAGACACCGAGCTTCGGAATTTAGCTGGAATTCCTTGGGGTGTCACCGCGTACTTGCCGCAATCGGGCCGCCGCGTCTTGGCGTTGCCGACGGTTTTTTGCGCCAATTAGCAGGAAATTGGCCGACGTTCGCCCGAATAGACCTGTCACCGATATTCGATTCAGCTAAAATTCAGCCTAGCCCGCCATGTTAACAAAATATGACCAAGGAGGCCCAGTGAACCAGCAGGTTCCGCCCCATTCACGCCCCCCTTCATTCCTTCAGGCATTCCTGCAATCCGAAGCACTGGGTGGCTATGTCCTCATGGCCGCCGCCCTGGCCGCCCTGATCATCGCCAACAGTCCGGCCGCGCCGGTTTACTTCGATATGCTGGGCACCAAGCTGGGCTTCCAGGCCGGGCCGGTCGTGCTCAAGGAAACCGTGCTGCACTGGATCAACGACGGCCTGATGGCCGTGTTCTTCCTGCTGGTGGGGTTGGAAATCAAGCGCGAAGTGCTGGACGGCCAATTGCGCGGCGCCGCGCGCATCATCCTGCCCGGCATCGCTGCGCTGGGCGGCATGGCGGCCCCGGCGCTGATCTACGTGCTGATCAACCTGGGCAGCCCCGACACCCTGCGCGGCTGGGCCATCCCCGCGGCCACCGACATCGCCTTCGCGCTGGGCATCCTGGCGCTGCTGGGCAGCCGCGTGCCGACGTCCCTGAAAATCTTCCTGACCGCACTGGCGATCCTGGACGACCTGGGCGCCATCATCATCATTGCGCTGTTCTATACCTCGCAATTGAATGTCTTCGCGCTGGTCATGGCCGGCGCCTTGCTGGCTTGCCTGTTCTGCCTGAACCGCGCGGGCGTGCTGCGGCTGACCCCGTACCTGCTGATCGGCGCCGTGCTGTGGTATTTCGTGCTGAAGTCCGGCGTGCATGCCACCCTGGCCGGCGTGGCGCTAGCGCTGACCATTCCGCTGCGGCCGCGCAACGCGGGCAAGCCGGAGGCACATTCGCCGCTGCACGACCTGGAACACGTATTGCACAAGCCCGTGGCCTTGCTCATCGTGCCCATCTTCGGCTTCGCCAACGCCGGCGTGTCGTTTGCCGCCATGGGCTTGGCCAGCCTGGCGCAACCGGTGCCGCTGGGCGTGGCGCTGGGCTTGTTCCTGGGCAAGCAGCTGGGCGTGTTCGGCTTTGCCTGGCTCGCCATCAAAGCAGGCGTCGCCAGCCTGCCCCGGCATGCCTCGTTCACGCAGCTGTACGGCGTGGCGCTGCTGTGCGGCATCGGCTTCACCATGAGCCTCTTCATTGGCGCGCTGGCCTTCACCGACGCGGCCACCGTGGACGCCACCAAGATCGGCGTGCTGACAGGATCGCTTGCCTCGGCGGTGATCGGCTTCCTGCTGCTGCGCATGAGCAGCCCGCCGGCAGAACCCGCGTTGGGTTAGGGTTGCTGGCAGGCGCGGGCCCCGCGTGCGATGGCCAGCGCGGCCCGTTGAATGACTTCAGGACGGGCCAGCCGGCGCTCTTCGTCCGGATTCACGATCACGCCCACCTCCACCAACACGGCGGGCATGGGCGCCGTCTTCAGCACGGCCAAACCGTCGAAGCGGTGCACGCCCAGCCGGCGGTCTATCAGCGGCCGGTTTTCGCCGGCGATGGGCTCCGCGTGATACAGCGAGGGCTTTTCCCCGGCTGCGATCAGCGCCTCGGCAATGGTGCTCGCGCAGCGCAGGCTCTGTGCGTACTTGGGATTGCGTTCGGACACGAACACGGCGAAGCCCGCGAACTCGCGCTGGCGACCCGCGTCGATGAACTGCTGCTGCATCGAATCGTGGTGGATCGACACGAAAAGATCCGCCGTTGGCGCTACCCGTGACCGCTTGCCCAATTCCACTTCCGCGCCATTGGCCGCCACCTGGGTCACGCGGTCGCCCGCGGCGCGCAGATCGGCTGCCACCAGGTTGCTGACGTCCAGGTTGTACAGGTATTCCACTCGTCCGCTGGCGCCCGTCGCGCCCGGCCGGCTGAGCGTGTGCCCGGTATCCACCACAATGTGCGCCGCCTGCGCGGACGACCCCGCAAGCAGAACGCCGGCGCACAGCGCCACGCGAACCGCCACCCCCAAAAAAAGCTGGATGAAATCTGATGCCACGCCAATGACCGCCTGCAAGAAGTAAAGGCATCTGGAAGGGTCCAGCCGCCGCAACGGGTCAGATATTACCGGCAAGCCGCGGTCGGATCGCCGGCCTGAACCCGACCGCGCGGACGGGGTTGCCGGCAAATCGGGCAGGCCCGCGAATTGGGCATCCGCGAAGCAGACGTGGTAAAGAAGTGCGTGGTCTGCCACGGGAAGGTTCGTGGTCAGCCACGGCGGGTACAAGCAGGCACCGCGCGCAATAACCGCACGAAAATACAAGGAATTCCATGTCTTTCAGTTCTGACGCGTGGGCGCGCAACGCCGCGCTCTACGAAAAAACGCGCGACATGCCGTTCAACCGGGAACTGGCCAGCGGCCAGCTCGACGAGAACGCATTCAAGCACTACATGATCCAGGACGCGCACTACCTGGTGGCGTTCGGGCGTGCCCTGGCGATCGCGGCCGCCAAAGCCGATGACGCCGACGGCGTGGTGCAGTTCGCGGATGCGGCCAAAGGCGCCGTCGTGGCCGAGCGGTCGCTGCATGCGGGCTTCATGAAGCAGTTCGGCATCGACGCCGCCACCTTCGAGGCCACGCCGCTGACGCCCGCCAGCCATCACTACACCAGCTTCCTGATCGCCACCGCGTGGAGCGCGCCGTACCCGGTGGCGCTGGCTGCGCTGCTGCCATGCTTCTGGATCTATGCCGAGATCGGCCGCGAGATCCACGCGCATGCGGCGCGTCCCAATCCCTACGCGGCATGGATCGACACATATGCCGGCGATGACTTCCATGCGTTGGTGCGGGCCGTGATCGCCTCGGTGGACCGCGCCGCCGAAACCGCCTCGGCGCACACCCGCGAAGCCATGCACCAGGCCTACACGCACGCCGCCCAGCTGGAATGGATGTTCTGGGATTCGGCCCACCGGCAGGCGGGTTGGCCGGTCTGATTCCGGCGGCGGGCCGCGTGTTCCGTCGGGCCGGCTATGCCAAAATCGCGGCCATGCCGATCGATAACCGCCTCGTTCCCCACGCCCTTGCCGCCCAGACGGCGCAACTTCCCGACGCCTGGGCCGCCGCTTTCGCGCACAGCGCCGTTGCCGACGCGCTGGCCGCGATAACCGCCCACGTCGAACAACGCCTGACCGAGGGCGCCAGCGTCTATCCCGCCACGCCGTTCCGGGCGCTGCACGGGCTGGCGCCGTCCGACGTGCGTGTCGTGATCCTGGGACAAGACCCGTACCACGGCCCCGGCCAGGCCCAGGGCCTGGCGTTCTCGGTGCCCGACGATTGCAAGCGTCCGCCCAGCCTGCGCAACATCTTCAACGAGATCGCGCAGGAATTCCCGGGCACGCCGGTGCCGCAGGGCAACGACCTGAGCCCGTGGGCGGACCAGGGCGTGCTGCTGCTGAACACCGCGCTGACGGTGGAAGACGGGCTGCCCGCTTCCCACGCCAAGCGAGGCTGGGAAACCGTGACCGACGCGCTGATCTCGCTGGTTGCCCGCGACCCCTCGCCCAAGGCCTTCCTGCTGTGGGGCGCCCATGCGCAGGCCAAACGGTTGTTGCTTCCCGACAACAGCGGCCATCTGGTCCTGATGTCCAACCATCCCTCCCCGCTTTCCGCCCGCAGGCCGCCCGTGCCCTTTCTGGGTTGCGGCCACTTCCGGGCGACCAACGACTGGCTGGTGGACCAAGGGAAAAACCCTATTGATTGGGGACTGGACAAAAAAATAATTCCCCTGCAAGGCGAATTCGGGTTATGATCGTCGCACTGCACAAAAAGAGTTCGGCATTTACCGCCTTGATTTAGCGGAATTTTTTGCAGTCTGCCGGGCAGCCTACGCCCCGGCCCCATGCCGAACTATCATCGATTCCTGACCTCCTTTCCTTTCGCCCTGCGTTCCACTCTGTATACGAGAACGCGCCACGCGCACGGTTGATTCGGTCGGCACGATGCTCCATCAACCGTCGCCTGGATCCGGCCGCCTAATCCCCTGGCCCGACCAAGCACTGCGTCGCATTGATTGCGGCAAGGGAAAGTAATGTCTTTCGAAAACCTGGGTCTTGCACCCGCTCTGTTGTCGGCCGTTCAAGAAGCTGGCTTCAGCACCCCCACCCCCGTCCAAGCCGCTGCCATTCCGCAAGCGCTGGCCGGCCACGACCTGATGGTGTCCGCGCAAACGGGTAGCGGCAAGACCGCCGCCTTCATGCTGCCGGCGCTGCACCGCATTGCCCAGATGCCCGCCAATAAAGGCGTCGGCGTGCAAGTGCTGGTCCTGACCCCGACCCGCGAATTGGCCCTGCAAGTCACCGAAGCGACCGATATGTATGGCCGCAAGCTGGCTGACCTGCGTACGGCGACCGTCGTGGGCGGCATGCCTTACGGCGCGCAACTGAAGGCACTGTCGCGCCGCGTTGACGTGCTGGTCGCCACTCCCGGCCGCCTGATCGACCACCTGCAATCGGGCCGCGTCAAGCTGAACACCGTACACACGCTGGTGCTGGACGAAGCCGACCGCATGCTGGACATGGGCTTCATCGAGGATATCGAAACCATCATCAGCCGCCTGCCGGAAGACCGCCAGACGCTGCTGTTCTCGGCCACGCTGGACGGCACGATCGCCAAGCTGGCTGCGAAAATGATGCGCGACCCGCAACGCATCGAATTGGCCGGCGCCAAGGAAAAGCACACCAACATCACGCAAAGCCTGCTGTACGCGGACGATGCCAGCCACAAGATGCAGCTGCTGGATCACGTGTTGCGCGATGCCAAGCTGGACCAAGCCATTGTCTTCACGTCGACCAAGCGCGGCGCCGATGACCTGGCCGACCGCCTGGCCGACCAAGGTTTTGCCGCCGCTGCCCTGCACGGCGACATGAACCAGCGCCAACGTACCCGTACGCTGTCGCAACTGCAACGCGGCCAGCTGCGCATCCTGGTTGCCACCGACGTGGCCGCCCGCGGCATCGACGTGCAAGGCATCAGCCACGCCGTCAACTTCGACCTGCCGATGCAAGCCGAAGACTACGTGCACCGTATCGGCCGTACCGGCCGTGCCGGCCGCAGCGGTCTGGCGTTCACGCTGGCAACGCACTCCGAGCGCCACAAGGTCCGCCGTATCGAGCACTACATCGGCCAATCGATCACGCCTGAAGTGATCGCCGGCCTGGAACCGAAGCGCACGCCGCGTCCGTCCGCAGGTGGCAGCGGCGCCCCGCGCGGCGGCAAGCCGTTCGGCAAGCGTCCTGGTGGTTTCGGTGGTTCGCGCCATGAAGGCGGCGGCTACCAAGGCAACCGTGACGGCGCACCGCGTGAAGGTCGTTCGTTCGCCCCTCGTGACGGCGCCCCGCGTGGCGAGTTCAAGCCGCGTGAAGGTGGTTACCAGGGCAACCGCGACGGCGCACCGCGCGAAGGCGGCTACCAAGGCAATCGTCCTTTCGGCGACCGCCCGGCACGTTCGTTCAGCGACCGCCCCAGCTTCGGTGATCGTCCCCAGCGCGAAGGCGGCTACCAGGGCAATCGTCCCTTCGGCGACCGTCCCCCGCGTGAAGGCGGCTTCCGTGGCGGCGACCGCGATGCGCGTCCCAGCTTCGGCGGCGATCGTCCCAGCTTTGGCGACCGCCCCCAGCGCGACGCCCGTCCGTTCAGCGAGCGCGCTCCCCGTGACGCCCGTCCGAGCTTCGGTGATCGCCCCAGCTTCGGCGACCGTCCGCAGCGTGAAGGCGGCTTCCGCGGCGGTGATCGTCCTGAAGGCGGTTTCCGTGGCGCCAAGCCCTCGTTCGACAAGCGCCCCGGCGGCCCCGCCAAGCGCTTTGCCAAGCCGGCTGACCGCCGCGGCTAATTCGCCCGCTTGACCCCCAAACAAACCCCGCGCCCGTCGCGGGGTTTGTGTTTTCAGGGTGGCAAATGCGCGCAGCATGACCGTTCTTTTTTTGGGAAAATGCGGCTATGACCACGCCTTCTTCGACCATGCAACGCCCCGCCCCCGCCAATCTTCCCCCGCTGTCCGCCCCCGCCCGGGAACACCGCGACGCCACCGCCGCGCACCTGCGCGCCGCCATCGCGGCCAACGGCGGCTGGCTGCCGTTCGACCACTGGATGGCAGAGGCCCTGTATGCGCCGGGCTTGGGCTATTACGCTGCCGGCAACGTCAAGCTGGCCGATGGCGAGGACGACACCAAGGCGCCCGCCGGCGACTTCGTCACCGCGCCGCAATTGACGCCGTTGTTCGCCCGCACGATCGCCCGCCAGGTGGCGCAGGTGCTGGCCCAGACACAGACGCAGGACGTGCTGGAATTTGGCGCAGGCACGGGCGCGCTGGCCGAAGGCGTGCTGCGCGAACTTGACGCGCTGGGCCTGCCCCAGACGCGATACCTGATTTTGGAAGTGTCCGCCGACCTGCGCGCCCGCCAGGCGGCACGGTTGGCGCCCTTCGGCGACCGCGTGCAATGGCTGGACGCGCTGCCCCATGCGTTCGCCGGCTGCGTGCTGGCCAACGAGGTGCTGGACGCCATGCCCGTATCGCTGTTCTCGTGGGATGCGGCGGGCGCCGTGCAGGAACGCGGCGTGGCGCTGGATGCGGACGGCGGCTTCGTCTGGGCCGACCGGCCCGCCTCGCCCGCGCTGGCTTCAGCCGTTGCCGCGCGCATGCCGGCGCTGCCCGCCTACGTGTCGGAAATCAATCTGCAAGGCGAGGCCTGGATCGCCGCCATGGGCGGTTGGCTGGAACGCGGCGCGGCGCTGCTGGTGGATTACGGTTTTCCGCGCAGCGAGTACTACCATCCGCAGCGCGCGGGCGGCACGCTCATGTGCCACTTGCGGCACCACGCGCACGGCGACCCCTTCGCCGCCCCGGGCTTGCAGGACATCACCGCGCATGTGGATTTCACCGCCATGGCCGATGCGGCGCTGGAACACGGACTGCAGGTGCTGGGCTATACGTCGCAGGCCCGCTTCCTGATGAACGCCGGGCTGATGGACCTGCTGGCGCAACTGGATCCGTCGGACGCCCAGCAGTACGCGCAGGCCGTGGCGCCCGTGCAGAAACTGTTGTCGGAAGCCGAAATGGGCGAACTCTTCAAGGTGCTGGCCGTCGGCCGCGGCATGACGGCGCCCCTGACGGGGTTCTCGCGCGGCGACCGTTTGGGCAAGCTGTAACCGCGGATTCGCGCCGCCGGGCGGGCGGTTTCAGCCTGCCCGAAGCTGGTCCAGCCGTGCCTGACGCACGCTGTCCTTGATGCGGGCGGGATCGCCCGCGCAGGCCCGGGCGATGGCACCGGCATCCACGCCGCGCACGGCATCCGCCCGCGCCCGCCACGCCGCCATGTCCACCGGCTGCAACACCGAAGCCGTTTTCAACAGGTCGAAAAACCGCTCGGGCTTTCGCAGCGCGTCCGCACGTTCCATCAGCGCCAGCTGTGCGTCCGGGCCGCCCGTTTCGGCCGCATCCAGACCCGCCAGCACGTCGGGCAGCAAGCGCGCGTAGTCATTGCATTCGGTGGGCACGCGCATGCGTCGGCCCAGCGCGTCGCGGTCGGGCGTCAGCCGGCACAGCAAGGCGTAGCGCCCCGCCAGCGACAACGGCAGGGCCGCGGCGCGGTCCACGTCGGCGCCAACGACGTCCACCCCTTGCAGTTCGGGCATCACGCGGGCCAACGCACCGGAATCTTGCAGCACGCCCAGCATTCGCGACGGTTTCTTCGCCATCAGACCGCGCGACAGTTCCTTCCAGACCCGTTCGGCCACCAGCGCGTCGGCCTCGCCGGCCTCGACCATGCGGCGGCACAGCGCCAGCGTTTCGGGTGCCACGGTGAAATCATCGAAACGCGCCGCGAACCGGCCCAGCCGCAAGATGCGCACCGGGTCTTCCTGGAATGCCTCGCCCACATGGCGGAACACGCGCGCCCGCACGTCGGCCTCGCCGCCCAGGGGATCGACGCGTTGGCCGTCCCGGGTCTGGGCGATCGCGTTGACGGTGAGGTCTCGGCGGCGCAGGTCTTCTTCCAGCGTCACGTCGGCGCCGGTGTAGAACGTAAACCCCTTGTAGCCGCGCCCGGACTTGCGCTCGGTGCGCGCCAGCGCGTATTCCTCTTTGGTGCGCGGATGCAGGAACACCGGAAAATCGCCGCCGACCGGGATGAAACCACGGCGCACCATGTCTTCCGGCGTGGCGCCGACCACGACCCAGTCGTGGTCGCCCGGCGGCAGGCCAAGCAGCGCGTCGCGCACCGCCCCGCCCACGATATAGGCCTGCAAGCCGTCGGTGGCCGGGTCTTGCGTCATGGAATCGATGTGTTCTCGGCGCCCAGCGGCACGATGCTGCCCAGACGTTCCTTCAGGGACTGCGACTGACCGCTGAACATCGCCGCGTAATAAACCGCGTTGGACATCACGTTCTTCACGTAGGTGCGCGTTTCATTGAAGGGAATGGTCTCGGCAAAGATGGCGCCTTCGACGGGATGCGTGAACGTCGAACGCCAGTTGTGCGGCCGCCGCGGTCCGGCGTTGTAGCCCGCGCTGGCCAGCATCTGAGACCCGTTCAGGTCGCGCAGCACCATGTTCAGGTAGTTGGTGCCCAGCACGGTGTTGGTGTCGAAGTCGTTCACGCTGGACGGCGTGAAATCGGTCATGCCGATCTTGCCGGCGACCCATTTGGCGGTGGCCGGCATCAGTTGCATCAGGCCGGAGGCGCCCACGTGCGAACGCGCGTCCATGATGAAGCGCGATTCCTGGCGGATCAGGCCATAGACCCAGGCCGGGTCCAGCGCGATGGCGTTGGCCTTGGCGGTGACGCGGCCTTCGAACGGCGCGATGAAGCGCTGGCTGAAATCGAATTCCTTTTCCGTGCGGTCCGACGTGTTGACCACGCGGTCGTAGATGTTCTCGGCGCGCGCCAGTTCGGCGGCGGCGATCAGTTGGCGGTCGGTCATGCCGCGCAACGTGAAGTTCCATTCGGGCACGGCTTCGCCACGCCAGCCCAGGCGGAACAGTTGCACGGCTCGTTGCAGGCCGGGATTGGCGCGGGCCTCGGCGATTTCGCGGTCGCTGACGGGCGCGGGGCGCGGCGGCACGTCGATGCGGCGGCCCAGTTCCTCGGCGGACAACTGGCCGTAGAAATCGAAGCGGTCGGCGATGCTGGCGTACAGGGCGTTGGCCTGCTCCTTGCGGCCGGTTGCGGCCAGGCCGCGCGCTTTCCAGTACACCCATGACGGGTCGTTGCGCTGCGAAGCAGGCATATCGTCGATGGATTCGATCACCCACTTCCAGTCGATCTTCGCTTGGCGCAGCGCCGCGCGCACCTTCCAGCCGGCGTTGTATTCCGTCATGCGGATGTGGCCGGCTTCGTGATACCAGTCGTCGGCGCGGCTATCCAGCTTCAAGGCCGCCATCAACGCGTACTGGCCCCGCACCCAGGCCAGGTTTGGCTTGGACATGGACTTGGCCCATTCGCGGCGCAGATAGGAATCGGCCACGCTGACGTCCGAACGCGCCAGGCGAGCCAACGCGATGGTCACAAGCTCTTTCTCGTTGCGGCCCACCGGCATGCGGTCTTGCCGGGTCAGCCACTTCATCGGGTCCTTCATCAGGACGTCGTAGGTTTTCAGGTCGCGCGGCTCGAACATGTATTGGACGAGCTTGCGCGCATCCGTCGTCTTGTCGGCTTCGATGGCGTCGCGCAGTTGCGGCTCGAGTTGTTCCCAGCCAAGGATGCCGTCGGCCACCAGCTGGTCGTACAGCGCCCAACAGGCGCTGCCCGGCGCGAACACCGCCGTGGCCTGCGCCGCCGTGGCGCGCTGGCCGGTCATGTGCTTGGCGTCCAGGATGGCGCATTCGATCTGGGCGTTGCTGTTCTTCACGGGCGCCAGTTTGCGCACGGTTTCGAAGTCGCCGCTGCGGGCCGCGGCCAGCAGCCAGTCGCCACGCAGGCGATCGGCCAGATAGGCGTCGCTGTTGCTGCTGATGAAGCGTTGCAGATCGGCCGTGGGGCGGCCACCGGCGGGCGGGGTCCAGAGTTGATAGCGCAGCAGCCAATACTCCGGGTACATGCCCAGCGGGTCGGACTTGGCCTGGGGTACCAGCATGCCCAGCACGGACCACTGCTTGCGGTTCATGGCTTCACGCGCGGCCACTACGGCGGCCAAGGCTGGCGTGTCGGCGGTGGGCGGCAGGCCGGCCAGCACGGCGGGCGGCACCGAGATGACCGGTTGGGCCGCCTGGACGGCGGGTTGCGGCTGCGGATTGACGGAGGCGCTGCGCTGCTGCGCATCGACCGGGGCACAAGCGGCGGTGAACAAGGCCAGCAGCGGCAGCCAGTGGCGCAGGCCGGAACGGGGGTCCGGCGCGACGGCGCCGCGCGGGGATTTCCCGCCAGTTTTCTGATACCGTCGGGCTTGCAGAATCTGTGTCATGCCGTGTCCCTCATTTGCCGTCATACACCGGCTCTGCACGCCGGCATGCCGACTACGCGTGTGCCAGATGTCCGCGTGCCCGATTTCCGCATGCCCGATTCCAGCATGTTCGCCTTCATTGTCCACCCCCATCACAGCCACTGCATGACTACGCAAAATACTCCAGAGGATACCGCAGTCCAGCACCGCACGCGATTGCGGAAACTGCGTGCCGAAATGCCCGAAGACCAGCGCAGCCGGGGTGGTCTGCTGATGCGCGCGCGCCTGTTCACGTGGCTGAACGTGGCGCGCGACGAAGCGGCCCGCGCCGGCCGTCCGGCCCCCGCCACCGTGGCCGCATTCTGGCCCATGGCCGACGAACCCGACCTGCGCCCGCTGCTGTCGCAATGGGTGGAAAACGGGGTCGCCGTGGCGCTGCCGGTGGTGCGCGAGCGCAACGCCCCCCTTGCCTTCCTGCCCTGGACACCCGACGCTGAGCTGCGCGCCGGCCCCTACGGCATCCAGGAACCGGTGGCGGGCGCCGAGGTGCTGCCCGACGTCGTCCTGGTGCCGACGCTCGGTTACACGGAACAGGGCGATCGCCTGGGTTATGGCGGCGGCTACTACGACCGCACCTTGGCGGCGCTGCGCCAACGCGGCCATCCGTTCATCACGATCGGCATCGCCTGGAGCTGCGGCGAACTGGACGCCGACTACGCCCCCGCCGCGCACGACTTTCCGCTGGATGCCGTGCTGACGCAGGACGGCTGGGTGCCGCATGCGCCGCTGGAACAAGGCGGCGCCAGCGGCACGACGCTGCACACGTACCGGATGAACTGACGCACCAGAGCGGCCCGGCAGCGCGCACCAATGCGGTGCATGCCGCGCCGCGGGCACCTTACCCGCGACGGGGGATGGTGTTTCGGCGCCCTTGGGAGGATATTGTGCCCAAGGCGGCCGCTTGCCCGAAAAGCTGGCACGGGGGTTGCTTATTCATTTAGACCGGCCACGCATCGGCCGGGTAATGACCGTGTGCGAGGCTGCCGCCTGCCGGCAGGCCGTAGCACCCAGCATCGGAGGAGCCATGAAGGACAGATCATCCCGTCCAGCCGCTTTTGACGAAATGCGCGACAGCGCCGGCGGCATACGCTCCCAATACCAGGCCTTCGAGCGCTGGCACCAAGAGCAATCGGCCGAAGCCATGGCCGTGCGACGGCTCGAGGCAGACCTGAGTTTCCGCCGCGTCGGCATCACCTTTTCGGTTGCCGGCGACGCCGCCGGCACCGAACGCCTGATCCCGTTCGACCTGATCCCCCGGATCATCCCCGCCGACGAATGGCGCCACCTGGAGGCCGGCCTGAAGCAGCGCGTGCGCGCGCTGAACATGTTCATCCACGACATCTACCATGGCCACGACATCGTGCGCGCCGGCATCGTGCCGGCCGAACAGGTGTTTCTGAATGCCCAGTACCGCCCTGAAATGCAGGACGTGGATGTGGCGGAAGACATCTACTGCCACATCGCCGGCGTGGACATCGTGCGCGCGGGTGCGGGCGAGTTCTACGTGCTGGAAGACAACCTGCGCGTGCCCTCCGGCGTGTCCTACATGCTTGAGAACCGCAAGATGTCGATGCGGCTGATGCCGGACGCATTCAGCCGCATCAAGGTCGAGCCGGTGGCGCACTATCCCGACCTGCTGCTGGACAACCTGCGAGAAGTCGCGCCGCATGGCGGCGACGACCCCACCGTGGTGGTGCTGACGCCCGGCATGTATAACTCGGCCTACTTCGAACACGCGTTCCTGGCCCAGCAGATGGGGGTGGAACTGGTGGAAGGCCAGGACCTGTTCGTGGAACAGAACACCGTCTACATGCGCACCACGCAGGGCCCGCGCAAGGTAGACGTGATCTACCGCCGGCTGGACGACGACTTCCTGGACCCCTTGTCGTTCCGCGCCGATTCGGCGCTGGGCGTGCCCGGCCTGCTCTCGGTGTACCGCGCCGGCCGCGTCACGCTCGCCAACGCCATCGGCACCGGCATTGCCGACGACAAGTCCACGTATCTGTACGTGCCGGACATGATCCGGTTCTATCTCAGCGAAGAGCCCATTCTGTCGAACGTTCCCACCTGGCGTTGCGGCCGGCCGGACGAGCTGTCCCATGTGCTGGCGAACATGCACGACCTGGTGGTGAAGGAGGTGCACGGCGCAGGCGGCTACGGCATGCTGGTGGGCCCATCGTCCACCCGCGCCGAAATCGACGCGTTCAAGGACCGCGTGCGCGCCAACCCCGCCAACTACATCGCACAACCGACGCTGGCGCTGTCCACCATCCCCACCTATGTGGAATCGGGCGTGGCGCCGCGGCATGTCGACCTGCGCCCCTACGTGCTGTGCGGCAAGGACATCCGCACCGTCCCCGGCGGCCTGTGCCGCGTGGCGTTGACCGAAGGCTCGCTGGTCGTCAACAGCAGCCAGGGCGGCGGCACCAAAGACACCTGGGTTCTGGAGGACTGACCATGTTGAGCCGAACCGCCGACAACCTGTTCTGGATGTGCCGCTATATCGAGCGCGCCGAGAACACCGCCCGCATGCTGGACGTGAACCTGCAGATGTCGCTGCTGCCGCAAGACCCGCAGACGCGCGAGGGCTCGTGGCTGGGCGTCCTGCGCATTTCCGAGCTGCAGGGTCTGTACCAGAGCAAGTACACCGCCATCTCGCCCCATGACGTGTTGCAGTACATGGTGCGCGACCCCGAAAACCCGTCGTCCATCTATTCGTGCATGCGGGCCGCCCGTGAAAACGCGCGCGCGGTGCGCGGCAGCCTGACGACCGAAGTCTGGGAAACCTACAACACCACCTGGCTTGAACTGCTGAAGCACTTGCACACCGGCCTGCTGGAACGGAATCCGGGCGAGTTCTTCGAATGGGTGAAGTTCCGCTCGCACCTGGCGCGCGGCGTCACCATCGGCACCATGCTGGAGGACGAAGCGCTGTACTTCCTGCGCATCGGCATGCATCTGGAACGGGCCGACAACACCGCACGGATGCTGGACGTGAAGTTCCACGAACGGGGCGGCAACGGCGCGCAGGGCGCGTTCCAGAACGGATCGCAAAATGGGGCCCAGGAAATTCGCACCGAGCCCACCGGCACCGCCGCGCTGCAAAGCGAGTTCTACCGATGGTCCGCACTGCTGAGTTCGGTGTCCGGGCTGGAGATTTATCGAAAGGTGTACCGCGACGTGATCACGCCCGACCGCGTCGCCGAACTGCTGATCCTGCACGGCGACATGCCGCGCTCGCTGCTGGCGTCGATGCGGGCGGTGGCCGACGATCTGGCGCGCGTCTCCAACCAGCGCTCGACCGAAACCGAACGCCGCGCCGGCATGCTGTGCGCCGAGCTGCAGTACGGCCGCGTCGAAGACATCCTGGATAGCGGGCTGCACCAGTACCTGGACCACTTCCTGGACCGCATCAACGACCTGGGCAACCGGATCAGCCAGGATTTCCTGGTCCCGCTGTCGGCATAACTCGGAGACAGCCATGAAACAGTTCATCACCCACGTCACGCACTACCGATACACCGCACCGGTCACCTACAGTATCCAGACCCTGCGCCTGACGCCCCGCGACGACGAGCACCAGCGCGTGCTGCGCTGGCACATCGAAGCGCCCGGCGCACTGGAAAAGCAGGTGGACGCCTACGGCAACATTACCCACACGCTGACCCTGAACCACGCCCATACCGACATCGAACTGCGCGTGGTGGGGCAGGTGCAGGTGGCGCCGCTGGTACGCGGCGTGCTGGGCGGCGAAGACAGCCGCCTGCCCGTGCACGCCTATTGCGTTCAGACGCCGCTGACGCAGGCCGACGACACGATCATGGCCTTCGTGCGCGAAGTCTTGCCCAACGGTCTTGGCACGCCGGACGACATCCTGGCGCTGGCCAACGCCATCAGCGACCGGGTGGCCTATGAACCCGGCACCACCGACGTCACCACGGCAGCCAATCAGGTGCTGGCCATGGGGCACGGCGTGTGCCAGGACCATGCCCACCTGTTCTTGGCCTGCGTGCGCGGCCTGGGCGTGCCCGCGCGCTACGTCAGCGGCTACGTGTATACAACGTCGGAACACTCGGCCAGCCATGCCTGGGCCGATGTGTGGCTGGCCGACATCGGCTGGACCAGCGTCGACATCACCAACCGCCAGTTCGCCTCGGACAGCCACTGCCGCCTGGCCGTGGCGCGCGACTACGATTCGGCGTCACCGATTCGCGGCGTGCGCAGCGGCGGCGGCGAGGAATCCATGGAGATCAGCGTGCAGGTCCAGACTTCCGGGCAGCAGTAACCCCCGGAGCCGCGCCGCAATACAATGCGGCGTGGTTTTTCCAAATTTCCGATCATGACCTATTGCGTAGCAGCCCGCCTCGACGCCGGCTTGGTTTTCCTGTCCGACTCCCGCACCAATGCCGGCGTGGACCAGATCAGCGTCTTCCGCAAAATGACCGTCTTCGAGCGCCCGGGCGAGCGCGTCATGGTCCTGATGACCTCCGGCAACCTGGCGGTCAGCCAGGCCGTGCTGCATGCCCTGACTCGGCAACACGACGAAGGCGGCGACACCATCTGGAACGCGGCCGACCTGTTCGAGGCCACCCGCTGCGTCGGCGCGGCGGTGCGCGAAGTCTATCAGCGCGAAGCGCCCGCCCTGCACGAGCAGGGCGTGGACTTCAATGTCAGCATCATTTTCGGGGGACAGATTGGCGCGGAGCGCTGCCGGCTGTTCCAGATCTATTCCGCGGGCAACTTCATCGAGGCCGGCCAGGAGTGCCCGTACTTCCAGATCGGCGAAGCCAAATACGGCAAGCCCATCCTGGACCGCGTACTGCGCCCCGACACTTCGCTGGACGAGGCCGCCAAGTGCGCGCTGATCTCGATGGACTCCACGCTGCGCTCGAACATTTCCGTCGGCCTGCCGCTGGACCTGCTGGTCTACGACACGAACGCGCTGCGCGTCACGCACTTCGCCAGCATCGACGAACACAACCAGTACTTCCGCATGATCCGCAGCACCTGGGGCGAACGCCTGCGCCAGGTTTTCGCCGAGATCCCGGACCCGCTGTGGACCAATCCGGACGACCCCGGCTCACTGGTGCCGCCCAGCCGCGTCCATCAGCCGCTGCGGCTTGAACCCGCGAACGCGCCGCAGCCCAGCTACCCCACGCCGCAGGTGCTGGCGGAAGACCCGGGCAAGGACCAGGCGAGTTAAGGCAGGATTGCCCCGACTGAAGGTGGATCATTGACGATCACAGGCCCGGGATTCAGTCTGATAACGGCGATTTCAGCAGAAGCGACGGCTATTCCGCGCCCTCTCTACTTGCGCTGACGTCCCGTATTCACCTAAAGTCTGCTCAACGCATATGCGAGTCATGTGCCCACCTTCCGAGGCCCGCGCAAGCAATTGCTGCGGGCTTTCGTGTCTCTGCACCAGAGATCGCGCCCAGGTCCCAGCAAAGAGTGACATTTCCGCGCGTGGCAACGAAAACGGCGTGTTCCCGCGACCTACACTGCCTCTCATCGCATGCGTCGGCATGCTGCGCAGAGGACTTCGTCATGCATTACGTCGTGTATCTGGACGAATTCGGGCATATCGGCCCCTTCATTTCCCGTGATCACGAAAAACACAAAACCAGCCCGGTTTTTGGTTTTGGCGGGCTCGTCCTGCCCATCGCGGCGGTACGCGACTTTGCCATCTACTTCTACAAGCTGAAGTGTCGCCTTTTGAAGTTCGAGCTCGAACAGCAGGACGAACCTGCATACCGATGGGAAAAGAAAGGAGCGCAACTCTACACCGTCAAGAACGTGGAGAAGTACCGAGAGCTAAGGACAGCGACGGGAAGACTGCTCAATCACCTGAAGCAACTCGGCGGACATGTGATCTATGGCGGCGAGCACAAGGCGGTCGGCGCAGCGACCGCCCCATCGGCAAAGATCTTCAAGCATCATTTGCTGCAATTGGTGCATCAGGCAGACCGATTTTGCGCGGCGCGACAAGCGACCTTCATGCTGTTGCTTGATGAACAGCAAGCTGGCAGCGTCTGGCGCGAAATGAACGTGGAAGCTTGCACACTCGCAATGTTCGCCGCTGAACCCGATCGTTGCAGAACATTGGTCGAACCCCCGCTCCAGGGCGAGAGCTACCTGTTCCAGACGCTGCAATGCGCCGACTGGATATGCGGCTTGATCGGCCGGCTTTGCACATATCAAGTGGCATCCCACCAATATGCAGACTGGGAGATATTTCACCGCTATTTTCATGACCGCGTGAAGGCCGCGGCACTGCCATGCAGCAGGCTGGATAGGAGGGATATCCCCGCCTATCCACCGTATCCCACCCAGTACCGCGTAAACCCGCCTTTCCCGCAGCCGAAGCCCGGCTTGTGAAACGGCAAATTCTCATCCTTGGCCTGGCACGCGACACTGGTGCCGGCCCGCGCTGCGTTCGTGGGCTCGAGACAACCACAAGGAGCGAGACATGCCCCCCATTTTCACGCGCGCGGCGACGCGTGCCGCCTGGCCCCTGCTGGCCCTGTCCTGCTTTGCCTGGGGTTCCGCCAGCGCGCAAGGCGCATATCCGAACCATCCCATTTCGCTCGTCGTGCCGTTCGCGGCGGGCGGCCCCACGGACGTGGTGGCGCGCAGCCTGGGGGCCTCCATGGCCAAGACGCTGGGCCAGAGCATCATCATCGAAAACCGCACGGGCGCGGGTGGCACGCTGGCATCCCAGCATGTGGCGCGCGCGGCGCCGGACGGGTACACCTTCCTGATCCACCACAACGGCATGGCCACCGCACCGGCGCTATACCGCAAGCTGTCGTTCAATCCGCTGACGGACTTCGCCTACGTCGGCCAGGTGGCGGATGTGCCGATGACGCTGCTGGGCCGCAAGGACCTGCCGGCCGATGGCATGGCGGGCTTCATCAAGTACGCGAAAGAGAACGGCAACAAGGTCAACCTGGCCAACGCGGGATTGGGCGCGGTGTCGCAACTGTGCGGCATGCTGCTGCAAGAGTCGCTGGGCGTGCAGTTCACGACCGTGCCCTATGCCGGCACGGCGCCTGCGATGACCGCGCTGTTGGGCGGCCAGGTCGATGTGCTGTGCGACCAGACCACGCAGACCATCCCGCAGATCAAGGCACAACGGGTGAAGCTGTACGGCGTCACGACGCTGGACCGCATCAAGGCCCTGCCCGACGCGCCGACCCTGCAGGAAGGCGGTTTGAAGGGCTTTGAAGTGAAGGTGTGGCATGGCGTCTATGCGCCGAAGGGCACGCCGCCCGAGGCGATCGCGAAGTTCAATGCGGCGCTGCGCACGGCGCTGAAGGATCCGGCCTTCACGCAGAAAATGGCCGAGCTGGGCGCCGAGATCGTGCCCGAATCCAAACAGACGCCCGAAGGCCTGCAGACCTGGCTGCAAGCCGAAGTCGACAAGTGGGGGGGCATTATCCGCAAGGTGGGCGTGTACGCCGATTGATGGCGGCGCCGTGCGAGGAATACCGCGCACCGCCCATCCTACGATTCAATAGCGAAAAAAAAGGCCGGCGGATACGCCGGCCTTTCGCATTGCGCACGGGGCGCGACGCTTACAGCGCCAGTTCCTTCCACACCGCCAGCGGCGCTTCCGCGTGGTTCAAGGTGTAGAAGTGCAGGCCCGGCGCGCCGTTGTCCAGCAAGGTTTGGCACAGCTCGGTGACCACGTCCACGCCGAAGGCGCGGATGGAGGCCTTGTCATCGCCAAACTCCGCCAGGCGCAGCCGGATCCAGCGCGGCACTTCCGCCCCGCACATTTCCGAAAAGCGCAGCAGCTGCGTGTGGTTCGTGATGGGCATGATGCCCGGCACGATCGGCACGCGAACGCCCTTGGCCTGGGCCCGGTCGACGAAGTCGAAATAGGCGTCGGCGTTGAAAAAATACTGCGTGATGGCCGCATCGGCGCCGGCATTCACCTTGGTCACGAAATGGTCCAGGTCCGCGGACGGATTGGCCGCTTGCGGGTGCATTTCGGGATAGGCCGCCACTTCGATGTGGAACCAGTCGCCGGTTTCCTCGCGGATGAACGACACCAGTTCGTTGGCGTAGCGCAATTCGCCCGCATCGCCGCCCATGCCCGAAGGCAGGTCGCCGCGCAGGGCGACCACGCGCCGCACGCCATCGTTCTTGTACGCCTGGAGGATGTCCCGCAAGTCTTGGCGAGTGGCGCCCACGCACGACAAGTGGGGCGCCGCATCACAACCCAGGTTGCGCAGCGTGCGCACGGCATCCGCCGTGCCGGCGCGCGTGGAACCGCCCGCGCCGAAGGTCACGCTGACGTACTTGGGCTGGATGGCCAGCATCTGCTTGGCCGCGCGGACCAGCCGTTCCTGGCCGGCCAGATCGCGCGGGGGGAAGAATTCCAGACTGAAAGCGGGAGACATCGAATCAGGCATTAGGGGATCAGTTTGGTAAGCAGACCAGAGATGATGCTGTACAGAATGGCACCGCCCACGGCCCACCAGAAGCCGTTGACCTGGAAGCCCTTCAGCACGGAGCCGACGAACCAGAACAACAAGGCGTTGATGACGATGAGGAAGAGCCCGAGGGTGACGACCGTGATGGGAAGCGTCAGCAGCACCAGCACCGGCTTGACCAGCATGTTCACCAAGCCCAGCACCAGCGCGGCGATCAGCGCCGATCCGAAACTGGCCACGGTGATGCCGGGCAACAAGTAGGCAACGGCCAGCAGGGCCACTGCGTTCAAGATCCAGACGAGTATCAATGTCACCATGTTCGTTCTCCTGTAAGCGCTCCGCGGCCCCTTGATCGCCAGGCGATGCCGGGGAGCCCCGCGGTTCGGAAAGCCCGCGCCAACATGGCGCGGCACTTCCCTATTTTGCTACATGCATCAATAGCGGTAGTGGTTCGGCTTGAAGGGACCTTCCACCGGCACGTTGATGTAGTCGGCCTGATCCTGACGCAGGGTCGTCAGCTTCACACCCAGTTTCTTCAGGTGCAGACGGGCAACCTTTTCGTCCAGGTGCTTGGGCAACACGTAGACTTCGCCGGACTTGTAGGCGTCGTTGCGCGTGAACAGTTCGATCTGGGCGATGGTCTGGTTGGCGAACGAGGACGACATCACGAACGACGGGTGACCCGTGGCGCAACCCAGGTTCACCAGGCGGCCCTGGGCCAGCAGGATGATGCGCTTGCCGTCCGGGAAGATCACGTGATCGACTTGCGGCTTGATCTCTTCCCACTGGCAATCCGCCAGGCCGGCAACGTCGATTTCGTTGTCGAAGTGGCCAATGTTGCAGACGATGGCCTGGTCTTTCATCACGTTCATGTGTTCGCGCGTGATGACGTGGTAGTTGCCGGTGGCAGTGACGAAGATGTCGCCGTGGGCGGCGGCTTCTTCCATGGTCACGACCTTGAAGCCTTCCATCGCGGCTTGCAGCGCGCAGATCGGGTCGACTTCGGTGACCCAGACTTGCGCGCGCAGCGCGACCAGCGCCTGGGCGCAGCCCTTGCCCACGTCGCCATAGCCGGCCACGACGGCGATCTTGCCGGCGACCATCACGTCGGTGGCGCGCTTGATGCCGTCCACCAGCGATTCACGGCAGCCGTACAGGTTGTCGAACTTGGACTTGGTGACCGAGTCATTGACGTTGATGGCGGCAAAGGCCAGCTCGCCCTTTTGCGACATCTGGTACAGGCGATGCACGCCGGTCGTGGTTTCTTCCGTCACGCCCTTGATTTGCGCCAGGCGGGTGGAATACCACTTCGGATCGCGCTTGAGGGTTTCCTTGATGGCGGCGAACAGGATGCGCTCTTCGTCGCTGCCCGGGTTGGCCAGCACCGAAATATCCTTTTCGGCCTTGGTGCCCAGGTGCAGCATCAACGTGGCGTCGCCGCCGTCGTCGAGGATCATGTTGGCGTGCTGGCCGTTGGGCCATTCGAAGATCTTGTGGGTGTACTGCCAGTACTCTTCCAGCGTTTCGCCCTTGACGGCGAAGACGGGCGTGCCCGACGCGGCGATCGCGGCGGCGGCGTGGTCTTGCGTGGAGAAGATGTTGCACGAGGCCCAGCGCACTTCGGCGCCCAGGGCCACCAGCGTTTCGATCAGCACGCCGGTCTGGATGGTCATGTGCAGGCTGCCCGCGATGCGCGCGCCCTTCAACGGCTGCGCGGCGGCGAATTCTTCGCGGATGGCCATCAGGCCGGGCATTTCGGTTTCGGCGATGGCCAGCTCGCGGCGGCCCCAGCCTGCCAGCGACAGGTCGGCAACCAGGTAATCGGAGAAGGATTTATCAGTCACAGCGTTCATGGTGTGTGTAGGCTCCACGTGAATTTCGAACGGCGCACGATATGGCCGGTCAACGCGAATACACCACGACAGTCGAGTGCTCGCCTTTCCCGCCATATGCGACAAAGGTGAGCGCCGTTGCTGTAGCGACGCGCAGGGCGCGGCGCTTGAACAAGGATTCCTGAGCCTGGCGAGCCGGGTTCCACTTGGCATGGCGGTGTGGGATCACAGCATGAAGGGAACCACAGGGTCGTCGCAACGCTCCTCAGGATTGCGAAGGATTGTACCGGTTTGGCGTGCCGTCCGGAAACCCGTCCCCAAAAATTTACCCGGTATCCGCCGGCGTTCACCCGGCGCGGGCCAGCGAGGGCCGCGACGACGCGTCCGCTACCAGCGGCACCAGTGAATCCAGCAGATCCGATGCCACCGAGTCCCAGCTGCGGGTCAGCGCGTGCGCCCGCACCGCGTGGCGGTCCAGCGGCAGCGCGGCGTGGCAGGCGTGGGCCAGATCGTCGTCCAGGCAGCCGGTGACGCCCTGGGTCACCACGGCAAGCGGCGCCTCGCTGCGAAAGGCCGCCACCGGCGTGCCGCAGGCCATCGCCTCCAACATCACCAGGCCGAACGTGTCGGTCAGGCTGGGGAACACAAAGACGTCGGCCGCCGCGTAGAAGCCGGGCAGCGCATCGTCCTTCTGCATGCCCAGAAAGACCGCGTCGGGAAATGCCTTCTTCAACCGCGCCTCGTCGGGGCCGGCGCCCACCACGACCTTGCTGCCGGCAAGCGGAAGCGACAGGAAGGCGTCCAGGTTCTTTTCGCGCGCCACGCGGCCCACGCTCAAGTAGACCGGCCGCGGCAGATGCGCGAAGGCCGAGCTTTCCGTCGGCTGGAATTTGCGTGGATCGACCCCGCGCGACCAGACCCGCAGGTTCGTCAGGCCGCGCTGCACCAGAACGTCGCGCACCGTGGGGGTCGGCACCAGCACGCATTGCGAGGGGCGGTGAAACCAGCGCAGATAGCGCCACGGCAAGGCCGCCGGGATGCCCATGCGCGCCTGCAGATAGTCGGGAAACATCGTGTGGAACGAGGTCGTGAACTGCCAGCCGCGCGCCAGCGCCATGCGGCGTGCGGCCAGGCCCAGCGGCCCTTCGGTGGCGATGTGCAGCGCGTCGGGAATGGTGTCGCCCAGGATGCGCCGCAATTGACGCCCCGGCTGCAGGCATAGCCGCAGGTCCGGTTCGGACGGGGCCGGAATCGTCCGGCTGCCCTGCGGGTTCACCACGATCAGCTCGTGGCCCCATTCACTCAGGATCTGCTGCATGGTCGTCCAGGTGCGGACGACGCCGTTGACTTGCGGATGCCAGGCATCCGTAACCAGAACGATGCGCATGATAGGGCCGGAAGTGGGCGATAACGCGATTTAGCCCGCGCGATATGACATGCCCAAGACGGCCGGACGTTGCGGGCCGCCGTCCGCGCTTAATTGTTGCGCCGGGGATACCCTTGCGCCTTGATGCGGATCCAGACTTCGCGCTTTTCCTCTTCCGTCATGAAGACCCAGTTGGCAACTTCCATGGCGGTGCGGCCGCAGCCGCGGCAGATATCGTCGAACAGGGTCGAACACACGGCCACGCAGGGCGAGTCAGTCGCCTTGAAGACGCGTTGCGCGTCTTCTGGCTCGGGCAATTCGGAAAGATCGGCGAAGTAACGATTCATGGGGCGAAGGTTAACACCAGGGGTGTGTCCCTTATTGGATAGCCCTATCGCCCGCCCTGGCTTGATTGACAGCCTGGGCTACCGCCATCCAAAGAACGCACCCGCCTCTTCCAGCAGCGCGTCGGGGGTTTCTTCGGCCAGATAGTGCGCCCCGGGCAGCGATCCCCCCGAGACCTCGTCGGCGACCGCGCGCCACAGCCCCAGCACGTCGAAATTCTTGCCGACGGCGCCACGCTCGCCCCATAGCGCCCGCACCGGCATCCGCAAGCGCTCGCCGGCGGCGCGGCTGGCGCTGTCATGGTCCAGGTCCAGCGTGGCCGACGCGCGGTAGTCCTCGCACAAGCCCGTGGCCCAGCCGGGCTGCCGGGCCGCGCGCTCATATTCCGCCATGGCCTGCGCGGAAAAATGCGCCAGGCCGCCGGGCCGGCCGCCCATCACCGAGCGCAGGTAGAACACGGGGTCGTGCCCGATCATGGTTTCCGGCCCCGGTGCCGGCTGGATCAGCCAGAACCAGTGGAAGTAGGCCTGCGCAAACGCCCGCGTCGTGCCCTCGTACATGTCCAGCGTGGGCGCGATGTCCAGCAACATCATGCGGGACACGGCGCCGGCATGATCCAGCCCCAGCCGATGCGCCACCCGGGCGCCGCGGTCGTGCGCCAGCACCTCGAAGCGCTCATGGCCCAGCGCGCGCATCACCGCGATCATGTCGGCCGCCATCTGACGCTTGGAATGGGCGGAATGATCCGCCGTGGCCGCGGGCTTGTCGCTGTCCCCGTAACCGCGCAGGTCGGCCGCCACGCAGGTGCGATGCCGCGTCAGCTCGGGCCACACGCGGTGCCAGATGGCATGCGTTTGCGGATGGCCATGCAGCAACAGCAGCGGCGGCCCTGACCCGTCGATGCGCGCGGCAATGTCTATGCCGTCGGCCGGGATGCGGCGCACGGGCAGGTCGAAGAATGCGGTCATGGGTACTGCCTCCTGTTGTTACTGTCGCCCGGCGTCCAGACGGTCGCGCACCGTGCGCGCCACGTCCTTCATCCAGGGGTGGCGCGCCCAGTGGGCCGCTTCGAAACGTTCCACCTCGGGCAGTTGGGCCAGCGACGCGCCCACCATGTCCTGCCCTTGCGCGAACATGCGGCGATGCCGTTCCGGCAACGTGAAGCCCGCCGTCCAGCCGTCCGCGGCACGGACCTGGCCCGCCATCACGTCGACGGCCATGCGGTTGCCGCCCGCCACGCCCGTATTGGACACCCGCGCGAGCAGCGCGTCGACCTCGGCCGGCGGCAGGCTGACCAGCAGCAGGCCGTTGTTCAGCGCGTTGAAGTAGAAGATCTCGCCAAAGCTCGGCGCGATCACCGCGCGGATGCCGAACTGCTGCAAGCCCCACACCGCATGTTCCCGGCTGGAGCCGCAGCCGAAGTTGGGGCCGGCCACCAGCAGCGACGTGCCCGCGTAGGCGTCCTGGTTCAGGACGAAGCCGGGGCGTGGCGCGCCATCTTCGTCAAAGCGCAGGTCATACAGCAGGCCACGATCCAGCCCGGCCTTGTCGATGATGCGCAGGAACTGCTTGGGCATGATCTGGTCGGTGTCCAGATTGGAAAACGGCAGCGGCGCGGCGATGCCTTCGATCAGCGGGTTCATTTGGCTTGCTCCCAGTCGCGGGCGTCAACGATGCGGCCGGCCAGCGCGGCCGCCGCCGCCATGGCGGGGCTCATCAGGTGCGTGCGCCCTGCCCGCCCCTGGCGTCCTTCGAAATTGCGGTTGGTGGTGGAGGCGCAGCGCTCGCCGGGCCGCAGCACGTCGTCGTTCATGGCCAGGCACATCGAACAGCCCGGCTGGCGCCATTCGAAGCCGGCGTCGATCAGTTGCGCGGCCAGCCCCTCGGCTTCGGCCTGCGCGCGCACCGCGCCCGACCCCGGCACGACCATCGCCCGCACGCCGGCGGCAACCTTGCGGCCGCGCACCATCGCCGCGACCACGCGCAGGTCTTCAATGCGGCCGTTGGTGCAAGAACCGATGAACACCCGGTCGATCGGCACGCCGGCGATCGGCATACCGGGCGCCAGGCCGATGTAGTCCATGGCCTTTTCCAACGCCAGCCGGGCCAGCGTGTCGGGCTCCGCCTGCGGATCCGGCACCCGTCCGGTGATCGGCATGGCCTGATCGGGGCTGGTGCCCCACGTGACAAAGGGCGCAATGTCGGCCGCGTTGAACACGTGTTCGACATCGAACGCCGCACCGTCGTCGGTGCGCAGCGTGGCCCAATAGCCGCGCGCCGCGCGCAACGCCTCGCCGCGCAAGTGGGGCGCATGCGCGGTGACATACGCGTCGGTGGTCGCATCCGGCGCGATCAGCGCGGCGCGCGCACCGGCCTCCACGGTCATGTTGCACAGGGTCATGCGGGCTTCGGCCGACAACGCGTCGATCGCCGCGCCGCAGAACTCCACGGCGTGCCCCCGCGCGCCTTGAGCGCCGATGCGATGCACCAGATAAATGACCAGGTCCTTGGCGGACACGCCAGCGCCCAGCACGCCGTCGACCCGGACGCGCATGTTGCGCGCAACGCGGTAGACGAGCGTCTGCGTGGCCAGGATGTGTTCGACTTCCGACGTGCCGATGCCGAAGCCCAACGCGCCCAACGCGCCATAGGTGGTGGTGTGGCTGTCGCCGCACAACACCACCATGCCGGGCAGGATCATGCCGTGTTCGGGCGCGATCACGTGTTCGATGCCTTGCAGCGGGTCGGTGGTGTCGAACAGCGCGATGCGCTGGGCGTCGCAATTGTGCTTCAGGTTCAGGGCCTGGCGCGACGAGGCATCGTCGGCGATGACGCGCAGCGCCGACGGCACCGGGTGCGTGGGAATGATGTGGTCCACCACCGCCATCTGCTGGCCCGGCCGCAACACGGCCCTGCCGCGCGCGGCCAGGCCGCTGAAGGCTTGCGGGCTGGTGTATTCGTTCATGATGTGCAGATCGACATAAAGCAGGATGTGCTCGTCGTCGATGCGGGCCACTTCATGGCTGGCCACCAGTTTGTCGTATAGCGTCATGCCGGGCATGTCTTGTCGTCCTTGATTGCAGTGCCCGCGACCGACCGCGGGCGCATCTTGCGGCAAGGGCCTGTCAACCTGACAGGCGCCTCGCATTACCGCTAGTTGGCCTGGATACCGGCGTCCTTCACGATGCCCGCCCAGCGCGTCATCTCGGCGGCCACCATGTCGTCCGTCTTGGCCGGCGTGGAAATCAGGGGATCGAACCCTTCCTTCTGCATGCGGTCTTTCAGTGCCTGCGACTGCAGCGCTTCGGCCAGCTTGGCGTTCAGCGTATCGATCACCGCTTGCGGCGTGCCGGCCGGCGCGCTGACCACGAACCAGGTGTTGAACGCGTAGCCGGGCAGGCCGGATTCCGCGATGGTGGGCACGTCGGGCAGCAGCGGCGAGCGCGTGGTGCCCGTCACGCCCAGCGCGCGGAGCTTCTTGCCGTCGACTTGCGGCTTGGCCGCGGACAGCACGGGGAAGCTCATCTGCACCTGGCCGCTGATGGTGTCCACCATGGCCGGGCCGCCGCCCTTGTACGGCACATGCAAGATCTGCGTCTTGGACACGGACTTGAACAGTTCGGCGGCCATGTGGAAGGTGCTTCCCGTGCCCGCGGAACCGAAGCTCAGGTCATTGGCGGGCCGCGCGCGGACATAGGCCAGCAGCTCGCTCACGCTGGCGACCGGCAACGCGTTCGTCACCGTCAGCACGTGCTGCGACGTGCCTACCGTGCCCACCGACCGCAGATCCTTTCTGGTGTCGAACGGCATCTCTTTGAACAACGCGGGGTTGATGGCCAGCGACATCGTGTTGATCGCCAGCGTATAGCCGTTGGGTTGGGCGCGCGCCACGGCGGCCATGCCGATGTTGCCGGAAGCGCCGGCCCGGTTCTCCACGATCACGCTCTGGCCGAGGGCTCGGCCCCACGCGTCTGAAATCAGCCGCGCGGCGATGTCCACGCTGCCGCCAGGCGCGAACGGCACGACAAGCGTCACGGCGCGCTCGGGGAACGCGTCGGCGGCCACGGCGGGAAAGCTCCAACAGGATGCAACGGCAAGGGCGGCGCAGACCGCGCCGGCCACGGGTTTGAATTTCATTCCTGGTCTCCTCGGTTGGCCGCGTGGGTGCGGCTCTATATCGGTAGGGCCAGTGTATAAGCCGGTTTAATTCTTATAATTGCGACCAAGACTAAATCTTTATTAAATTCAATTTATAAATAGCGATTACCAGGCCCGCCTATGGACGCCCTTTCCGACCTTGCCTTCTTCTCGCTGGTGGTCAAGCACGGCAACCTGTCCGCCACCGCGCGCGAACTGGGCCTGACGCCGCCCGCCATCAGCACGCGATTGGCCCGGCTGGAGCAGCGCCTGGGCGTCAGGCTGCTGAACCGCACTACGCGGCGGGTCAGCGTCACGCAAGAGGGCGAGCTGTATCTGGCGGAAGGCACCCGCATCCTGGCTGACCTGGAAGCCCTGGAACGGTCGGTCTCAAGTGCCCGCGCCCAGCCGCAGGGCCTGCTGCGGCTGAACGCCACGTTCGGTTTCGGGCGCGCCCACATCGTGCCGGCCGTGTCGGACTTCGCGCGCCAATTCCCGGACGTCGAAGTCTTGATGCGGCTGACGGACCGGCCGCTGAACCTGATCGAGGAAGGCTTCGACGTGGCCGTGCGTTTCGGCGACCTGCCCGACGCCCGACTGACCGCACGCAAGATCGCATCCAACCGGCGGCTGCTCTGCGCGTCGCCCCGCTACCTCGACACTTACGGCGAACCCCGCGCGCCGGGCGACCTGCAGCGCCACCGCTGCATCGTGGTGCGCGAGAACGACGTGGCCTACGGCACCTGGCGCTTGGAATCCGGCCAACGCGCCGAAACCGTCAAAGTGCGCGGCCCGGTCAGTTCGAATGACGGCCAAAGCGCGTTGGAATGGGCGCTGGACGGCCACGGCATCGTCATGCGGTCCGAATGGGAAACCGCGGCCTACCTGCGCGCGGGCCGGCTACGCGAAGTGTTGGCGGATTGGCGCACGCCGTCCGCCGACATTCACGCGCTGTATCCCGAACGCTTGAACCTGCCAGCCAAGACAGTCGCGTTCGTGGAGTTCCTGACGCAGCGCTTCGCCCGGCACCTGCGCCCGCCGGGCGGCCACGGCGCGGTGTGGTGAAGGCGCCGCCTTAGATTTCGTCGATCGCGGTGCTGGCCGCCGTTCCCGCCGGCGCGTCCCCCGCGCCGATCGCGTAGCGGTCGCGCGTCGTGACGTAGAAGCTTGCGCCGAAACGCCCCACCGGAAAATAGTCCTGCAGGCGCACGCGCCAGGTTTCCGTGTCGATCAGGCCATCGCGCGCATGCAGCCAGCGCACCTGGCCAATGAAGATCTGCCGGCTGGCGGTTTCCATCGTTTCATACAGCGTGCATTCGAAGGCAACCGGCGCCTGCACGATGCGGGGCGGCTTGACGTGGTGGCTGGGCGCGGCGTCCAGCCCGGCGTGGGCCAGTTCACTGACGTCCGCCGGCAGACGGTCGCCGCAGCGGTGCATTTTTTCCGCCATCGCTTCGTCGGTCAGGTGCACCACGAATTCCTTATCGCGGGCAATGTTGCGCGCCGTGTCCTTCAAGCCGCCGTCTTCCAGCCGGTTGATGCTGACCATGACAATCGGCGGGTCTTCGCCCAGCATGTTGAACATGCTGAACGGCGCGGCGTTGACCACGCCGGTTTCGGACAAGGTGGTGATCAGCGCGATCGGCCGGGGCACGATCAGGCTGGCCATCAACTTGTAGCGCTGGTATTCGGTGATTGCGTCGAAATCGATTTCCATGTCAGGCCAGTCCCAGCATCTGGGCAAGAGTTTGCGCGGGTTGCGGGCGTTCAAGGCTGATACGCCGCTCCAGGTCCGCAAGGTGGTTGTCATTGATCTTCACGGCTTCCGCCACGTCACCGCGTTCCATCAGGTCGACGATCAGCACGTGCTCGCCATGTTCGCAGGCGGCGTTGCCGGGCGGCTCGTACAGCGCCACGATCAGCGAGCACCGCGACACCAGCTCGGCCAGATAGCCGTGCAGGATCGCGTTGCCGGACAGTTCGCCCAGACGCACGTGAAAGGCACTGGCCTGACGGGCCCACGCGGGCTGCCCGGCGCGGTGCAGCAAGGCGTGTTCGTCGCGCAATTGCTTGCGCAGCGACGCGTAGTCGGCCTTGGTGGCCCGGGCCACGGCCAGGGGCAGCAAGGCCGCTTCCAGCGCGCGGCGCGCCTGGAAAATCTGCCGCGTGTCTTCGGGCGTGGGCTCGGCCACCACCGCGCCGCGGTTGTGGTGCAAATCCACGACGTGCTCGTGCGCCAGCCGCTGCAGGGCTTTGCGCGCCACGGACCGCGATACGCCGAACAACTCGCAGATCGCGGCCTCGGGCAACTTCGTGCCAGGCGTCAGCCGCTGGCTCATCACGCTTTCGTACACGGCTTCGCAGATGCGGCGCTCCATGTCGCTGTCCGGCGCCGCGTCACCGTGGCCGGCGGTGTCCGGGGCGGCGACGGGCGGGGCAGCCGGCTTGCTGCGAGCGGCGGGCTTGGCGCGGGGTTGGGCTGGGCTACGGGTAGGCATGCGGGACTCGGGTGGGCGGACGGAGAAAAGGTATCGGACAACCGGTGGCTCAGCGCGCGGCCACCGCGCCGGACGGCAGGCTATCCACATGGCGGCAGATCTCGCCCGGCGTGGTGAACCAGATCTCGCCCCGGTCGCGCGCCGCCGCCAGCGGCGCCAGCGCCCGGCGCAGGTGCCTCAACCGGTACGGCTGCCCAACGATATAGGGATGCAGCGCAATGCCCATCACCAGGGGCTGGCGAACGGCTTGCGCGCGCATTTCCTCGAACTGATCAAGAATCATATCGGCAAAGTCGCGGGCGTCCATCTTGCGGCCCATGATCATCGGGATGTCGTTGAGTTCCTGCGGATACGGAATGGCCCAGAGATCGCCCGCGCGGGTGCGCATCCGCATGGGCTGGTCATCGTGGCACCAGTTCAGCGTGTAGCGGTAGCCCGCCTCGGCCAGCAGGTCCGGCGTGGCGCGGCTTTCCGAAATCCATGGCGACAGCCAGCCCGCCGGCGCTTGGCCGGCGTGCTGCCGGATGCGGTCGCGGCAATGCGCCAGCAGCGCGCTTTCTTCCGCTTCGGGCAGGCCGCCCTGGCGATGCGCGTTGCTGTAGCCATGCCCGATCAGTTCATCGCCGCGCGCCAGAAAGGCGTCGACCAATTCCGGGCAATGCTCGTACAGCGCGGTGTTGAGCAATACGCCCGCGGGCAGGCGCAGTTCGTCGAACAGTTCCAGGCAGCGCCACGCGCCCACCCGGTTGCCGTACTCGCGCCATGCGTAGTTCAGCACGTCGGGATGGGGCGAGGCCGGTCCCAGTTCAGCCCCCAACCCCTCGCCAAAGGCGAAGTGCTCGATGTTGAAGCCCAGGTACACGGCCAGGCGCGCGCCGTTCGGCCAGGCGTAATCCCCCCGGCCGGTGATCGGCTGATAGGCGAAGCGGCCGTGGCAGGCCAGCGGCGCGGGCGTCCATGCGGACGCGTCGCCGCGCCCCGGATTAGTGCTTGAAAGCGAGGTTGGATTCATTTTGGTGCAAATCCTGATGCATGATTGTTAACAAAATCTTGGGATCTTTGTAGACAAAACTGGAAACTGACGCGGACAAACCACGCCTGAAGACGCCACATTCCCCCTCGTGGCAGAGCGATCACTGCCCATGGCGTCCGGTTGGAACCAGATGGCATGGATCTTGCATGGGGAAACCAGGCAGCCCTTAACCCCATGCAAGATCCGTTCCACTTTTCCAGGAGTGCCCAATGGTCCCGACCCGCCGTTCCTTTTTGCTTCGCGCCACCGCCGCCGCCCTCTTCACCGCCGGCTTGACCCTGCAACCGGCGCTTGCCGCCGACCCCATCAAGATCGGCCTGATCACGGCGCTGTCCGGCGAGTCGGCACGAGCGGGCGAAGCGCTGACGCGCGGCATGACGATCGCCATCGACGAGATCAACGCGAAAGGCGGCCTGTTGGGCGGCCGCCAGATCGTGCTGGTGCGGCGCGACGACGAAGGCAATCCCGCCAAGGGCATGGCCGCCGCGCGTGAATTGATCTTCAAGGAAAAGGTCGCCGTGCTGTTTGGCGGCCTGGACACGCCGGTCTCGATGGCCATCGTGCCCATCGTGAACCAGGAAAAGGTGCCGTTCATGGGGCCGTGGGCGGCGGGCACCGCCATCACGCAAAACAAGGGCAACCCGAACTTCGTGTTTCGCGTGTCGGCCATGGACGAGATCGTGGACAGCGCGATGGTCCAGTACGCGCAAAAGACGTTCCAGAGCGCCAAGCCGGGCATGATCCTCGTGAACAACCCCTGGGGTGAATCCAACGAGAAAGGCCTGAACGCCGCGCTGGCCGCGGCCAAGGTCACGCCCGCCGGCGTCGAGAAATTCCAACCCAACGACCTGGACGTGGTGCCCCAACTGAGCCGCCTGAAGGCCGAGGGCGCCGACACGCTGTTCCTGGTCGGCAACGTCGGCCCGTCGGCGCAGGTCGTGAAGTCGCTGGACCGCATGGGCTGGAAGGTGCCGATCGTGTCGCACTGGGGCCCCGCGGGTGGCCGCTTCACCGAGCTGGCCGGCCCGAACGCCAAGAACGTGCATTTCGTGCAGACCTACAGCTTCTTCGGCAAGCAGGGCCCGGTGGGCGACAAGGTGATGCAGGCGCTGAAGGCCAAGTATTCCGACATCAAGGGCCCGCAGGACATCACGCCTGCCGTGGGCGTGGCCAATGCCTACGACGGCATGCAGCTGGCCGCGCTGGCCATCGCGCAGGCCGGCTCGACCGATGGCGACGCGGTGCGCCAGGGCTTCTACAAGATCGGCAAGTACGACGGCCTGATCAAAACCTATGAACAGCCCTTCACGCCCACTTCGCACGATGCGTTGCGCGAAGACGATTACGTGTGGACGCAGTTCATCGACAACCGCATCCTGCCCGTCAAAGGCGCGCAGTAAACAGCTGGTCCACGCGGGAGACGCGCATGTTGTTGATGTCCGCCATCGTCAGCGGCCTGGGTCTGGGAAGCATGTACGGGCTGATGGCCCTGGGCTTTTACCTGACCTACGCCGTGTCCGGCACGGTGAACTTCGCCCAGGGCAGTTCCATGATGCTGGGCGCCGTGCTGACCTTTACGTTCGCGCAGACGCTGGGCTGGCCGCTGGCGCCCGCCTTGCTGGCGGCGCTGGCGCTGTGCGCGCTGTACGGCCTGGTGGTCGAACGGCTGGCCGTGCGGCCGTTCGCCAGCCGGGGCTCCAACGCCTGGCTGATGTCCACGGTGGCGCTCGGCATCGTGCTGGATAACGTGGTGATGTTCACGTTCGGCAAAGAGCCGCGCAGCCTGCCGTCGCCACTGGCGCAGGCGCCGCTGGAAATCGGCGGGCTGGGCCTGGGCGTCTACCCGTTGCAACTGCTGATTCCGCTGGTCGGGCTGGTGCTGGCGGCAGCGCTGCACACGCTGTCGCGCCGCACGCGCTGGGGCGTGGCGCTGCTGGCCGTCGTGCAGAACCCCAGCGCGGCACGGCTGATGGGCATTCCCGTGCGCCGCGCCATCATGGCGGCATTTGCCGTATCCACGCTGTTCGCCGGCGTGGCGGGCGCGCTGGTCGCGCCGCTGTTCAACGTGCAGGCCGACATGGGCACGCTGTTCGGCCTGAAGGCCTTTGTCGTCGCGATCCTGGGCGGCATTACCAGCGCGTGGGGCGTGATGATCGCCGGCCTGCTGTTCGGCGTGGTCGAAGCGCTGATCACGGTGGCGCTGGGCTCCGGATATACCCAGATCATCAGCTTCACGCTGGTGATCGTCATGCTGGCCGTGCGTCCCAACGGACTCTTCGGCCGCGCCGATGTCAGGAAGGTCTGATGAATAAGCGACTTGCATCGCGCTGGCTGCCGCTGGCGCTCTACGCCCTGCTGGCGGCGGCCGGCCTGGCCCTGGCGGCCACCGTCAACGGCTACTACGTGTTCGTGCTGGGCAATGTGGCGCTGTTGGCGCTGGCCGGCATCGGGCTGAACGTACTGCTGGGGCTGACCGGACAGATGTCGTTCGGCCACGCCGGTTTCTACGCCATCGGCGCGTACACCGTGGCGATCCTGACCGGCCAGGCCGGCTGGAGCTTCTGGCTGGCCTGGCCGGCAGCGGCGCTTATCGCCGGCGCCTTCGGCCTGCTGTTGGCCCTGCCCGCGCTGCGCGTGAAAGGCCCTTACCTGGCGATGATCACCATCGCCTTCGGCTTCATCGTCGAGCACGCGCTGATCGAAGGCGGCGACCTCACCGGCGGCCAGAACGGCCTGATGGGAATCGTGCAACCGTCGCTGGCCGGCATCGGCGGGGACCGCGGCGTGGCCATGCTGGCCATCGTGGCGGCGTTCGCGGCGCTGGCGGCCTACGCGCTGCTGTCACGCGGCACGTGGGGCGCGGCGATGCGCGCCGTCAAAGACAGCGAAACGGCCAGCGAGTCCATCGGCATCAATCCGCTGGCGGTCAAGGCCGTGGCGTTCATGGTGTCGGCGGCGGTGGTGGGCCTGGCGGGCGGCCTCTACGCGCCGCAGGCCGGCATGATCACGCCGCACAACTTCAACTTCATGCAGTCCATCCTGTTCGTGCTGGCGGTGACGCTGGGCGGCGCGGGGTCGCTGGCCGGACCGTTGCTGGGCGCGGTCGTCGTCGGACTGCTGCCAGAGCTGCTATCCAGCCTGGAGGAATACCGCCTGCTGTTCTTCGGTGCCTTCCTGCTGGTGGTGCTGTGGGCCGCGCCGGACGGCGTGGCCGGGCTGCTGTCGCGCTGGCGCCGCAATGCGGCGAGCCATGCGCTGACGCCGCGCCAGGGCAGCGCAATGCCAGCCGGCGGCCGCCCCCGGCGCATCTTGCGCGCCGACGCGCTGACCATGACTTTCGGCGGCGTGCGCGCCGTGCAATCGGTGTCGTTCGCCGTGCCGCCGGCGGCCGTGACGGCGCTGATCGGACCCAACGGCGCAGGCAAGTCGACCGTCATCAACATGCTCAGCGGCTACTACCAGCCCACCGCCGGCGCGGTAACGCTGGGCGACACGCCGCTGGCCGCCCTGCCGGCCTATCGGGTGGCGCGCAGCGGCATCGGCCGCACCTACCAGACCTCGCAGCTGTTCGACACGCTTAGCGTGGAAGACAACGTGGCGCTGGGCATGGTGCGCGGCCGGCTGGGCGGGCTGCTGGCGTCGCGCCGCTTCCGAACCCCGGACGTGCGCGAACGGGCGCGCGCGCTGTTGGCGTTCTGCGGCTACGAGGGCGCGCTGGACGTACCCGCCGCCGACCTGCCCCACGTGGATCGGCGCCTGGTGGAGATTGCCCGCGCGCTGGCCACCGATGCCGACATCCTGCTGATGGACGAACCGGCGGCGGGCTTGTCCCGCGAAGACAAGACGCGGCTGGCCGGGCTGCTGCGGCGCATCGCCGAGGCCGGCGCGGGCGTGTTGCTGGTCGAACACGACATGGCGCTGGTGATGGGGGTGTCGGACCATATCGTTGCCATCGACGCCGGCCGCGAGCTGGCGCAAGGCAGCCCCGCCGACATCCAGCAATCGCCCGCCGTGCGCCAGGCCTACCTGGGCGATGACGCCGCTGGGCGCGCCCCCGCATCCCGGCAGCGGCCAGCCGGCGCCCCCATCGCGCCCGAAGTACTGGGCGTGGGCAATCTGGTGACGGGTTATGGCGCCAACCCCGTGCTGCACGGCATCGACCTGCAAGTACGGCAGGGCGAAATGGTGGCCCTGCTGGGCGCCAACGGCGCGGGTAAATCCACCTTGATGCGCACGCTGGCCGGCCTGCATCGGCCCGCGCAGGGCGGCATGCATCTGCAAGGGCAGGAACTGAATGGCCTGGCCGCCGACCGCATCGTGGCGCGCGGCCTGGTGCTGGTGCCCGAAGGCCGTCAAGTCTTCCCTGGCCTGAGCGTGCTGGACAACATCCGGCTGGGTGCCTTCCTGCATCCCCAGGACCGGGAAGCGCGCGTGGAAGAGATGCTGACGCGGTTCCCGCGCCTGCGTGAACGCTTGCACCAGCGCGCCGGCCTCTTGTCCGGCGGCGAACAGCAGATGCTGGCGATTGCACGCGGCCTTATGTCCAAGCCCGTGATCCTGCTGCTGGACGAACCGTCGTTGGGCCTGGCGCCCAAGATCATCGACGAGTTGTTCGACGCGCTGGACCGGCTGCGCGCGGAGTCCATGACGATTCTGCTGGTGGACCAGATGGCCGCGCTGGCGCTATCGCTGGCCGACCGCGCCTATGTGCTGGAGTCCGGCCGCGTCGCGGCGCAAGGCACGGCGGCGGAAATCGCGCAGGACGGCGCGCTGGCCCGCGCTTATCTGGGCGCGTAGGGCGCCCGATGCGGCCTCGCGGCGCGCGCACGCGCGCACCGCGAGGGGTAGCCACTACGGGGCGTCCGCCCCCAGCCGCGCACCGGCGCGCACGATGCCGCAGCGCTTGTGCGCGCGCATCACCACCCCAACTTCGCTGTTCAGCACGCCATCCAGTTCACCCAGCCGGCGCGTCACCACGTCCCACAGATGCAGGCTATCGCGGCACAGCACGTGCCAGAACAACTGCGACGCGCCGCTGGTGCCGAACAGGCATCGCGTGTTGGGGTCCAGCGCCAGATGCGCGGCCAGCGCGTCCACCGCTTGCGGCCGCACCTGCACCGAGATCACGGCCTCTACCGGAAAGCCGACCAGCGCCGGTTCCACCTCCACGCGGAAACTCAGCGCGCGCCGCTCGACCAGATGCTGAAGCAGACGCTGCGCCGTGGGTTCGCTGACGCCGGCCTGTTCAGCCAGCTCGGCCAGGCTGGCCCGCCCGTCGCGCATCAGATGGGCGACCATGCGTTGTTCCGGCTCGGTCAACGCCGCCGCGGGCTGCGCGGGCGGCGTTTCGGCGGCGGCATCCGGCTGCGCCTGGATACGCCATTGCCCCGCGCGGCGAAAGGGGCGCAACACCAGCCGCGCCTCCACATGCTCCACGCCGTCAATCGACGGCAACACGCGCGTCACCACGTCCGGCATGTCGGCTGCGTCCGCCAGGGTCAGCTCGGCCATCAGGTCGGCGGTGCCGGCCAGGGTGACGACCAGTTGGCTGATGTCCAGCCGCGCCAGCTGATCGGCCACGTCCGGCACCCGGCCCGAACGACAGCGCACCCAGGCATGCAACACCACGCCCTGGCCCATGGCCAACGGATCGGGCTCGGCGATGACCCGCAGCGCGTCCGCATCCATCAGGCGGCGAAGCCGGCGCGCCACCGTCCGCTCGGCGATGCCGGTGGCCGTGCCCAGTTCGCGCCAGGACGCGCGCGGGTCCGACTGCAAGGCAATCAGACAGGCCAGATCGGTGTCATCCAGCGCTGGCATTAGGGGCTTACCCTTACTTGACGTGACCATATTCATTAATCTAACGTTCGCGCATTGATAAAAACATAAAATTAAATTGTCTTTTTGACCAAAAATAAATTCTTATTTTGAGGACGTCATGAGCACCCCTTCCGCGACCTTGCGCAGCAAGCAAGGAGCAAGCGCCGCATCGGCCAGCGCCGCGCCGGTATCCCGCGCCCGCACCATCCTGGCCGGTAGTGTAGGCAATGCGGTCGAATGGTTCGATTGGACCATCTATGCCTCTTTCGCCATTTTCTTCTCCAGTCAGTTCTTCCCGCCGGGCAACGAGACCACGGCGTTGCTGGCCACCTTCGGCATCTTTGCCGTGGGCTTCTTCATGCGCCCGGTGGGCGGCTGGGTGCTGGGCATCTTCTCCGACCGCTACGGCCGCAAAGCCGCGCTGGGCCTGACGATCCTGATGATGGCGGGCGGCTCGCTCATCATCGCCATCACCCCCACCTACGCCACGATCGGCATTGCGGCCCCCCTGCTGCTGACCGGCGCACGCCTCTTGCAAGGCCTGTCGCTGGGCGGAGAGTATGCCTCGGCCACGACCTTCCTGGCTGAAATGGCGCCGCCCGAAAAACGCGGTTTCTACTCCAGCTTCGTCTTCTTCAGCGCCGCTGTCGGCATTTTGGCCGCCTCCGCCGTGGGCTGGATCCTGACGTCGACGCTGACCAAGGCCGACATGGCGTCGTGGGGCTGGCGCATTCCCTTCTTGCTGGGCGCCCTGGGCGGCCTGGCCGGCATGTGGATCCGCCGTGCCATCCCGGAAACCGAAGCCTTCTCGCACGCCAAGAAAGCCGGCGTCGAAAAGCAGCCGCTGCGCACCCTGCTGCGCGATCACCCGCGCGAAGTGCTGCGCATCGTGGGCTTCTCCGTCCTGACCACGTTCGCGTTCTACATCTTCGTGGCCTACGTCCCCACCTACGCCATCCGCCAGGTAGGCGCCGACCCCAAGACCGCGTTCGCCGCCAACACCGTCGCGCTGGTCGTCTTCATGCTGGTGCAGCCGCTGTTCGGCATCCTCTCGGACCGCATCGGCCGCAAGCCGCAGCTGATCTTTTTCGCCACCGGCTACCTGGTGTTCTTCTACCCCCTGATGACGACGCTTGGGCCCTCGTTCGGTTCGATCCTGGCGGTGGAGCTGTTCGGCCTGGTGCTGTATGCCATGTACACGGCGATCGCGCCGGCCATCATGTCGGAACAGTTCCCCACCAGCGTGCGCGCCGTCGGTATCGGCACGCCATACAACCTGGTCGTCGCGCTGCTGGGCGGCACCACGCCCTACCTGCTGACCTGGCTGCAAAGCAAGGGGATGGAACGCTGGTTCTTCTATTACGTGCTGGCGGGCGCCGTGATCACGCTGATCACTTTCATCCGCATGCCCGAGACCAAGGGCCAGACGCTGAAGTAGCGCTCCAGGCGCCCCGTGCAAACGCTTTCCGGCCCCGCAAAGGGCCGGAGAGCTTTTTCTTTCTCCATGAGCACCATGCCCGAACACGCCCACATCGACCTGCATTTCCGCGACGCCCGCGAACTCGCCCGCGCCATCCGCCAACGCGAACTGAGCTCCCGCGAGGTCACCACGCACTTCCTGGACCGCATCCACCGCGCCCCGGCGCTTGGCGCCTACAGCGAAGTCACCGCCGAACGCGCGCTGGCGCAGGCCGATGCCGCCGACCGCCTGCAAGACGCCGGCATTCTGATGGGCCCGCTGCATGGCGTGCCGGTGGCGGTGAAAGACAGCATCCAATGGCAGGGCACGTCCGCCACCGGCGGGTCGCAGACCCGGCAAGGCGTCATCAGCGGCGAGACCTCGGCGGTGGTACATGCGCTGGCCGCGCAAGGCATGGTGATTCTGGGCAAGACCCGCATGACCGAATACGCGTTCGGGCTGTCGGGCCAGAACCCGACCCAAGGCACGGCGCGCAATCCCTGGGACGCCCACGTCGCGCGCGCGCCGGGCGGATCCTCCAGCGGTTCGGGCGTGGCGGTGGCGGCCGGGCTGGCGCCGATCGCGCTGGGCGGCGATACGGGCGGCTCGGTGCGCGCCCCGGCTGCGCTGAACGGCGTGGTGGGCTACAAACCGTCCTCCGGCATGATCAGCCGCGCCGGCTGCCTGCCGCTGTCCGACACGCTGGACGTGCTGGGTCCCCTGGCCCGCAACGTGGCGGACGCCCGCTTGCTGACGCAGCTGCTGGCCCGCCCGGACGTCGACGATGCCGCCACCTTGGCCTTGCCCACCGCCTGCTTCACCGCGCTGCGGCATCCCGCCCCGCGCCGGTCCGCCGCGGTAGCCGTGCTGGCCCCCCAGGCCTGGCCCGCGCCGCTGACCGATGCCGGCCTGCGCATCTGGCATCACGCGCAAGAACGCCTGACGCAAGCGGGCCTTGCCCCCACCGCCTGGCACCCGCCCGCCGCGCTGTCGTTCGCGCGCATGGCGGACGACAACTCGGTGGTGCTGGCCTACGAGGCCTATCGCTACTACGGCGCGCTGGCCGAGAACCCCGCGGCGCCCCTGTGGGAAATCGTGCGCGCGCGCATCGCCGCGGGCGGCCGGATTTCGCAAGCGGACTATGAAGCCGCCCTGCTGCGGCGCCAGGCCGACATGGCAGCGTTCGCCAGCGCCATGCAGGGCATCGACGCCTTGCTGATGCCTGCCTGCGACCAGGCCGCGCAAGCGCTGGACGCCGAAGACGTCCGCCACGCCGGTCTGGGCAAACTGCTGCGTCCCGCGAACTTCCTGGGCGCAGCTGCGATCTCTTTGCCGGCGGGTTTCGACGACGACGGCATGCCCCTCGCCGTCCAATTGCTGGCCCCCGCCGGCGGCGACGCCGCCATGCTGGATTGCGCGGCCGCACTGGAACCCGTGCTATCGCCCGCGCCACGCCTGCCGGACTTGTCGGCCTGGGGGCTGTAGGCACGATTCGCGTTCGAACAAACGCCTGGCGCGACGGGCCCATGAAAAAAGCCCCTGCATCTCTCGTTGCAGGGGCTTTGTCGACACGCCGCTTTACAGCGCTTTCTTCAGGTCCTGGACCTTGTCCGTGGCTTCCCACGAGAACTCCGGCTCGGAACGGCCGAAGTGGCCATAGGCGGCGGTCTTCGCGTAGATGGGACGCAACAGGTCCAGCATGTTCACGATGCCCTTCGGACGCAGGTCGAAGTGCTCGCGCACCAGCTTGGCGATCTCGTGGTCGGGGATGACGCCGGTGCCTTCGGTGTAGACGGTGATGTTGATCGGTTCGGCGACGCCGATGGCGTAGCTGACCTGCACCTGGCACTGGCGCGCCAGACCGGCGGCCACGATGTTCTTGGCCACGTAGCGCGCGGCGTAGGCGGCCGAACGGTCGACCTTGGAAGGATCCTTGCCCGAAAACGCGCCGCCGCCGTGCGGGCATGCGCCGCCGTAGGTGTCGACGATGATCTTGCGGCCGGTCAGACCGCAATCGCCTTGCGGACCGCCGATGACGAAGCGGCCGGTCGGGTTGACCAGGAACTTCGTTTCCGGCGTGATCAGGCCTTCAGGGAAGCTCGGCTTGATGATGTCTTCGATGACGGCTTCGCGGATGGTCTCTTGCGTGACTTCCGGCGCGTGCTGCGTCGACAGCACCACCGTATCGACTTCCGCCGGGCGGCCATCGACGTAGCGGAACGTCACTTGCGACTTGGCATCCGGGCGCAGCCACGGCAGGCGGCCGTCCTTGCGCAGTTCGCTCTGGCGCTGCACCAGGCGGTGCGCGTACCAGATCGGGGCGGGCATCAGGTCGGGCGTTTCATCGCACGCGTAACCGAACATCAGGCCTTGGTCGCCCGCGCCCTGGTTCAGATAGTCTTCCGAACTGCGGTCCACGCCTTGGGCGATGTCGGGCGATTGCTTGTCGTAAGCAACCAGCACGGCGCAACCCTTGTAGTCGATGCCGTATTCGGTGTTGTCGTACCCGATGCGGCGGATGGTGTCCCGCGCGACCTGGATGTAGTCGACGTTGGCGGTGGTGGTGATCTCGCCAGCCAGGACGACCAGGCCCGTGTTGCACAGCGTTTCGGCCGCGACACGCGCGTTGGGATCCTGCGTGAAGATGGCGTCCAGAATCGAGTCTGAAATCTGGTCGGCAACCTTGTCGGGATGCCCTTCGGAGACGGATTCGGAAGTAAAGAGGAAATCGTTATTGGCCACAGATGCGTCCTTAAGGTCCGGCTTTGCCGGCGCATAGGTTCACGAGGCGCGTTGCACCCCGGAATGCATGGCATACGCTATCTGGGCGCGACGCTTTAGCGGATTCAGCAAGAGCCGCGCATGGCGCCGCACCCCTGCCGTCGCTCCGCAAGTTGTCGGTTAACTCGGCGACTGAACGCATTTTAAGCGAAAATGCCGTACTTATGCTCAAGCCCGGGATGTAAGCATATTCCCGGAAGCCGGCATTCCCCCGGCACGACCGTGCCCGCCCTGACCCATCCGCCGAATGCTGCTTGCCCTGTTCAGACTCTTCGCCGCCCTGCCGCTACCCGTCGCGCACGCCATCGGGCGCCTGGCCGGGCTTGCCGTCTACGCATGGCCAGGCAAATACCGTCGCCGCCTGCAGGCCAACGCCGCCCAGGCCGGCTACCCGGGTGCCGCATTTGCCCGCCAGGCCGCGGCCGAAACCGGCGCCATGATCCTGGAAAATCCACGCGTCTGGTTCAGGAATGAACAAAGCCTGGCGCAGGTCGTGTCGGACGACAACGACATCGTCACCGCCGCCCGCGCCGAAAACCGCGGCATCCTGTTCCTGACGCCCCACCTGGGCTGCTTCGAGATCACCGCGCGCTACCTGGCCCGCCAGATGCCGATGACGGTGATGTTCCGTCCTCCGCGCAAAGACATCCTGGCCCCGCTGCTGGAAACGGCGCGCAACAGTTCCGCCGTCAACGCCGTGCCCGCCACCATGCAAGGCGTGCGCGAGTTCGTGCGCGCGCTGCGCCGCGGCGAATCCGTCGGCATGTTGCCCGACCAGGCGCCCAGCGTGGGCGACGGCGTGTGGGTGCCGTTCTTCGGGCGTCTGGCCTACACCATGACCCTGCCCAGCAAGCTGGCCTCGCAAACCGGGGTGCCCATCATCCTGACCGCCGGCGAACGGCTGCCCAAGGGCCGCGGCTGGCGCATCCACTATGTGCGAGTGCCTGAACCCCTGCCCGCCGACCCCGAATCACAAGCCGCCCTGATCAACGCCTCGATGGAAACGCTGATCCGCCGCTGCCCCCAGCAATACCTCTGGAGCTACAACCGCTACAAGACCCCGCGCGGCGCCCCACCCGCGCCCGACGCCGGCACGGCGCCCCCTGCCGCTTCGTGAAAGCGGCCGCCCGTTCCGAGTAGCCCGGTCTTACCCCTACCGCCATGAATGATCCGAAAACGCGCACGCTCGTCTCCCTGTTGAAATGGTTCAGCCGCATCAAGCCGTCGACGCGCCAGCGCATCGGCGCGGTGCTAGGCTGGCTGGCCCCCCGACTGGCAAGATCACGCGCGCACATCGTGCGCCGCAACCTTGCGCTGTGCTTCCCCGACCAGCCCGAGTCCGTGCGCGAGCAATGGCTTGCCGATCACTTCCGGGCGCTGGCGCAATCCATCGTCGACCGCGGCGTGCTCTGGTACGGCACGGCCGAGGCCGTCAAGGAGATGGTTACGCAAACCGGCATCGAGCACATCAACGAACTGATCGTCCAGGGCCGCCCCGTGATCCTGCTGGCGCCGCACTTCATTGCGCTGGACGCGACGGCCACCCGGCTGACCCTGGAGATCCCCAGCGCGGCCACCATGTACACCCCGCAGAGCGACCCGCACATCGATGCCGTCGTCGCGGCGGGCCGCGCCCGCTTCAACGAGGTCTTCCTGGTCAGCCGCAAGGATGGCGTGCGCGACCTGATCCGCCACCTGCGCGCGCCCCGCCCGGTCTATTACCTGCCCGATATGGACTTTGGCCGCCAGGGTTCGGTGTTCGTGCCGTTCTTCGGCGTGCAGGCCGCCACCCTCGTGGCCACCGCCCAACTGGCACAAAAATGGAACGCCGCCGTGCTGCCGGTCGTGGGCTTCTGGAATCCGGATACGGGCCGCTACCACGTGGACGTGTTGCCCGCGCTTGCCGATTTCCCGGGCGAGGACTCACTGGAAGCCGCCACCGCCCGCCTGAACCGCGAGCTGGAATCCTGGGTGCGCCGCTGCCCCAGCCAGTACTACTGGGTGCACCGCCGCTTCAAGACTCGCCCCCCGGGCGAACCCAAAGTCTATTGAACGTCCGGCCCGGGCTGTCCGCGCCCTAATAATGGGCGATAATCCCGGGATGAACTGGAACTTCACCAAAATGCATGGCGCGGGCAACGACTTCGTCGTGCTCGACGGGGTCCGCCAGACCATCGAAATGACGCCCGAGCGGGCGCGCGCCTTGGGCGACCGGCACTTCGGCATCGGCGCCGACCAGATCCTGCTGGTCGAACGCGCCACCCGGCCGGACGCCGATTTCCGCTATCGCATTTTCAATTCCGACGGCAGCGAAGTCGAACACTGCGGCAACGGCGCCCGCTGCTTCGTGCGTTTCGTGCACGAACAGGGCTTGTCCGACCGCAATCCGCTGCGCGCCGAAATCGCCACGGGCATCCTCGTCCTGGACGAAGGCGACGACGAACAGGTCACGGTCGAAATGGGCAGCACCCGCTTCGATCCCTCCGCCCTTCCCTTCGACACCGGCGGCCTGGCGTCGCAACGTCAGGGCGAAGATACCCTTTGGGAACTGGAACTCGACGCGCCCGCCGGCGTGCCGGCCAAGGTACTGCTGTCAGCCGTGGCCATCTCCAACCCCCACGCCGTGCAGGTCGTCGATAACGTCGACACCGCCCCCGTCGGCGTGCAGGGCCCGCTGATCGAAACCCATCCGCGCTTCGCGCGTCGGGTCAATGCGGGCTTCATGCAAGTGGTCGACCCCCACAACATTCGCCTGCGCGTGTTTGAACGCGGCGCGGGCGAGACCCTGGCCTGCGGCACGGGCGCCTGCGCCGCCGTCGCGGCCGGCATCCGCCGCGGCCTGCTGCAATCGCCCGTGCGCGTGCAGACGCGCGGCGGCGTGCTTACCGTCGCCTGGGACGGCGAGCAGCTCCGCATGACCGGCCCCGCCGAATACGTATTCACGGGGCAAGTCGACATCGACAAGCTCGTCTTCTCCACGGCGCTGAACCGCTGACCCTATGACTGATACCGCATTCACCGCCCAGGACATCGCCGCCTTCCTGCAAGAGCACCCCGGCTTCTTCGACGAACACGCTGACGTCTTCGCCACCATGCAGGTCCCGCACCCGCATGGTTCGCGCGCGATTTCGCTGGGCGAACGCCAGATCCTCACGCTGCGCGAACGCAACCGCGAACTGGAATGGCGCCTGAACGAACTGGTGCGCAACGCCACCGCCAACGAAAGCATCGGCACGCATGTGGCCAAGTGGTGCAGCCGCCTGCTGTCCGAAAACGACGCGCAGCGCGTGCCGGGCGAAATCGCCCTGGGGCTGGCGGAACAGTTCGAACTCAACCACGTGGCGCTGCGCCTGTGGGACTTGTCCGAACTGCCGCCCACCGGATACGGCGAACCCGTCTCGCAAGACGTGCGCACGTTCACCGACAGCCTGAAGACGCCGTATTGCGGCACCGACACCGCGTTCGAAGCCGCCAGCTGGCTGGATGGCACGCCGAAGTCGCTGGCGCTCGTGCCGTTGCGGCTGGAAGCCGACGGCCCCGCGGTCGGCCTGTTGGTGCTGGGCTCCGACGACCCCGAGCGCTTCATCCCGGAAATGGGCACGGCGTTCCTGGAATCCATCGGCCAACTGGCTTCGGCGGCGCTGCATCGCCTGAATCCGGCGTCGCCGAAGGCGTAGGACAACGCCAGGGCGGGCGGACATGAGCCACACCACGCGCGACGCGCCCCCCCTCGACTCCCCGCCCGCCGCTGCGGGCGCGGCAGCCCTGCCCGACCCGATGCGCGCCTGGCTGCGCCATCTTGAAACCAACCGCCGCTATTCGCCTCATACGTTGGCCGGCTACCGGCGCGAACTGCACTTCCTGCAAGAACTGGCCGATCGCGCCCAACTACCGCTGGACAAGATCGCGAACGGCCACATCCGCCAGTTCGTCGCGCGCCTGCATGCCCAGGGTCGCGGCCCGCGCAGCCTGGCCCGCACGCTGGCCGCCTGGCGCGGTTTCTACCAATGGTGGGCGCCGTCAATGGAACTGGCCGGCAATCCGGTGGCCGGCGTGCGTGCGCCCAAAGCCCCGCGCGGCCTGCCCAAAGCCCTATCCGTGGAACAGACTCAGGCGCTGCTGGACCGCCCGCCGGCCAAGGTCGCGAACGAGCCCGCCGCGCTGCGCGACCAGGCCATGCTTGAACTGCTGTATTCCAGCGGCCTGCGACTATCCGAACTGGTGGGCCTGGATCTGCGCTACACGCGGTCGGCCGGCTACGAATCCCGTGGCTGGCTGAAGCTGGACGAAGCCGAAGTGGAAGTGCTGGGCAAAGGCGGCAAGCGCCGCTCGGTGCCGGTTGGCCAGGCCGCCGTCGAAGCCCTGCAGAAATGGATTGCCGCGCGGCCGCGCCTGGCGCCGCCCAACGCCGCGCCGGAAGATGCCGCGGCCCTGTTCCTGGGCGCGCGCGGCAAGCGTATTTCTCCGCGCGTGGTGCAACTGCAGTTGGCGCAGATTGCGCAACAAGCCGGCCTGCCCACGCATGTGCATCCGCACGTGCTGCGCCACAGTTTCGCCAGCCATGTGCTGCAGTCGGCCCAAGACCTGCGCGCCGTGCAAGAAATGCTGGGCCACGCCAATATCTCCACCACCCAGGTCTACACGCGGCTGGACTTCCAACATCTGGCCAAGGCTTACGACCAGGCGCACCCGCGCGCCGGCCGCAAATCCTGAACGGCTAGCCGCCTCCCGCCACCATCCCGCCCAGCAGCATGATCCCCAGCAACAGCACCGCCAAGGCCGCCAGCGCTTCCACGCCATAGCGCAAACGTGCAGCGCCTGTGCCGGACAGGCGCTGCCCAAGACGCGTCGCCGCGCCGCCGGCCGCGACCGCCAGGCAAGCCAGCGCGGCCACCGTCAAGCCCGTGCCCAGGCCCATCGCCAGGGCAGACGCCACGCCGGCCAGGAAGAAACCTTGCGACAGGGCGAACACCAGCACGATGAGCGCGCCGCTGCATGGCCGTAGCCCAACCGCCAGAATGGCCGATCCGGCGCGGCGCCAGTTCATCTGGCCCGCCACCTGTTCAGGCGGCGGCACATGCGCATGGCCGCAACCGCAGTCGTCATCATGATGATGGTGATGGCCATGCGCCGGCGCGGCGGCCGCATGCACCGAGATCGCCCGCAGCGCGGCCGCGCCCGTCAGAGCGGGCGCCGGCACATCCGCAGGGCCCGCACGCCGCCGCCACAACGGACGGATCGCCTTCACCCATACCAGCCAGGCGCCCAGCAGCGTCACCAGGGCATAGGATGCCAATTCCAGCCAGCGCGTCGCCTGGTTCATCGTCGCCGCAGTGGCGTTGAACACAACCGCCAGCACCGTCACCATCGCAATCGCCACCAGCGCCTGGATCAACGCCGACGCCAGCGCCAGCAACGCGCCATTGCGCGCGGTTTGCCGATTGGCCAGCACATAGGACGAAATCACTGCCTTGCCATGCCCGGGGCCCAACGCGTGGAACACGCCATAGGCGAAAGACAGGCCGATCAAGGCCCAGGCCGCGCCGCCTTCCGCCTGCCAGGCGCGCACCGCCCCCGTGAGCTGGCGGTAGAAATGACTCTGCCAGACCGAGACCTGGCCGAAGAAGCTGGCCAGCCATCCCGGCCCGCCCATGCCCGTGCCACTCTCCGGCACGCCAAAGGGGTGCGCGCCCTGAGCGGCCGCCACACCCATGCCGCCCGCCAGCAGCGCCGCCGCGATCAGCCACGCGGCCGCCGCCACGCCACGCCGGGCGTGGGCTACGGGCACCGCACCTCGATACGGTGCGTCAACCCCTTGGTGATGGCGAAGAGTTCGTCGGGCAACGCGTCCGGGTCGGCCGGGATCGCGGCCAGTTGCTGCATGGTCTTCCAATCCAGTTCCTTGGGCTTGCGGTAGTGAGACGAGCACGCCGCGGCGTCTGGGCCGCCCAGCGCAACCGCGCCCTTCTCGTCGAAGGCGTAGGCGACGAAATACGTCGGGTCGTAGATGTCTACTTGTGCGCCGTCCGCCCCCATTGCCGCCGGCGCGGCCAGCGGCAACGTGAAGGACAGCGTCAATCGCTTGGTCTTCGCATTCCAGTCGACGCGCGCATCGCGCGGGGCGGCAAACGCCACCGTCTTGCCGTCCACCGTGACTCGGGTGAAGTAATGCGAAATCGGTTCGCCCAGCGCCTTCATCCAATCGTCGGCCATGCCTTTCAGGGTGGCCGGGGGCAACGCGCCGTCCTTGCCCGTCTTCAAGCCCTGCGTGGCATAGGCGCCGAACATCTCGTCGAACCGCCACACCTGGCGCACCGCCGTGATGCGATGCTGCGCGTCGATATCGATGGCCGCGCGCGCGTCGATCCACATGTGCGGGTGCGCGCTGGCGGCGCCCGCCGCCAGCAGGGCCGCCGTGGCGCTCAGGGTTGCAAGGCCGCGGCAAGCTGACGTACGTTCCATTCAAACATTTCCAGATAAGTGGCGCCCGGTTGTCCAGGCTTGGACAACGCGTCGGAATAAAGCGTACCACCCACCTTGGCGCCGGTCTCGCGCGCTATTTGCTGCACCAGCCTGGGGCTGGTGATGTTCTCGACGAAGACGGCCGGCACGCGCTCGCGCCTGACCTGTTCGATGATGGCGGCGACTTCGCCGGCCGACGGCTCGGCATCGGTCGACACGCCCATGGCGGAAACGAACACCACGCCGTAGGCGGCGCCGAAATAGCCAAAGGCGTCATGCGAGGTCACGACTTTACGGCGCTCGGCGGGAATGGCCGCGAACGTCTTCTTCGCATGGGCATCCAGCGCTTGCAGCTTGGCGATGTACGCGGTGGCGCGCTGGCGGTAGTTGGCGGCATGAGCGGGATCGGCGGCGGCCAGACCTTCGGCCACGTTGCGCGCGTAGATCACGCCATTGGCCAGATCCTGCCAGGCATGCGGGTCGGCGTCGCCGTGGTGATGGTGGCCGTCCTGATCATGGTCATGGTCATGGTCATGGTCATGGTCATGGTCGTGATCATCGCCATGATCCTCTTGCTTGCCGGCGTCGCCTTGTTCCGCGAACTTGCGCGGCGTGACGCCCTGCGAGGCCACCACGGTCTGGCCGGCGAAGCCCGCGGCCTTTGTCAGCTTGGGCAGCCAGGTCTCGAAATCCAGGCCGTTCACGAATAGCACCCGCGCGGCGGACAGTTTCTTCGCGTCGCCCGGGGTCGGTTCGTATTCATGCGCGTCACCGTCGGGGCCCACCAGCGTCGTCAGACTGATGTCGTTGCCACCGACTTCGCGCACGATATCGCCCAGGATGGAAAAGCTGGCCACCGCCTTCAACGGCTCGGCGGCATGCGCCGCGCCGAAAGCGGCCGACAGGCACAACCCGGCCGCGGCCAACAAGACGCGGCGGCGCGGCGGCAGAATGGAACGCATAGCGAATCTCCTAGTGAATTCAGGCCCGACGCATCCGGCGCGGCGCCCGTAGCAGTCCGCCATGCGGGCCGCCGACGATGGAAAACAGGTAACAGGCGCCAGCAGCCAGGATGATCGAAGGCGAGGCGGGCACGTCATAGTGATAGGACACGAGCAGGCCGCTGACGGAGGCCAGCACGCCGAACGCCGCGGCCAGCGGGATCTGCCGCGCCGCGGAACGCACCCAGAAGCGGGCGGCGGCGGCGGGCAGCATCATGATCCCGACCACCATCAGGGTGCCCAGCACCTGGAAGCCCGCCACCAGATTCACAACCACCAGCACCAGGAAAGCCATGTGAACCCAACCGCCTGCGCCGCCGCTTGCGCGCAGAAAGCCCGGGTCCAGGCATTCGGCCACCAGCAGGCGGTAGATCGCGGCCAGCACCAGCAGCGTCACGCTGGCCGTGATGGTCACCAGCAACAGGGCCGCGTCGTCCAGACCCAACACCGTGCCGAACAACACATGCAACAGATCCATATTGGAGCCGCGCAACGACACCAGCAGCACGCCCAACCCCAGCGATATCAAATAGAAGGCCGCGAAACTGGCGTCCTCGCGCAGCGGCGTCAACCGCGCGACCAGTCCCGCCAGCAAGGCCACGGCCAGACCGGTGGCGATGCCGCCCAGCATCATCGCGCCCAGCGACAGGCCGGACAGCAGGAAGCCCGCCGCCACCCCGGGCAGGATGGCATGCGACATGGCGTCGCCCATCAGGCTCATGCGCCGCAGCACCAGGAACACGCCCAACGGCGCGGCGCCCAGCGACAACGCGCTGGCGCCCGCCAGCGCGCGCCGCATGAATCCGTAATCCAGAAATGGCGACACCACCCATTGCGCCAGGCTCATAGGTAGGCCTCCGCGTGCCATTGCCGCGCCCGCTTCAGATGCGTGTCATTCAGGGCATCTTCGGTGGCGCCCCATGCCACGACCGACCCGCACAGCAGCAGGCAATCGGGGAAGTGGTCGCGCACCAGGTCCAGGTCGTGCAGCACCGCGATGATCGTCCGTCCCTGCCCGTGCAGCCCGCACAGCAAGGCCATCAAATCGTCGGTCGTGTGGCTGTCCACCGCCGCGAACGGTTCATCCAGCAGCAACACGGGCGAGTCCTGGACCAGCATCCGCGCAAACAGCGTGCGCTGCATCTGGCCGCCCGAAAGCGTATCCATCCCGCGCCCGGCGGCGTCAGCCAGGCCCACCATTTCCAGCGCGTCCATGCAGCGGTCAAGCTCTTCGCTGCGATATCTGCGCCAGCCGCCAACGCGGCGCCACGCCCCCATCGCCACCAGATCCAGCACCGTCACGGGAAACGACCGGTCCAATTCGGCCGCCTGCGGCAGCCAGGCCAGCTCGGACCGTCCCGCGCCGCCGATGCGCACCCTGCCGGTCATCGGGCGCAACACGCCCATGATCCCCTTGATCAGCGTCGACTTTCCCGCCCCGTTGGGTCCCACCACGGCCGTCATGCCACCGGGCGCGAACCGGCCCGACACCGATTTCAGCGCGGGATGGCCATGCCAGCCGAACGACGCGTCGTCCAGATTGATCGTTACGGGTGCGATGCTCATCGCGGCCACCAGTCCAATGCCCAACCGGTCAACGCCCAAAGCGCCGCGGCGGCGGCCAACGCCACCGCCATGCGGCGCCAGGCGGAAACCAGGAACGCGGAACGAGGGATGGGGCCTTGCCGGCCAGCGGCGCCGGGCCGCGGAGGCAGAAGCGAGAAATGAGACATGGGAAAGCAGACGGTCAAAGACGACGGAAAGGCGGCGAAGCGAGGTTTCATTATGTTATATCATAACCAATCAGGCTTGAATCTGCCCTGGCCGCCCGCATATTGATGTTTTCTGCTACCTTCCAGGCATCTCGCGCGCGTCGCGCGCGTTTCCCATTCAGGTAAAGCCCGCCATGCCCGCTCCGCCCCGATCCCCCCGCAGCGACACCGTCGGCGCCCAGCTCAGCGTCGCCGAAACGCTGTGCGAGCAGCGCGGACGCCGCCTCACGCCCATCCGTCGCAAAGTGCTGGAACTGTTGCTGCGTCACGGCCGCAGCTTGAAGGCCTACGAACTGCTGGACGCCATGCGCGAAGTGCATCCTGGCGCCGCGCCTCCCACCGTGTACCGCGCGCTGGACTTCCTGATGGACGAAGGCCTGATCCACCGGCTGGACGCCGTCAACGCCTGGAGCGCCTGTCATGACGCGGGCGGCGCGCCCCACGACCTGCTGGTGGTCTGCACCGGTTGCGGCGCGGTGGCCGAAGTGTCCGACCCGGCGATGAGCCGCCAGCTGGCCGAACGCGTCGCCCAAACGGGCTATGCGCTGGCCACCCACGAGACCGAAATCCGGGCGTTGTGTCCCCAATGCCAGCAGAAGCAGCCCGCCGAGGCTGGCCATCACCACCATCACCACTAGGCGTTACGGCCGGGCATTGGCGAAGGCGGCCGACGCCGCCCGCCCGCAGCCCTGCCCGGCATGACGTAGCGGGCTCGCCGCCCCTGCCGCGCCAGGGCGCAACCGCCCTTGAAATTCGGAAAATCGCCCCAAAATAGTGGTATCGCCAGATACTTCACGGCGTACAGCCGCGATCCGGACGGCTTCAGCCCCTGGGTTGACCCGGGGTTTGCCCCCTGCCCCCGACTGTGCTGTAATCCTGCGTCCGGCCGCTATTGGCGGCCTTCGCAGCCTGTGGCAAACCTCATCCTGCACGGGAAAATTCCCTGCCAGGCCGTGTGTTGAATGCCTAGACTTCAGCCTTGACCTCACGCTAGCAGCTTCGCCATGAACACCCCGCGCAGTTTGGACAAAATGGTTCCCGTCACCATCCTCACCGGCTTTCTCGGTGCGGGCAAGACCACCCTGCTCAAACGCATCCTGACCGAATTCCACGGCCGCCGCGTTGCCGTCATCGAAAACGAATTCGGGCCGGAAAGCATCGACAACGACCTGCTCGTGCAAGACAGCGATGAAGAGATCATCGAACTGTCCAACGGCTGCGTCTGCTGCACGGTCCGTGGCGACCTGATGCGCACGCTGTCCGAACTGCGCGCCAAGCGCGAAGCCGGCGAACTGACTTTCGAACGCGTCATCCTTGAAACCACCGGCATGGCCAACCCCGGCCCCGTCTGCCAGACGTTCTTCATGGATGACGACATCGCCGAATACTACCGCCTGGACGCGGTGGTGACCGTGGTCGACGCCAAGCACGGCATGGCCACGCTGGACGCGCAACCCGAAGCCCAGAAGCAGGTCGGTTTCGCCGACCGCATCCTGATTTCGAAGCGGGACCTGGTCAACGAAGCCGACTACGAAGCGCTGCGCCACCGCCTGGTTCACATGAACCCGCGCGCGCCGATCACGCCGGTCAACTTCGGCGAAGTCGACCTGAAGTCCATCATCGACATCAGCGGCTTCAACCTGAATTCCATTCTGGACATCGACCCGGAATTCCTGGCCGATGAACACCCCGACGCCGCCCACAGCCACGCCCACGATCATGGGCATGACCACGGGCACGATCACGGCCATGACCACGATCATGACCACGAAGGCGATTGCGGGGCGCATTGCGATCATGCCCACCATCATCACCACCACCAGCACGACGACGAAATCGGCGCGTTCGTGTTCCGTTCCAACAAGCCGTTCGATCCCGCGCGCCTTGAGGAATTCCTGGGCGGCGTGGTGCAGGTCTATGGTCCCGACCTGATGCGTTACAAGGGCATCCTGTACATGAAGGGCATCAACCGCCGCATGTTGTTCCAGGGTGTGCACATGATGATGGGCGCCGAACCCGGCAAGCCGTGGACCGCGGCCGAAAAACCGTCCACCAAGATGGTGTTCATCGGACGTAAGCTGCCCCAGGAGATTTTCACCCGGGGCTTGGAGCAGTGCCTGGCGGGGTAATCCCCCTTCCCGACGTGACGCGATGCGACGAAGGCAGTACTGTGAGGTACGAGTAACGTAGTCAGCAAGCAGCACCAACCGGGAAAGGACGCCCGCGCCAGGATCGATTCATAGTGGAGTGTTTTCATGGCTACCAAGGCAGCAACCAAAAAATCAAGTAAGTCGACGAGCGATACGGCGATTGATCTGCCCAGCGAGAAGGAATTGCTGGCCATGCCCGAGTCCGACTATATGAACGAACGCCAACTGGCTTTCTTCAAGGAACGACTCAAACAACTCGAACAGGACATCCTGGCCAACGCCGGCGAGACCACCGAGCACCTGCGCGAAACGCAGTTCGTGCCCGATCCCGCCGACCGCGCCACCATCGAGGAAGAACACGCCCTGGAGCTGCGCACCCGTGACCGCGAGCGCAAGCTGCTGAAGAAGGTGCAACAGTCCATCGCCCGCATCGACAGCGGCGAATACGGCTGGTGTGAAGAAACCGGCGAACCGATCGGCGTACCCCGCCTGTTGGCCCGCCCCACGGCCACCCTGTCGCTGGAAGCCCAGGAACGCCGTGAAATGCGCCAAAAGCTGTACGGCGACTGATCCGTCACGTTTTCATGCCATGCCCTGAAAGGCCATGCTGGTTACCAGCATGGCCTTTTTTATTGGCCGCTCTGCGCCGCGCTTGATTTCCTTGGAACCGCCCCCAGCTAGTCCTTTCAAAGGAAGGAACGCATGGAACAATTTCACGCCACCACCATCGTGTGTGTGCGCCGCGGTAACCGCGTCGCGCTCGGCGGCGATGGCCAGGTCACCCTGGGCAACATCGTCGTCAAGGGCACGGCCCGCAAGATCCGCCGCCTGTACCACGACAAGATCCTGGCCGGTTTCGCCGGCGCCACCGCCGACGCGTTCACGTTGCAGGAACGCTTCGAAGCCAAGCTGGAAAAACACCAGGGCAATCTGATGCGCGCCGCGGTCGAACTGACTCGCGACTGGCGCACCGACCGCGTCCTGCGCCGGCTGGAAGCCATGCTTATCGTGGCCGACTCCGAGCACACGCTGGTGCTGACCGGCAACGGCGACGTGCTTGAACCCGAACATGGCCTGGCGGCCATCGGCTCCGGCGGCGCCTATGCGCAATCGGCAGCGCTTGCCCTGCTGCGCAACACTGAGTTGTCACCCGAGGCCGTCGTCAAGCAATCGCTGGAAATCGCCGGCGACCTCTGCATCTACACCAACCAGAACCACGTCATCGAAACGCTGGGCGACTGACGCCCGCCACGCGGCGCATGGGGTGATCCCCGCGCCGTGGCCGCTTCCCCAGCCCGCCTCAAGCTCCAAGGATTCGCCCTCATGTCCGCATCCAACATGACGCCCGGAGAGATCGTCTCCGAACTCGACAAATACATCGTCGGCCAGAATCGCGCCAAGCGCGCGGTGGCGGTCGCCCTGCGCAACCGCTGGCGCCGCCAACAGGTCGCTGAACCCCTGCGCCACGAAATCCACCCCAAGAACATCCTGATGATCGGCCCCACCGGCGTGGGCAAGACCGAGATCGCCCGCCGCCTGGCCAAGCTGGCCAACGCGCCCTTCATCAAGATCGAAGCCACCAAGTTCACGGAAGTGGGCTACGTAGGCCGCGACGTCGACACCATCATCCGCGACCTGACCGAATACTCGATCAAGCAGACGCGTGAACTGGAAATGCGCCGCGTGCGCACCCAGGCCGAAGACGCCGCCGAAGACCGCATCCTGGACGCCCTGGTGCCGCCGGCCCGCGGCGCATCCGGCGAACCTGACCGCGGCGAAGACAACAGCGCCCGCCAGACCTTCAGGAAGCGCCTGCGCGAAGGCAAGATCGACGATCTTGAGATCGAGATCGAAGTCGCCCAGGCCGCGCCGCAGATGGACGTCATGACGCCCCCCGGCATGGAAGAAATGGCCGAGCAGCTGCGCGGCATGTTCGCCGGCATGGCCCGCGACAAGAAAAAGCCCAAGAAGATGAAGGTGCGTGAAGCCTTCAAGCTGATTGTCGACGAGGAAGCCGCCAAGCGGGTCAATGAAGAAGACCTGCGCACCGCGGCCATCAACAATGTCGAGCAGAACGGCATCGTCTTCCTGGACGAAATCGACAAGATCGCCGCCCGCCAGGAATCCGGTGGCGCCGACGTGTCGCGCCAGGGCGTGCAGCGCGACCTGCTGCCGCTGGTTGAAGGCACCACCGTCAACACGCGCTACGGCATGGTCCGCACCGATCACATCCTGTTCATCGCGTCGGGCGCGTTCCACCTGGCTCGCCCGTCGGACCTGATCCCCGAGCTGCAAGGCCGTTTCCCGATCCGCGTGGAACTGGAATCGCTGACCGCCGAGGACTTTGTGCGCATCCTGTCCGACACGGACGCCTCGCTGACCAAGCAGTACACCGCGCTGATGGCCACCGAAGACGTGCAACTGGAATTCACGGATGAGGGCGTGCGCCGCCTGGCCGAACTGGCCTACGACGTAAACGAAACCACCGAGAACATCGGGGCGCGCCGCCTGTACACGGTGATGGAAAAGCTGTTGGACGAACTGTCGTTCGACGCCACGTCCAGCCAGGACAAGCACGTGAAAATCGACGCCGCCTACGTCAACTCGCAATTAGCGGAAGCCGCCAGCAGCCAGGACCTGGCGCGCTACGTGCTGTAAGGTGCAGTCGGTACGGCAACGGGGCATGTTGCCTCGTTGCCGCCCGATGCGGTATTACTTCTGCGCGACGGGCGCGACGGGCTTGCCGGTATAGCTCAGGCCGCCTAGTTCCTTTTCCGCCTTTTCCGGCGTCTCCAGTTCCAGCACGATACGGCCCACCAGCAGGCCGACTGACGGAGAACTGCGCACGTACTTCGTTTCGCCCGCGTCCAGCACGAAACTCAGGGTCTTCTCGGTCTCGGTCGACGTGGACGCCTTGTAGGCGCCCTGGGGACGATCCACATAGAAGAACCCGCCCGGCTGCGAACGGCCGACCACTTCGCCATTGAGGCGGATGTCGGACTGCACCGCCGCGCCGAACATCGACGCCGAACGCAGGAAGTAAATGCGCCCTTCGCCCTGCTGTACGACCGGGATGGAGGATGCCATCTGCGAGTGCTTTACGCCCGAGGCGCAGCCTGCCATCACGACCGATGCCAATACCGCCGCTGAAATCTTCAATGCACGCTTCACTGCACGTCTCCGACAATCATGGGTAGAGGAGACTTCAGCGCGGAATAGGCCTGGTCTCCGGGTAGGTAAAAACCAACAAGCTTTTGATCGGAAAGGACCAGCCAAGCTTCATGCACCTGCCGGCCCTCGATCGTGAAGACGGTCCCGACGGGGCGTAGGACCTCGCCTTGCGGAATACTGCCGGCGGAACGCCAGAGAGATCCCTTGCGAATTTCGCGCTGATATCCGGTCGGCAACTTCACGACGACGGTCTCCTGCACGGCTTGGTTTGGCTTGCTTTGCGCACCGCTGGTCTGGACTGGCACGGCGACGGCGGCCTGCTTTACGCTTGCTGCGCATCCGCCGATCCCTACCAATAGCAGCGCCGCAACCGCAACCCACCATCCCTGAATGAAGTCAGTGCGCATATCGAAACGTATATAAATGCGTTAAAAGATAACGCATTGTAGATACGCCTATAAAATGCGCAAGCGCCCGCTTGCCGGCAGGCCCAGGGGGCCGCGGCAAGCGGGCGCAGGATAAAAGAAAATGAAGGGAGTTAGTTCGCGATCGCCGTCACGACATACTTGCCATCCTTGCGGGTGGCCGTGAAGCGGACTTTGTCGCCCGCCTTGATCTTGGCCAGCAGGGTCGGCGGGTCCGCCTCGTAGACTAGCGTCATGGCCGGCAGGTCCAGGGCCTTGATCTCGTCGTGCTTGATCGTGACTTTGCCCGCGGCCGGGTCCACCCGGCGAACTTCACCGCTGGCATCGGCCGTTTGCGCGAACGCCAACGGCGTAGCCAGGGTAACGACTGCCATCGCGGTGGCGATGGCCATGGGCATTGCGTATTTGCGGTCAAAAGCCATGCGGGTAACCTCCATTTGCGGCGGAAGCCGGGCCCGGACTTCTGGCCCCGCTTCCTACAATGCTAGGATACTGCGCGAATGCAACAGTTCCCCTGCGAGCACGCAACAATCCTGACGGTTGATTGCAGTCGACCCGCCCTCCCCGCAGGAGCGCTTACCGCCGGAAGCAAACCCCCAACGTCTACTCACTGATCAGGATCTCCCATGGCCAACCGTTTATCCGTCATTGCCACCCGCACCGGGGACGACGGCACCACCGGCCTTGGAGATGGATCCCGTTCGCCCAAGGACGCACCTCGCATCGCTGCCCTGGGCGACGTCGACGAGTTGAACAGCGTCATCGGCCTCCTACTGACCGAATCCCTGCCAGCCGACGTATCGGCCGACCTGCAGACCATCCAGCATGACCTGTTCGACATGGGCGCGGAACTCTGCATCCCGGGCCACGTCGCCCTGAAAGATGAGCAAATCGCCCACCTGGATGCCCGGTTGGCGCATTACAACAACTCGCTGCCGCCATTGCGGGAATTCATTCTGCCCGGGGGCTCACGGGCTGCCTCGCAGGCGCATGTGGCGCGCACGGTGTGCCGGCGCGCGGAGCGGACGGTGGTGGCGCTGGCGCGGGTGGACAACGTTAATGCGCCGGTCAGGCAGTACCTGAACCGGCTGTCTGACCTGATGTTTGTGCTGGCACGGTACATCAATAAATCACTGGGCAACACGGATAGCTTTTGGGCCAGTCCAAATGCGCGTAAGGCCACGTAACTCATGCGAAGAATTGCAAGGTCGAAAATCCCGAGCCGTGGAACGATTCCTTGTAACACCGATATTTCAGGCAACCGTTCGTTTCATTTATTTGTAGGCCGCTGGACAGTTACGGCATAATTATGGGCTCACGAGCGGGTTTGCGCGCCGCGCTCATCGCTCAAGGACTAATAAGAATGAGTATTATTGTTACCGGCGGAGCAGGTTTTATAGGCTCTAACTTCGTACTCGACTGGTTCCTGGAATCCAATGAGCCCGTGGTGACCTTGGACAAGCTCACCTACGCGGGCAACCCGGACAACCTCGCCTCTCTGAAAGACAATCCCGCACACAAGCTGGTGCAGGGCGATATCGGAGACTTCGAGCTCGTCAGCCGCCTGCTGGCTGAGCATAAGCCCCGCGCGGTCCTGAATTTCGCCGCTGAATCGCATGTGGATCGCTCGATCCACGGGCCAGGCGAGTTTATCCAGACCAATATCGTCGGCACCTTCCACCTACTGGAAGCCGTGCGGGCGTATTGGAGCGCGCTGCCCGAACAGGAACGCACCACATTCCGTTTCCTGCACGTCTCGACCGACGAAGTCTACGGCTCACTGGAAAAGGATGATCCCGCTTTCAGCGAGAACAACCGCTACGAGCCCAACAGCCCGTATTCGGCCAGCAAGGCCGCCAGCGACCATCTGGTCCGCGCATATCACCATACCTATGGCCTGCCGGTACTTACGACCAATTGCTCGAACAATTACGGTCCCTATCACTTCCCGGAAAAGCTGATCCCGCTGGTAATCCACAACGCGCTGGCCGGCAAACCGCTGCCGATCTACGGCAACGGCCAGCAGATCCGCGACTGGCTGTACGTGAAGGATCACTGTACGGCGATCCGCCGCGTGCTGGCCGACGGCCAATTGGGTGAGACCTACAACGTGGGAGGCTGGAACGAAAAAGCCAACCTCGACGTCGTCCACACGCTTTGCGCCCTGCTGGACGAACTCAGCCCTCGGGCCGATGGTCAGCCCTATAAAAGCCAGATAGTCTTCGTCAAGGACCGGCCCGGCCACGACCAGCGCTACGCCATCGACGCCTCGCGCCTGGAGCGCGAGCTGGGGTGGAAGCCTGCCGAGACCTTCGAATCCGGTATCCGCAAGACGGTGCAGTGGTATCTGGCCAACCAGGACTGGGTCGCCAATATCACCAGCGGCGCGTATCGCGACTGGGTTGATACCCAATACTCCGCTTGATTATTCGGGCAGCGTTAAAGGCGCATACGCGCCTTTTTCCCGCTTTGCCATACAGTCATCCCTTTATATGGGTAGGCCCTTGAGCCAGCAAGTCGCCATTCTTCTTTGCACGTACCAAGGTGAAAAGTATGTGCCGGAGCAGTTGGACTCGTTTGACGCTCAAACCTACCCGCATTGGAAGGTCTGGGCGTCGGACGACAGCCCCGACGACGCCACCCGACGGGCGCTTACCGACTATCAATCGCGTTGGGCGCCAGGCCGGTTGACCGTGTGCGACGGCCCTCGCAGGGGCTTCGTTGCTAATTTCATGTCCCTGATCTGCCGGCCCGAAGTCCAGGCGGACTACTACTCCATGTCGGACCAGGACGACATCTGGCATCCGGAAAAACTGCAGCGCGCAGTAGAGTGGCTGGCGACGGTCCCCGAAGAGATCCCCGCCCTGTACTGTTCGCGCACCGAATTGATCGACGAACAGGGGGCAACGCTGGGCTGTTCGCCGCTTTTTAGCCGCCCTCCCGCATTCGCCAATGCGCTGGTGCAGAACGTGGCCGGCGGCAACACCATGGTATTCAACAATGCGGCCCGGCGTCTGCTCATCGCGGCCGGCAGCGACATCGACGTAGTAGCCCACGATTGGTGGATCTACATCGTGGTCACCGCCTGTGGAGGCCGCGTACACTATGACAGCCGGCCGTCCCTGAGATATCGCCAGCATGGCGGCAATCTCATCGGCGCAAATGCCGGGATCGGTGCCAGATTGGTTCGGATCCGTATGCTCTTCCAAGGCCATCTCAAAGCATGGACAAACCAGCATATCCGAGCACTTGCGCCATTGCTGCCAAAACTGACACCCGCAAATCGCCGTATTTTCGATTGCCTGGTATCCGCACGCCAACGGAGTTTGATCCCGCGAATCGTCGGTATTAAACGGTCCGGCGTCTACCGCCAGACCACCGTGGGCAACCTCGGATTATTAGTCGCCGCAATATCTAACCGAATATAACCACTGATATGAAAATCCTGCTGCTCGGCAAAGATGGTCAAGTCGGCCACGAATTACAACGCACCCTGTTGCCGTTGGGGGACGTGCAGGCATACGGCCGCCAAGGAGCGAACCTGGAAGACCTGGAAGGGTTGCAGCAACTGCTGCATGATCAGGCGCCCGACATCGTCGTTAATGCCGCTGCCTACACCGCGGTGGATAAGGCAGAAACCAATCAGGACACCGCCCAACTCATAAATGCGGATGCAGTGGCCGTGCTGGCCCGGTACGCGAAGGAAAAGAACGCACTGTTGGTGCACTATTCCACCGACTACGTGTTTGATGGCCGCAAGGATGCGCCCTACGACATCAACGACCAAACCAATCCGCAGAGCGTATACGGCACGACCAAACTGGCGGGCGAAACCGCCATCGCCGACAGCGGCTGCAAAGCCCTCGTTCTGCGCACGAGCTGGGTTTTCTCGGCCCACGGCGGCAATTTCATCAAGACGATTCTGCGCTTGGCCAAAGAGCGTGATGCTTTGAATATTGTGGCTGACCAGCACGGCGCTCCGACATCGGCCGAACTGATTGCAGACGTCACCGCCTTGGCCATTGCCGGCTATCAGCAAGGCAAACTTGCCACGGGCGTCTATCACCTGACCGCATCAGGCCATACGACTTGGCATGGGCTGGCCACGCATGTCGTCGAACGGGCCCGTAATAACGGCGTGATTTTGAAGGCCGAGACGGCCAATATCAAACCCATTACGACCGAGCAGTACCCGGTACCCGCAGCCAGGCCCAGGAATTCCCGGCTGAATACTATCGCACTGGTTTCCCCGCTAAAACTGCAGATGCCGGACTGGACAGTCCACGTCGACCGCACGGTAGATCAACTTACGTCATTGGAATTTTCCGCATGAAACGCAAAGGCATTATTCTGGCCGGCGGCTCCGGCACCCGATTACATCCCGCCACGCTCGCGATCAGCAAGCAGTTGCTGCCGGTCTTCGACAAACCGATGATCTACTACCCGCTGAGCACCCTGATGCTCTCCGGCATCCAGGACATCCTGATCATCTCCACTCCGCAGGACACGCCGCGGTTCCAGCAATTGCTGGGCGACGGCTCACAGTGGGGACTGAACCTCCAGTATGCAATTCAGCCCTCGCCCGACGGCCTGGCGCAGGCATTCCTGATCGGTGAGTCCTTTCTTGGCAACGATCTGTCGGCGCTCGTGCTCGGCGATAACATTTTCTACGGCCACGACTTCCATCATCTTCTGGCCAACGCCGATGCACGCGCCGAAGGTGCCAGCGTGTTTGCCTATCACGTGCATGACCCCGAACGCTATGGCGTGGCGGAATTCGACGACGCGGGCAAGGTTCTGTCGCTGGAGGAAAAACCCGCCAAGCCGAAGTCCAATTATGCCGTGACGGGCTTGTACTTCTACGACAAAGACGTGGTCGAGATTGCCAAGCAGATCAAGCCGTCGCCGCGCGGAGAGCTTGAGATTACCGATCTGAATCGTGTCTATCTAGAGCGCAGCAAGCTGAACGTGGAGATCATGGGCCGTGGCTATGCTTGGCTGGATACCGGCACACATGAGTCGCTGCTTGAGGCGAGTCAGTTCATTTCCACCCTGGAAAACCGCCAAGGCTTGAAGGTTTCGTGCCCTGAAGAAATAGCGTTCCGCAATAAATGGATTACCCCTGAGCAATTGGAAAAGCTGGCCGTGCCTCTTTCCAAGAATGGCTACGGCAAGTATCTGCAACGCCTGCTCGTCGAAAAGGTGTATTGATGAAAGCCACTCCCCTCGCGATTCCGGAAGTCATCCTGTTTGAACCCAAGGTATTTGGCGATGACCGCGGCTTTTTCTTCGAGAGCTTCAACCATCGCATTTTCGAAGAGGCGATCGGCCGCAAGGCGCAATTCGTCCAGGACAACCATTCCCGTTCGGCGAAAGGCGTTCTGCGCGGCTTGCACTATCAGATCCAGCAACCGCAAGGCAAGCTTGTACGGGTCGTGCAAGGCGAAGTTTTCGACGTCGCTGTCGACTTACGCAAGTCCTCGCCAACTTTCGGCAAATGGGTCGGCGCCGTGCTCAGCGCAGACAACAAGCACCAACTGTGGGTGCCCGAAGGCTTCGGCCACGGATTCGTAGTCCTGTCGGACTCTGCGGAATTTCTGTACAAGACAACCGACTACTACGCGCCGGCGCACGAACGCAGCATCGCCTGGAACGATCCCACACTCGCCATCGATTGGCGAACGAGCGTCGAACCTGTCGTCTCTGCCAAGGATGCGTCGGGCAAGCCGTTCCTGCAGGCGGATTACTTTGCGTGAAGCCTGACTGAAGTTGGCAGTTTGCAGGCACCACTGTTGTGCACCTGCCGCGCCAATGCAGTTTTCTAATGTTTGACATGAAAAACACTACTGATATGACCGATGCCCCCGCGTTTAAGGCCCTTTCCGGTCACCGTGGTGACGCGGCGGCCGATGACGCCGGCTATACGCGGGACACCTCGAAACTCATCGCGTTCTACTTGCCCCAGTACCATCGCGTGGCGGAGAACTCGGAATGGTGGGGGCCCGGTTTCACGGAGTGGACTAATGTCGCCCGAGCACGGCCGAATTTCGACGGACATCATCAACCGCATATTCCGCGAGAGCTGGGCTTCTATGACCTGGATCGCGTAGAAACCATGCGCGAGCAGGCCGCATTGGCCCGTGAATATGGTGTGTACGCGTTCTGCTTCTACTACTACTGGTTCAGCGGTCGACGCATCCTGGAACGTCCTCTAGACAACTTCCTGGCGTCTGACATCGATATGCCGTTCTGCCTGTGCTGGGCGAATGAGAACTGGACCAGGACCTGGGATGGCGACACTAAAAGCGTACTGCTTGAACAAAAGTACGCCGAGGGAGATGAAGAGCGCTTCATTCGGGATATTCATCCTTTCCTGTCTGACCCCCGTTATATCCGCGTGGATGACAAGCCGCTGCTGGTTGTCTACCGCATCAAGGAACTGCCTGACCCGGCTGGTTCGATTCAAAAATGGCGCAAGGAAGCTGAACGCCTTGGCCTACCCGGCCTGCATATCTCCGTGGTCGACTTCTACGACATCAGCGATCCGCGCGAAGTTGGCGCCGACGCTATGGTCGAGTTTCCCCCCCATAAGTTCAATGGCCCGCAGAACTGCCCCGATCCTTTGCCAGAGCTGACCAATCCGAACTTTCGTGGCGGCTTGATCGACTATTCACGCGTCATTGCACAAAGCATGCTGCGCCCGCAGCCACCGTTCACGCTTTATCGAGGCATCATTCCCAGTTGGGACAACACGGCACGGCGCCAGGACACTGGCACGATCATCGTTAATGCCACGCCGGCATTTTTTGGTTCGTGGCTGAAATTCCTGCGGGCCTATACCCGAGAAACGCGCTCCGGTGCCTCGGATCCTTTCATCTTCGTGAATGCCTGGAACGAGTGGGGCGAAGGCTGCCACCTGGAGCCAGACGTTCAATGGGGTCTTGGCTATTTGGACGAAGTCGCCCGCACTTCGTATATTTCTTCGGAAGATATGATTCCCGTGGAAAAAGCCCGCGACGCCGCGTTCCGGCGAATCGAGCAAATTGCCTCGCGCGACAGCGTGCAGATCAAGGCGAATCTTAGCAAGCACGTGCCCATGCAGCCACGCGTTCAACGACTCGCCCACGCACTGCAAAAATATCCGTTAATACACAAAATCACACGTAAGTTGTATCGCGCCGCCCACGCACTTTTGCATTGATATGCCAAAGACAGTTGCCGTTGTCGCCCATTTTGATCCAGATAATGTACTGGACTCGACGTTTCACGCCATTCTTGAAGACCTGGAAACGCTGTGCGATGCCGTCATTTTGGTCACCACCAGTCAACTCGCCCCGATCCACGCGCCCACCAGCAAGAAGATCCAGACGATTTGCCGACCCAACATAGGCTACGATTTCTATAGCTACCGCGTAGGCATTGCCGCCATGCAGGCACAGGGCGGCTGCGATCGCATGCTGCTGCTCAATTCGAGCTACTTGGTGACGAACAATCGCCGTTATCTCACCACGATGGCGACTATGCTGGAACGCCTGGACGAAGTCGCAATCGTAGGCGTCACGCAGTCACTCCAATGGCAGTGGCATTTGCAATCCTATTTGATCGCGCTGCGTGGCGAGACCGTGGCGAGCGACTGGTTCCAGTCATGGCTCTCGACCATCTCCCCCCGCAATACCAAGATAGAAACCATCCTTTCCGGCGAACTCGGACTATCGACAGCCATCGTCGCCAACGATGCGACCGTCGATGTGATCTATCAGCCCAGCAGCTGGGACAGATGGCGCGCCATGGCGGTGTGGGGATACAAAAGCCTTACGATCAAGAACTTACCCAATTTACTCCGCCCCATATTCTGGCGCTCGCTAAAGCAGTTCAACCCCACACATTTTCAAGCGCATGCCCTTGCAAGGGAAACGGGGCTCGTCAAGACGGAACTCGTCCGGAACAATCCTCACAATCTGAGCTTGGGATGGCTACAGAAACTGTGCCCTGCCGCCGAATATGAGGCCATCAATCGTTTTATCGCGCGCTCGCAGGCGCATTACCAATCCAAACCCGGTTCTTTGACAGCCCTGGCGACCGTGGCCAGCCCATTGCCATGGCAACGCATCATCCATTCCTCGCCGCTCGGTAGACCCGGCGTCCGAGTGGCGGTGGTTGTACATATCTTTTACCCAGAGCTGGCCGACGAGATTTACAGTTTCATCAAGAACATCGTTGAACCTTTCGACCTGATCATTACCACGCCACACGAAGGTGCAGTTTCCGAGCTGATTGACATCTTCGCTCCTCTGGCAAGCAGCGTAGCGGTCGCCCTGTCGGAGAACCGCGGCCGGGATGTCGGTCCGTTCCTGGCCGTTCACCGCAGCGGGATGCTGGAGCGGTATGATGCCGTGCTCAAGCTGCATTCCAAGAAGAGCACCTATAGCGATAGCGGGCAGCAATGGCAGCAAAGCCTCTTCCGCCAGCTTTGTGGCAACTCTCAGACCGTCCGGCGCAGCGTCGCACTGTTGCGAGACGGTAAGACGGGCATGGTCGGACCCCATGACTACTATCTGACGCATCCTCATTACTGGGGTGCAAATAGGCCCACGGTGCACAAGTTGCTCCAAAGCTTGATCGAAACGCCCGTGCAGGAAGAAGACGTACCTCTCCGTTTCTTCGCCGGCACAATGTTCTGGTTTGCCCCGAAAGCCCTCGCCGCCCTGCACGATATACCAGAAAACCTATTGAACTTTGAACCCGAGAACGGGAAGCAGGACGGCACCTTGGCTCACGCATTGGAACGCCTCTTTGGAATATTGCCGCAACTTAGCGGATATAACGTCACCAGCCTGACTCTGGCAGGACGGGACCTCAATGAAATAGCGACCCATGACCATACCGTTCCAGTACTGAAGAAACCTTCAGAACTGGTCCATCAGGCTAATTAGCTCCGATGCCGGCCCTTCCGAACCCCTGCGATTCGCAGCGCCAGCATCTCATCGATTGACTACTTATAGATAGACCCTTCTGTTTATGTCGAACCAATCCGCCGCGGGCGCCGTGCAAGACATCACGTCAGCGCTAAAACGTTTTTCCCTGATCGGTACCCTAGGCTGGCAGGATGTGCGCCAGCGCTATCGCCGCTCCTCGATCGGTGCCTTCTGGCTCACCATCAGCATGGGCGTCATGATAGCCACGATTGGTATCGTGTTCGGGCAGATCTTCAAATCGCCCATGGACGAATTCCTCCCGTTCCTATCGATCGGCTTGATTCTATGGGGCTTTATCTCTACGGTCATCACGGAGGGATGCAGTGGCTTCATCGCGGGCGAAGCCGTGATCAAACAGTTGCCCATCCCCCTGAGCGTGCACATATTCCGCGTTATCTGGCGGAATCTCATCATTCTCGCGCACAATGTTGTCATCTTTCCGCTGGTGCTCATTGCTGTGCAAAAAGCGCCAACTTGGGATGCGGTGGTAGCGATACCGGGATTGTTCCTGCTAATGATGAACCTGAGCTGGATCGCCATCTTCCTAGGCGTTATCTGCACCCGTTACCGCGATATTCCCCAGATTATTTCCAGTTTTCTTCAGGTGGTGTTCTATCTCACCCCGATCATGTGGTTGCCGAGCTTGCTGCCGTCCCGCGCGGGCGCATACATGTTGGATTTGAACCCCTTCTACCATTTCATTGAGATCGTACGTGCTCCCCTGTTGGGCAAGGAGCCCTCCCTCACCAATTGGTTAGTGTCGATTGCCATCGCCGTTGTTGGCTGGATAGTTACCCTCATGCTCTTCGGGCGCTATCGCCGTCGCATTGCTTACTGGCTATAAGACATACCGTTCATCCAAGACAAACAGATTATGGCTTCCATCGTATTCGACCAGGTTTGTGTCGACTTTCCGATCTACAACGCGAGCGCACGTTCGCTGAAAAAAAGGCTCTTTCAGGTAGCCACTGGCGGCCAGATTAGCGCCAATGCGAGCGGCCGGGTCATTATCCGCGCGCTAGAAGACCTGACTTTGACCATCAAGGACGGCGACCGCGTCGGCTTGCTGGGGCATAACGGCGCCGGTAAGAGCACGCTGCTGCGGTTGTTGAGCGGCGTATATGAACCGTCAAGTGGCCGCGCCGCGATCAAGGGCGAAATAGGCTCTCTCATCGATGTGAGTTTCGGCATTGACCCTGAAGCCACCGGGCGTGAGAACATTTACCTTCGAGGCGCCCTGCTCGGCCTGACACGGGCGAACATAAACGCGAAACTCGAGGAAATCATAGACTTCTCGGAGTTGGGTGATTTCATCGATATGCCGGTGCGGACATACTCTTCCGGCATGCATCTGCGCTTGGCTTTTTCGGTATCAACCATCATCCGGCCGGAAATATTGCTGATGGATGAATGGCTTTCCGTTGGCGACGAAGGATTTCGAGTGCGCGCAGAGGCGCGGATGAACGAACTGGTCGAATCCACCCATATCCTGGTGATTGCCAGCCACTCGCGGGAGCTGGTCAAAGAGACATGCAATCGAGCCATCTGGCTGGAGCATGGCAAGATCAAGATGGATGGCACACCAGACGAAGTCACTCAAGCATATTTTGGCCACTAAGCCAGCACGATCGAGTTCGCATAGCGTTTTATCAATATAGTCCAGGTTTTTTTCGAGTGAACAGTCAGCGGCGAATCGTGCGCAGACATTCGCAGCGGAACCAGTATCCACGCACGCCGAAGGGAATAATGACTACAGACTCGCTGCGGCATTTGTATGACGTCCATACCGGCAAGGTTTCGGATAAGTGGGAGATTTATCTGGAAGAATACGGGAGGATACTAGACCCGTACCGTGAAAAGTCCGTCCGACTTCTCGAAATCGGCATCCAGAATGGCGGCTCACTGGAAATCTGGCCCAAGTACTTTCCTAATGCCAGCAAGCTCGTCGGCTGCGATATAAATCCCGATTGTGCGGCTCTCCGCTACGTTGACCCGAATACGCGGGTAATCGTAGGAGATGCAAATGCAATCGAAACATACGCCACGATTATTAATGAATCCGCGACGTTCGACATCATTATCGATGACGGCTCCCATAGTTCCGGGGACATTATCAAGTCGTTCTGCCTGTACTTTCCCGTATTAGCGCAAGGCGGCACATTTATCGCCGAGGACCTCCACTGCAGCTATTGGAAAGATTTTGAAGGTGGTCTGTTCGATCCCTACTCTTCGATATCCTTTTTTAAGCTGTTGATCGATATCCTGAATTTCGAGCACTGGGGCGTAGACACGCCGGATCGCCTTGGCCTGTTGAATGGCATACTTTCTCACCATGGCTGTACGATTCAGCCTGGATCATTGTCCGAAATACGGTCCATTGAGTTCATAAACTCGATATGTGTCATTCGCAAACAACCCGAAGCCAGCAACGCGCTCGGCCAACGAATCGTTGCAGGCGATGAAGAATTGGTCATTCAAGGACACGGCTCCCTGCACCAAACTCGATACAGCCGCCAAGATGTTCCACCGCAGGCGAACAACCCCTGGTCCACACGCTCGGCGCCACCCGCCGAGTCCGTATTACGAACGGAGCAATCGCTACATGCTGCAGAAGTAGCGCTGTTGGACCGGGACAAAAAAATACGGGAAAACACCAAGGAAATCGGGCGCATGAGCAAGTTGGCGCAGGATCTTCAAGACGCACTTCGCATGCAGCAAGGAAGGGCGGATGCGGCGGAAGAGGTAAATGCAGCGTTACTCCGATCGAAAAGTTGGCGATTGACAACGCCTCTACGCCAGATTGCTGCACTTTGTCGGCGAATATTCAAGTAATCTACACTTTAGTTCGTTGTTAGCCGTACGAGCCTGTTTGCCAGCGTCATTCAAATTCGTATATCCACGCCATTCGTGCAGACATAATGCCTAATAATTCTACTATTTCGCAATCAGTTCCGTCGTTTGGCATGGCAGGCTCCGAGGCCACTGACGGGATATCCATGACGAAAGCCGAACCTTCACGCCTGCGTTCCGAAGACCAACAGGCATGGCACCGACGTGAGCTTGAAGCTGCGTATCAACGCTGTGCAGACCTCCAGAAGCAGTTAGATGCCGCGAAGAGGACACAGCCGGTTCACGTAGTTGGAGCGGCAAACCCGAACTTTTCCACCCTCCTGATGAAGGCACTTCGGCGCATAGTGCATCGACACCGTGCCAAGTCACTACTTCGTCGCGACACCAAGCTCATCGAAAGTTCCCCGCTATTCGATCATCAGGCCTATTCGAGAGCGTATCTACCGGGCTCCACTCGTCGTAAAGCCGCCGAACATTACGCCGTCCATTGGCAAGAGTGCACACAGCCTGGTGATGATTTTGATTCGAAGCAATACTTGTTGGATCACCCTGACGTCGCTGCGGCTCATTTGAATCCTCTTGTCCATTTTGAGATTGCAGGCCGTCGTGAAGGCAGGAAAATTCGAAAATTCGGTGAGGTGAGGCCGATTCTTCCGACCATTTCATTCGAAGACGTCCTGCAAGCACGTTTGGCTCACCTCGCGCCGATGCGCGTTATGGACGATTTTTCGCGCGGCCTGCGTATCAATGTAGTCACCGACAGCATAGGCCCCGCCTCTCTCTTTGGCGGCGTCGCGACGGCACTAGTACTTGCCGCAAGCATCGCCCAAAAGAAAGGTGCCGAGCTTAGACTCATCACACGCATTAGCGATGGTGACACGGACGTCGTTCGTCGACTACTCGAGCTCAACCAAGTGCAATTCACTGGTGAATTGACCATGCTGGAATCCGCACCGACTTCTGGACACTACGTGCCCCTACGTCGGGAAGATGACGTCTTCATCACTACATCTTGGTGGACTACAGCGAGCGTCCGAAAATCGATTGCATCGGAGCAGATGATTTACCTGCTGCAAGAAGACGAACGCATGTTCTATGGCTATGGGGATGAACGCATTCGATGTGAAGAGGTATTGAGCGACGACAAAATCGTGTTCGCCCTCAATACCCGATTGCTTCAGCGTCACCTGACGCAGGGCCCCAATCCGATTGCCGGCTTAGCCGACAGATCAACATATTTTGAACCTGCTTTCCCGAGCATGCGTCCGACCAATGGACCACGACCGCCCGGAAAACGTCGTTTTTTCTTTTACGGCAGACCTAATAATCTGCGCAATCTTTACCTGCGTGGGCTTGAGGTCATCACACAATCATTGTTGCAGGGGATTCTGGATCCAAAGGAGTGGGAATTTCATTTTGCAGGGAAGGACTTACCCAACGGCACACTCCCTGGCAATCCCGATATTTATTTCCACCAGCAGATGGGATGGGGCGATTATTCCGAATTACTTCGAACCATCGATGTGGGATTGACGTTGATGGATACTCCGCACCCAAGCTATCCGCCGCTAGATCTGGCGTGCTCGGGCGCTGTCGCAGTTACCAATTCTTCAGGTATCAAGACCGATCTTTCTTCCTATTCGAAGAATATCGTCTGCGTTCCACCCACAGTGGAAGCTTTGGTTGAGGGGATACGGCAAGCGATAAGTATCAGCGAGTCGACAAGGATCGAGAATATGAGAGCGGCCTCAATCCAGACCGACTGGAATACTGCATTGGCCGGCTCCATCGACTTTCTTTCCAACCGAATTCGCGCCCTCCATGTTTAGCCTTCTCCAAGTAAAGCCGTACGACTATTCCGATCCCTGGGATATCCCTTGCTCCGATCGCGTTCGTCTGCTCTATCGAAAGAAAGTTCGTGTGGTTTATCTGTATGAGGGTCGCGACAACAGCACCTTTCGCTACCGCGTGTTCAACATGGTCGACAGCCTGAATAGCGCGCCCGCCTCGAGTATTTCAGCGGCTTGGTTTTATAAAGATGAAATCGAGCAGGTGATGCAGGTCATATCAGATTGCACGACGCTGGTAATTTGCCGTACACGCTATTCACCACAGCTCGTGCAATTGGTTCGGCTTGCCAACTTGCATGGCGTACGCGTGCTGTTTGACGTTGACGATCTAGTTTTCAGTACGCAGAAGCTGCCCCTTCTCATCGACACCGTCGGTGAATACCGGGAAGGCGAGCAACTGAACTACTGGTATGCCTATGTCTCGCGTCTGGCCGAAATGCTTCGCTTGTGCGACGGCGCAATTTTGACGAATGCCTATTTGGCCGCTCAATTGAATGAACACTTTCCCGACAAGCCTACCGCCGTTATTCCGAATTTTCTAAATCGCGTTCAACAGAATTATTCTGAGGAAATATATCGGCTCAAACAGCTATCCGGGTTCTCATCCGTAAATGCTGTCTCGATTGGCTACTTCAGCGGTTCACCCAGCCACCGGCGGGACTTCAATCTGGCAGCACCCGCCATCTCCATGGCTATGAAGCGCCATCAGAACATACGCTTACTGCTCGTCGGGTATATCGAACCTGGCGAGCATCTGGAATTATTCCGGGATCGTATTGACTACTTTCCAATGCAGGACTATGTCAATCTTCAGCGTCTGATCGGTAGCGTTGAAATCAATATCGTTCCTTTGCTTGATAATGAATTCACGAATTGCAAATCAGAGCTGAAGTATTTTGAAGCGGCTATCGCCGGCACGGTGACTATTGCCACCCCTACCTATACCTATTCAAAAGCCATAAGAGACGGCGAGACTGGGTATTTGGCCAAATCCCATGAATGGAGCGATAAGATCGAGGCAGCACTTGATTTATTAGCTGCAGGCCAATATTCCAACATGGCAACTTCTGCATTTGAAGAAGCACGACGCAACTACGGCTGGGATCAGTTTTCAGAGGCAATCGCTGAGGTCGTTGTTCGGACATAGCCCCTGCCACACGAAAACTCTGCAGACATCGCTGCAAGCCCGAAGGCTTGAAGGCCCCTCAATTAACTCCGGCGGCATGCGCCTGTTCATCCGCATGGTACGAAGACCGAACCATGGCGCCCACAGCAGCATGTGAGAATCCCATCGCATAAGCCTCACGCTCGAACATAGCAAACGTGTCCGGGTGCACGTACCGCAGCACCGGCAGATGGTGCTCCGACGGCTGCAGATACTGGCCAATCGTCAACATATCCACATTGTGCTCGCGCATGTCGCGCATCACTTGCAGGATTTCTTCGTCCGTCTCGCCCAAACCCAGCATCAGACCTGACTTCGTGGGCACTTCCGGGTGCAACTTCTTGAACTCGGCCAGCAGCTTGAGCGAATGCATGTAATCCGAACCCGGACGGGCCTGCTTGTACAGACGCGGCACGGTTTCAAGGTTGTGGTTCATGACGTCCGGAGGGCCGGCGTTCAGGATGGCCAGCGCGCGGTCCAGGCGGCCGCGGAAGTCGGGCACCAGCACTTCGATACGGGTGGTGGGCGACAGTTCGCGGATGTGCGTGATGCAATCCACGAAATGGGCGGCGCCGCCGTCGCGCAGATCGTCGCGGTCGACGGACGTGATCACGACGTAAGACAGCTTCAACGCGGCGATGGTGCGCGCCAGGTTCTCGGGTTCCTTGGTGTCCAGCGGATCGGGGCGCCCGTGGCCCACGTCACAGAACGGGCAGCGGCGCGTGCACTTGTCGCCCATGATCATGAACGTGGCCGTGCCCTTGCCGAAGCACTCGCCGATGTTCGGGCACGAGGCTTCTTCGCACACCGTGTGCAGATTGTGCTCCCGCAGGATGCGCTTAATGTCGTAGAAGCGCGAGCCGGGCGCGGCGGCCTTCACGCGGATCCACTCGGGCTTCTTGAGACGTTCGGCCGGAACAATCTTGATCGGGATGCGCGCCGTCTTGGCCTGGGATTTCTGCTTCTGAGTCGGATCGTAGGCCGCGTCAGCGGGCGCGGCGGCGGATTCGTTCGAGGGCACAGGAGACTCGGCGAGCGTAGACATGGGACACCTTCATGACCGGCGCGCAGGACGGCCGGGTATGGGACAAAAGAAGGCATTTTACCCTTTACCGGACGAATCTGCGTCCAACGTATCCGCCCTGCTGCGTGCGTGAACCGCCTTGGCGGGCTGTCTGAAAGCTCCCGCATCTAATACGCCGCCCAACAACGATCCCAGAGACACCTAGCCAGTCAGGCAGATTAGCGCCACTGCCTTCGAATGAGATTTCCAACCACTCTGAGGGGAGAGGTGACTCTCCAGCTTGTGGAACCCTTCAGTGCGTGTATTTGGTTCTCAGCATGATGCAGCATGGACCGAACTTCCTTTGTCATGTCTTCCGAAAGCAATCTCTTCCTCATTTCTTCCTTAAGCTCCCCTCGCAGCGTCTCAATCTGCTTGTTAGCTACGACAAGTTGCTGCGACGAAGAACCAGGAATATGGTCGTTGACTGCTTCAATCATTCTGACCCAGCTTTCAACGATATACTGTTTGTCGTCAGAGGGTTTCAGGGACACAAAAAATTCGTATGTATATTCTTGTGTTTCGGTGAAATTATCACAAGCCAAATTAACCAGCCCATTTTCTGCCAGCTCTAAAAAGAGTTGCGCAAAGGACAGTGGGGTAAATATCCAACAGTGAACATCGTGATATGTTCCGTTGGTAATCATGTCTTGCGTTGTATTGAGCGCCTGCGGAACCGTGGCATGCTTTTTTAGGCAAGCCGGGTCAATTTTCCCTTCCCATGCTGCAACTATATCAACGACCGACGTGCCTAGCAGATGATCCAATAGCTGTTGGGGTTGCGGCACTCGCGCCTTAACCGCATAGGCGGCCAGGACATCCTTCAGTTGAGTCTCGTGACGGAGGTAGTCAAAAGTAAACCGTCGGTCAGGGATGGCCAAGCGAATGGACCCATTGGAATTCAAAGACTCTCTCAATTCCGCGAGCCATGTAATAAGGTCAGGCACATGTTCGATGACGTGGGAAGCGACAATGTAGTCAACTTTTTTCCCGCCGATCGCCTGAAGCAGCGTGTTCTTTCCCCAGATCGCATTAACGTCGACAATATTTTCTATATTTACAGAAGGATCACTGTGGTACTTTTTTATAAGATCCTCTGTTGTCGAAAAATCCACGTAGATGATTTCCCCATCGGCTCTTCTCACGATAGGCTTATCCAGCGCTCCTATCTCAATGCCAACCGAATTTCGCAAGTCGATCCCTGACACAATCTTTTGGCGACGGTCCATTTTTTCGATTCCTGGTCGAACAGCGATCTAAAATAGTCGTTTTCGATATTACCCCCTCTTGGTGAATTTTTACTGCCCCTTCCAGATTTTTAGGCTACAGCGCATACGATTAACGCCCCAAATCGCCCGTACGTCTTACTTTGCCCATCTCCATACCCGGGATTGGACGACATCTGGATCGCGTAAAGAGTGTATAAACACCGGGATTCTCATACTCTCTAGAATTTCCTTCGGCCCTTGGAAGCCGCCCTCTTTTCCCGTCCGACTGGGTTATCGTCACGCCTGACGAATCCCCTGAAATTCCCCATGTCTTCCCTGCCTATGCTGCGCCCCGTCGCGCTCATCGCGCCCCGCCTGGATGCCGGGCCTGCCGGCCGCGCCATCCAGGCTTGCGCCGAACGGCTGGCGCCCGCCGGCTACTACCTGGCCGCCGGCCCCTGGCACGATGCCGCCATGCTGCCCCAGTTGGCCGTCCTGCGCCCGGCTGCGGCGCTGGTCATCGGCCCCCTGGACGAGCCTGCGCTACGGGCCGGCCTGGCGGGGCTGGAAATACCGGTGGTGGAAACCTGGAGCGCCTCGACCCGGCCGCTAGATAGCGCGGTCGTGATCGACAACGAAGAAGCCGGCCGCATGGCGGCCCGCCATCTGGCCGAAAAGCGCCATGCGCTGGTGGCCTGCATCAGCGCGGACAATCCCTGGGAACGCGCGCGGCGCGACGGCTTCCTCAGCGCGGCGGCCGCGCTGGGCCTGGACCGGGTCGCCGATATCGTGCAGCCCGAGGTGCAGCAGATGAATGATGGCCGCATGGCCTTCTTGCGGCTATTGGCCACGAATACGATCTTCGACGCGGTATTCTGCACGTCGGACCTGCTGGCCGCCGCGGCAGTATCCGAAGCGCACAACCGCGACCTTCACGTGCCGCAAGACCTGGCAGTGCTGGGGTTCACGGACGACGGCAGCGCGGCCCAATGGGCGCAAGGGCTGACCACGCTAGGCGTGGACGCCGCCGATCTGGGCAGGCGAGCCGCTCAATTGCTGCTGGATAGACTGGCTGGCGTCCAGGGCACCGGCCAAGGCGACACGTTGGAAGCCGTCTTCGAAACCCGCCTGAGCACGTAGGAAGGCATTTCCGCCGCCGCCATGACGCATTCCCGCCTTCGCGGCGGTGCGGTCCCTGCCGCGGCAATAGCGCGCGCCGTCAGGCCTCGTATAGCGCCGGGAAGCCGCAGTCCTGAAGCATGACGTTGGCTTCCTTCAAGAACGCCGGCGTGGACGTCTCGGGCACGCGGACCAGCCACTGCACCGCTTCCTGTTTCTGGCCACGTAACAGCAGCAGGCGGCCCAGATGGAACATACCCCGGAAATCGCCGCCTTCCGCGCAGCGTTGGTAGCAGTCGAATGCGCGCGCCATGTCTTGCTCCACGACATCGCCCGCTTCGTAGAAGCGGCCGACCACGCCGATCGATTTCACGTGGCCGGTCTGCGCCGCCTGCTGATACAGCGCCAGCGCCGCGGCCTTGTTCTGCGTGACGCCGCCCCGGCCGCTGCGCAGCATGTGGGCATAGTTGTACATGCCCCAGTCCAGGCCACGGTCGGCGGCCAGCCGGAACCAGTAGGCCGCCACCGTATCGTCGCGCGGCACGCCCCAGCCATTCTCGTAGCAGCGGCCCACCATATTGATGGCCATCGGGTGGTCGGCGTTGGCGGCCCGCTTGAACCACGCCAAGCCCTCTTCAGGCTGGCTGTCGACGCCCACGCCGTCCAGCAGCATCTGCCCGTAGATGGTCTGCGCTTCGACCAGCCCGAGTTCGGCGGCCGCCCGGATCCAGGCGGCATAGTCTTCAGCCGCCCCTTCACGCAAGCGCGCCAGTTGTTCGGGGGATGTCGCGGCAACGTCGGCGGCGCTGTAGGTCTTCATGCGGGATTCCTTGCGCGGCGCCAGGCGGCCGCCAGATTCTGCGCCAGCACGTCGCCCACGCCAGCAGGCGCACGCCGCACGCCACAGGCCGCCATATCGACGGTGCGCAGGCCTTCGTAGCCACAGGGATTGATGCCCAGGAAAGGCGCCAGATCCATCGCCACGTTCAGCGAAACCCCGTGATAGGCGCGCCCGTTGCGGATCTTGATGCCCAGCGCGGCGATCTTGGCCAGTTCGCCGCCGTCGGGGTCCGGCACATACACGCCCGGCGCGCCGGGCTTGCGGCAAGCGCCGTCGATGCCGTGCTGGGTCAGCGTGTCGATGACCGCGCCTTCCAGCAAGTTGACGTATTCCTTCACGTACATGTCCATGCGGCGCAGGTCGAACAACGCGTACGCCATCACCTGGCCAGGCCCGTGATAGGTCACTTGGCCGCCGCGGTCGCAATGGACGATGGGGATATTGCCGGGGTTCAGCACATGCTGGGGCAGGCCGGCCTGCCCCAATGTATAAACCGGCGCGTGCTCGCACAACCAGATTTCGTCAGGCGTATCGGCGCCGCGCTGGTTGGTGTACGCCTGCATATCCTGCCAGACCGGCAGATAGTCCGCCGGCCCCGCGAGCCACTTGATCACGGCATTCCTGCTTACAGAACGATGGACACCATCGGATGGCCGTGCAGCGCCTGATAGAGGCTGTCCAACTGTTCGCGCGAGGTCGCGCGCACGGTGAAGGTCAGGCCCATGTAGTTGCCGCCCTTGCTGGGACGCATCTCGACCGTCGCGGCGTCGAAGCCCGGGTCGAACTTCAATACGACTTCAGTCAGCGTCTGCGCGAATTCGGGGTGGTGCTTGCCCATGACCTTGATGGGGAAGTCACTGGGGTATTCGATAAGCGAGTCTTCGGGCGGAATATGCATGATTTGCCTGGAGTAGTAGTTGCCCCTGAATGTTCTTATATGGGGGCAAACGGGGCGTTGGCAAGTGCCCGCCGGCTGCTGGGCGGCCCGAGGGCCGCCCGGAACAACGGTTTACAGCGCGGCGATGCGGGCATCATAACCCGCGCGTAATTGCTGGAAAACAGGGCCGGGCTTGCCGGAGCCGACCGGTTTCCCGTCCAGTGAAACGATCGCCAGCACTTCCTTCGTGGCCGACGACAGCATCAATTCATCAGCGGATTCCACTTCTTCCTGCGTGATACGGCGTGCCTCGAACCGGACGCCCGCCTGGGCCGCCAGTTCGCCCATCAGGCCATAGCGGATGCCTTCCAGGATCAGGTTGTTCTTTGGCGGCGCCAGCAACTTGCCGCCCGAGACCACCCAGATGTTGGTGGATGAGCCCTCGGTCAGGTAACCGTCGCGGAACTGCACGACCTCGTCGGCATTGGCGTCCACGGCCTGCTGCTTGGCCAACACGTTGCCCAACAGGGACACGGACTTGATCTCGCAATGCAGCCAGCGTTCGTCGGGAATGCTGATGGCCGTCAGGCCCTGGGCGCGTTGCGCGGCCGGCGGCGGCGCCCACGCGGAAATCATGCCGAACACGGTGGGCGTGACCGGCGTGGCCGGAAACTGGTGGTCGCGACGGGCGACGCCGCGCGTCACCTGCAGGTACACGATGCAGGTATCCAGGTTCGTGCGCGCCAGCAGCTGCTCGACCAGATTGACCCAGCCTTCGCGGTCGAACGGCTGCGCGATCCGCAAGGCGGCCAGGCTGCGATCCAGGCGATCCAGGTGCTCCGTCATGCGGAACGCCTTGCCCCGGTACACGGGGACGACTTCATAGATGCCGTCGCCGAAAATAAAGCCGCGGTCGAGAACGGAGACCTTGGCCTCGTCCACGCGCAGGAACTCACCATTGAGATACACCTGGCTTTCGCCCGGCACGCCCGGAATCATGAGGCACTCCTGAATGTTCAAAAGTAAGGGACGAACCGCCCGGTCCGTCCCAATATGGAAAATGGGCGTTTCGCGCACGAAACGCCCATTGCTAGCTTACACCCGTGGCCGCGCCCATGGCGCGCGCTTGTCCGTTTACTGGAACCAGCGCTTGACGGTGTCGACCATGCGGCCGAAGAAGCCGGCGCGTTCGACGGCGTCCTGCACCACCAGCGGTTCAGTGCGCAGCACCTTGCCGTCCAGCGTGAATTGCAGCGTGCCGACCTGCTGGCCCTTGGCCAACGGGGCGATGAGCGGATCCGTGCGTTGCGCCACCGGCTTCAGGTCGCCGGCCTTGCCGCGGGGCACCGCAATCGCCACTGGCTTGGGTGGACCCAGCTTGACGTTTTCGGCCGTGCCTTCCCAGACGCGCGCATCGATGCCCGGCTGGCTCTTGTCGAACAGCTTCACGGTGTCGAAGTTCTGGAAGCTCCAGTTCAGCAGTTTCAGGCTTTCTTCGGCGCGCGTAGCTTCGCTGTCAGTGCCCACCACGACCACCAGGATGCGCCGATCACCGCGCACCGCGGTCGAGACCAGGCAGTAGCCGGCCGAATCGGTGTGGCCGGTCTTCATGCCATCCACCGACGGATCCGCCCACAGCAGGCGGTTGCGGTTGGGCTGCGTGATCTTGTTGTAGGTGTAGCTCTTTTGCTTGTAGTAGTGGAAGAAGTCCGGGTGATCGGTGATCAGGTGCGACGACAGGGTGGCCAGGTCGCGTGTGGACGTCATGTGCTGCGGGTCGGGCAAGCCGGTTGCATTCATGAAGTGCGTGCTTTTCATGCCCAGGCGTTCCGCTTCCTGGTTCATCAGCGACGCAAAGGCGGCTTCGCTGCCGCCCACGGCTTCGGCCAGCGCCACGGAAGCATCATTGCCCGACTGCACGATCATGCCCTGGTTCAGTTCGTCGACCGTGACGGGCTTGCGCGGTTCAATGAACATGCGCGAACCGCCCGTGCGCCAAGCGTGCTCGGACACGGGAACGGTCTGCTCCAGCGTCAGGCGCTTTTCGTCCAGCGCGTTGAACACGACGTACGCCGTCATGATCTTGGTCAGCGACGCCGGCTCGACCTTCATATCGGGGTTGGAGGCAGCCAGCGTCTGGCCGCTGTTCACGTCGATGACAATCCACGCCTTGGCCGCGATGGTGGGCGCCGGCACGGCCGACACGTCACCCACCGGCACCGCGCCGGATGCCGTCGGGGCCGGCGCCGTCGCGCCTGCGGCAGCGGGCGCGGCGGCAGGCGCCTGTTGCGCCCAGACCGGCATCGAGGCCGCGAGCATCGCCGACAGCACCGCGCCGGAAAGCAGGCGGCGGGTCAAGACAACGGGGGATTGAGCGGAGTAAGGCAAATTCTTCATCGGCAACGTGGGTCCAGGAGAGACGCCCGCCGGCGCGGGGCTAATGGCTGACAATTATAGGCAGCCCGTTGGACCGGTCCGCCCCGCACAGGGTTCCGCACGCATTTAAATCATGCAACCTGATGCAACCCCGCCGCAACGATCGGTCAATCCAGCGCGACTTTCAGGCGCGCCTGTACCAATTGGCGCAGCACCAGAAGCTTGCCATGGAAGAAATGCGATGCGCCCGGCACCACCACCACGGGAATAGAGCGCGGCCGCGCCCAGTCCATGGCTTCAGACAGCGGCACCACTTCGTCTTCTTCGCCGTGCACCATCAACGTATCGTCGGGGACCTGCACTTCATGTGACTGGAAGCGGTTCACCGCTGGCCCCATCAGCATCAGCGCCGACGGCAACACGGTATCGCCCGCCTCGGCCAGCGCCGCGTAGGTCTGCGCGGCCACCGCGGTGCCAAAGGAAAATCCGGCCAACACCCAGGGCGCTTCGGCCAGTTCCGGATGCAGCTCGCGCATCTGCGCCACCACGGCCAGCATGTCCTGCGTTTCGCCGACCGATTTATCGAATGCGCCTTCCGACAGGCCGACGCCGCGGAAATTGGGGCGCACCGCCACCAACCCATGCTGCACGCAAGCGCGCGACAGGGTCGTGACGACCTTGTTCTCGCGCGCGCCGCCTTGCAGCGGGTGCGGGTGCAAGACAAGCGCCCAGCCTCGCGGCGTGCCGGCGGGCCAGTCAACGGCGCAGTCGATGCGGCCGGCGGCCCCGGCGAAGGCGTGGGTATCAGTACGTGCGGACATGGCGAAACTCAGCGGGCGAAAAAGAGAATGATGTTAACCGGCCGGCCGGGACGTGGCGGCAGGAGCGGATGCGGCGCTGGCCAGCCATTGCGCCAACTGGTCGGCGGCCTCGTCGGTGGCTTGCCGCAATGCCGCCACACCGCCCGCGGCATCCTGCGTGGCCGCAGGCACCCGCACCTGGATGCGCTTCTGGTCCATCACCGCGCGGCCATTGACCAGCACGGCCTGCAACAGGATACGGCCCTCGCTAGACTGGCCGTCTTCGGCGTACACCTGCTCGAACTGCATCAGCGACAGCTGCAGCTGCGGCATCTGCAGATTGACCCGATCGGCCAGCACCGCCCCCTGGCGAGACAAGCGGTCCGTGATGCGCTGGCGCACCAGTTCCGACGGCGCCGAGGCCCAGCGGTATGTCGCGTAGGCCTTGGGCGCGGCGCTGTCGCCCACCCGCCAGATCACGCTGGTGTCCGACAACACCGGCACGGCCTGCAAGCTGAGGGCGATCGGCGCGCGCGCGGGCAACGTCGGCACGGGCTTGGTGTCCAGGCCCAGGTCAAACACGGAAGGCGGCGCGCCCACGCGCCCGATGCCGCAACCTGCCAGCGTTGTGGCGACGGTTAATGTGAAGATCAAAACGGTGCGACGCATTTTCATTTTGGCTGTCTCCCGAAGCCCGCGAATCCGGCTTCGCCGGGTCCCGGTGCGATGGGCGCCGGGCCGAACAAGAACGATTGCGGCGTGCTGTCCACACGGCGCAGGGTGATGGTCGCGCCGCGCGCTGCCGCGCTAACGTTGGCGGCCATGTTGGTGACGGCGGGCAAGGTCTCGCCGTCCAGCCGCGCCGCAGCCAGGGCAATGTCGTTCAGGCTGCGCGTGGCCACCGACAGGGGTCCGTCCGGCGCATTCAACCGCGCCAGCGCCTGCCGCGACTGCTGCGCCAGGTCGGCGATCTCGCGCGCGGCGCGGTCCGCCTGGCGCGAGGTATTGCCCAGCGACTCCATCAGCGGACCCAGCTTGGCCATCGCGGGCGCCAGCCCACGGCTGGCTTCCTTCAGCGATTGCGTCAGGTCGGTCGCGTTCTGCAGGCTGGCGGTCAGCGCCTGCACGTTCTGTTCGCTCAGCACGCGGCGCAACTGCTCGGTGACTTCTTCCACGTTCGAAATCAGCTTGCCGCCGCGCTGTTCGATGCGGTCGAGGAAGCCGGGGCGCAGCGGGATGGCGGCGGGATGCTCGGCCGACGATGCCAGGCGCTTGAGCGATGTACCGTCGTCGCGCAGCTCCACATTGGCCATGCCGGTTACGCCCTGCACGCCCAGTTCGGCCCAGGTCGACTCCGTGATCGGCGTGTTCGGCGCCACGCCGATGCGAATGCGCACCTGGCCCGGCTTGTTCGGATTCAGCGCCAGCGACTGCACTTTGCCGACCGGCACGCCCTGGTAGCGGACGGCCGACTGCGGATTCAGCCCGCTGACCGCCGTGGCCGACACGATTTCGTATGTTTGCAGCTTGGTCCGGTCCCGGCCGATCCAGACGGCCACCAACGCGGCGGCGGCCAGCAAGACCAGCGTAAAGATACCGGCCATGAGCGCATGACTACGGTTTTCCATGATGCAATCCCTTCGGCGCCAGGTCCCCAAGCGCGCGCAAACCGCGTTCGCCCAGGAAGAATGTGTGAATGAACGGGTGATCGACCTTCAGGACTTCCGGCACCGTGTCGCACACGATCACCCGCTTGTCCGCCAGCACGGCGACACGCGTGGCCAACGCAAGCAGCGTGTCCAGATCGTGCGTCACCATGACGACGGTAAATCCCAACTGCCGGTGCAAACTGCGCACCAGGTCCACGAATTCGTCCGACCGCAACGGATCCAGCCCGGCCGTGGGCTCGTCCAGGAACACCAGTTCGGGGTCAAGCGACAGCGCACGCGCCAGCGCCACGCGCTTGACCATGCCGCCGGACAGGTCCGAAGGCCGCTTGCCGGCGTCCTGCGCCGACAGGCCCACCATCGCCAGCCGGCACATGACGACGTCGCGCACCAGGTCTTCCGGCACCGTGCGCAGCTCGCGCAGCGGCAAGGCCACATTGTCGAACACCGACAGCGCCGAGAACAGCGCCCCCGCCTGGAACAGCATGCCCCAGCGGTAAGACAGGCGCCTGCGCTCACCGGGCGACAGGTCGAACAACGAGTGCCCCAGCACTTTCACGATGCCGGCGGCGGGCTGGTCCAAGCCGATGATCTGGCGCAACAGCACCGTCTTGCCCGTGCCCGAGCCGCCCACAAGCACCAGGATTTCGCCCGGGAAGACGGTCAGGTCCAGATTGTCATGGACCACGTGGTCGCCAAAGGCGGTGCGCAGCCCGCGCACCGAGATGACGGGTTCGACCGTGACGCTGTCGTCAGTGAACAACCGATGCTGGGCGGCGCTGCTCATCAGATGCCCACCGAGCTGAAGATGATGGCGTAAAGCGCGTCCAGCAGGATCACGCCCGTGATGGACGTCACGACCGACGTTGTCGTGCCGCGGCCCAGGCTTTCCGTATTGGGCTGGATGCGCAGGCCGAAATGGCAGGCGATCAGGGCGATCAGGATGCCGAAGGTCACGCCCTTCAGGATGCCGATCCAGTAATTGGTCAGCGAGATGGCGTCCGGCAGCGATGTCAGGAACCACTGCGCCGAGACGCCAAGCTGCATCTGCGCGGCCAGCATGCCGCCCAAAATCGCCATGGCATCCGTCCACAACACCAGCAGCGGCATCGTCACGGCCAGCGCGATCACGCGTGGCAGGATCAGCCGCTGCCCGTGCGAAATGCCCATCACCAGCATCGCGTCCAGCTCCTGCGTCACGCGCATGACGCCGATCTGCGCCGTGATGGCCGACCCGGACCGGCCCGCCACCAGGATGGCCGCCAGCACAGGGCCGAGTTCGCGCACGATGGACACGCCCAGCAGCCGGACGATGAAGCGGTCGGCGCCGATCATCTGGAGTTGCTGCGCCGACAGGTACGACAGCACCACCCCGATCAGGAAGCCGACCAGCGCCGTGATGCCCAGCGCCTGCGCGCCGGTGCGATACACCTGCGCCGAAATCTCGCGCCACGGGCCCAGCCACGGGCGGCGCAGCATGCCACCCAGGTCCAGCATCAGTTGGCCCAACATAATCAATAGCGCCCTGCCGTTTTCGGCGCCATGCAATATTGCGCCGCCCAGGGCGCGCACCCAGCTCCACGACGCTGCCTTGGGCTCGGGCGCCCGGGTGCCGCCCTTGTTCATGGCCAGCGCATTGAAGACGTCTTGCTGGCCTGCCGACCATCGCACCCGTTCGGGCAGCTTTTCGCCCCAGGCCTGCCAGATGAGCAACGCGCCGATCGTGTCCAGCCGGCTGATGCCGTGCAAGTCCCAGCGCACGCCGTCCTGGACCGCGCGGGCCAAGGCCGACCGCCGGCGTTCGACTTCGCTCGCCTCCGCCAACGCCAGGACGCTCCAGTCGCCCGCCACATGGCAGGCGTTCCCGTCCTGGCGGAACGGCGCGGCGGTTGACGCGGACGAAGCGGTTTGCGGCATGTAGGAGGGGGACAGATGCAAAAAATGTATCGCCAATCATAAACGCTTGAAGGCCGAAAGGCCGCGACGGCCGGCCGCGTGCCCTACAATCGCCGCCATGTCCGATCACGTCCGCCCTATCGACCTGCCCGCGCCGGAAGCCCTGGCCCGAGAGCTAGGCTCGCGCCTGCCCGTATTCCAAGACATTGCCTGGACAGGCAGCACCGGCTCGACCAACGCCGACCTGCTGGCCCGCGCCCGGTCGGGCGCCGGCGCCGGCAAGCCCTGGCTGCTGGGCACCCATTTGCAAGAAACCGGCCGCGGCCGCGCGGGCCGCCCCTGGCAGAATCGGTCGGGCTCCACGCTGATGTTCTCGTGTGCGTTCGACGTCCATCTGCCGGCCGCGCAGCTGCCAGCACTGTCCCCATTAGCGGGCGTGGCGGCATGCGAGGCCTTGCGCGCCGTCGCCGGCCCCGAGGCTCGGGGCCTGTGCATGAAATGGCCCAACGACGTCCAATGGCACGACGCCAAGCTGGCGGGCGTGCTGGTGGAGACCACCCGTAACCCCGGCGGCCGCGAGGCCGGCTACACCGTCGTCATCGGCATGGGCGTGAACCTCATCGACGCAGCGGAACTGTCCCAGGCACTGGGCCGCGAGGTCGCCGACTGGACGCAGGTGCAGGCCCGGGCGCACCGCCTGGCCACCGCCGCCGATCTGGTCTGCGCCAGCGCCACCGCTTGGCACGAAGCCGTGCAGACGCTGGAACGCGAGGGCTTCGCGGCATTCCAGCAGCGTTTCGACCAAGTGGACGCGCTGGCCGGCCGCATGGTCAACGTGCTCGAGAAAGGCGATATCCTGCTTAGTGGCGCCGCCAGCGGCGTGGACGAGCAAGGCCGCCTGCTGGTGGGCACGCCCGACGGCGCCACACCCATTTCGGTCGGCGAAATTTCGATTCGGCGCCAAGCATGATCATTCTTATCGACTCCGGCAACAGCCGTCTCAAAGTGGGTTGGCTGGACGCCAGCAACCCGGACATGCCGCGCGAACCGGCGGCCGTCGCGTTCGACGGCCTGGACCTGGATGCGCTGGATCGCTGGCTGGCTGCCCTGCCGCGCCGCCCGCTGCGCGCCTTGGGCGTGAACGTGGCGGGCGACGCCCGAGGCACAGCCATCGCCGCCATCCTGCAAAAACACGGTTGCGCGGTCAGTTGGTCGCCCTCGCAAGCCAGCACGCTGGGCCTTATCAACAGCTATCGCGTGCCGACCCAACTGGGCGCCGACCGCTGGGCTTCGCTGCTGGGCGTGCTGTCGCGCCTGCCCGGCGCACACCCGCCTTTCGTGCTGGCCAGCTTCGGCACCGCCACCACCATCGATACCGTCGGCCCTGACAACGTCTTCGCCGGCGGGCTGATCCTGCCCGGTCCGGCCATGATGCGTACGTCGCTGGCGCACGGCACCGCCAATTTGCCGATCGCCAATGGCCAGGTCGTGCCCTACCCCGTCGATACCCACGAAGCCATCGCCTCGGGCATCGCAGCAGCCCAGGCCGGCGCCGTCGTGCGTCAATGGCTGGCCGGCCGCCAGCGTTATGGCCAGACCCCGCAAATCTACGCGGCCGGCGGCGGCTGGCCCGAAGTCCACCAGGAGATCGAGCGGTTGCTGGCGGATGCCGGCGGCGCGTTCGGCGTCGCGCCGGTACCGGTCTACCTGGATCACCCCGTCCTGGACGGCTTGGCCGCAGTGGCGCGCGCCACCCTGGACACCCACGCCTGAACGAGGCCCGCCATGCGAGTGCTCTTCATCCTGATCTTGCTGGCCAATCTGTGGATACTGGCGCTGGGCCAGGGCTGGATTGGCGTGCGGCCCGAAGACGAAGGCCGCGACACCCGCCGTTTCAGCCAGGAGCTGAACCCGGGCGCGGTAACGCTGGTACCGCGGAAAACGCCTTAACGGCTTGCCCTGCGGCCGGCGTGCTGGACGCGCGGGCCGTTCAATCCAGCCAGGGTGCCAATGCGTCCAGCGTGCGCCGCGTGGCCCCTGCATGCGTGTCGAACCATGCCCGGGCCGCCTGGCTGGCCGCTTCGCGGCGCGGCGCATCGGCCACCAACGCCATCGCACGGTCCACCGCCTGCTCCGCATCCGCCACGCGCCACGCCGCGCCTGCGGCGATGGCGTCTTCCGCCGCCTGCTTGAAGTTGAACGTATGCGGCCCGACGATGACGGGCACGCCGGCCGCGCACGCCTCGATCAGATTCTGGCCGCCCAACGGGGCAAAACTGCCCGCCACGACGGCTACGTCCGACGCGGCGTAATAGAACGCCATCTCGCCCAACGTATCGCCCAGCATCACCACCGTATCCGGGCCCGGCTCGACACCATCGGCGCGCCGCACGAACGACAGCCCGGCCTCCGTCAACTGGCGGGCCGCCTCGTCAAAACGCTGCGGATGCCGGGGAATCAGCAGAAACAGCGGCGCATCAGGCCCCCGGGCTGCGGCGGCATGCCGTTTGATGGCGGCGATGAAACCGCTGTCTTCACCTTCACGGGTGCTGGCCACGGCCACCACCGGCCTTGCCCGTTGCGCCCGCCACGCCCGGCCCGCCAGCACCTGCGGCGCCGGCAGCACCAGATCGAATTTCAGGTTCCCGGTCACGATGGGCTGGGGCGCGCCCGCCTGCGCCAGCCGGGCCGCGTCTTCGGACGTCTGCGCCAGCACGCGGTCCAGACCGGCCAACGCTTCACGCATCACGCTGCCCATCCGCCCCGCCTGACGTAGCGACGACGCCGAATACCGGGCGCTGACCAGCGCCATCGGCACTCGCGCGCGCCGCGCCGCGGCCAGCAGGTTGGGCCAGATCTCGCGTTCGATCAGCAGGCCGCAGCGCGGCTGATGGCTATTCATGAAACGGCGCGTCGCGCCGGGAAAGTCGTAAGGCAGCCAGGCTTGGCGTAATTGCCCGCGGCCAATGGCCTCCGGGAACAGGCGCTGGCCCTCGGCGCGGCCGGTCGCCGTCATATGGGTCAGCAGCACGGGCAGGCCACGGTCCAGCAACGCCTGCAGCAGCGGTTGCGCGGCGCGCGTTTCACCCAGGCTGACGGCATGCACCCAGACGGGCCGCGTCCAGGACGAAAAAGCCGGGGAAGGGGCAGGGGCCGGCGCCTCGGCATGACCGAACCGCTGCGGCGAGAAGATTTCCCACTGGCCGCCCGCGCGTCTGGCGCGGTGGGCCATCCACAGCCAGACCAGCGGTGACAGTGCCCTGAGCGCCAGAGAATAGACGCCGCGGTTCATATCACTGGGCGGCCAATGCCTGCTCCACCGCCGCCATCACGGCCTCGCGCGACGGCGACGCGCCGCGGTCGCCCAGGCTGGCGGTGTAGTTCGAACCCACCAGTGGCGTGCGCACCGGCGTGGAAGCCCGGTAGATGCCGATCGTCGGGCGGCCCAGCGCGGCGGACAAATGGGTCAGCCCGCTGTCCAGGCCGACCATCAGCCGCGAGCCCGCCAGCAGGCGCGCGACCGCGCTCAGGTCCATGCGGGGCATCACTTCGGCCCCGTCCATGCCCGCCACCAGCAGGCCGGCGCGCTGCGCTTCCGAGTCATTGCCCGCCAGCAGTTTCAGGGTGCACCCGGCCTCGCGCAACCGGCGGAACACCGCGCGCCAGTCTTCTTCGGGCCACAATTTGTCGTCGCGGCTGGCCGACGGCATGATCACGGCGTAGCCGCGATCGGTATCCAGGTGATGCAGGCGTGGCAATTCGGCGGCATTCAGCCCGTCGCTGCCCACATCATGCACGGAAGCGGCCGCCTGGCCCGCCTGGCGTACAAACGATTGCAGGCCGAAATCCGGCAAGCCCGCATGCTGGTAGCCGAAGGTCAGCCCTGCCAGCTTGCGCTGGCGGATCACGGCGGGCTGCCAGAATTCCACGCGATGGCGCACGTTGTAGAACAGCGATGCCAACGGCTCACGCGCCGAACGCCAGTCCAGCCCGTGGCGCACGCCGCGCGCCTGGCGCACCAGCCATGCGGACTTCAGCAGGGCCTGCATGTCCAGGACGATGTCGTATTGGGTGGAACGAAGGCGCTCTTTCAACGCTTTGCGTTCGGCACGCACCTGGGACGACCACCAGGACTTGCGCCAGCGGCGATGCGCCACTTTGATGACTTCATTGACGGCGGGATGCCAGGAGGGAATCTCGGCAAACGCTTCCTCAACGACCCAATCGATCTGCGCGTCAGGCACATGCCGGGCAATATCCGTGATTGCCGGCAGCATATGGACGAGGTCGCCCAAGGAGGAGGTGCGAACAATGAGAATTCGTGTGGGCATGAGTAAGGATTCGTGCTTGGCGCCGCCCTCCACCCGATGGTGGCAAGCGCCGTTCAACGCAGCCCGCACTGTACAACAACATTGCCTGTCACCGCGATGCTCTGAACGGTCAGCCAATGCCCTCGAATTTCAGGGGAGCCGCCGAACGGATCGGCTCACTGGCGCTTCTTCTTTTTGACGATCATCCATTTCGGCATCCGAAACAGCACCAAGCGCCGATAGAGCACCACATAGGTGGTCGAAAATACACCCGTGAAGAACATCAGCAAATAAGGTTGCTGCCAAAACAACACCGCGGGAATGACCGCCAACGACGAAAGCAGCCACAGATACGGGGACGTCATGGAGTTCCGCTGTGTCTGATGGCGCATCTCGCGCGAGCCGATTGCCCAGCGCACCAAACGCTTATAGATAAGCATGTGCAGATGCACCCCGTCCGGTGCACCCGGGGACCGGCCACGCAGCCATTTTTTTCGATAAATCGAAAAAAGGGTTTCGAATACCGGGTAAATGCACAATAGCAGCGGAAACCAGGCGGACACCTCCGGGTGCCTCGCCAGCATCAGCACCGACAGTTCGCCGATGATGAAACCGAGGAAGTACGCGCCGCCATCGCCCAGGAATATGTGCCCGTGCGGGTAATTCCAAACCAGGAATCCGATAACGCCGCCTAAAGTACTGAGGGCCACAATTAATAGAAACCGATCGCCGAGATAAAACGACACGTACGCAAATCCGGCCAATATCATTGCGGACACGACAGCGGCCAAGCCGTTATATCCGTCAATGATATTGATGGCATTTGCCGCGCCGCTGATTGCGACGGACGTGAAAACCAGCGAAATAATACCGAACTGGAGAAACCAATCAATTCCGATAATGTCGACACGCGTCACTTCCGCACCAAGAAGATAATACGCGATTGCTCCCGACAACATCGCCAAACCCAGCCGTGCCAGCACCCGGACCTGCTTGGTCAGATCTTCGGCGAAGCCACCAAGAAATGCCGGCATGGACGCCGCCAACAGCAAAACCATATTCGGAAGGACGTCGGGTTCGCGCACCGCGACGAGCGCGCAGGTGACCGCGCTGGCGATCAATAGGGAAAGCCCCCCGATGCGCGGAACCGGAGCTGCATGGTACTTCTGCACACCATCCAAATCGTGATCGGCCGTAAGACCATCATGCCAGGAACGGTAGCGAACGATCAGCAAGGTGGAGATCAGCGAAACCAGAAACGCTACAAGAACGTACACCATGGAAAACATGCGCCGGAGAGTGAATTGGCGGGATTGTAGCGTCAGACATGGACAACGCATGAAAACAATATGGACAGTTTTGAAAGAGAATGGAAACGCGGCTTGCGAAATAAAAAGGGTCTCCGTCAACCCAGGGGGACCAGCTAAACTCGCGGCTTAACAGAACAGATGGTGCGTGAAATCGCCAACCCGATCCGGGACACATCTGGACTCTCTCTTCAGTATTAAGACGTATTCGCAAAATATGCTGCCTTTAGACTCCGCTACCCACGCGACGCTGTCCCAATTGCCGGAATGGCAGGCGTTTCGGCTTGCAGTCCAGAATGCTTCTTTCTGTACGGACGAACTCCGTCTGGTGGAAGCCGCTGGCCTGACCATCGACTTGAGCGCTCACGTCTCCTCGCCCGCTACCCGCGACGCCGCCGCCCGCCTCCTCTCTGCGCGCAATTTCGACGAAGCGCGCAAAGCGTTGCTGGCCGGCGAGCATGTAAACAAGACTGAAGACCGTGCTGCCTGGCACACTATGCTGCGCGCCCCCGAACCGATCGACGCCGTTGCACGGCAGCACGAACGCGTGCGTGAATTCGTGCAGCAAGCGGACGCCCAAGGAAAGTGGAAGGCGGTCATCCATATCGGGATCGGCGGCAGCGACTGGGGTGTTCGACTGGCGACTGACGCGTGCAGCGGCAGCGGTGCACGTCGGACGTTGAAGTTCGTCGCCAATATCGACGGGCATGCGCTGGAAGACGCAATCTCTGGACTGGACACCCAGGACACGCTGATCGTGGTGACGTCCAAGTCCTTCACGACGACGGAAACCCTTGCCAACCTGCGCCGCGCCGTTGAATGGCTGACGCAGGGCGGCATAGAGCGCCCCTACGAGCAAGTGGTCGCTATTACGGCCCGGCCAGAAGCGGCGCGCGCGCTGGGCATCCCCGACCGTCAGGTCTTCGAATTCTGGGATTGGGTGGGCGGCCGCTATTCATTGTGGTCGGCGGTCGGCTTGCCAATCGCCATGGCAGTCGGCATTAACGTCATCGAGGGCATCCGCGAGGGGGCGGCTGCGATGGACGCGCATTTCGCCCAGGCGCCCGTCGCCGAAAATGCTCCTGCCCAGCTTGCGCTGGCGGGTGTGGCCAACCGCAGCGTGCTGGGATATGGCTCGCTCAGCATCGCCGCCTATGATGCTCGGCTGCAATTTCTGGCGCCCTACCTACAACAGTTGGACATGGAATCGCTAGGCAAGTCCGTCGACCTGGCGGGCAATCCCGTCGGCGTGCCGACCGGCCCCTCCGTTTGGGGCATGCCCGGCACCGATGGTCAGCACACGTTCTTCCAATGGCTGCATCAGGGAACGGACGGCGCGGCGGTCGACTTCATCATGTGCCGCGAAGCCGACCACCAGTGGACGGAAGAGCATGCAATGCTGTTGGCCAATTGCCTGGCGCAGCGCCAGACGCTGTTGCAGGGCACCTCGGCCGATGCAGACTGCGCCGGCATGCTCGCTCTTGGCGTGGCTCCGGATAAGGCCGAATGGTTGTCCCGTCACCGCAAACATCAGGGTGGCCGACCGTCGACGCTGATTGTGCTGCCCCGCCTGACCCCATACGCGCTCGGCGCACTGCTGGCGCTCTACGAGCACAAGATCTTCGTCCAGGCGCTGATCTGGGGCATCAACCCATTTGATCAGTGGGGCGTCGAAGCCGGCAAGAAGATGGCCAGCGGCATTCTGCAGGAGCTGCATGGGCAAGCTGGCAATACGACGCACGACCGCTCGACACAACACTGGATTTCGGTATTGACGGGGGGCCGCTAAGTCGCACGGCTGGGGTCCGGCGGCCCCGGGTAGCCAAAGCCGCTGATTAAGACGAGAATGAGCTCATAACTCTTCCAAGGAGACTGCCATGCGCATTGCCGATGCCCAATGGATTCCTTCGACGCAACACCAGACCTGGGATGCGTTGACCGACCCGAGAGTGTTGCAGAAATGCATACCGGGCTGCGTGGAAGTCGCGATGCGCAGCCCCACCGAGTACGCCGTCACCTTGCGGGCCAATATCGCCGGAATCGACACCGATTACGAAGGCGAGATCCTGCTCTCCGATGTCAATGCGCCAGACAGCTGCACCCTGGTATTCGAAGGCAAGGGCCGGGCCGCCTGTCTCGCCATCGGCACCGCCCAGGTCAACCTCAGCACCAAGGACCAGGGCACCCGCGTGGCCTATACCGTGGCCGGCATGGCGGGCGGCAAACTGGCCGAATGCGGGGAAGGCCTCCTGCTGAAAGCCGGCGACAAGATCATCCAGAAGTTCTTCGCCGCCTTTATCGACCACATGGCCGTGCAGCCTCGCCTGGCCCCCCCGCCCCCGCCTCCGGAACCCGAGCCCCGCGGCCTGTCCAATTCCCGCTGGTCGTGGGTGCTGGTGCTGCTGGTGGTCGCGGTGTTCTGGGGTTACCACTCGTTCTACAAGTGAAAACCCTAGTGGGCCGGTGATATCCTAAGCGGCATGACTCCGCCGCCATCACCGCCCCCGCCAGCCGCCGACCCCGCCCGCTCCCGCAGGGACCTCCTGATGGCGATGGCCGGCGTGTCGGCGACGGTGGTGCTGGCGGCGCTGGATTCCACCATTATCAGCACCACGCTACCCCGCGTGGCCGAAGCGCTAAACGGCATGGCCCTCTATGCGTGGGTCGGCACCGGCTACCTGCTGGCCACCGCGGCGTCCATCCTGATTTTCGGCCGGCTGGGCGACATGTTCGGCCGCAAGCCCTTGATGCTGGTTTCGGTCCTGATCATTGCGCTGGGGTCCATCGCCTGTGGCCTGGCGCAATCCATGACGCAGTTGATCGTGTTCCGGACCCTTCAGGGGGTAGGCGGCGGCATGATGATCGCCACCGCCTTCGCGGCGCCCGCCGACCTGTTCCCCGACGCCAAGCAGCGCGTGCGATGGATGGCGCTGGTGTCCGCCGCCTTCGCCATGGCCAGCGGCATCGGCCCGGTTCTGGGCGGCGCGGCCACGCAAGCGCTGGGCTGGCGCGCGGCGTTCTTCATCTCGCCCATTGCGGCGGCCGGCGCCTTCTTCCTGCTTGCACGCTATTTTCCGCGCATCCGCCCCATCCATGACGGCAGCCGCAAGATCGACTGGGTGGGCGCCATCCTGTTGGTCCTGGCCGTGGGCGCGCCGCTCGCGGCGCTGGAACTGGCCTTTGTCAGCGGCGAGCACGCGCGTCCGCTTCTGGGAGGCATGCTGGCGCTGGTCGGCGTGGCCGCCATCGCCATCCTGATTCCTACCGAACGCCGCGTGAAATCGCCCATCTTTCCGCTACGCGTCCTGGCGGGCCTCGATTCCCGTTTGCTGAACCTGGCCGCCATGATGGTCGGCGCGGTGATGTTCGTGCTGATCTTCTACAGCCCGCTGCTGCTGCAGCAGGTGCTCGGCTACACGCCCAGCGAGGCCGGGCTGCTGCTGACCCCGCTGGTCGCCGCGATCTCGGTGGGCAGCATCGTCAACGGCCGGCTGTTCCCCAAGCAGACCGAACCGCAGCGCCTGATGGTGTTCGGCGCCCTGCTGCTGGCGGCCGGCACGCTGATGGTACTGCTGATTTCCCCGGGCACTTCGGCGTGGTGGATCCTGGCCGCCTTCTTCGTCAACGGCTGCGCGCTGGGCTTCCTGCTGCCCAACCTGACGCTCTTCATGCAGATGCTGAGCGAACGCCGCGACGTGGGCGTGGCCTCGGCGCTGGTTCAGACCACGCGCGCCATCGGCAGCGCCTTGGGCACGGCGGTGGTCGGCATCATCATTTCACACAGCACGGTACTAAACGGAGTGCGGGCCGGCCTGGTCCTGTGTATTGTGCTGTCGCTTGCCTGTGCGCTGCTGGCGTATCGGGTCAAGATGAAAAACCTGGTCACCGGCCGGAAGTAGGCCACCCCGGCTTTACCCCAGGCATCACCCAAGAACGCCCCCGAGGCGAACCCGAGACAAATCATGCGCCAACGCAATCTGCTGGACCTGCTGCTGCTTGCAGCGGTCTGGGGCGGCTCCTTCCTGTTCATGCGTGTCGCGGTCGGCGATTTCGGCCCGATCGCGTTGATCGAGCTTCGCGTGGGCCTGGCCGCGCTTTTCCTGCTGCCGGCCGCCCTGTGGCGCGGCAAGCTGCCGGTGATCGCCCGGCACTGGAAGGCGTTGCTGGTGGTCGGCACCCTGAACGCCGCCGTGCCCTTCCTGCTCTACGCCTACGCGGCGCAGTCACTTGGCGCCGGCTTCCTGTCGGTGGCCAATGCGGTGACGCCCGTGTGGGGCGCGGTGGTGGGATGGCTTTGGCTGAAGGACAGGCTGCCCTGGATGCGCTCGCTGGGCCTGATGATCGGGTTCCTGGGCATCATCGTGCTGGTGTGGGACAAACTGAATTTCCAGGCCGGCGGCACAGGACCGGCGGTGCTGGCCGCCGTGTCGGCACCTGTCTTCTACGGCATCGCCGCCAATTGGACCAAGCGCTTCCTCACCGGCGTGGACGCCCTGGCCAGCGCCACCGGCAGCATGATCGCCGCCTCGCTGGTGCTGCTGCCCCTGGCGATCTCCGCATGGCCCGAGGCACCCGCGTCGATGGCGGCCTGGATCTCGACGATCCTGCTGGCCGTCGTTTGCACCGGCGCGGCCTACATCATCTTCTTCCGCCTGATCGCCAACGTCGGCCCCACCGGGGCGGTCAGCGTGACGTTCCTGGTGCCGATATTCGGCGTGGTGTGGGGCGCCTGGTTCCTGGATGAGCGCATCACCCCGTCCATCGCGGTGGGCGCCGCCATCATCCTGATAGGCACGGCCCTGGCGCTAGGCCTGATCAAGCGTCGCGTCTAAGCCCCGCGCCTAAGCGCCGCGCTTGAGCCCCGCGCTCAGTATTTATCCGACGTGCCGGTCAACGCCACGCCGATGCGCAGCAGCGTGTAGGACACCGCATCCACCCAGCGCCGCACCCATCCCCGGCGCTGGTAGTCCAATGGGCGGATGAAGCGGCCGCCCTCGCGGATGGCAGTTTCCAGGCGTTCCTGCAAATCCCATGCGAACGGTTGGTCGTCCACGACGACGTTGGCCTCGCGCGCCAGCAGCAGGCTGAACGGGTCCAGGTTGGAGGAGCCCACGGTCGCCACGTTGTCGATCACCGCCACCTTGGCATGCAGGTAGCTGGGCATGTATTCGTAGATCTCGATGCCGTCGCGCAGCAATTGGTCGTACAGCGACCGGGTCGCATGGTATTGCATGCGATATTCGACCTTGCCTTGCAGCAGCAGCCGCACTCGGACGCCGCGCGCGGCGGCCCGGGCCAGGGCACGGCGAAACTGCCGGCCGGGGAAAAAGTAGGCGTTGGCGATAAGGATGTCGCGGCGCGCCTGCGTAATGCCGTAAAGGTAAGCGCGTTCAAACGTCTGCCGGTAACGCACGTTGTCGCGCAGCACCAGCGCCGCGCGCTGCGTGCCGCAAGGGGCTACCGGCGCATGGCGCGGCTTGGTCAGCCGCATGCGGTTCCAGTCGCGCGGATGGCGCCGCAGGCGCGCCCAGTTCAGCCGCACCCATAGCAGGTCTTGGGCATAGGCCGCGTCCGTCACCACCGGGCCTTCCACCTGCACGGCAAAATCGAAGCGCGGCGCCGAAATGCCATCCGTGGGGTCCAGGTCGTCGTAGTCGTCAATGACATTGATGCCGCCGATGAACGCCACGCGCCCATCCACGACGGTGACCTTCCGGTGCAGCCGCCGCAAACGGCTGCGCGACGGGATCAGGCGAGCAAACCAGCGCGGTTCCGGCCGGAAAATGCGGCATTGCGCGCCCGCTTCCAGCAGCCGTTCGCGCACCACGACCACGTTTTCAGCGCTACCGAAGCCGTCCAGCACCACGCGTACCTTCACGCCGCGCCGCGCGGCCGCGGCCAGGCATTCCAGCACCCGTGAACCAGTGCGGTCGACCATGAAGATATAGGTTTCAAGATGCACGCTGAACTGGGCGGCATCGATGGCCTCGCACAGCGCGGGAAAGAAATCGGTGCCGTTCTGCAACAGCCGGATGCCGTTGCCGTCGGTCCATTCCAGCTTGACCTGCTCGGCGTTCACGGGAGTTCCAGCTCGGCCAGCAAAGGGGAGTGATCGGACATCCGCGCCCATTCGCGCCCGCGCAACACGCGCGCGCTGCGCACGGCAAAGCCGCGCTGGTAGATGCGATCCAGGCGGAACCACGGGAAGACGGCAGGAAACGTTCGGGGCGGCGGCAGCAAGAGGCGCGAGCTGCCTTCCATGCCCAATTGGTTGTTGCGCTCCATGACGGACAGGCCGCTGTTGGGCAAGCCCCGCAGTGCATTGCTCAAGCGCTTGACCGAGTCACGCAGGCGCGGCAATTCACCGCCATGGCTGCGCGGCGCATGGGAAAACACTTCATACAGCCCCAGCTGCTGCACGAATAGCGGGGCCAGGCGGTCATTCCAGTCGTTGAAATCACCCGCGATCAGGATGGGCTCGCCGTCCGGCACCATGTGCCGGATGCGTTCGGTCAGCGCCAGGATCTGGCGGCTGCGGCTACCGGCGAACAGGCCCAGATGCACCACGAAGCAATGCACCGCGCGGCCATCAAGCTCGATCCGCGCATGCAGCAAGCCGCGTTGCTCCAGCCGATGGTCGGAGATATCCAGGTTTTCGTGGTCAAGAATGGGAAAGCGCGACAGCAGCGCGTTGCCGTGATCGGTCGCATGGCGGATAGCGTTGCGGCCATAGGCCACATCCAGCCGCAGGGCGGCAGCTAGCGATTCGTGTTGAGCGTCAAGCAGCGATTTCTGCTCGTTGCGGCCTTGGACTTCCTGCAGGAAGACAAGGTCCGGGCGCAGGCCATACAGGCCCAGGCGAAGTTCATTCAGGGAATCGAGTCGGCCCAATGCCGAACGGCCCTTGTGAATGTTGTAGCTGACGACACGGATGAGCGACATAAAAGCGATGGCGCCTTTGAAAGCAGAGAAACCCCTAGCCAAGCCCAAAAGCAGCCCCGGCCAGCACCGCCACAAAGCGGCGTTTGCCAGATTACTCCAATTCAGCAGCCCCCAGCCGCAACAGAACACTAACGAGCAGCCACGCCGCAAAAGAAAGCATCACGCCACAAACGAACGCAACACACCGCAAGCAAGTACCGCCGCACAATCCGGGCCGCCGAGGATCCGGCTCCGCCGGTCCCGCGAGGCGCCCCCCTGGGGGGGAGGCGCCCCCGGCGCCTCGGGGGGGGATTACTTATTTTCGACGTTACGCAAGCGGATGTGCAGCTCGCGCAATTGCTTTTCGTCGACTTCGGACGGCGCTTGCGTCAGCAGATCCTGCGCGCGTTGCGTCTTCGGGAAGGCGATCACGTCGCGGATCGATTCGGCGCCGGTCATCATCGTGACGATGCGGTCCAGGCCGAAGGCGATGCCGCCATGCGGAGGCGCGCCGTACTGCAGCGCGTCCAGCAGGTAGCCGAACTTTTCGCGAGCTTCCTCGGCACCGATCTTCAGCGCGCGGAACACCTTGCTTTGCACTTCTTCGCGATGGATACGGACCGAGCCGCCGCCGATTTCCCAGCCGTTCAGCACCATGTCGTAAGCCTTGGCGAAGGCCTTGCTGGGATCGGTTTCCAGGAAGTCTTCGTGGCCGTCCTTCGGGCTGGTGAACGGGTGGTGGGCGGCGGTGTAGCGGCCGTCTTCCTCGTCGTATTCGAACATCGGGAAGTCAACCACCCACAGCGGCTGCCAACCGGCTTCGAACAAGCCGGTCTTCTTGCCGAATTCGCTGTGGCCGATCTTCACGCGCAGCGCGCCGATGGCGTCGTTGACGACCTTCTCGCGATCCGCGCCAAAGAAAATGATGTCGCCATCTTGCGCGCCGGTGCGCTTGACCAGTTCGGCCAGCGCGGCGTCGTGCAGGTTCTTGACGATGGGCGACTGCAGGCCGTCACGGCCCTTGGCCACTTCGTTGACCTTGATGTAGGCCAGGCCCTTGGCGCCGTAGATGCCGACGAACTGCGTGTAGCCGTCGATTTCGCTACGCGACATTTCAGCACCGCCCGGCACGCGCAGGGCGACCACGCGGCTGCCGGGCGCCGTGGCGGCGGCGGCAAATACCTTGAAGTCCACATCGCGCATCACGTCGGTGATGTCGGTGAATTCGAGCTTCACGCGCAGGTCCGGCTTGTCCGAACCGTAGCGGCGCATCGCTTCCGTCCACGGCATGATCGGGAACGGCTGGGCCAGGTCAACGCCCTGCACCACCTTGAACACGTGGCGGATCAGGTTTTCGAAGATTTCACGGATTTCGAATTCGTTCAGGAACGAGGTTTCGCAGTCGATCTGGGTGAATTCGGGCTGGCGGTCAGCGCGCAGGTCTTCGTCGCGGAAGCACTTGGTGATCTGGTAGTAACGGTCAAAGCCCGACACCATCAGCATCTGCTTGAACAGCTGCGGCGATTGCGGCAGTGCGAAGAAGTGGCCGGCGTTCACGCGCGAAGGCACCAGGTAGTCACGCGCGCCTTCCGGCGTGCTCTTGGCCAGCATCGGGGTTTCGATGTCGATGAAGCCCAGCTGGTCCAGGAACTTGCGCGTCTCGATCGACACGCGGTAGCGCAGCATCAGGTTGCGCTGCATCTGCGGACGGCGCAGGTCCAGCACGCGGTGCGTCAGGCGAGTCGTTTCCGACAGGTTGTCGTCATCCAGCTGGAACGGCGGGGTGACCGACGCGTTCAGGATTTCGACTTCCTTGCACAGCACTTCGATTTCACCCGAAGCCAGCTCGCTATTGGCGGTGCCGGCCGGACGCTCGCGCACCAGGCCGGTGACGCGGACGCAGAATTCATTGCGCAGGCGCTCGGCGGTGGCGAAGGCGGCGTTGTCCGGATCGAACACGATCTGGGCCAGGCCCGCGCGGTCGCGCAAGTCGATGAAGATGACCCCGCCGTGGTCGCGGCGGCGGTTCACCCAGCCGTACAGGGTGACGGTCTGGCCGAGATGGTCACGGCAAACCTGGCCGGTGTAGCAGGTACGCATGCGGGATGACTCCGTTGTGTGCTTAGTTTGAGCGTAAGGGTTACGAATCGGCGCGGGGTGCGTCTTGCACGCCATGCGCCGGAGAGAGCGGGGCCGGCCGGTCCCCGGGCGCGGACGCCTGGGCCGGGGCGACAACGCCCATGGAAACGATGTACTTCAATGCCGCGTCCACGCTCATCTGAAGGTCAATCGCGTCGGCGCGAGGCACCATCAGGAAAAAGCCGGACGTGGGGTTCGGCGTCGTCGGCACATACACGCTGATGTGATCGCCGGGCAACAGGCTGGCGACTTCACCGCTGGGCGTGCCGGTGACAAATGCAATCGTCCAGGAGCCCGCCCGCGGATACTGCACCAGCACCGCGCGGCGAAACGCCTGGCCGTTCGGGGCAAGCACGGTATCGCTGACCTGCTTGACCGAGTTGTAGATCGAGCGCACCAGCGGAATGCGGCCCAGCAGGTTCTCCCACTGGTCCACCATGGTACGGCCGATCAGGTTTGCCGCAAACACGCCCGTCATCAACACCACCACGATGACCAGGACGAAGCGGAAGCCGGGGATATCGATGCCGAACAGCGATTCGGACGACAGAAAGCCAGGCACGAACCCTTCCAGGGTGGCGACCAGCAAACCCAGCACCCACACCGTGATGACCAGGGGAACCCAGATCAACAGGCCGGTGATGAAGTACTTTTTGATGAGGCGCATCCGCATGGCGTGCGCGCTAGGCGGCGGGCGTTCCGCTAGCCGGCGCGGCAGGCGCGGCAGCGGCCGCCGGGGCAGCAGACGCAGCGGGCGCGGGAGCGGATGCGCCGCTTTCCGACGACGCGGGCGTGCTCGCCGGCGCGTTGCCGCCAGAACCGTTGCCACGGAAATCGGTGACGTACCAGCCGGAGCCCTTGAGCTGGAATCCAGCCGCAGTCACCTGCTTGGAAAACGTGCTTTGGCCGCATTCGGGGCAAACCGAAAGCGGCGCATCGGAGATCTTCTGCAGAACGTCTTTGGCATGGCCGCAGGCGCTGCACTTATAAGCGTAGATGGGCATCAAGGGCTCCCAGGCGCGGGCCCGGCAAATCAAAAGCCGTCGGCCGCCGGACGAACGGATCTGGGGCGGCGGGTGGGCAAGGCCGGAAAAAGTACGGGAAAGTCTTGAATTTTAGCGGTTTTTCATGAACCGTCGGTGTCCAGCCCGCCGGGCGGGCGGGAACGGCCTTCCCGAGGGGCCGGCCCGGGACCGGCGCCCCCCTTCCCTAGACGGGCAGCAGGAACATGACGGCCGCCACCAGGGTCGGCCCCAGGGCCGACAGGAACAGCCGGCCGGACGAAATGCTGCCGTCGGGAAAGTGGTTTTTCAAGATGGCGAAACCGGCCGGATTGGGCGCATTCGCGATCACGGTCAACCCGCCCCCCGTCACGGCGCCAGCCACCAGCATGTAGCGCCAGGCTTCGTTGGTGCCCTCCACCAGCGACCCCAGGTAGGTCAGCGCGGCGTTGTCGGTAATGGCGGTCAGCGCGGTGGCGCCCCAGAACAGCACGAACGGCTGCAATCCGCCCAGCAGATCCTGCAGCCACCATTTCTGCAGCCCGCCCAGCACCACCAGCCCGGCCAGGAAGAAGCCCACCATCAGGCCTTCCTTGATCAGCAGGCGGTTCTGGTGGCGCTTGTAGGCTTCGGAAAAGCCGATGAACATCATCAGCAGGCCCATGAAGATCGCCGGATGGTGCGCGGCCAGCACCACGGCCACCAGAAAGGCCAGGTGCACCAGGATGACGATGGCGGGCACCGGGGGACGCGAATCCGCCCCTTCCGGCGCATCCACGCCGCCGCCCGTGCCCACCGACCGCTCCATCAGCGCCTTGCGGCAGATGAAGGTCAGGAGGCCGGCGTTCATGCAGACCGCCACCGCGGCGCGCCAGCCGAAATGCTGCACCATGTAGGTCGAATCCCAGCCGAACGTGGACGCCACCATCAGCACCGGCGGCGCGGCGTACGACGTCAACACGCCGCCGATCGACACGTTCACGAACAGCACGCCCAGCGTCATGTACTTGAAGCCGGCGCGCCCGCTCGTGCGGAAGTAGGCGTCGCGCAGCAGGATGGCGGCCAGCGTCATGGCGGCCGGCTCGGTAATGAACGAGCCGCCCAGCGGCACCAGCGCCATCACGACGAAAAACGTGGCCAGTTCGCGCGGCAGCGGCAACACGCGTGCCACGATGCGCACCATCAGCCCCACCAATTCCAGGATCGGCCGGCTGGCCGCCACCACCATGATCACGAAGACGAACAGCGGCTCCGTGAAATTGCGCGTGTCCATGTAGTTGATGGCGGAAGCCGGCCCGGACAGCGCCGCCATCGCCACGATCAGCGCGAAGGCCCATACGCCGAAGACGGCTTCGACTTCCGAAAACAGGTGCCAGAAACCCGCATGCGGTCCGCCGCGATGCGCCAGCCGCGCGAAAACGGGAACCGAAAAGGTATGAAGGACCGCCACGGCGAACAAGACGGTGGCGATGACTTCAATGGGCTGGGGCATAAGAGGGACTTCCGGAATAGAGACTCACGCAACGGAGAATCACGCGATGCGAACGCGGTCCGGCGCGGCTCGCCGAACAAGGGACGCAATATAACGCAGGCGTTTTTCCGTGTAACGCAGGGTCTACACCAAGTCGCCCCGGCAAAAGCCGGGGCAGGCGGCCCGTCGCCGCGCCGCGCGCCTACGCGATCGGCGCCGGCGGTTCCGCCCCCTGTTGCGCGGCCTTCATCTCCATCAGCAGGCTGTGCAGCATCTCGGTCGACAGGCCATGCAGCACCAGGCGGTAGCCCGCGCGCAATGTCGACATGGGCACCAGCGGATGGCTGTTGTTGACCAGGATCAGGTGCTGGGGCGCGCCCAGCAGCTTGGCCGCGTAGATGCCGATGGTCTCGTCCAGTTGCAGGGAATTGGCCGCCCGCCAGAAATCGTTGTCCGTCAGCATCAGCTGGTAAAGCGGCGTGAACAGTTCGATGGCGCTTTGCAGGTCCAGGAAGTTCAGCTTGCCCTGCGGCATGTCTTCCAGCTTCAGCGGCGGATCCTTGATCATCGAGAAATCGACGGTCTCGGGCGCATGCATTTCCACACCCGCCTCCCGCAGCGCCTGGTTCAGCCGGATGACGAAGTTGAACAGGTTCAGGTCGTGCTTGACGAAGAGCTCGTCCTTCAAGTCGTCGATCTCAAGCGGTTCAAGCGGGTGGGTCGTGATCGGCACCGGCGAGTTCGCGGCGATGAAGGCAAGCGCCTGCGCGCCCAGGTGGAAGTGGCGCAGGATCAGCCAGTTGGCCTCGGGCGACACGAAGCGCTTGAGCCCCCACGCCAGGATGCGGTGCAGCAGCCGGGAATGCGACCAGCGGCGCGGCAGGAACGTCTTGATCACCTGGATCAAGATGATGAAGGCACGCGCCAGCGGCCGCAGGAACGGCAGCAGATACTGGCGGGACGCGCAGCTGGAATCCGTCAACCAGGCTTTCTTCACCTTGTCGGGCAAGGGCGTGCTGCGGTCCAGGTACAAGGCCAGCCAGGGGCTGGGGTCGGCCGGGTCGTGCGCTTTGCTCAGGAATTCGGGTTCCTTGCTCATGCCGTATCGCCCTCCATCACATGATGGAACTGCATCAGGTAGAGCGCGGCCGTGCGGCGCGCGGTGTCCACGATGCGCTGTTCGGCGCGGCCGTCCTCGTCGCAGTCCAACGCCAGCTCCACGGCCGATAGCCAACGCGCCAAATGGTGCTCGTCGTTGTGGCCGTGGTATTCCAGGAAACGGAAGGCATCGGGCGGTAGCGCCAGGCTGGCTTTCAGCAGCGGCAGCAGCGCGGGCACGATGCGCTGGCCCGTGCCCTCGATGATGTAGATCGCGCCCAGCAGGCCGATAGGGTCGCGCGTGGCGGCCAGGCTGTGCAGATAAGCGTTCAGCGCCTCGCCACCGGGGTTGCGGCGCAGCGCGTCGATGCTGTCCACCGTGCCGCCCGCGTTGCGGTAGTCCTGGAAGAGTATCTGGAAGTCGTTCTGCTCTTCGCCCGCGTGCATGTCTATCAGCGCGGCCAGCGGCGCGTACTGCCCGGACAGCGACGCTGCGCCTTCGCGCATCCACTTGCTGCCTTCGCGCACCTGCGGGATCCAGTTCTCCATCCAGTTCAGGTAGTCGGCCGTCTGGAACTGGCGATTGCGCAAACGCCGCACGACCGGTGTGCGCCAGACGCGCGATCGGTAGTCGTGCCAGATGGCCGCCAGCTCGGTCAGCAACTGGCCCAGCCCTTGCGGCGCCATGTCGGGGTCATGCGGCGGCGCGATCGCGTCGGCATCCCCGCTTTGCGCGTCTTCGCGCGCCGCCGCCGGCCCCGCGCCTGCCGGCTTGCCCGCCACGGCCAGCGGCGCGTGCACGGCTTCGGCCTCCAGCAGCATGTACGCGGCCATGAAGCGTCCCGATTCGGGGATGTAGCAGAAGATCTGCTCGCCCGGCTTCACCTCGCGCGTCTCCAGGAATTCCGCCAGCATGATCAGGATGGACGCCGCGCCGGTGTTGCCGCGCCACGCCAGGTTGCTGAACCAGCGTTCGCGCGGAATCACCAGGCCCGCTTTCTCCATCAGGTCTTCGACCACCGGAATGAATTTTTCGGACGAGTAGTGGCACAAGAAATGGTCCACCTGGTCCGGGTCCAGCCAACCGTCGCGCACCAGCTTGGCGTATTCGTGGATGCCGATATCGAACAGGTGCGGCAGCAGGCGGATGTCCTGGCGCAACGACAGCGCGCCATCGGCCTCGGCCTCGTTCCACGAGGGATAGTCCAGGTGGCCCTTTTGCCGGTCGGCAGACAGACCCAGCTGCATGCACACCGGATAATCGCCCGAGAATGAACGCTGGTGCACCCACTTCAGCTTCAGCCGCACGCCGCTGGACGCGCCAGGCAGCGCGCGGCCGGTATTGCCCAGCAGCAGCGCGCCCGCGCCGTCCGACAACATCCAGCGCAGGAAGTGCGCATCGAAGTCGGCGTCGTAGCCGCGCGCCGCGAAGCGCGAACGCTTGAACAGCCGCGACGGCAGTTCGCTGGCCACGGCCAGGGCGCTGGCGTGCCCGCCCATCTCCACGCCCTGCGCGGCCGCCTGGATCGCCGATACGCCAGCGGCGCAAATGCCATGCACCGACAGCGTCTCCATCGGTTGCGCGGCCAGTTCGCCCTGGATCATGTTCGCAAAGCCCGGCATCAGCGCGTCACCGCCCGACGAACCGCTGGTCAAGAGAGACACGGCGGACAGGTCGCTGTCGTTGCGCCGCAGGCAATCGCGGATGGCGTTGGCGGCCAGTTGCGCGTTGGTGAACACGGTCGCGCCTTCGGGATCGATGGCGTAGTAGCGATGCTTGATGCCGTTCTCGGCCAGGATGCGGCTCTTGATGCGGCTGGACATCCGGTTCAGCGGCGCGATGTAGCCGTCCATGGCGTCGTTGGACACGGGCTCGCCCGGCATGAAGTAGCCGGCGCTCTCCAGGTAGACACGATTGAACGCGATAGGCATGTGGCGGGTCTCTAGTGGGAATGTGAATGCGGCGTTAGCGGATGTGCTCGGGCGCCATGCAGGAACGGCTGCGAAACCGCGGCAAGAAGGTGCCCAGCACGAAGACGCGGAACATGTAGGGCGCAAGCCCCCCCTCGTTCAGCGCCGGATCGACGTGCTGGCGATAGTGCTCGCGATGCAGCTGGGTCAGGTCGGACCAGTGCGCGCGCGGATGCTCGTGATGCGCGGTATGCAGGCCGATATTGAACAGCAGCGGGTTGACCAGCCCTTCGAAATTGCGCGCGTAATTCAGCCCGGCGACGACGCGCGGCCCGCCGTCGGCATGCGCGTGCTGAAGATAGTTCGTGGCCAGAAGCCAGTGCAGCCCATGCAGCTGCGGCACGATCACGAATACCAGCGCCTTGACCGGATTCACGGCCAACAGGCCGCCCCATAAACCCAGCCACACCCCGTACTGCGCCATGCAGTAGCGCCATGCGCCCGGCCAATGGCGGCGCAGGCGCGCCAGCCACGCGAAGAACAGCGGATACAGCACCCAGCCGGCCTGCAATGGGTGAATCAGATATCCCCACAGGTGGTTCGTGTCGCCGCCGAACCGGTAGGTGCGCGCCACATCGCGCGCGCCATGCTTGAAGCGATGGTGGTTGGCCACATGCGCCGGGTAGAACACGAAGGTGGGATGCCCCTGCAGCAGCGTGATCCAGAAATCGGTGGCGCGGTTGGTCCAGCGCCCACGCCACATCCTGATATGCGTGTGGTTGTGGTGGATGACGCCGATGCCCAGCGTCAGGAACAGCATCAGCACATACAGCGGCCACCAGAATCCATGCACCCATTGCCAGGCGGCCAACGCGGGCAGCGCGGCCAGATAGGCCAGGCTTTGCCAGTCGCGCCAGTTGCGCAGCGACGGCAGCCGGCGTCTTGGACTACGCCCGTCCGCCAAGTGATTCTCTACGCTGGAACGCATCAAGCTGAACCGCGGCCGCCTCGGCCTTCAGCCGGGTACGGAACAGGCGGTCCATGAACGTGAACTGGAAACCGTAATTACCGTTGTAGCAGGCATGGTGCAGGTGATGCCGGCGGCTGGCGGCGAACCAGTGGGCGTAGGACACCTTGGGGAAGAAGTCGTAATTGGCGTGCCCGATGCAATTGAAGAACAGGCTGAACAGCGGCACGGACGCCAACGCCCAGAAGCTGAAGTCATGCAGCAGCATGGGCAGCAAGATCACGTTGCCCAGCATCAGGGCTTCGATGGGGTGGAAACTATAGGTGGAGAACGGCGTCGTCACCACCGAGCGGTGGTGCGGCAGATGGAAGCGTCGCAGCGGCTTGGTGTGCAGCAGCCGATGGTTGACCCAGAAATGCACGTCGTTCCAGGCCACCAGCACCAGGACTTCGACCACGACCTTCTGCCAGCTCGGGTCCGGGTCCAGATGCGCCCAGCCCAGTTGCAACAGCCCCCACGGAAAGATCATGCCCGTGCCGAACAGCAGAATGGACAGCCCCGACTGGGCGAATTCGCGCCGCAGCTGGCCCGGCGCCAACGGCCGCGGGTCCAGCGCCCGTCCCATGCCCAACGCCGGCAACACGTGCTGGGTCAGCAGCCAGGTCGCCGCGCCGAAGACCAGATAGATGCCGCTGAAAAACAGCAGCCCCGCCAGCATTACCTGCCAGCCGGACAAGGCTTCAAAAGCTTGGGCCATAAACGTTTGGTTTCACCCTGAGAATGGCCGCATCATAAGCAATCCGTCAGCTTCCCGGTAAGGCATTTATTACAAAATGAATCCGGGCACCACAAAGCTGGCGGACGGGGCGTGGGGAACGGTCTAACTTCCGGCTACTGGCAGGGATACTGGCGGTTCAAGCCTGCAACGGCCGCATCCATGCGCACCGCCAGCGCCGCACTCGCCGCCGGCATCGGCAGGCGCAATTCCTCGCTCAGCAGCCCCTGGCGCCCCAGTTGCGCCTTCAACGGCCCCGGGTTGGGCTCCTCGAACGCCAGCTGGATCACGGGCACAAGGGCCTGGAACAGCCGGCGAGCCAGGTCCAGCTGTTGCGCGCGCACGGCCTGGTACATGGCCACGAACAGATCAGGCCGGATATGCGCCGCCGCCGCGATCATGCCCGTGCCACCCAGGCAAAGGGTCGACAGCGATTGCAGGTCTTCACCCGCCAGCACGTTCATCTGGCCATCGGCGATCAGCGCCAGCGTCTTCGCAAGCGAGCCGCCGCAGTCCTTGATGGCGGCGATGTTCGGGTGCGCCGCCAACGACAGCAGGGTCTCCGTGTCCAGCGTCGTGCCCGTCCGGTAGGGAATGTCGTAGAGCACCAGGGGAAAGCGCGACGCATCGGCCAGACAACGGAAGTACGCCGCGGCGCCTTCCTGCCCGGCCCGCACGTAATACGGCGCGGGCGCCAGGATGCCCGCTAGCGGCCGGGTGCCGAACGCCGACAGGCGCTGCAGCACGTGGCCCTGATGGTTGCCGGCCAGGCCCATGACGACAGGCAGGCGGCCGGCCTCGGTCAGCACGGCGTCCAGCACGGCCAATTGCTCGGCGTCGTCCAGCGACGCGGCTTCCCCGGTGCTGCCGCACACGACCAGCCCGTCCACGCCCGCCGCGGCGTAATGGCGGACCAGCCGGCGCAAGGCGCCCCCGTCCACGGCGCCCCCGGAAAACGGCGTCACCAGCGGCACCCAGACGCCCTGGAAAAGAGAAGATTGAGATGGCATGAGAACACTCCTTCGATGTAAGCAGACCGTGAGGTTGGCCGTACAGAAGTGCTCGGGATATCAGGGGGTGCGCAGAGGCGCCAAAGCGCCGCCAGGAGGCCGCTGTTCCGTCGCCCATCTGACGGAACAGCATGCTCCGGTCAGATGAGCGGCTGTTTTTTGGATTTCAGGCCGACGGCAGCCAGCACCACGCCCAGGGCGCGGAGACAGGAAGCAGATTGGCAGGCCTGATGAATCATGAATATTTGGAACGCGCGATAAGCGACGGATGCAGAAATCTACCGGGCGCCTGCCAGCGTGTCAACGGCGGCAAACGCAACGTTCGAATGCGTGCCGCGCCGTTCAGCCCAGACTGGCCAGAAACACGGCGCACAACGCTTCCATGCCCTGGCGGTCGTCTTCGTCGAAACGGTCCGGCACGGGGCTATCCACGTCCCACACGCCGATCAGCGTGCCCTGATGCACCAGCGGCACGACGATCTCGGAGCGGGATGCGGCGTCGCAGGCGATATGGCCGGGAAACGCATGGACATCCGGCACCAGCTGCGTCTGGCGTTGGCTGGCCGCCGCGCCACATACGCCGCGGTTCAGCGGAATCCGCACGCAAGCCGGCTTGCCCTGGAAAGGTCCCAGCACAAGCTCGGTGCCATCGAAGAAATAGAAGCCCGCCCAATTCAGGTCGGGCAAGGCCTGGTAGGCCAACGCGCTCAGGTTGGCGGCGTTGGCGATGCGGTCGGGTTCGCCTTCCAGCAGGGCGCGGGCCTGGCCCGCCAATTCGGCGTACAGGGCGGATTTGGAGTCGGCAACGATCGGGGCGGCTTCGAACATGGCGTCAAATGTAACTGTACAGGCGGTTATCGATGCAGGTGATTTTAGGGGTTCCGCGCGTTAAAGGGGCCGGGCTGCTACCGTATGGGACAATAGTTTTTTGTCGCAGTCCCCTTCACAAGCCTCTCCCTTTACCCTTCTTCTTCAAGAAGCAATCCATGGACAAGCCTTTCGAACCTGCGTTTTCCTTCTCGGAACGCGCTCAGCAACTTACCAGCTCCGCCATCCGCGAAATCCTCAAGGTCACCGAGCGCCCCGAAGTCATTTCGTTCGCTGGCGGCCTGCCGGCGCCCGGTGGCTTCCCGGTAGAAGTGGTACGTGCTGCATTCGACAAGGTACTGGCCACCAACGGCCGCGCGGCCCTGCAATACGGCCCCACCGAAGGCTACGCGCCGCTGCGCCAATGGGTTGCCGACGACCTGAACCGCGCCGGCGCCAATGTCGCCGCCGACCAGATCCTGATCGTCTCGGGTTCGCAGCAAGCGCTGGACCTGCTGGGCAAGGTGTTGATCGACAAGGACAGCAAGGTCCTGGTCGAAGACCCCAGCTATCTGGGCGCGCTGCAATCGTTCAGCCTGTATCAGCCCAAGTTCGTGCCGGTGCCCACCGACGAAGGCGGCCTGGTCCCGGAAGCCATCACCCCTGAACTGGCCGACGGCGCGCGCTTCCTGTACGCGCTGCCCAACTTCCAGAACCCCACGGGCCGCACGCTGAACCTGGAACGCCGCATCGCGCTGGTCAAGCGCGCCGCCGAACTGAACCTGACCATCATCGAAGACGACCCCTACGGCGAACTGCGCTACGCTGGCGAGCCGCAGCCGGGCCTGGTGGCACTGGCCGCCGAATACGGCGCCAACGTCGTGCGCCTGGGCACGTTCTCGAAGGTGCTGGCCCCAGGCCTGCGCCTGGGCTATATCGCCGGCGCCCGTCCGCTGATCAACAAGCTGGTGCAGGCCAAGCAAGCCACCGACCTGCACACGCCCACGCTGACGCAGATGGCCGTGTATGAAATCGTCAAGGATGGCTTCCTGGACGAGCACCTTCCCAACGTGCGCGAAATCTATCGCGCCCAGGGCAGCTGCATGCTGGACGCCATCAAGCGCGAATTCCCGTCCACCGTCACCTGGACCCAGCCGGAAGGCGGCATGTTCATCTGGCTGACGTTGCCTGAACACATGGACAGCACCAAGCTGCTGGAAAAGGCTATCGCGCAAAACGTGGCCTTCGTGCCCGGCGCGCCGTTCTACAGCGGCGCGGGCAAGCCGAACACGCTGCGCCTGAGCTTCGCCACCGTGCCGGAAGACAAGATCCGCACCGGCATCGCCATCCTGGGCAAACTGCTAAAAGAGGAGTAAGCCCCCCCCGAAGCGCCTGCGGCGCCTCCCCCCAGGGGGCGCCTCGACGGACCGGCAGAGCCGGATCCGTGCGGCCCCGCTTGGGCTGCAATGGCGGCCTATGAGGGAGGTGCCTCGTAGGGGCGCCTGGCACGACGGAATATCCGGGCGGCCGGACTGAATGTCCGGCCGTTGTTTTATGCTGTCGGCTTTCCCGACCATTTTCCGACCGTGACAGTGAGCGCCCCGCAACAACCTCCCGTCGACCTCAGCGACATCGTCTTCACCGACTGGGTCGAACGCTGGCTGCCTAAATCGTGGCGGCCCTACGCCCGCCTGTGCCGCCTGGACCGGCCCATCGGCACCTGGCTGACCCTGCTGCCGGCCATCGCCGCGCTGGTCCAATCCGCCGGCGGCCTTCCCGGCTTGCAACGGCTGATCGTCTTCTCGCTGGGCGCCCTGCTGATGCGCGGCATTGGCTGCACCGTCAACGACATGTGCGACCGCAACTTCGACAAGCACGTCGAACGCACGCGCTTCCGCCCGCTGACCAGTGGGCAGTTGTCGATGAAGAACGCCGTGTGGTTCTTGGTTGGCCAGTTGCTGGTGTGCGGCTCCCTGCTGTTCTTCCTGAACGAAATGAGTCGCTGGCTGGCCTTGGCCGTGCTGCCCTTCGTCTTCATCTACCCGCTGTGCAAGCGCGTCACGTACTGGCCGCAAGTGGTGCTCGGCATCTGCTTCAACTGGGGCATGCTGATGGCCTGGTCCGACACGCAGAACGTCGTGCCGCTGGCCGCCATCGCCATGTGGCTGGGCGCGGTGCTCTGGCAGGTGGGTTACGACAGCATCTACGCCTATGTCGACGTGCGCGATGACCGCAGCCTGGGGCTGCACTCCACCGCCATGCGCTTTGGCGACCAGGGCAAGCTGTGGATCGGCGGCTTCTACGCGGCCACCGTGGTGCTGTGGGCCTGGGGGGGACACGCCATGGGCCTGTCGTGGGCGTATCAGGCCGGCATCGCCGCCGTTGCGGTGCATCTGGCGTGGCAATTGAAGGTATTCGACATCCAGCGCCCTGACCGCAATTTCATGCTGTTCCGCGCCAACTTGTGGCTGGGCGCCCTGCTGGTGGCCGCTGCGCTGGCCGGCACGCTTATCCGCTGACCGCGCACACCGGCGGCGGCAGCGATTGACCCGGCGCATTGCCGACGACGCGCGATCGCGCGATCATGGTGTCCCCGCCACGCTTACGGAGACAACGCATGTCTGCTTTGATCAAATCCCTGACCGCCGCCGCCGCCGCATGCGCCCTGTTCGGTGTATTGCCGGCGCAAGCGGCCACCGACTGCTCGGCGCAACGCGGCTGCGCGGCCAAGTTCTGCGAGATTGAAAACGACATCTCGGCCGCCCAGGCGCAGAACAACACCCGTCGCGAAGCCGGCCTGCGCAAGGCGCTGGCTGAAGCCAAAGCCCATTGCACCGACAGCCGCCTGCAATCGCAGCGCGAAGCCGACGTGCGCGAAAAGCAGTCCAAGGTGTCCGAACGCGAGCAGGACCTGAAAGAAGCGCGCGCCAAGGGCAAGCAGGACAAAATCGACAAGGCCCAGCGCAAACTGGAAGAAGCCCAGTCCGAATACAACGCCGCCCTGGTCGAATTGAACCGCTAAGCCAGAACCGGCAACCCTATTCCCCCCAACGCAGCCCCGGGCCCGTCCCCGGGGCTGCGTTTTTTATGCCTGCCGGCTGCCCTCCGGACCACCATCTATTGCGTCATCAAATGGAAATATCGCCACCTATGGTGTCATTTGGAAGAATCAAAATCGATTAGTACAGATTTTGGAAAGATGTTTTCAGGTAATAAGGGTTTATCCCAGGGTTGTTTAAGCCCAGAATGCATCTCATCGGGACACAGCAAGCGAACCCCCAGCAATGAGGCCAGAGGTTCGGATCCCAAGCTCACAAGACACCGGAGGTCTGCTATGAAAACCCTTGCTACCGCATTGATGCTGTCCATGTCCGTCCTGGCTGCCGGCGCTCAAGCCGCTGAAGCCGACCAAGGCCCGACGCGCGCCCAGGTTCAAGCCGAACTGCAACAAGCCAAGGTTTCGGGCCAATACACGTTCGGTGAAGAAGGCTACCCCGCCGCCATCGCCCAGACGTCCAGCCTGACCTCGCAACAAGTGCAAGCTGAACTGGCCCAGGCCAAGACCGCCGGCGAAGTCACCTTCGGCAATCTGGACTACCCGCCCACCGCCGCCGCTGAAACCGCCACGTCGCTGACCCGCGCTCAAGTGCAATCGCAACTGGCCCAAGCCAAGGCAGAAGGCCTGGTCACCTTCGGCAACATGGACTACCCGCCCATGGGCAGCTGATCGCCCGGCCTGAAAAGGCCCTGTGATCGCACATCGAAAGCCCTTCGGCCACAAGCCGAGGGGCTTTGTTTTTGCCATTTCGACGTAGTTTTAAGTCATAACGACGTTAAATTAAGCCGTTACGACACTTTCGGATCTACAAATCGACAGCACTCCCGCATAGGATGAGGCCAACCCATCCCCCTCTACGCAGGAGTTGCACCATGTCCACCCCCAACCGTCCCATCGTTCTGCTGGGCGCCGGAAAAATCGGTTTCGCCATCGCGTTGATGCTCGAGCGCAGCGGCGACTATTCCGTAATGGTTGCCGATCAGGATCCCGCCCGCCTGGCCCTGCTGGCCGAACTGGGTTGCGAGACGCGCCAGATCAGCGACGATGCCTCGGTGGCGCGCTGCATCGAAGGCGCCTATGCGGTCGTCAACGCGCTGCCGTTCCATCGTGCCACCGCCGTGGCCGGTTTGTGCGCGCGGGCAGGCGTGCATTACTTCGACCTGACTGAAGACGTCGCCAGCACCCACGCCATTCAGGCGCTGGCTGAAAACGCACGCAGCGTGCTGATGCCGCAATGCGGCCTGGCTCCCGGCTTTATCGGCATCGTCGGCAACGCGCTGGCGCGTCGCTTCGATACCTTGCTGGATTTGCGCATGCGCGTCGGCGCCCTGCCCCGCTATCCCTCCAACAGCCTGCGTTACAACCTCACGTGGAGCACCGAAGGGCTGATCAACGAATACTGCAATCCGTGCGAGGCCATCGTGGACGGGCAAATGACCAGCGTGCCCGCGCTGGAGGGCTATGAGACGTTCGCGCTGGACGGCGTGGAATACGAAGCCTTCAACACCTCCGGCGGCCTGGGCACCCTGCCCGCCACGCTGCTGGGGCGCGCACGCAACGTGGACTACAAGTCGGTGCGCTATCCCGGCCACTGCAACATCATGAAGCTGCTGCTCAATGATCTGCGCCTGCGCGACCGCCGCGATCTGCTGAAAGACATTTTCGAATCGGCGATTCCCACCACTGAACAGGACGTGATCGTGATCCAGGCCTCGGCATCCGGCTATCGCCATGGCCGCCTGGAAGAAGAGTCGTATCCGATCCGCGTGTTCGGCACGGATGTGGACGGGCACCGCCTGAGCGCCATCCAGCTGTCCACGGCGGCGGGCATCTGCGCCGCGCTGGATCTGGTGGCGCAAGGGGCGCTGCCGCAGCAGGGCTTCGTGGGCCAGGAGACGATCGACCTGGACACGCTGCTGAACAACCGCTTCGGCCGCATCTACGCGGGCAAGCCGCTGGCATTGGCCGGCTGCGCCACCGCCGACCGCTAAGCGCCGGCGCATTCGCCGCCGCGCGACGCTACGTCCAGCCTTCCAGACGCAGCGTCGCGCGAACCAGGCGCTGTTCTTCCTGTTCGATCTCGGCCAGGCTTTGACGCACGCTGTCCACATGGTCGGCGGCGGCCTTGCGCGCCAGTTCGGGTTGCCGGCCCGTCACGGCGTTGAACAAGCGGGTGTGCTGCCGGTCAATCTGGCGCTTCTCGGGTTCGCGGTGGTAAAGATTGTTCACGCACGCGAATACGGACCCCAACAGCAGGTCGGTCAGCGATTGCAGCGTATGCACCAGCACGGGATTGTGCGAGGCCTCGCAGATGGCCAGGTGAAACGCGTGATCCAGATGGGCATGCGTGGCGGTATCGGTGGCGGTGCCTTGCGCGCCGACCATCTCGTCATAGCGGCGGCGGATCATGATGAAGTCGGCCTCCGTGCCGCGGATGGCCGCCAGCCGGGCCGATTCGGCCTCCAGCAAAGAACGCACTTCCAGCAGGTCGTAGAGCGTGCGCGGCTGCGAGTTGAACAAGTGCATCAGCGGCCCGGCATCCACTTTCGAAATTTGCGCGACGAACGACCCCTTGCCCTGCGCGGTATGGATGATCTCCCGCGCCCGCAACAGTTTGAGCCCTTCGCGCAGCGCCGTGCGCGACACGCCGAGCTTTTCCGTCAAGCGCCGCTCGGACGGCAAAGCCTGGCCCGCCTTGAGCACGCCGTCCAGGATCAGGCGTTCGATCCGTTCGGCCACCTCGTCCGCCACCTGGCGGGGTTTCTCTTCTATTTCCGCGTACATGCAATCTCCGGGACCAGTGGTATGACCAAGGCTTATTGACGATTTGAGCCGCGCGATCGCATCACTGTAAGTTGCTGATATAAAACCATAAAAATAATAGGTTTGTCTGGAGAGGGAAAAATAAACTGGTATGACCAGCTGGTTTTGATATAGACATTACGGCAGGTGCGAACGATGATGTCAGGACAGATTCGCCCGGCGCCCCGCGTCGGCCAGCCCTTCTTATCGCTAGAGATCCGCATGACTCAACGCATCCAGCATCACGGCCTGCAAGTGGCGGCCAATCTCAATCAGTTCATCGAACAGGAGGCCCTGCCCGGCACCGGCCTGGATGCCGACGGCTTCTGGCAGGGCTTTGCGGCCCTGGTGCACGACCTGGCCCCCAAGAACCGCGCGCTGCTGGCTGAACGCGACCGCCTGCAAGCCGAACTCGACGCCTGGCATCGCGCCAATCCCGGGCCCATCACCGACCCCGCCGCCTACCGCAAGTTCCTCGAAGGCATTGGCTATCTGCTGCCGCAGCCCGCCAGCGTGCAAGCCACGACCGACAACGTCGACACCGAGATCTCGCAACAGGCCGGCCCGCAATTGGTCGTGCCGATGTCGAATCCGCGCTATGCGCTGAACGCCGCCAATGCGCGTTGGGGCAGCCTGTATGACGCGCTCTACGGCACCGACGCCATTCCGCCCACGCCGGGCGATACCGGCAAGGGTTACAACCCCGAACGCGGCGCCGCCGTCATCGCGCGTGCCCGCGCCTTCCTGGACACCGCCGCCCCGTTGGCCCAGGGGTCGCATGCCGACGCCCGCGGCTACACGGTCGAAGGCGGCCAGTTGCGCGTGGCGCTGGCCAACGGCGCCACCGGCCTGAAGTTCGGCTCGCAGTTCGCCGGCTACCAGGGCGACGCGTCCGCCCCCGTCGCCATCCTGCTGAAGAACAACGGGTTGCACTTCGAAATCCAGATCGATCGCGCCAACGCCATCGGCGCCACCGACGCCGCTGGCGTCAAGGACGTGCTGGTCGAAGCGGCGTTGACCACCATCATGGACTGCGAAGACTCGGTCGCCGCCGTCGATGCGGACGACAAAGTCCACATCTACCGCAATTGGCTGGGACTGATGAAGGGCGACCTGACCGAAGCCGTCACCAAAGGCGGCAAGACGTTCACCCGCAAGCTCAACGCCGACCGCGAATACACGCGCCCCGACGGGTCGTCGCTGACCCTGCAGGGCCGTTCGCTGATGTTCGTGCGCAACGTGGGCCATCTGATGACCAACCCGGCCATTCTGGACCGCGACGGCCTTGAAATCCCCGAAGGCATCCTGGACGCCGTGGTCACCAGCCTGGCCGCGCTGCAAGACCGCAGCGCCAAGCTGAATTCGCGTACCGGCTCCGTCTACATCGTGAAGCCCAAGATGCACGGCCCCGTTGAAGCCGCGTTCGCCAGCGAACTCTTCGACCGCGTCGAAGACCTCATCAAGGTGCCGCGCAACACCTTGAAGATGGGCATCATGGACGAAGAACGCCGTACCAGCATCAACCTGAAGGCGTGCATCGGCGCCGCCGCATCGCGCGTGGCCTTCATCAACACGGGCTTCTTGGACCGCACCGGCGACGAAATGCACTCCAGCATGGAAGCCGGCCCGATGCTGCGCAAGGGCGACATGAAGTCCACCGCCTGGATTACCGCCTACGAGCGCAACAACGTGCTGGTCGGCCTGGATACGGGCCTGCGCGGCCGCGCCCAGATCGGCAAGGGCATGTGGGCCATGCCCGACCTGATGGCCGCCATGCTGGAACAAAAAATCGCGCACCCCAAGGCCGGCGCCAACACCGCCTGGGTGCCGTCGCCCACCGCCGCCACGCTGCACGCGCTGCACTACCACCAGATCGACGTGCAGGCCGTCCAGAAAGAACTTGAACGCACCAAGCTGGACGACGTGCGCGACGATCTGCTGGGCGGGCTGCTGACCGTGCCGGTCGGCGACCCCTCCAAGTGGTCCGCCGCCGACATCCAACAGGAACTGGAGAACAACGTCCAGGGCATCCTGGGCTATGTGGTGCGCTGGGTCGACCAGGGCGTGGGCTGCTCGAAGGTGCCGGACATCCACAACGTGGGCCTGATGGAAGACCGCGCCACGCTGCGCATTTCCAGCCAGCACATCGCCAATTGGCTGCGTCACGGCGTGACCAACCAGGACCAGGTCATGGAGACGTTCAAGCGCATGGCGAAGGTGGTTGATGGCCAGAATGCCGGCGATGCGGCTTATCAGCCCATGGCCGGCCACTTCGAGACGTCGCTGGCGTTCCAGGCGGCGTGCGCGCTGGTGTTCGAAGGGCTGGCGCAGCCCAACGGCTACACCGAGCCGCTACTGCACAAGTACCGCCTGCAATTCAAGAACGCCGCCTGATCACACTGCCCGCTGCGTGATCCAACCGGACCGCCCTGTGGCGGTCCTTTTTATTGGACACCGGCGACTTGGCCGTCACCTTCTGCCCTCATACCGGCCGGCCCTCAACAAATAAAACCGAATTTTTCGCACAGTCGTGCTAAATTTGCCCGCATGACTGCCAAAACCGAAAAAAGCGAGCTGACCTTCGCGGCCATTGTGGACGCAGCCGTGGACATGGCCGCCGCCCAAGGCATCGAAAGCCTGTCGCTTGGCCAGGTCGCCCGGCATCTGGGCATCAGCAAAAGCGGGGTGTTCTCGCGCGTGGGGTCGCTGGAGGCCCTGCAGCAGGCGGTACTGGACGAATACGACCGCCGCTTCGTAGCCGCCGTCTTCACACCTGCCATGGCCTATCCCCGGGGCCTGCCCCGCATGAACGCGCTGGTCTCGCTGTGGGTGGAACGCGCCAGCAATGTCGAAATGCTGACCGGCTGCATCTACGTGGCCGGGGCCTTCGAATACGACGACGTGGAGTCGCCACTGCGCACGGTGCTGGAAAGCAATTTGCGGCGCTGGCGCGCGGCCATGGTGCGCACGGTGACGCAGGCGTTGGACGCGGGCCATTTGCGGCCGGACACCGACCCGGAACAACTGGTCTTTGAAATCTACAGTTTGATGATCGGCCTGATGCACGACGCGCGTTTCCTGCGCGATCCGAAAGCGCCCACCCGCGTGCGCGCCGCCTATGACCGGCTGATTTCAACCTACCGCAGTTTCACTTACCTGGAATAACCCCCTTTCCGCGCCGGCTCGTGCCGGCGTTTCTTTTCACCATTTTCGCACGGACGTGCGAATATCTTGGCAAGGAGCCCACCATGTGGATTCTGATCGCAGTCATCGCCGCCGGCCTGGTGGCGCAGCTATGGCGACAATGGCGCGCGTTGCTTCGGCAATTGCCCGACTGCGCCGAACATCTGGTGCTGTTCTAGTGGATACCGCGCATCCCGGTCTATATTCCGGGATATCCCTACCGAATCCCGTCATGCCGCGTTCAATCCATCTCTTGATCATTGATCCGCAGAATGATTTCTGCGATTTGCCCGAGGCCTACCTGCCCACGGATCCACTGACCGGGGACACCATGCGACCCGCATTGCCGGTGGCCGGCGCACACGCCGACATGCAACGGCTGGCGCGTTTCATCGATGCCACCGCGCCCGCGCTGACGTCCATCACCGTGACGCTGGACTCGCACCATCGGCTGGACATCGCCCACCCCACGTTCTGGCGCACCGGCGACGGCGAGCCTGTCGCGCCTTTCACGCCGATTACCGCCGCGCAATTGCACGCAGGCGATTTCCAGCCCCGGCATGCCGACGACCTGCCGCGCACCCGCTTGTATCTGGAAGAACTGGAAGCGCGCGGCCGCTACACCCTGATGGTGTGGCCCGTGCATTGCGAAATCGGCACCTGGGGCCACAACGTGCACGCCGACGTGCGCGCGGCCTACAGCCGGTGGGAAGACGCCGGCCAGTTCATCGTGCGCAAAGTGCCCAAGGGCGCCAACCCCTGGACCGAGCACTACAGCGCACTGATGGCCGAAGTGCCGGATCCCGACGACCCGCGTAGCCAGCTCAACCGCAGCCTGGTCGACTCGCTGGATCGCGCCGAACTCATCCTGATCGCCGGCGAAGCGGGCAGCCATTGCGTGAAAGCCACGACGGAGCACTTGGCCGAACACCTGCCCGGCGGCAACCTGTCGCGCGTGGTGCTGTTGACCGACTGCATGAGCCCCGTCGCCGGATTCGCCGATGCGCAATCCGTCTTTCTGCAGCGCATGCGCGACCTGGGCGTGCAGGAACGCACCAGCGTGGACATGGCGCGCGCCTTGCAAGCCTGAGTCCGCACGGCGCGGACGCCAAACGCGACAACGGCCGCCTGCTTACGCATGGCGGCCGTGTATTGAGCGGCGCGGAATCGCTTTTGCTATGTGGCCGATGCGGCCTTTCCGGTCTTGTCGCATTCCACGTACAACGCGCTGATGGCCTCGCACAAAGCGGGCGGCTGCTGAAACAGGCGCGCCACCAGCAGGCAGCCCTGCACCGTGGCGAACACCGCCCGGCCGGCCGCGTCGGCGGTGCCCGAAAATTTCAATGTGCCCTGCGCCGCGCCTTCGGCCAGCACCCGGGCCAGCCATGCCTCATGCGCACGGAAGAACCCCTGCAATGCGCCGCGCACGCGTTCGGACAAACTCATGACGTCGGCGGCCAGCATGCCGCCCAGGCAAAGTTCACCGGCGCCGCAGGCGCGCGATTCCATCATGGAAAGATATTGTTCCAGCTGCGCTTGTGCGGGCTGCGTGGTATCGATGGCGCGCACGGCGCCCAGCGCGCGAGTGCTGTAGGCCTCGACCGCTTCGTAGAGCAAGTCGTCCTTGCCTGGAAAGTAATAGTGGATGCTGGACGTCTTCACGCCCACATGCTCCGCCAGGTCGCGGTAGCTGAAACCATTGCATCCGCGCGTGCGGATCAGCTTCTCGGCGTGCGCCAGCAGCAGGTCTCGGGTGGTGTTGGGGGTCGGAGTGTCCATAGCTGAATATTACCTACTAATAGGTCGGTTCGTCATCGGGGGCCGCCCTAAGCGCGGTCCAAAACGCCCGTGCGGACCCCGGCCGGGAAACATCCCGCCCCCCGGGGTCCGCATGTGCCGACATCCTGCTTAGCCTTGCACGGGCGGGTAGTCCAGTTCACCGCTTTCGGTCAGGCCCTGGGCGCGGGCAGCGGCCAGTTCCTGCTTCACTTGCGCACGGGTCTTGTCGTTGCCGACGGCGGCAAACGCAGTAGCGGCGTAGCCTTCTTCGCCGGACACCAGTTCACCGTTGGCGCGAGCGGCGGCGAGTTCTTGCTGCACTTGGGCGCGGGTCACCGTGCTTTCGGTGTTCAGGGCGGGCGGATAGTCCAGTTCGCCAGCTTGCGCGGCGCCAATGAAGGAAGCGGACAGAATCAGGGCGGATACGAGGGTCTTCATGGTTTATCTCCAGTAAGGATCAATGCTGCATCAGGGGTTTGGGCACTAAAGCTATCTATGACTAGATAGATACGGCTTCAAAAATAAGACTTCAAACACTCAGCCTTGAACGGGCGGGTAGTCCAGTTCGCCGCTTTCGGTCAGGCCTTGGGCGCGGGCAGCGGCCAGTTCCTGCTTCACTTGGGCACGGGTCTTGTCGTTGCCGACGGCGACGAATGTGGTCGCGGCGTAGCCTTCTTCACCGGACACCAATTCGCCATTGGCGCGGGCGGCGGCCAACTCTTGCTGCACTTGGGCGCGGGTCACCGTGCTTTCGGTGTTCAAGGCGGGCGGATAGTCCAGCTCGCCGGCTTGCGCGGCGCCGATGAAGGAAGCGGACAGGATCAGGGCGGATACGAGGGTCTTCATGGTTGATCTCCAGATAACGGGTTCGATGCGGTTTCGATTTAAACTATCTACTTATAGGTAGATAACTAGGGAAATAAAAAAGCGGTGCTACTGTATTTCTGGTTCCGATCACAGCGGGGGTTGGTTTGCTGTGTCGATGGATGAATCTTACCTACTACTAGATAGATAGCGCAAGCGGGTATTGTGAAACAATATATTTCTTGATGCCGTTCCGCCAGGTCTCTAGCGCCCGGCGGACACCAGCACCATCATCGGCCGGTCCTGCTCTTCGGCCAGCGCTGGCTGCGCCGCGAGTTGCTCGGCCGATGGCGCCCATTCCTCAACATGTGTGATCGTGAACCCCGTCTGGATCAACAGATTCAGATAAGCGCCCAAGGTCCGATGCTGCTTGATCACGCCCTTCGCCAGCCAATCCGTGGTGCGCGGCCCTTGCTGCGCATACTGATTCAACGGCCAGATCCGGTGTCCCGCAGCATCCCGCACGAAGCCGGGCCTTGCCGGAGCGGTATAGATCGGATGCTCCGCCGAAAACACGAAACGTCCCCCCGGGGACAGCGCACCGTACACCGTCGCGAACAAGTCGGCCAGATGCTCGATGTAGTGCAGTGTTAGCGAGCTATAGGCCAGATCGTAGCCACCCGGCGCTAATTGCAGCATTTCAAGATCGGCGCGCTGATAGCGAATCCGGTCGGACTGCGTGGTCGCCCGCGCTCGCGCCAGCATGTTTTGGGAGACATCCAGCCCCAGCACCTCGGCCGCCCCTTGCTGCTCGGCCCACCGGCAGAACCAGCCGAAGCCGCAACCCAGGTCCAGGATCCGGCGGCCACGCAGGTCCGGCATCAACGCGCGCAGCGCTGGCCATTCGGGCGCGCCGTCCAGGCCGTGCACCGAACGCGCCATCTGGCTGTAGCGGTCGAAAAATTCAGGGGTGTCGTAGATGTTCTGGGTCATGGACGGCTCCTTTCTGGAGCCATTGTCCCTTACCGCCCGTTCAGGCGGATAGCGTCTGCATGACTGCGTACAGGTCCGCCTTGCCTTCGAAGCCAATGCCGGGCAGGTCGGGCATGGTCAGATAACCATTGTCGACGTTCACGCCGTCCGGAAATCCGCCAAAGGGCTGGAACAGGTCCGGATAACTCTCGTTGCCCCCCAGGCCCAGCCCCGCCGCGATGTTCAGCGACATCTGGTGCCCGCCATGCGGGATGCAGCGGCTGGCCGACCAGCCATGCTGCTTCAGCATGTCCAGCGTGCGCAGATACTCCACCAGCCCGTAGCTCAGCGCGCAATCGAATTGCAGCCAATCGCGGTCCGGGCGCATGCCGCCGTAGCGGATCAAGTTGCGGGCATCCTGCATCGAAAACAGGTTTTCGCCAGTCGCCATCGGCTTGTCGTAGTAGTTGCGCAGCGTGGCCTGCAGTTCGAAGTCCAGCGGATCGCCCGCTTCTTCGAACCAGAACAGGTCGTACTGCGACAAGGCCTTGGAATACGCGATGGCGGTGTCCAGGCCGAAGCGTCCGTTCGCGTCCACCGCCAGCTTCTGGCCGTCTTGCAGCACGCTCAGGATCGAATCGATGCGGCGCAGGTCCTCGTCCAGCGACGCGCCCCCGATCTTCTTCTTCACGACCGTATAGCCACGATCGATATAGCTGCGCATTTCGTCTTTCAACTTGCCGTGGTCCTGGCCGGGGTAGTAGTAGCCGCCCGCGGCGTAGACGAACACGCGGCGATCGGCGCTGCCATTGCCGTAACGCTCCGCCAGCAGCTGGAACAAAGGCTTGCCCTCGATCTTGGCTACGGCGTCCCATACCGCCATATCGATCGTGCCGATTGCGACGGACCGTTCGCCATGACCGCCCGGCTTCTCGTTCGTGAACATGGCGTCCCAGATCTTGTGGGGGTCCAGGTTATTGCCCGTGGCGTCCAGCAGCGACTCCGCCGCCGCTTCCATGATGCGGGGAATGAAGCGTTCCCGCATCAGCTTGCCCTGGCCGTAGCGGCCATTCGAGTTGAAGCCGTAGCCGACAACCGGCTTGCCGTCCCGGATCACGTCCGTGATCACGGCGACCAGGCTCAGCGTCATCTTGCTGAAGTCGATATAGGCGTTACGGATGGGCGAACTGATGGGCAGGGTCTGCTCGCGGATCTCGACGATTCTCATGATGTGTCTCCGGGGTGCGACAGCGGCGCTTTGACAGGGGAACCGCTAGCGTAGTCGTGCCGGCCGGCACTAAGATTCACCTCTATTCATTTGATTATTCACTTTGAGTGAAAAGCGACATCGCCTCCGAACTGGAATTCTTTGTGCGGGTTGCTCGGCTGGGCAGCCTGTCGGCCGCCGCCCGCGAGCTGGACCTGACGCCGCCGGCCGCCACCAAGCGGTTGGCGCTGATGGAACGTCGCTTGGGCGTCCGGCTGGTCAACCGCACGACACGCAGCATCAGCCTGACCAGCGAAGGCGAGACCTATCTGTCCCACGCCGTGAAGATCCTGGCGGATTTGCGCGACATGGAAGATGCGGTCTCCAGCAGCGGAGCCACGCCACGCGGCCTGCTGCGTGTGAACGCCACGTTGGGCTTCGGCCGGACCACCATCGCGCCGCTCGTGTCCAGCTTCGCCAAGCGATACCCCGACGTCGAAGTCCTGCTGGAAGTCACCGACCGGCCCGTCGACCTGGTCGAAAGCGGTTTCGACCTGGCCATCCGCTTTGGCGAATTACCCGATAAACGCCTAAGCGCGCGGCGCATCATGACCAACCGCCGCTTCCTGTGCGCATCGCCCCGCTACCTTGAGCGCTTCGGCACGCCCGCTACGCTGGCGGATCTGGCGCGGCACCGCTGCATTCTTCATACGCAGAATGACGAGGCCCACGGCGCCTGGCGCTTCACCCGCGCCAGGCAGACAGAGGTCGTGAAGGTGCAAGGCGCGCTATCCAGCAATGACGGCGACATCGTGCTGGGCTGGGCGCTGGACGGCCACGGGATCCTGATTCGTTCGGAATGGGACTTGGCGAAGTACCTGGAAAGCGGCCGGCTGCAGGTGGTGCTGCCTGATTTCCTGCTGCCTTCGGCGGATCTCTTCGTGTATTACCCCCAGCGTCGGCACCAGACGGCAAGGGCTCGCGCGTTCATCGACTTCCTGGCCGAACGGTTCCAGAAGTCGAGCGGCTAGATCGCGGCCGACCCCGCTGCGGTTTTCAGCCACTGGCTCAAGTCGCCTACCGCCGCGCCGGCGTCCGCGCGGAAATACAGGCTGAACCAGCCTCCCGTTTCCTTGAACCCCAGCGGCGCGACCAGCCTTCCTGCTCGCAGATCGCCCTGCACCAGCATTTCCGGCGCGATCGCCACGCCCAGGCCCACCGCCGCTGCGTCGAGCATGTGACTCAGTTGATCGAACTGGCGTTTCGGCCGAACCTGGGCGGGCGCCAATCCGCAGGACCGGGCCCACTGTTCCCAGGCCTCGGGCCGGGAAGAGGTCTGCAGCAGCGGCAGGCCCAGCACGTCGGCCGGCGTGGCGACCCGTTGGGCGACGTCGGGCATGCAAACGGGCCCTATCGCCTCGGGGAACATCCGCATGGCGTCGATTCCTGCCAAGGCATGGTCCTGGGCGACGATCAATACGTCAACGACGCGACGCTCCAACAATGCGATGTCGGTTGCCGTTTGCAGCCTGACCTGAATCTGCGGATGTGCGCGTTCGAAATGCTCCAGCCGCGGAATGATCCAGTTGGACAACAAACTGGCGGGTGCGCCGACGACGATGTCGGCCGACGCAGTCCGGGCGCGCAGCGCGACGCATCGTTGTTCCAGCATGTCGAAAGCCGGCAGGGACGCCCGCAGCAGATCGTGGCCCGCGGCGGTCAGCCGCACGCCCCCCGAATGCCGTTCAAACAGCTTGCCGCCCAACCAGGTTTCCAGTTGCCGTATCTGCTGGCTGACCGCGCTGTGCGACACGCGTAGCTCCTCAGCGGCTAACGACAGATTCAGGTGCCGGGCGGCGCTGTCAAAGACACGCAGCGCATTCATGGAGGGAAGTGTACGCATGGGAACAATATTAGAAAATCTAATAACTGCAGGCAAGAAATCTATGATTTATTGGAAGAAATTCCGTCGATACCATAGCTGTAACGTGTTCAACGGAGTACAGCTATGTCTCTTGCTTCTCACCCCGCTTCTCCCGACACCCTGGGGCAATTTGGCCAGTACGGTGGCCGGTACATGCCCGAGACCCTGATCCCCGCGCTTGATGAGCTGGAGCAAACCTATCGCGACATTCGGAACGACGACGCGTTCTGGACGGAATACCGGTCGATGCTGGCCGACTACGTCGGCCGTCCCAGCCCCCTTCTCTATGCGCGCGCGATCACCGAATCGCTTGGCGGCGCCCGCATCTTCCTGAAACGGGAGGACCTGAACCACACCGGCGCTCACAAGATCAACAACTGCCTGGGCCAGATCTTGCTGGCCAGGCGAATGGGAAAGACGCGGATCATCGCGGAAACCGGCGCCGGCCAACACGGGGTGGCAACGGCCACGGTCTGCGCGTTGTACGGCCTCACATGCGTGATCTTCATGGGCGCCGTCGACGTCGAGCGCCAAGCCAGCAACGTCGCCCGCATGAAGATGCTGGGCGCGGAAGTGCGGGCCGTGCCGGACGGCGGCGCGACACTGAAGGACGCGATGAACGCCGCTATCCGCGATTGGATCGCCCATCCGGACGACACTTACTACCTGCTGGGAACCGGCGCCGGACCGCATCCGTACCCCTGGATCGTTCGAGAATTCCAGAAGGTCATCGGCGAAGAAACCCGCGCGCAGATCCTGGAAAAAACCGGTCGCTTACCGGATGCGATGATCGCCTGCGTGGGCGGCGGCTCGAACGCGATCGGCCTGTTCTATCCGTTTCTGAATGACGCACAGGTCCAATTGCACGGCGTCGAGGCCGCCGGACACGGCGTCGCCACCGCGCATCACGCAGCCAGCATCAGCGCTGGCCGAATGGGCGTGCTGCACGGCTGTTGCAGCTACTTCCTGCAGGATCAAGACGGCCAGATCACCAACGCACATTCGATTTCGGCCGGCCTGGACTATCCGGGTGTCGGGCCGGAACATGCCCTGCTGCATGACACCGGCCGGGTGAACTATGTCTCGGTCACCGATGACGAAGCGGTCGACGCCTATCGGTGGCTGACACAAAAGCAAGGAATCATCCCTGCATTGGAGAGCGCGCATGCCTTGGCTTATGCCCGAAAGCTTGCCCCGAGCCTGGACGCGGACAAGACCCTCGTGGTGTGCCTGAGCGGCCGCGGAGACAAGGACCTGAACACCGTCCTGCAATTTGCTGGAGCATCGATATGAGCCGTCTTGAACAGAAGCTCGCCGCGCTGCGAGCCGCCGGCAGAGCGGGGCTGGCCGCCTACTTCACGGCGGGCGACCCCTCCTATGAGGAATGCCTGCGCCTCTTGAATCGCCTGCCGGCAGCCGGCGCCGACGTGATTGAACTCGGCATGCCATTCAGCGATCCGGTGGCGGACGGCCCCGTCCTGCAATTGGCCAATGACCGCGCGATTCGCGCCGGCCACACGATGCGGCGGACTTTCGATCTGGTTCGCGCATTCCGGCAGCAGGACCAGCAAACCCCGGTCGTGCTCATGGGGTACCTGAATCCGCTGCTGCGGTTCGGCGTTGCAAGCTTCATGGCCGAAGCGGGCCAGGCCGGCGTCGATGGGCTGATCATCGTGGACTTGTCGCCGGACCATGGCGCCGAAATCGGCGGACTGGCGCAAGCCCACGGCATCGACGTCATCCGGATGACGGCCCCGACGACGCCCGCCGCCAGACTGGACGCCGTGTTGCACGGGGCAAGCGGTTTCGTCTACCACGTCATGCTGGCGGGGACCACGGGCAGCGCGTTGCCGTCCGACGACGTGATCGCCGAGTCCCTGCAGCGGGTAAGAGCCAGGACGCAATTACCGATCGCCGCCGGGTTCGGCGTGCGGTCCGCCGAGCAGGCGCGCGCCGTCAGCCGCCATGCCAACCTGGTCGCCGTCGGCACGCGGCTGGTGGACGTGTTGGCAACGGGCGGGATCGAAGCGGCGCTGGACGAAGTGCGGACATTGTCCGGGGGGCTTCGGGCGGCGGCCTGAACGACGGTCCGCCAGGCGGCAGTCAAAAAAAAGCCCGCCTTCGATGAAGGCAGGCTTTTCCCGTAAAAACGCTAGCCGCTTAGAACGGAATATCGTCGTCCATATCTGCCAGGTTGGCGCCGCTGTTGGCCGGAGCCGCTGCGGGAGCCGGGCGCTGTTGGGGCGCCGGGCGTTGCGCCGGAGCGCGTTGCTGCTGCGGACGCGACGGTGCGTCGTCGTAGCCGCCGCCACCGCCGAAGCTTGCGCCACCGCCGCCGCCGTCTTCGCGGCCGCCCAGCATTTGCATCTGGTCAGCCACCACTTCGGTGCTGTAGCGGTCAGCGCCGGTGTCCTTGTCTTGCCACTTGCGCGTCTTCAGGCGGCCCTCGATGTAGACCGAGCGGCCCTTCTTCAGATACTCGCCGGCGATTTCAGCCAGGCGGTTGTACATGACGACGCGGTGCCATTCGGTTTCTTCGCGCTTTTCGCCGCTGGCCTTGTCCTTCCAGGACGAAGTGGTGGCAATCGACATGTTGCAGATTGCCGCCCCGTCGGGGCTGTAGCGGACTTCCGGGTCGCGCCCCAGATTGCCCACGAGAATGACTTTGTTAACCGATGCCATGCCGTTGTCCCTCTGTTGTTGACAGCCTGCGCCTGTGCGTTGCCGCAAGCGCGCCGGCAACAACATAAAAAGCGATGTTGAAGACCGGCTTCATGAAACACGCCGGTCATCGCAATGATGACCGGCGACGCCGGGTGAAGCCCTAATTTGGTACGTATTATCGACGAAAAGCGCCCGCCGCGCCAAACGCCATTGGTGACAAATCCGCCCGGCCTGGAAAACGAATTCGGGGCCGTTGGCAGGCGAAGACGGCACAATCAGCGACGGTTCCGGGCAGTCGGGGACGCATCGCCCGCGAAGACTCAGGCCAGGGGCCGAAGTGCCCACGTCACGGCCAGCCAGAGCGCGGACAGCACGGCCGCGCCGATGAAGACGGCGCTTGCGCCCGAGTGCGACGCCAGCCATCCCCCCAGCGCGCCACCTGCGAACAGGCCAGCCGCCTGGGCGGTGTTGTAGAAACCAAGCGCCAGGCCCTTGTAGGCCTGCGGGGCCACGCGCGACACCAGCGAAGGTTGCAGCGCTTCCAGTACGTTGAAGGCCACGAAGAATCCCGTCAGCGCGATGGCCAGCGTGTAGAAACCGTGACTGGCCGCCGGCAACAAGGCGCACACCGCCACCAGGCCCGCCACGGCCGCGCGCAAGGCGCCCCGGTGGGCGCGGCGCTTTTCGGCGACGAAAACCACGGGCACCATCAGCACGAACGACACCAGGATGACGGGCAGATAGACCTTCCAGAGTTCGCGCGCGTCCAGGCCGCCAACTTTGGCCAGCAGGGCCGGCACCACGACGAACAGCGACACCTGGATCAAATGCAGGACGAACACACCGAAATTCAGGCGCAGCAGATCGCGGTGGGTCAGGACTTCACGCGCATTGGCCCCCTGCATGGTGCGCGCCTGCGTGCGCGGCACCACCGGCACGACAAAGCGCGCGACGGCCAGGCAGACGACGCCCAGACAGGCGATGGTCCAGAACAGGCCCGACAGGCCCCACCAGCCCACCAGCACGGGAGACAGGACGAGCGACACGGCAAACGACAGGCCGATCGACCCGCCCACCATGGCCATCGCGCGCGTGCGCACCTCGTCGCGGGTGGCGTCGGCCAGCCAGGCGGTAACGGCGGCGGAAATGGCGCCCGCCCCCTGGATGGCGCGACCGATGGTGATCCAGTAGACGTCCGTCGCCTGGGCGCACACGATACTGCCCGCCACGAACAGCAACAGGCCGAAAAGCACGACCGGGCGCCGGCCCCAGCGGTCGGAAGCCAGCCCGAATGGGATCTGCATGAACGCCTGGGTCAGCCCGTACATGCCCAGCGCCAGGCCCACCCGGGCGGGGTCGTTGCCGCCCGGCAACCCGGCGGCCGCCACGGCAAACACCGGCAGCAGCAGGAACAGCCCCAGCATCCGCGCGGCGAACAGGCCGGCCAGCGCGATGCTGGCGCGGCGCTCGGAAGGGGTCAATTTCAGTCTGGTATCTGCCGGCATGCGGAAATTTCAACAATGACAAGGGCGGGCGCGCGTGAATGTCACACGCTCACGGTCTGATCTAGCGGTGCCGCGCCGGACCCGGTTCAGTGCAACTTGACGGACTACCCTGAACACGGGGGGATTCGGCGCGCTATAGTACCAAGTTGGCCTTTGAAACCGCTTAAAAGAGCCTATGGACGCCCGACCGACGTGACAATACGCATCCGGGGTGCACGCACCCACAATCTTAAGAACGTCTCGCTGGACCTGCCTCGCCACAAACTGGTGGTCGTGACCGGCCTGTCCGGTTCGGGCAAGTCGTCGCTGGCGTTCGATACGCTGTATGCGGAGGGCCAGCGACGTTACGTGGAAAGCCTGTCCGCGTATGCCCGCCAATTTCTCCAGCTGATGGACAAGCCGGACGTGGACCTGATCGAAGGCCTGTCGCCGGCCATCTCGATCGAGCAGAAGGCTGCGGGGCATAATCCGCGCTCCACGGTCGGCACCATCACCGAGATTCACGACTACCTGCGCCTGCTGTACGCACGCGTGGGCACGCCCTACTGCCCGGACCATGGCCTGCCGCTGCAAGCGCAAAGCGTCAGCCAGATGGTCGACGCCGTGCTGGGCTGGACGCCCGAGACGCGCCTGGCCGTGCTGGCGCCCATCGCGCGCGGCAAGAAAGGCAGCTTCGAGGACGAATGCGCCAGCCTGCAAGCGCAAGGCTACGTGCGGCTGCGCATCGACGGGCAACTGGTAGAGATCGACGGCATGACGCCGTTGAAGAAAACCGAGAAGCACGATATCGACGTCGTCATCGACCGGCTGCGCATCAAGCCCGAAAGCAAGCAGCGCCTGGCGGAGAGCTTTGAAACCGCCCTGCAGCTGGCCGACGGCCGCGCGCTGGCGCTGGACATGGACAGCGAACGCGAACAGGTCTTCTCCAGCCGCTACGCCTGCCCGGTGTGCAGCCACAGCTTGCCGGAACTGGAGCCGCGGCTGTTCAGCTTCAACAACCCGATGGGCGCCTGCCCCAGTTGCGACGGCATCGGCCAAGTGGGCTTCTTCGACCCCAAGCGCGTCGTCGCCTTCCCGGAACTCAGCCTGGCCGCAGGCGCGATCCGCGGCTGGGACCGCCGCAATGCGTTCACGCATTCGCTGCTGACAAGCCTGGCGGCGCACTACGGATTCGACATCGAGGCCCCTTTCGAAGAGCTGCCCGAAGCGCTTCGCGACAAGGTGCTGTACGGCTCCGGCGAAGAAGAAATCTCGTTCCTGTACTTGAACGAGAAGGGGCGCAGCACGGTCAAGCGGCACACGTTCGAAGGCGTCATCCCGAACCTGGAGCGCCGCTGGCGCGAAACGGATTCGGCCACGGTGCGCGAAGAACTGGGCAAGTACCGCAATATCAAGACCTGCCCGGACTGCGCCGGCTCGCGCCTGCGCCCCGAAGCGCGCAATGTGCTGATCGGCCACGATCCGCGCGGCGGCGAACGCCATGGCCAGGCCATCTATGAAGTCGAAGCCATGCCGCTGTCCGCCTGCCTGGCCTGGTTCCGCGACCTGAACCTGACCGGCGCCAAGCAAGAGATCGCGCAGCGCATCGTCCGTGAAATCGAAGCGCGGCTCAGTTTCCTGAACAACGTCGGCCTGAACTACCTGTCGCTGGACCGTAGCGCCGACACGATCTCGGGCGGCGAAGCGCAGCGCATCCGGCTGGCCAGCCAGATCGGCTCGGGGCTGACCGGCGTGATGTACGTGCTGGACGAGCCCTCCATCGGCCTGCACCAGCGCGACAACGACCGCCTGATCGGCACCCTGCAGCACTTGCGCGACCTGGGCAACAGCGTCATCGTCGTCGAGCATGACGAAGACATGATCCGTATGGCGGACTGGGTCGTGGACATGGGGCCCGGCGCGGGCGAACACGGCGGCGAAGTCGTGTCGCAAGGCGATCCCGACACCGTGCAGCGCGACCCGAATTCGCTGACGGGCCAGTACCTGAGCGGCGCGCGCGAGATCGCGATTCCGCCGCGCCGCCCCGTCAACGATGAACTGCCCTGGCTGACCCTGACCGGCGCCAGCGGCAACAACCTGAAAGACGTGGAACTGCGCATTCCGGCCGGACGGCTGGTCTGCGTGACGGGCGTGTCGGGATCCGGCAAGTCCACGCTCGTCAACGATACGCTGGCGGTCGCGGTATCGCGCCAGCTGCACCATGCGCAAAGCGAGCCCGCCCCCTACGTGTCCATGCAGGGGCTGGAGAACTTCGACAAGATCATCAGCGTGGACCAAAGCCCCATCGGCCGCACGCCGCGCAGCAATCCTGCCACGTACACGGGCCTGTTCACGCCCATCCGCGAACTGTTCGCCGGCGTACCGGAAGCGCGCACGCGCGGCTACGACCCCGGCCGATTCAGCTTCAACGTCAAGGGCGGGCGCTGCGAAGCCTGCCAGGGCGACGGCGTGGTCAAGGTCGAAATGCACTTTCTGCCTGACATGTACGTGCCTTGCGACGTCTGCCACGGCAAGCGCTACAACCGCGAAACGCTCGAGATCCGGTACCGCGGCCGCAACATCAGCGAAGTGCTGGACCTGACGGTCGAGCAGGCGCTGGAGTATTTCGACTCCGTGCCGGCGATTTCCCGCAAGCTGCACACGTTGATCGACGTCGGTCTGTCTTATATTCGTCTGGGTCAAAGCGCGACCACGCTGTCGGGTGGCGAAGCGCAGCGCGTGAAGCTGTCGCTGGAGCTGTCGCGGCGCAGCACCGGACGCACGCTGTACATCCTGGACGAGCCCACCACCGGCTTGCATTTCCGCGATATCGAGCTACTGTTGCAAGTGCTGAACCAACTGGTCGACAGCGGCAACACCGTGCTCATCATCGAACACAACCTGGACGTCATCAAGACGGCCGACTGGTTGATCGACATGGGTCCGGAAGGCGGCGACGGCGGCGGCTACGTGGTGGCGCAAGGCACCCCAGAAGACGTCGCGGCGGCAGAAGCCAGCCACACCGGTCAGTACCTGGGCAAGCTGCTGCGCCGCAACGCAGGAAGATGACCCGCCCGTTGAATCCAACACCCGCAACACCCCTGCGTAAGGAAGAAATACGGCATGTACACCTTGATCATCGCCAACAAGAACTACTCGTCGTGGTCCTTGCGTCCGTGGATCGCGCTGCGCGCCACGGGGGTTGCCTTCACTGAGCAAAAGCTGGGATTCTTCACCGAAGCGTTCACGCGCCAGGTGGGCGCGGTATCGCCCGCCGGCCTGGTGCCGGTGCTGCTGGACGGAGATTTCGCCGTCTGGGATTCGCTGGCCATCTGCGAATACGTGGCCGAACAGCGCCCCGAAGCGCGGCTATGGCCTGAAGACGCGAAGGCGCGTGCCCGCGCCCGTTCGCTGGCGGCGCAGATGCACAGCGGTTTTTCCACGATGCGACAGGCCATGCCGATGAACATCGAAGCGCATCTGCCCGGCATCGACCTGCCCGAAGGGGCCAAGCAGGACATCTCTCGGCTGCAGGCCATCTGGCACGATACGCGGGCCGAGTTCGGCCAGGGCGGCCCGTTCCTGTTCGGCGCCTTCTCCATTGCGGATGCCTTCTTCGCGCCGGTCGTGTCGCGCTTCACCACTTACGGCATCGCGGCCGCCGGCCCCGTGCGCGACTACATGGACGCGGTGCTGGCGCTGCCGGCCATGCAGGAATGGATGCGCGACGCGCGCGCGGAAGCCACGTTCGTTCCCGAAGACGAGCCCTACCGCAAGCATCGCTAACGCGGTATTTCACGCCATCAATCGTGCAGCCGCTGCGCCATGAACGCGCGCAGCAGCGCCATCGCGGGCGCTTCGGTCCGACCAGTCAAGGTCACCAGCGCGAACAGCGCGTGGCTGCGCAGTGGCGGATCGCTGGGTAGTTCCATCAGCTCGCCGGCCGCGATACCGACGCGGGCAGCGCCCACGATCCCCAAAAATACCGCGTCGGAGACACGCACCGCCTCAAGCAGGCTGCCGATCTCGTCGCAACGCAGGCGCACCGACACACGCGGATCCGGTTCGATGCCGAAATGCTCGATCAGGATCCGCTCGGTGTCGGCGGCAAGAAAAGTGGATGCCAGCGGATAGGCCGCGATCTCGGCGAAACGGGGCGGCCGCGCCTGGCGGGCCAAGGGATGCCCACGACGGCAGATGAAGCCGGCGCGCATCTGCGAGACGGGTTCGATACGCAGATCCGCCGCGGGTGCGATGCCCCGGGTGTCAACCACCAGCGCATCCAGGCGTCGCTCGCGCAGCAGCGCCAGATGCGCCTCTAGCGGCCCGCGCATAAGCTCCAGGTGCAATTGGGGATGGCGCTGCGCGACATGCGTCAGCAGCGGCGTCATCAGCATCGCGCCGGGCCCCGAGCCCAGGCCGATGCTGATCGTCCCCTGGTCCCCGTGAGTCAGAAGCTCGGCACTGCGGCGCAGTTCAGCGGATTCGAACAGGATACGCCGCGCCCGGCCGGCCACGGTCAGGCCCAACGGGGTCAACTCGGTGCGCTTTCCCATGCGGTCCAGCAGCAAGCCGCCCAGGTCTTCCTCCAGCAGGCGCACGCTGCGGCTCAGCGCCGATTGCGTCAGATGTAGGCGATCGGCCGCGCGGCTGAATGAGCCCGCTTCGGCCACGGCCAACAAGTGTTCGAGCTGCTTGAGATTCATGCCTTGGTATGAGTTTTTTTTCTAGCTTCCAGAATAACAATTCGTTAGACAACTAGCGAGGCCTGTCCCTAGCATGCGGATCACAATCACATCACAAGGGGAAACTCGTGAGCATGCTTTCCGATTACCTGCGCCCGGCGGCGCGTGCCTTGGCGTTGGGCGCGGCGCTGCTGGCCCAGGGGGCCCAGGCGGCGGACTATCCCAGCCGGCCCGTCATGATGATGGTGCCCTACCCGGCTGGCGGCACGTCCGATGCCATTGCCCGCCTGGTGGCGCCCCCGGTATCGAAGACACTGGGCCAGCCCGTGCTGGTCGAGAATCTGGGCGGCGTGAGCGGCGCGCTGGGTGCGCAGAAGGTCCTGGCGGCCAAGTCCGACGGCTACTACCTGTTCCAGGGCTCGCCCAATGAACTGATCCTGTCGCCCCTGGCCAACCCTGCGGTCAAACTCAAGAGCGAAGACTTCCGGCTGGTGCAGATGATCGGCCTGGCGCCGCTGGTGATCGTGGCGCGCAGCGACCTGCCGGCCAACAGCGCCGACGAACTGGCCGCGTTGGCGCGCTTGCGCTCGGCGTCGCAGCCCCTGACTTTCGGCAGCGTGGGCGTCGGCTCCCTTTACCACGTGCTGGGCGAACACCTGGCCCGCACCCTCGGCGTCACCATGGTCCACGTGCCCTACAAAGGCGGCGCGCCGCTGATGCAGGACATCGGCGGCGGCCAGGTCGATCTGGCCATCCTGCCGCTGTCGCAGCAGCAGATGGCCTTGGCCGAACAGGGCCGCGTCAAGCTGCTGGCCACGCTGGACCCGCAGCGCAGCCCGCTTCCCTCCCTGACCGCAGTGCCGTCGGTCAATGAAGGCGAACAGTTAAAGGGCTTTAACTTCACTACGTGGACCGGCTATTTCGTAAAGCGCGATACCCCCGAAGACGTCGTCCTGCGCCTGCACGCGGCGCTTAACAACGCCATGCAGGACCCCGCCGTGAAACGCGGGCTGGAATTCCAGAACATCACGGTGTCGGAACCGATGAGCGCGGACGCCGCGGAAGCGATGTACCGCGCCGAAACCAGCCGCTTTCGCGAGATCTCGCGCCGCGTGGAACTGACCGATAAACCATGACCGCGGCACTTAACAACAAGGAACGACCCGCCATGCATCCGATCCTGCAGACCCTCACCGCCCAGGCCGAAGAGTTCATCGCGATCCGGCGGGACATCCATCGCCATCCCGAGCTTGGCTTCCAGGAATTTCGCACCAGCGATCTGGTGGCGCAATGCCTGACGCAATGGGGCTATGACGTGGAACGCGGCTTGGGCGGCACGGGTGTCGTGGGGCAATTACGCCGCGGCAACGGCGGCAAACGCCTGGGGCTGCGCGCCGATATGGACGCGTTGCCCATCCAGGAGGCCACCGGCCTGCCGCATGCCAGCGGCAACGACGGCGTCATGCATGCGTGCGGCCACGACGGCCACACGGCGATGCTGCTGGCGGCGGCCCACCACCTGGCTCGGCACGGCGATTTCGACGGCACGCTGAACCTGATCTTCCAGCCTGCGGAAGAGGGCCTGGGCGGCGCCAAGCGCATGATGGAAGACGGGCTGTTCGCGAAGTATCCCTGCGACGCCATCTTCGCCATGCACAACATGCCCGGCCACCCGCAAGGCCGCCTGCTGCTGCGCGACGGCCCCACCATGGCCTCGTCCGACAACGTCACCATCGTGCTGGAAGGCGTGGGCGGCCACGGCGCGGTACCGCATCGCGCCGCCGATCCCGTCGTCGCCGGCGCGGCGATCGTGATGGGGTTGCAGAGCATCGTCGCCCGCAATATCGATCCGCTGCACATGGCGGTGATCACCGTCGGCGCATTCAACGCCGGCCGCGCCAACAATGTCATCCCGCAGACCGCCACGCTGAAGCTCAGCGTGCGCGCGCTGGACCGCGACGTGCGCGATACGCTGCAGGCGCGCATCACCGAGCTGGTCCACAACCAGGCTGCCAGCTACCAGGTGCAGGCAACGATCGACTACGGCCGCGGCTATCCGGTGCTGGTGAACACCCAGGCGGAAACCGATTTCGCGCGGCGGGTGGCGGTAGAGCTTGTCGGCGCCGACAACGTGGATCCGCAGACGCGGCCGCTGACGGGCAGCGAAGACTTCGCCTTCATGCTGGAAGACGTGCCCGGTTCTTACCTGCTGGTTGGCAACGGCGACGGCTCGGCGGACGGCTTCAACAGCGGGCATGGCGCCTGCATGGTCCACAACCCGGGCTACGATTTCAACGATCACAGCCTGCCCGTGGGCGCGGCGTACTGGGTCTTGCTGACCCAGCGCTATCTGGCGCCCTGACGCGCGCCCTGCCCGGCCTACGCCATCTGGAACAAGCGCTTGTGTTCGCGGATGGCGTAGCGGTCGGTCATGCCGGCGATGTAATCGGAGATGGCACGGGCCTGGTCATTGAAGGCCGGGCGGCGGTAATCCGGCGGCAGCAGGCGCGGGTCTTCCAGAAAGGCCGCGAACAGTTCGCGCACGATGCGGCGCGCCTTGGTGGTCATGCGCAGCACCCGATAGTGCCGGTACAGGTTTTCGAACAGGAACTTCTTCAGCGCATCGGCCTCGCGGCGGATGTCGTCGGAAAAACCCGCTAGCGGCGGTGCGTGGCGCACATCGTCGACGCTGGCCGGCGCGGCGTCGCGGATGCGCGCCAGCGACGTCTGCGTCAGGTCCACGATCAGCGTATTGATCATTCGGCGGATGGTCTCGGCCACCGCGCGGCGCGAGGCCAGGCCCGGATAGCGGTCCAGCACGTAGGCGTGGTGGCGTTCGAAGATCGAAACTTCTTGCAGCTGTTCCAACGTGATCAGCCCGGAACGCAGGCCGTCGTCGATGTCGTGGTTGTTGTAGGCCACCTCGTCCGCCAGGTTGGCCAGTTGCGCTTCCAGCGAAGGCTGCGTGCGGTTCAGGAAGCGTTCGCCCACGTCGCCCAGCTGGCGCGCATGCGCGGCCGAGCAGTGCTTCAGGATGCCTTCCCGGGTTTCAAAGCAGAGGTTCAACCCATTGAAGTCCGCATAGCGTTCTTCAAGCTCGTCGACCACGCGCAGGCTTTGCAGATTGTGCTCGAAGCCGCCGGCCTCGGGCGCCAGTTCTCGCATGCACGCGTTCAGCTCGTCCTGGCCGGCGTGGCCGAACGGGGTGTGGCCAAGGTCGTGCGCCAGCGAGATGGCCTCGGTCAGGTCTTCGGACAGCCCCAGGCTGCGCGCCAGCGTGCGGGCAATCTGCGCCACTTCCAGGCTGTGGGTCAGGCGGGTCCGGAACAGGTCGCCTTCGTGGTTCACGAAGACCTGCGTCTTGTATTCCAGGCGCCGGAAAGCACCCGAATGCACGATGCGGTCGCGATCGCGCTGAAACTCCGTCCGATTCTCGGGCGGCGGCTCGGCATAGGTCCGGCCGCGCGATTGAGACGGGTCGGATGCGTAGGAAGCCAGTTCTTTCATCTGCAACACCGTCTCCGGTCGCCGTTATTGGGTGGTGCGGGCCAGGACGGCGCGCACCGCGTCGTCCGGGGCAGCCTGCATGAAGGCTTCGCCGATGCGCGGCATGAGCACGTAGCGGATCGAACCGCCCTCGGTCTTCTTGTCCACCTGCATCAGGTCCAGCCAGCGGTCGGCGCCCAGGTCGGGGGCCACCACCGGGCAACCGATGGCCGCCACTAGCGCGCGCACGCGGCCGACGTCGGCGCGGTCGAAGCCGGCCACGTCCGCCGACAATTCCGCCGCCTGCACCATGCCGCAGCCCACGGCTTCGCCATGCAGCCAGGCGCCATACCCAAGGCCGGATTCGATCGCATGGCCAAAGGTATGGCCCAGGTTCAGGATGGCGCGCAGGCCGGATTCGCGTTCGTCCTTGCCCACCACCTGCGCCTTCAGTTCACAGGAACGGCGGATGGCGTAGGCGATGGCCTGCGGGTCCAGGGCGCGCAGCTGCTGCACGTTGTCTTCGCACCAGGTCCAGAAGGCCGGGTCGAGGATCAGGCCGTACTTGATCACTTCAGCCAGGCCGGCCGACACTTCCCGCGCCGGCAGCGTGTTCAGCACATCCGTGTCGATTTCCACCGCCACCGGCTGGTAGAACGCGCCGATCATGTTCTTGCCCAGCGGATGGTTGACGGCGGTCTTGCCGCCCACCGACGAATCCACCTGGGCCAGCAGGGTCGTGGGCACTTGCAGGAAGCGCACGCCGCGCATGTACACGGCGGCAGCGAAGCCCGTCATGTCGCCGATCACGCCGCCACCCAGCGCCACCAGCACGCAGCGGCGGTCCAGGCGATGGGTCAGCAGGGCGTCGAATATCAGGTTCAGCGATTGCCAGTCCTTGTAGACCTCGCCGTCGGGCAGTTCGATGCGCAGCACCCGCTTGCCGGTGCGGGCAAGCGCCGCCTCGGCGCGTTCGCCGTACAGCGCCGCCACGGTGGGGTTGGTGACGACCGCGATCGCGGTGGCGTCGGCGGGAATGCATTGGTCCAGGGCATCGATGCGGCCGGGGCCGATATGGATCGGATAGCTTCCGCCCGGGGTGTCGACGTCAACAACGTTCATATACGCTTCTCAAAGGCTTGTAGTTGCGGCAGCAGCGCCTTGACCAAGGTGTGGATGGGCGTCGAGCCGGTTTCCACCACCAGATCGGCGACTTCCTTGTAGAGGGGCTCCCGCAGGGTCATGAGGTCCCGCAGGGTGCCGCGAGGATCGGCGGTGGCCAGCAAGGGGCGGTTGCGGTCGCGGCAGGTCCTGCGGAACAATTCGTCCACGCTGGCCCGCAGGTAGACGACGATTCCGCGTTCGTGCAGGCGCTGGCGGTTTTCCGGCGCCAGGATCGCGCCGCCGCCGGTGGCAAGAATAATGTTGCGCCGTTGGGTACACTCTTCCAAGGCGGCGGATTCACGGCGACGAAAACCGGTTTCGCCCTCGATTTCAAAGATTACCGGCACCCGCACGCCGCAACGCGCCTCGAGCTCATGATCCAGATCCATAAACTCGCGTCCCAACGCACGCGCCAGGCTCCGGCCGATGGTCGTTTTGCCCGCTCCCATCATCCCGACCAGGAAGACGGGCAGGTCGTGCGGCAACGACACGGTCTTGCCTGTGCACTCGACGGCGCAAGGCAGATTTTCAAGCCCCTCGTCGGAGGGCGCTGGGTCCGGATCAGCCTCCGGACATGAGTTGGCGGAAAAGTTCATGACGGCATTATCACATCTGCCGCCAGTTGCCCGCGCACCACATTGAACTATCTTGTTACAGAAACCGATCCCCCGCGCTAAGCCGGGCCCGGAGAGTCCCGTAAAATCGCCGCGATGAGCAAGCCCCAGAATTCCTCCAAGAAAGACAAGCCCGCCAAGAGCGGCTCCCCGATACTGCGATTCTTCGTGAAGGCCGGCATCTTCTGTGCCGGCCTGTTCCTGTGCGGCGTACTGCTGGCCGGGATGGCGTTGGCGCTGGCCTGGCCAAACCTGCCGGACCTGAACGCCATGACGGACTATCGCCCACGGGTGCCGCTGCGCGTCTACACGGCGGACCGCGTCCTGATCGGCGAATTCGGCGAAGAACGCCGCAACGTGCTGCGTTTCAATGAAATCCCGGACGTCATGAAGTCCGCGGTGCTGGCGGCCGAAGACGACCGCTTCTACCAGCACGGCGGGATCGACTGGATGGGCGTGGCGCGTGCCGGCCTGACCAACCTGATCAACATGTCGAAGACGCAGGGCGCCAGCACGATCACGATGCAGGTTGCGCGCAACTTCTACCTGTCGTCGGAAAAGACCTATTCGCGCAAGTTCTACGAGCTGCTGCTGACGTTCAAGATCGAATCCGAGCTCACCAAGGACCAGATCCTCGAGCTCTACATGAACCAGATCTACCTGGGTCACCGCGCCTACGGTTTCGCCGCCGCGTCGCGCGCCTACTTCGGCAAGCCGTTGTCGGAAGTGACCCCGGCCGAAGCCGCCATGCTGGCCGGCATCCCGAAGGCCCCGTCGCGCTTCAACCCGATTTCGAACCGCCCCCGCGCCGAATTGCGCCAGCGCTACGTGCTGGGCCGCATGCAATCGCTGGGCTACCTGACCGAGCCCGAATACAAGCAGGCGATGGCGCAGCCGATCGTCATGAAATCGGCGGAAGGCACGCCGGCCGGCGGCTATTCCATCCACGGCGAGTACGTGGCCGAACTGGCCCGCCAGCTGCTGTACAACGTGTACCAGGACAACGTCTATTCGCGCGGTATCAACATCTACACCACCGTGCAGTCCAAAGACCAGGAAGCGGCCTACCGCGCCGTGCGCGAAGGCGTGCTGGAATACACGCGCCGCGCGCCCTACCCCGGCCCCGAAGAGCAACTGGACCTGCCCCCGGGCACCGAGAACAATCCGGCCGCGCTGGACGAATTCCTGGACGGCGTGTTCGACAAGTTCAGCGACAGCGGCGACCTGCTGACCGCGCTGGTGCTGTCGGCCAGCCCGACCGAGGTGAAGCTGGCGCGCAGCTCGCGCGAAATCATCACCGTCACCGACAAGAAGGTGCTGGGCGTGGTGGCCCGCGCGCTGAACGACAAGGCCAAGCCCGAACAGCGCATCAAGCGCGGTTCCGTCGTCTACATCCGCAAGTTCGGCGACAACTGGGAAATCATCAACCTTCCCTCGGTGCAGGCGGCCTTCGTGGCGCTGGCCCCGCAGGACGGCGCCATCCGCGCCATGGTGGGCGGCTTCGACTTCTACCGCGGCAACTTCAACCGCGTGACGCAGGCGTGGCGCCAGCCGGGTTCGAACATCAAGCCCTTCATCTACGCGGCCTCGCTGGAACGCGGGCTGACGCCGGCCACGCAGATTTCCGACCAGCCGTTCGAACTGACCGCCGCGCAGACCGGGTCCAAGGCCTGGAACCCCAAGAACTACGGTAACCAGTACGAGCCCATGCTGACCCTGCGCCAGGGCCTGTACAAGTCCAAGAACATGGTGTCAATCCGCATCCTGCAAGCCATCGGCCCGCAGTACGCGCAGGACTACCTGACCCGCTTCGGGTTCGACAAGGCCCGTCAGCCGGCCGTGCTGCCGCTGGCGCTGGGCGCGGGGTCGGTCACGCCCCTGCAACTGGCCGGCGCGTTCTCGGTGTTCGCCAACGGCGGTTACCGCGTCACGCCCTACCTGATCGACCGCGTCACCGACAGCAACGGCAAGGTCATCATGCAATCCAAGCCGGTCGTGGCTGGCGACGCGGCCGCTCGCGCCATCGATCCGCGCACCGCCTGGATCATGGACGACATCCTGCGTGGCGTGGCCACCTACGGCACCGCGGCACGCGCCCGGGCCCTGCTCAAGCGCAACGACATCGCCGGCAAGACGGGCACCACCAACGAATCCGTGGACGCCTGGTTCTCGGGCTACACGCCGAACCTGGTGGCGACCTCGTGGCTGGGCTTCGACCAGCCCAAGTCGCTGGGTTCACGCGAGACCGGCGGCGGCGTCGCCATGCCGATCTGGGTCGACTACATGCAGGACGTGCTGAAGGGCGTGCCGGAAGAAAAGCCGCGCGCCCGGCCCGACGGCATCATCGTCGAGAACGGCGAGTTCTACTTCTCGGAATTCCCGCCCGGGCAAGCCGTGGCCCGCCTGGGGCTGGCGGAAGCCGACACGCTGGGTGAGTTCCTGCACGGCCTGGGCAGCAGCAACGAAGACACGAAGATCAAGGTTGCACCAGGCGTCGGAACGCAAAACACCGCGCCCTGGTCGCAGAAGATCCCGTTCTAAGAAAAATGGCCGGCCTTGATAGGCCGGCCTTTTTTTATCGGGGCGTTCGGGTTTACAGTTTCAGCGTCACGGGGACGCCCGCCGCGGCGGAGCAGATTTGGGACAAGGCGTCAGGCAATTGCGGGCCGCCTCGGGTATCGTTCCAATGCTGGCCGTCGTAGCGGTAGTGGAAGCCGCCGCTGCGTGCGGCCACCCATAGCTCCTGCATGGCGGCCTGGCTGTTCACCACGACGTGGGTATTGTCCTCGAACACCATCGTCAGCACATTACCGCTGCGGCTGGCTTCGACGTCAACGTCGAGCGAAGCCGCCCAGTCATCGGCCTGGCTTTCGATGCTGTCCAGCACCTGGTCGATCAACGCAAGAAATTCGGTTTCGGTCATAATCGAGCCTGCAAGAATTACGGAGTTCCCAGTGTTCCAATTGGCATTCAGCCGCATGGCTCTTCGCATTGTAGCCACGCTCTTGGCCTCCGGCATGGTTGCGGCCTGCGGATACAAGGGGCCTTTGTATATGCCGACGCCTGATGGCAAGCCGCCATCGCGCACGCCGACGCAGCCCACCCAGCACATTCCACCGGCGCCGACGATCCCATGACGCCCGCCTATCCCGCGCAGCCAGACCTGGCCGGCCATCCCTACTTCCAGTACCGCAATAACGTACTGTACGCCGAGGACGTGCCGCTGGACCATCTGGCGCATGGGCTAGGCACACCGCTGTACGTTTATTCGCGCGCCGCGCTGAAAGCGGCCTGGGAAACCTACCGCAGCGCGGTCGGGCAGCGCCCGGTGCTGGTCTGCTACGGCATGAAGGCCAATTCCAACCTGGCGGTGCTGAAGGAATTCGCGCGGCTGGGCGCCGGCTTCGACATCGTGTCTGGCGGCGAACTCAAGCGCGCGTTGGCTGCGGGCGCCGACCCGTCCAAGATCGTGTTTTCGGGCGTGGGGAAGCAGGCCTGGGAGATGCGCGACGCGCTCGTCGCCCAAGTAAAGTGTTTCAATGTCGAATCCGTGGCGGAATTGCATCGGCTGTCGGAAGTGGCCGAAGACATGGGCCTGCGGGCGCCGGTGTCGCTACGGGTCAACCCCGATGTCGACGCGCAGACCCACCCCTATATCTCCACCGGCCTGAAAGAAAACAAGTTCGGCATCGCCATCGATGCGGCGCTGGACGCCTACCGCACGGCGCAATCCCTGCCGGGCTTGGACATCGTCGGCGTCGATTGCCATATCGGCTCGCAGTTGACCGACATCAGCCCCTATTTCGATGCGCTGGAAAAGCTGCTGGACCTGATCGACACGCTTGGCCGGGAAGGCATCCGGATCGCGCACCTGGACCTGGGCGGCGGCCTGGGCATCCGCTACGCGGACGAAACTCCGCCGTCTCCCAGGGCCCTGCTTGACCGCGTCTTCGAACGGCTGAACGCGCGCGGCCAGGGGCATCTGCACCTGGTGCTTGAACCGGGCCGCTCGCTGGTCGGTAACGCTGGCGTGCTGCTGACCACGGTCCAGTACCTGAAACATGCCGACGCGCGCAATTTCGCCATCGTCGATGCGGCGATGAACGACCTGCTGCGCCCGGCGCTGTACAACGCGTTCCACGGCGTGCGGGCCCTGCGGCCACGCGCGGACGAACCTACCGTCTACGACATCGTCGGTCCGGTATGCGAAAGCGCCGACTGGCTGGCCCGGCAACGCCCCCTGGCGATCCAGCAGGGCGACGTGCTGGCGGTGGAATCGGCCGGCGCCTATGCCATGGCCATGGCCAGCAACTACAACGCGCGCGTCCGCCCGGCCGAAGTCATGGTCGATGGCGACAAGTACTACGTGGTGCGCCAGCGGGAAACCCTGGACGACCTGCTCAAGGGCGAGTCCACGCTGCCTTGAGCGGGCGTCGGTCCCCGCCGGACGGGGCTTGATCCGGCGGGCCATGCGAGGCTTTCCAATCGATCACTTGAACTCGTGCGTAATGATGGCGGGCCGGTTCGGCGCGACGGTCAGCGTCATGCTGTGGTCTCCCGCCGACGCGTTGCGCACCGTCACCTGGTAACGGCCCGGCGCCAGGGAAATCTCCCGCAGCGGCGGGCTTACCCCGCGTGACCGGCCATTGATCAGCACCTCGCCCCACGGACGCACCGCCACGCGGACCACCACGGGCGCAGCTTTGGGCGGCGCCGGCGGCTCCGCAACGGGTGGCGGGGGCATATCGGAGGTGCCGGCTACGGCGGCCGGCCCAGCGCCCGGCGGACTGGCTTCGGAGGGGGGTTCGGGAGCGGGTTCAGGACTGGAACTGGCTTCAGCGATCGGCTCGGCGACGGGTGGGACGGTCGCCGGCGCAGGCGCCGCAGCGGCAGGAGGCGTCGTTTGAGGCGTCGTTTGAGGCGCTGTCTGAGGCGCAGCCTGAGGCAAGGCCTGCGGCGACGCTTCGGGTCCGGCAGGAGGCGCGCTGGGAGGCCCCTCCGGCGCCCGTGCGGGAGCCGGGGACGATGTCTGCGGCGTACCGGCCAATTGCAGGGGAGGCGTCGTCATGCGGACCCAGGCATAACCTCCACCGGCCAGCAGCAGCGCAAGCACCACCAGCATCAACGGCAACATGCGCCGACGACGGACCGGGGTTTCCGGCGGCGCCTGTGTCGACACACCAGCCGTTGAACGCGCCAGTGCGTCGTCATCGGCAGGACGCCCGTCCGTCGGCGACCCCGCGGGGGGGATGAAGGCGGGTTCGTCCATGGGCGTGGGCGTGGGCTCAAACTCAGGCTCAGGCGTGGGCATGAGCGTGGCCGCGCTCTGCGTCGGCGGCAATGCCCCCATCGCCGCGGCAAACGACGTCACGGTCGCGGGCCGCGCATGCATGGGCATGGCCAGGCCGCTGTCGACCGCGTCGCAGAATGCCTTGCCGTAGACGTCCCCGCCCCAATCGCCCAGCGGTACGTAGTCGTCGCGCACACGACGTGCCAGCGCGCTGGGCGGCGCGCTGCCGGTCGCCAGGAAATAGGCCAGCGCCGCCAGTCCGTGCACGTCGGTCCAGGGGCCGCAGGGATAGGCCGGGTCATCCGTGTATTGCTCGAACGCCGCATAGCCGGCTTGCCGGGGCGCGTCTTCCGCGTCGGACGTCGGAGCCACCGGCGGCGTCGCCAGAAGGAGCTCTCCCGAGGGGCCATGGACGACGGCCGCCGGACAAATGCCGCCGTGCACCTGACCGGCCTCGTGCAAGGCCGCCAGCGACACGGCCAGGCTGGCAACGATCCGTGTGATCGCGGCTTGTCGTGCCGGGCCGGGCGGCATGCGGATCAGCGCGTCCAGACCCGGTTCGCCCCGGGCGGCAAGGATGTCGGCCATCTCCGTGTCCGGCGGCACTGCGGAAGGTCTGGACATGTGCGGTCCTCCGGGGTCGAAAGGAGTCAGGGCCGCCACGTGGGCAGCGACGAGAACAATCGGGCGAACAAGGTGGCATTCAATGCGCCGCCATGGACGTAGGTCTGCAGCGCCGCGCCGTCCGCCTGATTGGTCCACCAATAGCTGGTGTGCGAACTGGGATTGAAGCAAAACGGCAGGTCGGGCCACGCGCCCAAGGCACGGCGCGCCACGGGCGCGGAATCCGGCTCGCGCCCGGCACGCAGGATGTCCATGATGTCGTTGCCCGCTGGCGCGGCGGCCTGGCGTGGCGCGGGGGAAGGCATGCGCACCTGCTGCAGGCTGCGGTCGAACTGTTCGGGCGCGCAACCATGGCGTACCGCGGCCAGCATGCTGGCGCCCACCTGGCGGTAATAGTCGCTGGCGCCGTCCAGGATGCTGCTGTGATACTGCGCGGGCGGCAATGCCACGACCACGCAGAGGGGATAGCCACGCCCCACCCTGTCGCGGCTGGGCGTAATGCAGCCCAATTGCGCCACGCCCGCCCCGGGCCCGGCCGGAATAGCGAAATTCCAGATCGGCGCGGAGGCGAAACTGCGCGCTGCCGCGGCGTCAGGCGCCTGCTTGAGCGCGACCAGCCCGAATTGCAGCCAGCGGTCCCACCACGCGATCAATTCACGCGGCAAGCGCCGATGCACGAAATCGCCTGCGGCCGGGATCTTGCCGTACCAGCCTACCTGCCCGAACTCCAAGCCTGGCTCCATGTCCTGTCCTGGTCACGACGCGCCGGGGCAGGCAAAGCCCTGCATCTCGGCTAGATGAAAGGGGCTTTTAACGCTGCTGGCGGTGATCTCCAGCACCACCTTGCGGCCGCCCAGATCGAAGGTGGCCAAGGTGATCTCCGGCGAAGGGCCGCGTTGCAGCTGCGCGCGGTCCAGCATGCGGTTCAGCGCCCACGGGCCCGACGTCGTCATGCCTGCCGCGCCCACTTGCGGCGTCAATTCAATGCGCACCTGATTGCTTCCTCGTGGCCCCGGCCATTGCACCGTGGTGGCCACCTGCGGCCCGTGCGCGTAGCGCACCGACTGGCCATCCACATCCATCACGAACTGCGTGATGCCGGCATCCATCTCGACAGGCCGGATGGCGACGCGATAGGACGGCATGGGGTTGCCGGCCATGAAATAGACATCCCGGATGACGCCCGCGCGCTGGAACGCGTCCAACGTGGCGGAGTTGCCGCCCGACCGCCCATCGACGCCGGGCTTGAAGCGCCACCGCGGTCCCGAGACGTCGATCTGGGTCGCAAGATTCTTCTGGAAGAAGTCATCCATCATGCCGTTGGGCGCGAACAGGCGCGCCATGTCGTTGGGCGCCACGTCCCGCGTGGACCGGCTGGAAAACGGATAGCGCCCCGCCACCGACTGGCCGCAGAACACGCCGATGGTGGCGGACACGGTTTCACCCATGCGCGCCCTTGCCACATCGGACACTTCTCCCGATGCGTTCACCGACAGCGAATTGAGCACGTCGCGCAAGGGTCCGGGCAGCCGCCCGGCTTCGGCGCGCAGCTTCGTCACCGAGTCCGAACTGGGCGCCGGACTGCCGCTGCGCAGCGCCGCATCCGCCGCCGTCAGATACGTGTAGAGCTCGTTGATCAGGCCCGTGGTCGCGGCGATGGGCGGCGCGGCCCCCGTGGCGCCGCCTTCGGCTTGCGCCAGGCGGCGCCACGGCTCGAAGTACTGGTCCACGATGCGTTCCAGTTTTTCATCCGACGCGTCGGATCGCGTGGCCGCGTCCGGCCCGGTCGGGCCGAACATCTGCTCCAGGGCTTCGCGCGTGCTGCTCACGCGGTCGCGCGCCTGGTCCACCAGCGATCGATCGTCCTTGCCCGATTCGCGCAGCAACGCGGTCTCGCGCGCGACGCCGCGCACCAGTTGCACCAGCGGCGATTCCGGCGCCGACAAGGTTCGCGCCATCTGGATGTTCTGCAGCAAGGACTTGCTGGGTGCCAGTTGCAGGTCATTCAGATAGCCGTCCCACTGCGCCACGTAGTCGTTCATGTAAAGGCGCTTGATACCGGCCACCAGCTGGCGCTGCGCCGCCTGATCCAGCGGCCCGGGCGCAGGAATATTCAGGATCCAGGCATCGTCCGACCGCAGCACCTCCGCCACGCTTGCGACCCGCTTGTTGAACACCTCCCAATAACCCCGATAGCTGTACAGCGAGGGAATGCCCTGGCTGAGCGGCTTGCCGCTCTTGCGCACGAACACGGCGCTGGCCTGCGCGCCGCCCAACGTCACCACCGTGTTCTCGGGCGCACCATGGGTATTGGCCAACGTGCGGCGCAGTCTGCTGTAGGCCCTTTGCGCCAGCGTGTAGCGCGCCAGCTTCTCGCGTGCTTGCGCCACCAGCGCATCGTCCTTCGGGAACGGCGACGCCAGCACGCGGCCCTGCGTCAGGTTGCGCAGGTGCAGCGACAGCTGTTCGTACTGACGGCGCGTATAGCCGTCCGGCAAGGTAGCCTGCATGTCGGACAACAGCCACGCATGCATGAATTCCGGGTCGTAGCGGTCGGCCTCGTACAGCATCAGATAGGCGCGCAGCGCTTCGTACGAATATTCAAGATCGCTGGCCGACGCGTCCCGCAACGCCGCCTCGACACGCCGCGCCACTTGCGGCAACAGCACCTGATCCAGCGTGTTGTCGTAGACGCCTTGCGCGGCCGCCTGTAGCTTCTGGCCCTGATACAGGCCGAAGCGGTAGCCAAGCGGCGGTTGGTCGATGTCGAAATCTTCATGCCGCGGCAAGTACCACAGGCTGTCCAGGAAAGGCATCAGGCCCAGCAAATCGCCCGTGCGCGTGATCTTGATGTCGCGCGTCAATTTCTCCACGGCGGGAATGCGCCGCGCCACTTCCTCCACATAGGCCGAGTTGTTGCGGTAGCTCAGCGCCCAACCTGCGATCAGCGCGACGAACATCGCGGTGACCAGACCGTAGCCCGCCCAATGCAATTGCCGGTAGCGGCGTTCCCAACGAAGGTTGCGTCCCGCCAGCCCCGCTTCGCGGAAGATGACGTCCCGCAGCAGGTTCTTCAGGAAGTAGCTGCGGCCCTCGGCCTCGCCCGGCACGCCAGACGCTGGCGCAGCCGCCCCTTCGATACGCAGATAGCGCTTGAGGTGGCCCGTTACCTGGTCGAACGTTTCACCGCCCTGGGTGCCGCTGGTGAAATACACGCCACGCGGAATCACCCGTGCCTCGAACTTCGACGTGGCGAACACGTCGCTCAGGAAATGGCCCAAGATGGCTTGAAGCCCGGCGAATTGCTGCGGCAGCATGTAGGCAAGCGCGCGGCGCGACGGGTCTTCCTCGGCGGCCACCACTTCCGGCAGCGCGTCATCCAGGCGCCGTTGCAGCAGCGCGTACTCTTCGTGAAAGGCCTCGTACAGATCAAAGCCGGGCTCCTGCGCACGCGCGTAGGGCAACGTAAAGCCCCAAACCTGCGCCAGCTCGTCACGGCTGAAGGAAGCAAAATACTCTTCAAAGCCGGACAGCAGGTCGGTCTTGGTCACCAGCACATAGACGGGAAACGCAATGCCCAACTGTTCGCGCAGTTCCTGCAGGCGCCGCCGCAGCACCGCAGCATGCTGCGCCCGTTCCGCATCGGACGCCGACAGCAGGTCTTCGACGCTGACCGTCAGCATTGCGCCGTTGATCGGCTGCCGCCCACGGTACTTGGTCAGCAAGCCCAGAAAGCCGCGCCATTCCTGCTCGTCGCCCGTCGGGTCGCTTTCGTGGGTGGTGTAGCGCCCCGCCGTATCCAGCAGCACCGCATCGTCGGTGAACCACCAGTCGCAATTGCGGGTGCCACCCACGCCACGCAACGCCACCTTTCCATAGCGCTCGGCCAACGGGAAATTCAGGCCCGAGTTCACCAACGCCGTGGTCTTGCCCGACCCCGGCGCGCCGATGATTACGTACCAGGGCAGCTGATACAGGTATTGCTTGGAGAAGCGGTCCAGCGGGCGGCGCTTGCCGCGGCTCTCGAAGCGCGTCTTGCGCAGCAACTCGACCGCCTCGTCGAATCGCGCCTCCAACTGGCGTATCTCATCGTTCTCCGCTGTCTCTTCCACGGCCTTCTCGGCGCGTGGCCGCGGCCGCAGCTGACCCAGCAACTGCGCATTCAAGCGCCCTTCCCGCCACTTGCGCCACAAGAGGCGCAGCAGCCATATCGCGAATATCGCCACGATCACGATAATGCGCACCGCCTCGCTTTCCAGCGGGCGCACGGTGCCCACCGCGATAAGCGGCCCCGCGATCCAGATCAGCAGCGCCAGGGCCACAAGCCCCAGGAAGTTCCACACGCGCCGGCTGAAGAACCATCCGAACAGCCTGTAGATCATTGTTGCCCCCCCTGTCCGTCATTCTCGTGCGGCACGGGCGGCACCAGTACGGTGATTTCCACCCGCCGGTTCAGCGCGCGGCCTGCGGCCGTATCGTTGGGCGCCACCGGATCGGCGTCTCCGCGGCCTTCCGCTCGCACCCGCCCCGGTTGCCCCAGGCGTTGCTCCAACATGTCTTTGACGGCGTCGGCGCGCGCCTGCGAAAGATGCCAGTTGGATGGAAAGCGCGCGCTGCGCATCGGCGTATTGTCGGAATAGCCGCGCACCAGGATGGCGCCCTGCGTCTGGCGCAGCGCATCCGCCACGCGCGACAGCACCGGCAGATAGGGGTCGCGCACGGAACTGGCGCCGGACTCGAACACGCCGTCGCCGCGCAGCACCACCACGCTGCGGTCGACTTCGTCGCGCACGCTCACCAGTTGGTCGCGGATCTCGGGCGCCAGGAACACCGCCAGCCGAGGCGCCGGGGCGGGCCGCTTGGCGACCGCCGGCGCGATCTGCACGGCGGGAGGTTTGAGCTGGCTGATCGACGCGAATACGCTATCGGACTCGCTGCCCAGCCGCCAACCCAGCCCCCAGTACAGGGCCAACGCAAGCACGGCGGCCAGCGCGCCAAACACCCACAAAGGTACCGGCAGGCGGCGCAAGGGCGTCTGCGCCGGCGCGTCGCGCCAGTGCGGAGACAAGGCCAGCGCGTATTCGCCGCGCGCGCCGCGAAGGATGCGCAACAGTCGCTGACGCAGCGTTTCCAGCTGCGAACGGCCATTGTCCATCACGCGGTAGCGGCCTTCAAATCCCAGCAGCAGGCAGTAGTACAGCAGCTCCAGCAAGTCCAGATGCTGCGCGGGATTCTGCGACAGCTTGGCCAACAGCTGGAAGAACTTCTCGCCGCCCCAAGTCTCGTTATGGAAGGTGACCAGCAGGCTGTGCGCCGACCACACGCCGCCTCCGCCCCAAGGCGTCAGCGCCGCGGCCTCATCCAGCGCGGTGCACAGGCAGTAGCGCGCGCCAAGAATCGTCTCATTCGAAATACCCGCCTGCTGCGCGCGCAACTCGAACTGGCGGATCTCGTCCAGCAAGTGCTCGCGCAGCATCGCCGCCGACGGATGCGCCGCGGTGGCGCGGATCTGCGGGATCAGGTCCAGCAGCGGGTTGGCTGCCGCCACCAGCGGGTTGGTCCCGCTGATGACATAGTCATGGGGCCGCAACCGGCCGGTGCCTTGGGCGGCGCTATCGCCCAGCCCGCCCGGCGGTGCGGACATCGTGTGGTCCGATGCGTGCATAGCTCTCTCCGCGCTCAATCGCGCAATGCCCAGAACTCCATCGTCAGCCCGGGAAAGTCACCGGCCAGATGCAGCGCAAGCGCGCCGGTGCGTTCCAGCTGTTTCCAGAATTCGCCGCTTTTATCCAATTCGAAATACACGTGCCCGGCGCTGTAGGGAATCTGCCGTGGCGCCACCGGCAGCGCACGCACCGTCACGCCCGGCAGCTGCAAATGCACCAGGTCGCGAATGCGCTCGACGGGGCCGATCTTGACCTGCGCGGGAAAGCGCGCGCGCACGGTGTCCGTGCCCAGGTCCGCATGCACCGCCAACACGAAGCCGGCGGTCCGCAGCAGCTCGGCGTCCGTGATCTGCGCCACCCGCACACCCTGGCCCCTGTCCTGCAGCGGAATCTGCAAGGCACGCTGTTCCAGCACGGCCGACAGCGAACGGCGCAGCTCGATCATCAAGGGCGCGAAGCTGCCCTGCAGGTCGTCGTGGGAATACTCGGGCAGCACCTCGGGACGGCGTGTCGCGGACGTGAAGGTGGCCAGGTCGCAGGCCAGCATCAGCCAGTCGTGAAACAACCGCTCCGGGTGCAGCGCGGCGCTTTGCCGCGCATGCCAGAGCGCGCCGATGTAGCGGTTGACGGTTTCCAGGAGCATGAAGTCAGAGACTTCGGAGACGCCTCCCCGGCCGGGTTGCGACAGGCGCTCGGCCAACGCCTCGCTGCGGGCCCCCAGCAGGCCGTACAGCTCGTTCACCAGCCCGCGCAGCACGGGATGTTCACCCGCCGCCAGCCAGGGCGCCACGTACTCGTCGTCCAGCACCACGCGGTTGTCCTGGCGGCGTTCCATCACGCGCGCCACGCCCAGACCCAGCCAGTCGTCGGTCAATTCGCTTTCCAGCATCAGGCGCAGCCGCAGGCGGCCCAGCTGCAGCAAGGCCGGCTCCAGCCCCATCGAGCCGGTGTCTTCCACATCGGCCTCGTGCACCAGATAACGCGCCAAGGTGTCCTCTTCGCCTTCGTAGATCACGTCGGTGGCGCCCGGCCGCGCACGCGGCATCGCCAACAGCACTCGCGTGCCGCGTGTCTGTGGCGGCACCTCAAGCGCGGCGGGCGCGGCATCCGGTTCCGAGAAGTCGAAGGGCGTACCGTCGGGCATGACGCCCTGCGCTTGCGTCAGCACCAGCTTGCCGATCGCCAGCGCGTCGCGGTCCAGCGATAGATGGCTGAAGCCCCAGAAGAATCCTTGCGCCGCGGCCGCGCGCTGCTGCGCCACATGCAACAGATGGCGTTCAAGCTGCTGGAAATGCTGGGGCCGCAGGAACATTCCCTCCGACCAGATCACTTTGTCTTTGCTCACCATGGTCCGGTTCTCTTATTGTGTTTCTAAAAGGGCCACCACGAACGATCGCGGTCCACTTCCTCCAGCCCGGCGCGCTTGACCGCGACCTTCACCGTCTCCTCGTTCGGCGAAAACTGCCAGACCTTGTAGATATTGGTGTCCTGGGGTTCGGGTAGCGACACCAGCAGGCGCCATTTGCTTTGCTCAAGCTCCCGATAGGCCGCCACCACGCCCACCACGCGCGCCTCCGGGTTGCCGGGGTAATGCAGCACCTTGGTCTCGCCCGGCCGCAGAATCACCTGTTCGGTATTAAGCAGCTCGGCGCCCAGCGCCGCATGCGCATCGGCCTGCAAGGTGAAGAAATCGCGCGATTCGAACGTGCTGGCCGACTTCAATTCATAGATGGTCACTTGCACCGGCGAGGGCCTGCCGCTGGCGTTCACGTTCACTTTCGGGTCCGCCCGCAATTCAATGGCGTAAGGCGCCGGCACACGCTTGGCCGTCGACGAACACCCCGTGATCAACGCACCGGCCGCCAGGCCTGCGGCGATCAGCGCGGCACGGCGCAATGGCCTGCGGACGCGATACGCCGCGAAGGCCCTTCGGTGAAGGAGAGCATTCATAAGACCTCGGAAATAAAAACACACACGTCTGTTACGCCGCGACGCAACCCTGCCGCGCGGGGCCGCTATCATCGGCGGAATAGTCCTGTCTTCCTCTTTTCGACCGACACGCCCGCGCCATGAAACAGCCCGTCCGTATCAGCTTTGTGTTCCTCTTCGCGGCTCTCGCGGCCTGTACGTCGGCCCCGTCGCCGCAAGCCGCGGACGCCTTGCAGCAAGTCCGCGACGAATACGCCGCCAGCCAGTTCGGCGCCGTGGCGCGCACCGTCGCCACGTCCGATGCCTTGGCTACCGCGCCCACGCCCATGCGCGTAGAAGCACTGAAGCTTCAAGCCTTCAGCTACTGCGTCATCGGCTATCGGCAGCTGTGCGAAGACAGCTTCGCCCGTATCCTGCAATTGCAACCCTCGTTCGAACTTGCGCCCAATGAAACCGGGCATCCCCAGTGGGGGCCCGCCTTCCGGTCGGCCAAGGCCGCCCAGGTCCACTGACGCGCCGCTGGCGCCAAGGAGACAGGCATGAAGCTCACCGCGTTCCAACATGCCGGCGATCCGGCCTTCGAACCCTTCCATGCCGACTTCACGGCGCCCGGCGGTACGGTGGGACGTAGCATCGACAACCACCTTGCCCTGCCCGACCCGGCACGCGAGATCTGCCGCGTGCAGGCGGCCATCCGCCTTGGCAGCGCCGATGCCGCCGGTTTCCTCGTGAACCTCAGCAGCATGAGCGCGGTCAGCGTCAACGGCCGTCCCGTGGCGCAGGATCAAGAGGTGCCGCTGAATCCGGGCGACGAAGTCCAGATCGGCGCCTACCGGCTGCGGGCCGAGGCCCCCACGCCCGCCATGGATGCGGCGTTGCCCGCCGCGGTAGTCGACGACGACATCTTCAGCGACCTGATCGGGCCTGGCACCTTGCCGGTCGGCAGCGCGCCGGACGTATCCACCCATCCCTTCGACCTGGAGTCCGCGCAAGCGCGCAACCCCGCCGACCCCTTGCGGCATCTGCCACACGGCGATGCCGCGGTGTCGCGCCCCGTCACCGATCCGCTGGCGCTGTTCGACACCCCCGGCGAAGGCCCGCCCAGCGTTTTCGCCGACAGCACGCCGTCCACGCTGCCGGGCCACGATCCGCTGGCCGAACATCGCACCCACGCCGTCGATGATGCCCTGAGCCCGCCACGCGAAAGCACGGCCCCCCACAGCGCGTCCGACCACCTGCGCGAAGTCGGCAGCTACATGCGCCCCGCGCCGGTGAAGAAGACGACCGACGGCAAGGACGGCTAGCGGTTCACGCGTAGTCATAACGGAACTCCCCGGCGTCCGCCGACAAGCGCACCCGGCGCAGCCTGCGGTCCTGCATCGACGCGCCCAGCAATTCGCGGCTGATCTGCGGCAACACCGTATTGGTAAGAATGGCGTCCACCATGCGCGCCCCCGACTCGACTTCGGTGCAACGCGCCACCACCAACGCCGTCGCATCGGCCGCCACGTCCAACTCGACGCCGTGATGCGCCTGCAGCCGTCGGCGCACCCGCTCGAATTGCAACTCGACGATGCGCGCCAGCATGGCGTCCGACAGTGGCAGGTAAGGCACCGCGACCAGCCGACCCAGCAGCGCCGCCGGGAAGGCTTGCAGCAACGGTTCACGCAACGCGGCCGCCAGCCCTTCGGCGTCAGGCATCAGCGCGGGGTCGCGGCAGAGGGCGGCGATGCGGTCCATGCCGACATTCGAGGTCAGGATGATCACGGCATGGCGGAAATCGATGTAACGCCCTTCGCCGTCCTCCATCCAGCCCTTGTCGAACACCTGGAAGAAAATCTCGTGCACGTCGGCGTGCGCCTTCTCCACTTCGTCCAGCAGCACCACGCTATAGGGCCGCCTGCGCACGGCCTCGGTCAGCACGCCGCCTTCGCCATAACCCACGTAGCCGGGCGGCGCGCCCTTTAATGTCGAAACCGTGTGCGGCTCCTGGAACTCGCTCATGTTGATGGTGATCAGGTTCTGCTCGCCGCCGTACAAGGCTTCAGCCAAGGCCAGCGCGGTCTCGGTCTTGCCGACGCCGCTGGGGCCGCACAGAAGGAACACGCCCACCGGCTTATCCGGGTCGGTCAGCCGCGCCCGCGATGTCTGGATGCGGCGCGCCACCGCCTCAAGTCCGTCCCGCTGACCGATCACGCGCTTCTCCAGCGTATCCGCCAGCGCAAGCACGGCTTGCGCCTCGTCGCGCACCATGCGGCCCACGGGGATGCCGGTCCAGTCGGCCACCACGGCGGCCACCGCCGCCGCATCGACCGAGACGTGGATCATCGGCGCCTCGCGCTGGCTCAGCGCCAACGTTTCCCGCGCCAGCGCCTGCCGCGCGGCCGCCTGTTCGGCCGCCGGCGCCTGGTCCAGCGCCTGGCGCAATGCAAACACCTTCGCCGCCAATGCGCGCTCGGTCTCCCAGCGTGCCGCCAACGCCTGTTCCGCTTGCGTCGCGTCCGCGTATTCCGCCACCAGGCGTTCAAGCCGCTGGGCGTCGCCGGCGCCAAGATGAAGCTCGCGCCGGGCGATGCGCTGCGCAGTTTCCAGCGCCTGGATGCGCCGCCGCGCATCCTCCAGCGCCGGCGGCACGGCGTGCTGGCTGATGGCCACCCGGGCGCAAGCCGTATCCAGCAACGCGACCGCCTTGTCGGGCAGCTGCCTGGCGGGAATATAGCGGTGCGACAGGCTCACCGCGGCCGTGATTGCCTCGTCCAGCAACAGCACGCCATGATGCGTCTGCAAGGTCTCGGCCAGCCCGCGCAGCATGCCGAATGCGCGCGCTTCGTCCGGCTCGTGCACCTGCACGACCTGAAAGCGGCGGCTTAGCGCCGGGTCTTTCTCGATGTGCTTTTTGTATTCCGACCAGGTGGTCGCGCCGATCGTGCGCAACTGGCCGCGCGCCAGCGCCGGTTTAAGCAGGTTGGCGGCGTCGCCGGTGCCCGCCGCGCCGCCCGCGCCCACCAGCGTATGAATCTCGTCGATGAACAGCACGATGGGCCGTTCGCTGGCCTGGACCTCATCGATCACGCCACGCAACCGCTGTTCGAACTCGCCCTTCACGCCGGCGCCGGCTTGAAGCAGGCCGATGTCCAGCAGATACAGCGACACGTCGCGCAAGGGCGGCGGCACATCGCCCGCCGCCAAGCGCAAGGCCAGCCCTTCCACCACGGCGGTCTTGCCCACGCCGGCCTCTCCGGCCAGCAGCGGATTGTTTTGCCGGCGCCGCATCAGCACATCGACGATCTGGCGAATCTCTTCGTCGCGTCCGGACACGGGGTCGATCGCGCCAGCGCGTGCCTTGGCGGTCAGGTCCACCGCAAACCGTTCCAGCGCCGCAAGATTTCCCCCCTGCGCCGCCGCGGCTTGCGCATCGCCAACCGCCGCATCGGTGGCCGACTCCGGCGAACCCTGCGTCATCTCGCCCATCTGCGCCAGCAGCTTGTCGGCCTCGATGCGCGAGAACTGCGGCGACATGCCCAGCAGCACGTGGCGCAGCGCATAGGTGGTGACCAGCCCGGCCAGCAGATGGCCGCTACGGATGCGGGCCGCGCCATAGCGCAAGGATCCCAGCACCCACGCCCGTTCAACCGCGTGGTCGATGTGCTCGGACAGGTCGGATACCGATCCCGCGCCGGCGGGCAGCCGGTCCAGCTCGGCCGTCAGATCGGCTTGCAATTGCGCCAGGTCCAGGTCGAACCCGCGCGCGATGCGATGCAGATCGCTGTCCTGGCACTGCAGGATCTGATGCATCCAGTGCACCAGCTCCACATAAGGATTGCCTCGCAGCTTGCAGAACGCCGTGGCGCCTTCCAGCGCCTGGTAGAGCGCGGGATTGAGCTTTCCGAAGAGTTCGATGCGGCCGATATCCGACATAGCGTCATGGCGCGTTCAAGCGCGCGCATTCCTGGAAGGTTGAGCCGGCGAGCGGCCACGTGCCGGCGTTTGCCCCCGGCGTTCATAGTCCAGCAACAGATCGCCCGCGTCCCCCTGCGCCGGCCGTCGCTTGCCCAGCCACGCAGACAGCCCCAGCGGCTGCGCGGCGCCCAGGGCCAGGCCCCTCGCATCTTCGGCGCGCAGCACGGGCCGCACGTCCCAGGCCAGCTCCACGCCAACGTAGTGCCTGACCCAATGCGTCAATTGCCGGGCGCGCAGACCGCCCGGCAGGAAGCTCGTGTAGTCCTCCAGCGACAGCGGCCCGAGTTCGATCCGGAACTTGTGCTGCGCGTCGCGCACGGCGACGCCCAGCACCGTGTCGCGCCCCAGCCCCGCCATGCCGCCCAGGCCCAGCCGCTGCTCGGGCTCCAGGCGGATCCACTGCGGGACGAATTCGCAAATGCGCACGGGCAGCCCGAAAAACCACTGCAGGATGTGCTTAAGGCCTTCGGGGTTGCGCGTCTGGCGCACCAGATGCCCCGCCATGAAGTACTTGGCATGGTCCAGCACGGCATCGCGCCGCCGCATTGATGGCTCGCCCAGATGCAGCAGGCTGGCCACGTACCGCGTGAAGCGCTCTTCCTTGCGGTCCAGGCTGACGGTGCTTTGCGCATCCGCCCAGGCCCGGTAGAACAGCAAGATGAGCCGGTGATGGAACACGTCGGCGAACGCGGACAGGGTGCGATCCCCGTAGTGCGCCATGCGTTCATGCGCGTGCTCGGTCAGGTGCAAGGGCAAGGGGCCGTTGGGCCCGAACAACCCGAACCCGTATATGGCCATCTCCGCCGGCCGGCCGTTGCGGCCGGCCTGGGCGTACGCCACGGTGGACGGCGCGAAGGCCATCGACGGTTCCTGCCGCATGCGCACAGGCTCGTAGCGCGCCACGGTCTCGCGTCCCAGCGGCTTGCGCGCGCCAGCATGCGCGTCGATCCAGCGCAGGGCGTGAAAGAGATCGTGCGCGTAGGGCTCGCGCTCCACGGCGCGCCACCACTGTGCCACCACCTCGTTCACGTCGGTGGCGCCTGGGGGAATCGGATCGGCGACGGGTTGCGCGACGTCCACCGCGTCACCCCATGTGGATCTGCTTGGCGTCCACCTTGACCAGGTCGGAACCCGTCACCAACGTGTACGACGCATGCAGCCGCGCGCTCTGCTCGGCCTGGTAATCGATCGAGCCCGCGCGCACCTGCTCCACCTCGCTCACGCTGCGCATCGACAAGCGCGCCATGAGCGTCATGCGGTCCAGCACCGCTTCGTAGTTCCGGCCGACGAGCCGGGTCTCGCCCACGGTGGCGTGCAACTGTTCGGCCACCAGGCGCACGCGCTTGCACGCATGGCGTGCTTCGTCGGCCTCGACCGCGTATTCGGGCGTGCGGATACGCACCGCGCCCTGGCCTTGCAACGTCACGTCGCCCGCGCTTTCCACGCGCACGTTTCCGCCGTTCGACCGCAGCACCAGATCGCCCGGCGCCTCAAGCGTGGTGTGCGCCGGCGCCGCCTGCACGGTGACCGCAATGAGGTACACCCGCGACGGGTCCGGGCCGCTGATCAGCACTTCGTCGCCCGGTTGCGGCGCCAGCAGGCAACTGGCGGCGCGCTGCGTGTTCCACGCGCGGCCGTCACACGCGACGACGTAGCTGCCATCGGGTTCGCAGCGCAACACCTCGCCCAGCAGATGGACGGGGTCATAGGCGATGCGGTTCAAGCTTGCGGCGGATTTCATCTTGCGCTCCTGTTCGTGGCGGATCGGCGGGCCTAGACCGCGGGCCGGCGACCCATGCGGGGCTTGAAGCGGGCGACTTCGCCGCGCTGCAGGGTCGACAGGACCAGCTCCGACATCATGTTGATCGAGACATGGCGCGCGAAAAACTGCTCAAGCACGGCGCCGAACAAATACGGGCTGATGCCGGAAAAGGCCCCCTCGTCGACTTGCAGCGAAATACGCACGCCGCGTCCATGCACGATGGGACCCGGCACCGGCAGCCGGTGATAGACAGGCTTGGCGCTCACATGCCGCAACCCGGAAATGTGCTTGCGCACGGCGGGGTCGGCCAGGTTGCCGTAAACGTGCAGCATCTCGCGCAGCGTCTGGGCGCCCTGCTCCGTATCCAGATCCGTCAGGCTCAGATAATTCAGGCCCAGGTGGCTGATCAGATGCCAGGTAGCGGCATTCTCGGCCAATGCCGCGCAAGGGCGTGTCGGCCCATGCAGTACCTTCACCGCGCGCACCGGCGCCGATACCCGCAGCGTCATGTCGGTGTCGGTACCCAAGGGCAACAGCATCGGCATGTCCCGGTTGGTGCACAGCGTCTCAAGCGACAGGTGGCGCAATTGACCGGAGAATGGCGCTTCCTGCCGATCCACCAGCGACAGGAACACTTCGCTGCCCGTGTAGCCGGTGCGAGTGCCATTGCGTTGCGCCGTGTCGGAGATCAGCCGGGGCTCGCGGCGCACGGAAAAGTACGCGCCATAATCGTCGGGATCGCTGCCTAGCGATCCATAGAACGGCCGGAACTCCTGTTCCTGTTGCTGCGCCGACGCATGGCCCGTAACGCGCGTCACGCCGAAGACCTCGTAGTCCAGCGGACGGCTGCGATCAACCACCACGTGATATTCCGACGTGCGCGGCGTCACCGCCACGCGGTCCGCGCGTTTGGGAAACAGGTTGATCACCGGCACGCAATGCAGCGCCAGATTGGCGGCCGAAATCGCCCCCTCCAGTTCCGGCGCGGCGATGGAGAACAAAAAAGTCAGGTCGAAGGCGCGCGTCTCGCGCGGCGCGCCCTGGAGTTGTGCCGCACTGCGCAAGCCCGCTTTCAAGCCATTCACGCTGAAGAACAGGTAACGCTGCGCGAAAGCAAAATACTCCTGCAGCAAGCGATAGCCCTGGAACACACGCGCATCCCCGGGCAACAGGGCCTGGTCATCGGCAAAACCTTCGTGGCGCACCGCGCTGGCCGGCAGCTTGTTGACCCACGCCACCGGCCGCGACGTGTCATGGCCCAGCACCGCCACCGTGTGCCCCATCAGCACTTCCAGCAAGCGTTGCATCTGCAGGTCCTGCCCGTTCAGATGAAACACCAGTTGATCAAGGTCCAGATCTTCCAGGCGTTGCCCGCCTCCGACCTCGATCCGGATGCGCAGGGCGCTCAACACGCGCCCGGCCCGGCCCGCCAGGCCCAGCCGCGCCAGCGGCAGATCCTGCGGCGCAGCCGTAAATTCAGCCTGAATCACCTGCAAGGGCCACAGGCGCACGGCATGCCCGGTCGTGAACTCGCAGGGCGTCTGTTCGCCACGCGGCACGCGTCCGCGCAATAACGTGCCACGCGGCAATTCGAAGCCGCCCGCCAGCGTGCCCTCGTTCATGCTTGGGGAAAACTGCACGATCGCCATCGACGGCGTGGGCGCCAGGTAGTTGGGATACACCACCTCCAGCAAACGTTGCGAGAAACGCGGAAACTCCGCGTCCATCTTCATCTGGATACGCGCGGTCAAGAAACTGAAGCCTTCGAGCAGGCGCTCGACATACGGGTCCGCGACCTCTGTCGCGTTCATGCCCAGCCGCCCGGCCACCTTGGGATAGGCCTGCGCGAATTCCGCGCCCAGCTCCCGCAGGTACACCAGCTCGCGGTTGTAGTAGTCCAGCAGTCGGGCGTCCATCAGACACCACCCAAGTCGCGCAGATCCATATGCCCGCTTTCCAGGTCGATGTCCGTGCGGAACAAGAACTCAAGGGGATGCGGCACGCACCACAACATGCCTCGTATCTCAAGGCTCAACACGTTGTGGTGCTCAAGCGTGCCGGTGTCGGTCACGCAGCGGACCTCGACTGAGGCCGCCAGAATGCGCGGCTCAAACGCCGAAATCGCATTGCGGATCGACTCTTCCACGTCGATCCAGTCGATCTCCGACATGCGCTTTCCCGCCATGGCGCGCACGCCGAAATTCACCGTCGATGCCGCAACGGGACGATGCGCCGACAAGTCCTGGGACGTCTGCAGGTTCACCGTATTGAGCAACCAACGCAGGTCCCGCAGCACGGCCGCGCGCAGCTGCTCATGCGTCAGCATGGCGTTGTCGCGCGGCTCCGTGCGGCGGGCCGGATCGTTGTCCATCAAACGATCCAGCAGCGACGGCTGCAGGCGGTCCCGCGCCGCGCGCTGACTGCGCGGCAGCGGCGCCCATCCGGCGGCGTCATCCGCGTGGCCCATCAGGCAAGCTCCAGGCTGCGAATGTCTAGCAGCGCAAATTCACCCGCGTCCGTCATCCACATTTTCTGGCCCACGCCGGCATAGGTATCGCCGCGCAGCCCACGCCACTCGGTCACCCGCGCAAGCTTGACCGTGTCGGGCAGGTCGACCATGCGCGCGCCCGGCACGGGCGGGTAGCGCGCCGGCACCAGCCCCTGCAGCACCTGGCCGTCCGCCAGCTCGATCTCGGCGCGGGCCCACACCATGTCGCACACGCCTTCCGGCGCCAGCAGGCGTACGCGCCTAAGCGCCGTGAAGGGCAGCCAGGCGTACCGCCCCCCTCCCAGGAACTCGAAGACCGGCCCCAGGCGGCTGTCGCCGTCGCAGATCCACTGAAACGGCAGCGGCGCATCGTGCATGACGCCTTGCACGGTCCCCGCACCCGCCGCGGCATCCTTCAAGGCCTGGCCGCGCAGCGCCGCAGCCTCGTCGGCGGCTCCCCGGCCGTCCAGGCGCAGCGCCGACACCAGCGCCTGCATCCAGTCGCCGGAGTCGCTCAACAAGACGGGCTCGCCCTCGCCGGCAAGCACGGCTTCACGCTCGCGTTCGGCCGCGATGGCGCTGGCGTACAGCGCCACCGTGGGGCGCGCCTGCGCGCTTAACTCGCCACATAGGCCCAGTTGTTCAGCGGCGCGCGCCCAATCGCCCTGCACCGCCAGCAATTGGAACAGTTGCGCGCGCAGATCCGCGTCGGCCGGCCGGCGGCGGATTTGCGCCTGCACATCGTCCAACTGGCCAGACAGGCTGATCGCGCCGAAAGGAACGGCAGCTATAGACATGGAGGGTCCGCCCTAGCCGACTTCCTTGTTCTGCTTGATATCCCAGGCCACCAGGCTTTCGGCGCCCTTGCCGCCCTTTTCGGTCTGTTCCCAGTATTGCTGCTTGACCTTGGCCGCCTGGAACGCGAAGTTCACCACCACGCCTTCGGCGCTGCGATCACCCGATATCTGCACCGACGACACCAGCACGTCTTCCAGCGTGATCTTCGAATATTCGACCTGCTCTCCACCCGCCTTGCACATGGACAACTCGATCTTGCTCAGGTGCTTGCCGCTGGCGCAATGCTTCATCACCGCAGGCGCCGCCTTGTCGATACGCGCCACCACGTGCAGGTCATTGAAGCTGGCTTTGCCCGCGCCCAGGCCGCCGCCGCTGGCCAGATTGCCTGGCTGCGTCGCGCCCCACGAGAAGGACACGATGTCGGTCCAGTCCTTATGGTTGGCGTCTTTGGATTCGCCGTTGGCCCCATCGATTTTCATGAACATATCCACAGCCACATCTGTCTCCTGGAGTTATCGAGCGCGGCTGCGCCCGTCTTGTCTGACACTCAGCCTTCGTTCTGCTTAAGCGAAGGCAGCTTGGACACCAACCGCAGCGACACCGTCAGCCCCTCAAGCTGATAGTGCGGCCGCAGGAAAAACTTGGCGGAGTAATAGCCCGGGTTGTCTTCGATCTCCTGCACCTGTACCTCGGCCGCCGCCAACGGCTTGCGCGCCTTGGTTTCCTGGGACGAGTTCACCGGGTCGCCGTCCACGTAATTCATGATCCAGTCGTTCAGCCACCGCTCCATGTCGTCACGTTCACGGAACGAGCCGATCTTGTCGCGCACGATGCACTTCAGGTAATGCGCGAAACGGCAGCATGCGAACAGGTACGGCAGGCGCGCGGCCAGCTTGGCATTGGCGGACGCATCGGCCTCGTAGTATTCATGCGGCTTCTGCAGGGACTGCGCGCCGATGAAGGCCGCGAAGTCGGAGTTCTTGCGGTGCACCAGGGGCATGAAACCATTCTTGGCCAGTTCGGCTTCGCGCCGATCGCTGATGGCGATCTCGGTCGGGCACTTCATGTCGACGCCGCCGTCATCGCTGGGAAAGCTGTGGCACGGCAGGTTCTCCACCGCGCCGCCCGATTCCACGCCGCGGATGGACGTGCACCATCCGTACAGCTTGAACGAACGGTTAACGTTGGCGGCCATTGCATAGGCGGAATTCGCCCAGGTGTAGCGGTCGTGGTTCGCGCCGTCGGTATCTTCCTCAAAGTCGAACTCGTCGACCGGGTTGGTGCGCGCGCCGTAGGGCAGGCGGGCCAGGAAACGCGGCATCGCCAACCCGATGTAGCGCGAATCCTCGGACTCGCGCAGACTGCGCCACGCGGCATACTCGGTGTTGGTGAAGATCTTGGTCAGGTCGCGCGGATTGGCCAGCTCCTGCCAAGAATCCATCTGCATCACATTGGGCGACGCGCCCGCGATAAACGGGCAATGCGCGGCGGACGAGATCTTGGCGATTTCGCCCAGCAGCTCCACGTCCGGCGGACTGTGATCGAAGTGATAGTCGCCCACCAGGCAGCCGATCGGCTCGCCGCCGAACTGGCCATACTCTTCCTCGTACACGCGCTTGAAGATGGGGCTCTGGTCCCAGCCCACGCCCTTGTGGCGCTTAAGGGTGCGCCCCAGTTCCGATTTCGACAGGCTCATCACGCGGATCTTCAACAGCTCGTCCGTTTCGGTATTGGTGACGAGGTAATGCAAGCCGCGCCAAGCGCCTTCCAGCTGCTGGAAGTCGGGATGATGCATCACGCCGTTGATCTGTTCGGACAGCTTGCGGTCAATCTCGGCGATGATCGCCTGGATGGTGCGATAGGCGTCCGACGACAGGCCTACCCCGCTATTTTCCAGCGCCTGATGGGCCAACGTGCGCACGGCGTGCTCCACCGCCTCCCGTGCCTGCTCGGTCTTGGGCTTGAACTCTTTCTTCAGAAGCGCGGACAGGTCGTCCGCCTCCAGGGTCTCGACAGCACGCGCGTCCGCGCGTTTGGCCACTGCGGTCATGGCATTCTCCGAAAAGCGGTTCGAACGGAAACTACGCGGCCGGGTCCGCGCTGGCGGGATCGGACGCGGGCGCGGCGTCGGGCTTCGGCGCGGCCGCCAGCGCATTCATCAACGCCGGGTTCTTCAGCACGTTGCCAATCAATTCCTCGGCGCCCGTCTTGCCGTCCATGTAGGTCAGCAGATTGGCCAGCTGGGTCCGCGCGGTCAGCAGTTCATTCAATGCGCCGACCTTTTTGGCGACCGTGGCTGGCGAGAAGTCGTCGATGCTCTCGAACGTGATGTCCACATTCAGATTGCCTTCACCCGTCAGCGTGTTGGCCACCTGAAACGCCGCGCGGGGCTGAATCGAACGCATGCGTTCATCGAAATTGTCGATATCGATGTCCATGAACTTGCGTTCGCCCACGTCCGGCTGCGGCGTTTCGGACTTGCCGGCCAGATCCGCCAGCACGCCCATCACGAACGGCAGCTGGATCTTGCGCTCCGCGCCGTAGATCTCCACGTCGTACTCGATCTGCACGCGCGGCGCGCGGTTTCTGGCTATGAACTTCTGACCGCTTCCTTTCAGGCTGGTCGCCATGGTGTTGTCTCCTCTTGTTGGTGTCCGGGGCTGGCCCGCCTACGATTCCGGCCGGCTCCCCGCGTCCCGCGGCAGCCATGCCTCGAATTGCTCGAGTCCTTGGGGAGCCAGGTTCCTGATGATGTCGTGAAAGCTCAAGGGGATGAGCTGCTGCGCGCGGCGGATGAGATACGGCGCCGGGTGCCCGGGCTCGTTGGCCTCGAAGTACGCGCAGACCTTGCCCAGCATGGCCATGGCCTCGTCGCGCGACTGGATCCGGGCATCCTGCCAGCGCATGCCAGCGGCCGGCGCGGCCTGGCTGGCCGGCGTCTCCGCTGCGGGTGCCGCGGCATTTTCGGGCGGGGCGTCAGACGTTTCGGGTGCCGCATTCGGTGTGTCGCGCGCGGCATCCAGCACGACGTCCAAGGTGCGCAGGATGGCGGTGTAGTCGGGGGTCCAGGCGACACCGAGCTTGTCGGTCACCAGTTTCTGCACGCGGCGCAGCGCGTCCGCGGCGGACGCCAGCGCCAGCACATCGGCCTCGCGTTGCGTCCATGCTTCGCGCAGGCGCGCGACCACCCGGGGACGCCCGCCGGGATAGCAGTCGGCATCCTGGCGGCTGCCATCAAGCAGCGCCTCGGTATCGCGCAAAGATAGTTGGCCGTGCACGCCATTGACCAAGCTCGCCGATCGCACGCTGCGCGCGCAACCCAGCATGTCGCCGAACGCCGCCAAGGCGTTCATGCGCGGCATCGGATCGTCTTCGCCCACGCTGTCCAGCCGCGGGTGCACGGGCTCCCAATAGCGTTCCAGCGTGTCGACGGCCAACGCCAACCCATCCGCGTAGCCCGGCAGGCCACGTATCTCGGTCCAGGCGCAGGTCAGCAGGCCGATCACGCGAAGGTCCCGCGTGCGTTCAAGCAGCGCGCGGGCCAGGCGCTCGACCTCGCGCCAGTCGGGCGGCTGCGCAGCGATGATGGTCGAGCCGAACTGTTGTTCGTCCCGGCCGGCCGCGGCTTGCTGCAGCTGCAGGAAGTCAGCGTCGTATTCGAGGTCGTCCCCGCAGGGCAGACGTGAATCGAGTGTATTGAGGATATCGGCGAAGTCCATAGTCATTGCTTAAATGCCTGGGGATGCTGCCTGGATACAACCACTACGCTCCGCGCTGCTTCACGGAAGGGTGAATTCTAGGCACGTCTTTCGGCATGCAACGAACAACTAACAACTTCAGATTTTTCTTACAAGCAGCTAACAACCCCCTAAACAATTGAACACTTGTGACCCAGCTACGCTGATGTTTTGACATACTCCTTACGCGGACGGGGCGCAGACGCAAGCGTTGTTACCGAACCGTAAAAAACACAAAAGCATGTGATAGCGCTTCTCGGCCGCTTCAGGCGGTGCCTACAATCGGCGCTCACGCTGGCGGCAGACCGGCGCGCAGGCAGAATCAGAGACAGACGTCCCCCGGCTCCGGCGCGGCCCTCACGGCCACGCCAGCCCTTTGCGAGCGGCCCCATTGCCGGGCCGGCCATCCCGTTGCAGTCATAGCGGCGCGCGCGCTTTGCGCCTCCGCAAGCATCCAGAACAGCAAGCGCAGCATCAGGTGAATTCTCATAAGGAGACGATGAGATGGACCGCAACGTGCCAAGCGAACGTGTCGTCAAGGCGCATACGCCCTTGCCGCCGGAGCAGCTGAAATTCCGTAGCGTGCATGGCGCCGAGAGCCTTTCGCAGCTATTCGAACTGGAGGTCGAGCTGGTCTCGGAATCCTATTCGCTGGACATGAAGTCGCTGCTGGGCAAGCCGCTGACGCTTGAAATCGAAACCGCCTCGTCCACGCCACGCTATCTCAGCGGACACATCACACGCTGCATGCTGATCGGCCGGGAAAACAATACGTCGCGCTACACCATTTACCGCGCCACGGTGCGCCCGTGGCTCTGGTACCTGACGCAGACCTCGGACAACAAGATCTTCCAGAACAAGAGCGTTCCCGACGTCATCCGCGAAGTCCTCAAGGACTACTCCTATCCGGTGGAGTTCAAGCTGACGGAAAGCTACCGCAGCTGGGAATACTGCGTGCAATACCAAGAGACCGACTACGCCTTCATCTGCCGGTTGATGGAGCACGAAGGCATCTATTTCTGGTTCAAGCACGACAACGGCAAACACACGCTGGTCCTTACGGACGACATCACGCAGCACGAGCCCGTTCCAGACTACGAGCAGATCCCCTATTACGGGCCGGACCGCGTCACCGTCCCGCGCGAAGACTACATCCACAAGTGGGAAGTCGCTGAACAGATCACGCCCGGCGCGTTCGCCACTACCGACTATCACCCCCTGACGCCCGCCGCCAGCCTGGAGGCGCGGCGCAACAATCCCGGCGCCTACGACCACGGCGACCTGGAAATGTACGAATGGCAGGGCGGCTACACCAACCCCGACGACGCGGAACACTACACACGCGTCCGCTTGCAAGACCTGCAATGCAGGCAGGAGCAAAGCGCGGGCGCCTCGAACGCTCGCGGGCTTTCTCCCGGCCATCTGTTCACGCTACGCAACCATCCGCGGCAAGCCGAAAACCGCGAGTATCTCGTCGTCAGCACTTACTACCGGATCCGTGAATCGGGCTACGCCAGCGGCCAGATCGACCCTGGCGACTTCGACCTGGAGTTCGTCGTGGTGCCCTCCAGCACGCAGTTCCGCGCGCCACGCATCACGCCGATCCCGCGCACGCACGGCCCTCAGACCGCGACAGTCGTCGGCAAGCAAGGCGAAGAAATCTGGACGGACAAGATGGGCCGCGTCAAAGTGCAGTTCCACTGGGACCGCTACGGCAAGAAGGACGAAAACAGCTCGTGCTGGGTCCGCGTATCCAGTCCCTGGGCGGGCGGCGGCTTCGGCGGCATCCAGCTGCCACGCGTGCGCGACGAAGTGATCGTGGACTTCATCGGCGGCCAGCCCGACCGTCCCATCGTGATCGGTCGCGTCTTCAATGCCAACAACCTGCCGCCCTGGGACCTGCCCGACAACGCGACGCAAAGCGGCTTTCTCAGCCGCTCCAAGAGCGGCACGCCCGCCACCGCGAACGCGCTGATGTTCGACGACAAGAGCGGCAGCGAACGCATCTGGCTGCACGCCGAGCGTGAACTCTGCACCGAGGTCGAGGCCAACGAGATCCACTCGACGGACCTGAACCGCAGCACCACCATCGGCGAGAACGACACCACCAAGATCGGCGGTTTTCGCGACATCAAGATCACCGGCACCGACAACCTTGAAGTCGGCAAGCGCCGCGATGTTTTCGTCAAAGGGCACGAGGAATACACCGTCAAGGCTTCGCGCACCGTCAACGTCAAGGACGGCCTGATGGAAGAGAAGTTCGACAACGGCTTGAAGACGACCGTTGCCGCGAAAGGCGAGGAACGTGAAGTCACGGGGCTGTTCAAGGAAACGCTGAAGACCGGCCAGCAGGTGTATGTCGATGAAGGCGATTCGCTGCATCACGTCAAAACGGGCACGCTGACCGAAAAGGCCAAGGGCAAGGTCGAAGTGCTATCCACCGATGCCAATATGGACGTGAAGGCCAAGACCGCGATGCTCGTGCAATCGGAAACCGCCACGATGGACCTCAAGTCCAAGGGCAAGATGCACATGGAATCGGAAGGCGCCACGGTGATGATCAAGGCCGACGGCAACATCACGCTGAAGACGCCGGCGGACGTCGTGATGGACGCGGCCAACGTCAAGGATCTATCCAAAGAGAGCTGGCTGCAGGCCACCCCATTTTCCATCGGCCTGGCGGTGGCCAAGGCGGAGTTCGGCCTGCACCGCGTGGCGTTGTTCCGCACGACGGTCATGCTGAACACCTCATTCACCAACTACGCCATGATCAGCAACATCGGGCAAATGCTCTCTTACCGCACCACGGGTGCCGGCTATTCCTTCGATGCCGTGGAGGCAAAGAAAATCGGGCTTGGCGCGTCGATGGTCGGCCTCTGGACCATCATCTGAAGCCGCCATGTCGGAGTTCATGACTGCCTGGCCGGATTGGGCGAAGTGGGTAGGGCTGGGCTTGCTCCTGTCCGCCGTGCAGGCGGGCGTCATGCTGTGGCGCGGCCACAGGCGCCGCGTGGCCGCACGCAAGGATACGCAACGGCTGCAAGCCGTGCGCATCGGCGGCGTGGCCAGCACGGCCCGCGTCACCGCCGCGCGCGACACGCGCAGCCGCATCGGCGACACCCTGTATTTCGTCATCGAGCTGGACCTCGACGTGGCCGCCACCGCCGCCACCCCGGCGCTGACCCGCACGCTCGCCGTACCGTTGTCGCCATTGCATCTGGCCGACTTCGGCGTGGGCAAGACCGTGCGGGTGCGCGTGGACGCCATCACGCACGAAATCGCCCTGGATCAGCCCACCGGATAATCCATGAAGACCATCAAGCCTTTCCGCCTGGGCATACTCACCCGGCCCTACCGCTGGCAGCGCCGCGATCTGCTGGGCGTGTCGGTGTTCGCGCTGGTCGACATCGCGCAAGCGCCGGCTACCTTGCTGACCGACCAGGACCTCTGGAAGCTGACGACCGCCGAGGGCATCGGCGCGCTGGACCTGGCCACGCCGAAACAGTATCCGGAGGTGCTGGTGTCGGGCCACGCCTATCCGCATGATTCCAAGCACTCGGGCGCCTGTGGCGTGCGCCTGAAAGTCGGTGCGATAGACAAGTCGCTGCTGGTCTTCGGCGACCGCTACTGGGTCGATGGCAAGGCCACCGCGCCGCAGCCATTCGAGCGCATGCGGCTGGACTGGAGCCGCGCCTATGGCGGGCCTGACGTCGCCGAAAACCCGTTGGGCATCGGTGCGCAAGACGAAGAGATCAACGGTGCGCGCGTGCGGCGTCTGCCGAACGTCGAGCACCCGCTACAGCGGATCAGCGCCCCCGGGCAACGGGTAGCCCCCGCGGGCTTTACCGCGCTGCCCCTGGAGTGGCCGCAACGGGCGGCGCACATGGGCCGTGAGTACGGCCAGGAATGGCTGGAGCATGACTTCCCCGGGTTCGCGCCCGACATGGACTGGCGCTTCTTCAACGCGGCCCAGCCCGATCAATGGGGGCCTGCGAACACGGCGCTTGCCGGCGGCACGGACTACGAGCTGTGGAACATGCATCCTGAACAACCGGTGCTGCGCGGACGGCTGCCCGATTGGCGCGCGCGCTGCTTCGTCAGCCGCCAGGCCGACGGCAGCGCGCTCGAAGACGTCGACCTGCGCCTGTCCACCGCCTGGTTTTTTCCCGACCATACGAAAGTGGTGCTGATCTGGCACGGCGTCCTGCCCGTGCGCGAAGATGACGCGGCCGACATTCGCCACATCATGCCCGCGCTGGAACACGCCGGGCAGCCGAAAGAGGCGGCCTATTACCAAAGCGTGGTGCGGCAACGCCTGGACCCCGAGCTGGGCGCCGTTTACGCCCTGCTGGATTCGCAACTCGTGCCGGAGGACCTCTGTGGCGGAACCCTGGAACACGATGCGCAGGCGTCGGCCACGCGTCCCTCCCACCGGAATCTGCATGCCGGCGCCGCGCGGCGCCACGCGCGCGAACGCGAGTCGCTGCTGGCGCAGGGCCTGGATCCGGACCGCTACATGGTGCCGCTTGAGCCGCCCCCCACCGCGCCCAACCTTGCCGACCTGCCGCAGACGATTCTGCGCATGCAGCAAGAGCTGGAAGAGGCCAAGCGCCTGTCCAGCGGAACCGCGGCACGCGCGCTGGCCGACCCCAACCTGCCCGTCATGGCCGAAGTGGCCGGCGTGGACATGGACGCGCTGCGCCGACAGGAAGACGACGGCAAGCTGCCCGCCGGTTTCGATCCCCGCAAGATCAAGCGGCATCTGGCCGAATTCGACGCCAGCCCGCATGCACAGGCCCGGCGCGCAACGGCCGAAGACGACGGAACACCGCCGCTTGCCGAAACGCTCGGTCCGCAGGTTCATCAGGCCTATCAGCAATCCGCGCACCATTTCGCCCCGCCCCCGCCGATGCCGCCGCTACGTGCGCAGCGCACCCGCCGCAAACTGGACGCGCGCCTGAAAGACAACCGCGACTGCCGCGACATGAACCTCACCGGCGCGGACCTGTCGGGCATGGATCTTTCGGGCGTCAACTTTCAACGCGCGATCCTGGCAGGCGCGACGCTCGTCGACGCGCGGCTGGACGGCAGTGACCTCACCGATGCCGTGCTGACGGGCGCCGACCTGACCCGGGCCGGCATGCGCCGCGTGAACCTGACACGCGCCAACCTGGGCCGCACGCACTGCCGGCAGACCGACTTCACCGAGAGCCAGATCGTCGACACCACCTGGGACCATGCGCACTGCGAAGACTGCTGCTTTGTCGATAGCGCATGGCGCCAGGGGCGTCTGCACCAGGCGCGGCTGCTGCGTTGCGACCTCGGCCGGGCGCGGTTCGACCAATGGGCGGCCATGAGCGCCACGCTCGAAGCCTGCCGCTTTCGCGATGCGCGGCTGGATCAATGCGTGTTCATGCTAGGCGCCCTGGCGAATACCGATTTCTCGGGCGCGGCACTGGTGCGCGTGAGCTTCATGGATGTCGCCTTCTCCGGCGGCTTCAACATGGAAAACGCCACGCTGGACGGCTGCGCCTTCGCAGGCCGCGTCGAGCTGGCGGGCGCCTGCCTGCGCGGCATCCAGTTCAAGCATGGCAGCGCGCGCGGCGCAACGCTGACCGGCGCCGACCTGCGCGGCGCCAGGCTGAGCGCCTGCGATTTCTCGGAATGCCGCCTGCAAGACGCCGACCTCAGCGGCCTGATCGCCCCCGACACGTACTTCGTGCGCGCGGATTTCACCGGCGCCCGGCTGCGCAACGCCAACCTGATCAACAGCCTGCTGGGCAAGGCCGTCTTTCTGGGCGCCGACCTCGGCGGCGCGAATTTCTTCCGCGCCGATGTCGCGCAGACGCTGATGGACGACAGCACCGGGCTGGACCATGCCTATACGCAAGGCGCGAAGCGCTGGCCCGCCCGACAGCCGGAGCACCCCGCATGAACCGCGACGCCTTGATGGACCGCGTGCACCATGGCGAACCGATCCAGCACCTGAAGCTGGCGGGCACCGATCTCTCGGGCCTGGATCTGGCCGGCGGCTTTTTTGATCATGTGGATTTCAGCGGCGCGACGATGCAAGGCTGCCAATTACAGGACGGCCAGTTCATCCACTGCGTCATGACCGGCTGGGATGCCCGCGGCGCCAATCTGGACATGGCGCGCCTGATCCACTGCCAGGCGCCGGGCGCCCTGCTCGACGGCGCCCGGTTCCATGGCGCCAGCTTCACAGAATGCGACCTGGCCGGCGCCAGGCTCGACCACGCCGATTTCCATGAGTCGACCTTTACCGCCACCTCGCTTGCAAGCGCCTCGCTGCAGTCCGTCCAGGTGCAGCGTTCGGTATTCTCGCGCGGTGACATGGCAGGCGCCGACCTGTCCCACGCCCAACTCAGCGACACCCTGTTCCATCAGTTGGACCTGCGCCGCGTCACGTTAGCGGGCGTCAACGCCGCCAGCACGATGTTCATCGAATGCGACCTGTCGGAACAGGATTTTTCCGGACGAGCCTACCCGTTGTGTCATTTCACGGATTGCCAGTTGGACGCGGCGGACTTCCGCAATGCCGACCTGCGCCAGGCCGGATTCAAGGGATCGTCGCTGCACGGTGCGCGCTTTGCCGGCGCTTGCGCCCCCCAGGCGCTTTTTCCGCTGGCCGACCTATGCGGCGCCAACTTGCAGGGCGGCCGTTTCGACGGCGCCATCTGGGCCGAGGCAACCCTGGATGACGCGACCTTCCAGGGCGCCAGCCTGGCGCTGTGCATCTTCCAGCGCGCGCGTTGCGCCGGCACCGACTTTCGCGGTGCCCATCTTGCCGACGCTGATTTTTCTCTGGCGGACCTGAGCCTGGCGGACCTGCGCGACGCCACCTTCCTGCGCACGCGCATGCACCGCGCGCTGACACGCGGCGCGCGTTGGACGCAGCGCCACGGCATTATCGAAAACGATGCGCCCTTACTGGAAGCCGAACTGTGGTCGGCGGCACGCGCACCCCTTTGACCCCGGCGTGGCACCGCTACGCCGCCATCGCACCAGGAGTGGAAAACATGCAAGTACTCTGCCAGTTGCCCAGTGTCGGCCTTGGATTCCCCGACGTCTGCAAGACCCCGGTGCCGCCCGTGCCCCATATCGACGTGTCGACATCGTCCATGGGTATCCCCGTGGTCTGGAACGTGTGGTTAAGCTGCGCGCCGATGCACAACATGGTCACGCCCATTCCCGTCACCTTGGGCGATACCGCCGGCGTGGGCGGCGGCGTGATATCCCAGACGTTCATGGGCCAGGCGCGTTACATGACCGGGGCGTTCACCGTCCTGGTGCGTGCCGCCCCGCTCGTCCGCGTAAGCAGCCTGACGGTGCAGAACACCATCAACACGCCGGGCGTCAAGGTGGCCACGCCGCAGAAATCGATGTTCGCGCTGGCGGCGTGACCCTGCTGCGCCGGGCTACAGTTCGCCGTAGGAATGCAGGCCGGACAGGAACATGTTCACGCCCAGGAAGGCAAAGCCCGTGATCAGCAAACCCATCAGCGCCCAGTAGGCCGCCATGGTGCCGCGCAGGCCCTTGATCAAGCGCATGTGCAGCCAGGCCGCGTAGTTCAGCCAGACGATAAGCGCCCAGGTCTCCTTGGGGTCCCACTGCCAATACGCGCCCCAGGCGTCGGCCGCCCACAGCGCGCCCAGGATGGTCGCGACCGTGAAGAAAGCGAACCCGACCGCAATGGCGCGATACATGATGTCGTCCAGCACTTCCAGCGACGGCAGCGCCGCGGCAATGCGGCGGCGGCCCAGCAGGATGGCCCCCACGATCACGGCGCCAATGCCGAAATACAGCATCCAGGTCGCCGACAGGCCGTCGGTGCGGAACACCATCGGCTCGGCGCACAGCAGCACGCCCAGGACGAACAGCGGCGCCAGCTTGGCCCACGACGTGGTCTGCCCGTGCTGCTTGATCAGATAGGCAAAGCCCACCATCGCCGCCAGCGAGAACGTGCCGTAGCCGATGAAGTTGGCCGGCACGTGCAGCTTCATCCACCAGCTCTTCAAAGCCGGCACCAGCGGCTGGATCTGCCCCGCGTCACGCGTGAACGAATACCACAGCAAAAAGACCACGGCCGATGTCACCACCAGCAGCACGAAGCCGCCCAGCGCGCGGGTCGCGTACTTGCGTTCGTAGTACAGGTAGAACAGCGCCGTGATCAGCGAAAACAGCACGAAGACTTCATACAGGTTGCTGACCGGGATGTGGCCCAGGTCCGGCCCCATCAGATGGCCTTCGCGCCAGCGCACCAGCAATCCCGTGACCCCGGCGAAGACGGCGCCCCAGGTCAGCGCCGTGCCCAGCCAGGCGGCGGTGGGACTGACCACGCCGATCCAGTAGCAAACCATCGCCAACGCGAACAGCGCGCACATCCACAGAATGGCGGACTGGGACGAGAACAGGTACTTCAGGAAAAACACCTGTTCGGCGCGAGCCAGGTCATTGCCATAAAGCACCAGGGCCAGCCCGGCCGCGATGGCACAGGCGATCATCAGGTGGCGCAGCGGCCGCCAAAGCCAGCCCAACCATGTCAGCGCCGGCACGGTGCCGCACAGGATGATCTTCTCGTAATAGTCCATCGCGTTGCCGTGGCGGGTCAGCGCGAAAGCCGCGCCCACCGACAGCAACAAAAAGAAGACGACGTCGGTCCAGTCCGGCTTGCCGCGCCGGGCGCGACGATCGCCGGTCTCTGACAGACTGTCTTGCCAGAGCGTGTCCGGCGACGAGGGATGGGTAGTGGTCGTAGTCGACATAAATAAACCTTAAGACCTCTTCGGGCGCAGCAGCGCCTGCTTGAAGCGTTCGAACTCCTGATTGAAGTCGAGTGTACGCTTCTGGGACGTCATGGCCGCCATGACGCTGCTTCCGCCTTCATTCGGCTTGACCCAGATCCAGATGCGGCGATCCCGAATATAGAACATCGAGAACACCCCCAGGACCAGCAGCAGGCTGCCCAGATAGACGGTATTTTTACCCGGCGTGCGGCTGACCTGGAACACGCTGGCCTGCACGTGGTTGAAGTCGGCCAGCGACAGGAAGACCGGCGCCGGATACACGGTCAGGTCTGACAGCGCCGCCACGGCCAGCCGCGACCACACGGCCGCGCGCTCGCCTTCAGGGCCTTCGGACGCCACGGGGGGCAAGCCGGCGCGCTCCCGTTCGATGGCGCGCAATTCGTTCATGCTGGCGCCGATCAGGCGGATGACCACGTCGGCGGCGCGCTCCAGGTCGGCGGCGGGCGTGTTGGCCTGCAGGAAGGCGGCAACGGCTTGCAGCCCGCCCGATGAAAAGGTCTCCAGCGCGCGTTCCGCGGCCGTCTGCAAGGGCTGGCGATCCGCGCCCGACGGGCTGTTCCGTTCGGCGAAGCGACGGGCCGCCTCCTGGCGCGCCGCCGGGTCGGCCAGCGTTGCACGTAAGCGCATGAATTCTGCAATCGAACTGTCGTCGTCGGCGGGGATGCGCAGGTAACGGAATGGCTCGGACGCATTGTTGCGCACACCGGCCAGGAATACGCTGGCGCCGTCCAATTCCATGGGCAGCATGTAGTTCTGGAATTCGTGCGCCTGTCCTGCGTCGTCGATCAGCTTGTACTCGACACTGGGCCCCACGTTGCGCAGGTTTTCGTTCTTCTTGCCCGCCGCGCTGCCGGACACCGACGCCACATGCTCGGCGAAGCTCCGGTTGTCGCCCTTGGGATCGCCGCGTGTCAGGTCTTCCACATTGATCGGGCGCATGGCCGTGATTTCGACGCCCATGCTGCGCGGCCCGTTCGCGGTGTGAGCGGTTACTTCGGCGGTCTTGCCCACCGTGCCGTCAACGGCGAATGCCTTGCTGTCGGAACCTACCAGCGGGTAGCCTTTCAACACCACCGTGCTGCCGCCGTCGTCGAAACTGGATTGATAGACGGTCATGCCCTTGAAGCGCAGGGGTTCATTGACTTCAATGGTGGAATCGAACGTCTTGCCGGTGTCGGGGTCGGTCACTTCAACTTCGCTGACGAACCGGCTCGGCATGCCGGTGGAGTAGTAGTCGACGATGAACTTCTTGAGCTTCAGCGTGAAAGGCATGGGCTGCACCAGGGCGCCGTCGCCCACCATCACGACCGCGGTGCTGGCCTGGCCCCCCTCGGGCACCAGGACGCTGGCGCGAAAGCTCGGGTTGTCCACTGATAGACGGCCGCTTTCCGGCACTTCCGAGATCAGCATGTTCTCGACGATGGGCTTCTTGCCGCCCAGCATGACCTGCAAACGCACAGGCAGCTCGCTGTCCAGCAGGCCGCCAATGCAAATGATGACCATCGCCGCGTGCGCGAACACGTAGCCCAGCCGATTGGCGCTGCCCTTCTTGGCCGCCAGCATCACGCCGTCGTTGTCCGTCCGTTGACGCACGGCGTAGCCCATGCGTTCCAGCATGGACGTCAAGCCGGCTGCCGTCTGCGGCACATCGGTGGGGGCTTCGGTTTCAACGCGGTGCGGAAAACCACGCAGGCTGCTGGCTCGCACGTGCTCGCGGAACGAGCGCGCGTCGCGCAGCATCTTGGGCGCGTTGCGGATCAGGCAGACCGAGGTCGACACGACCAGGAAGCCCATGATCAGCAGGAACCACCAGCTGTTGTAAACATGCCAGATCGAGAACTTGTCGAACACTTCGAACCAGAACGGGCCGAATTGGTCGATGTAGTTGTTCGACGAGCGGTTCTGCTGCAACACGGTCCCGACCAGGCTCGCCACGCAGATGAACATCAGCAGGCTGACGGCGAAACGCATCGAACCGAGCAGTTCGAAGAAATCGCGGGGCAGGCTGCGCAAAGAGGGGCGAGTATGGGTTCGTGTTGAATTCATGAAAAAAGGGGGGCCGCGCAATCGGCTACCCCCCTCATAGACAGCGCATGGCGGAAAGAGGTTCCGTCATGCCCAAGTTGCATGAACGCGGACCAGCCGCGCGCGTTGCAGGCTTACGCCTACCGCAGGCCAGCCGCGTAGTCCGACACCGCCTTGATATCGGCGTCCGACATCCGGTCCGCGATGGCGAACATGATGTCGTTCTTGCGGTCGCCGCTGCGGAACAGCTTGAGCTGCTCTTCGATGTACATGGGGAACTGCCCCGACAAGCGGGGGTATTGGCCGGGCAAGCCCGCGCCATTGGCAGAGTGGCATGCCGCGCATGCGGGCACATTGCGCTCGGGCAATCCGCCGCGCCAGATCTTTTGACCCAGATCAACCAGCTTTTCCTGGCCTGCCGTGGCCGGCTCTTTCAGCGGCTGCTGCGCCAGATACAGCGCAATGTTCTGCATGTCGGCCGGCGTCAGATTCTGCGCCATGGCCGTCATCGGGGTCGGATTGCCGCCAGCGCCATTGCGCACGGGCAGCTTGGCGCCCTGCTTGACCTGGAAGTCGGCCAACTGCTTGGCCAGGTATTCGTGAGGTTGCGCGGCCAGGTTGGGGTTCACCGGGATGGTGCTGTTGCCCGCCGCGCCATGACAGGACGCACAGGCGATAATGCCTCTTGAGGCATCGCCCTGGTCAAACAGCTGCCCGCCCTTGGCGGCATCTGGCTTGGCCGGGCCTGCAGCGCCGTCAGCGGCGAAACTGGGTGAAGTTAAGGCGGAGGCGCCGAGCAACAGCCCGCTCGCAACCAACATCCGGGACAGCACACGCTTCATGAAGACCTCGACGATCGCATCGATCAAGGCGCAAAAAGGCGCCCACGCCTGCCCCGCACACCTTGGAGAACCGTCTCGAACCTGGTTTGCCCATTCTGCCTTCCAGGCAGCCACCGGCAACCCAAAGAGTAAGCAAAAAAGACGGCTCCGCGCACGGGGACCACTGTTGCAAACGCCGGATTATACAATAGGGCTCGAAACCAACCGTATCCAAAGCCCATCCGTGTCCCTCCTACATCGCGCCTCCTTCCTTACCTCCGCAGCTCGCCTCGACCAGTTGCCGGCCGCCGGCGCTCCCGAGGTCTGCTTTGTCGGCCGCTCGAACGCCGGCAAATCCACGGCCATCAACGTGCTGTGCAACCAGCGCCGTCTTGCGTTTTCCAGCAAGACGCCGGGCCGCACGCGCTTGATCAACATGTTCGGCTTGCCCGACCCGCTGGATCCGGAAGGCCACATCGGTTTTCTCGTCGACTTGCCCGGCTACGGCTACGCCTCGGTTGCGCGCAACGAAAAAGAAAAATGGGCCGACATCCTGGGCGGCTACCTGCGCGACCGCGAGTCGCTTGCCGGCATCGTGCTGCTGATCGACATCCGCCGCGGCGTCACCGAACTCGACCGCCGCCTGGCTAACTTCATCGCCCCCACCGGACGCCCCGTTCTGGCGCTGCTGACGAAGGCGGACAAGCTGCCTTACGGCCAGCGCATGCGCACCGTCTTCTCGGTCCGCAAAGACCTGGCCGACATCGGCGCCCTGCACACCATTCCTTTCTCGGCGCCCGAGCGCATCGGTCTGGAAGAGGCCGGCGCCCACATCGAAAATTGGATTTCTCCCAAGGTCGTACCATGAACCCGCAGATCATCACCCCCGAATTTCCGGTTTCCCGCCCCCGCCGCCTGCGTCGCGACGACTTCACCCGCCGCCTGGTGCGCGAGAACGCGCTGACGGTCAATGACCTGATCTACCCCGTCTTCGTCGCCGAAGGCACCGGCTTGCAGCAAGCCGTGGCGTCGCTGCCCGGCGTGGTCCGCTATTCGCTGGACACCCTGCTGCCCGTGGCCGAAGAATGCGTGAAGCTGGGCATCCCGGTGCTGGCGCTGTTCCCCGTCATCGACGCGTCGCTCAAGACGCCCGACGGCATCGAAGCGACCAATCCGCGCGGCCTGATTCCGCGCGTGGTCGCTGAATTGAAAAAACGTTTTCCGGAACTCGGCATCTTGTGCGACGTGGCGCTGGATCCCTACACCAGCCACGGCCAGGACGGCGTCATCGACGACAACGGCTACGTGATCAACGAGCCGACGGTCGAAATCCTGGTCAAGCAGGCGCTGACGCAAGCCACCGCCGGCGTCGACATGGTCGCGCCCAGCGACATGATGGACGGCCGCGTCGGCGCCGTGCGCCGTGCGCTGGAAGCCAACGGCCACGTCCACACACAAATCATGGCGTATTCCGCCAAGTACGCCAGCGCGTTCTACGGCCCGTTCCGCGACGCCGTGGGCTCGGCCACCAATCTGGGCAAGTCCAACAAAATGGCTTACCAGATGGACCCGGGCAACCTGGACGAAGCATTGCGCGAAGTGGCGGCCGATCTGCAAGAAGGCGCCGACATGGTCATGGTCAAGCCCGGCATGCCGTATCTGGACGTGCTGCGCCGCGTCAAGGATACGTTCCGCGTGCCCACCTTCGCCTACCAGGTCAGCGGTGAATACGCGATGATCAAGGCCGCCGCCGCCAATGGCTGGCTGGACCACGACAAGGTCATGATGGAAGCGCTGCTGGCGTTCAAGCGCGCAGGCGCCGACGGCATCCTGACGTACTTCGCGATCGAGGCGGCCAAGCTGCTGAAAGCCCAGCGCTGATCGCACCACGCGTTGCTGGCCGGGCGTCTCCGGCCCGCGCGCCGAGCCTGTGACGGCTTAGCGCGCGCGTCCGCTTCGCGGTGCGGCTGGCGCCACGCGGCGCAGTCCCAGCCAGGTTCCGCCAAGCACGCAAGCCAGCCCCACGACATGCGTCAGCGTGACGTGCTCGTCCAGGAACAGGGACGCGAACAACAGCCCGAAAATCGGCAGCCAGTTGACGAACAGGGCCGCGCGGCTGATCCCCAGACGCGCGATGCCGGCGTTCCAGATGATGTTGCTGACGCCCGAGGCGATCACCGCCGAGAACATCAGAACCAGCCAAGGCCACCACGTCATCTGCCACGTGTCGGCCTGATACGAGGCGGGCGTCAGCGCCGCATGCGCCACCAGCATCACTCCACCCGCCAGGTACATGTACCAGAGCATGCCTAGCGGATCCATGGTGCGCGACATGCGCTGAATGACCAGGCCGCCGAACACGAACACCAGCACGGCCACGAAAACGACGGCGTCGCCCCAGCCCGTCAGACCGAATTGCGCGCCGCTGCCCGCAACCACCATGCCCACGCCCAACAAGCCCAGCATGGCGCCGGAGATGCGCACCAACGTCAGTTTTTCACGGTAGAAAATGGCCGCCAGCAGCGCCGACAGCAAGGGGCTCGTCGCCATGATCAGCGTGCCGTTGGCCGCCGACGAAAATCGCAGCCCGGACACCAGCGCGATCTGGTGCGCATACACCACCAGGAAACCCGCCAGCGCCGCCCACCCCAGCTCCACGCGGCCCAGCTTGGGGATGCGGCCGCGGCGAGCCTTGATGATGAGGGTGACGGTGATGAACGCGACGACGATCCGAACGGCGGCCAGCGCCTGGATGTCCATGTGCTGCGTCAGGTACTTGATGGAGACGATGTTCAGGCCCCATGTGGCCATGACGAACATCAATTGAATATAGATAAGACCGTTCCGGTCTTGGCTTGCATCAACTGTCGGGGACGTCACGGGCGCCGGCCTGAAGGGAGTGGAGTGCGCCGCCCACGCGGCGCAGCAGCCATGGTATACGCCCGGGCGTCAGCGCACCAGCACCTTGTCCAGCGATTCCGTGAAGCGCTTGGCGTCCTGGAAACCCACCACGCGGGCGTCCGGCAATTCCTTGCCGCCCGGCTCGAAGAACATGATGCCCGGCGGGCCGAACAAGCGGAAGCGCTTGAGCAGCGCGCGGTCGTCGGCATTGTTCGCGGTCACGTCGGCCTGCACCAGCAACATGCCCGACATGCGTTGCGCCACGCCGGGATCCGTGAAGGTGAAGCGCTCCATTTCGCGGCACGACACGCACCAATCGGCGTAGAAATCCAGCATGACCGGCTGGCGGCTTTGCGCCAGCAGCGCGTCCAGCTCGGCGTTGTTGCGCACGCGGGTGAAATGGACTTCGCCGCTTGTGGCCGCCGTGCCCGCCGGCGCACCGGCGCGCGACGCCAGGTGCGACAGCGGTTGCAGTACATCGCGTCCGCCGCTGGCCGCGCCAACCAGCCATGCGGCGGCGGCCAGCGCCAGCAACAGGCCCAGGCCCTTGCCGAACATGCGCGCCGCGCCCGCGCCCGCCGGCAGGGCGTCGAACGCCCGCAGCATCACGGCGGAGACCACCGCGAGGAAGGCCCAGCCCGTCATCTGCACCCAGGTGGGCACCACGGGAATCAGCATCCACCACGCGGTGGCCAGCAACAACATGCCGAACAGGCGCTTCACGCCGTCCATCCAGGGGCCCGCCTTGGGCAACAGCGCGCCGGACGAGGCGCCCACGATCAGCAGCGGCACGCCCATGCCCCAGGCCATGGCGAACAGCGCCGAGCCGCCCAGGACCACATCGCCCGTTTGCGAGATATACAACAGTGCGCCCGCCAGCGGCGCGGCCACGCAGGGCCCGACGATCAGCGCGGACAGCGCGCCCATCACCAGCGCGCCCGTGTAGCGCCCACCCGGAATACGGGACGACCGCTCGGCCAGTTTCGCCTGGATGCCCGACGGCATCTGGAAGGTGAAGGCGTCGAACATGGCCAGCGCCAGCACGGCCAGCAGGATGGCGAACAGGGTCAGGATCCAGGGGGTCTGCAGCCAGGCAGCCAGCCCCGCGCCGCTCAGGCCCGCGGCCACGCCCAGCGCGGTGTAGACCACCGACATGCCCAGCACGTAGGTTGCCGCCAGCGCCAGGCCGCGGCCGCGCGTCGGCCGCGACTGCGCCGCGCCACCCAGGACGATCGAAGACAAGATGGGAATCATCGGCAGGACGCAAGGCGTGAACGCCAGCAACAGGCCCAGCACCAGGAACACGCCCGCGGTTTTGGCCCAGCCCAGCCCACCCAGCGCATCCGCCAGCCCGGTGTCGCCCGCGTCGAACAACGCGCTCAAGCCGCCCGACGAGGCCGCCGAAGCCGTGCCCGAAGACGGCTGCGCCAAGGCCCCGCCCGCCAGTGCGTAGCCGCCCGCCACCGGCGTCAACTTCACGCTGCTGTCCATGGGCGGATAGCACAGGCCGGCGTCCGCGCAGCCCTGGCCGGTCAACGTCAACGTAAAGGGCTGCCCGCCCGCGCCGACCGGCACGCGGATCACGACGTCCTTGTGAAAGACCTCCATGTCTTTCTCGAAGGTGGGGTCGTACTTGACCTCGCCCTTGGGATAGACCGCTTCGCCAAGCGTCGTCGCGCCGATGGGGCTGATCGTGATGCCGAAGCGCTCGCGGTACATGTAGTAGCCGGGCGCGACTTTGTAGCGCAGTTCCAGCGTGTCGGGCGCCGTCATCTGCGCGCTGAACACAAAGGCCTTTTCGGGTTCCAGGAAGTCGGCTTCGGCACGCGCCGCCGCCTGCCACCCCATCAGCAACAGCGCCATCGCCAGGAACATCAGGCATTGCCTGAACAGGGCATGGGCCGCGCGGGTAGCGCGGGTGGCGTGAATCGGGCGCCGCGGCGCGCCGACGATACCGGCAAGTGACAACATCAGTCTCTCTTGTTCTGCGTAACGGCCGTCTGTTCGCGCACCCAATCCAGATAAGGCGCCGCGCCGCCAATGACGGGCAGCACGATGATCTCGGGCACATCGTAGGGATGCATTTGCGCCAGGGCCTGAACCACTGCCTGGTGGCGCGCGTAGGTGGTCTTGATGTGGATGGGGACTTCTTCCGCCCCTTCGACTTCTCCGTTCCACAGGTAGATGGACAGGCCCGGCGCGCCAAGGTTCACGCAAGCCGCCAATCCGTCTTCCACCAGCACGTGGGCGATGCGCTTCGCAAGCAGCAGATCGGGCGCATTGCTGATGACCAGCACGACGTCGTCATCGCGCAACATGGAGCCTCCTTGGGATACCCGTGTGGGATGTAACTCAGGGTATTTTATCGGTATTGCGGCAGCTGCCCGGCCCCGCAGGCCCGCCCTCGCCGCCAAGCCATCCGTTTCCATCGAGGCCCGCATGTCCGACAACTGCCTGTTCTGCCGCATCGCCCGGCACGAGATCCCCGCCCACGTCATCCACGAAGATGAGCGCCTGCTGGCCTTCCTGGACATCCAGCCGGTGCGTCCGGGCCACGTCCTCATCATCCCGAAGCAGCACTATCCGTACTTCGAGGACATGCCCGCCGACCTCGCCGGCCATATCCTGAACCTTGGGCAGAAGCTCGGACGCCACATGAAGCGTCTGTATGCGGTCGAACGCGTGGCCTTCGCCTTTACCGGCATCCACGTCGCGCACACCCACGCCCACGTCATTCCGATGCATCACACGCAGGACGTGACGTCGACGCAGTACATCGAGCAGCAAGACCTTACGTTCAAGATGCCGCCCCAAGCGCCTCAGGAGGCGCTGGCGGCCACCGCCGCGCAGTTGCGGGGGGAATTGCACGCCTCGTGACGCCAATCGCGTGGCGGGCTCGCAAATAAAACAAGGGCGGGTCCGAAGACCCGCCCTTGTCGCTTATCGAGCTACCGAGGATTACTCGGCGCTGTCCGCAGCGGCTTCATCAACTTCCGGACGGTCAACCAGTTCCATGAAAGCCATGGGAGCGTTGTCGCCTTGACGGAAGCCCATCTTCAGCACGCGGGTGTAGCCGCCGTTACGGGCCGCGTAGCGCGGGCCGATTTCGGCAAACAGCTTCACCACCGCATCGCGATCGCGCAGACGGGCAAATGCCAGACGCTTGTTCGCCAGCGTGGGCTCTTTGCCCAGCGTGATCAGGGGTTCGATGACGCGGCGCAATTCTTTCGCCTTCGGCAGCGTGGTCTTGATGGCTTCGTGGGTGATCAACGAAACGGCCATGTTGCGGAACATGGCAAGACGGTGACTGCTGGTGCGGTTGAGCTTACGCAAGCCATTACCGTGACGCATGATAAGTTTCCTTTGAATCTAAAGATGGCATTCGCCATCGGGTTGCCGGCTCTTCTATCAACCTGCAATCAGGCCGCGGTCCGGTAGAAAACGGTGCATTTTACGACGATTTCGCAAACCGCCCGACGGGGTTGCCGGGCGTTGCAGGTGGCGCCCCGTTGCCGGGGTGCCACCCGTTAAAACTTAGGGACGCTCCAGGCCCAGGGGCGGCCAGTTCTCGAGCTTCATGCCCAAGGTCAAGCCACGTGCAGCCAGGACTTCCTTGATTTCGTTGAGCGACTTGCGACCCAGGTTCGGGGTCTTGAGCAGCTCGTTTTCGGTACGCTGGATCAGGTCGCCAATGTAGTAGATGTTTTCGGCCTTCAGGCAGTTGGCCGAACGCACGGTCAGTTCCAGGTCGTCGACCGGGCGCAACAGCACCGGATCGATCTGCGGCGTGCCGCGGACCGGGGCTTCGTACGAATCGCCAGCGCCTTCCAGCGCGGCGAAGACCGAGATCTGGTCCATCAGGATGCGAGCCGACTGGCGCACCGCTTCCTCGGGGGAGATCACGCCGTTGGTTTCGATGTCCAGAACCAGCTTGTCCAGGTCGGTGCGCTGTTCCACGCGGGCGCTTTCAACCGCGTAGCTCACGCGGCGGACCGGGCTGAACGAAGCGTCCAGCACGATGCGGCCGATGGTGTGGGTGCGGTCTTCCGACAGCGCGCGCACGTTGCCCGGCACGTAGCCGCGGCCCTTCTCAACCTTGATCTGCATTTCCAGCTTGCCTGCGTCCGTCAGGTTGCAGATGGCATGGCCGGGGTTGATGATCTCGACGTCATGCGGCAGCTCGATGTCGCTGGCCAGCACGGTGCCCGCGCCGGACTTGCGCAGAACCAGCGTCACTTCGTCGCGATTGTGCAGCTTGAAGACCACGCCCTTCAGGTTCAGCAGGATGTCGACGACATCTTCGCGAACGCCCGGGATGGTCGAGTATTCGTGCACCACGCCCGTCATCTGGACTTCGGTCGGCGCGTAGCCGGTCATCGAAGACAGCAGGATGCGGCGCAGGGCGTTGCCCAGCGTGTGACCGTAGCCACGCTCGAACGGCTCCATCACGATCTTGGCATGGTGCGTGCCGACCGGTTCGACTTCAATGGAGCGCGGCTTCAGGAAACCTTGAGTGGACATTTACTGTGTTCCTTTTCAATACCCTCGGCTCGTTACACCGATAAGGCTGATGGACAGGGTGAAACATGAAACTCGGACGACGCCGAAACGCCGGCCGATACTTACCGCAAAGCCCGCCCCACCAAAAGGCGGAAAGCGGGCTGCTGCGGGACGTGCAAACGGGTCGCGAGACCAGCTTCGTGCCGGCACACCTGCGAAGGAGGCGCCGGCAGAGACCTGATTAACGCGAGTACAGTTCGACGACCATCGATTCGTTGATGTCGCGAGCGACGTCAGCGCGATCGGGGACCGACTTGAACGTACCGGTCAGCTTGGTCGAATCGACTTCCACCCATTGGGGGATGCCGATGCTGGTGGCCAGGTCGAGCGATTCCTTGATACGGCCTTGCGTCTTGGCCTTTTCGCGGATCGAAACGACGTCGCCAGCCTTGACCAGCATCGAAGCGATGTCAGCCGTGTGGCCGTTCAGTTCGATGGCGCGGTGGCTCACCAGCTGGCGAGCTTCGGCGCGCGTCGAGCCGAAGCCCATGCGGTAGACGACGTTGTCCAGGCGCGATTCCAGCAGCTGGATCAGGGTTTCGCCCGTGTTGCCACGGCGACGCTCTGCTTCAGCGAAGTACTTGCGGAATTGCTTTTCCAGCACGCCGTACATGCGCTTCAGCTTTTGCTTTTCGCGCAGCTGCAGGCCGTAGTCGGAAGTGCGGGCACCCGAAGTGCGGCCGTGTTGGCCAGGCTTGGAATCCAGCTTGCACTTGGAATCCAGCGAGCGACGGGCGCTCTTCAGGAACAGGTCAGTACCCTCGCGACGCGAGAGTTTGCATTTGGGTCCAATATAACGTGCCATGTGGATTCCCTTTAGATACGACGACGCTTCGGCGGACGGCAGCCGTTGTGCGGAACGGGCGTGATGTCGGCGATGGACGAAATCTTGATGCCCAGCGCGTTCAGCGCACGGACAGACGATTCGCGACCGGGGCCGGGGCCCTTGATACGCACTTCCAGAGTCTTGATGCCGTACTCCAGCGCGACGCGGCCAGCCGTTTCAGCAGCGACCTGCGCGGCGAACGGGGTCGACTTACGCGAACCCTTGAAACCAGCACCGCCCGACGTGGCCCACGACAGTGCGTTGCCCTGACGATCGGTGATGGTGATGATGGTGTTGTTGAACGAAGCGTGAACGTGCGCGATGCCGTCCGAGACGTTCTTCTTAACCTTTTTGCGCACGCGCGATGCGCCGCTGGTGGAAGCTTTCGCCATAATCCAGTTCCTCGATTATTTCTTCAGGGACGCAGCTGCACGACGCGGGCCCTTGCGGGTCCGTGCGTTGGTGCGAGTGCGCTGGCCGCGCACGGGCAAACCGCGCTTGTGACGCATACCGCGGTAGGTTCCCAGGTCGATCAAACGCTTGATCGAGAGCTGTACTTCACGACGCAGGTCGCCTTCAACCGTGAACAAACCAACATGTTCGCGGACGCGTTCCAATTCAGCGTCGTTCAGATCCTTGACCTTTTTGTCAAAGGGTACGTTTGCCGCTTCGCAGATTTTGCGAGCGCGCGTACGACCAATGCCAAAAATGGCGGTCAGTCCGATCTCGGCGTGCTGTTGCGGCGGGATGTTAATGCCAGCAATACGGGCCATGACTATTCCTTGAATAAATCTGTTGCGTAGTCGCTAACCCGAGTTAGCCTTGACGCTGCTTGTGACGCGGGTCGGTGCAGATAACACGCACCACGCCGTGACGTTTGATAACTTTGCAGTTGCGGCAGATCCGCTTAACCGATGCCATTACTTTCATGGTTGACTCCTAATTTTCCGTAATCCGGTTCCGCTCATTTGGAGCGGAAAACTATCCTGGCTCGCGTCAGATCATAGGGCGTGAGCTCCACTGTGACCTTGTCACCCGGCAGGATCCGGATGTAATGCATACGCATCTTGCCGGAAATATGGCCCAACACCACGTGGCCGTTTTCGAGCTTGACGCGAAATGTCGCGTTCGGGAGGTTCTCAAGAACCTCGCCTTGCATCTGAATGACGTCGTCCTTGGACATTCTTTTGCTTACCGCATCGGCAAACCCGCGCCCTTGAAGTTGGCCTTCTTGAGCAACGAGTCGTATTGGTGCGACATCATGTAGGCTTGAACCTGTGCCATGAAATCCATCGTCACCACCACAATAATCAACAGAGACGTACCACCGAAGTAGAAAGGAACGTTCCAGCGCATCACCAAGAATTCAGGCAACAGGCACACCAAAGTGATGTACAAGGCACCTGCGAGCGTCAGACGCATCAGGATCTTGTCGATGTAGCGCGCTGTTTGTTCGCCCGGACGGATGCCCGGAACAAACGCACCACTCTTCTTCAAGTTGTCCGCCGTTTCGCGGCTGTTGAACACCAGAGCCGTGTAGAAAAAGCAGAAGAAAATAATCGCGACGGAGTACAGCGTGATGTAGAGCGGTTGACGAGGCGACAGGGCCGCAGCCAGGTCGCTAAGCCAGCGCATGTTCTCACTGCTGGAGAACCAGCTCGTGATCGTGGCCGGGAACAGAATGATCGACGACGCGAAGATCGGCGGAATCACCCCTGCCATGTTCAGCTTCAGCGGCAAATGCGAGCTTTGACCACCGTAGACCTTATTGCCGACCTGACGCTTGGCGTAGTTCACCGTGATCTTGCGCTGTCCGCGTTCCACGAACACCACAAAAGCGGTAACCAACACCACCAAAGCCACAATGAACAGTGCCGAAAGCACGGACATCGCGTTGGTGCGTACCAGGTCCAACAGTGCAGCCAGCGCCGCGGGAAGACCCGCAACGATACCTGCGAAGATCAGGATGGAAATCCCGTTGCCCAGACCGCGTTCCGTAATCTGCTCACCCAGCCACATGACGAACATGGTGCCAGTGACCAGAGTCACAACGGTCGTGAAGCGAAACAGCATACCCGGATCGATCACCAGTCCCTGTTGGGACTCCAACGCTACCGAAATGCCCACTGCTTGCACCAGCGCCAGCACGACAGTGCCGTAGCGGGTGTACTGGGTAATCTTCCGACGACCGGATTCGCCCTCTTTCTTGAGCGCTTCCAGCGACGGCACCACCACCGACATCAACTGCATGATGATGGATGCCGAAATGTACGGCATGATCCCCAGGGCAAAAATCGAGAAACGCGAGAGCGCCCCACCCGAGAACATGTTGAACAGGCCCAGGATCCCGCCCTGGTTCTGACGGAACAAGTCCGCCAGCGCATCCGGATTAATACCCGGTACGGGGATGTGTGTACCCAAACGGTAAACCACCAGGGCGAGCACCAGGAACACAAGACGGCGCTTCAAATCACCGTACCGTGCTCCGGTTTTGCCCAATGCCTGCGCGTTAGCCACTCGTCACCTCGTGATCAAGCAAGCGAGCCGCCCGCGGCTTCGATGGCGGTGCGAGCACCGGCCGTCGCGGTAATGCCCTTGAGCACGACCTTGCGCGAGAGTTCACCCGACTTGATGACCTTGGCGTAACGAACCGCCTGGCCAATCACGCCAGCCGCCTTCAGCACTTGCACGTCGACTTCGTCGATGGGCAGGGCTTGCAGGTCCGACAGACGAACTTCGGCATACAGGTGTTGACCGAGCGGGGTGAAACCACGCTTGGGCAGACGACGCTGCAGCGGCATTTGACCGCCTTCGAAGCCAACCTTATGGAAACCGCCCGAGCGCGACTTCTGGCCCTTGTGACCACGGCCGGCGGTTTTACCCAGACCCGAACCGATGCCACGGCCGACGCGGCGCTTGGCGTGCTTGCTGCCCTCAGCGGGCTTCAGCGAATTAAGTTGCATATCCGACATGGTGATTCCTTAGGCTTCCGAGACGGAAACGAGATAATCCACCTTACGGATCATCCCACGCACCTCGGGCGTATCGACCAGCACGCGGCTGCTGTTGATGCGACCCAAGCCCAAACCGCGAACCGTATCACGGTGCGATTGCTTGGTACCGATCACCGAGCGCACGAGGGTCACTTTGATCTGCTTCTGAGCCATGATTTACCCCAGGATTTCTTCGACCGACTTGCCGCGCTTGGCAGCAACATCGGCCGGGGTCAGGGAAGCGCGCAGACCGTTCAACGTGGCGCGAACCATGTTGTAGGGGTTGCTCGAGCCCAGGCTCTTGGCAACCACGTTACGCACACCCATCACTTCAAAAATAGCGCGCATCGGGCCGCCGGCGATAACGCCAGTACCTTCAGCAGCCGGCGAGATCAGCACGGTAGCGGCGCCATGCTTGCCAACCACGGTGTGGTGCAGCGTGCCGTTCTTCAGAGCAACCTTGAACATGCCGCGGCGGGCCTGTTCCATTGCCTTCTGAACGGACACCGGCACTTCACGCGCCTTGCCCTTACCCATGCCGACGCGACCATCGCCATCGCCAACCACGGTCAGCGCGGCAAAGCTCATGGTGCGACCACCCTTGACCACTTTGCTCACGCGGTTGACCGCGATCATCTTTTCGCGGAGGCCGTCATCGTTCTCTTTTTCCGCGGCGTTCTTGCCTTGTACTTTAGCCATTTGACAGATCCTCGCTTAGAACTTCAGGCCGGCTTCACGCGCGGCATCGGCCAGCGCTTTCACGCGGCCATGGTAACGAAAGCCCGAGCGATCGAAAGCGACCAGTTCAATACCGGCAGCCTTGGCCTTTTCGGCCACGCGCTTGCCGACCAGCGTAGCAGCGGCAGTGTTGCCGCCCTGGCCGGTTTGGCCGGCCAGTTGCGCACGCACTTCGGCTTCCACCGTCGAGGCGCTGACCAGAACGCGATCGCCTTCCGGCGAAATGATGTTGGCGTAGATGTGCTGGTTCGAGCGGAAGACCGAGAGGCGGTGAACGCGCAACTCGTTGATCTTCCGGCGGGTCGGAACCGCACGACGCAAACGGGAAACTTTTTTGTCCATGATTCGTCCTTGCGTGCGCCGTTATTTCTTCTTGGTTTCTTTGATGACGACGCGTTCGTCCGAGTAACGCACACCCTTGCCCTTGTAGGGTTCGGGTTCGCGGTACGAGCGGATTTCAGCGGCCATCTGACCGACGACTTGCTTGTTGGCGCCCTTGATGACGATTTCCGTCTGGGTGGGGCATTCGGCCTTGATACCGGCCGGCAACTGATGCAAAACGTCGTGCGAGAAACCGAGCTGCAGCTTAACGGCATCGCCTTGGATCGAGGCGCGGTAACCCACGCCAACCAGGGTCAGCTTGCGCTCGAAGCCCTTGCTCACGCCGGTAACCATATTGGCCACCAGAGCGCGCACGGTACCCGACATGGCATTGGCGTGACGAGTTTCGTTGGCGGCGGCAAACGTGAGCTTGCCTTCGTCCATCGCAACCGTGACGTCGCCAGTCAGGGCTTGAGTCAGGGTGCCCAGCGGGCCCTTGACAATGATCTGATCCTGCTTGATGTCAGCTTCGACACCCTTGGGCAGTTCGACCGGATACTTAGCGATACGTGACATTCGAATTTCTCCTTAGGCCACGTAGCACAGCACTTCGCCGCCGACGCCGTTGGCGCGAGCCTTACGGTCGGTCATGACGCCGCGCGAGGTCGAAACGATAGCCACGCCCAGGCCGTTCATGACCTGAGGAATGCTGGTACGGCCCTTGTAGATACGCAGACCGGGGCGCGAAACGCGTTCAATGCGCTCGATAACCGGACGGCCAGCGTAGTACTTCAGGGTGATCTCGAGCTCAGGCTTGGCCTGGGTGCCCTTGATTTCAAAGCTGTCGATGTAGCCTTCGTCTTTCAGCACAGCGGCAATAGCCGCCTTCAGCTTCGAGGAGGGCATGCTCACCGTAACTTTGTCCACTTGCTGCGCATTGCGAATGCGGGTCAGCATATCGGCGATGGGATCGCTCATGCTCATAATGTATCTCCTACCAGCTGGCCTTGGTGATGCCGGGGATTTCGCCCTTCATCGCCATTTCACGCAGTTTGTGACGCGTCAGGCCGAACTTGCGGAACACACCGCGCGGACGACCGGTGACCACGCAACGGTTACGTTGGCGCGTCGGATTGGCATTGCGCGGCAGCTGTTGCAGCTTGAGCCGAGCTTGGTAACGTTCTTCGTCGGTCTTCGACTGGTCGTCGATGATCGCCTTCAACTCAGCACGTTTGCCAGCGAACTTGTCAGCCAGCTTGGCGCGCTTGATGTCGCGATTGATGAGGGAAAGTTTTGCCACGTCATCAGCCCCTTAGTTACGGAACGGGAAGCTGAAGGCCGTCAACAGCGCCTTGGCTTCTTCGTCGGTCTTCGCGGAGGTGGTGATGCTGATGTTCAGCCCACGCAGCGCGTCGATCTTGTCGTACTCGATTTCGGGGAAAATGATTTGCTCTTTCACCCCGATGTTGTAGTTGCCACGGCCGTCAAATGCACGACCCGAGATACCACGGAAGTCGCGCACGCGAGGCAGCGCGACCGCAACGAGGCGATCCAGGAATTCATACATGCGTTGACCACGCAGCGTGACCATGCAACCAATCGGGTAGTTTTCGCGGATCTTGAAACCGGCGATAGCCTTCTTGGTCTTCGTCACGACAGGCTTTTGGCCAGCGATCTTGGTCAGGTCCGACACCGCGTGTTCGATAACCTTCTTATCGGACACGGCTTCCGAGACACCCATGTTCAGGGTGATCTTGGTGATGCGCGGCACTTCCATGACGCTCTTGTAGCCAAACTTGGCCTGCAGGTCGCCAGCGACCTTGCTCTTGTAGAAATCTTGCAAACGAGACATGTCTATCGCCCCTTACGCCTTGGCGCCGACAACGGCACCATTGGAACGGAACACGCGGACCTTGCGACCTTCGACTTCTTGAACGCCCACGCGGTCGCCACGACCGGTTGCGGGGTTGAAGAGCGCCACATTCGAGATGTGGATCGGCATGGTCTTTTCGACAATCCCGCCCGGGTTGTTAGCCATCGGGTTGGCTTTCACGTGCTTCTTGGCAATGTTGACGCCTTCGACCAGAACGTGGTCGGCATCAACACGAGCCAGCACGGTACCGCGACGCTTCTTGTCGCGGCCGGTCAGGACGATGACTTCGTCGCCTTTACGAATGTTGTTCATCGTAGGGCTCCTTACAGCACTTCCGGGGCCAACGACACGATCTTCATGAACTTCTCGGTACGCAGTTCACGCGTAACGGGTCCGAAGATGCGGGTGCCGATGGGCTCCAGCTTGGCGTTGAGCAATACGGCGGCATTGCCACCGAACTTAATCAGCGAACCGTCTTTACGGCGCACGCCCTTGGCGGTACGAACCACCACGGCATTGTAAATTTCGCCTTTCTTGACGCGTCCGCGCGGAGCCGCATCTTTGACGCTCACCTTGATGATGTCGCCGATACCGGCATAACGGCGCTTGGAGCCACCGAGCACCTTAATGCACATGACATGACGCGCACCAGTGTTATCGGCCACGTCCAGCGTGGTCTGCATTTGGATCATGATTTTTCCTGTTCCAACTTAACTGGAAATACGGTTTTCCCAATAAGGGAACACTGCAATTCCTGCCAGTTTTGGTCCCGTCAGGTCTGCCGCCCTGCTTTATGTGTTGTAGCGCTAGCGCTTTCGCCCTATCTCTACAACTGGTTGGCAACGCAACGACCCTGGGTTGAAATCCTGCGGGTATTCCCCCAACACGCCGACTAGTCTTCGAAACAACTTTCGGTTAACTGGATCGACAATCTGGGAAAGCTGATCATTCTAGCGTGGTTAAATTTTGAGCGCAAGCACTTTGTTGGAATGACGCACAAAACACCACGCCCCTCTATGAGGGAAGCGGGTTGCGAGCTATCCGCCCCTTATTTGTGGCGGTAAAAGCTCTTCTCCCAGGCATCGTGGTTGGCCTTGCCGCGCCGGATTTCGTCCGTGAACGGGGCCGCCCTGAGCACCAGGCGATTCAGCCATTTTACCGGAACCCGGCACGGCCGTTCAAAGTCCACGAACAACACGGCCCGCAAACCGTCCGTGTCGTTGTGCACCTGATGAGGATACAGGTCGTCGAACACCACGGCGCGGCCTTCCCGCCAGCTATAGCGTTCGCCCCCGACCTCGATCCAGCAACGGTCGGCCGGCTCGGGCACGACCAGCCCCAGGTGCAGACGCAGGACGCCGTTGTACGGGCCAGTGTGCAGCGGGATCCGCTTGCCGGGCTCGAGGATGGAAAAGAAGGCGCTGCGGATGCCCGGGATCCCATCAAGCGCGCGGGCCGTTGCCGGGCAGCTGGCCAGGTTGCGTTCGGAACGCAGGCCATAGCCCATGAACAGGAAGGTCTTCCATTGATCGTCAGACGTGATCATGCCCACATCGGGCGAGATCTCGTGGAAAGCGGGCAGTTGCTGCCGCTGCGCCAGCAGTGCGGTGAGTTCGGCGCGGATGGCGGGGGTCTGCGCCTCGAGCGCCGCGATCCAGGGGAACTGGCCGTTCTGGAAGATGGGGCGGTCGCCCACCAGCGACGCCCGGGCGATCCGATGACGCAACCAATCGATGAAGCGGAACAACACGCGGGAGTAGAGACTGGGCTTGGCGGCGGGACGCGCGTCGACGGATTGCACGATGGATTCGGTGATGGTCGGCCAGAGAGCCCCCATTGTGGCCATGCGCGCGGAGGCTTGCAAGACGGGGCGCCACCGCCTCTGATTGGCCCCAGCTTCGCGCACGGGAGTGGCCCTCCCTGACGCGAACAAGCTGGTTTAGACTGGCGCGGGCGACAGCGGTCGCAATCCATCCCTATTTCGCAAGGAACGACAGGCATGTATGAACAGTTGGCGCTGTATATCGACGGCGAATTCATCTCCGGCGAGGGTAGGCGCACCCAGGACGTCATCAACCCGGCCACGCTGGAAGTGCTTGGCCAGTTGCCGCACGCCACCGAAGCGGATCTGGACCGTGCGCTGGCCGCCGCCCAGCGCGCGTTCGAATCCTGGAAGAAGTCCTCGCCCATGGACCGTTCCGCCATCCTGCGCAAGGTCGCCACGCTGTCGCGCGAGCGCGCCAAGGAAATCGGCCGCAACATGACGCTGGACCAGGGCAAGCCGCTGGCCGAGGCCGTGGGCGAAGTCACATCCTGCGCCGAGCATGCCGATTGGCACGCCGAGGAATGCCGACGCATCTACGGCCGCGTCGTGCCGCCCCGCAACCCGGACGTGCGCCAGTTCGTCGTGCGCGAACCCATCGGCGTCTGCGCCGCGTTCACGCCCTGGAACTTCCCGTACAACCAGGCCATCCGCAAGATCGCCGCGGCGCTCGGCGCCGGTTGCACGGTGGTGCTGAAAGGGCCGGAAGATTCGCCCAGCGCCGTCATGGCCATTGCCCGCATGTTCCACGACGCCGGCCTGCCCAAGGGCTGCCTGAACATCGTCTGGGGCGAGCCCGCAAAGATTTCCGACTACCTGATCCGCTCGCCGATCGTGCGCAAGGTCTCGTTCACCGGTTCCGTGCCGGTGGGCAAGCAACTGGCCGCCCTGGCCGGCGCGCACATGAAGCGCGTCACGATGGAATTGGGTGGCCATTCGCCCGTGCTCGTGTTCGATGACGCCGATGTCGAGCGCGCCGCCGAGATGCTGGCCAAGTTCAAGGTCCGCAACGCCGGCCAGGTCTGCGTGTCGCCCACCCGCTTCTACGTGCAGGAAGGCGCCTACGAGCAATTCCTGGCCCGCTTCTCGGACGTGCTGAAGAACATCAAGGTCGGCGACGGCCTGGAAGCCGGCACGGACATGGGCCCGCTGGCTCACGAACGCCGCGTACCCGCCATGAGCGCTTTCATCGACGACGCCAAGAAGCACGGCGGCAAGGTCGTGGTCGGCGGCGGCCCGCTGGACCGCAAGGGCTTCTTCTTCGCCCCCACGGTCGTGACGGACCTGCCCGACGACTCCATGCTGATGACCGAAGAGCCCTTCGGCCCCGTCGCGCCGGTCGTCCGCTTCAAGGACACCGATGAAGTGCTGCGCCGCGCCAACAGCCTGCCCTTCGGCCTGTCGTCGTACGTGTTCACGAACTCGTTGAAGACAGCCACGAAGGTCTCGAATGGCCTGGAGGCCGGCATGGTCAACATCAACCACTTCGGCAGCGCGCTGGCCGAGACGCCGTTCGGCGGCATCAAGGACAGCGGCATCGGCAGTGAAGGCGGCCTGGAAACGTTCGACGGCTACCTGGTCACGAAGTTCATCACGCACATCTGACCGCACCCCTGCAGAATCGAAAAGCCCCACGGTTTGGTCCGTGGGGCTTTTTTTATCGCCGGGTGGCGGCAAAACAAAAGCCAACCGCCCCCTACGAACTTGCCCGCAGGTCCCGCGGCGTCATGCCGAAGCGCCGCTTGAACAGGCGGCTGAAATGCGACGGGTGCGAAAACCCGACCTGGTAGGCCAGCTCGGCGATGCTGCGATGGCGGTGTTGTGGACTCAGCAGCAGTTCGCGGCATTTGTCCAGACGCTGATCGAAGATGAAGGACTCGGCCGACAGGCCGCCGGCGCGAAGGATGCGGTGCAGATAGGCGACCGACACGCCGCACCCTTGCGCCACGGCCTGCGGCGACAACGCCGGGTCGGCCAGATGCTGGCGGATGTAGGCCAGCACGCGCTGCCGATGCGCCACCGTCACGCTGCTGTCGGACTCCGACGCATGGCCTTGCCCCGATTGCACCAGGAACAGCACGATCAGGTCGATCAGGCGTTCGCCAAGTTCGGTGACCTCGGTGTCGGACCAGCCGCCCATGCCCTTGAACAAGTGCTCCATGTAACTGGCCAGCATCGCGCCACGCGGGGAACCATCGTCGATGCGCAGCTTGTAGAAGGCGCCGACGCGGGAATCCCGTTGCGACAGCGCGCTGCGCGGAAAGGACACGCTCAGGCTGCGATAGCCCGACGCGCCCAGCGCCGTCGCCTGATAGGGCAGGCTCTGGTTCATCAGGTACACGCAGCCGGGCTCGACCTGGAATTCCCGGCCTTGCTGCCGCACGGCCAGGGGACCGGCCAATGGCAAGCCGAAGGTGTAGAACTCCTGGTCCAGCCGCGACACATTGCCCGCGGTGCGTTCCAGCTTCTGTCCCTGATAGTGCAGGTCGTTGAACTGCAGACTGGCGCGGCGCGCATAGCGCACATGCCCCGCGAAATGGGTAGGCATGCCGCCGTGTACCTCGAACGGGCCGAAAGCGTCCGACAGCGCCGCGCGCCATTGCTCGCGCCGGTCAGCGCCAGCGCTGGCCGAGATGGCAAATTCCGTGTTGGACATGGCGCGGTCTCCTGTACGCGGCGGGAAGCGCAATTTGATCTTGCGTCTACAACTTCTTGACTCACCCTGCTCTGGGGTGCGCGGCGCATTGTGGATGCGTTTGGCGCAAGTCTATAGTCAGCCCGATAAGCACACAACCTGGACAACCCGGGAGGAGACTCATGGCAAACGCGCCTGCAACGGCCGCCCGCCACACGCCGGCTTCGCGCTATCTGCGCTGCGAAGGCCGCGAGCTGCACCTGACCGAATGGGGCGCGCCCGACGCGCCCCCCGTCATCATGTGGCACGGCCTGGCCCGCACCGGGCGCGACTTCGACGAACTGGCGACGGCGCTGGCGGACGACTACCGCATCATCTGCCCCGACACGATCGGGCGCGGCCTGTCGCAATGGAGCCCCGATCCGGTCGCCGAATACCAACTGGACTTCTACGCGCGCCTGGCCCGCGCGCTGGCCGACGGCTTGTCGCTTGGCCGGCTGCGCTGGGTGGGCACGTCGATGGGCGGCGCCACCGGCATGCACGCCGCGGCCACGACGCTGCACGGCCGGATCTCGCACCTGGTCGTCAATGACATCGGGCCCGAGCTGCCGCAGCCCGCCATCGACCGCATCCTGGCTTATGCCGGCAATCCGCCCGCGTTCGACACGGTCACCGAACTGGAGTCCTGGCTTCGCGTCGCCTACCGGCCCTACGGCTGGCAAAGCGACGAGCAATGGCGCCGGATGGCTGAAACCTCGATGCGACGCCTGCCCGACGGTCGCGTCACGGCGCATTACGACCCCGCCATCGTCGGACAGTTCAGCCATCACCCGGGCGACTATGACCGCTGGAACGGCTACGACTCGCTGCGCATGCCGGTGCTGCTGCTGCGCGGCGCCGACTCCGATCTGCTGCTGCCCGAAGTCGCCGACGCGATGACGCGACGCGGACCGTGCGCCCAACGCATCGACTTTCCCGATTGCGGCCACGCCCCCGCGCTGAACGTGTCGGCGCAGATCGACGCCATCCGCCGGTTCCTGGCCACGCCGGACCCTCTGCATGACCACACGGCGGCTGCGCTCGCCCGCCGATAACAGGAGACATCCATGAATCGCATTCTGCTTGCCGCGCTGGCAGCCCTTTGCATGAGTTCGGCCGCCGCCGCAAAAGACGTTGTCGTCGCCCATGTCTACGACAAGACGGGCCCGCTGGAGGCCTACGCCAAACAGACGCAGAACGGGCTGATGCTGGGCCTGGAGTACGCCACGCAGGGCACCATGATCGTTGCCGGCCGCAAGATCCGCGTGATTGAAAAGGATAACCAGGGCAAGCCCGACGTGGCCCGCGCGCAGCTGGCGTCGGCGTATGCCGACGACAACGCCGATATCGCCGTGGGCCCCACTTCGTCGGGCGTCGCGCTGGCCATGCTGCCGATCGCCGAAGAGTACGAGAAGATCCTGTTGGTGGAGCCCGCCGTGGCGGATTCGATCACGGGCGAAAAGTGGAATAAGTACATTTTCCGCACGGGCCGCAACTCGTCGCAGGATGCGATCGCCAACGCCGTGGCCTTCGACCAGGCGGGCACCTCGATCGCCATGCTCGCGCAAGACTATGCCTTTGGCCGCGACGGCGTGAAAGCCTTCAAGGGCGCGCTGAAGAACGCCAAGATCGTGCACGAGGAATACCTGCCCGCCAACGCCACCGACTTCACCGCGGGCGCGCAGCGCCTGTTCGATGCGCTCAAGGACAAGCCCGGCCGCAAGATCATCTTCATCCTGTGGGCGGGCGCGGGCAATCCGTTCAAGATCGCCGACCTGGATCCCAAGCGATTCGGCATCGAGATCGCGACGGGCGGCAACACGCTGGCCGCGATGACCCCGCTGAAGTCGCTGGCCGGCATGGAAGGCGCCACCTATTACTACTACGGCATCCCCAAGAATCCGATCAACGACTGGCTGGTCGCGGAACATCAGAAGCGCTACGGCCAGCCGCCGGACTTCTTCACGGCGGGCGGCATGTCGTCCGGCATCGCCATCGTGGCGGCGTTGAACAAGACCGCGGGTGATTCCGATACGGACAAGCTGATCAAGGCGATGGAAGGCCTGAGCTTCGACACGCCCAAGGGCAAGATGACGTTCCGGCCCGAAGACCACCAGGCCATGCAATCCATGTACCACTTCCGGATCAAGAGCGACCCTTCGGTGCCATGGGCGGTGCAGGACCTGGTCAAGGAAATCACGCCTGACCAGATGGCCGTGCCGATCCAGAACAAGCGCTGAAGACGCGCCACTGCGATGTTGGAAACCCAATCGCTCACGATCCGCTTCGGCGGGCATGTGGCCGTCAATGATGTCAGCTGCCGTTATGCGCCTGGCACGCTGACCGCCATCGTCGGCCCGAACGGCGCGGGCAAGACCACTTACTTCAACTTGATCTCTGGCCAGCTGCGCGCAAGCGCGGGGTCGGTGCGGCTGAACGGCCGCGATCTGACCTCGCTGCCCGCGCCGGCACGCATGCACGCGGGCCTGGGCCGCGCGTTCCAGCTGACGCAATTGTTCCCACGACTGTCCGTTCACGAGAATGTCCGGCTGGCGCTGCAATCGCGTCAGCAAGGCATGAGTTGGCGCCAGATCCGCTTCTGGCGCACCTGGGACGACGACCGCGCCCTATTGGCGCGCGCCGACGCGCTGCTGGAACGCACGCGGCTGTCCGCAAGGCGCGACCAGCCGGCCGCCGACCTGCCACATGGCGATCAGCGCAAGCTCGAGATCGCGATGCTGATCGCGCTGGAACCGCAAGTCTTCATGTTCGACGAACCCACCGCCGGCATGAGCGTGGACGATGTGCCCGTGGTGCTGGAGCTGATCCGCGAGATCAAGAACGATCCCTCCAAGACCATCCTGCTGGTGGAACACAAGATGGATGTGGTGCGCGAACTGGCCGACCGGATCGTCGTGCTGCACAACGGCCAGCTGATGGCAGACGGCGATCCCGCCTCCGTCATCGCGTCCCCCATCGTGCAGCAAGCCTATCTGGGCATGAGCCCGACGGAGCACAAGGCATGACCGCCCCGCTGCTGGAACTCAAGGGCGTGCAAACGCATATCGGCGCGTATCACATCCTGCACGGCGTGGATCTGGCCGTGCCGCCTGCGGCCGTGACCATGCTGCTGGGCCGCAACGGTGCCGGCAAGACGACGACGCTGCGCACGATCATGGGTTTGTGGCGCGCCTCGCAGGGCCGGATCACATTCGAGGGCATGCCCATTGGCGGCCCCGACACACGCAAGTCGCCCCCTGACATGGCGCGCATGGGCATGGCCTACGTGCCCGAGAACATGGGCATCTTCGCCGACCTGTCGGTCAAAGAGAACATGCTGCTGGCGGCGCGCCAGGCCCGAAGCGCCGAGCAGCTTGATACCGCGCGGCTGGAATGGATCTTCGGCTTCTTTCCGGCCCTGAAGAAGTTCTGGCTGCACCCCGCCGGCAAGCTGTCCGGGGGCCAGAAGCAGATGCTGGCGGTTGCCCGCGCCATCATCGAACCCCGCCGGCTGCTGCTGATCGACGAGCCCAGCAAAGGGCTGGCGCCTGCCATCGTGCAGAACATGATCGATGCCTTCATCGAGCTCAAGCAGGCGTCCACCACCATCCTGCTGGTCGAACAGAACTTCAACTTCGCGCAACGGGTCGGCGACCACGTCGCGGTCATGGACAACGGCCGCGTCGTGCACGCCGGCGGCATGCGCCAGCTTGCGGAAGACGACTCGCTACAGACACGCCTGCTGGGCCTGTCGTTAGGAAGCCACCAATGAGCACCCTGGATATCGATGCCCCGCTGCCGCGCACGCGCGCGGATTTGCGCCCTGTCCTGCTGGTCGTGGCGCTGGCCGCCCTGGCCTTGCCGATGGTCGGCTCTTTTTCAACCTGGGTCACGCTGACGCTGGCCGGCTTGGCAATGGGCATGATCATCTTCATCGTGGCGTCCGGCATGACCCTGGTGTTCGGACTGATGGACGTCCTGAACTTCGGGCACGGGCTCTTCATCGCTATTGGCGCCTACATGGCGGCGACGGTACTCGGCGGCATGGCCGACTGGACCCAGACAGGCAGCCTGTGGATGAACTTGGCCGCGGTGTTGCCGGCCATGATCGTGGGCATGCTGGTGGCAGGCGCCGTGGGCGTCGCGTTTGAACGCGTGATCGTGCGGCCCGTGTATGGACAGCACCTCAAGCAGATCCTGATCACGATGGGCGGCATGATCATCGGTGAAGAGATCATCAAGATGATCTGGGGTCCGCAGACGCTGTCGCTACCGCTGCCCGAAGCCCTGCGGGGCGCATTCCTGCTGGGCGATGCGGCCATCGAAAAATTCCGGATCGTGGCGCTTGCCGTGGGCGTGCTGGTGCTGGGCGGCATGCTGTGGCTGCTGAACCGCACCAAGCTTGGCCTGCTGATCCGAGCCGGCGTGGAAGATCGCGAGATGGTGGAAAGCCTGGGCTACCGCATCCGGCACCTGTTCGTAGGCGTGTTCGTCGCCGGATCGATGCTTGCCGGGTTGGGCGGTGTGTTGTGGGGCATGTACCAGCAGTCGGTCGTGCCACAATTGGGCGCGCAGGTAAACGTGCTGATCTTCATCGTGATCATGATCGGCGGCCTGGGCTCGACCGTGGGGTGTCTGATCGGCGCGCTGCTGGTGGGCCTGATGGCCAACTACACGGGTTTCCTGCTGCCCAAGGCCGCTCTGTTCTCGAATATCGCGCTGATGGTCGCGATTCTGTTATGGCGCCCGCAAGGCGTGTATCCGGTCACGAATCGCTAGGAATCGCCAACATGTCTTTTCGCCTGCTCTCCGGCGACCCGCCACGCAGCACCGTCCTGGCACTGGTGCTGATCACGGTCGTCGCCTTGCTTGCCGCCGCACCCTTCCTCTTTCCCGGCCCCAAATCGCTGGCGGTGGCTGCCAAGATCCTGGTGTTCGTGATCCTGGTGGCCAGCTACGATCTGCTGCTGGGCTACACAGGCATCGTGAGCTTTGCGCACACCATGTTCTTCGGCATCGGCGCCTATGGCGTGGCGATCGCCAGCATCCGGATGGAACCCGGCTGGGCCGCCGTGTTCGCGGGCGTGGGCGGCGCGCTGGCGGTGTCGCTGGCTTTCGCCCTACTGATCGGCCTGGCCAGCCTGCGCGTGCGCGCCATCTTCTACGCAATGATCACGCTGGCCGTCGCGGCGGCCTTCCAGACGCTGGTGTCGCAGCTGTCGGACCTGACCGGTGGCGAAGACGGCCTGAACTTCAAAGTCCCCCAGGTGTTGCGGCCCGCGTTCCGCCCGCTGTCGGAGCCCCTGTTCGGCATCACGGTCGACGGCCGCATCATCACGTATTACCTGATCGCCGCGGTCTGCGTCTTGTTGTTCCTGATGCTGCTGCGCATCGTGAATTCCCCGTTCGGCCGCGTACTGCAAGCCATCCGCGAGAATCCTTTCCGCGCCGAGGCGATCGGCTACCGCACCGTGCTGTACCGCAGCCTGTCCAATCTGCTCGCCGCCGGCTTCGCCACGCTGGCCGGCGCCATGTACGCGCTTTGGCTGCGCTACAACGGTCCGGATACGTCGCTGTCGTTCGAGATCATGCTGAACATCCTGCTGATGCTCGTGATCGGCGGCATGGGAACCATGTATGGCGCGGTGGTCGGCGCCAGCCTGTTCGTGTTCGCGCAAAGCTATCTGCAAGATGGCCTGCACGTGATCCACGATGCCGTGTCGGGCGTGACACCGCTGGCTCTGCTGTTCGAACCGGACCGCTGGCTGCTGTGGCTGGGGATCCTGTTCGTGGTGTCGGTCTACTACTTTCCGACCGGCATCGCGGGACGGCTGCGGGAACTGGCGCAGCGGCGCTGACCGCTCGGGATGGCCGCACGCGCGGCAACGCCGCGCATGCCGTCCACCGCTTTACTTCTCCTTGCTGCTCAAGCGGTCCAGGTCGCGGCGAAACAGCGCAGAAACGGCGCTATTTGCCGCTCTGGCGCAGCGTGTCGGCTTCGCGCCGCATGCTGTCGATGCGACGCTGCATTTCGTCGATCTTGCCGCGGTCAAGCTGCGATCCGCTCGGCGTGGGCGCCAAAGGCCGCATCGTGGAACCCGAGTTCAACGGCATCATCGCCGGCGGCGCCGTCGCGGCGTCGACGGGCTTCTGATTCAGCAACCGCTCAAGCAGCAATAGTTGATCGCGCTGCCCCTGCAACGCCTGTTCCTGCGTCACCAGGGCTTGCTCACCCTCGTCGTCGGTGCCAAAAATGGCCGCGTGGTCGCGCGATCCGGCGGGAAGCTTGACGCGCGGCTCGGGCCCGGCATTCAGGACGTTCTTGCCCGCGCGCGCGTCGTCAACGGGTGACGCCGCGGTAACCTCCGCGCCGGACTCGCCAGGTTGCGCGCTGGCGGTGGCTGCCGCGCCTAGCGCGACGCCAAGCATGCCGGCCTTGACGGCGTTGCGCATGATGTCCGTTACCTGCATGGGCCTGAATCTCCGGAACAAAAAAAAACGGCAAGGGGATGAGCCCTTGCCGTTTTATATCAGAACGGCGAACCGTTCCGATGACTACTTAGATGATACGTGCGGCTTCAACCAGACGCACCACACGCCACGACTTCGAGCGCGAGATGGGACGGCCTTCAGCGATTTCAACCGTATCGCCTTCGTTGAATTGGTTCGATTCGTCGTGTGCCTTGTACTTCGCGGAACGCACGATGATCTTGCCGAAGATGGGGTGCTTGACGCGGCGCTCAACGAGCACAACGACAGTCTTGTCCATCTTGTTGCTGACGACCTTGCCAACCAGCGTACGCTGGCGCTTGGCCACTTGGGTGTTTTGAGTTTCGCTCATGTTTATTTCCCTGCCTTCTCGGTCAGCAAGGTACGAACGCGCGCAATGTCGCGACGCACGTTGCGCAGCTGGCTGGTGTTGGCCAGTTGCTGCGTGGCCTTCTGCATACGCAGACCGAATTGTGCCTTCAGCAGGCTTTCGAGCTCTTTGCCGAGCTCGGCGGCGTCTTTCGAACGGAGTTCGCTAGCTTTCATGTTAGTACTCCTTAAGCACCGATATGACGCGCGACGAACGTGGTCGAAATCGGCAGCTTGGCAGCGGCCAGGCGGAAAGCTTCACGCGCGATCTCTTCGCTCACACCTTCCATTTCGTAGAGCACTTTGCCGGGCTGAATTTCAGCGACCCAGTACTCAGGATTGCCCTTACCGTTACCCATACGGACTTCGGCGGGCTTTTGCGAGATGGGCTTATCCGGGAAAATGCGAATCCAGATACGGCCGCCACGCTTGATGTGACGATTGATAGCACGACGAGCAGCTTCGATCTGGCGAGCGGTCAGACGGCCACGGCCGGTGGCCTTCAGACCGAATTCGCCGAACGACACGTGGGTACCACGGGTCGCCAGACCGGTGTTGCGGCCCTTCTGCTCTTTGCGATACTTTCTGCGAGAGGGTTGCAGCATGGTTATTCTCCTTCAGGCGCCGGAGCAGCGTCCGCCTTGCGGGGACCACCACGACCACGACCACCCGGACGACCGGTGCGAGCACCGTCCGGACGATCACCACGCGGAGCGCGGCGCGGACGACGTTCTTCTTCGCGCGGGGCAGCGGTTTCCGGCGGCAATTCGCCGTTAGCCAGCATGTCGCCCTTGTAGACCCAGACCTTGATGCCAATCACGCCATACGTGGTGTGGGCTTCGGAGGTGCCGTAGTCGATGTTGGCCTTGAGGGTGTGCAGCGGCACACGGCCTTCGCGATACCACTCGGTGCGAGCAATTTCGATACCGTTCAGACGGCCGGCGCTCATGATCTTGATGCCTTGGGCACCCAGACGCATTGCGTTCTGCATCGCGCGCTTCATTGCGCGACGGAACATGATGCGCTTCTCGAGCTGTTGCGAGATCGAGTCGGCGATCAGTTGAGCATCGGTTTCCGGCTTGCGGATTTCTTCGATGTTGACGTGCACGGGCACGCCCATCAGACGCTGCAGATCAGCCTTCAGGCTTTCGATGTCTTCGCCGCGCTTGCCGATCACCACGCCCGGACGAGCCGAGTAGACGGTGATGCGGGCATTCTTGGCCGGACGCTCGATGATCACGCGACCAACGGAGGCGCTCTTGAGCTTCTTCTTGAGGTACTCGCGAACGCGAATGTCTTCGGCAAGCATCGTGCCAAAGGCCTTGTCGTCGGCGAACCAACGCGAGGACCAATTACGGGTGACCGCGAGACGGAACCCAGTGGGGTGAATTTTCTGACCCATCGTGACTCCTTAAGCTCCGACCTTGACCGTGATATGGCAGGTCTGCTTCTCGATACGGTTGCCGCGGCCCTTGGCGCGAGCGGAGAAGCGCTTCATCGACTGAGCCTTGTCCACAAAAATCGTGGTGACTTTCAGTTCGTCGATATCTGCGCCGTCGTTGTGCTCGGCGTTGGCGATGGCGGACTCGACAGCCTTCTTCAGGATGACGGCAGCCTTCTTCGGCGAGAAGGTGAGGATCTCCAGCGCACGGCCGACCTTCTGACCGCGGATCAAGTCCGCAACCAGACGGGTCTTCTGTGCCGAGATGTGCACCCCACGGATAATGGCAGTAGTTTCCATCGCTTACCTCTTCGCCTTCTTGTCCGCGGCGTGACCCTTGAACGTACGGGTCAGCGCGAACTCGCCCAGCTTGTGACCGACCATGTTCTCGTTGATGTACACGGGGACATGCTGCTTGCCGTTGTGCACAGCGATCGTCAGACCGATGAACTCGGGCAGGATCGTGGAACGACGCGACCAGGTCTTGATCGGCTTCTTGTCTTTGCCCGCGACGGCCGTGTCCACCTTTTTGATCAGGTGAGCATCGACAAACGGGCCTTTCTTGATCGAACGTGACATAGTGTTCGCCTCTTACTTGCGCTTGCGCCGTTGGACGATCATATTGTTCGTCCGCTTGTTGCGACGGGTCTTGAAACCCTTCGCCGGAGTGCCCCACGGGCTGACCGGTTCGCGTGCTTCACCGGTACGGCCTTCACCGCCACCGTGCGGGTGATCCACCGGGTTCATGGCAACGCCACGGACCGTCGGGCGGATACCACGCCAACGCATTGCACCGGCCTTGCCGATTTGGCGCAGGCTGTGTTCTTCGTTACCGACTTCACCAATGGTGGCGCGGCATTCGATGTGCACACGGCGAACTTCACCCGAGCGCAGACGAACCTGAGCGTAGATGCCTTCGCGAGCCAGCAGGACGGCGGAAGCGCCAGCCGAGCGGACCATCTGAGCACCCTTGCCAGGCAGCATTTCGACGCAGTGAATCGTCGTACCCACCGGGATGTTGCGGATCGGCAGGGTGTTGCCGGCGCGGATCGGGGCTTCGATGCCCGACAGCACAGTGGCACCCACTTCCAGACCACGCGGAGCGATGATGTAACGACGTTCGCCGTCGGCGTAGCACAGCAGAGCGATGTGCGCCGTACGGTTGGGGTCATATTCCAGACGCTCAACCTTCGCCGGGATACCGTCCTTGTCACGACGGAAGTCGACCAAGCGGTAGTGTTGCTTGTGACCGCCGCCACGATGGCGGATCGTGATGTGACCGTTGTTGTTACGGCCAGAACCACGGGTCTTCTTTTCCAGCAGCGGCGCGTAGGGCTCACCCTTGTGCAGGTTGGGACTAACAACCTTCACCATGCCACGGCGGCCGGCCGAAGTCGGCTTAACTTTTACGAGGGCCATTTACTTCACCTCCGCAAAGTCGATTTCCTGGCCGTCCTTGAGCGACACGTAAGCCTTGCGCTCATTACGGCGACGGCCAACGAATCGGCCAAAGCGCTTGACTTTGCCCTTACGGTTGAGGACCTGCACGGACTCGACCTGCACCTTGAAGAGCAGTTCGACGGCAGCCTTGATTTCCGGCTTGGTAGCGTCAGCCACGACACGGAAAGCGACTTGCTGATTCTTCTCAGCGACGAACGTGGCCTTTTCGGTCACGATCGGAGCCAGAATGACTTGCATCAAGCGTTCAGCGTTCATCCCAGCATCTCCTCGAGTTGAGCGATGGCCGGCTTGGTGATCAGCACTTTCTTGTAGTGGACCAGCGACAACGGATCGGCATAACGGGGCTCGACAACAGCAACGTGCGGCAGGTTGCGGGTGGCGAGGTAAACATTCTCATCAACGCTGTCGGTGATGATCAGGACCGAGTCCAGGCCCAGGCTCTTCAGCTTTGCGGCTGCGTCCTTGGTCTTGGGCGATTCCAGATCGAACGATTCGACAACGGCGATACGGTCTTCACGAGCCAGTTGCGACAAGATCGAACGGATCCCGGCGCGGTACATCTTCTTGTTGACCTTCTGGCTGAAGTTCTCTTCGGGCGAGTTCGGGAAAATCCGACCACCGCCACGCCACAGCGGCGACGAAGTCATACCAGCGCGTGCGCGGCCGGTACCCTTCTGGCGCCAGGGCTTCTTGGTCGAGTGCTTAACTTCGGCACGATCCTTCTGAGCGCGGTTGCCGGCACGGGCATTGGCTTGGAAAGCCACCACGATCTGATGAATCAGCGCTTCGTTGAAGTCACGGCCGAAGATCGTATCGGGCGCGCTGAACGTAGCAGCGGCCTGACCTTGGTCGTTCAGGAGCTTGAGATCCATTTACTTACGCTCCCTTCTTGGCCGGGGCCTTGATGGCCGGGCGCACGACGATGTCGGCGCCAGCGTGGCCGGGGACAGCGCCCTTGACCAGCAGCAGGCCGCGCTCAACGTCAACGCGAACGACGTCGAGGTTTTGAACGGTGCGGGTGACATCACCCAGGTGACCAGCCATGCGCTTACCCGGGAAAATACGGCCCGGATCTTGTGCTTGACCAATCGAGCCGGGAACGCGGTGCGAACGGGAGTTACCGTGCGAAGCGCGTTGCGAACCGAAGTGGTGACGCTTGATGGTACCGGCGAAGCCTTTACCAATGGTCGTGCCCGTCACGTCGACCTGTTGGCCGGCTTCGAACACGGATTCCACGGCGATCACGGAACCGGCCGCAAATTCAGCGGCGCGAGCGGGATCAAGGCGGAATTCTTTGAGGATGCTACCGGCTTCAACGCCGGCTTTGGCGTAGTGGCCCGTTTGCGGCTGAACCACACGCGAGGCACGACGAGTGCCATAAGTCACTTGGATCGCGGCGTAGCCGTCGGTTTCCTGCGACTTAACTTGGGTCACGCGGTTGTTCGACACGTCCAGCACGGTCACCGGGATGGATTCACCTTCCTCGGTAAAAATGCGGGTCATGCCGACCTTGCGACCCACCAGCCCCAGCCGGTGAGCGGCGGGCGTGGGTGTCGAATTCGACATCGTTTTCTCCATTCCCGACTGCGATTGGTCGGGGCTAATCGGGCAAAAGGTAACGGCCTTTGCCCTACGACTATGTTCAACCTGGGTCGGGGAGTAATTTGGGGGGATCAGTTGGGTTTTAGCCCATCCCGCCATCCCGTTCCCATAGTCAGTCTTGCCACAAAATGGCAAGCTTGGCATATTAGCATGATTTTTCCAGTCGGCACAAGCACTTAGCCACTTCGGGCGTGTGTGGCGCGGTCGTTTTGCCACACTGCGATGAAGCGCTCTTGGCGACGTCTGAAACCGGCCCCTGCCGGGACAGTAAGCGCCCGCTAACCTGCCTTGCCCGCAGACAGGGCGGCGCGTGTAGCGCGGATGAACGCCATATGCCGCAAAAAACAAAATGGCCGCACTCCCGGGGGAATACGGCCATTCTTTTCGAACCTGCCGGCGAAGGTAGCAGGCCCGATACGCCTTACTGCAGCGCGATTTCGACGTCGACGCCGGCCGGCAGGTCCAGACGCATCAGCGCGTCAACGGTCTTGTCGGTGGGATCAACGATGTCCATCAAGCGCTGATGGGTACGGATTTCGAACTGGTCGCGCGACGTCTTGTTGACGTGCGGCGAACGCAGGACGTCATAGCGACGGATACGCGTCGGCAGCGGCACCGGGCCGCGGACAACGGCGCCGGTACGCTTGGCGGTGTCGACGATTTCAGCGGCCGATTGATCGATCAGCTTGTAATCGAAAGCTTTCAAGCGGATACGGATCTTTTGGTTTTTCATGGCGTTTCCTAAAGAACGAGAGGCGAAGGCGACGAAGCGCCCTCGCTGGTTGTTTGCTGCTTATTTGATCCGAATTACTTCAGGATCTTGGCGACGACGCCGGCGCCGACGGTACGACCGCCTTCACGGATGGCGAAACGCAGGCCTTCTTCCATGGCGATCGGAGCCAACAGCTTGACCGTCATGGCCACGTTGTCGCCCGGCAGAACCATTTCCTTGTCGGCCGGCAGCTCGATCGTGCCCGTCACGTCCGTCGTGCGGAAGTAGAACTGGGGACGATAGCCCTGGAAGAACGGAGTGTGACGGCCGCCTTCTTCCTTGGACAGGATGTACACCTCGGACGTGAAGTCCGTGTGCGGGGTGATCGAGCCCGGCTTGGCCAGAACTTGGCCACGCTGGACGTCTTCACGCTTGGTGCCGCGCAGCAGAATGCCCACGTTGTCGCCAGCTTGACCTTGGTCGAGCAGCTTGCGGAACATTTCAACGCCCGTGCAAGTCGTCTTGACCGTCGGCACCAGGCCCACGATTTCGATTTCTTCGCCGACCTTGACGATGCCGCGTTCGATACGACCCGTCACCACCGTGCCACGACCCGAGATCGAGAACACGTCTTCAACCGGCATCAGGAACGCGCCGTCAACAGCACGCTCAGGCGTCGGAATGTACGAATCCAGCGCAGCTGCCAGGTTCATGATGGCCTGTTCGCCCAGTTCGCCCTTGTCGCCTTCCAGCGCCAGCTTGGCAGAACCCTTGACGATCGGGGTGTCATCACCCGGGAAGTCGTACTTCGACAGAAGTTCGCGAACTTCCATTTCCACCAGCTCGAGCAGCTCGGCGTCGTCAACCATGTCAGCCTTGTTCAGGAAGACGATGATGTACGGCACGCCAACTTGGCGGCTCAGCAGGATGTGTTCACGCGTTTGCGGCATCGGGCCGTCAGCGGCCGACACGACCAGGATCGCGCCGTCCATCTGAGCGGCGCCCGTGATCATGTTCTTCACATAGTCAGCGTGGCCCGGGCAGTCAACGTGCGCGTAGTGACGCGCTTCCGTTTCGTACTCGACGTGGGCGGTGTTGATCGTGATGCCGCGAGCCTTTTCTTCAGGAGTCGCATCGATCTGGTCGTAGCCCTTGGCTTCGCCACCGAACTTGTTCGACAGAACGGTCGTGATAGCTGCCGTCAACGTCGTTTTGCCGTGGTCAACGTGACCAATCGTACCCACGTTCACGTGCGGCTTGGTACGTTCAAACTTGCCTTTTGCCATGATCTCTATCCTTTAACTTTCAAGGAAACTTGAATCTGCCAGGCCGCCCGGATGAGCGGACCTGGCTAGGGTTATTTACTTGGCCCGAGCGGCGATGACTTCGTCAGCGACGTTCTTGGGAGCCTCGGAGTAATGCTTGAATTCCATCGTGTACGTGGCACGACCTTGCGTCAGCGAACGCAGGTTCGTGGCGTAACCGAACATCTCGGCCAGGGGCACTTCAGCCTTGATGGTCTTGCCGCCACCGACCATGTCGTCCATGCCTTGGACCATGCCGCGACGCGAGGACAGATCGCCCATCACGGTACCAGCGTAGTCTTCCGGCGTTTCGACTTCAACGGCCATCATCGGTTCCAGCAGCACGGGGCTGGCCTTGCGCAGACCTTCCTTGAATGCCATGGAGCCGGCCATCTTGAACGCGTTTTCGTTCGAGTCCACATCGTGGTACGAACCGAAGAACAGCGTGACCTTGACGTCGACGATCGGGTAGCCAGCCAACACGCCCGAAGGCAGCGTTTCCTGGATGCCCTTGTCCACCGCGGGGATGTATTCGCGAGGAACCACACCGCCCTTGATGGCGTCCACGAATTCGAAACCACCGCCAGGAGGCAACGGCTCGACCTTCAGCACCACGTGGCCGTACTGGCCGCGGCCGCCCGACTGCTTGACGAACTTGCCTTCAACTTCGTCGCAGGTCTTGCGGATGGTTTCACGGTAGGCCACTTGCGGCTTGCCGACGTTGGCTTCAACGCCGAACTCACGCTTCATGCGGTCGACCAGAATTTCCAGGTGAAGCTCACCCATGCCGGAAATGATGGTTTGGCCGGATTCTTCGTCGCTGCGCACGCGGAACGACGGATCTTCCTGAGCCAGACGCGACAGCGCCAGACCCATCTTTTCCTGGTCAGCCTTCGACTTCGGTTCCACGGCCTGCGAAATCACGGGCTCGGGGAAAATCATGCGTTCGAGCAAGATGTGGGAGTCGATGTCGCACAGCGTTTCGCCGGTGGTCACGTCTTTCAGACCCACCACGGCGGCGATGTCGCCTGCCAACACTTCCTTGATTTCTTCGCGGTTGTTCGCGTGCATCTGCAGAATGCGACCGATACGTTCCTTCTTGCCCTTGATGGGGTTGTAGACCGTATCGCCCGACTTCAGGACGCCCGAGTAAACGCGCACGAAGGTCAATTGACCCACGAACGGATCGCTCATCAGCTTGAATGCCAGCGCCGAGAACTTCTCGCCGTCGTCAGCCGAGCGCTTGACGGGATTGCCGTCATCGTCCATGCCGTCGACCGGGGGAATGTCCACGGGCGAAGGCAGGTAGTCGATGACCGCATCCAGCATGCGCTGCACGCCCTTGTTCTTGAAGGCGGTGCCGCACAGCATCGGCTGGATTTCGCCAGCGATGGTGCGTTGGCGGATGGCCAGGTTGATTTCTTCTTCGTCCAAGGAACCCGTTTCCAGGTACTTGTTCATCAGCTCTTCCGACGATTCGGCGGCAGCTTCAACCAGCTTTTCGCGCCATTCGTTGGCCAGACCTTCCAGCTCGGCCGGAATGTCGTGGTAGTCGAACTTGATGCCTTGGCTGGCTTCGTCCCAAATGATCGCCTTCATCTTGACCAGGTCGACCACGCCTTGGAACGTGTCTTCGGCACCGATCGGGATCACGATCGGCACGGGATTGGCGCGCAGGCGATTCTTCAGCTGGTCATAGACCTTGAAGAAGTTTGCGCCGGTGCGGTCCATCTTGTTGACGAAGGCCAGACGCGGCACGCCGTACTTGTTGGCTTGGCGCCACACGGTTTCGGACTGGGGCTGAACGCCGCCCACTGCGCAGTAGACCATGCAAGCACCGTCCAGGACGCGCATGGAACGTTCCACCTCGATGGTGAAGTCCACGTGCCCCGGGGTGTCGATGATGTTGATGCGGTGTTCGGGATAGTTCTTCGCCATGCCACGCCAAAACGCCGTCGTAGCTGCCGACGTAATGGTGATGCCACGCTCTTGCTCTTGTTCCATCCAGTCCATGGTGGCTGCGCCATCATGCACTTCGCCAATCTTGTGATTGACGCCGGTATAGAACAGGATACGTTCGGTCGTGGTGGTCTTCCCTGCATCGATGTGCGCAGAGATACCAATGTTGCGATAGCGCTCGATCGGGGTTTTGCGGGCCATGGTGGATTAGTCCTTAAATTACCAGCGGAAATGGCTGAAGGCCTTGTTGGCCTCTGCCATCTTGTGCGTGTCTTCGCGCTTCTTCATCGCGGCGCCACGACCTTCGGAGGCGTCGATCAGTTCGCCAGCAAGACGCAGATCCATCGATTTCTCGCCACGCTTCTTAGCGGCTTCACGGAGCCAACGCATAGCCAGGGCCAGGCGGCGCACGGGGCGCACTTCAACCGGCACTTGGTAGTTGGCACCGCCAACGCGGCGGCTCTTCACTTCGACGATCGGCTTGATGTTGTTGATCGCCAGGCTGAAAACTTCGATCGGCTCTTTGCCGGTCTTGGTTTGCACTTGCTCGAGGGCGCCATAGACGATGCGCTCGGCGACGGCCTTCTTGCCGTCCAGCATGACGACGTTCATGAACTTGGCGAGTTCGACGCTGCCGAACTTGGGATCGGGCAGAATCTCGCGCTTGGGTACTTCGCGACGACGGGGCATTGTTGCTTCCTTGTGTCTGTTCAGTTGAACCGTGTTTCATTACACGGCCATGGCCGCCCATTGGGACGACCCCTTACGTGCCGCGCTCCATCCCAGAAACCGGAGGGCGCGGTCGCACTTCCCTAGTGACGGACTTCCGCCACGCGGGGGTACTGCTGACTCGTTATTAAGCCTTCTTCGGGCGCTTGGCGCCGTACTTCGAGCGGGCTTGCTTACGATCCTTGACGCCTTGCAGGTCGAGGGAACCGCGCACGATGTGATAACGCACACCGGGCAAGTCCTTCACACGACCGCCACGCACCAGAACGACCGAGTGCTCTTGCAGGTTGTGGCCTTCACCGCCGATGTACGAAATGACTTCGTAACCGTTGGTCAGACGCACTTTGGCAACCTTGCGCAGAGCGGAGTTCGGCTTCTTGGGGGTGGTGGTGTACACGCGAGTGCACACGCCGCGGCGTTGCGGGCAGTTTTCGAGCGCGGGGCTCTTGCTTTTGATGATGCTGACTTCGCGCGGCTTGCGCACGAGTTGGCTAATGGTAGGCATGACCTTTGAAATCCCTTTTACGTACCACTGGTAAGTACTTACGTACTCGTCTCCAGAAGAGTGTCTTTCGGAGAAGGCAGTTCGCGCAAAACCGCCTCAAACGTTCATATACGTAAAAGAGCGGGCTTGCCAACAAACTATGACAAACGCACAAAACTGGATGCCTCGGGGGCAGTCGGACCGATGGACCCAAAACAAAAGGCTCGTGACGCACCTTGATTTCGGACCCTGGACTGTTTACCCTTTAGCGTACAGATTTTGCGCGCGAAATAAAGCAGTAAGCCCTTTAGCATAACTGAGATCAAGGGATACTGTCAAAGAAATTTGTAAATGCCGCAGTGCGGCACGCCGCCCGCGAGATAGCGGCGAGATAGCGGCTAAAGGCAACGATTGCGGCGCGAGTCGTGAAAAATGGGGTCACGTACCCGGCAATTACGGATAGGCCGAAGGCTTGAACGACGCCGATCCTGCCCCGAAGCAGCGGGATGGCTCGGGGTAAGTCCTATGTAAACACGAGCGCGTGCCGAGCAGTTTACCTGCCCGACCGAGCTACTGGTCGGCGAACAGGTAACCGCTGCCGTATACGGTACGGATGGGAAGCATGACGCCCGCCAATTCCGCCTTGCGGCGCAGCCGGCTGACGATCACATCGATGCTGCGCGACCCGCTTGCACGCACCCCGCCCCCTTCCACACGGAGCTCGTCGCCCAGTTCGGACCGGCCCACCGCCCTGCCCGCCACTTCCAGCAGCGACCGCACGATCAAGCGCTCGTTGGCCGACAGCGAAATGGCGGCGCCCGACGGGGCGACCAGCGTCCAGCCCTGATCCCGCAACTCCCATTGTCCGTTGACCGTGTCGTCCGAGACGGGATTCTCCTGGGCGGCGGGCAGGCGGCGGGCCAACGCCAGCAGGATGCAGGCAAGTTCACGCGGATCCTGGGGATCGGTCAGACAAGCGTCGGCGCCGCTTTGCAGGCAGCGCAGGCGGGTGTCCACGGACATGCCGCGGCCGGAGACCACGATTCCCATGGAGGACGAGCCATGCAGCCGCGCCACCAGGGCGTAGCCGATTTCGCCCAGCGTCCCGACATCCAGGACGACGGCATCGTAGACACCGCTATTGAGCAATCCGAACAGTTCAAGAGACGTCGAGCAGCCGCGGGCCGAGATCCCGGCCTGCAGCAGTGCGGACACGGCGGCGTTACGGGCCACTTCGTCCGGCGACATCATAAGTATGCGCAATTGATTCATAGCTAATTTCCACCTCTAACCCGAAATCGCTCCGTATTGCTGAAATGTGACGGCGATGCGTGGGGCAATTGAGACAGTGTGGCGTCTTGTTACGCAACAACTCCAGTCAAGATTCGTTAACTTTGCAATGTTTGACAGTTCTTTCCACAACGTAGCCAGCCCAGCCTCTGCCCGAGTTATCATTCCATTACATACATTCGCTCACCCTCTGCAGTAGGGCGCCTCAGTGCGCGCTTGCGTCGCAAACCTTCGCGAGAACACGTTTGATGAAAATCGCGTCTCTGGAAGACGACCTTGATCAAGCCCGGCGAATCCAGCAAGTGCTGACCGCCGCGGGATATACCTGCACCAGCTATCACCAAAGCCGTGACCTGCTGGCCGCATTGCGCACCGAGAACTTCGACCTCGTGCTGCTGGACTGGCATCTACCGGATATCGACGGCGACGATGTGGTGCGCTGGCTGCGCGCCAATATCGGCCCGCGCGTGCCCGTCATTTTCCTGACCAACCGGTCCAGCGAAGACGACCTGGTGGAAGGGCTGCGCGCCGGCGCCGACGACTACATCGTCAAGCCTTTGCGACCGCTGGAATTGCTGGCCCGCGTGGCCGCCTTGCTGCGCCGCAGCCAGATCGCCGAACCCGCCAACGACTCGTTCGACGTGGCCAACTACCGCGTCGAGCCGGCGGCACGCGTCATCTCGCTGAACGGCGCCGCGGTGAGCCTGGCGCCGAAGGAATTCGATCTGGCGCTGCTGTTCTTCCGCAATCAGGGCCGCCTCATGTCGCGCGACGTCCTGGCGGAATGCGTCTGGAACCGGGAAATTCCCGCGACCTCGCGCACGCTGGACACGCACTTGTCCAACATCCGGCAAAAACTCCAGCTGCGCCCCGAGAACGGTGTGCGCCTTACCTCTTCCTACGCCCTGGGCTACCGGCTGGAACTGATCGGCGCGTCGGAAGACAACCCGGCGCGCGCGTCGTAGACGCCTTGCGCGCTCCCCCTGGAGAACTGATCGCTATGAGCCGCTGCCGCGCGCTTTCTTTGCTTGCCTTGCTTTCTTGTGCGCTGACTTTACCTGTCCACGCCCAGCCCGCCGGGGCGCTGGGCGATGACTTCATCTATCGCGTCCGGCAGGGCGACACCCTGATCGATCTGGCCACGCGATACACGCGCAAACAGGCCAACTGGGCGCCGCTGCAGACACTGAACAAAGTCACCACCCCGGAAATGCTGCCCATCGGACTGGAGTTGCGCATTCCGCTGGCGATGATTCCGGAACGCGCCGCCGAGGCGCGCGTGCTGCACGTCAGTGGCCAGGCCAACATGAACGGCAAGCCTTTGCAGCAGGGCCAGAGCCTGTCCGAAGGCAGCACCGTGGTGACGGCGCCCAATGGTTTCGTGACGCTGGAATTGGCCGACGGATCCAAGCTCACCCTGCCCGCCGGCGGGTCGGTCGAGCTGGCGCGCTTGCGCCAATTCGAAGGCACTGCGCTGACCGACTCCGTCATCCATGTGCAACGCGGCAGCGTTGATTCCACCGTCGCCCCCACCGGCCAAGGCGTAGGCCGCTTCGAAATCCGCACGCCTGTCGCCGTCACCGGTGTGCGCGGCACGCGTTTCCGCGTGCAAAGCGGCCCCGGCGGCGTGCAAAGCGAAGTGCTGGAGGGCAGCGTGCGCTTGCAACCGCATGCCCCCGGGACCTCACCCGCCAAACCCGTTGCCGTGGCGCGCGGCTATGGCGCCGCCGTACGCAACGATGGCAGCGTGTCGGGCGTGCGCGAATTGCTGGCCGCCCCGCAACTGTCTCCCCCCGAGCGATCGGGCGGCGTCTGGACCAGCACCTTCCCCCCCGTGGCCGGCGCGCAAGGCTACTTGGTGCGCGTGTCGCGCGATGCGGACGGTGCGCTGCCCGTGTCGTCGGTCGCCTTCCCGACCAACTCGATCCGTTTCACCGCCCCCGGCGCCGGCACGTACTACGTATCGGTGCGCGCCATCGATGATCTGGGCCTGAACGGCCAGGACGCGGTCGCAACATTCGAAGGCGCGAACCAGCTGATGACGCCCTATGGTTTGGGCGTCGGCAGCGGTTCGGGCGAACCCATCATATTGACCGAATACTAGGTCGCGCTTCATGGCCGACGCTGTCGACACCGTTGACCGGACCTCGCGCTCAGGACTGTGGTTGACGATAGCGCTGGCGGTGCTGGCGGCCGTGCTGGGCTCGCTCAATGGTCTGGGCCGGGTTGACCAGATTATTTACGATCGTGTCGCGGGGCTGACCAGCCGCGCGGCGGACCCCGACATCCTGATCGTCGCCATCGACGACGCCAGCATCGATACGCTGGGACGCTGGCCATGGCGACGCGCGATCCATGCGGCGCTGCTGGACCGCCTGCAAGGCGCCCGCGCCGTCGGCCTGGATCTGATCTTCGCGGAAAGCGACACCGTCAACCCGAACGACGACCGGCTTCTGGCTGACAGCATCCGGCGCAACGGCCGCACCGTCCTGCCGGTCGTGCTGGACCGCCTGGTCAATCCCTCGTCCATGGCGGCCCCCATCCCGCCCTTGGCGCAAGCAGCCGCATCCAGCGGGTTCATCAACGCCCGCATCGATTCCGACGGTGTCGTGCGCGAAGCGACGCCAGCGACCACGTTCGCCGGCGAACGCCGCCTCCATCTTGCCCTGTCCATGCTCGAGGTCGGCGGCCAGGCCGATAAAGCGCAACAACTGCTGCAAAAGGCAGGGCCCGACGGCAGCATCCTGATCCCCTACGCCGGCTCTACAGCCCACATGCGCACCGTCTCGTACCTGTCGCTGCTGCGCGGCGATGTGCCGCCCGACGAAATCCGCGGCAAGTATGTGCTGGTCGGTGCCTGGGCCACGGGGCTGGGCGACGCCTACCCCACGCCGGTCTCGCATGACCTTGCCGGCATGTCGGGCGTGGAGATCATCGCCAATCTGCTGCAAGCGGCGCGCGACGGCATTGCGTACCAGCGGCCGGCCGCCGCCTGGAATGCGGTGTTCTCCGCCCTGCCCGTGCTGCTGGCATGCTTGGCGTTGTGGCGGCTGTCGCCCAAGCGCGCGCTGCTGGTCAGCGTCGCGTTGATCGCGGGCATTCTTCTGGCCTCGTGGATGCTGCTGGCCCACGCCAACCTATGGTTCGCGCCGACCGCCGCGCTGATCGGCGTGGCGCTGTGCTACCCGCTCTGGAGTTGGCGCAGCCAGGAAGCCGCCCTGCGCTACATGGACAACGAGTTGCGCCGGCTGCAGCGAGAATACCCGCCGGTGTTGAACGAGGCCCGCGCCCAACTCACCGGCCCCAACGCGTCGTTGGAAAGCCGGGTGGGCGAATTGGGGCGCGCGCTGGCGCGTGTGCGGAACTTGCGGCGTTTCCTGGCCGACGGGCTGGACGGCATGCCCGACGCCACGCTGGTCTTCGATCAGGAAGGCCGCATGCAGTTCCGAAACCAGGCGGCCGTCATGTATTTCCAGCGCCTGGGCATGCGCCCGCCGCGCGTCGGCCACCCCGCCACGCACCTGCTCGAGAAGACGATTTCCGACGACGCCACGCGGCAACGCGTGGCGGAGGCACTAAGCGGACAACGCCCCGCTGATACCACATCGCCTTGGAGCGCGGACCTGGAAGTGCGCGATTACGCCGGCCGCGACCTGATCCTGAAATGCGCGCCCATCCATACCGCCGAAGGCAACTTCGCCGGCACCGTCGCCACCCTGACCGATATCTCGCGCATCCGTCAGGCGGAGCGACAGCGCGAAGAGACCCTGCGCTTCATCTCGCACGACATGCGCGCCCCGCAAAGCTCCATCCTGGCGCTGGTGGAGATGAAGCAGGAGGCCGGTACGCAAGACGGCCACGCCGATACGCTGACCCGCATCGCCACACTGGCCAACCGCACCCTGCATCTTGTCGACGACTTCGTGCATCTGACGCGGGCCGAATCCATGACGATCAGCGCCGTGGAATTGGACCTGGGCAGCCTGCTGCAGGACGGCGTCGACGAATTCTGGGCGTCTGCCCACAAGCGTGGCATCGCGCTGGAACTGCGGCTACCATTGCCCGCCGCCTACACGCGCGGCGACCAGACGCTCTTGATGCGCGCGCTGTGCAATCTGATCGACAACGCCATCAAATACAGCCCTGCCCAGACACGGATCGAATGCAGCATCGACGAAACGCCCGGTTTCTGGCGCGTGCACGTCCGCGACCAGGGCCAAGGCATCGCCGAGGCGGATCTGGCCCGCCTGTTCGAACCGTTCTCGCGGATAGGCGTGGAAACGCGCGGCGATGTGGGCGGCGCGGGTTTGGGCCTGGCGTTCGTGCGCACGGTGGCCGAACGCCATGGCGGGTCGGTGGAAGTCAGCAGCGAACCGGGCGTCGGCTCGGTATTCACCTTGCGCCTGCCCGCAGCGCCCGACGCGCCGTAGCGCAGCCCCTATTGAAAGGTGTGCGAGATCACGCCGGGCTTGCCGGCCTTGATCTCCAGCGTGCCCCGATACGGCGGCAAGTCCGCGTTGCGCAGCACCACCTGGTATTTCCCAGGTATCAAGCGCAGCTCTTTGACGGGCGGGCTGATCCCGCGCGCGATACCGTTGATCCACACCTCGCCCCAAGGACGGATGTCCAGGCGCACCGTCACGGGCACCGCCAACGGCCTGGGCTTGGGTGCCTCATTGGCAGACGGGGCCGCGGCAGCCGGCGCTTGAGCGGTGGGATCCGGCATTTCCGCCGGGGCGGCGGGAGCGGGTGACTCCGCCGCGCTTGGCTCCTTCGTAGCGGGCGCCTGTTCCGGCTGGGGCACGGGCGGCGCGGAAGGTTGCCATTGGGCGGTGGGCAGCGGCGGCGTCGACGCGACAGGCGGCAAGTTCGTTTGCGGGGCCGGGAGCACCGCTGGCGGGTTGGGCTGGACCAGTTCCGAGCTTGTGATCAAAGAGTGTGGCGTCCCCATGCCCCAATGGACCCACGCATACATGCCGATGCCGATCAGCGCCACGACGGACAGCAGCCCCAACAGCGGACGGCGGCGGCTGGCCGGCTTGGCCGCATGGGCCGTGGGCGGCGGCACATAGGCGGCCCCCGCCGTGGCGTCGGCTTCAACCGGCGCCGGTTCGATGTATGCCGCCACGCCCAGCAAGGCAGCTAGCTCGGCCAAGGTCTGCGGCCGATCGGCAGGCGCCATGGCCAACCCGCTATCGATGACGGCCAGGAAATCGGGGCTGTACTTGGAAAGGCCTTGCGATGCCAACGGCTCGTAAGTGTCCATCGCGCGGCGTTCCGGCGCGGGCGTCGGGCGATGGCCGGTCACCAGGGCATGCATCACCGCGCACAAGGCGTAGACGTCGCTCCAGGGGCCACGCGGCCATTCGGTGGAGTCGGAATAGAGCTCGAACGGCGCGAAACCGGGAGTCGGGCTTCGGCTTGCGCGACGGGAGCGCGCCACCACGAGTTCGGGCAGCAGATGCGCGCGCGCGCCCTCGTCCATGCCCACGGTTTCCAGCGAGATATCGCCACAGATTTCGCCCTGCGCGTGCAAGGCAATCAGCGACGGCAGCAGATCCGACAGGAGCCGCTTGATGCGTGTTTCCGGCACGCCCCCCGCCGTGCTGGCGGCGATCGCACTCAAGGGACGCAGGGCAAGCGGCGCAGCGCCAGAAAAGGGGCCACGCGGCGTCAGGAGGCCGGTGGACGAAGGCATTATCGGAATTGCGCTCATGCGCGTCATGTGCAAAGGTTGATTAGCCTGAATATTATCCAATCCGCAACACCAGGACATTGCCGAAAATGTCCGAGCGCATCAGGCTGTGGCACGATAGCGTACCGCCCAATATCCCTACTTCCCTTTCAAGCCATGAAAATTCGCTTTCTGAGCAGTCTGCTCGGCGCGTCCTTGATGTTGGCGGGCTGCGCCGGACTCCCATCCGGCCAGCCCGAAGCCCCCGCTACCCCCGAGGCGCTGACGCAATTGCAACAAATCCGTGACGCCTATGGCGCCGGCCGCTACGGCGAAGTCATCCGCGGTGTCGCCACCTCGGACGCCCTGGCCGCTTCACCCCGCGCCATGCGCGTCGAAGCCTACAAGTTGCAGGCATTCAGCTATTGCGTCACGCGTTACGCCCAGTTGTGCCAAGACAGCTTCGCCCGCATCCTGGCGCTGGATCCTACTTTTGAACTAGCCCCGAACGAAGCCGGACACCCGTCCTGGGGACCGGCCTTCCAACGCGCGCGGACGCAAGCCGGGAAGTAGCCGCAGCGCACGCCGGCTTGCACGACAAGCCAGCCGCGCAAAAAGAAAAAGGCCGCTGATTCGCATCAGCGGCCTTCTTGTTTTCAGCCCCCGCGCCAGGACGGCGCGCGGGGGGCTGACCGGGATTCCGCTTATTCGGCGGAATCGTCCGTGCCGACGTCGGCGGCCGGGGCCTGGTCGTCCGCGCCCACCGTAACCGGCGAGTCTTCGAACGGGTTGGCCTGCTGGCGAGCGGCTTCGCGTTCCGCTGCCTCCAGCTCTTCCTTGTCGCGGCGTGCGTGGTGGTAAGCCAGGCCGGTACCCGCCGGGATGAGGCGGCCGACGATAACGTTTTCCTTCAGGCCACGCAGGTCGTCGCGCTTGCCCATGATGGCGGCTTCGGTCAGGACACGCGTGGTTTCCTGGAACGATGCAGCCGAAATGAACGAGTCGGTCGACAGCGAGGCCTTCGTGATACCCAACAGCACGTTGTCGTAGGTTGCCGGGATACGGTCTTCGGCAGCCATGCGATCGTTGGCGTTCAGCAGTTCGGAGCGCTCGACTTGCTCGCCCGGGATGAACTCGGTATCGCCAGCGTCAACGATGTTCACACGACGCAGCATCTGACGAACAATCACTTCGATGTGCTTGTCGTTGATCTTCACGCCTTGCAGACGGTAAACGTCCTGCACTTCGTCGACGATGTACGTCGCCAGCTTCTCGATGCCTTGCAGGCGCAGGATGTCGTGGGGATCGGCCGGGCCGTCCACGATCATTTCGCCCTTGTTCACCACTTGGCCGTCGTGCACCAGAACCTGCTTTTCCTTCGGAATCAGGAACTCGTGGCTCACGCCTTCCAGGTCGGTGATGACCAGACGCTGCTTGCCCTTCGTGTCCTTACCGAACGACACCGTACCGGTAACGTCGGCGAGCATGCCGGCGTCCTTGGGCGAACGGGCTTCGAACAGTTCGGCCACACGCGGCAGACCGCCGGTAATGTCGCGGGTCTTTTGCGATTCTTGCGGAATACGCGCCAGAACTTCACCCACGGCAACCTGCTGCCCGTCACGCACGGTAATCAGCGCGCCCACCGGGAACGAGATGTTCACCGAGTGATCGGTGCCGGCGATCTTGACGTCTTCGCCAGCTTCGTTCACCAGCTTGATCTGCGGACGCATGACGATCTTGCCGCCACGGGTCTTCGGCGTGATGACGACGAGCGTCGACAGGCCGGTGACTTCGTCCACCTGCTTGGCAACGGTCACGCCTTCTTCGATGTTCTCGAAGCGGACGGCGCCACCGTATTCCGACACGATCGGACGGGTCAGCGGGTCCCACGTCGCCAGACGTGCGCCAGCCTTCACGGCTTCGCCATCGCCCACCAGCACGGTCGCGCCGTACGGGATCTTGTGGCGTTCGCGTTCGCGGCCGTTGTCGTCGAAGATCGCCAGTTCGCCCGAGCGCGAAATCGCAACGCGTTCGCCCTTGGCGTTCGTGACATAGCGCATCGTGCTGGCAAAGCCCACCAGACCGCTGGACTTCGTTTCCACCGCGCTGGCCAGGGCCGAACGCGACGCCGCACCACCGATGTGGAACGTACGCATCGTGAGCTGCGTGCCCGGTTCACCGATGGACTGGGCAGCGATAACGCCAACTGCTTCGCCCTGGTTGACCGGTGAGCCGCGACCCAGATCGCGGCCGTAGCAGTGTGCGCACAGACCGTGACGCGTTTCGCACGTCAGCGGGGTGCGGACCTTGACTTCGTCCACGCCGATGCGGTCGATGGTGTCGACCAGGTCTTCGTCCAGCAGGGTGCCGGCGACGATGGCCGTTTCCTGCGTGTCCGGGTTGATGATGTCCACGGCGGCAACACGACCCAGGATGCGGTCGCGCAGCGGTTCGATGACTTCACCACCTTCCACCAGGGCCTTCATGTTGTAGCCCAGCGACGTACCGCAATCGTCCTCGGTGATCACCAAGTCTTGCGTCACGTCGACCAGACGACGAGTCAGGTAACCCGAGTTTGCGGTCTTCAGTGCCGTATCGGCCAGACCCTTACGCGCGCCGTGAGTCGAGATGAAGTACTGAAGCACGTTCAGACCTTCACGGAAGTTCGCGGTAATGGGCGTTTCGATAATCGAGCCGTCCGGCTTGGCCATCAGGCCGCGCATACCGGCCAGCTGGCGGATCTGGGCGGCCGAACCGCGGGCGCCCGAGTCAGCCATCATGTAGATCGAGTTGAACGATTCCTGTCGCACTTCTTCGCCGTGACGGTTCACAACCGGCTCGGTGGCCAGTTGTTCCATCATCGCCTTGCCGACCTTGTCGCCAGCCTTGCCCCAGATGTCCACCACGTTGTTGTAGCGTTCCTGGGACGTGACCAGACCCGACGAGTACTGCTTGTCGATTTCCTTCACTTCGCGGCTGGCTTCGGCCAGGATGCCTTCCTTGGCGGTCGGGATCAGCATGTCGCCCATGGCGATCGAGATACCGCCGCGCGTGGCCAGCTTGAAGCCGGACTGCATCAGCTTGTCAGCGAAGATCACCGTGTCGCGCAGGCCGCAACGGCGGAACGACTGGTTGATCAGGCGCGAAATTTCCTTCTTCTTCAGGGCCTTGTTCAGGACCGTGAAGGGCAGACCCTTCGGCAGGATTTCGGACAGCAGCGCGCGGCCGACCGTCGTCTCGTGACGGCGGATAACCGGTTGCCATTCGCCAGCCTCGTCGCGCTCGTGCTCTTTCAGACGCACGGTCACGCGGGATTGCAGTTCGACTTCGCCGTTGTCATAGGCGCGTTGCACTTCAGCGACGTCGGTGAAGAAGATGCCTTCGCCGCGGCCGTTGATGCGCTCACGCGTCGTGTAGTACAGACCCAACACGATGTCTTGGGACGGCACGATCGACGGTTCGCCGTTGGCCGGGAACAGGACGTTGTTGGACGCCAGCATCAGCGTGCGCGCTTCCAGCTGGGCTTCCAGCGACAGCGGCACGTGGACAGCCATCTGGTCACCGTCGAAGTCGGCGTTGAACGCCGCGCAAACCAGCGGGTGCAGCTGGATGGCCTTGCCTTCGATCAGGACCGGCTCGAACGCCTGGATGCCCAAACGGTGCAGCGTGGGCGCACGGTTCAGCATGACCGGGTGTTCGCGGATGACTTCTTCCAGGATGTCCCAGACCACCGGTTCCTGGCTTTCCACCAGCTTCTTGGCAGCCTTGATGGTCGTGGCCAGGCCCATCATCTCCAGACGATTGAAGATGAACGGCTTGAACAGTTCCAGGGCCATCAGCTTGGGCAGACCGCACTGATGCAGCTTGAGCTGCGGGCCCACCACGATGACCGAACGGCCCGAGTAGTCGACGCGCTTGCCCAGCAAGTTCTGACGGAAACGGCCGCTCTTGCCCTTGATCATGTCGGCCAGGGACTTCAGCTGGCGCTTGTTGGCGCCCGTCATGGCCTTGCCACGGCGACCGTTGTCCAGCAGCGAGTCAACGGCTTCCTGCAGCATCCGCTTTTCGTTGCGCAGGATGATTTCCGGCGCCTTGAGCTCCAGCAGGCGCTTCAAGCGGTTGTTGCGGTTGATGACGCGGCGGTACAGGTCGTTCAGGTCGGAGGTCGCGAAGCGGCCGCCGTCCAGCGGCACCAGCGGACGCAGGTCCGGCGGCAGCACGGGCAGCACTTCCATGACCATCCACTCGGCCTTGATGCCCGACTTCTGGAAGCCTTCCAGCACCTTCAGGCGCTTGGAAATCTTCTTGATCTTGGCTTCAGAGCTGGTGGCCTTCAACTCGCCGCGCAGCGTTTCCACTTCGCGGTCGATGTCGATGGTGCGCAGCAGTTCGCGCACGGCTTCCGCGCCCATCAGGGCACGGAAGTCGTCGCCGTACTCTTCGGTCTTGGCGAGGAAATCGTCATCCGACATGATCTGGCCGCGCTTGAGCGGCGTCATGCCAGGTTCGATCACGCACCAGGCTTCGAAGTACAGAACGCGTTCGATGTCGCGCAGGGTCATGTCGAGCACCATGCCCAGACGCGACGGCAGGCTCTTCAGGAACCAGATGTGCGCGACGGGGCTGGCCAGCTCGATGTGGCCCATGCGTTCACGGCGAACCTTGGCAACGGTAACTTCAACGCCGCACTTTTCGCAGATCACGCCACGATGCTTCAGGCGCTTGTACTTGCCGCACAAGCACTCGTAGTCTTTGATCGGGCCAAAGATCTTGGAGCAGAACAAACCGTCACGTTCAGGCTTGAACGTGCGGTAGTTGATGGTCTCGGGCTTGCGAACTTCGCCGTAAGACCACGAACGGATCTTCTCGGGCGAGGCGATGCCGATCTTGATGGCATCGAATTGCTCGTCTTGCGAGACTTGCTTAAATAGGTCGAGTAGCGCTTTCATTAGTTACGCTCCAAATCCATGTCCAGGGCCAACGAGCGGATTTCCTTCACCAGCACGTTGAACGATTCCGGCATGCCGGCGTCGATGACGTGGTCGCCCTTGACGATGTTTTCGTATACCTTGGTACGGCCGGTGATGTCGTCCGACTTCACCGTCAGCATTTCTTGCAGGGTGTACGCGGCGCCGTATGCTTCCAGCGCCCACACTTCCATTTCCCCGAAACGCTGACCACCGAACTGCGCCTTACCACCCAGCGGCTGCTGCGTGACCAGCGAGTACGGACCCGTCGAACGCGCGTGCATCTTGTCGTCGACCAAGTGGTGCAGCTTCAGGTAGTGCATGTAGCCAACCGTCACGGGGCGCTCGAATTTCTCGCCCGTGCGGCCGTCGAACAGCCATGCCTGCGTACGCGAAGGCGTCAATGCCATGCGCTCGGCGACGTCATCCGGATAGGCCAGTTCCAGCATCGTGGTGATTTCCTCTTCGGTCGCGCCGTCGAAGACGGGCGTCGCGAACGGCACGCCGTTCTTGAGGTTCTGGGCCATTTCCATGACTTCTTCGTCGGTCAGCTCGTCGATGCGGGCGCCGGAGCCGGTCGTGTTGTAGACCTTGTCCAGGTAGGCACGGACGTTCTTGACCTGCGCAGTGCGCTCGTCGCGCAGCAGATCGGCAATGCGGTGGCCCACGCCCTTGGCAGCCCAGCCCAAGTGCACTTCCAGCACCTGACCGACGTTCATCCGCGAGGGCACGCCCAGCGGGTTCAGAACGATGTCGGCCGGCGTGCCGTCAGCCATGTGCGGCATGTCTTCCACCGGGGTGATACGCGAGACCACGCCCTTGTTGCCGTGACGGCCTGCCATCTTGTCGCCAGGCTGCAGACGACGCTTCACGGCCAGGTAGACCTTGATCATCTTCAGCACGCCCGGGGGCAGCTCGTCGCCTTGCGTCAGCTTCTTGCGCTTCTCTTCGAAGGCCAGATCGAACTGGTGGCGCTTCTGCTCCAGCGATTCCTTGGCTTGTTCCAGCACGACAGCGTGCGGCTCATCGGCCAGACGGATGTCGAACCACTGCCAGCGGTCCAGATCAGCCAGGTAAGCCTTGGTGATCGTGGCGCCCTTGGCCAGCTTGCGCGGGCCGCCGTTGACGGTCTTGTTGACCAGCATCTTTTCGATACGGTCGAACTGGTCGTTTTCAACGATGCGCAGCTGGTCGTTCAGGTCTTGGCGATAGCGGCGCAGTTCATCGTCGATGATGGACTGGGCGCGCTTGTCGCGCACGATGCCTTCACGCGTGAACACTTGCACGTCGATCACGGTGCCGGTCATGCCCGAAGGCACGCGCAGCGAGGTGTCCTTAACGTCGGACGCCTTTTCACCAAAGATGGCGCGCAGCAGCTTTTCTTCCGGCGTCAGCTGGGTTTCGCCCTTGGGCGTGACCTTGCCGACCAGCACGTCGTCGGCGCTGACTTCGGCGCCGATGTACGTGATGCCCGAATCGTCCAGACGGTTCAGTTGCGTCTCAGCCAGGTTGCTGATGTCGCGCGTGATTTCTTCCGGGCCGAGCTTCGTGTCGCGGGCGACAACCGTCAGTTCCTCGATGTGCACCGAGGTGTAGCGGTCATCGGCAACAACCTTTTCGGAGATCAAGATCGAATCTTCGAAGTTGTAGCCGTTCCAGGGCATGAACGCGATCAGCATGTTCTGACCCAGGGCGAGTTCGCCCAGGTCGGTCGATGCGCCGTCAGCCAGCACGTCGCCCTTGGCGACCTTGTCGCCACGCTTGACGATAGGACGCTGGTTGATGTTCGTGTTCTGGTTGGAACGCGTGTACTTGATCAGGTTGTAGATATCGACGCCGACTTCGCCGGCGACGTTTTCTTCGTCGTTCACGCGAATCACGACGCGCTCGGCGTCAACGTGGTCGACCAGGCCGCCACGCAGTGCCTGCACGGTCGTGCCCGAGTCAACGGCCACGGTACGTTCGATACCCGTGCCCACGACCGGCTTTTCCGGACGCAGGCAAGGCACGGCCTGACGTTGCATGTTGGCGCCCATCAGTGCGCGGTTCGCGTCGTCGTGCTCAAGGAACGGAATCAGCGATGCAGCAACCGACACGATCTGCGACGGGGCAACGTCCATGTAATGCACGTTGGCCGGCGAGGTCAGCATCGTTTCGCCCGCTTCACGGCAAGCAACCAGGTCGTCCACGAAGGCGCCGTCCTCGTCCAGCGCGGCGTTAGCCTGCGCAATGACGTAGTGGCTTTCTTCGATGGCCGACAGGTAATCGATCTGCTCGCTGACGCGGCCGTCGATAATCTTGCGGTAAGGCGTTTCCAGGAAGCCGTACTCGTTCAAGCGAGCGTACAGCGCCATGGAGTTGATCAGACCGATGTTCGGGCCTTCCGGCGTTTCGATCGGGCAGACACGGCCGTAGTGGGTCGGGTGCACGTCGCGGACTTCAAAGCCGGCTCGCTCGCGGGTCAGACCGCCCGGGCCCAGTGCGGAAACGCGACGCTTGTGCGTGATTTCCGACAACGGGTTGGTCTGGTCCATGAACTGCGACAGCTGGCTCGAACCGAAGAACTCCTTGATGGCGGCCGAGATCGGCTTGGAGTTGATCAGGTCGTGCGGCATCAGGTTTTCCGTCTCGGCCTGGCCCAGACGTTCCTTGACGGCGCGCTCGACACGCACGAGGCCTGCGCGGAACTGGTTTTCGGCCAGTTCGCCCACGCAACGCACGCGACGGTTACCCAAGTGATCGATGTCATCGATCTGGCCACGGCCGTTACGCAGCTCAACCAGCACCTTGATGGTTTCAAGGATGTCTTCGTTGGTCAGCGTCATCGGGCCGGTGATGTCTTCACCACGGCCCAGACGGCTGTTGACCTTCATGCGGCCGACGCGCGACAGGTCGTACGTCTCTTCGCTATAGAACAGACGCTGGAACAGCGCTTCCACCGCTTCTTCGGTGGGCGGTTCGCCAGGACGCATCATGCGGTAGATGGCAACACGCGCGGCCATCTGGTCGGCGGTTTCATCGGTGCGCAGCGTTTGCGAGATGTACGGACCACGGTCCAGGTCGTTCGTGTAGAGCGCCTGGATATCGTAGACGTTCGAGGCGCGCAGCGCGCTCAGCACGCTTTCCGTGATTTCGTCGTTGGCATTGGCGATGACCTCGCCAGTGTCTTCATCGACGATGTTCTTGGCCAGCACACGGCCGTACAGGAAGTCTTCCGGCACGGAAATGCGCTGGATGCCGCCGGCAGCCAGATCGCGCAGATGCTTGGCATTGATGCGCTTGTCTTTTTCGACGATGACCTTGCCATCGCGATCCGAAATGTCGAAGCGGGCCATTTCGCCCTTCCAACGTTCGGGCACGAATTCCATCATCGCGCCTTCGCTCTTCAATTCGAAGTTATCGAAGTCGAAGAAGTTGGCCAGGATGGATTCCGGCGTCATGCCGATGGCCTTGCACAGGATCGTGACAGGCATCTTGCGACGGCGGTCGACGCGGAAGAACAGGACGTCCTTCGGGTCGAATTCGAAGTCCAGCCACGAACCGCGGTAAGGAATCACGCGGGCCGAGAACAGGAGCTTGCCGGAGCTGTGCGTTTTGCCGCGGTCGTGTTCGAAGAACACGCCAGGCGAACGGTGCAGCTGCGACACGATGACACGCTCGGTGCCATTGATGACAAAGGAACCCGTGCCCGTCATGAGCGGAATTTCGCCCATGTAGACTTCCTGTTCCTTCACTTCTTTCACGGTCGGCTTGCTGACTTCGCGGTCAAGCAGCACCAGGCGGACCTTGGCTCGCAGGGGCGAGGCATAGGTCAGACCACGTTGCTGACATTCCTTGACATCGAACACCGGTTCGCCGAGCACGTAGCTCACGAACTCCAAGCGCGCCATACCGTTGTGACTAACGATCGGGAAAATCGACGAGAACGCCGCCTGCAAACCGTCGGCTACGCGATCGGACGGGGCGGTATCCGCCTGCAGGAAAGTTAGGTAGGATTGAAGCTGTGTCGCCAAAAGGAAAGGAACGTTTTGAACGTCTTCACGCTTGGCGAAGCTTTTGCGGATGCGCTTTTTTTCGGTGTACGAGTAAGGCATGAGCACTCCGACTCGAGGTTGCATGGGCCGTCAACCACGGCCCTAGGTGATACGACTCCAGGAAACCCCTCTGAAAAGGCATGACCCCAGTAGGGGTTTCCTGGAAACGCAAAAGCCCGGGGACTGCAAACTGTGCTGTCCCCGGGCAGTTGACGCAGGTCTTACTTGACTTCGACCTTGGCGCCAGCTTCTTCCAGCTTCTTCTTGGCGGCTTCGGCGTCAGCCTTGGCCACAGCTTCCTTGACAGGCTTCGGAGCGCCGTCAACCAGGTCCTTGGCTTCCTTCAGACCCAGACCGGTCAGCTCGCGCACGGCCTTGATGACGCTAACCTTGTTCGCGCCGGCTTCCAGCAGGACGACGGTGAACTCGGTTTGCTCTTCAGCAGCGGCGGCAGCGCCACCAGCAGCGGGAGCAGCGACAGCGACAGCAGCGGCAGCAGCCGACACGCCGAACTTCTCTTCCATTTCCTTGATCAGCTCGGACAGCTCGAGCACGGTCATGCCAGCGATGGCGTCAAGGATTTCAGCTTTGTTAAGTGCCATTTTTAAGAACTCCAAATATTTTGGTAATGCCAGGGTTTGGGTGTCGCTTCGTCGTTCAGCGAATTCCGCACAGCAGGGCGATTAGGCCGCTGCCTTTTGGTCGCGCACGGCCGCGAGGCCACGAGCGAACTTGGTCGGAACTTCGTTGAGCGTACGCACGAATTGCGCGATGGGGGCTTGCATGGTGCCAAGCAGTTTCGACAGCAACTCTTCGCGGGACGGCATGGTGGCCAAGGCCTTCACACCATCTTGGGTCAGCAGGTTGTTGGGCAATGCGCCCGCCTTGATGACCAGCTTATCGTTGCTTTTCGCGAAACCTGCGATGACCTTGGCCGCCGAAACCGGATCAGTGCTGATACCATAGATCAGCGGACCGGTCAGTTGCTCAGCCAACGGCTCGAAAGCCGTGCCGGCAACAGCACGACGGGCCAGCGAGTTCTTCAGAACACGCAGATACACGCCCGATTCACGCGCAGTTTTGCGCAGTACGGTGACAGAGGCGACGTCCAGACCACGGTACTCAGCGATAACAATCGATTGTGCCTTGGCGACTTCAGCCGAGACTTCCTCGATTACCACCGCTTTCTCTTGACGATTGAGACTCACGGTTTGAACACTCCATCAAAAGACGCCTGGGGCCTGAGCCTTGCGCGTCAACCGAATGCGGCGCCTGGTCGAGTTCTTCGTGTAAAGAAATCTTCCTGGGGACGCCGTCTACGCTGGATCCGAACTATGTGAGCTTCGGGATTAAGCGGGGCAGCGGGGAACCTGCTTTCAATAGAAGGGAGGACCCTTCCACTACCCTGCTCCAGCGGTCTTTGACAGCAACATCCGGAGGAATCCGGATGCAGCCCAAAGTACGTTTACTGCTGTTGGCTTAGTTGGAAGCCGACAGCGAGGCAATTTCAACGCGAGCACCGCCGCCCATCGTGGACGAAACGGCCAGCTTGCGCAGGTAAATGCCCTTGGCAGCTGCGGGACGAGCCTTTTGCAGGGCGTCGACCAGAGCGGCCAGGTTGGTTTGCAGCTGTTCCACGCCGAACGACGCGCGGCCGATCGTTGCGTGGATGATGCCAGCCTTGTCGGTGCGGTACTGAACCTGACCGGCCTTGGCGTTCTTGACAGCGGTCGCGACGTCAGGCGTCACGGTACCGACCTTCGGGTTCGGCATCAGGCCACGGGGACCCAGGATCTGGCCCAGGGCACCCACGACACGCATCGTGTCGGGCGAAGCGATGACCACGTCAAAGTCCATTTGACCGGCCTTGATCTGGTCAGCCAGGTCGTCCAGGCCAACGATGTCGGCGCCGGCAGCCTTGGCGGCCTCAGCTTTTTCGCCTTGGGCGAACACGGCCACGCGGACCGACTTGCCGGTACCGGCGGGCAGAACGACCGAGCCGCGAACCAGTTGGTCCGACTTCTTCGGGTCGATGCCGAGCTGCACAGCCACGTCAATGGATTCATTGAACTTGGCGACAGCGGTTTCCTTGACCAGCGTCAGGGCTTCAGCGACCGGGTACAGCTTGGTACGGTCGATCTTTTGTGCAATAGCGGCGGCGCGCTTGGACAGTTTTGCCATGATTAGATCCCCTCAACCGTGATGCCCATGCTGCGGGCGCTGCCAGCGATCGTGCGCACAGCGGCGTCCAGATCAGCGGCGGTCAGATCGGGGCCCTTGGCCTTGGCGATTTCTTCAGCTTGAGCGCGGGTCAGCGTGCCGACCTTGTCGGTATGCGGCTTGGCCGAACCCTTTTGCACGCCAGCAGCCTTCTTGATGAGGACCGTCGCGGGCGGGGTCTTCATGATGAAGGTGAAGCTCTTGTCCGCGAAAGCGGTGATCACCACCGGAATCGGCAGACCAGGCTCCATGCCTTGGGTCTTGGCGTTGAACGCCTTGCAGAATTCCATGATGTTCAGGCCGCGTTGACCCAGTGCCGGGCCAATCGGGGGGGAGGGGTTAGCCTTACCAGCCGGTACTTGCAGCTTGATAAAGCCGACGATCTTCTTCGCCATGCTTTGCTCCTTGCGGGTTATATCGCCCGGGCCTTATTGGCCTGGGCTCCCCGGGGGGGTTGAAATCAGGTCTTTTCGACCTGGCTGAAATCGAGTTCGACGGGTGTGGCACGACCAAAAATGGTGACCGACACGCGCACCTTGCTCTTTTCGTAATTGACTTCTTCGACATTGCCGTTGAAGTCTGCAAACGGACCTTCCTTGACCCGAACCATCTCGCCCACTTCGAACAGAATCTTGGGGCGGGGTTTCTCGACACCCTCTTCCATCTGGGAGAGGATCTTCTCGACTTCCTTTTCGGAAATCGGGGTCGGACGGTTGCCCGAGCCACCCAAAAAGCCGGTGACGCGGTTCGTATTCTTGACCAAATGCCACGTTTCGTCGGTCAGGTCCATTTCAACCAGGACATAACCAGGGAAAATGCGGCGTTCGGTGATCGACTTCTGACCACCCTTGACCTCGACGACTTCTTCGGAGGGCACAAGGATTCGGCCAAAAGACGTTTGCAAGGCCGCGCGCTCGATGCGCTCGATCAGGGCCTTGTGAACACTCTTTTCCATGCCGGAATACACATGGACGACATACCAACGCTTACTCATTCGCCGTCCTTATTTCCAGCCCAACAGCAGGCCGTAAAGAATCCATTCGATGCCCTTGTCGAGCACCCACATGAAAATGCCCATGACCGCCACGAACGCAAAAACGATACCCGTCATTTGGGTCGTTTCCTTGCGGGTGGGCCACGCGACACGCTTGACTTCGTTGTAGGACTCGTTGGCAAAGCTCAGGGTGCGGCGGCCGGGCTCGCTGAACCAGGCGATCACGGCTGCGATCACGAGGCCACCAACGAACACGCCGACACGTGCGGGCATCGGCTGTGCGCTAAGCACGGAAAACCCGACGATGCCAGCAATAACGACGAGAACCGCCAGCCCGAGCTTGACCCGGTCGGCGGTACTGGTTACGGTTTCTACGCTGGTATTAGACATATTGCGACGCGAGCCGCCGTGAATGCGTAACTCGCGATGATCTCCCGCGGGTTTATCCTGGCGGTGGCAGGGGCAGTAGGAATCGAACCTACAACCTTCGGTTTTGGAGACCGACGCTCTGCCAATTGAGCTATGCCCCTAAAACACTACTGGCTTGCACTACATTCACTGACTTTCCGTGACCTACCGTTGCCGCTCAAAACAGCCTTGCAGGCCGTTTTTCAGACTGCCATTTCAGGCAATTTGGCGCAAATGATCGCGGAGCCAAACATCATAACACTTTTACAGCAAAAATGGGTAGAGGGACATTTCGTCCACTCTACCCACTTGGGTATTGCTTACTTCAGGATCTTGGCGACGACGCCGGCGCCGACGGTACGACCGCCTTCACGGATGGCGAAACGCAGGCCTTCTTCCATGGCGATCGGAGCCAACAGCTTGACCGTCATGGCCACGTTGTCGCCCGGCAGAACCATTTCCTTGTCGGCCGGCAGCTCGATCGTGCCCGTCACGTCCGTCGTGCGGAAGTAGAACTGGGGACGATAGCCCTGGAAGAACGGAGTGTGACGGCCGCCTTCTTCCTTGGACAGGATGTACACCTCGGACGTGAAGTCCGTGTGCGGGGTGATCGAGCCCGGCTTGGCCAGAACTTGGCCACGCTGGACGTCTTCACGCTTGGTGCCGCGCAGCAGAATGCCCACGTTGTCGCCAGCTTGACCTTGGTCGAGCAGCTTGCGGAACATTTCAACGCCCGTGCAAGTCGTCTTGACCGTCGGCACCAGGCCCACGATTTCGATTTCTTCGCCGACCTTGACGATGCCGCGTTCGATACGACCCGTCACCACCGTGCCACGACCCGAGATCGAGAACACGTCTTCAACCGGCATCAGGAACGCGCCGTCAACAGCACGCTCAGGCGTCGGAATGTACGAATCCAGCGCAGCTGCCAGGTTCATGATGGCCTGTTCGCCCAGTTCGCCCTTGTCGCCTTCCAGCGCCAGCTTGGCAGAACCCTTGACGATCGGGGTGTCATCACCCGGGAAGTCGTACTTCGACAGAAGTTCGCGAACTTCCATTTCCACCAGCTCGAGCAGCTCGGCGTCGTCAACCATGTCAGCCTTGTTCAGGAAGACGATGATGTACGGCACGCCAACTTGGCGGCTCAGCAGGATGTGTTCACGCGTTTGCGGCATCGGGCCGTCAGCGGCCGACACGACCAGGATCGCGCCGTCCATCTGAGCGGCGCCCGTGATCATGTTCTTCACATAGTCAGCGTGGCCCGGGCAGTCAACGTGCGCGTAGTGACGCGCTTCCGTTTCGTACTCGACGTGGGCGGTGTTGATCGTGATGCCGCGAGCCTTTTCTTCAGGAGTCGCATCGATCTGGTCGTAGCCCTTGGCTTCGCCACCGAACTTGTTCGACAGAACGGTCGTGATAGCTGCCGTCAACGTCGTTTTGCCGTGGTCAACGTGACCAATCGTACCCACGTTCACGTGCGGCTTGGTACGTTCAAACTTGCCTTTTGCCATGGCTGACTCCTGACCTGGATTGCGCTTCAGACTGAAGAAAAGTACTTGGAAATTTGTGGTGCCCATGGCGCGGATCGAACGCGCGACCTCTCCCTTACCAAGGGAGTGCTCTACCACTGAGCCACATGGGCATTTAAAAATCTTGGAGCGGGTGAAGGGAATCGAACCCTCGTCGTAAGCTTGGAAGGCTTCTGCTCTACCATTGAGCTACACCCGCGGCATACCCATTCACCTTCTCTTTCCCAAACCCTCAAAATCAAGGCCTGGAGAACCTTACAACCTTCTTTGCGAAGGTCGCCCAGTTCCCTAGGCCTAATTTTAAAATCCAGGCAGACATCGCCTGGATTCAAGAGTTGGGTCTCTGGTGGAGGAGATTGGATTCGAACCAATGTAGGCGCAAGGCCAACAGATTTACAGTCTGCCCCCTTTAACCACTCGGGCACCCCTCCAGCGGAGAACTTGAGATTATGAACACTTTCAAATCCGGTGTCAAACCATTCGGATGAAAATCTTCAAAAACTTTCGTTCAGCCACCCGCGTTTCCGCGCAGAGGGGGCGAAGCTTACAGGTTTCCGCGAATTGATGCACGCAAAAGTTGTGAATATTGGTCGGCCGTGAAAATAATGGGGTTCGTTCCCCCCGAGGGATCTTCGCTGGCCATACGGCCGACTCGTTCGGCCTGGGCCTCGTCGATGCCGATTTCCGCCAGCGAGTGGGGAATGCCCACCGCCTCACGCAGGCGCAGCACCCAGTCCAGCACTGCCCCCGGGCCCGTGGCGGGCAGGTCCAGGTAGCGCGCCAGTGCTTCCAGCCGGGGGGCCACCGCGTGCTGGTTGGCCTTCAATACATAAGGCATCAGGATCGCGTTCAGCATGCCGTGGTGTGCGTCGTACAGGGCGCCTAGCGGATGCGCCAGCGCGTGCATCGCGCCCAGGCCGCGCTGGAAAGCGGTGGCGCCCATGCACGAGGCCACCAGCATCTGCTGGCGCGCCTGGAGGTCGGCCCCGTCGGCCACGGCCTGCGGCAGGTATTCCTTGACCAGGCGCATGCCTTCCATCGCAATGCCCGCCGCCATGGGATGGAAGAACGGCGAACAGTACGCCTCCAGGTTGTGCGACAAGGCATCCATGCCAGTCGCGGCGGTGATCTTCGGCGGCAGCCCCACCGTCAGCTCCGGGTCCAGGATGACGATGGAGGGCAGCATGCGCGCATGGAAGATGATGCGCTTGACCTGCGCGGCCTCGTCCGTGATGACCGATGCGCGGCCCACTTCCGACCCCGTGCCGGCCGTGGTCGGCACCGCGACGACGGGCGCCATCCCGGCCACGTTCACACGCAGATGGTTGTCGCCGACGTCCTCGAAGTCCCATAAGGGCCGCTTCTGGCCTGCCATCAAGGCGATGGCCTTGGCAGCGTCCAGCGCCGAGCCGCCACCAAAGGCGATGACACCGTCGTGCCTGCCCTGCCGATAGGCCGCCACGCCATCTTCGACATTGCGTCCCGTGGGGTTGCCTTTGACCTCGTGGAAAAGGCCGCATTCCAGGCCGGCCTGACGGCACGCACGCACGGCGTCGCCCACCATCGGCAATGCCGCGAGTCCCGGGTCCGTGACGAGCAGGGGCCGCCTCATGCCGAGTTCGGCGCACCAATCGGCCAGCTCCTTGATGCGGCCGGGACCCGCCTTGATTGCAGTGGGATAGTTCCAATTGACGCTGGGCACGGTCATGGTTCGATTCCTGAAGACGCGTTGTCAGACGCTGCGCAGATGAAAGGATTTGGCTTGCGTGAGTTGCTCGTAGCCGATGGCGGACAAGGACACGCCGCGGCCCGTGTTCTTGACGCCGGTCCAGGCCAACGCGGGGTCCAGATAATCGCAGCGGTTCATGAAGAAGGTTCCGGTACGCACTTGACGGCCCAACGCCAGGGCGGCGCTTTCGTCTTGCGTGAACACCGCCGCCGTCAACCCATAGGGGCTGTCGTTCATCAACGCGACGGCCTCGTCGTCGGTATCGACGGGCATGATGCCGACGACCGGTCCGAAGCACTCATCGTTCATGACACGCATGCGATGGTTTACTCGCGTCAGGATTGCGGGCGCGACATAAGGCGATCTTTCACTCGCATTATTGAAATGCGAGGGATCAATCATGTTTTGCGCGCCGGCCGACACGGCTTCCGCGATGACGTCGCGAATCTCGGCTGCGGCTCGGGCACGGACGACCGGCCCCAGCGTCGTTTCGGGGTGCAGCGGATTGCCCAGTACGTAACCGTTTGTCAGTGCAACCGCGCGTTCGACAAACTCGTCGTAAAGCGGCCGCGCGACGTAGATGCGCTGGATACCGCAGCAGGACTGCCCCGAATTGAAGAATGCGCCGTCCACCAGCGTCTCGACGGCGTGATCCAACCTGGCGTCCGCGCGCACATAGGCAGGGTCGTTGCCGCCCAGCTCCAGGCCCACCCCGATGAAGCGCCCCGCCGCGCTTTCCTCGACGACGCGTCCACCGCGCACCGACCCCGTGAATGACACGTAGCCAATCTCGGGCGCGCGGATCAGCCGCTGGACGGTGTCGTGGTTGGCATGCAGGTACTGGAACACGCCCTTCGGCACGCCGGCGTCGCGGAACGCGCGATCCATCAACTCGGCGCACAACGGCGTCTGGTCGGAGTGCTTCAGGATGACGGTGTTGCCCGCCATCAAGGCCGGGACGATGCTGTTTACTGCCGTAAGCAAGGGGTAGTTCCACGGCGCGACGGTCAACGCGACGCCGATGGGTTCACGGCTGATGAAACGCGTGAATCCGGCCTGCTCGGGCACGCGCACGGGCGCTAACGCCGCATCCGCGATCGAAATCATGTGGCGCGCGCGCGCTTCAAAACCGGCGACTTCGCCCGGCGTGTAACGCAATGGGCGCCCCATCTGGATCGTGATGGCCCGCGCAATCTCGTCCTTGGCCGCAACGAAGCGGTCCACCGCGGCGGACACCATGCGCCCCCGCTCTGCCACGCCTAGCGCCTGCCATGCCACTTGCGCGGACTGGGCTTGCGTCAGCGCCTGCGCAATCTGCGCATCGTTGGCGTAGGCGCGGCGCACGACCTCGCGCCCGTCGATGGGACTGATGGTGATGAGTTCCTGGGTCATGATCGCCCTATGCAAGCGGTTGGACAGGTTCAGATGATTTCGAAGTAGCGCGCCAGCTCCCAGTCGGTCACGTGCCGCCGGAACTGCCGTTCTTCCCACTCGCGCGTCGCGGCGTAGTGTTCGACGAATGGATCGCCGAACAGGTGGCGAGCCGCTTCGGACCCGCGCAGGCGTTGCGCCGCCTCCCATAAGGTCGTGGGCAGGTGCAGATGGGCCGGGAATTGCTGCGTGTAGGCATTGCCTTGCACCATGGGTTCAGGCGTCAAGCCCTGCTCGATGCCGTACAGGCCCGAGGCCAGCGCGGCGGACAACGCCAGGTAGGGATTGGCGTCCGCCGAACCGATGCGCACCTCGACGCGCTGCGACTTGTCGCTGCCCGGGATGAGGCGCAGCGCGGTCGTGCGGTTTTCCATGCCCCACGTTGCATCCAGCGGCGCCCAATAGCCCGGCACCAGACGCGAATAACTGTTGATCGTCTGCGCGTACAGCGCCATGAACTCCGGCAGGTAGCGTTGCACGCCGGCCATGAACGCGACCTGCGTCGCGCTCATGCCGTGCGGCTGCGATTCGTCGTAGAAGGCCGAACGGCCGCTTTTCCTGTCGCGTAGCGACAAATGGATATGGCCGCTCTGGCCGGGATGATCATGCGACCATTTGGCCATGAAGGTTGCCATCAGCCCGTTCTGCTGCGCCAGCGCTTTGGTGAAGGTCTTGAACAGAAACGCCTTGTCGCCGGCGGCGGCGGCCTGGTCCACCGCGATGGCCGCTTCCAGCACGCCCGGCCCCGTTTCGGTATGCAGGCCCTCGATTGGCATGTCCATGCGTTCGCACATGTCCAGCAGCTTGCGGTAGAAGTCGCCCTCGACGGTGCTGCGCAGCACGGAGTAGCCGAAGTTGCCCGGCGTCCAGTTTTCCATGTTGCGGTAGTTTTTCGCACGGACCGAATGCGGGGTCTCGCGGAACATGAAGAACTCGTATTCCAGCGCGGCGTAGACCTCGTAGCCCATGCCCGCCGCGCGGTCCAGCGTGCGATGCAGCAGCCGGCGCGGACAGATGGCGCTGGCATCGCCGTCGAATTCAGCCAGGAACAGCAGCATGTCTTCGCCGCCGGGGCCCTGCTCCAGCGGTAGCCGACGCCCGGTCTGCGGCACGATGCGCAGCTTGGCATCGGGGTAGGCGGTGTGCCAACCGGTGTATTGGGTGTTGTCGTAGAGCTGATCGTCCAGGTCCCAGCCGAGCACCACGTCGCAGAACGCCAACCCCGAGCGCAGCGCGCTCAGGAACTTGTCGCGCCGCAAGTATTTGCCCAGCATCACACCGTCGACGTCGGACAACCCCACCTTGATATGCGAGAGCGGGCTGGCTTGCACCAGCCGCTCTGCGTCTTCCACCGTTGCTACCCCTAGTGCATGCATGCTCGTTCACCTTTGTGGCTGAAGCGTTGCGTTGACCTGCGGGCGGGCGGCGCGGCGTTCAGGTCATGGCCGCCCCCAGCACCCGCATCGCCTGGCGATGCAGCTGCGGCGTGGCGGCCGCGACGACGCGGCCCTGCGATTCGAGGCTGAGCGGCTGCCCAGCCCAATCGGTGATGACGCCGCCCGCGCCTTCGATCACGGGCATCAGCGCCAGATAGTCATAGGGTTGCAGGCCGGCTTCGACCACCAGGTCGATGTGGCCGCTGGCCAGCAGCCCGTAGCTGTAGCAATCGCCGCCGTAGCGGCGCATGCGCGCGGCACGGGCCAAGGCATCGAAGGCAGCCAGTTCAGCGCCTTCGAAGATGTCGGGCGACGTGGCGTACAGGATCGCGTCACGCAGTTCGGTACAGGCGCTGGCCTGGCAGAGGTCGCCATTCAGCCGCGCCGGCGAACCGGCCGCGCCGATCCAGCGTTCCTGCAACGTGGGAATGTCGATCAGGCCCAGCACCGGACGGCCCCGATGCAGCAACGCCAGCAACGTGCCCCACAAGGGGTTGCCCGAGATGAATGCGCGCGTGCCGTCGATGGGGTCCAGCGACCACACAAGCTCGGCTTCGGCGTGCAGCGCGCCGAACTCTTCGCCGAAGATGCCGTGCTGGGGATAGTGTTGCGCGATCGCGTCGCGCAGCGCGGCCTCGACCTCTCGGTCGGCCTGCGTCACGGGGCTTTCGTCGGCCTTGGTGTCGACGGACAGCGGGTGCCGGAACCACTTGCGGGACAAGGGCCGGACGCGGTCCGCGAGCGTCTGCGCGAACGAGGAATATTCGGCCAATTGCTGCGCCGGCAGCGCGGCGGAGGTTTGCATCACGGTGCTCCCAGGGGTTTTTCCAGTCTAGACACGTTGCCCCAAATTTGCAAATATACCTAAAACTGCAACCTCGCCCCCTACGGCAGGGTCGCCGTCCGCATCAGTAGCTCGCACCGTTGCCATGTATTCCCCACCGGAGTCCCATCATGCAATGTATGAAGAAGCTTAGCGTTGTGGTTGCAGTAATTTCCCTAGGTTTTGCACACGTCGCCCACGCCGGTCCCATCACCGTCTACACCGCGCTGGAGGAAGACGAGATCGCGGCCTATCTGAAGGCGGCCAACGCGGCCATGCCGGATGTGAAGGTCAACGTGCTGCGCCTGTCTACCGGCGACCTGGGCGCCCGGCTGATCGCCGAAGCGGCGAACCCTCAGCAGGACGTGATCTGGGGCTTTGCCGTCAGCAACATGCTGGATCCGCGCTTGCAGAACCTGCTGGAGCCCTATGCGGCCAAGGGGATCGACACCCTGCCCGCCCAGTACAAGGGCGCGGACAACAAGTGGTTTGCCGCCACCGGCTATGTTGCGGCGTTCTGTGTGAACACCGACCGGCTGAAGTCCAAGAAGCTGCCCATGCCGACGTCTTGGGAAGACCTGGCCAACCCCGTTTATAAAGGCGAGATCGTCATCCCGAGCCCGGCCGCCTCCGGCACGGGCTACCTGCAGATCGTCGCGTTGCTGCAGGGCTTGGGCAAGGAAAAGGGCTGGGCGCTGCTGAAGGACCTGGACAAGAACGTGGCGCAATACACGCCGTCGGGGTCGCGCCCCTGCAAGATGGCCCGCGCCGGCGAATACGCGATCGGCGTATCGTTCGCCTTCCCGGCCATGCAGTCCATCGAAGAGGGCTATCCGGTCAAGATGGTGATCCCCAAGCAGTGGGTGGGGTACGAGCTGGAGGCGTCCGGCCTGATGAAGACAGCGAAGAACCCCGCCGATGCCAAACGCTTCCTGGATTGGACCCTCTCCGCGCAGGCCGGCGGCCTGTACAGCAAGTACAAGGAACTCGTCACCATCCCGGGCGCCGCCCCCAACAAGGCGGCCGAAGCCGCGGGCCTGCCGAAGGACCTGACCGCCGTGTTGTATCCGGTGGATTTCCAGAAGTCGGCCGCCGAGCGCGACGCCACGATCAAGACCTGGCAAGACACCATCAAGCGCTGAGGCTGGCGCGGCGGGGCCCGCCCGCCGCTCTCGCGTCTGGGAGACGCCATGTATCTGGAACTGCGCGGCATACGGAAAACCTTCGACGCGTCGGTCGCGCTGGAGGACATCGACCTGTCCGTCGGCGAACATGAATTCGTGTGCCTGCTGGGCCCGAGCGGCTGCGGCAAGACGACCTTGCTGCGCATCGTGGCGGGCCTGCTGCCGTTCGACCGCGGCACCATCACGCTGGGCGGGCGCGACCTGAGCAAGCTGCCGGCGCGCAAGCGTGGCTTTGGCATCGTATTCCAGTCGTACTCGTTGTTCCCCAACATGACGGTGGCCGAAAACGTGGGCTACGGCTTGCGCGTCCGCGGCGAACCGCGCGACCGCATCGCCGCGCGTGTGGCTGAACTGCTGACCCTGATCAAGCTGCCCGACTATGCGCCACGCTATCCGCACCAGCTTTCGGGGGGACAGCAACAGCGCGTGGCGCTGGCGCGCGCACTGGCGGTGGACCCGGCGCTGATCCTGCTGGACGAACCGCTGTCGGCGTTGGATGCGCGCGTGCGCACCGACATGCGCGCCGAGATCCACGACGTGCAACGCAGGCTGAAGATCCCGACCATCATGGTGACCCACGACCAGGAAGAAGCGCTGACGCTGGCCGACAAGATCGTCTGCATGAACGACGGGCGCATCGAACAGGTCGGGTCCCCCTCCGACCTCTATCTGCGGCCCCGCACGCGCTTCGTGGCCAACTTCGTGGGCTTGAGCAATCTGCTGCCCACCGATTGGGTAAGCGATGCGATGCCCCATCTGCTGGCGACGCGGCCCGAGGGCGCGAATGAACGCTATGAAGCCTGCCTGCGCCCGGAAAACCTGCGCATCGCCGCCGACGAGCAAGGTCCGGGCCGCGTACAGGACATGACCTTCATGGGTAACCTGACGCGGTTGCGCGTCGCGTGGCTGGGACGTGAGCTGGTTGTCGAGCAACATGGCGCGGCTGGGCTGTCCCGCGGCGCGCCCGTTCGGCTGGACGTGGAACCCGGCGAATGCGCCTGGGTCAGCGTATGACCCCGCGCGGCGGGAGCCGGCGATGAGCACGCTACATGCGGATGCGGCCGTCGCGGCGCCTGCGGGGCGCGCGCCGTGGTCCGCGGACCGGCTGCTGCTGTGGACCTGTGTGGCGATCCCTCTGGCGGGATTGGCGCTGTTTTTCCTGTATCCGCTGGCGGCCGTGGCGTGGCGCAGCCTGGTGGAAAAGGATGGATCGATCGGGCTGGGCAACTATGCCGAGGTGTTCGCCACACGCGGCATCCTGACCGCCACCGTCAACAGCCTTGTAATGAGCGCCGCCACCACCGCCGTCAGCATCACGCTGGGATTCGCCATCGCCTATGGCCTTGACCGCAGCTGCATGCGCGGCAAGGCGCTTGTGCGATTGGCGCTGGTGCTGCCGTTGCTGGCGCCGTCGCTGGTGCAGGGTCTGGGCCTGATATTCATCCTGGGACGCAACGGGCTGGTGCACCGCTGGACCGGTTGGGAGGTCGATATCTATGGCTTCTGGGGGCTATTGATCTCGAACGTGTTCTACGCCCTGCCCCAGGCCGTGCTGATCCTGCAGGCCGCGTTGCGCAACATGGACGCCCGCTACTACGACGCAGCCGAAGTCATGGGCGCGTCCAGCGCGCGGCAATTCTTCGATATCACCTTGCCCAACTGCAAGTTCGGACTGCTGAGCGCCGCGTTCGTGGTGTTCGTCATCACCATCACGGACTTCGGCAACGCGGCGGTGATCGGCGGCAATTACCGGGTGCTGGCCACGGAAATCTACAGCCAGGTGTCGGGCCAGATGAATTTCGGCATGGGGTCCGTCGTGGGCATCCTGCTGTTGTTGCCGTCGCTGATCTCCGTGCAGATAGAACGCGTGGCCTCGCAGCGCCAGTTCGGGTCGGCGTCACCCAGCGGAGTGCGGGTGGCCCCGCAACCCGCCCCCGTTCGCGATGCGGTGTTCGGCATCGGCGTGCTGCTGGCCTGCGGCACGATCATCCTGACCGTGGCGACGGTCGTCTTCGCCAGTTTCATGCGGCTGTGGCCCTACCGCATGGAATGGACGCTGAAGCACTACGACATCACCGTCAGCGGCGGCTACGCCCCCCTGTGGACGTCGCTGTACCTGTCGCTGGCGGCTGCCAGCGGCGGCGTGCTGCTGTTGTTCTTCCTGTGCTTCGGTGTGTGCCGCATCGGACGCGGCTGGGCCAAGGTTGTGTACCTGCTGTCCGTGCTGCCCGTCGGGGTGCCGGGCCTGGTGTTGGGGCTGTCCTACATCTTCGCGTTCAATGCGCCCGGCACGCCGTTGTATGCGCTGTACGGCAGCGCGGCGTTGATCGCGCTATGCAATTTCTACCACTATCACACGCAAGGGTTCCTGACGATGATGACGGGCATGCGCGCCGTGCCGCAGGCGCTGGAGGAAGCCGTCAGTTGCCTGGGCGGCGGCACGGTGCAAGTCCTGCGCGATGCGGTGCTGCCGCTGATCGCGCCCACGGTGCTGGGCGTGTTCTTTTTCCTGTTCATGCGGTCGATGGTGACGCTGTCGGCGGTGATCTTCCTGGTAACGCCGACCATCAGCGTGGCGCCGGTGTCGGTACTGCGGCTGGACGAGGCCGGGTTCGTTTCGCAGGCGGCGGCGTATTCCACGCTTATCATGCTGGTCGTTGGAGGTTCTTTGCTGGCCATGCGCGCGTTGATCGCCGGGGCGTCGCGGCGGCGAAGATAGATTAGGAAGCATCGGATATGTGGCAAGAAGAGCGGTATCAGAGAATCCGCGCGCTGCTGTCGTCATTGCAGCAGGTATCGACCGACCGCATCGTCGGAGAGCTGGGCGTGTCGCGCGAAACCGTCAGACGGGATCTGCTTGAACTGGAGGCGATGGGCGAATTGCGGCGCGTGCACGGCGGCGCCGTGCCGGTGCACAGCGAGCCCCCGTTCGCCGAGCGCGTGCACACGCGCGTGAAGTACAAGCGCGCCATCGCGCGCGCCGCGGCCGGTCTCGTGTCCAGCGGACACACCCTGTTCCTTGACGCGGGCAGCACCACCAGCGTGCTCGCCGACGAACTGGCCAAGCTGTCCGGCCTGACCATCATCACCAACTCGTTCGACGTGGCGCTGAAGGTGGGCGCGGCAGGCAGCGGCGCCAATCAACTGATCATGTTGGGCGGCGCGGTTGGCGGGCCCGTGTGCGCCACCGCCGGCGACATCACCATCGCCGAGATCCACCGCTACCGCGCCGACCTGGCATTGCTGTCGCCGGTAGGCGTCGACGCGGAGTGCGGCGCCACCAATTACGACCTGCGCGAAGCGGAAGTCGCCCGCGCGATGACGGGCAATGCCAAGCAGCTGGTGCTGTTGGCGGACTTCAGCAAGATCGGCCTGTGCAGCCGCGTGTCGTTTTGCGGCGCGGACCGCATCGATCATCTGGTCACCAACACCAGCGCGGAAAAAATGCCCGCATTCGCGGCGCTGAAGGCCGCGGCGGGCAACGTGCTGGCCGTGTAGGAAGCCGGCAGTACAGGACCGGTTCAGGGGCCGGTGGCAGCGAGGCCTCAGTCGAGCGACACCCCTGCCGTCTTCACCATGTCCGCCCAATACACCGTGTCTTCCTGCAGGCGCGTCTTGAACGCGTCGGGCTGACTGCCCACCGGCCAACTGCCGCCGCTGTTGATCTTGGCGATCACGGTGGGCGACTTCATCGCCTGCGCCACCGCGCCTGCCAGATAAGCGACGCGCTCGGGCGGCGTGCCGGCAGGGGCGAACAAACCATACCAATCATCGGCGGTGATGCCGTCCAGGCCGCTTTGCTTGAGCGTGGGCGCGCCTTTGAAAACGCCGATGCTGTTTTCGTGGCTCAGGGCCAGGATACGCAGCTTGCCCGCGGTCACCATGGGTTCGGCCGACGCCGGCGACGTGATCAGCATGTCCACCGTGCCGCCCATCAGGTCGGTGATGGCGGGCGCCGCGCCGCGATACGGCACATGCACCAGGTTCACGCCCGCTTTCTTGGACACCAGGGCGCCCATCAAATGGCTCATGGTGCCGTTGCCCGGCGTGGCGTACGTGATGATGCCCGGCTGTTTGCGCGCGGCGTCCAGATAGTCGCCCAGCGTCTTGTACGGGCTTTCGGTGCGGGCCACCAGCACCAGCGGCGCGGACGTGATCTGCGATATCGGCGTGAAGTCCTTCACCGGATCGAAGCCGACATTCTTGTACAGGCGCGGGTTGACGGCCATGACGCTGGTCTGCGACATCACCAGGGTATAGCCGTCGGGCTTGGCGCGTGACACCTGCGCCGTGCCCACGTTGCCGCCCGCCCCCGAGCGGTTTTCCACCACGACGCTCTGGCCCGTGATGACGCCCAGCTCCTGGGCGATCAGGCGCGCCACGTTGTCGTTGCCGCCCCCGGGCGGAAACGGCGAGACCACGGTGATGGCCTGCTTGGGATAATCGGCTGGCGCTTTCAGCGCCTGAGCCTGGGCCTGGCCGCTTGCGCTCCACATCAGGCCGGCCATGGCCAGGGCGGCTGTCCCGCAAGCGTGCAATGCATGGTGCTTCATCTGGATTTCCCCTTGAGTCGGCGGCCGGATACTCGGCCGTCCTTTGCATTCCGGTTCGCCATGAACCGTCCGCACCCCGTCGGCAAAAGCCGCCGGGGCGTATTGATCGGGTTGATGCATCTGTCGTCGCGCCGCGCGGCCTCTACGGGCCACTGTGGCGCTTGTGCCCTGGACGGGCAGCGTCAATGCACGGCGTCAGCCAGCGGGAAACCGGTAGCCCGCCAGCTCGCGTTCATCGATCTGCTTGACCAGGTTGGTCTCCCAGGACAGGTACTGACGCGCCGCGGCCTTGTTGCCGTCGTGGCGGTCGTGCACGAAAAACAGGTAATCGATGCACTCGGTGTCGGTGGGAACGGCAGGGGTGGATTCCAACGCGATGCCCGCTGCTGCCCAACCGGCTGGCGTGCCGGTGTTTACCTTGACGTCCGTCAAGCCCAAGGCGGTCAGGTCTTCCATTGCCCACGCCGCGATGGCCGCGTCTTCGGCCAGCAGGACGACGGGGCGGGCGGGATCCAACGCCAGGCGGTCCAGGCGCGGGCGGATCGACCAACGCGCCCCCACGATGTGGCTGGCCCGATAGCGCATGCCCGGGCGCAAATCGACGGCCTGGGCGCCCTGCGCCAACGCCGCGGCCACGCCGGCATCGGACAGCGCCGACACGACGGGGGTGTCCGTGGCCGGCGCGTCGTTTTTCAGTTCAGCAAGCACGCCCTCTTTCAGCACGCAGGCATCCCAGCCCATCTGCCGCAGCCAGCTGGCCACGACCGGCGCGCGCACCCCTTCCGCATCGAACACGACGATGCGGGCGCCGCGCACGGCCAGGTATTGGTCGGTGGCCTGCACCAGTTGCCCGCCCGGCGTGTGCTGGGCGCCGGGCAATGAACCCTGCGCGAATTCCTCGGCGCTGCGCACGTCGCACAGAAAGGTGCTGCGCGTGTCGTCGCGCAGCCATGCCTGTACCGCGCCCGCATCGACCATCGGCACGCCATGGCGTTCAGCCAGTTGCGCCGAGCGGGCGGCAAGCGTCGGCAGTTCATCGGACGCCACGCCGTCGTCGTAGCGGCGGCTTGCGCCGTGTTCCAGTTGCAGATCTTCCAGATACCAGCCCTGCGTGCCGTTCTCCAGCGCATAGACGGGATTGGGCACGCCCAGGTTGATGAGGGTCTGCGCACCGATAATGCTGCGCGTGCGGCCCGCGCAATTGACGACGATGGTGGTGCCGGGATCCTTGACCAGCGTGTGGGCGCGCAGCGCCAGCTCGCCGTTCGGGCAGCAGATGCCGCCGGGAATACTCATCTTCTGGTATTCCGTGAAGGGCCTGCCGTCCAGCACGATCAGGTCGTCGCCGCGCCGTTGGCGCTCGGCCAGTTCACGCGCGCCGATACGCGGCGTGTGGAAAACTTCTTCGGCCAGTTCGCCGAACGTCTTGCTGGGCACATTCACGCCGGCAAAGGCGGCATAGCCGTCCTGCTGCCACTGCGCAATGCCGCCCGCCAGGCGATGCACCTGGCGGTAGCCCAGCTTTGCCAGCGCCCGGGCGGCACGCTCGGCGGTGCGGTCGCTGCCGCCATCGTCGTACACCACGACCCGAACATCGCGACGCGGGGCCAGGCGGACGATATCGATTTCAAGCCGGCTGTATGGCACCGGCGCCGCGTAGAACAGGTGCGACTCGCCGTATTGGCCGTGTTCGCGCACATCCAGCAAGGCGATCTCGCGGCCGTCATGCAGCCATTGCTTGAGCGTGTGCGAGCCGATATCTGCGGCGCCAGGGGCGGAGGTGGAATGCATCATGAGATTCGTAGGGAACGGGGGGAATGGGTCAGCGCGGACAAGCCTTGTTCAAGGTCGCCGATCAGGTCGTCGGGGTCTTCCAGGCCGATATGCAGGCGCAGCATCGCGCCGCGGGGCGTCGGGTCAGGCAGCGCACGTGAATTCAGCTGCGCCGGGATCACCAGGCTTTCAAATCCGCCCCACGATGCGCCGATGCCGAACAGACGCAGGCGGTCGATCAGCCGCTCGGCATCCGCCATGTCGAACGCTTCGCTCAATTCGATCGTCAGCAGACCATTGGCGCCGGTGCAATCGCGTCGCCAGATCGCGTGCGACGGGTGGCTGGGCAGGGCCGGACAAAGCACGCGCGCCACCTCGGCGCGGCCTTGCAGCCATTCCGCCACCCGCAACGCGTTCCTGGCGTGCTGCGCCATGCGTAGCGGCAGCGAACGCATGCCGCGCAGCACCAGGAACGCGTCGTCGGCCCCGACCGTCTGGCCGAAGTCGATGGAGGCGCGTTCCAATGCGCGCCAGGCGCGGCGGTTGACGACGGCAGCGCCCATCATCACATCGGCATGTCCGCCCAGGTATTTGGTGGCCGCCAGCAGAGAGATATCGGCGCCCAGCGTGAGTGGTTTGTGTATCAAACCCGACGCCCACGTGTTATCCACAGCCAGCCAGCAATCGTGTTTTCGCGCAGCTGTGGATAACTCGGTGAGGTCCGGCATCTCGTAAGTCAGCGACCCGGGGGACTCTGCATAGATCATGCGGGTATTGGGCCGGATCAGCGCCTCGATGCCGGCGCCGTCCGGCCGGTAGAACGTGTATTCGATGCCCAGCCGCGTCAGGTGCTCGACGCAGAAGCGACGCACGGGTTCGTATACGGCGTCGGTCACTAACACGTGGTCGCCGGTCCGTAGATAGGCCAGCAGCACGGTTGCGATCGCCGCCTGCCCCGTGGGGTACAACGCGGCGCGATAGCCCTGTTCCAGCTCCACCAGCGCGTCTTCCAGCGCATGCGTGCTGTCGGTGCCGCGCGCGCCGTAGGACGGCAGGCGCTCTTGCTCGCGGCGTTCCCGCGTGTCGCGCCAGGCGGCGACGCTATCGAAGACGTAGGTGCTGGCACGCGTGACGGGGGTGTTGACCCACCCTTGATGAGGGCGTCCCGCGCGCAGCAGGCGCGTGGCGGACCGGTAGGGCTTGCTCATGGTCAGCGGCGGGTCTTCACGCCGATGGGCATGATCTTGCAGGTGCCCGCTTCCAGGTCGAAGCCCAGGCGCTCGTTCAGCGTCTCGAGCGCGCGGCCGTACATGTGCAGGTGGCGGATGACGCTGTCGCCCTGGATTTCGACGGCATGGATGTCGTCGGGCATCAAGGCGATACCGGCACCGGGGCCGACCACGACCGTTCCGGTCTTCTCCAGCCGCCCCACCCCAGGCACCGACCCGTCGTCGGTGCGGTCGTAGACGTAGTTGTATTCCACGCCTTCCACGGCAGCGATACAGGCCCAGGTGGTGTGATTGTGCGGCACGATCTTGTTGCCGGGACGCATGACGTTCAGGTAAAGCGCATAGCCCTTGTCGTCGTCTTCGGCGATCAGGTAACGCGCCTGGCGTTCACCGTCTTCGGGCGCAGCGTATCGCTCGCCCGTCCACCAGTCGGTGTGGCTGGCCAAGCCCACCAGCTCTTGCAGGACCTCGTCGAGGCTGTCGCGGTTCAGCCCCTTATTTCCTACAGTTTTTTTAATATTTCCAATAGCGGCATCGATGCCGGCCTGGTGGGGGTGCGGGGTGCTCACTTTGGATTTTCCTCTTGTTTCATGAGTTATTGCGTTTACTGTATCGCCCAGGCCGCGCATCAACAATTTAAATTGCCTTAACATTCCATTAGCAACGCTAATACTTTTAGAGGCTGACATGCGCAATTTGGATCTGGACCTGCTTCGCACGCTGACAGCCATCGCCCAGCACGACACGTTTTCGGAAGCGGCCAACCGGCTGCATAAGACGCAGTCGGCCATCACGCAGCAAATGCAGCGGCTGGAATCCACCATCGGCCTGCCCCTGTTCGAAAAACAGGGGCGCAACAAGGTGCTGTCGTCGCATGGGCGGCGGCTGGTGGAATACGCGCGTCACATGCTGGCGATCAACGATGAGGCGTTGCGCGCGCTACAGGATGGGCCGTTGGAGGGAGACCTGCGCCTGGGCGCGCCGCTGGACGTGGCGGACACCATCCTGCCCACGCTGCTGACGCATATCGCGCGTTCGGCTCCCCGCGTGAAGTTGGAGATCCGCGTGGACCGAAGCCCGTTCCTGATGGATGCCTTGCGTGCCGGCGAGATCGACCTGACGATATCCACACGCTTCGACCAGGACTTCGAAGGCGTGGCGCTGCGCACGTCGCCCACCGTCTGGCTGGCCTCCGCCGACTACGTGCATGACGTGCACGCGCCGGTGCCGCTGGTGCTGGCGGACGAGCCCAGCATCTTCCGCCGGCTGGCCCTGAACGCGCTGGAGCAGGCGCGCGTACGCTGGCACACCAACTATGTGGCGCCCAATCTGGTCGGGATCAAAGCCGCGTTGCGCGCCGGCCTGGGGGTGACGGCCCGCAGCGTGGAACTGCTGGGGCCCGAAATGCGCGTGCTGGGGGAAAAGGAAGGGCTTCCGCCCTTGCCGGACGTGACTTACTTCCTGTGGATAAGGCGGGATCTGATCAACCCGCTGACGCGGCAGGTCTACGACATGCTGCGCGCCAACCTGGGTCTGGCGCAACAAGGCGACGCGGGCGGCACGCCGCCGCCCGATCAGTAACGGTCGAAGATGGCCTGCAGGGCGGCCGTGTCGCGGGTGACGGACAGGCCCAGCATCAGCAAGATGCGTGACTTTTGCGGATTCAGGTCGCCAGCAGCGATGAAGCCCAGGCTGGCGTCGTCCAGTTCGACATCGCGTGCCACGAATCCACTGCCTGTACGGCTCGCGCGGACCACGGCCGTGCCGCCGGCAACCGCGCGGCTCAGAGCATCGACGCCCAGATCGGTGGCGTTGCCGTCGCCCACGCCGGCCAGCACGATGCCGTCGGCCAGGCCAGCCAGGAAGTCGATCAGGTCGGCCTGCAGATTGGCATGCGCGTAGACGATGTCCACGCGCGGCCAGCCGGCCTGTTGCAGCAATGCGAGTGAAAACTCGCTTTGCGTGGTGTGGGTTGTGGTGTTGCGCGAATAGAAGCACGGCACGCCGCCATGCATGACGCCCGCACGGCCACGGTTGGGCGAAGCAAAGGCGCACAGGCCTGCGCTGGCGATCTTCTGGATCTCGCGCGCGTAATGCACGTCTTCGTTCATCACGACCAGCGGTCCGCGTCCGCGGGCGTCGGGGTGGCGCGCCAGCGCCACCGCGTTATACAGGTTGGCCGGCCCTTCGGCGCCCAGCGCCGTGGCAGGACGCATCGCGCCCACCAGGACGACGGGCTTGTCGTGCGGAATCACCAAGCTGAGGAAGTACGCCGTTTCTTCAAGCGTGTCGGTACCGTGCGTGATGACGATACCCGCCACCGAGGCGTCCTGGCACAGGGTTTCCACACGTTCGGCCAGCGCGCGCCAGACCTCGTGCGTCATGTTCTGGCTACCGACATTCGCCACCTGTTCGGCGCGAATGTCGGCAATGCCGGCCAACTGCGGCACGGCAGCCAGCAAATCGTTGACGGAGAACGACCCCGCCTTGTAGCCCGCCGACGTGGCGTCGGCCTGCGCGCCTGCGATGGTGCCGCCGGTAGCCAGCACCGCGACAACCGGCAGCGCGTGCTCAGGCATCCACGACTCCGGACAGGCCTTGGCGTTCCAGCAGCGAATTCAGGTGTTCCCACCCGTGGAAATCGATGACGATCTGGCCCTTTTCCTTGGCGCCCACCTTCAGGGCGACCCGCGTGCCCAGATGATCGGACAGCGCTTCTTCCAGACGCGTCAGATCGCGCGAGACGCCGTTGGCCTTCTTGCGCGGCGAGGAAGCCGATTCGGTTTCCTTGGCGGTCTTGGTGACCAGCTTTTCGGCCTCGCGCACCGACAGGCGGCGCGCGATGATCTGGTTGGCCAACTGGATCTGCGTCGCGGCGTCGACGGCCAGCAGCGCACGAGCATGGCCCATGTCCACGTCGCCGGCCAGCAGCATCGTCTGAACGGGCGCCGCCAGATTCAACAGGCGCAGCAAGTTGCTGGTGGCGGAACGCGAGCGGCCGATCGCCTGCGCGGCCTGTTCGTGCGTCAGCCCGAATTCATCCAGCAGGCGGCGCACGCCATGCGCCTCTTCCAACGGATTCAAGTCTTCGCGCTGGATGTTTTCGATCAGCGCCATGACGGCCGCGTTCTCGTCCGCCACGTCGCGCACCAGCACCGGTACTTCTTTCAAACCCGCCAGTTGCGCGGCGCGAAAGCGGCGTTCACCCGCGATGATCTCGTAATGGCCGGGCGCGGTGTCACCCAGCGCGCGCACAAGAATGGGTTGCATGATGCCTTGCGTGCGGATCGATTCGGCCAGCTCACCCAGGGCGCCCTCGTCCATGCGCGTGCGCGGCTGATACTTGCCGGCGCGCATCTTCGAGATAAGCAAGGTGGATGGCGGACCCTCGGGCTTGGCCGCGACGGCCTTGCCGATGTTGTCGATCGCCGGCGCGTCCGCGCCGAGCAAGGCGTCCAGTCCGCGACCCAATCCCTTGGGTTTCTTGGTGGCCATAGTTAAATCCTCTTTCCTTCTGTTTTTGTATCCCGAGCCTGGCTCAGGCGTCCGTCTGCTCGGCGGGCAGGCGGTACCAATACGCGTAACAGTCTTTGAAGCCGTAGCGGCCATACAAGACGCGCGCGGCGGTGTTCTCCGGCTCGACCTGCAAGTACGCCGTTGTCGCGCCGCTGGCGGCGCCTTCGGTCAATAGGTAATCCACCAGGGCATCGGCGTAGCCTTTACGCCGTTGCCCCGGGTCCGTGACGATGTCGAACAGGCCCAGCAGGTCGTCATCGCGGACGGCCAGGCCCGCAGCAACGCACTGCCCCGCCGCGTCGAACGCCAGCACCGGCTGCTTATCCACAGCCAGTCCTTGCAGACGCGCTTGATGTTCACCGGCGTGTCCCGGCGCCGAGCCACGCATGGCCCCAACCGCCTGCGCGAAGCGGCTGGTGTCGACTATCCTGAAATGCAGATCGCCCCGGACGCTGGGCCTGGGGGCGAGCGACATGCTCATGACTCGGGTCTCGCCGGTAAAGGTGTAGCCGCGGGCCTCCAGTTCGGCGTCCAGCGAAAAATCGGGGCCGATGGAGGTAATGCGCAGCACCATGGGCAAACCATGGCGCGCATACAACGAAGAACAATACGCCAGCCGCTCGTCCAGCGGACGTGTGGATAACCCCAGCACGTTCACGCTGCGTACGCGCTTGGCTTCCGAGTGCGCAAAGCGCACCAGCCAACCATCATAGAGCACCTGCGCACCGACCGCTGTCGCGTTCAACGCGGCCTCTTCCAGACGCACGCGCAGGCGGTCGCGCACATCGGCGGGCGGCGTGCGGGAAACGTGCGTGGCGGTCGGGGAAAAGAGCGCGGCAACAGACATGGCAAGACTTACTTCAGGTCTTTCCTGACGCGTTCGATCATTTCGGCACCGAACGAGATGTAGGCCTGCGCCCCGCGTGACGCGCGGTCATACACGACGCCGGGCATGCCGTAACTGGGTGCTTCGGCCAGGCGCACATTACGCGGTACGACAGTCTTGAAGACCTTGTCGCCGAAGTGCGCTTCCAGCTGGGCGGACACTTGCTGTTGCAACGTCATGCGCGGGTCGAACATCACGCGCAGCAGGCCGATGACGCGCAGGTCGTCATTGATGTTGCGGTGGACCCGCTTGATGGTATTGACGAGGTCAGACAGCCCTTCCAGCGCAAAGTACTCGCACTGCATCGGAATGATGACCCCATGAGCGGCGGCCAATCCGTTGAGCGTCAGCAACGACAGCGTCGGCGGGCAATCGATCAGCACGAAATCGTATTGGCCCGTGACCGTATCAAGCGCGGCTTTCAATTGGCGTTCGCGTTCGTCCATCTGCACCAGGTCGATCTCGGCGCCGGACAGCTCGCGATTGGCGGGCAGCACGTCATAGCCGCCGGATTCCGACTTCACGCGGGCCTGTTCAATGGTGGCCTCGCCGATCAGCACCTGGTACAGGTTGGATTCCAGCGCGTTCTTGTCGATACCGCTGCCCATCGTGGCATTGCCTTGAGGGTCCAGGTCCACCAGCAGCACGCGCTGATTATGCGTGGCAAGGCCCGCCGCCAGATTGATGGCGGTCGTCGTCTTGCCCACACCCCCCTTCTGGTTGGCGATGCAGAAGACGCGGGCGGTTGTGCTGGGGGGTAAGTTCTTCATAGGGTTCCTTGACTGCGTCCTTCACCGCGCTCTTCGCCGCGGCGCATCCAGATCAGGCAGCGCTCTGCTTGCAGCTCCGGTACCCGGAGCGGCTGAATATGGTCGACTTGCCATTCCCCGCGCGCATGCAACGCCTGAATTTCTTCATCGGGGACCTTGCCCTTCATGGCGACGAGGGTACCATCGATGCGCACATGGCGACCCGCGAGCTGCGCAAAATCGTCCAACGACGCGAAGGCTCGGGAGGTAACGATGTCGCACTCGGCCGGCGCAAGCGTTTCGATGCGCGCGTGGAGCGCCTGCAAGTTGGGCAAGGCCAGCGCGCCGCTCATCTGACGCACGAACGCGGTTTTCTTTTCAACGGCATCAATGCACGTCACGGACCACATGGGCCGCATGATCGCCAGAACGACGCCAGGCAGGCCGCCACCCGATCCGACGTCGTAGACCTTGGCCGAGGCGTCAGCGACGCCCGGCGCCTGGCTGAAGGGGCCCACGGCGGCCAGACTGTCGAACAAATGCTGGATCAGCATCTGCTGGGGATCGCGGATGGCGGTGAGGTTGTACGTCCGGTTCCAGCGTTGCATCTGGGACAGGTAATTCAGCAGCTTGGCGTGCGCTGCGTTGTCGACGGGCAGCCCCAACTGCTCGCATGCGCGAGAGAGGCGGCCGGCCATGTCCGCGCCGGCCGGATCGGTATGCGCGGTCATGCGGCTTGCTTGCGCGAGCCGTAATGCAAGCGCTTCAGGTGGATCAGCAACAACGAGATTGCGGCGGGGGTGACGCCAGAGATGCGTGCGGCCTGGCCGACGGTTTCCGGGCGATGCGTCTTCAACTTCTGACGCACCTCGAACGACAGGCTCGTCACCGCGTCGTAGTCGACGTCCGCGGGGATAGGCTGTTGCTCGTGCGAGATCTGCTTTTGGACTTCGTCTTGCTGGCGGGCGATGTAGCCGGCGTACTTCACCTGGATCTCGACCTGCTCCGCCAGGACGTCGTCTTCGACGACACCCGGGCCGGCCAGCAGCGAGCCGTCGGCGTTGCGCGCGGCCATCAATGCTTCATATGAAACATTCGGGCGTTTCAGCAAGTCTGCTAGTGAGTACTCACGTTCAATTGCCTTGCCCAGCAACGGTTCAGCTACCTCAACCGGCATGATGCGCGGATTCACCCACGATGACTTCAACCGTTCGACTTCCGCCGCCACTGCATCGCGCTTGCGGTTGAATGCATCCCAGCGTGCGTCGTCGACGATGCCCAATTGGCGTCCGATTTCGGTCAGGCGCAGATCGGCATTGTCTTCACGCAGGCTCAGGCGGTATTCGGCGCGCGAGGTAAACATGCGATAGGGTTCGGTGACGCCACGCGTCACCAGGTCGTCGACCAGCACGCCCAGATAAGCTTCGTCGCGGCGCGGCGTCCAGGGATCACGGCCCAGCGATTGCAGCGCGGCATTCACGCCAGCCAGCAGGCCCTGGGCAGCCGCTTCTTCGTAGCCCGTCGTGCCATTGATCTGCCCGGCGAAAAACAAGCCGCCGATCGCCTTCGTCTCAAGGGTGCTCTTCAATCCACGTGGATCGAAGTAGTCGTATTCGATCGCGTAGCCCGGGCGCATGATGTGCGCGTTCTCCAACCCCCGCAGGGAATGGATCAATTCCAGCTGCACATCGAACGGCAAACTGGTGGACACGCCGTTGGGATAGACCTCGTGCGTATCCAGCCCTTCCGGTTCCAGGAATACCTGGTGGGATTCCTTGTCGGCAAAGCGGTGGATCTTGTCTTCGATGGACGGGCAGTAGCGCGGCCCCACCCCTTCAATGACACCGCTGTACATCGGTGAACGATCCAGGCCGCCGCGGATGATGTCGTGCGTCCGGGCATTGGTATGCGTGATCCAGCACGGCAGCTGACGCGGGTGCATGGCCACATTGCCCATATACGAGAACACGGGCACGGGATCCAGGTCACCCGGCTGTTCTTCCAGGATGCTGTAGTTGATCGAACGCCCGTCGATGCGCGGCGGGGTACCTGTCTTCAGGCGTCCTTGAGGAAGCTTGAGTTCCTTCAGACGCTGGCCCAGCGAAATTGCCGGGGGATCGCCGGCACGGCCGCCGGAGTAGTTCTGCAGGCCCACGTGGATCAGACCGTTCAAGAACGTGCCGGCAGTCAAGACCACCGTCTTGGCGCGAAACTTCAGGCCGACCTGGGTCACCGCGCCCACCACCTTGTCGCCCTCCACCATCAGGTCCTCGACCGCCTGCTGGAACAACCACAAGTTCGGCTGGTTTTCCAGACGGCCGCGGATGGCCTGGCGGTAGAGCACCCGGTCAGCTTGCGCGCGTGTTGCACGGACGGCGGGGCCTTTGGAACTGTTCAGGATGCGGAACTGAATCCCGGCCTCGTCCGTTGCCAAGGCCATCGCGCCACCCAGGGCGTCGACTTCTTTGACAAGGTGGCCCTTCCCAATCCCGCCGATGGAGGGATTGCAAGACATTTGGCCAAGGGTCTCGATGTTGTGCGTCAGCAGCAGCGTCTGTGCGCCTGCGCGGGCTGCTGCCAGCGCCGCTTCAGTGCCGGCGTGGCCGCCACCGACGACGATGACATCGAATTCGCGGGGATAGTCCATGATGGGGAGAGAAAGATAAGAGAGCGTTCGGTGCTCATTATAGAGGCAGGGGTGGCATGTTTCACGTGAAACATATAACGGGCCAGGATTGGGTGCCTGTCCTCCACTTGACGTCGACATTTGGCAACGGAAGCCGACCCTAACGCCACGAATATGTCGGCATCTGCCGGTTTCCGGCCGGCGATGTTTCACGTGGAACACGTCATGGGGGGAAGGTGAGCGAACCACGTACACGGAACACGAACGTCATCGATCGATGTTCCACGTGAAACATCGGTGCTATTGCCGTCCCCGGCGGACAGCGGGAGGCAACTATGCGGCTAAACCTCCCGCACCTTGGCATTGGGCGTCGCCATAACCCGGTTGTTTCACGTGAAACATGGCGCGCCCGTACAGTTCATCGGCCCCTACCAACTCAAACCGCCCGTATGTGGATCGACATCTCGGTGACTCTGCTGGACTATGCCCGCCAGCGTCGAGGTGCTGCAGTGGAAGACATCGCGGTTCGCTCCTACTCGTCGCGCTAGGCGCATCAACGCCGTTGCTGTTTCACGTGGAACATCACGTGCAGAACATTGACTCGGCTTCTAGCTGCATTGTTCCACGTGAAACACCACTGATAGCGCTTGAATGGAAGCACGTCGCCGTCGGTAATTAGGCGCGCAGTGCGCGTCTTCCACGTTAAACGTATTCACAATACGTCGCGCTGCGAGCCTCGCCATCAAGAACTTCCAGTTGTTCCACGTGAAACACCGGCAATTTGGGGACATTGAAACCCAGGTAATAGGGATTGCGATGGCGGATTCATCGTTTCAACACACCAATCCAGACGGAAAAATGTGTGCCCACACCTTTGGGATCAGTGATTAGAAAAGAAAGGTGGAGTGAAAAAAAAGCGATTTTTCTACCCCTACCCTACCCCTTGCCGAAAATATCGTTAATTTTTTAGGTTTCACGTGAAACAGGTTCGGTCCAACCACAAAAAAAGACATGCCTGTGCAACCCGACAAGATCCATTCGGCTGGGTTCCGTTCTGCAGCAGCCAGCGAATTTCAGGAATTCTGCCGCCGTCCGTAATCGTGTTTATTCACAGCAAGCAGTGGATAACCATGGGGCAGAAAATGACGCGAATTTATCCCTGCCTAACTTTCCACTTATCAACAACCCGACCATCAGAAGCGATGAGCCTTGGAGAGAATTCACGTGGAACAACTTTGGGGATAACTTGCTAATCCGGGCTGCCAAGGCAAGCAGGGAAGACCACCGAACCTGCTTCGCGCGCTAACCGCCCAGATATTCGAAAAGCCTCAAATATCCACCCCGTGTCATAGGGAGCGGCGTTCAAAGACAGACACTGAATGGGCCTGAAGAGCCCCGAATACGGGCGGCATTTTCCGCGTAGGGATACAGAGAAAAAGACGTGGAAAACTTTGTGGATAAGATTGAGCTATCGAGTCGATAAGTCCTTCAAACCACCGAACGGAACAAGCACTTGAAGGGAACTCCATACCCGCCGCCGAGTCAAAATGCCGCGAAGGGTAATGAGGCAAGTTATCCCCATGGTTGTCCCGCCTTGCTTCACACTCACGTCTGCGTATCAGCCGCAACGTCGAGCTGCCGCCACCAGATCATTGACGCTACAAGTATCTTGCTAGAGCCGGAGCGGCCGCGCCATCATCCATTTGGACGAGGCCAGCGGTTTCATGTGAATCCTGTGGAAAACTCGGTTTTTCTTTCAGATGACAATTCGCGGTCAGACGTGGAAACGTCAACGCCCATGTCAACGCCCATGCGGCCAGCCGCCGCCGACCTGGTTCGGCATACTCGATCGGGCCGATAAAAACGACCGCCCCGCTCGCACTGGGACCGCACTATCCCCATTTCTATCCACAGGCAGAGACCCTCCGATTTTGGCTAATCCGGGGGTTTTTCTGTGCATAACCGGGATGGGGATATCTTTGTGAACAACCCTCTTTTTCCGGCCTAAAAAATGGCCTGTGAGGGCGGCTAAAGATAATGGGTAATGCCACTGCCTGCCTGCCACCGCCGCCGGAAAATGGCTCCAAAAGCCCGTTTTCCCTGGGGAAACGCCACGTTTCACGTTAAGCAGCCGCCATCAGTCCGGGCCACCGGCGTCTAAACGGTGCGCGTTGAATGGCTTATAAGCAATATTGAAAATCTGTGCAAAACCCTCGGTTCAGTGATGCCGGTGATTCATTACTGACCACAAAAATCTGAAGGCCCCAAAATAATTATCCACAGACTTATCCAAGGCTAGAGGATATGTTAGTGATTACTAACTTCCGCATCGAAGCCGTGCGATCAGAACATCGCGGCGGGGGGAGAACGTTTCGACAGCCCAAACGAAACAACGCCCCAGACTCGAAAGTCTTGGGGCGTTGTAGCCAGGTCGGACCTGGCGGACGGGAAAGCGGGATTTCCCGATTTAGAGCGGGCGAATTTCGGCCGCTTGAGGTCCTTTCGGACCATCCTTAACTTCGAATTCGACTTCCTGGCCTTCGTTCAGGCTGCGATAGCCGCGGCCCTGGATGGCGGAAAAGTGTGCGAAAACATCGGTGCCACCAACGTCCGGCGTGATGAAACCGTAACCCTTGTCAGCGTTGAACCACTTAACTTTGCCCTTCTGAGCCATTTTTTCTAGCGTCCTGTAATTGAATCGAATTGCAATGAATCAAGGACGCCGTGAGAACTGAACGACCGGTAGAAATACCTGCGTTGCTGCTGCGTTCCCGCCCGTCGCCAAGCAACAGAACGAGTCCGCGCGCTGCTTGAATCAACTGCGGAATCAGCATACTCACCCCGCATTACGCGCTCATATTGTTGTTTACCCCAATGTCGCATTTTTCTGACTGGAAGCGAATTACCGCTAGGCGGAATTTGGCTGCCGGCGCGCCAGGAAGGCGTATATCGGGCCTGTCACGATCACGACAAACACCATGCGCGTGACGTGAAACGCAGTGACCACCGGCACGCCCAGTTGCAGCACCTTGGCGGTGATCGCCATTTCGGCGATGCCGCCCGGCGTGGTGCCCAGGATCAGGGTGGGCACGGGCGCTGCGGACCAATAGGACAGCAGAGCCCCCAACCCGAAAGCCAACGCCAAAGCCCCCATCGTGAATGCCGCGACGACGGCGATGAAGCGGGGCGCCGCGCGGAAGAAATCCGGGCGGTAGCGATCGCCTAACGACCATCCGATGAACAGCTGCCCGACCTTCGGAACGAAGTCGGGCAAAGCCGACAATTCGATGCTGGAAGCGGTCAGCAACATCGCCACCAGCATGGGTCCAAGCACCCACGGATTCGGCAGGCGCAGCTTCATGAAGAACAGGCCGCCAATGCAAGTCAATGCAACCAGCGCGGCCAGGCCTGCGACATCCACCGTCTTGGGACCTGGCACCGTGGGGTCCAGCCCCGCCACGCCCCACCATTGGAAAATGAACGGTACGGTGACCACGACCAGCAGCACGCGCACGCTGTGCGCGGTCGCTACACGGTCTATTCGCGCCCCGTGGCGTTCCGCCAGGCTGGCCATTTCACTGGCGCCCCCGATGGCCGACGAAAACCAGGCGGTCTTGAAGTCGGCGTCGGTAAACCGGCGCAACATTGCGGTGCCCATGAACGCCAGCGCCAACGCGAACAGCATCCCCACGATGATCGGCCCCGCGTTGGTGCCGATGTGGCCAAGCACCTGCGGCGTGAAGTACAGGCCCAGTGACGTGCCGATGACCCATTGCCCGCCGTTGCGCGCAGGCCGCGGGCACACCGTGCCCAAGCCCGCGATACGTGTCGCCGCGGTCACCAGCAACGCGCCCAGCATCCACGGCAAGGGCATATGCGCCCACACCGCCAGCTGCGCGCCAGCCAACGCGATCAACAATCCGCCCAGCACCCTCAACAACATGTTTTGACCCACGATCCCATCCACGTGCTTAGCTAATACGAAAAACGAATTATGAGTTAGTGGGATACTTACGAAAACTTTCTTTGCCTACCAGCGTTCACCTTCGCGTCCACCATGATCCGATCCAAACTTCCCGACGTCGGCACCACCATCTTCACCGTGATGAGCCGCCTGGCCATCGAACACAAGGCCATCAACCTGGGCCAGGGCTTTCCGGACTTCGATCCGGATCCGGCGCTGTGCGCGCTGGTGACCCGCGCGATGGCTGAAGGCCATAACCAGTATCCCTACATGCCGGGCGTCGCGCCGCTGCGCGAAGCCATCGCCGCCAAGACGCGCGAACTCTACGGCCATGCCTACGATCCGGAAACCGAAATCACCGTTACCAGCGGCGCTACCGAAGCCCTGATGGCGACGGTGCTGGCCGCGGTGAACAGTGGCGACGAAGTGGTCGTCATCGAGCCCTGCTATGACTCCTATCTGCCGGCGATCCGCCTGGCAGGCGGTACGGCAGTGCCTGTGCCGCTGCGCGCCCCGACCGAGGCCGACCCCTACTACCGCATCGATTGGCAGCGTGTGCGTGACGCCATCACGTCCAAGACACGCCTGCTGATGCTGAACTTCCCGCACAATCCCACTGGCGCCGTGCTGGAAGAAAGCGACCTGGACGCGCTGGAGGCCATCGTGCGCGATACCGGCGTGCTGTTGGTGTCCGACGAAGTCTATGAACACATCGTCTTCGACGGCAAACCGCACGCCAGCGTGGCGCGCCGCCCCTTGCTGGCCGAGCACGCATTCGTGATCTCGTCGTTCGGCAAGACCTACCACACCACCGGCTGGAAGATCGGTTACTGCTGCGCGCCCCGCCAGCTAAGCGCCGAGCTGCGCAAGGTGCACCAGTTCATGGTCTTCACGGTGCCCTCTCCCATGCAATTCGCATTGGCCGAGTTCATGCGTGACCCCAAGCCGTACCTGGACCTGCCGGCGTTTTACCAAGCCAAGCGCGACCGGCTGTCGCAAGGGCTGGCCAAGACGCGTTTCCGCCCCCTGCCCAGCCCCGGCACGTTCTTCCTGCTGGCCGATTACAGCCAGATATCAAAGCAGAACGAAGCCGACTTCGCGCGTGACCTGACGGTGAACCATGGCGTCACGGTGATTCCCGTTTCGGCCTTCTACCGCCAGCCCGATGCCGCCGAATCCAATCACCGCATCGTGCGTTTCTGCTTCGCGAAGAAAGACGCCACGCTGGATACGGCGCTGGAGCGCCTGGCGAACGTCTGACGCCTCGAAACGAAATATGAGCATTCACTCATATTCTTGAACAAAAAAAGGGGCGCCTCTAAGCGCCCCTTTGCAATTTCCGGCGGCAGCCGACGCGGGGGCCGATCAGTTCGGCAACCCCGCACCGCGGTTCAAACCGGACCAGCGGCAATCTTCCTGGCCTGGCGCATGCGGCGCATCAACTGCGGCACCACCACCACTGCGGCGGCGCCAATCCACATCGAGATCGACACCGGGCTGGCGAACAGCACCGCGACATCGCCGTCAGTCATTGACAGCGCGCGGCGCAGATTCTGCTCCATCATGTTGCCCAGCACGACGCCCAGCACCAGCGGCGCCATCGGCACGCCGAACTTGCGCAGGAAGTAACCCAACGCGCCGATGCCAGCCACCAGCAAGAGGTCGAACGTGCCCGCGTTGATGGCGTAGACGCCGATGTAGCTGATGCACAGGATGCCCGGCACCATCAGCCAGCCAGGCACCGACAGCACTTTCGAGAACAGGCGAACCAATGGCACGTTCATGATGAACAGCAGCACATTGGCGACGAAGAGCGATGCGATCAGCCCCCACACCAGTTCCGGCTTGGTTTCGAACAGCACCGGACCGGGCGTGATGTTGTAGAGCGTCAGCGCGCCCATCATGACGGCGGTGGTGCCCGAACCCGGCACGCCCAACGTCAGCATCGGCACGAATGAACCGATAGCGGAAGCGGTTGCGGCGGCTTCCGGCGCGACCAGCCCGCGCATGTCGCCCTTGCCGAACTTCGCATCCGGATCCTTGGCTTCGATGATGCGCTTTTCCTGCGAATAGGCCACTGCCGCCGCCACGCTGGCGCCCGCGCCAGGCAGCACGCCCACGCCAAACCCGACCAGCGCGCTGCGCACCACGCTCCACCACGTAAACGCCATTTCTTTCAGGTTAAAGAGCTTGCGGCCGCTGGAGGTGACCTCCACGCTGTGGCCCGCCATTACCTTTTCAAGCATCTCCAACATTTCGCTGACCGCGAACAGCGCAATCACCACCACCACGAAATCGACACCGTCGGCCAGGTGCACCGAATCGAAGGTATAGCGGTATACCCCTGAATTCGCGTCCACGCCCACCACCGATATCGACAACCCGATCATCGCCGCGAGCACGCCCTTGACCGGCTGTTTTCCCAGCAGGCTGGTCAGGCAGCAGAACGCGAAAATCATCAGCACGAAGTACTCGGCGGGGCCAAAGGCCAGCGCCCACTTTGCCAGCATCGGCGCCAGCAGGATGATGCCCACCACCGACACGATCGCGCCGAAGAAGGCCGACCACGCCGACAGCGACAACGCCACGTTCGCCATGCCCTGCCGCGCCAGCGGATAGCCGTCCAGCGTCGTCATGATGGCGCTGGCCTCGCCCGGCACGTTGAGCAGAATGGCCGTGATGCGGCCACCGTACTCGGCGCCCACGTATACCGCCGCCAGCAGGATCAACGCGGTTTCAGGCGGCAGGTTCATCGCGAAGGCAATCGGGATCAGCATCGCCACGCCGTTCACGGGCCCCAGGCCCGGCAGCACGCCAACCAAGGTGCCGATGAACGAACCAATCATGGCCACCAGGATGTTCGTCAGCGAAAAGGCCACGCCAAAGCCGATCGACAGATGATCAAGAATGCCGCTCATATCAGGGTCTCCAGCAGTCCGCCCGGCAGGACGACGTCCAGCACCTTGTCGAACAGCACGAAAAAGAAAAGGCTCATGACGACGCCGCCGATTGCGCACTTCACCCAGCCGCCGCCGAACAGGCGTCCCACGAACACGGTCATCAGCGAAGTCGCAACGACAAAACCCAGCCACTGGAACAAGAAGGCATAGGCCACGGTGAACGCCATCATCAGCGCGATGCGCCCGTTGGCGCCCGGCGGGTTGGCTTCGACCGCATGGCCGCCCTTGTAGACCAGCCACAGCCCGCACAGGCCGATAATGCCGGCCAGCAGCAGCGGGAAGGCGCGCGGGCCCACGGGTTCGTAGGCGAACGGGGCTTCAATGCCCCACCCCGCCGCCGTCATGAAGGCGGCCAGCGCCAGGGCGCCGACACCTAGGATTCGATCATTCATGATCCACTTTTCCGTTGTGGTGGGACCGCGCGGCGCAGCCGCCCCCGCCGCCGCTGGAACCGTCCGGCGGCGAGGAGCCCGAGTGGGCGCGATCGGGAGGGAAAGCCTTGCGGCCCGCTTACTTCTTCAACAAGCCGAAGGAATCGGCCAGCTCGCCGTAGACCTTGACCTGGTTCTTCACGTAGGCGTCCAGTTCGGGGCCCGTTTTGTTGAACGGGAACAGGCCCTGTTGCTGGCGCAGCTTGTCGAACTCGGGCGACGCGATCGCGGTGTTGAAGGCCTTGACCCAGAACTGATAGTCGTTGTCCGACACCTTCGGGCCGACGTAGAAGCCGCGGATGATCGGCCAGACGATGTCATAGCCCTGCTCTTTGGCGGTCGGCACGGTGCTCAGCTTGCCCGGCAGGCGCTGGTCGTTGAACACTGCCAGCACGCGAATGGGCGCGCCGCCCTCCAGCATGGTGAAGGCTTCCGCCGCATCGCCCATGTAGGCCTGAATATGGCCGCCGCGCAATGCGGTAACGGCTTCGCCGCCGCCTTCGAACGCCACGAAGCGCATCTTCTTGAAATCCACGCCGGCGGCCTTGGCCGTCAGCGCTGCCTTCATCCAGTCCTGGCTACCCACGGTGCCGCCCGCGCCCAGCACGATCTTGGTCGGATCCTGCTTGAAGGCGTCCATCAGGCTCTTCAGGTCGGTGTACGGGGAATCGTTGCGAACCACGGCAACGCCATAGTCGGTGCCGATGGCGGCCAGCCAGCGCACGTCGTCGACGTTGTACTTGCCGAACTTGCCCTGGGCCAGGTTCAGCAACGATCCACCCGAAAACGCGACGATGGTGCCGGGCTCGTTGGGGTGCTGGGCCACGATGTTGTTGTAGGCCACCGCGCCGATGCCGCCCGGCATGTAGACGATGCGCATGGTGCTCTTGAGCGCCCCGCTCTGCTTCAACCCCTCGGTGGCCAGACGGCAGGTCAGGTCGAAACCGCCGCCGGGCTGCGCCGGCGCAATGCACTCGGGGCGACGAGGCTCGTCGGCCGCCTGGGCGGCGCCCAGGGAAAGGGTGATCGCGCCAAGCGCCGCCAAGGCGGCCGTGCGCAGCTTCAGGCTGGTCTGCATTCTTGTGTCTCCGAGATTTATAGGTCTTGGTATGGCTGGATGGCCGCACGGCGTGGTGACGCCTGATCGGACCCAGCGGACGCTACCGTACAAAATCGAAGCTTTCCAACACCTTTCAAAAACTGCCGTTTTCATGATGCGGCGCAGCATCGGCCGCTGCTTCAAGGGAAAACACCAAGGCTGCCCGCAAGCCGGGCAACGGGGCACGGTTTTCCAGAACCAGCCGGGCCCCGAGGATATCGGCGATGGTTCCCACGATGGCCAGGCCCAACCCGGCCCCGGGCTTGTTCTTGCCCGCCGCTCCCCGGCGAAAGCGCACGCAGGCGCGGGCGATGTCTTCGGCCGACATGCCGGGGCCATCGTCCTCGACGACCAGGCGGGCCAGGCCGTCGCCGGTCTGCACGGTCACCGTCACCTCGCCGGACGGCGACGCGTAGCGGATCGCGTTATCGACGAGATTGACGGCGGCTTCGCGCAGCAGCCACTCGGTGCCGATGACAGGGATCGGGCGCACGGCGGCCTCCAGGCCGATGTCCAACTGGCGAGCACGAGCGGCCGGTAACAATCCGCGGATCACCCCGTCGGCCAATTCCACCAAGTCGACGGTTTCGGCGGTGAAACCCCCTTCCGCCAGGGAAGCGTCCTTAGCGCGCGCCAGAGCCAACATCTGGTTGGTGGTGCGCACAGCCCTGTCCAACCCCTCTTGCATCGCCAGAAGGGCTGTACGGACCTCCTGGGGGTCTGTTTCGCGCAGGGCGTACGCCGTCTGGGTCCGCAAAACCGATAACGGCGTGCGCAATTGGTGCGACGCGTCGTCCAGGAACTGACTCTGGACCCTCGCCTGGGCCGCAAAACGGGCCATGTGGAGGTTTACAGCCGCAACCAGGGGCAGGACCTCACCTGGCATCTCGGACGCGCTGACGGGGCTTAAATCGTCTCCAGAACGCCCTTCCACCTCTTGCCGAAGCCGGACCAGGGGGCGCAGCGCCATGAAAACCCCCAGGATGATCACCAGAACGCTGATGAGAATCACCGCCAGGTCCCGCTCGACCGAGCGCAGCAGCACCTTGTGCAAGAACGCCTGGCGGCTTTCCAGGCCTTCGGCGACCTGCACGATAACCCGTCCCCCTTTGTTGGCGTACAGCGGCGGATCCATCGGGCGCGCCAGCGCCGCAACCCTGACGGGGGCGCTCTGATAGTCCGCGTAGAAAAAGCGCGGTTCGCCAGATACCAGGGGCTCGTCCGGCAGCGGCAGACCCGGATGGCCGATTTCTGCCAGCCCGTCCTCTGTTGCCACCCTGTAGAACACGCTGCCATTGGCCGTCAGCTCGAAAAATTCCAGCATCAGGTAAGGCTGCTCCATGGCTAATCCACCGCTAGCTGTGGATATGTTGTGGTCGATCGCGCGAAGCGCTCCGGAAAGCGATCGGTCGTAGGCAATGTCTACCTGGTTGCGCAACTGGTGGTTCGACAACCACAGCGCCGCCATCATCACGAACACCAGCGTGGGGATCAACCACCACAGCAACTGGGTTTTCAGGGTGCGATTACGTTTTTTTGCCGCAAAAAAAGCGATTTTTTTCGGACTTCTAGTTGTCAACAAGGTTCTCCAGGCAGTAGCCCATGCCGCGCATGGTCACGATCTGAACACCGGTTTTCGCCAATTTTTTGCGCAAACGGTGAACCAGGACCTCGATGGCTTCCAGGTTGATGTCCGCGTCGTCCGTGACGATGCGGTCAAGAATCTGCTGCTTGTTGATGGGTTCGCCGCTTTTCTGGATCAGTACCCGCAGAACGGCATGTTCACGTGGGGATAACTGCAAAGCGTGTCCAGAGGCCGTGAATTTTTGCGCTGCAGAGTCGAAAACCAGGTTTCCCAGCGCCAAACGCGGATGTTCGCGTCCACGGCTACGCCGGATCAGTGCGATCAAACGCGCTTCCAACTCTTCCACAACAAAGGGTTTCGGCAGGAAATCGTCCGCTCCCTGGTGCAAGGTGCCGATTTTTTCGGCTAGCGAATCGCGCGCGGTCAAGACCAGCACCGGCGTACGGTCGTCCCGCGCGCGAATTTTCGCCAGCAAAGCATGCCCGTCCATGCCCGGAAGTCCCAAGTCGAGGACGACGGCATCGAATTCTTCGATTGCCAACCTTCTTTCGGCGACCAATCCGTCGTCAGCCCATTCAACGACAAAGCCCGCATGTCTGGCCAGGCTTCTGGAAAGCCAACGGGCAAGTTCGGCTTCGTCTTCTATCAGGAGGATGCGCATGGACGGAGTCCGGGGGGGAGTGGCTGGGCGGAATGGGAAAGCATGTTTGGCTTTTCCTTTATTTCTCTTTATATAAAGACTAATGATTAATAAGGCCTGTGGATAACTACCTTAACCTTGAAAACCTCATTCTTTTCATCAGCTTGCAGCCGTTTTTGCCTGTGCAAGAACTCTGTGTGGGAAAAAAGTTGAAGTTGGACAACATTTCGGCCACCCCCAAAAACCCCCGCTTGTTCAACTTGCCTCCACACAATGTGCACAACCTGGCTACTTAGGAGTTATCCACAGGGCGATTTCTGGAAACGGGGTTGAAGAGGGGCACTTTTACCCCGAAAAACCGCCCGTTGCCTACCCGGTTTTTCGCCCTTGCAGCGGCCTCAAAACGGCCTCGGAGGCGTCCGCGAAACGGGGGATTCGAGGGGGGCAGCCACCCGTTTTGTTGACAGGGGACTGAACAAAAAGTGAGCAACTTCCGCCGTAGAATCCGGCTATGGCGACAGAAATCAGAATCAGGAAATTGGGCTGGGCGAACGCCCTTCGAGCCCGTTTATTGACCAATAATCTGCCCGCAACCTTGTCCGCGGCGGCATTGATGGGGCTGTTCGGCGCATTGGCCACGGTGGGGTTCCGGGAACTGCTGGGATGGCTGCAAATGCTGCTTACCGGTGAAGATGTTCCCCACGGCATGGTGTCGTTAGCCCGTGGACTGGATTCCTGGCAACGCTTGCTGATGCCTGCCGCAGGCGGGGCGATCGCCGGCGCCATCTTGCAAATGGCCGCGCGATGGCTGCCTAAACGGGGCGCGGCAGACTATATGGAGGCCATTTCCGTTGGCCGGGGCGTCATTGGCCTGCGGCAGACGCTTGCCCGCAGCCTGTCGTCCATTTTTTCGATCGGATCGGGTGCTTCCATCGGCCGGGAGGGCCCCATGGTGCAGCTGGCGGCCATGTTTTCATCGCTGGCCGGGCGATTCCTGCTGCTGCCGCCCCGCCATTTGCGTCTGCTGGTGGCTTGCGGGGCGACGGCAGGCATTACCTCGGCCTATAACGCGCCGATCGCCGGCGCGTTGTTCATCTCTGAAATCGTATTCGGGGTTATTTCGTCCGATACGTTAGTGCCGCTGGTGGTGTCGTCGGTGGTCGCCAACATCGTCACGCGGCAGATCCTGCATTACGACGCGGTGTTCCATCTGCCGCACTTTGAATTTGTGTCGGGCTGGGAGGTGGCCAACTATCTGGTGCTGGGCATCGTGGCCGGCCTGGTCGCGCCGCAATTTCTACGGTTCCTGGACCTGTCGCGCGCCGCCTTTTCCCGCATGCCGTGCCCGCTGTGGATCCGCATGGTGCTTGGCGGGTTGCTGGTCGGCGCGCTGTCGGTGATCAACCCGGAGGTCTGGGGCAACGGCTATAGCGTCGTCAACAGCATGCTGCACACGCAATGGGCGTGGCAGGCCGTGGCGGCCATTTTGCTGATGAAAATGTTGGCAACCGGCGCCAGCGTGGGATCGGGGGCGGTGGGCGGCGTTTTCACGCCGACCTTGTTTGTGGGGGCGGCGCTGGGCGCGCTATATGCAAATGGACTGCAGGCTGTGCTGCCTGCGGGCGACGTGTCGGCGGTGTCCAGTTATGCCGTCGTGGGCATGGGCGCACTGCTGGCTGCCACGACGCATGCGCCGTTGATGTCGATTCTGATGATTTTCGAGATGACGCTGAGCTATGAAGTGATGCTGCCGCTGATGCTGGCTTGTATTACCGGCTACGTGGTCGCGCATCGAATACGGCCGGAATCGGTGTACGCGAAATCGTTGGCGAACAACCGTCGTGCGCAGCGGGCGGTGGTGAAAGTGGCTTCAAATAAAAGCGAGTAAAGACTCGCATATTGGGGGATGAGACGTTTAGCCCAGCCGTTTTTTCATGAAGACGCGATGCAATCCCGCCTCTTGCGCGCGATGCGTTTCCACGTAGCCGTATCGCAGATAGATGGCGATGTTCTCGGTCATTTTTTCTTGCGTGTACAAGCGGATGACTGAATAGCCCTTCTGGCGCGCAAAGGTTTCGGCGTAGTGCATCAACACGCGTCCATACCCCCTGCCTTGCGCGGCCGGAGATACCGCGATGTTGTCCAGCAGCAGACAGTCCTGCTCGGGAACCAGAACCAGCACGGCCTGTATGGCGTCGTCTTCCTGCAAGACGTGCACCACGCCTTGCGCGACGCGCGCCACATAGTCATCGCGCATGGGGCCCGGCGTGGCGCCGATGCGTGCAATATATGGAAAGTAAGCCTCAGCCACGATCCGTTCGATGACCGGAATATCGTCGGACGCGGCGAGTCTTATCACTTCACTTTCCAATGCAGAAGCTGGAGAAAATTTCGCCCAGCAGGTCGTCGCTGGTGAATTTTCCGGTGATGCTCGACAGGCTGTCATGGGCCAGCCGCAGCTCTTCGGCGAACAGGTCCAGAACCCGGTCGTCCTGCCCCGCGTGTTCACCCGCAAGCGCCAGATGTTCGGCCGCGTCCTGCAGCGCATGCAGGTGGCGTTCGCGCGCCAGCCAGGGGGATTCAGCGCCCGGGTTCCAGCCGGCGATGTTCAGCAACTCGGCGCGCAATGCATCCAGGCCGGCGCCGCGCTTGGCGGAGATACCGAGTTCACCCGCGCCCGGCGTGAACGCTGTGGATAACAGGTCTACCTTGTTGAACACTTTCAACACCGGGGTACGGGGTGGCAGGCGCGCGGTGATCTGCGCGTCCAGTTCGTCGCCCGGCTGCGTGGCATCCTGCAGATGCAGAATGACGTCGGCGCGTTCGATTTCCTGCCAGGTGCGGGCGATGCCGATGCTTTCGACGGTGTCCTCGGTTTCGCGCAGGCCGGCCGTGTCCACAATATGCAGCGGCACCCCGTCGATATGGATTTCCTGCACCACTTTGTCGCGTGTCGTGCCCGCGATGGGGGTGACGATGGCGATGTCGTCGCCCGCCAGCGCATTGAGCAGGCTGGACTTTCCGACGTTGGGCTGGCCGGCCAACACCACGTGCAAGCCTTCGCGAAGGATGACGCCCTGGCGCGCTTGCGCGATCAGGTTGGACAGGTCTGCCGTCAGCGCATCCAGCGTGGGCCGAGCCTGGTATTTCTCAAGGAAGTCGATTTCTTCTTCGGGAAAATCCAGCGTCGCTTCAACCAGCATCCGCAGGTGGATGATGCGGTCGGACAGGTCGTTCACGCGCGCCGAAAATTCGCCGGACAGCGAGGCCACCGCGCCGCGCGCCGCCGCCACCGACGAGGCTTCGATCAGGTCCGCCACGGCTTCGGCCTGGGCCAGATCCATGCGATCGTTAAGAAAGGCGCGGCGCGTGAATTCGCCGGGTTCGGCCAGGCGCAGGCCAAGGTCGCGGCCTGCGGCAAGGCAGCTGTCCAGCACGCGGCGCAGCACGGCGGGGCCGCCGTGGCCTTGCAGTTCCAGAACGTCTTCGCCGGTATATGAATGCGGCGCGCGGAAGTAGATCGCGATGCCTTCGTCCAGCAGTTCGCCATCGACGGATTTGAACGGCAGGTAATGCGCGTGACGCGGGGTGAGCTCGCGCTGGAACAAGCGCCGCACCAATTCGGACAGGTCCGCACCAGAAACGCGCACGACGCCGATGCCGCCTCTTCCGGGGGCGGTGGCAATGGCGGTAATGGGGGAATAAGCGGACATATCTGAGCGGGGGCGAGGCAAGGACAATAGGGGAATATAACTGTTGCGCGGCCCCTTGTTTGCTGGTTAATGTGCCCCAGAGGTTCAAAACCCGAAACAACTCTGGGAGATCACGATGGCATCTCGGTTTTCGCGTGTCTTGGCCTGCGGCTCGGCCGCGGTGATGTTGGCCTTTGGCACCTTCAGTTCCGCATTGGCTCGCGATCTGGTGATCGCCCTGAAGACCGAGCCCTCATCGATGGATCCGCAGTACCACGCGCTGACGCCGAATACGCAGATCTCCCAAACCATTTTCGACACGCTGGTCGCCACCGATGCGCAATTGAAGCCGCAGCCCGGCTTGGCGGAATCGTGGACCGTGGATGGCAAGGTCTGGACGTTCAAACTGCGTCCCGGCGTGAAGTTCTCGGATGGCACGCCGTTTACCGCCGAAGACGTGGTGTTTACGTATGACCGCGTGCCGAAGGTGCCCAACAGCCCGTCGCCTTTCACGCTGTATTTGGGATCGGTGGCCAAAACCGAAGCGGTCGATCCCATGACCGTGCGCATCACCACCAAGGAAGTCGCGCCGAACCTGCTCGTGAACCTGGCGCAGTTGCCCATCATGTCGAAGAAGGCCGCCTCCGGCCCCGCGGCCGAAGGCAAGACCACCACCGAACTGAACAGCGGCGATGGCCTGGTGGGAACGGGCCCGTACAAATTCGTATCGTGGAAGCGCGGCGCGGAATTCGTGCTGGCCCGCAATGACAATTATTGGGGCAAAAAGCCGGAATGGGATCGCGTGGTCTATCGCCCGATCAGCAACGCCGCGGCGCGCGTAGCCGCGCTGTTGGCGGGCGACGTGGACATGATCGAAGATCCCCCCACCGACGATTTGCCCAAGCTCAAGGGCGACAAAAAGCTCTTTGTCGAGGAAACCCCGTCGGTGCGCGTCGTGTACGTCGCGCTGGACCAGCACGCGGAGCCTTCGCCCGGCATCCAGGGCACGGACAAGAATCCGATGAAGGACAAGCGGGTGCGCGAAGCGCTGTCGCTTGCCATCAACCGCGACGCCCTGGTGGAACGCGTGATGGGCGGTGTGGCGCTGCCTGCCGGCAACCTGCTGCCCTACCCGATGTTCGGTTCCAGCAAAGAGCATTCCAAGGCGCCCAAGGCTGACGTCGAGAAGGCCCGCGCCCTGCTCAAGGAGGCCGGCTATCCCAACGGCTTTTCGATCACGCTGGGTTCGCCGTCGGGCCGTTACGTGAACGATTCGAAGGTGGCGCAGGCCATCGCATCGATGTGGACTCGCATCGGCGTGAAGACCAGCGTGGACGCGATGGCGCCTCCGGTGTTCTTCAAGAACCGCGACAGCTACGCGTTTTCGGCCTATCTGGCAGGCTGGTCGGTGACCAGCGGCGAGATGTCCAACGCGCTTACCTCGCTGCTGGTGACGCGCAATCCGGAAGCCGGACTGGGCACGACCAACCGCAGCCGCTATTCCAACCCCAAGATGGACGAGCTGGTGAAGGAAGCGTCGTCCACGATGGACAATGCCAAACGCGCCGAACTGCTTGCGAAGGCCAGCAATATGGCCATGGACGATTACGCCATGCTGCCGGTGCATTTCGAACTGTCGGTATGGGCCATGAAGGGCGATATCCGCTATCAAGGCCGTCCTGACCAGGTCACGCTGGCGCAGTTCGCGACCTTGAAGAAGTAACGCGCATCGCGGGCGGTCTCCTGTGCTGGCAACAATCGTAAGAAGACTGCTGCAAACCATCGTCGTCATGCTGGTCATGTCGGCGTTGGTCTTTGCAGGCATCTACATGGTGGGCGATCCGGTGTCGATGCTGGCCAGCCCCGAGGCCACCGAGGCGCAGCGCGCGGCGATCAGCGCATCGCTGGGCCTGGACCTGCCGTTGTGGCGGCAGTACCTGATCTTCATGAGCCAGGCGGTGCGTGGCGATTTCGGCAACAGCTTCCTGACCGGCGAGCCCGCCATGCATCTGATCCTGGAGCGCATGCCGGCCACGGTGGAACTGGCCTGTGTGGCCATGCTGCTGTCGGTGCTGATCGGCGTGCCGCTGGGCATTTTGGCCGGGCTCAAGCCTCAGGCGCCGGGCTCGCGCGCCATCATGACGGGGTCGGTGCTGGGCTTTTCGCTGCCCAATTTCTGGGTCGGCCTGATGCTGATCATGGTGTTCGCCGTGATATTGGGCTGGGTGCCCGCAGGCGGGCGTGGCAAGACGGTCAACATCGGCTCGCTGGAACTGAGCGTCCTGACGTTCAACGGCTGGCTGAGCCTGGCCTTGCCCGCGGCCACCATCGCGTTCGCCAAGTGCGCCATGATCATTCGCGTGACGCGAGCGGCCACGCGCGAAGCGCTGCCCATGGACTACATCAAGTTCGCGCGCGCCAAGGGCTTGTCGGAAAAGCGCGTGCTGGGCGTGCATCTGTTGAAGAACATCCTGATCCCCGTGGTCACGGTCGCGGGCTTGGAATTCGGACAGGTGATGGCGTTCGCGGTCGTGACGGAAACGGTGTTTTCGTGGCCGGGCATGGGCAAGCTGCTGATCGATTCGATCATCAATCTGGATCGGCCGGTGGTGGTCGCGTATTTGCTCCTGATCGTGTTTTTCCTGGTCATGTTGAATCTGGTGGTGGACATCATCTACACGGTGCTGGACCCCCGCGTACGTTTGGATAGCCGCCGATGAACAGCCCTGCCACCACGGCCGCGCCTGCCGCGGCATCCAAGGAACAGACTCCCTGGCGGCGTTTCGTTTCGGATTTCTTCGCCAGCAAGCTGGCCACGCTGGGGCTGGTGATGCTGGTTGTGATCGTGGGCGCCGCATTGCTGGCGCCCTGGATCGCGCCGCAGAATCCCTATGACCTGGCGTCGCTGGACATCATGGATTCCAAGCTCAAGCCGGGTAGCGAAAGCGGCGACGGTTCCATGCGTTATTTGTTGGGCACCGACGGGCAGGCGCGCGACCTGTTCTCGGCCATCCTCTACGGCATGCGAACCAGCCTGTTGGTGGCGACCGTTTCGGTGTTGGCGGCCTTCGGCATCGGCGCCACCGTGGGCTTGATCGCGGCCTACTTCGGTGGCCGCATCGATGCGTTGCTGATGCGCATTGTGGATATCCAGCTGTCGTTTCCCGCCATTCTTGTCGCGCTGATGCTGTTGGCGATTCTGGGCAAGGGTGTGGATAAGGTCATCATTGCGCTGATCGTCGTGCAATGGGCGTATTTTGCCCGGGCGGCGCGTGGCGCGGCGCTGGTGGAGCGCGGCAAAGAGTATGTAGAGGCCGCGCGCTGCATGTCCTTGTCCTGGGGGCGCGTGCTGTTCCGACACGTGTTGCCCAACTGCATGCCGCCGCTCATTGTCATCGCCACCATCGATTTGGCGCACGCGATTGCGCTAGAGGCCACGCTGTCGTTCCTGGGCGTGGGCGTGCCGGTGACTGAACCGTCGCTGGGCATGCTGATCTACAACGGGTTTGAATACCTGTTGTCGGGCCAGTACTGGATTTCGTTCTTCCCCGGCATCGCCCTGGCGCTGGCCATCATCGCCATCAACCTGGTGGGCGACCACCTGCGCGATGTGCTCAACCCGCGCCACGCGAATTGAAGGCGGACGCGATGCAGACGCAAGCTGTGGATAAACCGTTGGCGGCGCCCCGGCCCATCCTGGAAGTTCAAGGTCTGAAGACGCATTTCTTCACGCGCAATGGCGTCGTGCGCGCGGTGGACGGCGTGGACCTGACGCTTGCGGAAGGCGAGATCCTGGGCCTGGTGGGCGAGTCGGGATCTGGAAAGAGCATCACCGGATTTTCATTGATGGGCTTGCTGGACGAGCCCGGACGCATCGTGGACGGGCAGTTGCGCTTGAACGGCGAAGACCTGCGCGGCGCGACGCCGGCGCGCTGGCGACAGTTGCGGGGGCAGGAGATCGCGATGATCTTCCAGGACCCGATGATGACGCTGAATCCGGTGCTGCGCGTGGATACGCAGATGATTGAAGCGGTGCAGGCGCACCATAAGGTGTCGCGTGAACAGGCGCGCCAGCGCGCCCTGCAAACGTTGACGATGGTGGGCATCCCGTCGCCGCAGGAACGCCTGCGCACGTACCCCCATCAGTTGTCGGGCGGCATGCGGCAGCGCGTGGCCATCGCGATCGCGTTGCTGAATTCGCCGCGTCTGATTATCGCGGACGAACCCACGACCGCGCTGGATGTGACGATCCAGGGCCAGATTCTTTTCGAAGTACAAAAGCTGTGCCGCGAAACGGGCACGGGCCTGATCTGGATCACGCACGACCTGGCGGTGGTGGCCGGGTTAGCGGACCGGGTATCGGTAATGTATGCCGGTCGTGTCGTCGAGACCGGAAGCACGCGCGATGTGATCACCCATCCCATGCATCCGTACACGCACGGGCTTATCGCTTCCATCCCCACGCCGGAATCACGCGGCAGGCCGCTGGTGCCGATTCCGGGCATGACGCCGTCGTTGTTGAACCTGCCGCAGGGCTGTGCGTTCCGCGGGCGCTGCCCGCGCGCGACCGACGCCTGTCTGATCGAACCGCAGCCCGTGGAAGTCCGCCCGGCGCAATGGGTGCGCTGCTGGCATGCCGGAGACCCAGACATCAAATGAGCGCAGCAGAACGCGGCGCCGCCGCCCCCGCCCCTATCCTGTCCCTGCGCGGCGTTGAACTTCGCTTCGTGCAGCCCGTGGACCTGGCCGGACGCATCGCGAACCTGCTTGGCGCGGGGTTGAAGACGCAGGTGGTGCACGCCGTGGGCGGCGTGGACCTGGAAGTGCAGCGTGGCGAAGTGATTGGCATCGTCGGCGAATCGGGCTGTGGAAAATCCACCTTGGGCCGTATCGTGTCGGGCATCCTGCCGCCTTCGGCGGGCGATGTGCACTACCACGGCAAAGCGGTCAAGGCGATGACGGGCACCGAGCGGCGTGCCTACGAGCTGGGCGTGCAGATGATCTTCCAGGACCCCTATGCATCCCTGAATCCGCGCATGCGAGTGCGCGAGATCATCGGCGAGGCGCCGGTGGCGCATGGCCTGATTCGCGCGCGCGACAAGGCGGAATATGTCGCGGGCCTGATGCGCCAGGTGGGGTTGGATCCGACGTTCGCACAGCGTTATCCGCACCAGTTCTCGGGGGGGCAGCGTCAGCGCATCGGCATCGCTCGCGCCCTGGCGCTGAAGCCGTCGGTGATCGTCTGCGACGAGGCCGTGGCCGCGTTGGACGTGTCCATACAAGCCCAGGTATTGAATTTGTTCGAGCAGCTGCGCGATGACCTGGACCTGACGTATCTGTTCATCAGCCACAACCTGAGCGTCGTCAGCCATATCTCTGACCGCGTGGCGATCATGTATCTGGGCCGTGTGGTGGAGCTTGCGCCCACGGACACCGTATTCCAGCGCGCGAACCATCCTTACACGCAGGCGCTGCTGAAAGAACTGCCGACGTTGACTCCCGGACGCCGCAACTACCAGCCCATCAAGGGCGAGCTGCCATCGCCGCTGGACCCGCCCAGTGGTTGTGCGTTCCACCCGCGATGCCCGCACGCCATGGCGCGCTGCAAGACGGAACGTCCGCTGCTGCGCGAGATCGCGCCTGGCCAGCAAAGCGCCTGCCATTTGAATGATGCGGCGTAGACCCGTCCGCATGGGTACTGGACGCGGAATGGGTGAAGCGCGAGAATTCCCGATCACACCTACTGTTATCCACCGCCATGAAAACCATTGCCGAAATCGAACGCGCGCACCCCGAACTGACGGCCTTGCGCCGGGATATCCATGCCCACCCTGAATTGGCCTTCCAGGAGACGCGCACGTCGAATCTGGTGGCCGAACGCCTGCGGGAATGGGGCCTGGAAGTTCACACGGGCTTGGGCAAGACCGGCGTGGTGGGCGTGCTGCGCGCGGGTAGCGGCAAGGCGACGGTGGGGCTGCGTGCCGACATGGACGCGCTGCCCATGCCCGAGCACAACCGCTTCGCGCACAAGTCCACCATCAGCGGCCGCATGCACGGCTGTGGCCACGACGGCCACACCGCCATGCTGCTGGGGGCGGCGCAATACCTGTCCACGCACCGCAATTTCGACGGTACCGTCGTGTTCATCTTCCAGCCCGCCGAGGAAGGCGGCAATGCGGGCGCGCGCGCCATGATGCAGGACGGCCTGTTCGAAAAATTCCCTTGCGACGCGGTGTTCGGCATCCACAACATGCCCGGCATGCCGGTGAACCAGTTCGGTTTCCGTGCGGGGCCGACGATGGCGTCCAGCAACCGCTGGGACATCGTCATCAAGGGCGTGGGCGGCCACGCGGCGCAGCCGCACGCGTCGGTGGACCCGATCATCGTGGCGGCCGACTTGGTGCATGCGTTGCAGACGGTGATTTCGCGCAGCAAGAACCCGCTGGATCAGGCCGTGCTGTCGATCACGCAGATCCATGCCGGCGACGCGTACAACGTGATTCCCGGCGAAGCCGTGCTGCGCGGCACGGTACGCACGTACTCCGTCGAAACGCTGGACAAGATAGAAGCCGACATGCGCCGCATCGCCACGACATTGCCGCAGGTGTACGGTGGCACGGGCGAACTGGACTTCGTGCGGGCTTATCCGCCGCTGGTCAACTGGGAAAAGGAAACGGCCTTCGCGGCCCAGGTCGCCGAAGACGCGTTCGGCGCCGAGAACGTGCTGCGCGACATGCCGCCTTTCATGGGCGCGGAAGACTTTTCCTTCTTCCTGGAAGCGATTCCGGGCGCCTACCTGTTCCTGGGCAACGGCGATGGCGACCACCGCATGGAAAGCTATCACGGCATGGGCCCGTGCCAGTTGCACAACCCGAGCTACGATTTCAATGATGCCCTGCTGCCGGTGGGCGCAACGTACTGGGTGAAGCTGGTCGAGGCCTATCTGCCGGCCGCCTGACGGGCCGACGCTGGCCGACGCTTAACATCGATCGATGCGCTATTTGCTTATAGGCATCCGGCATGAGGCCGCGGGGTTTCCCCCTGCGGCTTTTCTATATGACGTGGAGCTTTGTTCAAACGCCGATAACTTCGTTTGAGATACAAGGCGCGCTTTCCATAATCGATCGTTCCAGACATGCCGCAAGGCGAACCGGAGCGATCGATGTCCCAGAGCAACGCCTTGCGGCGCGAAGTAGACGCCGCCCCCGTCCCCCAGGCGCAGGCCTTTGAACTGCGCCCTCTTCCCGGCCCCGTGGGCGCCGAGATCATCGGCCTGGATTTGTCGCGCGAACTGGCGGCGGCCGATTTCGCCCGCGTGCACCAGGCGCATCTGGACCATCACCTGCTGGTGTTTCGCGACCAGCGCATCACGCCGCAACAGCACATCGATTTCAGCCGCCGGTTTGGCCGCTTGATGATCCATGTGCTGCATCAATTTCACCTGGCGGGCCACCCCGAGATCCTGATCGTTTCCAACATCGTGGAAGACGGCAAACCGATTGGTTTGGGCGACGCGGGCAAGTACTGGCATTCAGACATCTCGTACAAGGAACTGCCCAGCCTGGGCTCGTTGCTGCACGCGCAGGAACTGCCGGCCGAAGGCGGCGACACCTTGTTCGCCAACATGCACCTGGCCTACGACACCTTGCCTGCGGCGCTGCGCAATGCGGTCGAGGGAAAACGCGCCGTGCATTCGTATCTGGCGCAATACGGGCAACTGCAAAAAGAAGGCAATTGGCGTCCCACATTAAGCGCGCAGCAGATCGCGCAGGTGCAGGAGGTGGTGCACCCGGTCGTTCGCACGCACCCCGAGAACGGCCGCCGCGCGCTGTTCGTGAGCGAAGGCTTCACGACGCGGATCCTTGATGTGCCGGAAGATGAAAGCCGCGCATTGCTGGCCGAGTTGTTTGCCCACAGCGTGCGCGCGGAAAACACGTACCGCCACCGCTGGCAGCCGCATGACCTTGTGTTCTGGGACAACCGTTCGCTGATCCATCTGGCGGGCGGCACGCCGGACCATCTGCGGCGCAAGCTGTACCGGACCACCATCGAAGGCGATACGCCCTTCTGAGGCCATACGCGGTATTCGACGCCAAGCACTTATCCACAAGGAATTCCATGCGCATGTCCTCCGCCCTACGGGATCGTCTGGTCCAAACCGTTACCGCCGTCGGCCTGGCGTTGATTCTGGGGGTTCTGGCGTTGGCCTCGCCCACGCCCGCCCTGGCCGAAGGCCGCATCCGCATCGCGGAGCAGTACGGCATCGTGTACCTGTTGCTGAACGTGGCGCGCGACCAGCAACTGATCGAAAAGCACGGCAAGGCCGAGGGTGTGGATATCTCGGTCGAGTGGGCCAAGTTGTCCGGCGGCTCGGCCGTGAACGATGCGCTGCTGTCGGGCGCCGTGGATATCGCGGGGGCGGGCGTGGGGCCGCTGCTGACGATCTGGGACCGCACCCGCGGCAAGCAGAACGTGAAGGGCGTGGCGTCGCTGGGCAACTTTCCCTACTACCTGGTCACGAACAACCCCAATGTGAAGAGCATCGCGGACTTCACGGACAAGGACCGCATCGCCGTGCCGGCCGTCGGTGTGTCGGTGCAGTCGCGCGTGCTGCAGCTGGCGTCCGCCAAGCTGTGGGGCGATGCGCAATTCAACAAGCTGGACAAGATTTCGGTCGCGCTGCCGCATCCGGACGCGGCGGCGGCCATCATCGCTGGCGGCACGGAAATCACGGGCCATTTTGGCAACCCGCCCTTCCAGGAGCAAGAGCTGGCCGAGAACCCCAAGGCCCGCATCGTGCTGAATTCCTATGACGTGCTGGGCGGCCCCAGTTCGTCCACCGTGCTGTTCGCCACCGAGAAATTCCGCAAGGAAAATCCCAAGACGTACAAGGCATTCCAGGAAGCGCTGAAGGAAGCGGCGGCTTTTGCCACGGCCAATCCGGAAAAGGCCGCGGATATTTACCTGCGTGTCACGGGCGCCAAGCAAGACCGCGATTTCCTGATCAAAGTGATCAAGAACCCCGACGTGCAATTCAAGCTGGAGCCGCAGAATACCTTTGCGCTGGCCGAATTCATGCACAAGGTGGGCGCCATCAAGAATGCGCCGGCCAACTGGCGCGACTACTTCTTCGACGATGTGCTGACGGCCAAGGGTAGCTGAGATGCCGGTAACCGCCGCCAGGCCTGTGGATAACGTTGAAAAGGCGTCGCCGCTGCTGGCTGTGGATAAGGTGACGATCGAATATAAGACGCGCGAACGGCGGGTTCGCGCCACGCATCAGGTCAGTTTTGACGTCCATGGCGCGGACCGTTTCATCTTGCTGGGGCCTTCCGGTTGCGGCAAATCGACGCTGCTGAAAGCGGTGGCCGGCTTCATGCCTCCTACCGAAGGACGCATCGCGATCAACGGGCAGGCGGTGCAGGGTCCCGGGCCGGACCGTATCGTCGTATTCCAGGAATTCGACCAGTTGCCGCCGTGGAAAACGTTGCGGCAAAACGTGGCGTTCCCGCTTGTGGCGGCGCGCAAGCTCAGCCGCCGCGAGGCGGACGAGCGCGCCATGCACTATCTGGACAAGGTCGGTCTGGCCGCGTTCGCCGACGCCTATCCCCACACGCTTTCCGGTGGCATGAAGCAGCGCGTGGCGATCGCGCGGGCGCTGGCCATGCAGCCGCGCGTGCTGCTGATGGACGAGCCCTTCGCCGCCCTGGATGCGCTGACCCGCCGCCGCATGCAGGAAGAGCTGATGGCCTTGTGGGAAGACGTGCGCTTCACCTTGTTGTTCGTCACGCATTCGATCGAAGAGGCCCTGGTGCTGGGCAGCCGCGTGTTGCTGCTGTCGCCGCATCCCGGACGGGTGCGCGCTGAACTGAACGCGCACGCCTTCGGGCTGCACAGCCAGGGCTCCGCCGCCTTTCAATCGGCGGCCCAACGCATCCACGACCTGTTGTTCGAATCGCCCCCGCCGCTGGCCGAGCGCGCGGCGGCTTGAACGCATTGCGCGCCCCTTCCATGAGTCCTGTCCGATGAGCAGCGCCTATCCCGCGACGCCCCCCATCCGTCCCGAAGTCGAGTACGTCCTGCCGCCGTTGCCCGCGCAGGCGGCGGAAACGCCGCTGCCCAGGCATGAACGGCTGTGGCAGCACGCCAGCCTGCGCAAGCTTGTGATCCTGGTGCTGTTGGCCGGATTATGGGAATTGGCCGCGCGTTATACCGACAACGATCTGCTGCTGCCGGGCGCGTGGCAAACGGCGCAGGCCTTTGCGCAGGGCATCGCCACCGGCGAGCTGCTGGCGCGCGCGGCGCAATCGCTGCGCGTGCTGGTGCAGGGATATCTGGCCGGCGTGACGCTGGCGTTCGTGCTGACGACGCTGGCGGTGTCCACGCGGTTCGGACGCGACCTGTTGTCCACGCTGACGGCCATGTTCAATCCGCTGCCGGCCATCGCGCTATTGCCGCTGGCCTTGCTGTGGTTCGGGCTGGGCGAAGGCAGTCTGGTGTTCGTGCTGATCCACTCCGTCCTGTGGGCGCTGGCGCTGAACATGTATGCCGGCTTTCTGGGCGTGTCGGAAACGTTGCGCATGGCGGGCCGCAACTATGGGCTGACGGGCTTGCGCTACGTGTTGCAGATCCTGGTGCCGGCTGCGCTGCCGGCCATCCTGGCGGGCTTGAAGATCGGCTGGGCATTCGCGTGGCGCACCCTGATCGCGGCGGAACTGGTGTTCGGCGCGTCCAGCGGCAAGGGCGGGCTCGGTTGGTACATCTTTCAGAACCGCAACGAGTTATACACAGACCGTGTGTTCGCGGGCCTCGCGGCCGTGGTCATCATCGGCCTGCTTGTGGAAAACCTGGGGTTCGATACGCTGGAACGGCTGACGGTGCGCCGCTGGGGGATGCAGCGTTGAAGTGATGAAAGCAGAGCGGCCCCGACAAGGGGCCGCTTTGCTACCTGCCGGTCTACCCGGGGCTTAGATCTTCAAACCCAGCGCACGGGCCACGCCGGCGGCGTATGCCGGATCGGCCTTCCTGAAGTGCTCCAGCTGGCGACGCTGGATCTCTTCCGGCACGCCCGCCATGTGGCGGCCGATGTTGCCGAACAGCAATTCCTGCTGGGCGGGCGTCATCAACCGGAACAGAGCGCCCGGCTGCGAGTAGTAGTCGTCGTCCTCGCGGTGGTTCCAGCGCGTGGCGGCCTGGCCGTCCAACGCCAGCGGCGGTTCGCCAGCGGACGGGGTTTCCTTCCACTCGCCTGCGCTGTTGGGCTCGTAGTTCAGCGTGCCACCCGCGTTACCGTCCACGCGGCCGGCGCCGTCGCGGTGGAAGCTGTGGACCGGGCAGCGCGCGGCATTCACCGGGATCTGATGGTGATTGATGCCCAGGCGGTACCGGTGCGTGTCGCCATACGAGAACAAGCGCCCCTGCAGCATCTTGTCCGGCGAGAAATCGATGCCGGGGACGATGTTGGCCGGCGTGAAGGCGGCCTGTTCGACTTCCGCGAAATAATTTTCCGGGTTCTTGTTCAGTTCCAGCACGCCCACGTCGATCAGCGGGTAGTCGCCATGCGGCCAGACCTTGGTCAGGTCGAACGGGTTGATGTGATAAGTCTGGGCTTCGGCCTCGGGCATGATCTGCACTTTCAGCGACCACTTCGGGAAGTTGCCTTGCGCGATGTTGTTGAACAGGTCGCGCTGCGAGCTTTCCCGGTCGTGAGCGACCACCTGCGCCGCTTCCTCATCGGTCAGACAGGCGATGCCCTGCTGCGATTTGAAGTGGAACTTCACATAGAAGCGTTCGTTGCTGCTGTTCACGAAGCTGAAGGTGTGCGAGCCGAAACCATGCTGCTGGCGCAGGTTGGCGGGAATGCCGCGGTCGCTCATCAGCGTGGTGACCTGATGCAGCGATTCGGGGCTGTGCGACCAGAAGTCCCATGCGGCGGTGGCGCTGCGCAGGTTGGTCTTGGGGTCGCGCTTCTGGGTGTGGATAAAGTCGGGGAACTTCAGCGGGTCGCGGATGAAAAAGACCGGGGTGTTGTTGCCCACCAGGTCCCAGTTGCCCTCTTCCGTGTAGAACTTGATGGCGAAGCCGCGCACGTCGCGTTCGGCATCCGCTGCCCCGCGTTCGCCGGCAACGGTGGAAAAGCGCAGGAACAGCGGGGTCTGCTTGCCCACCTGGGAGAAGATATTGGCGCGCGTGTAGCGCGAGATGTCGTGCGTGACGGTGAAGGTGCCGTAGGCGCCGGAGCCTTTGGCGTGGACGACGCGTTCCGGAATCCGTTCGCGGTCGAAGTGGGCAAGCTTTTCAATCAGCCAGAAGTCCTGCAACAGCGCGGGACCGCGAGGGCCGGCGGTCAGCGTGTTGTTGTTGTCCGCCACCGGCGCGCCTGCTGCGGTGGTCAGATGCTTCTTGTCGGTCATAGCTCACTCCCTGCGTGATTCTGGAATGCGCCGGGCCGGGTCGGCCCGCGCGGTGTTGTCGATGCCTCCGCGTTACCGCCTGGGGGACATGTCCGACACATCATAGGGGTCAAGGTGATGTTTGTGAAGTTGATTGAATAGTAAATCTTAATAGATATTAACTATTTTGGTGACGCAATGATGTCTCGGTGCAGCAACAGGATCGGGCCTTTGGCGCGGGCGTGGGCACAAAAAAAACCGGCCCCTCAAGGGCCGGTCCTTCGTGCTTGCAAGCGTCAGGCTCAGCGGTTGGCCAAGGCTTCCGTCTTGCGCTGCATGGCGCGGGTGATGGACCACTGCTGCGCGATCGACAACGTGTTGTTGACGCACCAGTACAGCACCAGGCCGGCCGGGAAGAAGAACATCATCCCGCCGAACACCAGCGGCATGATCATCATGACCTTGGCCTGGATGGGGTCCGGAGGCGTCGGGTTCAGTTTGATCTGCAGGAACATGGTGGCCATCATGATGGCGGGCAGAATGAAGAACGGGTCGCGGATCGAGAGGTCGTGCACCCACAGGATCCACGGCGCGCCGCGCATTTCCACGCTGGCCAGCAGCACCCAGTACAACGAGATGAACACCGGGATCTGCACCACCATCGGCAAGCAGCCGCCCAGCGGATTGATCTTTTCGGTCCGGTACATCTCCATCATGGCGGCGTTGAGCTTCTGCTTGTCGTCGCCGTACTTTTCCTTCAGGGCCTGCAGGCGCGGGGCCACTTGCTTCATGCGGGCCATCGAGCGGTAGCTTGCGGCGGCCAGCGGGTAGAAGATGGCCTTGATCAGCACGGTCAGCGCAACGATCGTCCAGCCCCAGTTGCCTAGCAGGGAATGCAGCCAGGTCATCAGCGTGAACAGCGGCTTGGCGATGATGGTCAGCCAACCGTAGTCCACCACCAGTTCCAGGCCGGGGGCGAGCGCCGCCATGGCCTTCTGGTCTTGCGGGCCGACCCACAGGTGCGAGTCCACGCGGGACGCGGCGCCCGGGGCGATTTCGCCGACGGCTTCGATGCTGCGGGCGGCGTACAGGTTCTTCTGCACTTCCAGCAGTTCGTTCGTGCGCGGCTTGCCTTGCGGCGGCACCCAGGCGGTGGCGAAGTAGTGCTGAACCACGGCGATCCAGCCGTTGTCCGCCTGCTTGACGTAGTTGGCCTTCTTCTTTTCGATGTCGCTGAACGTGCTCTTCTGGAACTTGTCCTGTTCGGAGTAGACGGCGAAACCGGTGAACGTGTGATAGAAGCTGGACGTATCGGCCGGGTCGTTGCCGTCGCGCTCAAGCTGCAGGTACAGCGCGGGCGTCACGGGGGCGGATCCGACGTTGGCCAGATCGTGGCGCACGTCGATGTCGTAGCGGCCCTTATGCAGCGTGAACGACTTGGTGACCTTCACGCCGCCCGATTCGCCTTCGAACGAGACGACCAGGTTGTCGCCGGTCAGTTGGCGTTCCGACGTCACCAGGCGGAAAGGCGTCTGGTGCGTGGGGAAGCTCTGGCCGTTGGGGGCACCGACCACGCCGGATTGCACGACGTAGTTCAGGCCGGCCGAACGGTCCAGCAGCACCGTGGGCTTGTCGGCCTGGCCGGTTGCCGGGTACTTCAGCAGCTCGGCGCGCACCAGCTGGGCGCCCATGGTGTCGAACGTCAGGCGCAGCACGTCCGTGGTGATGACGATTTCTTCCGAACGCGCGGCAGCGGGTGCGGTGGCGCCAGGCACGGCCGACGGCGTGGTGGCCGTGGAAGTGGGAGCGCTGGGCACCGAAGGCGTGGCGCTATTGGCGCCGGCCTGCGGTTCAGCCGTGCTGGCCGCGGGCGTCGGGCCCCCGAACAGCGACGGCTTGCCGTTATGGATTTGCCAGTTATTCCAAAGGAGCAACAGCGAAAAGGAAAAAATCATCCAGAGGACGGTTCGTCGGATATCCATGGTGCCTACTGAAGTGAATACGGGCCAGCAAAGCCCGCCAGTTTAGCGTCAATCGTGCTCGGTGCGGTGGCTGTGGGAGCAGCAAGCGGGGCCTTTGGTTCCCGGGCCCGGCGGAACCGGATCCCAGCCCCCGGGCGACCACGGATGGCATCGGCCAATGCGCCGGGCGCCCAGCCAGAAGCCGCGCCAGGCGCCATGGCGTTCGATTGCTTCAATCGCGTACGCCGAGCAAGTCGGGGTGAAACGGCACTGCCTGCCGATCCAGGGACTCAGGAAGAACCTGTAGAACCGGATGGGAGCGATGAGCAGTGCTTTGAAAATCATCGCGCGATCCGCTCGAAGTGAGCGTCCACTTCGGCTCTGACCAAGCGTTTAAGCGAGGTAAGCGTGGTGGGAGCGACCTTGCTATGCAGGCGCACGACGTAATCCTTGGCGGGCAGCGCCAGACGCCGGTGGCGAAACGCTTCGCGGATGACCCGCTTGATGGCGTTGCGCGTACTGGCGTGGGCGGCGAACCGCTTGGCAATGATGAGCCCCAAGCGGGCACAGGCATCCTGGCCGGGGGGCAGATCATTGGGAGCCGAAGTCACAATGAATAACGCCCCTCGAGCAAGACGCCGGCCTTTTAGGGCAGCGGCGAACTCGGAGGGGCGATGCAGCCGCGCCTCCGGGGGAAGCGTGGAGCGCGGCATGGACTGCGGGTCAGGCGTTTGCGCGGAACCGGAACGAGATTGCGAGAGGTCTTGCAATATGGCCGGTCCGTGCAAATAGTCAGGTTTTCCGGAAAACCGGAAATCCAGGACTTAGACGGCCAGACGCTTGCGGCCCTTGGCGCGACGGGCGCTCAGGATGGCGCGGCCAGCGCGGGTTTTCATGCGCACGCGAAAGCCATGGGTGCGCTTGCGGCGGGTAACGGAAGGTTGGTAGGTACGTTTCATGGACGATCCACAAAAAGAACAAAAGTCAGAAGGGACCTGCCCGGAGGGTTCCAGGTCGCGCATTCAGAAGCGGGTATCTCGTACGCATTTTTGCAACAGGTGCAAAAACAACGCATAGACGGGGCTCTGTACTGGGAATTTCTTCCCAGGCGACCTATTCAGCAAAGCTAAAAACCGGACAGTGCGGTAAGCGCCCCGACCTATGAAAGGAGGGTACTTGCCACAACTCCGGCTAAGCTCTCTGTGAAACCTTCTGACAGACAGAATTCGGAAAAGCCCACCATTTCAGCAAGTTTTCCCTGTCTTGTCAAACAGTTAAGCCTGAGCAGTGTAGACGCTTATGTCCTACCCTGTGGATAACCCGTGCCCAGGCAAGGTAGAATCGAGGTTTGAATAAGAGCGACATGAAAGAATTCTGGCAGACCTGCGTCAGTCGTCTTGAGCAGGAACTCCCCCCCCAACAAATCAGCGCGTGGATACGGCCGCTGGTCCCGCTTGCGTACGACGAAACGCAGGCGGTGCTGCGCGTTGCCGCGCCCAACCGCTTCAAGCTGGACTGGGTGCGCAAGAACTTTTCCCACCAGATCGAAGCGTTGGCCGCGGAGTGGTTCAAGCGACCGGTACAGGTCTTGTTCGAGTTGCCGTCCCACGGCGCCGCGCCCCGCATGCCGGTCGCGCCCGTGCGTGCCCAGGCGCCCGAGCAAACGCACCTGTCCGCTGCACAGCCCTCAGGCGGCGCGCCGCCCATGCAGGCCGCGGCACCGGCCGCCCCGCCCCCCGCCACCACCGTGGCGGCGCAGGCGGTGACGGCGGACGCGGCCAACATCGTGTACGAGCGCTCGCGGCTGAACACGGACCTGACGTTCGAGAACTTCGTGACGGGTAAGGCCAACCAGCTGGCGCGCGCTGCTGCGCTGCAAGTGGCCGAGAACCCGGGCACCTCGTACAACCCGCTGTTCCTGTACGGCGGCGTGGGCCTGGGCAAGACCCACCTGATCCACGCCATCGGCAACGCCATGGTGGCGGCGGGCACGGGGGTGCGCGTGCGCTATGTGCATGCGGACCAATACGTGTCCGACGTGGTGAAGGCGTACCAGCGCAAGGCGTTCGATGACTTCAAGCGCTACTACCATTCGCTGGACTTGCTGCTGATCGACGATATCCAGTTCTTCTCCGGCAAGAACCGCACGCAGGAAGAGTTCTTCTACGCGTTCGAGGCGATGGTGGCCCAGCGCAAGCAGATCATCATCACCAGCGACACGTATCCGAAGGAACTGTCGGGCATCGACAGCCGCCTGATCTCGCGCTTTGATTCCGGCCTGACGGTGGCGATCGAGCCGCCGGAGCTGGAGATGCGCGTGGCGATTCTGCTGCGCAAGGCGGAATCCGAAGGCGTGCCCATGCCCGAGGAAGTGGCGTTCTTCATTGCCAAGCATCTGCGCAGCAACGTGCGCGAACTGGAAGGCGCGCTGCGCAAGGTCCTGGCCTACGCCCGCTTCCACGGCCGCGACGTGCTGACGGTGGATGTCTGCAAGGAAGCCCTGAAGGACCTGCTGTCTGTGTCCAACGGCCAGATCACTGTGGAAAACATCCAGAAGACGGTTGCGGATTTCTACAAGATCAAGGTCGCCGACATGTACTCGAAACGCCGGCCCGCCAATATCGCATTGCCGCGTCAGGTCGCGATGTACCTGGCGAAGGAGCTGACGCAGAAAAGCCTGCCGGAAATCGGCGATCTGTTCGGTGGTCGTGATCACACCACCGTGCTGCACGCCGTCCGCAAGATTTCCGACGCCCGCGCAAAGCAAGCGGAGCTCAACCATACCCTGCACGTGTTGGAACAAACTCTAAAAGGATGAACATGCAACTCGTACAAACCACACGCGATGCATTGCTGAAACCGCTGTCGACCGTGGCGGGCATCGTCGAAAGACGCCATACCCTGCCCATCCTGGCGAACATCCTGATGCGCAAGGAAGGCAACAAGGTTGCCTTCATTGCGACTGACCTCGAAGTACAGATCACCACGCACGCCGATTTCGGCGTGGGCCAGGACAACGAGTCCACCACGGTCGCGGCGCGCAAGCTGCTGGACATCCTGAAGGCGTTGCCGGACACCGGCGACGTGCGCCTGGCGTTGGCCAGCAACAAGCTGTCGGTGCAGTCGGCCAAGAGCCGCTTCGCGTTGCAGACGCTGGCCGCCAGCGAGTTCCCCACCGTTGCTCAGCCCGAGCAGTGGGACGTCTCGCTGACCATGCCGCAACGCACGCTGCGCCACCTGTTCAACATGGTGCACTTCGCCATGGCGCAACAGGACATCCGCTACTACCTGAACGGCATGCTGCTGGTGTTTGAACCCGGCCGCGTGCGCGCCGTCGCTACCGATGGTCACCGCCTGGCGCATTGCTCGACCGAAGCCGACGGCATCGCCGAACGCCACGAAGTGATCGTGCCGCGCAAGACCGTGCTGGAAATGCAGCGCCTGCTGGAAGACTCCGACGAGGTGGTCTCCATTGATGTGGCGCCGGGCCAGATCCGCTTCCGCTTCGGCGACGTGGAGCTGGTGTCCAAGCTGGTCGAAGGCAAGTTCCCCGATTTCACGCGTGTGATTCCCACGAACTACACGCGCCATTTCATGGTGGGCCGCGAAGCGCTCCAGGGCAGCCTGCAGCGCGCCGCCATCCTGACCACCGACAAGTTCAAGGGCGTGCGCCTGCAATTGGCGCAGAACCAGATGAAGATCTCGTCCTCCAACGCCGAGCAGGAAGAGGCGCAGGAAGAAATCGACATCGATTACGGCCATGAAGCCCTGGACGTGGGCTTCAACGTGGGCTACCTGCTCGACGTGCTGGCCAACGTGAAGGTCGACAACATCCAGTGGTCGGTCATGCCTGATGCGAACGCGTCGGCGCTCATCACCTTGCCCGAAGACGACCAGTTCAAGTACGTCGTCATGCCCATGCGGATCTGATCCGCGCCCCATTTGTGGGTTTGTGCCGCTAGCGGGCCTTGGCCCGCGAGCGGTCCGGCCGCCAGGCCGTTCTTTAAAGCGTTATCGAACCAGACATGTCAGATCAGCAGAACACTACTTCCGAGAACAGCGGCTACGGCGCTGACTCGATCAAGATGCTCAAGGGGCTGGAGGCCGTGCGCAAGCGCCCCGGCATGTACATCGGCGACACGTCCGACGGCACCGGCTTGCACCACATGGTGTTCGAAGTCGTGGATAACGCCATCGACGAAGCCCTGGCCGGCCATTGCGACGATATCGTCGTCACGATCCACACCGACAATTCCATCTCGGTTACCGATAACGGCCGCGGCATCCCGACCGATATCCACAAGGAAGACGAATTCCACCGCAGCGCGGCGGAAATCGTCATGACCGAGCTGCACGCTGGCGGCAAGTTCGACCAGAACTCGTACAAGGTGTCCGGCGGCCTGCACGGCGTGGGCGTGTCTTGCGTGAACGCGCTGTCCGAATGGCTGCGCCTGACCATCCGCCGCAACGGCCAGGTCCACCAGATGGAATTCCGCCAAGGCGCGCGCGTTGCGCCGCTGGCGGTGACCGGCACGACGGACATGCGCGGCACGGAAGTGCGCTTCCTGGCCGACCCGGTCATCTTCAACAACATCGAATACCACTACGAGATCCTCTCCAAGCGCTTGCGCGAGCTCTCGTTCCTGAACAACGGCGTGAAGATCCGCCTGGTTGACCAGCGCCAGGGCAAGGAAGAGAACTTCGCGTTCTCGGGCGGCGTGAAGGGCTTTGTCGAATACATCAACCGCACCAAGACCGTGCTGCACCCGAACGTGTTCTCGGTCACGACCGAGTCCGCCGCCGGCGGCGTATCGGTTGGCGTGGAAGTGGCGATGCAGTGGAACGACAGCTACAGCGAAAGCGTGCTGTGCTTCACCAACAACATTCCGCAGCGCGACGGTGGTTCGCACTTGACCGGCCTGCGCGCGGCCATGACCCGCATCCTGAACAAATACATCGCCGACAACGAGCTGGCCAAGAAGGCCAAGGTCGAAACGTCCGGCGACGACATGCGCGAAGGCCTGGCTTGCGTGCTGTCGGTGAAGGTGCCCGAGCCCAAGTTCAGCAGCCAGACCAAGGACAAGCTGGTGTCCAGCGAAGTGCGTCCGGCCGTTGAAGAAGCCGTGGCCCGCACGCTGGAAACCTGGCTGCTTGAAAACCCGAACGACGCCAAGGCGTTGTGCAACAAGATCGTCGAAGCCGCCCGTGCGCGCGAAGCCGCGCGCAAGGCGCGCGAAATGACGCGCCGCAAGAGCGTGCTGGAAGGCGCAGGCCTGCCCGGCAAGCTGGCCGACTGCCAGGAAAAAGATCCGGCACTGTGCGAGCTGTACATCGTCGAGGGTGACTCCGCAGGCGGCTCGGCCAAGCAAGGCCGCGACCGCAAGTTCCAGGCCATCCTGCCGCTGCGCGGCAAGGTGCTGAACGTGGAAAAGGCGCGCTTTGACCGCCTGATCGCCAGCGAACAGATCGCCACGCTGATCACGGCGCTGGGCACCAGCATCGGCCCTGATTTCAACGTGGAAAAGCTGCGCTACCACCGCCTGATCATCATGACTGACGCGGACGTGGACGGCGCGCACATCCGCACCCTGCTGCTGACGCTCTTGTATCGCCAGATGCCCGAGCTGGTGCAGCGCGGCTACGTGTATATCGCCCAGCCGCCGCTGTACAAGGTGAAGGTCGGCCGCGAAGAACGCTATCTGAAGGACGACCAGGAAGAAGCGCAGTTCATGCTGCAGCTGGCGCTGAAGGATGCCGAGATCATCTCGGGCGGCAACATCATCCGTGGCGAAGAACTGACCGACCTGGCCAGCCAGTACGTGGCGGCCGACGGCGTCATCGCCCGGTTGGCGAAGGTGTTCGACGTGGGCGCGCTGTCGGCCATGGCGGAAGGCGTCGAGATCAACCTGGAAACGGCCGAGTCCACCGCGGATTCCGCCAAGCGTCTGGCCGATGCCATGCGTGACCCGGTCAGCGGCAACGGCGTGGAAGTGGTGCCACAGTTTGATGAAGCCACCGAACGCCATCGCCTGTCGGTGCAGCGCATGCACCACGGCAACGTGCGCGTCAGCATCATCGATGCCGACTTCGTCAACGGCACCGACTACACGATCCTGTCCAAGGCCGCCAAGAGCTTCCTGGGCAAGGTCGGCGCGCGATCGCTGGCCGCGCGTGGCGAGGGCGACAAGCGCAAGGAACAGACCGTGTCCGACTTCCGCGAAGCCATGCAGTGGCTGCGCAGCGAAGCCGACCGCAGCATCTCGAAGCAGCGCTACAAGGGTCTGGGCGAAATGAACCCGGAACAGCTGTGGGAAACCACGATGGACCCGAAGGTGCGCCGCCTGTTGCGCGTGCAGATCGAAGACGCCATTGCGGCGGACGAAGTCTTCACGACGCTGATGGGCGACGACGTCGAACCGCGCCGCGCGTTCATCGAACGCAACGCGCTGTCGGCGGGCAACATCGACGCTTGATCGCGGACGCGGTTGCATGAAGAAGGCCAGCCTGTCGGGCTGGCCTTTTGTTTTTTCTATTGCAAGGATGCAGTGATGGGGAATCGGGCGTGGTTGGTGTTGCAGCGGGAACCGGTTGGCCGGACGCCGTCGGTGGAGATCGCCAGCGCCAATGGCAATCTGCCGACGTTGTGGCAGGTGCTGCTGGCCAACGGCGAATGCGTGGAGGGGGACGCGTCGCAGCGGGTGTTCGGCGATGCCGGCACGGCGGGGCTGGCCGCAACCGCGCACGCGGCGCATGACCGCTTGTGCGAGGTCGCGGCGTTTTTGCTGTCGCATGCGGCCAGCGCCGATGCGGCCTATTGCCTGCAACTGGATGCCGCCGCGACATACCTGGCGGAACGGATCGACCAGGAGCCCGAGGGCGCCGGCTTGTGGATAAGCGCGAATCTGGACGAGTTGGCGTGGATGCATGAGGGGGGCGCGGCGGCGTATGTTGGCCACGTGCGCGCGTTGTGCAATGAGCGCTGGTGGGCCTTGCGCGAGGGCATGGCGGCGCAGGATGTGCCGACCGTCCTGCGGCTGTTGGAGGTGCGTGACGTGGCGGATGACGCCGGCTGGGCCTGGCGGTTTGGGTTGGGCGGCCTGGATCATCCCTATTTTGCCCAGCAGGAGCCGCCGCGCGCCGTTCGTTATGACGACTTCGAGGCGGATGACGGCGAAGAAGAAGGCGGCGAAGAAAGCGAAGGAGATGGCGACGACGGTGACGGCACGCACCTGGGGGGCGGTTTGCATCGCTTTCTTGTGGACAACCTGTGGGGCGTGCGCATGAGGCCCGTCGACGGTGGCAAGGTGGTGGTGGCGCCGCGGTTTGACATGATCTGGGCATTTGAAGACGGTGTCGCCACGGTGTTGAAGCACGACAAGCTGGGCTTGATCGATACCGAAGGCCGCGAGCTGATGACGTGCGAGTTGGACGAGGTGTGGAGTTATTCACAGGGCTTGGCGATGGCGCGCGTTGGCGTGCAAATCGGATTTGTGGATAACCTGGGGGCGTGGGCAATCTCGCCGCGTTTCGAATCCGCGGGCGATTTTTCGCCGGGCGGCCTGGCGCCCGCATACGAAGACGGCCATTGGGGGTTGATTGACCGGCATGGCGCGTGGACGGTGCCGCCGCAATGGGACGACATCAATTGGGACGATGCGCTGCACGCCTACGTGACGCAGCGCGGCGACCTGCACGGCTTGATCGACCCGCATGGCCGACAGGTGTTGGACGCGTTGTACGCGGCCATGGCGCCGGCGGATCCGGTTACGGAGGGGGCGGCGAATACCGCGGAACGGTGGACCAACAATGGGATGCGCGTGCGCGTGCTGACCGACGACGGCAAACGCGGAATCGTCGACGGCCGGGGCGAGGCGATCGTGCCCGTGGCGTATACCGATCTGGGCGACATCGTATGGCTGCCGTCCGATGACCCGGCCGAGATTCCGCCGCCGCCGCGCGGGCAGGAAGGCCGTTATGTGCGCGTGTTGCAGTGCGTGGACCAGGGCGAGTGGGACGAATGGTCCCAGGGGGTCTATGACATGCTGGAACGCCGTGAAGTCCTGCCCTGCGCGCAGCAAATGGTGTTTGGGTTGAAGTGGGCAGAGCGCTACGGCTGGCTGTGCGCGGTGTCGCCTGACGCCGCCGGGCATAGCGAGGATGGCCTGCATATCGGCATCGCGGATGCCCAGGGCGCGTGGCTGCATGAACCGGTCTATGCGTGGATCGGCGCGCCGGCGTCGTTGCGTACCGCGGACGGCGTGCACGGCGGGCCGCCGGCGATCGCGACGTGCTGGGCCCAGGGCTTGCCCGTCCAGGCGCGGCGGGCCGACACGGGCGAGGCGGCGTGGCTGTATTCGGACGGGCGGGCCGGCGCGCAGCCAGGGTTCGAGCCTGCCGGCTAGGGCTGGGTCAAGCCCCGGCGTCGCATACCTGCTTGATCGTCTGCCTTAGCCATCGGTGCGCGGGGTCGCTGTCCAGTCGGGGCGGCCACGCCTGCACCACCCGGACGGGCGCCATCGGGACCGGCACGGCGAAGCTGCGCAAGGCCAGCCCCAGGCGTTCGATGCCCGGCATCAGATGCTGCGGCATGGATGGCAGGATCATGTCGGAATCGGCCAGGGCGAAGATGGCGGCATGGAAGGTAGGGGTGATCAGCGCGACGCGCCGGGACAGGCCCAGATCGCCCAGCGCCAGATCGATGGGGCCTTGCGCGCGGCCGCGCCGCGACACGCTGATGTGGTCGTAGGCGACGAAGCGCTGCGGCGTGATGTCGCCTTGGAAAATGGCGTGGTCCGCGCGGGCCAGGCCACGAAAGGACGTGGTGAACAGCGTCTGCACTTTGATGTCGGCCCCGAATTTCTGCGACGAACCAATGTACAGGTCGGCGTCGCCGGTCAGGGCATCGCCGTCGTCTTCGGCTTCCGACAGGAAGCGCAGCACGGTGTGGGGAGCGTAGCGGCGCAGGTGTTCGCGCAGCCGGCCGCCATAAGCCCCCACGAATACGTCGTTGGACCGCAGGGTGAAGATACGCGTCAGCGTGCCCAGGTTGACGTCCTGGCTGAATGCCGAGAACACCGTTTGCGCCTGTTCCACCACGCTGCGTACCTGATCACGTAGTTCCAGCGCGCGCGGCGTGGGCGCAAGCCCCCGGCCCGATCGCACCAGCACAGGGTCGCCCACGGCTTCGCGGATACGCGCCAGGGTGCGGCTCATGGCCGGCGTGCTGAGGTTGAGGCGGCGCGCCGCGCCGGCGACGCTGCCTTCCTGGATCAACACGTCCAGCGTCAGCAGCAAGTTGAGGTCTGGCGTAGTCATGCCGCCAAGCATAGCGTGCCTGCCCCGCCGGATAGCGGCATTTGGGTTGCGTGGCGCGCAATCGTGAATTGCACGATACGGCATTCCTCAGGCCGTCCGGCAGCGCCACTATTGCGCCCTTGGCGGCGCGTGGGCGCCAGCCAGAGAACCAAGGAGAGAGACATGGCGCTGGACGTTCTGGAGTTGCACCATCATGCGGTGCGCATGCCGCTTGCCAAAGTGGCGGAGATGGGCGCGTTTTATGGAAACGTGCTGGGGCTGGATACGGATAAAGGCCGCTGGGAGATCCCGGGCATTGCGGGGTACTTCCTGGACATGGGCAACGATTGCCAGATCCATCTGCTGGGCAGCGACGGCCCGTCGCCCTATTCCCAAGGGCCGGGCTGCGATCCGGTGGAAAACCACGTGGCGCTGGCCGTGCGGGATATCGCCGAGGCCGAGGCCGAGCTTCGGCGGCAGGCGGTGGACTACTGGAAGCTGGACAACGTGGCGGCCCCCGAATTGATGCAGCTGTTTTTGCGCGACCCGGTGGGCAACCTGATTGAATTGCACCAGATCGGCCGTTGCCGCTGCAAACGCAGCGACCGCCTGTTTGCCGATGCGAAGGCGGCGGCGGGCGCGGCGCCGGCGCAAACCGCGCCGCAAGACTGACGCGGCTGGGGATAAGCCATGTTCATCGATTTGAATGCGCTGGCGGGCCCCACCCGCTACAAGCTGCTGACCGCGGCGATCGTGCCGCGCCCCATCGCCTGGATCGTGTCGCGCGATGGGCGGGGGGCGACGAACGTGGCGCCCTTCTCGTTCTTCAACCTGATGTCGGGCGACCCGCCGCTGATTTGCGTGGGCATCGGGATGCGCGATGGCGCGCCCAAGGACACCGCCCGCAACATCGCCGAGCGCGGCGAGTTCACCGTCAATCTGGTGTCGGTGCGCCTGGCGGCCAGAATGAATGTCACGGCGGTGGATTTTCCCGCCGGCGTGGACGAATCGGTCGAGGCCGGCCTGGTGCTGTCGCCGTCCGAGCGCATCGGCGTGCCGCGGGTGATGCAGTCGCCCGTGGCGTTCGAGTGCCGGGTGCATGAATTGCTGCGCATCGACGGGCGCAGCCTGGTGGTGGCCGACGTGGTGGCGATGCACGTGCAGGATGACCTGGTGGCCGACCGGGAACACCTGTACCTGGACGGCCCGAAAATGGACTTGCTGGCCCGCCTGCATAACCCGGGCTGGTACAGCCGCCCGCAGCCGGCCTTCCAGATGCCGCAGATGAGCCTGGCCCAGTGGGAGGCCTTGAAGCGGTCGGGCGAGGCGGACCGTTATCTGGAGCAGCCGCTGATATAAGGCGGCGCGCGCCGCCCGCTATTCAGCGCGGCGGCCGCGCCTTCAGGTCGGCCATCTCTTCGTTCATCAGCTGGTGCGCATAGCGCGAGAACACGCTGACCAGGCGCGTGCGGGTATGGTACGGCGGGTACAGCAGCGCCACCGTGACCGGCACCGACGGGCTGAAGGGGCGGACCTCGACGCCGTTGGCTTCGTATTCTTCGCGGGCGGCCAGCGGGTTGATCAGGGCCACGCCCAGGCCGGCGCCCACCAGCGCGCATACCGACGAACCCAGTCCGGCTTCGGCCACCGTCTGCCGTTCCACCTTGGCGGCCTTGAAGACGGCGTCGATCTTCTCGCGCAGCGGCGTGGCGCTGGGGAAGGCGATGAACGGCTCGCCAGCAAAGTCAGCGGGTTTCAGCTTTTTCAGCTTGGTCAGGCGGTGCCCTTTGGGCAAGACCGCCACGCAGCTCATCGTCAGCACCGGTTCGACCTGGATGCCGGGGCTGTCGCCCGACAGCATGGCCAGCCCCGTGTCGCAGAACCCCGAACTGATCCAGTTGTGCACCGCGCTGGCGTTGCCGGAGTGAATGGACACCATCACGTCCGGGTACTCCGTCTTGAAGGCCGCGACGATGCGCGCCAGGATGCCGCCGGCCAACCGCGGCATGGCGGCCACGCTCAACCGGCTGGCGCTGAACGAGCGGATGCTGGCCGCCGCCGACTCCAGACCGGCCAGGCCGATGAAGGTCTTTTCGACCTCCTGGAAGAAGCGCGATCCGTCCTGCGTGGGGCTCAGACGGCTGCCGTTGCGGTCGAACAGGGGAAACTGGGTGATCGCTTCCAATTGCGCTATTAAGCGGCTAACGTGCGGCTGCGAGGTATGCACGCGCCGCGCCGCGGCCGTCATCGAGCCGGTCATCATGACGGCTCGGAAGGCCTCGATGTGTCTTAAGCCCATCCGTGGAATGGCCATATCAAATCCGTATAGAGGAATACCTGATTGGAACTGGATAAAACCATACTGCTAGTTGATACTTTTTGCCAGCCGCGGGGCTCATCGCGGGACGCGGCGGACGCCAAACTTTCTGGCGCCGCCGATCGTGAATACAAACACGCGCCGCACGCACGGCGCCAAGGGAATCAGATGAAAGCATTTGCCGCGATCTCCGTCGCCGCCGCCCTGCTGGGCAGCGCCGCCACCGTTCACGCCGAAGGCCCCAGCCGCCTGGACAAGATCCGGGAAACCGGCGTGATCACCCTCGGCCATCCTGAGACCTCGGTCCCCTTCGCGTACCTGGACGGCAACCAGAAGCCGGTCGGTTACACCGTGGAGATCTGCCAGGAAGTCGCCCAGTACGTGAAGACGGCGCTGAAGCTGCCCAAGCTGGACGTGCGCTACAACCCGACGACCTCGGCCACGCGCATCCCGCTGTTGGCCAACGGCACCATCGATCTGGAATGCGGCAACACCACCAACAACCTGGACCGCCACAAGCTGGTGTCGTTCGCGCCCACGACCTTCGTGGCGCAGGTGGTGCTGGTGGCGCGCAAGGACGGCGGCGTGGACCCCAACAACCTGGAATCGTTCCGCGGCAAGACCATCGCGGCCCAGGCCGGCGGCCAGACCTTCCGCCTGATTTCGGGCCTGAACGCCAAGGGCAGCCTGGGCATCACCATGGCGCCCACGAAGGATACCGCCGAGACCATCCTGATGGTGGAATCGGGCCGCGCCGCCGGTTCGGCCAATGACGATGGCATTGCCTATGGCGCCGTGGCGTCCTCGAAGAATCCGGACGCGTTCGTGATCGGCAAGAAGGGCCTGGAAATGGCTCCCTACGGCATCATGGAGCCCAAGGACGACCCGGCCTTCAAGAAGGTGGTGGACGACGCCGTGCGTGACCTGATCAAGACGGGCAAAGTGGCCGCGATCTACGACAAGTACTTCAATTCGCCTATCCCGCCCAAGCAGATCAACCTGAAGTATCCGATGAGCGACGCCCTGAAGCGCGCGCTGGCCAACCCGACCGATTCGGGCGACCCCAAGGCATACGAGTAAGCAGGTTATCCGCGGGACGCCACGCGCGTCCCGCGGCGGTTTTGGGGCAAGGCGCCGCGGCCGGCGCCGATCTAGGGCACAGGCATGAATTACAACTGGAGTTGGAGCGTCTTCCTGGAGATGTCGCCGGACGGCGTGCATACCTTCCTGGAAACGATCCTGATCGGCGTGGGCTGGACGCTGGCGCTGGCATTGACGGCGTGGGTGTTTTCGCTGCTGCTGGGGTCTTGGCTGGGCGTGATGCGCACGGCGCAGTCCCGCCTGATGAACGTGCTGGGCGCGACGTATGTGGAGATCTTCCGCAACGTGCCGCTGCTGGTTCAGATGTTCCTGTGGTATTTCGTGCTGCCCGAACTGTTGCCGCATGCCTGGGGCCTGGCGATGAAGCAGATGCCGCAGCCCTGGGGGCAGTTCGTGCCTGCCGTGCTGTGTCTGGGTTTTTACGGGTCGGCGCGGGTGGCCGAGCAATTGCGCGCGGGCATCCAGTCGTTGCCGCGCGGCCAGTTCCAGGCGGGCACCGCGCTGGGGCTGACCGAGGTGCAGGTGTACCGCTACATCATCCTGCCCGAGGCGTTCCGCATCGTGCTGCCGCCGCTGACGTCGGAATTCATGGGCACCATCAAGTATTCGTCGGTGGCCCTGACGATCGGCCTGTTGGAACTGACCGGCCAGGCGCGCTCCATGCAGGAATTCAGCTTCCATATTTTCGAGGCGTTCTCCGCCGCCACGGTGATCTACCTGATCATCAATGGCATCGTCGTGCTGGGCATGCGCCTGCTTGAGCACCACGTCGCGGTTCCCGGGCTGATCGGTTCGACCGGAAAGAGCCGCTAGGGGGGCGCCATGGGTAAATTCGATTTCGATGTGATCTGGACCGCCCTGCCCTATCTGTTCCAGACGGGCATGACGTTCACCCTGACGCTGACCGCGCTGGCTGCGGTGATGGGCCTGGCGCTGGGCACGCTGCTGGCCATGATGCGGCTGTCGCGCTTCAAGATCCTGTCGGTGCCTGCGGGCATCTATGTGAACGTGATGCGGTCGATCCCGCTGCTGTTGGTGATCTTCTGGTTCTATTTCCTGGTGCCGTACATCGCCGCCTGGGTGGTCGGGTCGCCCACGCCGCTGCGCGTGGGGGCGTTCAATTCCGCGGTGATTACCTTCACCATGTTCGAAGCCGCGTACTTCTGCGAAATCATGCGCGCGGGCATCCAGTCGATCGCGCGCGGCCAGGTGTCGGCCAGCATGGCGATCGGCCTCTCGCCCTGGCAGGGCATGCGCTACGTGGTGCTGCCGCAGGCCTTCCGCAACATGGTGCCGGCGCTGTTGACGCGCGTGATCATCCTGTTCCAGGACACGTCGCTGGTCTACGTGCTGTCGTTGACGGACTTCCTGGGCGCGGCGTCCAAGATCGGCCAGCGCGACGGCCGCCTGGTGGAACTCTATCTCTTCGTGGCGGTGGTGTATTTCGTGATCTGCTTCACGGCATCCCGTCTGGTCAAGCTGCTGGAAAAGCGCACCCGGGTGTTGCGCTGAGCGCCCCGGCACCGCTATCCGTTATCCACAGGTTCTACGATGCAACTCTCTTCGACGCCTCCGATGATCGAGATCAACCAGGTCAGCAAGTGGTATGGCGCTTTCCAGGTGCTGGATGAATGCACGACGAAAGTCGGCAAAGGCGAGGTCGTGGTCGTCTGCGGGCCGTCGGGCTCCGGCAAGTCGACCCTGATCAAGACCGTGAACGCGCTGGAACCTTTCCAGAAGGGCGACATCACGGTCAACGGCATTTCGGTGGGCGATCCGCGCACCAACCTGCCCAAGCTGCGCTCGGTGGCCGGCATGGTGTTCCAGCATTTCGAGCTGTTCCCGCATTTGTCGGTAACCGAAAACCTGTGCCTGGGCCAGGTGAAGGTGCTGCGCCGTAGCAAGGACGAGGCCCGCGCCCGGGCGCTGTCGCTGCTGGAGCGCGTGGGCCTGTCCGCGCACAAGGACAAGCACCCCGGTGAATTGTCGGGCGGCCAGCAGCAGCGTGTCGCGATCGCGCGCGCGCTGTCGATGGATCCGGTGGTGATGTTGTTCGACGAGCCGACCTCGGCGTTGGACCCTGAGATGGTCAACGAGGTGCTGGACGTGATGACGGACCTGGCCGGCGAAGGCATGACGATGATGGTGGTGACCCATGAAATGGGATTCGCCCGCCGCGTCGCCGACCGTGTGGTCTTCATGGACGGCGGCAAGATTGTGGAGGATTGCGCGAAAGACGCATTCTTCGGCAATGTAGAGGAGCGTGCCCCGCGCACGCGCCAGTTTCTTTCCAAAATTCTGCAGCACTGAAAGCCATGACCCAGCGGACCCCCGCCGACCTTCCCAGCGCCCCCGTCGACCTGCGCAGCGATACGGTCACCCACCCCACCGCAGCCATGTACGAGCGCATGCGCACCGCGCCGATCGGCGATGACGGCCTGGACGGCGACCCCACGGTGCGCGCGCTGGAAGCCCACGTGGCGGCGCGCCTGGGCAAGGAGGCCGGACTGTTCGTGCCCAGTTGCACCATGGCCAACCTGCTGGCCGTGCTGTCCCAGACGCAGCGCAACGAGCAAGTCGTGCTGGAGTCGTCCGCCCACATGTTCACGTCCGAGCGCGGCGCCGCCACCTTCACCGGCCTGTTCTACCAAGGCGTGTCCGGCACCGACGGCGCGATGGACCTGAACCGGCTGGACGACGCGCTGCTGTCCGGCGGCCACCGCCTGAAGACCTCGCTGGTGGCCATGGAGACCTCGCACAACAATGCCGGGGGCGCGGTTCTGCCGCTGGACCACATGCGCACGGTGTACGGCATGGCCCACGCCGCCGGCATCCCGGTGCACCTGGACGGTGCGCGCCTGTTCAACGCGGCCGTGGCGCTGGACGTGCCGGCCGCCGAAATCACACAATTCGCCGACACGGTGTCGCTGTGCCTGTCCAAGGGCCTGAGCGCGCCCGTGGGCGCGGTCCTGACGGGCAGCAAGGCGGTGATGTCGCGCGCGCGAACCTTGCGCCGCATGCTGGGCGGCACCCAGCGGCAGTCGGGCATCATGGCGGCGGCCGGGCTGGAGGGCGTGCAGTCGATGACCGGACGGCTGGTCGAAGACCATGCCCGCGCGCGCCGCTTGAGCGACGGCATCAACGGCCTGGCGCCTGCGCTGTCGGCCACCGTGCCGCAGACCAACATCGTGCAGGTCGAGACGGCGGGAACCGGCATGACCAATGCCGAATGGGTGACCGCGCTGCAGGCGCAAGGCCTGCTGACCCGGCCGTGGGGCCGCACGCGCCTGCGCTGCGTGACCCATCGCCATATCGATGACGAAGACATCGACATCGCCGTGCAGGCGTTCGCGAGGGTGCTGGAAAAGCAGTGAAATCGCACCGCCGACAGGGGCCGGCGATGCGATAATGCATAGATGTCCACGACCCACCTAACCCGAAAAGACTATTTCTGCGCACTGGCGGTCGTGGTCATCTGGGGCCTTAATTTTGTTGTCATGAAGGTCGGCATGCGGGGCTTGTCCCCCATGATGCTGGGCGCGCTGCGGTTTGCGCTGGCGGCCTTTCCCCTGATTCTCTTCGTGCGCCGGCCGCAGCTGCCGTGGCACTGGATCGCGGCCTACGGGCTGGTGCAGGGGCTGGGACAATTCGGCCTGTTGTTCACCGCGCTGAAGTTCGGCATGCCCGCGGGCATGGCCTCGCTGGTCATCCAGACGCAGGCGTTCTTCACCTTGCTGCTGGCCGCGCCCGTGCTTGGCGAGCGCGCCCGTCGCCATCACTGGATCGGGCTGGGGGTGGCCGCGGCGGGCCTGGCGGTGATCGCCGGCGGCCGCGGTGAAGGGCCCGGCCAGATGACGATGCTGGGTTTTGCGCTGACGTTGGGCGGCGCGTTCATGTGGGCGGTGTCCAACATGATCGTGCGGCTGGCCAGCCGTAAATCGCCCGGGTACGACCCCTTTGCCTTCATCGCCTGGAGCAGCGCCGCGCCGGTGCTGCCGTTCCTGCTGCTGGCCGTGCTGATCGACGGCTGGGAACCCGTGGTGGGCATGGTGACGGGCATTGGCTGGGGTGAGGCGCTGTCGGTGTTGTACCTGGCGGTATTGGCGACGCTGGTGGCCTACACCTTGTGGACGCAGTTGCTGACGCGCCACCCCGCAGCCAAGATCGCCCCGTTTTCGCTGCTGGTGCCCGTGGTGGGCTTGTGGGCCGCGTCCATGGCCTTTGGCGAGCGTCTGCAGCCGCTGCAATGGATAGGGGCGGCCTGCGTGCTGGCCGGTTTGGTCATCAACCAGGTGGGCGGGCGCTGGATGCGCACCCGCTGACCTTACGGCTGACCGCTAGACCGATGGGATTACGCCATTGCGCCGAGACGGCGCGAGGCGGCGCCGCCTATGCCCACCGCTTCGCCTACACCTGTTCGAAACGAATGTAACGCTTGTCGGTGTATTCCCGGCGCGTGGTGATTTCCTGCACGGTGGCGCCCGGCGGGCCGCGCCGCAACCATTCCAGCATGTGATCCACCTGGTCGGGCGACCCCTGCACCAGGGCTTCGACCGTGCCGTCCAGCAGGTTCTGCACCCATCCCGTCACGCCCAGCAAGTGGGCGCGGCGCACGGTGGCGTGGCGGTACCCCACGCCTTGGACCGTGCCGCTGACGGTGACGAGGACGGTTTCGATATGGGTGTCGGAGCGAGGGGCTTGCATGGATATTTTCCTTCGGATGATGCGCCGCCCGACGCGATGAGCGTAGGCGGTTATGGCTACGGCGGATGGTCTATAGGCCCGGTGGGCATCGAAGCGATACGTTAGAGCACATGTCAAAACGTGCCAACGGGAACGCCCGCTACCAGAGCTTGGAGAAGCCATTATGGAAGAGACCAGTTTGTTGTCGGAAGCAGAGACAGCGCGCTACAGGGACCAGGGGTACCTGGCCCTGAAGGACATGTGCCCGCAGGACGAGGTCGGGTACATCCGCCGGACGCTGCTGGACCTGTTCGCGAACAAGACCGGCTACAACGAGGGTGCGCAGTACGATTTCGTGAGCCGCGACGATCCCTCCAAGCCGGCCAAGTTTCCCAGCCTGCATGATCCGCGCCATTATGCCCCCGGTCTGCTGAAGACGGCGTATCACGAGCGCACGCTGGATCTGGCGCGGCAACTGCTGGGCGACGACGCCGCGCTGTACGGCGAACACGCGCTGCTCAAGCCCGGGCCGCACGGTCCTGAAACGCCGTGGCACCAGGACGAGGCCTTCCGGTCGCCCGACTTCATCTACAACGAATTGAGCATCTGGCTGGCTCTGCAGCCTGCGACCATCGAGAACGGGTGCATGCAGTTCATTCCGGGGTCGAACAAATGGGATGTGCTGGAGCACCGTTCGCCCGGCGGCGACAAGACCCTGCACCCGCTGGAATGCTGCGGCGATTTTTCCCGCGACCAGGCCGTGCCAGAACCGCTGGACCCGGGCGGCATCACCGTGCACGATGCCCGCACGCTGCACTTCACCGGCCCCAATACGTCGCCGTCGCCGCGGCTGGCCTACATCCTGATCTACAACACGCCGCCCGTCTACAAACCGGGCCGGCGTGAATTCCCGTGGTTGGAAGGCCGCTGGACCGACAGCCAGACCCGCAAGAAGCAATGGCATAAGCGCGGCGGCCTGGCCGTCGATGTGATGCGGCGGCTGCCTGGCGCCCGGCTGACCAGTCCGCGCTGGGTGGCTTGGGCCACGATTCGGGCGGTCAGCAAGGTCTGGCCAAGATAGCTTGGGTGGGCAGGGGCCGCAGAGCTCCAGTCCGAGGGGGGCGAACGAGGCCGGCAAGCGACGCTTGCCGGCCTCGGCGCGTATACTGAGCGGCGCCGCGGGGCGTTGCCGCCCCTGCGCAGTGGCGAAGCCGCCGCAGCCGGCGGCACCAGACTCCAGAAAAACGAAACGCAGCTGGCGCACCTCTATCACTCCTCAGACCTCCCATGACCGCTAACCTTTCTACGATCACCTGCATCGAAGATTTGCGCGCCGTTGCGCAAAAGCGCGTGCCGCGCATGTTCTACGACTACGCCGACTCCGGCGCCTGGACCGAAGGCACGTACCGCGCCAATGAAAGCGATTTCCAGAAGATCAAGCTGCGCCAGCGCGTGGCGGTGAACATGGAAGGCCGGTCGCTGCGTACCACCATGGCGGGCCATGATGTCGTGATGCCGCTGGCGATCTCGCCCACCGGCCTGACGGGCATGCAGCATGCGGACGGGGAGATCCTGGCGGCCAAGGCCGCGGCGGATTTCGGCGTGCCGTTCACCTTGTCCACGATGAGCATCTGCTCGCTGGAAGATGTGGCCGAGGCCACCAGGAAGCCGTTCTGGTTCCAGCTTTACGTGATGCGCGATCGCGAGTTCGTGGCCAACCTGATCGACCGGGCCAAGGCCGCGGGCTGCACCGCGCTGGTGCTGACGCTGGACTTGCAGATCCTGGGCCAGCGCCATAAGGACATCAAGAACGGCCTGTCGACGCCCCCCAAGCCCACGCTGCGCAACCTGATCAACCTGGCCACCAAGCCGCGCTGGTGCATGGGCATGCTGGGCACCAAGCGCCGTACCTTCGGCAACATCGTGGGCCACGCCAAAGGCGTCAGCGATCTGTCCTCGCTGTCGTCGTGGACGGCCGAACAGTTCGACCCGCGCCTGAGCTGGGACGACGTGGAATGGATCAAGCAGCGTTGGGGCGGCAAGCTGATCATCAAGGGCATCCTGGATGCCGAAGATGCGCAACTGGCGGCCAATAGCGGCGCCGATGCGCTGATCGTCAGCAACCACGGCGGCCGCCAGCTGGACGGCGCCATGTCATCGATCGCGGCGCTGCCGTCCATCGCCGATGCGGTGGGCTCGAAGATCGAAGTCTGGATGGACGGCGGCATCCGTTCGGGCCAGGACATCCTGAAGGCCGTGGCGCTGGGCGCGCGCGGCACGATGATCGGCCGCGCCTTCCTGTACGGCCTGGGCGCTTACGGCCAGGCGGGCGTGACCCGCGTGCTGGAACTGCTATACAAGGAAATGGATACGACGATGGCGCTGTGTGGCCGCCGCAACATCGAACCGGGCGACCGCAGCATCCTGTTGCCGGGTACGTACCCGACCTGACCTGCCGCGAGTAACGCGCAACGGCCTGGGCATGGGATGCCCAGGCCGTTTTGTTTTGCGGCGCCGTGTCGTCAGCCGGCGTTTCCCGCGCCCAGGTACTGGCTGGGGCGGCGCAGTGCCGGGTCGAAGGGGTTGATCTGCGCGCCGACGGCGTCGGCTTCGCGGCGCAGCATTTCCACGATCAGCGGCAGCCGTTCGTCACTGATGCGTTCGATGGGCGCGGCCACGCTCAGCGCCGCCACGGTTACGCCGTTGGGGTCGTAGACCGGCACCGCCAGCCCCGCGATGTTGGGGAACACGCCCTGCCCCTGGCTGCGTGCGTATTGCAGCTCGAGGCATTCCCGGATGCGCACGCGCATCGAGATTTCGTCCACGAAACCCAGATGATGCAGCCGGGGGATATTGAAGCGGATGACCTCTTCGCGCTCGGCTTCCGGCAGGCTGGCCAGCAGCACCAGGCCGCCCTGGCCCATGCCCAACGGCACCCGTCCGCCGATGTCGCCGGTGTGCGAGCGCACCGGAAACGCGCCGTCCACGCGGTCCACGCAGACGGCGTCGAACCCGCTGCGCACCAACAGGAAAATCGTGTCGTTCAGCATGCCCGACAGGCGCAGCATGGCCGGCCGGTAGAGCGAACGCAGGCTGGACTGATGCGTGCCGGCGGCGGCCGCCAGCGAGAAGAACGCCACGCTGAGCTGATAGCCCTTGCTTTGCGCGGGCTGCTCCACCACGCCTTCCTGCATCAGGCCTTGCAGCACGCGATGCACCGTGGCCTGGGCTTGGCCGGTGCGGGCGGCGATGTCGGTCAGGCGCAGCTTTTCGCCCTTGGCGTCGGCCAACACGCGTAACACGGCAAAGGCCCGCTGCAAGACGCCCTGGCCGCCGGATTCGTCGCTTGTCTCTGATTTCTTCATTCTTCGGTTCCGATAATCAAAATTGCTAGCCGTATTTTTATCAGGAAATTCTATTCGATGGAATTAATGAATAAAAAATTCGATTCTTCGGAAAACCCTAATTGACCCCAGGTTTTGGCGAAACCTAGACTGCCCCATCAAATAAGCCGCCAGGGCGCCGGGGAACCGGCCCGCCTTGGGGGCGCAAAGCCCGCCATGGGCGACGGGGTTTGGAATATGTCATTTCTGCGGCTGGACAACGTCTCGAAGAACTACGGCGACCTGCGCGTCGTTTCCGATCTGAGCCTGGCGGTCGAGCAAGGCGAGTTCGTTTCGCTGCTGGGGCCCTCCGGTTGCGGCAAGACGACGACCCTGCAGATGATCGCCGGCTTTGCCGACGTGACCCGCGGCACCATTACGCTGGACGGGCGCGACATCACGCACGCCAAGCCCAACACGCGCGGTCTGGGGATCGTGTTCCAGAGCTATGCGCTGTTTCCCCACCTGACCGTCACCGACAACGTGGCCTTCGGCCTGAAAATGCGCAACGTCGAGCGCGCCGAACGACAGGAGCGCGTGCGCGAGGCGCTGGCATTGGTCAAGCTGGACAAGCATGCCGACCGCTTTCCGCGCGAACTCTCCGGCGGCCAGCGCCAACGCGTGGCGCTGGCGCGCGCGCTGGTGATCCGGCCGCCCGTGCTGCTGCTGGATGAACCGCTGTCCAACCTGGACGCCAAGCTGCGCGAAGAGATGCAGTTCGAATTGCGCAGCATCCAGAAGAAGATCGGCACGACAACCGTGATGGTCACGCACGATCAGGCCGAAGCGCTATCCATCAGCGACCGCGTCGTGGTCATGCAGGACGGGCGCGCCACGCAGGTGGATGCGCCCTTCCACATGTACGAGCATCCGCAAAGCGAATTCATCTCGCGCTTCGTCGGCAAGACCAATCTGCTGCCGGGCCGGGTCACGCGTTGCGGCGCGCAGGCCGAAATCGAGACCGGCGCGCTGCGCGTCATGGTCGACGGCGAAGGCCTGCGTCATGGCGATAGCGTGCAGCTGTCGCTGCGCCCGGAAAAACTGGTGCCAGTGCCGGCGGGCCAGGGCAAGCTGTCCTGTGTCGTCAGCACGCGTTACTTCCTGGGCAGCCAGTGGATGTACGACCTGGATTCGCCGGTGGGGGCGCTGACCGTCCTGACGCCCAACGACGGCCGCCGCCCGCACGACGACGGCGAGGCCATCGATCTGGACTGGGCCGAAGGCGTGTTGCGCGTGCTGCGCGCACCCGCGCAGGAAGAGGCCTGACATGGCGACGCTGACGCAATCCGGCGCCGCCGCCGGCCCCAAGCCGCGCAACGAAGGCTTGCTTGCCATTCTGGGTTCGCTGCCGCTTGCCATCGTCTTCCTGACGCTGGTCCTGACGCCGCTGGCGTTGACCTTCGTGCTGTCCTTCCGTCCGTTCGACTACGGCGCGGGCATCTTGCCGGGGCACACCTTCGAGCATTATCTGGCGGTCGTCACCGACAGCTATTTTCTGGAGATCTTCTGGCGCACGTTCTGGATCGCCGGCGTCACCACGCTGATCTGCGTGCTGATCGGTGCGCCCGAGGCCTACATCCTGTCGCGCATGGGCAAGCCGTGGCGGTCCATATTCCTGCTGGTAGTGCTGTCGCCATTGCTGATCTCGCTGGTGGTGCGCGCTTTCGGCTGGAGCATGCTGCTGGGCCCGGGCGGGGCCATCGGCCGCGCGGCCGCCGCCCTGGGGATGGGGCCGCTGCTGTACACGCCCACCGCCGTCATCATCGGCCTGGTGCATGTGATGTTGCCGTTCATGGTGATCCCGGTCTGGACGTCGCTGCAGAAGCTGGACCCCACCGTGGAACACGCCGCGCTGTCGCTGAACGCGTCGCGCTTCCAGACGCTGACGCGCATCGTGCTGCCGCAGGCGATGCCGGGCATCCTGTCGGGCAGCCTGATCGTGTTCGGCCTGTCGGCCAGCTCGTTCGCGATTCCCGCGTTGTTGGGCGGCCGCCGCCTGAAGATGGTGGCGACCGTGGTGTACGACGAATTTCTGACCGAGCTGAACTGGCCGCTGGGCGCGGCCATCGCGATCGTGCTGCTGGTGGTCAACGTGATCATCATGATGGCGTACAACCGCGTCGTGGAACGCTCCTACCGCCGCAGCCTGGGCTAGGCCGACAAGGAATCCAACATGCAGAAAAATGGCCCTTTCGCGCTGGCGTTCAACTTCCTGGTGGTGGCGTTCGTGCTGGCGCCGCTGGTTATCGTGTGCCTGGTCGCGTTCACGCCGGACACGACGCTTACGATGCCCACCACAAGCTTTTCGTTGCGCTGGTTCCGCGCGGTGTTCGAACACCCCAACTTCATGCAGGCGTTCCAGAACAGCCTGTGGCTGGCGTTCCTGTCGGCCACCATCGCGGTGTGCCTGGCGGTGCCCGCGGCCATCGCCATCACCCGCTACCGCTTTCCGGGGCGCGACGTGCTCAACGGCCTGTTCCTGTCGCCACTGATGATTCCGCATCTGGTGCTGGGCGTTGCCCTGCTGCGCTTTTTCGCGCTGATGGGCATGGCGGGCAGTTTCCCGTGGCTGGTGGCCGCGCACGTCGTGGTCATCACGCCGTATGTGATGCGGCTGGTGATCGGCGCGCTGGTGGGCTTTGACCGGTCCATCGAGCATGCCGCGCTGTCGCTGGGCGCAAGCCGCGCCACGGTGTTCTTCCAGGTGACGCTGCCGTTGATCATTCCGGGCGTGTCGGGCGGCTGGCTGCTGGCTTTCATCAATAGCTTCGACGAACTCACGATGTCGGTGTTCATCACCGCGCCGTCGACGATCACGCTGCCTGTTCGCATGTACATGTACGCCACCGAATCCATCGACCCGATGATGGCGGCCGTGTCCGCGCTGGTGATCGGGCTGACGGCCGTCACCATGCTGCTGCTGGACCGCGTGTATGGCCTGGACCGCGTGCTGGTGGGGCAGAAATGAACAATCCCGGGGCGACAAGCGAGGCGCCCGCATCATGGCAATACTGAAACGCGTGGCGGAGACGGCCCGGCCTGCGGTCCCGTTCACGTTGGACGGCCGGGCCTGTACCGCGCTGGCGGGCGACACGGTGCTGACCGCCGTGCTGACGCAAGCGGACTGCGTGCGCCATTCGGAGTTCGGCGGCGCCCCGCGCGCGGGCTTCTGCATGATGGGCGCCTGCCAGGATTGCTGGATGCAGCTGGAAGACGGCGCACGCGTGCGCGCGTGCTCCACTTCCATCGCGCCGGGCATGCGCCTGCGGACCACGCCGCTGGCGCCCGCCGCAGCCCCCAACACGCTGGCCGCTGCCTGGCCGGAGGATGAGGCGCCATGAGCATGGTGATGCCCGTTATCGTCGGCGCCGGACCGGCCGGCGTGCGCGCCGCGCAGGCGCTGGTCGCGCAGGGCCTGCGGCCCGTGATCCTGGATGAAGCCCCGCGCGCCGGTGGCCAGATATACCGGCAGCCGCCAACCGGATTTCAACGGCCGAAATCGGCGCTATATGGCTTCGAGCATCGCAAGGCCGACGCCGTGCACCGCGCCATGGACGCCTTGCTGCCGCAGGTTGACTACCGTCCCGGCAGCCTGGTGTGGAACCTGGAAGGCAAGACGTTGGACGTTCTGCAGGACGGCGTCAGCACGGCGGTGCCGTACACGCACCTGATCCTGGCCACGGGCGCCACCGACCGCGTGCTGCCATTTCCCGGCTGGTTGACGCCCGGCGTCTATACCTTGGGCGGTTCGCAGGTGGCCCTGAAGCACCAGGGCTGCGCCATCGGCGCGCGCGTCGCTTTCCTGGGCACGGGCCCGCTGCTGTACCTGGTGGCCTATCAATACGCCAAGGCGGGCGCGCAGGTGGCCGCGGTGCTGGACACGTCGCGTTTTGCCGATCGCCTGGCCGGCCTGCCGGGCTTGCTGCGCGCCCCTGGCTTGCTGGCCAAGGGGTTGTATTACATGGCGTGGCTGCGCGCGCGCGGCGTGCCGCTGCGCAGCGGCGTGCGCCCGGTGGCGGCGCAAGGCAAGGACCGCGTGACGGGGCTGACCTACCGCCAGGGCGAACGCACGCACACCGTCGAATGCGACGCGCTGGCGTATGGCCTGGCCCTGCGTTCCGAAACCCAGTTGGCAAGCCTTGCCGGCTGCGAATTCGAGTACCTCGCGCGGGATCGCAACTGGGTGCCGCGGCGCGACGCCGCCGGACGCAGCAGCGTGCCGGGGGTGTATGTGGCGGGCGACGGCGCGTCGATTGGCGGGGCCGATGCCGCGGAACTGGCGGGCGAACGCGCCGCGCTGGCGCTGTTGGAAGACAGCCGGCATCCGCACGACGCGGCGCGCGCCCGCGAGCTGGAAGCGCGGTTGGCCGCCAATGGCCGCGTGCGCGCGGCGCTGGAACGCGCATTCCCTTTTCCCGAGGACTGGGCACGCGGCATCGCCGACGACACCGTCGTCTGCCGCTGCGAGGACGTGACGGCCGGCACGTTGCGCCAGGCCGTCACCGACACCGCCGCGCAGGAAATGAACCGCCTGAAAGCGCTGACGCGCGTGGGCATGGGGCGCTGCCAGGGCCGCATGTGCGGCGCGGCCGCGGCCGAAGTGCTGGCGCAAGCCTGCGGGCGGTCGCCGGCCGACGTCGGGCGCCTGCGCAACCAGCCGCCCGTCAAACCGGTGCCGGTGCGCGTGGTGTACCGGGAACGGCAAGAAAAGGCGCCGTCATGACGCTGCGCATCGACACCGAAGTCGCCATCATTGGCGGGGGCATCGTGGGCGGCAGCGCGGCGCTGTTTTTGCGCCGCCAGGGCGTGCCCGTGGTGCTGCTGGAGGCTGCGCTGTGCGGCGCGCGCGCCAGTGGCGTGAACTACGGCGGCGTGCGCCGGCAGGGCCGCGGGCTGGAACAGATGCCGTTGACGCGGCGCGCCCATGAACTGTGGGGCCAGTTGCCGGAACTGATCGGCATCGATGGCGAGTACGTGCGTTCCGGCCACTTGAAGCTGGCGGCTACCGCGTCCGATATGGCGCTGCTGGAAGCCTACCGCGAACGCACGCGGGGCTTCGGCATGCACCTGGAAATGCTGGATCGGCGCACCTTGGCACGCCGCTTCGGCTGGCTGGGCCAAGCGGTTGCGGGCGGATCCTTCTGCCCGGAAGACGGCCACGCAAATCCCCGTTTGGTGTCGCCGGCATTCGGCCGCGCGGCCGGCGCATTGGGGGCGGACGTGCGCGAAGGCGTGCGCGTGGCGTCGGCCGACCATGATGGATCGCACTTCATCCTGCGCACGGACGACGGGTTGGAGGTGCGCTCGAAATTCCTGCTCAATTGCGCGGGCGCCTGGGCCGGCCGGTTTGCCGAAGCCTTCGGCGAACCGGTGCCCGAAACCTCCATCCATCCGCTGATGATGGTGACCGAGCCGCTGCCGGCGTTCATGGACATCAGCTTGGGGATACAAGGCGGTGGCATCTATGCGCGCCAGGTGGCGCGCGGCAATTGCGTGATCGGTGGCGGGCGGGGCGAATCGTCGAACCCCGATTTCGCGCGGCCCGGCCGTGCCGGACTGGGCGCGCTGATGGCCAACGCCACGACGCTGCTACCGGTGCTGCGCGGCGCGCAGGTCATCCGATTCTGGACCGGTGTGGAAGGCAATATGCCCGATCACAACCCGGTGCTGGGCCCGAGTTCCACCGTGCCTGGCCTGCTGCACGCCTTCGGGCTGTCGGGCGCGGGCTTCCAGATCGGCCCCGCCGTGGGCGAGGTGCTGTCCGAACTGGTCGTGCGCGGCCAGTCCTCCATTCCTATCGATGCCTTCCGCATTGAACGGTTCTCGGTCGCCGCTCACGGCGCCGCGGTCCGGCCTGAGAGTGTTCGTGAGCAAACGCTGGAGTCACCATGATGGATAAGAAACAGGGCGCATCGCGCCCCGGCAAGGGGAAGTGGCTGTTGGGCGCGGCGATGATGGCGTTGCTGTCCGCGGGCGCCATGGCGCAGCAGAAGACGTTGTACGTCGGCATGAACGGCGGCGACATGGAACGCGCGTTCACGCAGTACGTGTTCCCGGATTTTGAAAAGGCCAACAACGTCAAGATCGTCGTGGTGCCTGGCACCTCGACCGATGTGCTGGCCAAGGCGCAGGCCTACAAGGACAAGCCGCAGATGCACGTCATGTTCCTGGATGACGGCATCATGGCGCGCGCGATTTCGATGGGCCTGTGCGAACAGTTGAACGACGATCCCGTGCTGAAAGAGCTGTACCCCACCGCGGTGATGAAGGACCGCATGGCGGCCGGCATCGACATCGGCATGACGGGCCTGGGCTACAACACCAAGATGTTCGCCGACCGTGGCTGGGCGCCGCCCACGTCCTGGATGGACCTGGCGGATCCGAAGTACAAGGGCAAGGTCGTGTTCCAGTCGGCCTCCGGCAGCACCTTCGGCCTGCACGGCTTCCTGATGTTCAACCGCATCCAGGGCGGCGACGACAAGAACTACGAGCCCGGCTTCAAGAAGTGGCCCGACACCATCGGCCCGAATGTGCTGGAGTACATCCCCAATTCGGCCAAACTGGCCGAGATGATCCAGTCCAACGAGGCCGCGATCTTCCCGCTGACGCCCACGGCGATTGCCCGCTTGAAAAAACGCGACATCCCGGTGGAATACGCGCAACCCAAGGAAGGTTCGGTGATCCTGATGGTAGGCGAATGCGTCATCGCCAAGAACAGCGAACCCGAACTGGCGCAAAAACTGGCGCTGTATCTGCTGTCGGCCAGCGCGCAGGCGAAGGCGCTGGAAATGGGCGGCCACTTCCCGTCCAACAAGAACGTCCAGGCACCGGCGGACAACGCCGAGGCGCTCAAGCGTTTCCAGGGCTATATGGCGAACGCCAAGATCCTGGACTGGGATCAGATCAACACGACCCGGCCCGCGTTCAACGCCCGCTGGAACCGCACCGTCGAACGTTGATAAGATCTTGCGGCGCGCCGCTAGCGGATAACCCGCCAGCGCGCGCCGCGCACAGCTCGGGCCTGCTCGCCCACAGAATGGAAGGACCCGCATGCGGCTCATCATCAATTCCGGCGGCCCGTCCGCCATCGACGCCTGGCGCGAGCAGTTCCGCGCCTTCGCGCCCGAACTGGACGTGGTGGGCTGGCATGAAGACGTCGATCCCGCCACCGTCGACTACGCGCTGGTCTGGGCCCCCGACGCCGGCCGGCTGGCCACCTTTACCCGCCTGAAGCTGATCATCAGCGCCGGTGCCGGCGTCGACCACATCCTGGCCGACCCGCAGCTGCCGCGCCACCTGTCCATCGCCCGCATGGTCACCGCCCGGACCCGCACAGAAATGGCCGAGTTCGTGCTGACATCCGCGCTGATGCTGACCCGCGATATCAAGCGAGTCGTGGACAACCAGGCGCGTCGGCACTGGGAGATTTTCGACTCGCTGCGCGTGGCCGCCGACATGCGCGTCGGCATCATGGGCCTGGGCCACCTTGGCGTGGCTGCCGCCGAATTGCTGTCCCGCGTGGGCTTCCCCGTCACCGGCTGGTCGCGGGGCGCCACCAGGCTGGAAGGCTTGCCCTCTTACGCTGGCCAGGCCCAGTTCGGCGAATTCCTGGCCGGCACCGACCTGCTCGTCTGCCTATTGCCCGCCACCGACGCCACCCGGGGCATCCTCAACACCGCCACGCTGTCGCAACTTCCCCGCGGCGCCAGCCTGATCAACGCCGGCCGCGGATCGCATATGGTCACGCAAGACGTCGTAGATGCCTTGAACAGCGGCCAGTTGCACCAGGCGATCCTGGACGTATTCGAGCAAGAACCGCTACCCCCGGACTCCCCGTTGTGGACGCATCCCGGCATCATCATCACGCCGCACTGCGCCGCGATTCCAGACCGCAAGGAACGCGCCCGCCATACGGCATGGCTGATCGAAGCCAACGAGCGCGGCGCGGAATTGCCGAACATCTACGACCCGCAGCGCGGCTATTGACCCCCCACACGCCAGCCAGCCACATCAAGCATCACCCCAACGCAAGACACTGCGTAAGCCCCAAAAGGCCGCCCGCGCGGCCGGCCTGGGGCGGGCCCCGCAAGACGCTTGCGCCCACCCCGCCGCTTGCAAGAATCCCAAGCAAACCGTTCACCCCCGCTGACGCCAAATTGCCATGGACCGAGCCTGGCGTGGCGGTGTCGCGCGGTGCGCGGGGAGTCGATAAGCCCGAGGGAATCTGAAGGAACCGCCGAAGGCGGCGACGAAGATGACAAGGGGGAAGTCCGGAGCGAAGGCTCCGGACCGCAATCGTTGACCCGCGCACCGCGCGACACCGCCACGCCAGGCGTCAAAAGAACGCCTTCAGTCACGCCCCAAAATAACGACAACAAACCCACGAAAAACCGCAAAATCTGCAAACCCCTTCAAGCTACATTGCCCTCCAAGGAGCAAGCATGAAGCCCGAAACCCGAACCCTGTACGCCCAACGCCTGGACCCCGTCCTGCGCTGGCTGGCCGCTCACCCCGATGCCGACCCCGACCTGCACCGGCTGGCCGACCTGGCCTGTCTGTCCCCCTATCACTTCCACCGCGTCTACCGCGCCATGATGGGGGAAACCGTCAACGCCTCCGTCCAGCGCATCCGCATGCATCGCGCCGCGGCCGCGCTGGCAGGGTCACAGGCACCGTTGAGAGACGTTGCGCAACGCGCCGGATATGAATCCGACGCCGCGTTCAATCGGGCATTCGGCGCCGTCTTCGGCATTCCGCCGGGCCGTTACCGGGCCGCGCGCTCCCTTCCCCTAGACACACAGGAGCTTGCCATGTACCCCATCGCCATCGAACACTTCCCCGGCGTCACGCTGGCCGCGTTACCGCATCGCGGCAGCTACCAAGATATCGGATCCGCCTTCAGCCGCGCCTTCATGCTGGCCGTGGGCCGAGGAATCGCCAACCCCGCCACCGTCGGCTTCGGGGTGTACTTCGACGACCCTGAACAGGTGCCCGAAAGCCAGCTGCGCTCGCTTGCCGGCATGCCGGTCGCGCCCGACGCCGAATTGGGCGACGAACTGGAGCGCTTCGAGATCCCGCCCGGCCGTTGCGCCATCCTGACCTACACCGGCCCCTACAACGAAATAAGCCAGCCCTATCAATGGCTGTTCTCGGAATGGCTGCCCGCCAGCGGCATGGTGCCGGCCGACTTTCCCATGTTCGAGCAGTACCTGAACGACCCGCGCACCACGCCGCCCGCGCAATTGCAGACCCGCATCTGCCTGCCCTTGAAATAACGGCCGAAACTACCCGAGCACGCCGGCCAGATACTGCCGCAGCCACGCGTGCGCGGGATCATCCTGATAGCGCTCGTGCCAGTACAGCGACACCGCGATCGGGGGCAGCGTCAGCGGCACCTTCAACGTGACGATGCGCGCCGCGCCCGTCATCGCCCGCGCGATGCTGACCGGCATCGTCGCGATCAGGTCCGAGCCTTCCACGATGAACGGACAGACCAGATAACTGGACAAGGTCGCCACGATCTTTCGGCTGCGGTTCTGTCCCATCAGAATGCGATCAATCGCGGTGCTGAAATAGCGCGTGTGTGCCGCCAGGTCCAGGTGGCCGTAGCGCAAATAGGCGTCCAGGTTCCAGCGCTTTCGCAAGCACGGATGGCCTTCGCGAACCATGCACACCGCCGGCTCCTGGTACAGGAAACGCGTGCGTAGATCCGGTGCCGGGTCCGGAAAATAACCGGCGATCAACTCCACATGATTCGTGTCCAGCATGCTCAGGCCGTGCTGCGGACGCGCCGGCACGATCTGCAACTGGAAATGCGGCGCATCCACGGCCAGTCGCGGGATCAGCTTGGGCAACAACGTGAATTGCACATAGTCCGTGGCATAGAACGACAGCGTGCGCGACGATTGCGCAGGGTCGAAGGCGTCGCGGGTGCGCGTGGCCCGGTGCCAGCTTTCCAGGAGCGGCTTGAAATTCTGATGCAGCTCCATCGCGCGCAACGTGGGTTGCCACACACCGCCTTCACGCACCAGCAACGGGTCGCCAAATAGCTGGCGCAGCCGGTTCATCGCCGCGCTCATCGCCGGTTGGCTGATGTTCAACTGCTCTGCCGCGCGCGAGACGTTGCGGCACGCCATCAGCGCGTCGAAATGCAGAAGCAGATTCAGGTCCGGATTTTTCACGGCCGCGCACCTATAAATGGCAGTTATACAAATATAAACCCATAGGGCTGCTGTCATTGAATCCGCAGGCCTAGCATGGCCTTGTTGTTGCAGCGAACCAAGGTCGGACACGCATGATCCGGCCACAAGGAAGTTCTATCAACAAGGGGAAACCAAGCCATGAACCAAGGGCTGATACGCAGTTGCTGTCGCATTGCCGCCGGGGTCGCGTTGTTTGCGGCCGCCGGTTCCGCCAGCGCCGCCTGGCCGGATAAAGTGATCCGCATCGTCGTGCCGTTCGCGGCCGGCGGGTCCACAGACCTGATCGCGCGCAAGGTGGCCGAAGGACTGGGCCAACGTCTGTCCGCCAATGTCATCGTCGAAAACCGCCCCGGCGCGGGCGGCACGGTGGGCACCGAATACGTCGCCCGGCAACCGGCCGACGGCTACACCATTTTGATGGGCTCGGTCAGCACGCATGGCAGCGCGCCCTGCGTGTATTCCAAGCTGCCGTACGACGCCATCAAGGACTTCACGCCCCTGACGGTGGTGGCCACGATTCCCAACGTGATGTCGGTGAACCAGTCGGTGCCCGCCAAGACCTTGCAGGAATTCGTGGCGCTGTTGAAGAAAGAGCCTGAAAAGTACTCGTTCGCCTCCAACGGCCAGGGCACGTCCAACCACTTGGCGGCCGAGCTCTTCAAGACCACCGCCGGCGTGTCCATGGTGCATGTGCCCTACCGTGGATCCGGGCCCGCGCTGATCGATCTGGTGGGCGGGCAGATCAACATGATGGTCGACGTCGTGATGACGTCCTACCCTTACATCAAGGACGGCAAGATCAAGGCGCTGGCGGTGACCTCGCCACAGCGTTCGCCGATGCTGCCCGACGTGCCGACCGTGGCGGAATCCGGCTATCCGGGCTACGAGGCCATGGTGTGGTTCGGCATGCTGGCGCCGGCCGGCCTGCCCGAACCGCTGCGGCAAAAGCTCACCGACGGCCTGGTGCAGACCTTGCACGCGCCCGCCATGAAGACCTATCTGGAGCAGCAAGGCGCCCAGGTATCGGACGTGGCGGGGCCGGCGTTCGGCACGATGATCAAAGATGAAATCAGCAAGTGGTGCCAGGTGGTGAAGAAGGCCGACATCCGTCTGGATTGATCCGCCCGATCCACAAGACTCTTTTTGGAAAGAATGATATGTATCGCATTGGGATAGACGTCGGAGGCACGTTTACCGATTTCACGATGATCGACGAGGACGCCGGCGTGGTGCACTTTCATAAAGTGCCTTCCACGCCGCACGATCCCTCGGAAGCCATCGCCACCGGCATTGGCCAGATGCTGGCCGACCACGGTGTTCCGCCCTCGCAGGTGTCGCATGTGGGGCACGGCACCACGGTCGCCACCAACCTCATCATTGAACGCAAGGGCGCGCGCGTCGGGCTGATCACCACGCGCGGGTTCCGCGACGTGCTGGAGATCGGCCGCCAGACGCGGCCGCATCTCTACGACTACAGCGTGGGCAAGCCCCCCGTGGCCGTGCCACGCGAATTCCGCGTCGAGGTCGATGAGCGCGTCAACGCGGCGGGCGAGGTGTTGACGCCGCTGGACGACGAGCAGGTGCTGGCCGCCGCGCGCCAGTTCGCCGCGGCTGGCATTGAAGCCGTGACGATCTGCTTCCTGCATGCTTACCGCAATCCGGCGCACGAACGCCGGGCGGCGCGGCTCGTGGAGGAGGTCATGCCGGGTGTCTACATCAGCCAGTCGTCCGATGTACTGCCGGAGTTCCGCGAATATGAACGCCTGTCGACGACCGTGCTGAATGCCGCCGTCGGGCCGAAGATGGCGCGCTATCTGGAACGCTTCCTGCTGCGCGTGCGGGAATTGAACATCGGCCACGAACCGCACACCATCCACTCCAACGGCGGCCTGATGTCGATTGCCACGGTGCGCCAGTATCCCGTGCGGACCTGCCTGTCGGGGCCGGCGGCGGGCGTGGTGGGCGCGGCCGCCGTGGGCCGCGCCATCGGCAGCCTGAATCTGGTCACCTTCGATGTGGGCGGAACCAGCACGGATGTGTCCCTGGTGTGCGATGGCCGTCCGTTATTCACATCGCATCGCCATGTGGCGGGCTATCCCGTCAAGACGCCGATGGTCGATATCCACGTGATCGGCGCGGGCGGCGGCAGCATCGCGTGGCTGGACGACGCGGGCGCGCTGAAAGTGGGCCCGCACAGCGCCGGCGCCGTGCCGGGACCGGTGGGTTACGGCCGCGGCGGCCAGGAGCCGACGATCACCGACGCCGAGATCGTCTTGCAGCGGCTGAACCCCGTGGCCCTGCTGAACGGCCGCATGCCGGTGCACGCCGACGCGGCGCGGCAAGTCATCGATGAACGCGTGGCCAGGCCGCTCGGTCTGGACCGCGATGCGGCCGCCGAAGGCATCCTGCGCATCGCGGCGGCGAACATGAGCCGGGCCATTCGCGCCGTGTCGACCGAGCGCGGCTACGACCTGTCGGACTTCGCGTTGTATGCCTACGGCGGCGCGGGGCCCCTGCACGCGGTGGAAGTTGCCGAAGAATGCGGCATTCCGGTCGTGATCGTGCCGCAGGAGCCGGGCACCATGTGCGCGCGTGGCATCCTGCTCAGCGACATTTCGTTCGACTTCGTGCAGAGCGAGATCTCGTTGGCTGGCGAAGACACGTGGCCGGCGATCGCGGCCATCTTCAAGGGCCTGCGCACGCAAGCCGAAAACTGGTTGGCGGAGGAGCGCGTGGACCCGGCGCTTCGCGTCTATCGCAGCGCGATCGACGCCCGCTACGAAGGACAGAACTTTGAAGTGCAGGTCAGCCTGGACGACACCGGCGTGGGCGGCCATGCGGAATTCGCGCGCCGTTTCGCCGAGGCGCACGAACGCGAATACGGGTACACGGTGGACGACCGCAAGGTGCAGATCATCAACTGCCGCATGCAGGCCGTGGGCCAGGTGGTGAAGGCGCCGCTTGCGCCACGCCATATCGGCGGGGTGCTCGCCGATGCCAGGATTGGCCAGCGCGACGCCTATTTCGGACCCACGCACGGCTGGCAGGAGACCCCGGTGTACGACCGCGATCGCGTGCCCACCGGCGCGCGCTTCATCGGCCCCGCACTGCTGGAAGAAATGAGTTCAACCACCGTCGTCGGCGTTGGCCAGCACGCCAGCGTCGACGAATACGGCAACCTGATCATCCGCTTGCAAGGAGGCTTGCATGACTAAGCCCGACCATTCCGGTTCCAGCGTGGCGCTGGCCGACCCCATTGGCATGGAGGTGTTCTGCAACCGCCTGCTGTCCATCACCGAAGACATGAACAACACGCTGGTGCGCGCGTCGTTCTCGACCAACATCAAGGAACGCAAGGACTGCTCGGTGGCCTTGTTCGACGCGGCTGGCCGGCTGGTGGCGCAAGGCACGCAGATTCCGCTGCACCTGGGTTCGCTGGATGGCGCGATGGGCGCGATCCTGCGCACGTTCAAGACCGACGACATCCGTGACGGCGACGTGTTCATCTGCAACGACCCCTACCTGGCCGACGGCAGCCATCTGCCCGACATCAACATCGTGACCCCCGTGTTCTGGGAAGGCGTGCTGCGCTTCTTCGCGGCCAATATCGCGCACCATTCGGACGTGGGCGGCGCGGTGCCAGGATCGATCGCGGGCGGCTTGAAGTCCATTTTCGAAGAAGGCATTCGCATCCCCGCCTGCCGCATCGCCAAGCATGGTGAGACGGACGAGGACATGCTGCGCCTGATCTGCGCCAACACTCGCGACCCCGAAGAGCGCGTGCTGGATCTGCGCGTGCAGATGGCGACCAACCGCCGGGGCGCGGCCGCGGTGCAAGGCCTGATCCGGCAGATGGGGCTGGACGCGGTGCTGCGTTCCGTGGATGACGTGATCGCGTACACGCGCCGGCGCCTGCTCAACCGCATCGCCGAGCTGCGGCAAGGCAGCTACACGTTTCGCAGCGATCTGGACGACGACGGAATGGGCGGCGATCCGGTGCCGATCCAGGTGACGCTGACGGTGCGCCCCGGCAATCTGCATTTCGATTTCGACGGCTCCGGCAAGCAGGCGCGCGGCGCGATGAACCTGCCGATCAATGCGTTGCGCGCCTGCGTGTACTACGCCGTCAAAGCGTTGCTGGATCCGGACCTGGCGCCCAACGCCGGCTTGTTCGACCCCATTAGCGTGTCGGCGCCGGTGGGCACCATCACCAACCCGGAACATCCCGCGGCGGTCGGCGCGCGGTCGATCACGGCGCAGAAGGTCGCGGGCGCGATCTTTGGCGCGTTCCGCGGTTTGTTGCCGCCCGAGAAGACCATGGCGTCCAGCAACGACTGCTGCCCCGCAATCGTGTTTTCAGGCCGCTGGCGCGAGCGCGCGGGGCACTTCGTCTATCTGGAAACGCTGGGCGGTGGCGCGGGCGCGCGCTTCGATGCCGACGGAATGGACGCGGTCCACGTGCATATGACCAACACGTCCAACCTGCCGGTTGAAGCGCTGGAAAACGAATATCCATTGATGATGGACGAATACGCCATGATCCCCGACTCCGGCGGTGTTGGCCGCACGCGCGGCGGACTGGCGATCGCCAAGCAGATCCGCGCGGTAGGACCGGGCATCGTGTTTTCGGCGCGTTCGGACAGCCACACCGTGGGTGTGGCGGCCGGGGTGGACGGCGGCGGCGACGGACGCCGCGCGCGGCTGATCCGCAACTTCGGCACGCCACAGGCCGAGACGCTGTTTTCCAAGACGGCCAACATCGCGCTGGCGCCCGGCGACAGCGTGCGCATCGAAACGCCGGGCGGCGGCGGGTATGGAGCGCCATCGGAACGGCCCCGCGGGCGCATCGAGCAGGACCTGGCTGACGGAAAAATCAGCGTGGACGCGGCGCGGGCTGCCTATGGCGCGGGCGCCGTGCCCGTCACCCTACGTTGAGCGTCATCGAGTACTTCATCTTGTCGTGCGGGAAGGTGGTGATGGTGGCCAGCAGCAGCAGGCCGCCATCACCGTAATAGCGGCGGGTGATGACGAAGCCGGCCGTCTTGGGCTCGACCTTCAACTGCTTGGCGATCGTGGCATTGATGGGCGTGGCCGAGAATTCCTGGTTGACCTCGGTGATGCGGTCGCCAAAGTGGTCTTCGATCAGGCGCAGCAGCGAAATGCGCGATTTGACCTCGACGCGCACGTCCGAATGTTCGGGGTCGGCGTAGATGAGCGTGCTGGCCGCGGCGGTGTCCTGGTCATCCAGGGTCTTGATGGAGTTGATATGCAGCCAGGACTTGTCGGACGTGCAGCCCAGTGCCTCAGCCAGCCGCTTGGGCAGCTTGATGGTGCGCACGTCCTGCACCAACAGCGCCGCATTGCGCGCGTATTGCAGCAGGTCGGGAAACTGCGAGATGCGCTGTGTGAAGCGGGTGCTGGCGCGGGCGGTCTCGACGCGGGTGCCCACGCCGGGGCGGCGCGACACCATGCCCGCCACGGTCAGCATGCGGATCGCTTCGCGGATGGTGTGGCGGCTGGCGTTGAACTGGTCGCACAGCTCGTGCTCCGTGGGCAGCAGCGTCATGACCGGGTAGCGGCCGGTGCTGATGTCGTGCGACAGCGTTTGGAAAATGCTCTTGTAACGGGGGCCGCCAACGTCGCCGTCGGGCGCCTGCGATTCGGGTTTCCCGCGCGCCTGCCGTGCTCCGCCAGGGCCGGTCGCGCGCTCGGAGGATCGGGTCATGGGGGGAGCTCCTTGCATTGTTATATGGGGTTTGTACGGACAATAACCGATTGACAACGATGTCTCGTCGGATTCATTATTTGTCCGGACATTCATGTACGGACAAAGTGTACCAACAATCGGGGGTTCTCATGGGCAAGGTACTTGCAGTGATCGCGGCGACGACGGTGGCCGTCGGACTCAGCGCAAATGCAGCAGCGCAGCAGAAGTTGGTGGTGGCCGGCTACGGCGGCTCGTTCGAAGACATCATGCGCAAGGACATCTTCCCGCCCTTCGCCAAGCAGCACGGCATCGAGCTGGACTATGTGGCTGGCAACTCCACCAATACGGTGGCGCGGCTGCAAGCGCAAAAGAGCAACCAGCAGATCGACGTGGCCATCATCGATGACGGCCCCATGTACCAGGCCATCGCGCTGGGCTTTTGCGAACCCATCAAGGGCCTGCCCGCCGACGACATCTACAGCACCGCGCGCTACAAGGACGACAAGGCCGTGGCCATCGGCATCGTGGCCACCGGCATCATGTACAACAAGAAGGTTTTCGACGAAAAGAAGTGGGCCGCGCCCACGTCGTGGAAAGACCTGAAGGACCCCAAGTACAAGAAGCAACTGGTGGTGCCGCCGCTGAACAACACCTACGGCCTGCACGCGCTGGTGGAATATGCGCGCGAAGGTGGCGGCGGCGAAAAGAAGATCGACGCGGGCTTCACCACCTTCAAGAACGAGGTGGGTCCCAATGTGCTGGTGTACGAGCCGTCGCCCGGCAAGATGACGGAACTGTTCTCGTCAGGCCAGGCCGTGATTTCCGTGTGGGGCAGCGGCCGGGCCAAATCGTTTGCCGACACTGGCTTCCCGGTGGGCTTCGTGTATCCGCAAGAAGGCGCCTACGCGCTGCTGTCCTCCGTATGCCCCGTTGCCAAGCCCAAGACCAACCCCATGGCGCAGGCGTTCGTGCAGTACCTGGTGACGCCGGAAGTGCAGGAAAAGTTGGCCAGCGCCTACGGCTACGGACCGGTCAACAAGAAGGCCAAGGTCACCGATGACCCGCGCGTGCCGCTGCCTATCGGCAAGCGCGCCGCGGATTTGATCGTGATCGACTGGGACACGGTGAACCAGAACCGCGACGACTGGAACAAGCGCTGGACGCGGGAAATCGAGCGCTGACACGGTGCAATACGGGGCGGCGCGGCGCGTCGCCCACGGGAGCCTTCATGACCTATCTAGTGCTGAACCGCCTGTGCAAGCGCTATGGCGAAACGACCGCCGTGGAAGAACTGAGCCTGTCCGTGAATCGCGGCGAGTTCATTTCGCTGCTGGGGCCATCGGGATGCGGCAAGACCACCACGCTGCAAATGATCGCGGGCTTTGTCGAACCCACCAGCGGCAGCATCGTGCTGGATGGCCGCGACGTCAGCCGCGTGCCGGCCAACAAGCGCGGGCTGGGGCTGGTGTTCCAGAACTATGCCTTGTTCCCGCACATGACCGCGTTTGAGAACGTATCGTTCGGCCTGGAGATGCAGCGCGTCAAGAAGGAAGAACGCGAGGCGCGCGTGGCCGATGCCTTGAAGCTGGTGGGTCTGGCCCATCTGGCGGACCGGCATCCGGCGCGCATGTCCGGCGGCCAGCAGCAGCGCGTGGCCTTGGCGCGCGCGCTGGTGATTCGGCCCAGCGTGCTGCTGCTGGACGAACCGCTGTCGAACCTGGACGCCAAGCTGCGCGAGGAAATGCAGTTGGAACTGCGCAGCATCCAGCGGACGATCGGCACCACCACCATTCTTGTCACGCACGATCAGTCCGAGGCGCTGGCGCTGTCGGATCGCATCGTGGTGATGAACCAGGGCCGGGTCGAACAGGTGGCTGAACCCTTCCAGGCCTATGAAGGGCCGGCCAGCCACTTCGTCGGCGGCTTCCTGGGCAAGGCCAACGTGTTCACGCCCACGGCCGAACAATACGAAAACGAGACGCGCGCCCGCATCGGCGAAGCGCACATCCCGATGGCGGGCGCGCCGGTGCCGCAAGGCGCGGTGATCGTGCGCCCCGAAAAAATCCTGTTCTCGGAACCCGCCGCCTGTGCCCTGCCGGGGCGCATGAAGACGCGCGTATTCCAGGGCAACCACTGGCTGTGCCAGGTCGACACATCGGTGGGCGAAGTGATGGTGATCCGTCAGAACGACGGCGTGGCCGTGCCCGCCGAGGGCGAGCCCGTGCACTTGCGCTGGCGCGCGCAGGACATGTGCGAAGTCGCGGCCGCGCCCAAGGGCCTGGCGTCATGAGCGCGCGCGCCAACCCGTGGGTGTTGAGCGCGCCGGCGCTGGTGGTCTATGCCACGTTTCTGGTGGTGCCGATGGCGCTGGTGTTCCTGATCAGCTTCTTCAATTTCCAGTTCTATGGCGGCATGCAGGTGACCTTCACCTGGAAGAACTACTTCGAGATCTTCAGCGACGGGTACTACTACGAAATCTACGCGCGCACCTTCGGCGTGGCGGCGGCCGTGACGGTGGCGTGCCTGGTGCTGGGCACCGCCGAGGCCTACGTGCTGTCACGCATGGCCAACCCGTGGAAGGGCCTGTTCCTGATGGTGGTGCTGGGCCCCTTGCTGATTTCGGTGGTGGTGCGCACGCTGGGCTGGGCGCTGCTGTTTGGCTCCACCGGTCTTATCAACAAGGCGCTGATCGGCATCGGGCTGATCAGCACGCCCGTGGACCTGATGTACAGCAATCTGGGCGTGGGCATCGCGCTGACGCACGTGCTGGTGCCCTTCATGGTGATTTCGGTATGGGCGTCGCTGCAGCGGATCAATCCCGCGACCGAAGCCGCCGCCCTGTCGTTGGGGGCATCGCAGTTCACCGTGATCCGGCGCGTGATTGTGCCTCAGGTCATGCCCGGCATTCTGTCGGGTGCGATCATGGTGTTTGCGATGGCGGCCAGCTCGTTCGCCACGCCGGCCATCATCGGCGGCCGGCGCTTGAAGAACGTGGCCACGGCGGCCTACGACGAATTCCTGAACACGCTGAACTGGCCGCTGGGCGCGGCGCTGGCCGTGGTGCTGCTGCTGGCCACCGTCGTCGTGCTGCTGTCCGCCAACCGGATCATTGAACGCAAGTACGGCGCCGTCTTCAACCAGGCAGGAGGCTGAAATGCAATTTCGAAACGGCCCCATCGGCCTGGTCTTTCACACCCTGTTCATCCTGTTCATCCTGGCGCCCATCGTCATGGTGTGTGCGGTGGCGTTCACGTCCGAGGGCTTTATTTCTTTGCCCTCGGGCGGACTGTCGTTGCGCTGGTTCCGCGCCATCCTGGACAACCCGCGTTTTGTCGAAGCATTCTGGTTCAGCCTGGGGCTGGGGACCTTGTCGGCGACGCTGGCCATAGGCTTGGCCGTGCCCAGCGCGCTGGCCCTGGCCCGCAACCGCTTTCGCGGCCGCGAGGCGCTGGTGGCGTTCTTCCTGTCGCCGCTGATGATTCCGCATGTGGTGCTGGGCCTGGCCTTCCTGAAGTTCTTCACCACCGTGGATCTGGCCGGCACTTATGTGGGCCTGGTGGTGGCGCACGTCATCCTGGTGATGCCCTACGCGCTGCGCCTGGTGCTGGCGTCGGCCACCGGTATCGACCCCGCGCTGGAGCGCGCCGCGCAATCGCTGGGCGCGTCCAACTGGACGGCGTTCCGGCGCGTGGTGCTGCCACTGTTGCTGCCGGGCGTGGTCAGCGGCTGGGTCATCGCCTTCATTACCAGCTTTGACGAACTGACCATGTCGATCTTCATCGCCTCGCCGTCCACGACGACGCTGCCGGTGCGCATCTTCCTGCATATCGAAGACACTATCGATCCGCTCGTGACCGCCGTGTCGGCCGTGCTGATCTACGTGACGATCATCGCCATTTTCATTCTGGACCGCGTGGTCGGCCTGGAAAAGCTGTTTGTAGGAAAGGGACGCTAATGACGGACGAGAAAGAACTGGCGCCCCGCGCGCCCGTGCATCGCGGCATTTATGACGCCGTGGTGATCGGCGGCGGGCTGGTGGGATCGGCCATCGCCTATGGCTTGCGGCGCGAGCTGGACCACGTGGCCGTGCTGGACGAGGGCGACGTGGCCTACCGCGCGTCGCGCGGCAACTTCGGGCTGGTGTGGGTGCAAAGCAAGGGCATGGGGCTGCCGCGCTACGGCGTGTGGACGATGACGTCCGCGTCCGGCTGGCCGCGTCTGGCCGCGCAACTGCTGGAAGAAACCGGCGTGGATGTGCACCTGGAACAGCGCGGGGGGCTGCATGCGCTGCTAAGCGACGAAGAAGTGGAAGCGCGCGGCACGTTCATGAAGACCTTGCTGGCGCAACCCGGCATGGCGCAGTACGACTGGAAGCTGCTGGATCGCGCGGAAGTGGCCGACCTGGTGCCGGGCATCGGCCCCGATGTGCGCGGCGCGACGTGGACGCCGGTCGATGGCATTGCCAACCCGCTCAAGCTGCTGCGCGCCTTGCACGCGAGTTTTGCACAGCGCGTTGTGGATTACCTGCCGCGCCGTCCGGCGCAGAGCATCAAGCAGCGCGACGGCGTGTTCGAGATCGCAACGCCCTCTGGCACGGTGCGCACGCGCAAGGTGGTGCTGGCATCGGGCTTGTCCAACAAGGACCTGGGCGTGCAAGTGGGCCTGGACGTGCCGGTGCGCCCGCAACGCGGTCAGATCGTGGTGCTGGAACGCACGCGCCGCCTGCTGGAAACGCCGTTGTCCACCTTGCGCCAGACGGACGAAGGCACGTGGCTGATCGGCGATTCGCAGGAAGAAGCCGGCTATGTGGATAACCTGGTGGGGCTGCCGATCCTGGGCACGCTGGCTGACCGCGCCGTGCGCACGCTGCCTGCATTGCGCGACGTGCGCGTGGTGCGCAGCTGGGCGGCGCTGCGCGTGATGTCCAAGGACGGCTTTCCGATCTATCAGCAATCCGAGACGTGCCCGGGCGCCTTTGTCGCCACCTGTCATAGCGGCGTGACGCTGGCCGCCGCGCACGCCCTCAATCTGGCGCCCATGATCGTGGCCGGCAAGCTTGCCGACGACATGGCGCCTTTCTCGACCCGGAGGTTTCATGTTCAAGAGGCTTGATGAGGCGCAGCGCCAGGCGCAAGGCGCGCCGGTGCGCGTGACGGTCAACGGGGCCGAGCTGCAATGCCGCCAGGGCGACAGCGTGGCGGCTGCGTTGTTCGCGGGTGGCGTGTCGGCCTGTCGCGATACCGCCGTGAACGAGGTGCCGCGCGGGCCCTATTGCATGATGGGCGTGTGCTACGACTGCCTGGTCACCATTGACGGCCAGGCGAACCAGCAGGGCTGCATGACGGCCGTGCGCGAAGGCATGAAGATCGAGCGCCAGCTGGGCGCGCGCAAGGTGCAGGCATGATCGAAACAACGCAATGCGATTTGCTGGTGGTGGGCGCGGGTCCGGCCGGGTTGGCGGCAGCGACGGTGGCCGCCGGGCTGGGCGTGGACACGGTGCTGCTGGACGAACAACCGGCGCCGGGCGGACAGATCTATCGCGCCATCACGACCACGCCGGTCACCGACCGCGGCATCCTGGGCGATGACTACTGGCACGGTGCTTCCCTGATCGCGCCCTTCAAGCAATCAGGCGCGCGCTACGTGCCGGGCGCCACCGTCTGGGCGGTGGCCGAGCGCACCGCGCCGCATCCCGAAAAGGGCTTTGAAGTGGCGTATTCCGTGGCCGGTGAAGCGCGCATCATCCATGCGCGCCGCTTGCTGCTGGCAACGGGCGCGCAAGAGCGCCCCTTCCCCATTCCAGGCTGGACGCTGCCGGGCGTGATCACGGCGGGTGCGGCGCAGATTCTGCTGAAGTCGGCCGGCGTGGTGCCGGCGGATCGCACGGTGCTGGCGGGCAGCGGCCCGCTGCTGTATCTGGTGGCGTGGCAATACCTGAACGCGGGGGTGAAGATCGACGCGCTCTTGGAAACCACGCCGCCCGGACGCATGGGCCAGGCGCTGCCCAAGGTCTGGGGCTTCCTGCGTTCGCCGTATCTGGGCAAGGGCTTGAAGCTGCTGCGCGCAGTGAAGGCCGCAGTGCCGATCACACGCGGCGTGACGGCGTTGGAGGCGCTTGGCGACGGCAAGCTGCAAAGCGTGCGCTACACGGCCGGCGGCGTCACCAAGACCTTGCCCGCCGAACAGCTGATGCTGCATCAGGGCGTGGTGCCCAACGTGAACCTGTCGCGCGCCGTGGGTGCGGAGCATCGCTGGAACGACGCCTTGGACTGTTGGGAGCCGCAGGTCGATGAATGGGGCCTGACGACGGTGGACGGCATCGGCATGGCGGGCGACGGCGCGGGTATCGCGGGCGCGCTGGCGGCGGAACACCGGGGCCGGTTGGCCGCGCTGCAAGCCGCGCATCTGTTGGGCCGCATCGACGCCGCCAAACGCGATAGCCAGGCCGTGGCGCCGCGCCAGGCGCTTGCCCGTGCCGTGAGAGGCCGGGAGTTCTTCGACGCGCTCTACAAGGCGCCTGACGCGTTCCGGCGGCCCACGGGCGACACCATCGTGTGCCGCTGCGAAGAAGTCACCGCCGCGCAGGTGCGCGAGACGGTCAAGCTCGGTTGCAGCGGACCCAACCAGATGAAGGCATTTCTGCGCTGCGGCATGGGGCCGTGCCAGGGGCGCTTCTGCGGGCTGACGGTGGCCGAGATCATCGCCGAAGAGCGCGGCGTGCCGACGCAGGAAGTGGGCTATTACCGGCTGCGCTTTCCGACCAAGCCGCTGACGCTGGGCGAGCTGGCGTCGCTGCCGCAGACGGACGATTCCCGCCAAGCCGTTGTCCGCCTGAAGAAATAGGCCCACCCCCGACGCGCTACGCGCGTCCCCCTCAAGGGGGCAACACCGGAAGACCGGCGAAGCCGGATCTTCGGTGTCCCGGCTTGGCAGTCCGGCCTTTTCTTGGAAATGCCGTCTTTGAACAGCCGCTTCGCGGCAGAAGGAAGGTAGAAATGACCGGTTCAACGCGGTCGGCGGCAGTCATCATCATCGGCGGGGGCCTGCACGGCAGCTCGGCCGCGCTGCATCTGGCACGCGCGGGTGTGCCCGCCCTGGTGATCGAAAAGAACTACGTGGGCCGGCACGCGTCAGGCGTGAACGCGGGCGGCGTGCGCACGTTGGCGCGCCATCTGGCCGAGGTGCCGCTGGCGCTGGCCTCGCGCGAACTTTGGTATCGCATCGGCGACCTGGTGGATGACGATTGTGGTTTCGAGCAGCACGGGCAGGTGCGCGTCGCCGAGAATGCCGCCGACGTCGAGGCATTGCAGACGCGGCTTCGCACGATGACCCAGCACGGTTACTCGCACGAAGCGTGGATCAGCGCCGAAGACCTCCGCGACATGATCCCCGCCATCGCGCCGACCATCCTGGGCGGGCTGATCGCGCGTGAGGACGGGGCGGCCGATCCGTATCGCACGACGCTGGCGTTTCGAACCAAGGCTGCCAGCCTGGGCGCACGCTTTCTGGAAGGCGTGCGCGTGGACGGCGTCACGCACGACGGCGGCCAATGGCGCGTGGAGACCGATGCCGGCACCTACACCGCGCCCCAAGTGTTGAATTGCGCGGGCGCATGGGCCGACCGCATCGCCGCGCAATGGGGCGAGCCGGTGCCGCTCTTGGCCATCAGCCCGATGATGTTGGTGACGTTGCGCATGGACCATTTCCTGGACCCGGTCGTGCTGGGCACCGGGCGCGCGCTATCGTTCAAGCAACGCACGAACGGCACGGTGCTGATCGGCGGCGGACGGCGGGCCTGGGTGGATCGCGACGCGGAATGGACCGAGCTGGATTTCCGCTCGCTGGCGGAAGGCGCGCGCACGGTCTGCGACTTGTTCCCCCACATGCGCGACGCCATCGTGAACCGGGGCTGGGCGGGCATCGAAGCGGCCATGCCGGACGAGATCCCCGTGATCGGCCGCAGCAGCCGCCACGAGACCGCGTTCCATGCGTTCGGGTTCTCGGCGCATGGCTTTGAACTGGGCCCCATCGTGGGCCGCATCATGGCCGACCTGATAACAACCGGCGCGACGGACATGCCCATCGCGCCATTTCGGATTGATCGTTTTTCGGACGCGAACATCGCGTCCATCCCATCAAAAAAGGAGCAAGGCGAATGAACGACGATATCGTGCGCAAGCAAACCAACCAGCGCCTGAGCCGCATCGTGATTCACGGCGATACGGTCTATGTGGCGGGCGTGACGTCAGCGGCCGAAGGCGGCATCGTGCCGCAGACGCGCGACGCGCTGGCCAAGATCGACGGCTATCTGGCCGAGGCCGGCACCGACAAGTCGCGGCTGCTGTCGGTGCAGATCTGGCTGAAGGATATCGACCGCGATTTCGCGGGCATGAACAGCGTGTGGGCCGAGTGGGCGCTGCCTGATGCGATGCCTACCCGCGCCACCTGCGAGGCCAAGCTGGCCGCGCCAGAGCTGCTGGTGGAGATCATCGTGACGGCCGCCAAGCGGCCGCCGTATGTCAGCGGGCCGGTGTCTGAAAGCTGACCTGACCCGGGCGGCCCGGCAGGTTCAAGGTGGCGGTGGCGGGCGGCGTGGTGGCAATCACCTGCCCCGCGCGCAGCACCATCAGGCGGGTCGCGCGCAGGCGTAGCGCTTCGACGGGATCGCGCGCTTGCAGCAACACCAGGTCGGCACGCTTGCCGACCGCGATGCCCGTGTCGTCCAGCCCCAGGATCTTGGTGGGCGTGGTCGTCACGGCCTCGAAACAGGCGCGCATGGCGTCCTGGCCCGTCATCTGGGCCACGTGCAGGCCCATGTGCGCCACCTCCAGCATGTCGCCCGAACCCAGGCTGTACCAGGGGTCCATCACGCAGTCATGGCCGAAGGCCACCGGCACGCCGGCTGCCAGCAATTCGGGCACGCGCGTCATGCCGCGGCGCTTGGGATACGTGTCGTGGCGGCCCTGCAGCGTGATATTGATCAGCGGGTTGGCAATGGCCGCGACGCCGGCTTCGCGCATCAGCGGGATCAGCTTGGACACGTAGTAGTTGTCCATGGAATGCATGGACGTCAGGTGCGAACCGGTGACGCGGCCATGCAGGCCCAGGCGCTGCGTGTGGTAGGCCAGCGTTTCGATGTGGCGCGACAAGGGGTCGTCGCTTTCGTCGCAGTGCATGTCCACGCGCAGGCCGCGTTCGGCGGCCAGTTCGCACAGGATGCGCACGGATTCCGCGCCGTCCTGCATGGTGCGTTCAAAATGCGGAATGCCGCCGACCACGTCCACGCCCATGTCGAGCGCGCGCTTCAGGTTGTCCAGCGCACCGGGTGCGCGCAGCACGCCGTCTTGCGGAAAGGCGACCAGTTGCAGGTCCAGATAGGGTTTGACCTTCTCGCGCACGTGCAGCAGCGCTTCGGTGGCAAGCAGACGCGGGTCACAGACGTCCACGTGCGAGCGAATGGCCAGCAGGCCACGGGCAACGGCCCAGTCGCAATACGCCAACGCACGTTCCACCAGCGCTTCCTGCGTCAACAACGGCTTGAGTTCCCCCCACAGCGCGATGCCTTCCAGCAAGGTGCCGGACTGGTTCACGCGCGGCAGGCCGAACGACAGCGTGGAGTCCATGTGGAAGTGCGCGTCCACGAAGGGCGACGACACCAGCTGACCGGCGGCATCGATCACCTGCCCGGCTTCGGCCTTCAGCGCGGGTTCCACCGCCGTGATGCGACCCTGCGCCACACCGATGTCGATGTTCGTGCGCCCATCAGGCAGCGTGCAGTTCTTGATAATCAGATCGAGCATGGGGGGATCCTAATGGAAGTTCAGTTTTTCACAATGCTGCAAAAGTACCCCAACATCGGGGTCGCACGGAGCCGGCTTTGCCGGTCCGTCGCGACGCCCCCTTGAGGGGGAAGCGCGCAGCGCTTCGGGGGTGGGCCACACCCTCTACCTTTCGCCCTTGCGATACGGCTTCATCAGCGCTTGCGGGTAGGCGGCGCGGCGCGCCATCACCACCAGGGCGAGGATGGACAGGATGTAGGGCAGCATCAGGTACACCTGATACGGTAGCTCGGGCAGGCCGGGCAAGGCCGCGCCGCCCTGTTGCAGGCGCAGTTGCAGCGCGTCGAAGAAGGCGAAGATCAGTGCGCCCAGCAGCGCCTTGCCGGGCCGCCACGATGCAAACACCACCAGGGCCACGCACACCCAACCCCGGCCGTTGACCATGTTGAAAAAGAACGCGTTGAACGCCGCCAGCGTCAGGAAGCTGCCGGCCACGCCCATCAGTGCCGACCCGGCCACGATCGCGCCGATGCGCAGTCGCGTCACGGACAAGCCCTGCCCTTCGGCGGCGGCGGGGTTTTCGCCCACCATGCGGATCGCCAGCCCGACCGGTGTCCGGTTCAGCACCCAGGCAAGAATGGGCACGGCGGCCAGCGCAATCAGCGTCATGGGCGTCTGCCCCGCCAACACCGGGCCGATCAGCGGAATGCCATCCAGGAATTTCATTTCGGCAAATGGCGTGATGGTGGGCGGCGTGTTCACGCTGGGAAACGTTACCCGGTAAGCAAAGTACGACAGGCTGGTGGCAAGCAGCGTCACGCCCAATCCCGACACGTGTTGCGACAGGCCCAACGGCACCGTCAACACGGCATGCAGCAAGCCGAACACGGCGCCGGCCAACGCCGCCGCCAGCACGCCCACATACAGCGGCGCGCCCAGATACACCACCAGCCAGCCGGTAAACGCCCCGGCGGCCATGATGCCTTCGATGCCCAGGTTCAAGACACCCGCGCGCTCGCACAGCAGCACGCCCAGGGTGCCCAGAATCAGCGGCGTGGCCAGGCGCAGCACGGCGACCCAGAAGGCCGAGGAACTGATCAGATCCATCCATTCCATGGCGTGCTCCTCAAGCCCGGTTGCGGCGCAGGCGGTACTGCGCGAATAGCGTCGCAACCAGCATGGCAAGCAACGAGGTGGCGACGATGACGTCGGCGATATAGTTCGGCACGGCGATGGCGCGGCTCATGCTGTCCGCGCCCACCAGCATGCCGGCGACAAAGATGCTGGCCAGGATCACGCCCAGCGGATGCAGCCCGGCCAGCATGGCGACGACCACGCCGGTGTAGCCATAGCCCGGCGACATATCCAGCGTGACGTAGCCGGTGCGGCCCGCCACTTCGATGGCGCCTGCCAGGCCCGCTAGCGCGCCCGACAACATCGCGGTGCCCAGCATGACTCGGTTGACCGGCAGGCCCAGGAAACGCGAGGCGTGCGCATTGGCGCCCACGGAACGCATCTGGAAGCCGAAGACGGTGTAGCGATTCAGCAGCCACAGGCCCAGCGCCAGGCCGGCCGCCCACAGCAGGCCGGTGTGCGCACGCGTGCGTTCGATCAGCTTGCCCAGTTCCAGGTCGCCGTTAAGCGCCACCGATTGCGGCCAGCCCATCGCCATCGGGTCCTTCATCGGGCCGTCCAGCATCATGGACACGAACAGCAGCACGATGAAGTTGCCCAGCAGCGTGGTGACCACTTCGTCCACGCCCAGGCGAGTCTTCAGCAGCGCGGGAATCAGCAGCAGCAAGGCGCCGGCCAGCGCGGCCGCCAGCATCATGCCGCCGAACAGCACGGGCACGGGCAAGTCGAAGCCGGTGCCGTCATGCAGGCCGCCGATGGCGACCGCCGCCAGCGCGCCCAGGTACAGCTGGCCCTCGGCGCCGATGTTGTAGAAGCGGGCGCGGAACGCCACCGCACAGGCCAGGCCCGTCAGCATCAGGGGCGTGGCGCGGGTCAGCGTTTCAGACAACGCGAAGCGCGAGCCGAAAGCGCCTTCAAACAGCAGCGCGTAAGTGCGGCCGACAGGGGCTCCCGCCCACGCCACCAGCAAGGTGCAGACCGCCAGCGTAAAGAGGATGGCCGCGATGGGGGCCAAGGCCAGCGCCAGGCGGCTGGGCTCGGGGCGGCGTTCCAGGATCAGTTTCATGCGAGTGTTGCTCAATAGAGGGGGCGTCGGCGCGGGGCGGAGCGATCCGTCACGCGCGGGTTCCCGTCATGGCCAGGCCGACGGTGGCCGGCGTCCAGTCGGCCACCGGCTTGACGGCGACCAGCTTGCCGCCGCACAGCACGGCGATGCGGTCGGCCAGGGCGAAGATTTCTTCCAGGTCTTCAGACACCAGCAGCACGCCGGCGCCGCGCGCGCGGGCGGCCAGCAGCTGCTCGCGCACATAGGCGACGGCGCCGATGTCCAGGCCCCAGGTCGGCTGGTCGGCCACGATGAAGCGCGGTTCGCGGGCCAAGGTGCGGCCCAGGATCAATTTCTGCATATTGCCGCCGGACAGGCTGCGTGTGCGCACGTCCAGCGAGGCCGCGCGCACGTCGAACTGCTTGGCCAGCGACGCCGCATACGCGCGGCCCGCGCGGGCGCGGATCAGGCCGTAGCGCGCGAAGCGCTTGTCCTTCAGGTCTTCGACGATGGCGTTTTCCCACAGCGGGCTGTCGCCGATCATGCCTTCGCCGTGGCGGTCTTCCGGAATGCGGCCGACGCGGGCGGCCGTCCAGCCGGCCGGCGTGGTGGGCGCGGCGGCGTGTTCGGCGCCCAGACGGATCGTGCCGTCGGAGGGCTGGCGCAAGCCGGTCAGCACCGACACCAGCGCCTGCTGGCCGTTGCCGGCCACGCCCGCGATGGCCACGATTTCATGTTTGTGGACGGTCAGGTCCAGGCTGTCCAGGCGCGGCGCGCCATCGCGGCCGTCGCGCACGGTCACCTGCGACAGGGTCACGACGGGCGCTGCCTGTTCGGTGGCGGCCACGGCTTCGGCGCGCGGCATGACGACCTTGCGGCCCACCATCAATTCCGCCAGTTCGGCGGGGCTGGTGCCGGCGGTGTCGCGCTCGGCCACCAGTTTGCCCTGGCGCAGCACCGCCACGCGGCGCGAGACGGCCATCACTTCGTCCAGCTTGTGCGAAATGAAAATCACCGCCAGGCCATCATCGACAAACCCGCGCAGGGTCGCGAACAGGTCTTGCACTTCCTGCGGCGTGAGCACCGCGGTGGGCTCGTCCAGGATCAGCACGCGCGCGCCGCGGTACAGCGCCTTCAGGATCTCGACGCGCTGTTTCTCGCCGACGGAAAGCGTGCCCACGCGCGCATCCGGGTCCACCGCCAGGCCGAAGCGCTGGCCAAGTTCGACCAGCCGGCGGCGCGCGTTGCCGCGGCCGGATGCCAGCTTCCACAGCGACTCGGTGCCCACCATGATGTTGTTCAGCACGGTCAGGTTGTCGGCCAGCGTGAAGTGCTGGTGCACCATGCCGATGCCGGCCGCCAGCGCGGCGTCGGGCCGGCCGGCGGGCAATGGGTTGCCGAAGACTTCAATACTGCCGGCGTCGGCCACATAGTGGCCGAACAGAATCGACACCAGGGTCGACTTGCCGGCGCCGTTCTCGCCCAGCAGGGCCAAGACTTCGCCTTGCGCGAGCGTCAGCGAAACATCGTCATTGGCCGTCAGGCTGCCGAAGCGTTTGGTGATCCCCGTCAGTTGCAGGGCGAGAGGCGCTTGGTTCATCGTGCCGAGGACTTGGGTTCTTTGTCGACGACCTTCACCGTGAAGCTGCCGTCCAGGATGGCTTTCTGCTTGGCCTGCACGCGGGCGACCAGTTCGGCCGGGATCTTCGATTCAAAGGTGCCCAGCGGCGCCAGCGACGAACCCTTGTGCTTCATCAGCGAATACTGGCCGTAGTCATCGGCCTTGAACGTGCCGGCCTTGACTTGCTTGAGCGCTTCATCGATCGTGGGTTCCATGCTCCACAGGGCCGACGCCACCACGGTTTCCGGGTACTGCGGCTGCGTGTCGATCACGTTGCCGATAGCCAGCTTGCCGCGCTCCTTGGCCGCGTCTGACACGCCGAAGCGTTCGGCGTACAGCACGTCCGCGCCCTTGTCGATCATCGCGAAGGCGGCTTCCTTGGCCTTCGGGGGATCGAACCACGAACCGATGAAGGTCACGGTGAATTCAGCCTTCGGGTTCACTTCCTTGGCGCCTTCGATGAAGGCCTGCATCAGGCGGTTCACTTCGGGGATGGGGTAGCCACCTACCAGGCCGATCTTGCCGGTCTTGCTCATGCCGCCGGCGATCATGCCGGTCAGGTAGGCAGGTTCCTGGATGTAGTTGTCGAACACCGAGAAGTTGGGTTGCTGCGGCTTGCCCGAAGAGCCCATCAGGAAGGCAGTCTGCGGATAGTCCTTGGCCACTTTGCGGGCCGCGGCTTCCACGGCGAAGGCTTCACCCACCACTAGCTTGTTGCCTTGCTCGGCGTACTGGCGCATGACGCGCTCGTAGTCGGCGTTGGTGACGTTTTCCGAGAAGGTGTATTCGATGTCGCCACGGTCCCGGGCAGCGGTCAGCGCCTTGTGGATGCGCGACACCCATTGCTGTTCGACCGGCACCGTATAGATGGCGGCGACCTTCGTTTTGGCCGGTGCGGCGGCCTGGGCTTGCACCGCGCCCGAGAACAGCAGCGCGCCAGCGGCGGCAGCCGCCAGCTTGAGCAGGCCGCGGCGGGCGATGGCGCCGGCGGACGAGGTGGACAGGGATTTCATGCGGAGACTCCTTCGCGGGGATGGAAAGGGAACCGTGGGACGACGATGCGGATGCCGGGCTGCGGCCGCAGGCGGGCATGTTCGGCGCGAGCGGTCGGAAACGTAGGCGTGGGATCTGTCATGGGATGGGGGCGCCGGGGGCGCGTCCCATCCGAATGGTCGGTGCGCAGCCAGTCCAGGCGAAGCAAGTTGTATGCCATGAGGCATTCCTGCGACAAGTCGGGGAAACCTGATGGACGGGCAGGATTATAGGCACCCCGGCGGGGAAGCGTGGCACCAAGATGGTGCGGCGTGTCGCAAGGGATGGACATTGGGCGGGTGAAACGCCGTGTTGCGGTGCAGGGCGTGCGCGCAGACCGTCCGGGCGGTCCATGGCGAGCCTAAAATCCGGGAATAAGCCGCGCGGGGCGCGGCAAGCTGGAAGGTCCATGCAAGACATTCAATTGCTGCTCGAACAGTACGGCGGGTGGCTGGTGTTCGCCAACGTCCTGGTCGAACAGGCGGGCTTGCCCGTGCCCGCGTACCCCATGCTGATCGCGGCCGGCGCCCTGGGCGGCGCAGCCGGATGGCTGACGCCCTGGCTGGCCGCCACCGTGGCCTGCCTGCTGGCCGACTCGCTTTGGTACGTCGCCGGCCGGCGCTATGGCGCGCGGCTGCTGGGCGTGATCTGCAAGATGTCCTTGTCGCAGGATTCCTGCATCCGCCAGACGCAGCGGCTGTACCTGCGCATTGGCGTGCGCGCCTTGCTGGTGTGCAAGTTCCTGCCGGGCGCGGGCGCGCTGTCGACCGTGATGGCGGGCCTGACGGGCACCGCCTACCGCCGTTTCCTGCTCTACGACCTGGTGGGCGCCATGATCTGGTCCGGGTCCGCCTTGCTGTTGGGCGGGCTCTTCCATAGCGTCATCAATGACGTGTTGGAAATACTGGGCACCTATGGGGCCATGGGACTGGGCGTGCTGGCGGCGGTGCTGGCGCTGTATATCCTCACGCGGTTCCTGCGCCGCCGGATCCTGCTGCGCAGCCTGCGGGTCATCCCCCGCGTGTCGGTGGACGAACTGATGCAATGGCGCCAGGACGGCCGCAATACGCTGGTTTTCGACGTGCGTCCCGAAGCGCAGCGCGACGCCGAACGCATCCCGGGCGCTATCGCCGTGGACTTGAAGGCGCCGCTGCCGGCATTGGACCCCCAAGCGCTGGAGTCCGACATCGTGGTGTATTGCGCGTGCCCGAACGAAGTGTCGGCCGCGTTGCTGGCTTCGCGCTTACGCGCGGCGGGCTATCCCAAGACCTGGGCGTTACGCGGCGGCTACGAGGCCTGGGCCGAGCACAATCACGCAGTCTGAGCACGCGCCCCTTCATTGACGCCGCTCTGTCCGGCGCGTGGGCAGCAGCAGGGTCGCGGCAACGCCAGCAGGGCGCGCCAAGCGCATAATTCCATACCAGCCCGCGCAACAGGCGGGCAGCGACAGGAGAGACAAATGCGGTTGTTGTTCTTGGGTGCTGGCGGCACCGGTGGCTATTTCGGCGGACGCGCCGCCCAGGCGGGCGCGGACGTGACCTTCCTGGTGCGCGAACCGCGCGCGGCGCGGATCCGCGAGCACGGCTTGCGCATCCAGAGCCCGTTCGGCGACGCCACGCTGCACCCCAAGCTTGCAACGCAGCAGACGTTGCAGGGGCAGTACGACGTGGTCGTGCTTAGCTGCAAAGCCTACGACCTGGCCAGCGCCATCGAGGCCATCCGCCCCGCGGTCGGCCCCGACACGGCGGTGCTGCCCATCATGAACGGCGTCTTGCAATACGACGTGCTGGACCGCGAATTCGAGCCGCACCGCGTGCTGGGCGGACTGTGCCAGATCAACGCCACGCTTGGCCCGGAAGGCGAAGTGGTGCACCTGGGCAAACACGCCAGCATCGTCTTTGGCGAACGCGCCGGTCCGGCCCGCAGCGCCCGCGGCGTGGCGCTGGAGCAGGCGCTAATGGGCGGCGAATACGTCAGCCGCCTGAGCGAAGACATCTACCAGGACATCTGGGAAAAGTACGTCATGCTGACGACGCTGGCGGCCGGCACCTGCCTGATGCGCGGCGCGATCGGGCAGATCGCGTCCACCGACGACGGCATCGACATCCTGAAAAGCCTGCTACAGGAATCGCAAGCCGTCGCGGCCGCGTCCGGTCACGCGGTGCGCCCCGAAGCGGATGCGTTCGCGCAAAAGCTGATGAGCGACCGCACGCAACCCATGACGGCATCCATGTTCCGTGATTTGCGCCAGGGCCTGCCGGTCGAGGCCGACCACATCGTGGGCGACATGGTGCGCCGCGCGCGGACGCTGGGTGTGGACGCGACGTACCTGCGGGTGGCCTATTCGCATCTGCAGGTCTACCAGGCGCAGCGCAACGCAGGTTGAGTTCGGCCGATTGGTGCATGAATTGCAAAAAACTCTTCCGCTTTACCGGGTTTTTTGTTCGGATTCGACCGAATAGTATGGATTTGCCTGAACCGGGGCGTGTCGTGGCGCGTCGTGCGCCCCCCTCCCCGGTTCTTCCTCCCCTAGGAGCAAGACCATGAAAATTGCATTGATCGGCATCACCGGCCGCGTGGGTTCACGCGTGGCCGACGAATTGTTGAAGCGCGGCCATCAGGTGACGGGCATTGCCCGCAACCCCGCCGACGTGAACGCGCAGCCCGGCCTGACCAACCAGCAAGGCGACGCCACCGATCCCGAAACGCTGACCCCGCTGTTGACCGGCCATGACGCCGTCATCAGCGCCACGCGTTTTGTCTCGACCGACGCGCGCCCGCTGCTGGCCGCCGTGAAGAACGCCGGCGTGCCTCGCCTGCTGGTCGTGGGCGGCGCGGGCAGCCTGTTGGTGGCGCCTGGCAAGCTGCTGATCGATACGCCGGAATTCCCCGATGCCTACAAGCCCGAGGCCCGCGCCGGCGTCGTGTTCCTGGACACGCTGCGCCAGGAAAAAGTGCTGAACTGGACCTTCCTGTCGCCCTCCGCGCTCTTCGAACCGGGCGAACGCACGGGCACGTTCCGCGTGGGCGATGACCACCTGCTGGCCGACGATGAAGGCAAAAGCTGGATCTCGATGGAAGACTACGCCATTGCGCTGGCCGACGAGATCGAGACGCCCAAGCATGCGCGCCGGCGCTTCACCGTCGGCTACTGAGCTGCCGTCGGGCAATGAAAAAAGGAGCCCGTCAAGGCTCCTTTTTTCGTTGTGCGGCCGGGCCGGAACGGCGGGTTTTATTTGTAAACTGGCAGACCGCCAGCCGGCGTCACCCTGAGTTGTCCTGTATGCGTATGAAGTTGAAATCGTTGGCCGCCTGTGCGCTGGTCGCCTCCCACTGCCTGGCGTCGGCGCCAGCGCTTGCGGCTGCGCCCCAGTCGAACAAGGACATCGTCACGGCGTTCTTCCGGATGATGTTCCAGGACCGCGAGATCGACGAGGCGGTGCGCCTGTACGTCAGCCCCAACTACGTGCAGCACAACCCGTACATGCGTGACGGCGTCGGGCCGATGGTGGATTTCTTCCCGCCGTATTTCGACCAGCATCCGCAAGCCATCGTCGAGATAAAGCGCGTGATCGCGGAAGGAGATCTGGTCGTCATCCACAACCAGTGGCGCGATTCGCCGGAAGACCGCGGCCAGGCCGTCGTGGACATCTTCCGCGTCGACAAGGGCAAGATCGTCGAACACTGGGACGTCAGCCAGGAAATTCCCGAAAACCCCGCCAACCAGAACGGCATGTTCTAAGCGCCCAGCCATGTCCAAAATCGAAGCCGTAGACCTGCCCCGCGCGTACCTCTTGCTGAATCACGGCCCCACGGTGCTGGTGACCAGCGCCCATGGCGACGCGCGCAACGTCATGGCCGCCGCGTGGGCGATGCCGTTGGACTTCAACCCGCCCAAGATGCTGGTGGTGGTGGACAAGAACACCTACACGCGCGAACTGATCGAGGCGTCGGGCGAATTCGCGTTGTGCATTCCGTCGCGCGCGCAAGCCGCCGCCACCTTGAAAGTGGGCTCGGAATCGGGCCGCGGCGAAGACAAGTTCCAGGCCAGCGGCCTGTCGACCTTTCCGGCCAGCAAGATCGGCGCGCCGCTGGTCGCGGATTGCCTGGGCTGGCTGGAATGCAAGGTCGTGCCCGAGCCCCACAACCAACAGGCTTATGATCTGTTCATCGGCGAGGTCGTCGCCGCGTGGGCGGCGCCGGATGTGTTTTCAGGCAACCGCTGGCACTTCCCGCAAGACGACCGGCGTTCGGTCCACTATCTGGCCGGCGGTTCCTTCTTTGCCACCGGCGAGGCTTTCAACGTTTCAGAACCGGAGTAGCCCATATGCGCAGCGTGTATCTCGCGGGTTTCGACGTATTCCTGCCCGATGCCGTGGCGCACGGACAGCGGCTCAAGGCGCTGTGCGCCACGTACGGTTTCGACGGCCTGTTCCCGCTGGACAACACGGCCCCCAAAGACCTGTCGGGCGCGGCGCTTGCGCAATGGATCTATCGCGAAAACGTGGCGCTGATCCGGCGGGCCGACATGGTGATGGCCAACCTGAACGTCTTTCGCGGCGCTGAACCCGATTCCGGCACGGCCTTCGAAGTGGGCTATGCCATCGCCTGCGGCAAGCCGGTATGGGGCTATACCAGCCAGGCGGGCTCGCTGGTCGATCAGGTGGCGGTGGGTGCGGCGGCGGACGACGGCGTGTCGCGCATGGTGGATGCCGAAGGCCACACCGTGGAAGACTTTGGCCTGAACCTGAATTTGATGCTGGCGTGCAGCGCCCGCATCGTGGTGGGCAAGGCGTCGGATTGCCTGGCCCGCATGGCCGAAGACGCCAGCCGCTGATTGCCCGGGCTGGTTGGCGGCCGCCAGTCGGCAGCCGCCGGCTTCCTGATCAAGCCGCTGTTTTTCGGCGCGTGGCCTGCTTGGCCGCGGCAACGGGCTTGCCGGCTTTCGGGGCGCTTGCGCGCTTGCGTGGCGCGCCGCCGCCCGGCGTCGCCAGATACCCCATCACTGCATCCACCACGGCCTGTTCAAGCTGCCCGGTGGAAAACCCCGCCGGCGGCTCCAGCGCCGCCGCGTGCACCAACGATTCCATGATGCGCAGCACGACGTAGGTCGCCAGGTCGCGGTCTTGCTGCGCGATCTCGGCGCGGTGCAACTCCAGCAGATGCCGCATGCGGCGATGAATGTCCTGGTCGGCCAGGCTGTGTTCGCGCGGCGTATCGAACAGCGGGAATTCGCGTTCCAGCACGCGGTGCAGCGCGGGCTCAAGCAGATGCGCGTGCAGCATCGCCTGCACGATGGCGGCCACGCGCTCTTGCAGCGTGGCGGCGGGGTTGCTGTTCAGCACGTCGTCGATGACGTCCAGCATCTGGTTGTCGTGGCGCTGATGCAGCGCGGCGATCAGCGCGTTCTTGTTCGGAAAGTACTGGTACAGCGACCCGACGCTGACGCCGGCGGTCTCGGCGATCAGGTTGGTATTGGTGCCCGCATAGCCATGCGTGGCCAGAACGCGAGCCGTCGCCTGCAGGATGGTGTCGACGGTGTGCTGCGACCGGAGCTGGCGCGGCGATTTTCGGGGCTGGGGGATGTCGGTCATGGATGCGGGGAAAGGCGAGTATCAAACCTGAGCATCGGCTCATAAAATTTACGGCAGGCAATCCGATTTGGCACCCGCAAGCGCGGATTATGCCATCGGCGAATTCTCCGCGATGGTTTCGGATTGTCATGACCCTTTCAAGGATTTTTCATGTCGAACGTTTCGACGGCCGAGGCTTTGCCTGCGGCCCACGGACCCGTGCGCTCTGTTTTTGCGCAACTGCTGCCTTTGGTCTTGGCGGTGTTCATCGGATTTTTCATGGTTGGCCTGCCGATGCCGGTATTGCCGCTGTACGTGACTGGCACGCTGGCGATGGGCGCGCTGGTGGTGGGCGTGGTGGCGGGCCTGCAGTTTGCCGCCGCGCTGTTGTCGCGGGCGTATTCCGGCGCACTGGTCGATCGCCGCGGCGCCAGGCGCGCGGTGGTGACGGGCTTTCTGCTGGGCGCGGCAGCGGGTTTGCTTTATGTGCTGGCCGAGGCATTGTCGGCACGCCCGCAAGCGGCGCTGACCGCGTTGCTGGCGGGCCGCGCGCTGATGGGATGCGCGGAAAGCCTGATCGCCACCGGCGCGCTGAGCTGGGGCGTGGGCCGTGTGGGACCGCAGAACGCCGGCCGCGTGATGGCCTGGGTGGGGGTTGCAATCTACGCCGCCTATGCGCTGGGCGCGCCGGCCGGGATGCGGTTGTATGACGCCGCGGGTTTCGCGGGCATCGCGTGGGCGACGGTCCTGATTCCGCTGGCAGCCTTGGCGGTCGTGCTGCCGCAGGCCGGCGTGGCGGCGGTGGGCGGCATGCGCACGCCCTTTTACCGCGTGCTGGGGTTGGTGTTGCTACCCGGCATGGGCCTGGCGCTGACCAGCGTGGGTTTTGGCGTGATCACCGCGTTCGTCAGTCTGTTCTTCGCGGAGCGCGGCTGGGAGGGCGCCGCGTGGATGTTCAGCGCGTTCGGGGTGGGCTTCATTCTGGCCCGGGTGTTTTTTGCGGGCCTGCCGGACAAGTTGGGCGGCGCGCGCGTGGCGCTGGTGTGCGTGGTGGTCGAGGCCGTGGGCCAGTGGCTGATCTGGTCGGGCGCGACGCCAATGTGGGCGTATGGCGGGGCTTTGCTGACCGGCGCGGGCTATTCGCTGGCGTTCCCGGCGTTTGGCGTGGAGGCCGTGCGGCGCGTGCCGGCGGCAAGCCGGGGCGCGGCCATGGGGGCGTATGTGGCGTTCCTTGACGTGGCGCTGGGGATCAGCGGCCCGGTGGCGGGTTGGCTGGCGGCCGGTCAGGGGTATGGCGCGGTGTATCTGATGGGGGGCGCATGCGCGCTGGCCGCGGTGCTGGTGGCCGTGGCGTTGAGGCGTCCGGCGCGGCCGTGACGCAATGCCGTTGTCGTTGCCGATCGGGGCCGGGCGTCGCCTCGGCCCCGATCGCTTGCACGGGACTTAGACGGTTGCGGCCATTTCCAGGACTTCGTCGTCCACGGCTTCGGCCTGGCCATCCTTGAGCTTTTGCAGATGGTCGGCCAGTTCGGCGATGGTCAGCGCCACCAGGCCGTGCTGGGCGGCGTAGCGTTCAAGCGACGCGCCGCGCATCATGGTGCCATCGGCGTTCATCAGTTCGCACAGCACGCCGGCGGGGCGCAGGCCGGCCAGGACGGCCAGGTCGACGGAGCCTTCGGTGTGGCCGCGGCGGGTCAGCACGCCGCCGGGTTGGGCGCGCAGCGGGAACACGTGGCCGGGGCTGACGATGTCTTCGCTTTGGGCCGAGGGCGAAATGGCGGCGCGGATCGTGGTGACCCGGTCGACGGCCGAGACGCCGGTGCTGACGCCTTCGCGCGCTTCGATGGAGACGGTGAAGGCGGTGGCGAAGCGGCTCTGGTTGCGCTGGACCATGGGGGGCAGTTCCAGGCGGTCGAGCGTTTCACCGGGCAGGCAAAGGCAGACGATGCCGCTGCCGTCGCGGATCAGCTGGGCCATGACGGGTACGGTCAGTTTGTCGGCGGCGACGATCAGGTCGGCTTCGTTTTCGCGATCGAAGTCGTCCATGAGGATGACGGGACGGCCCAGGCGCAGATGATGCAGGGCGCGCTGCAAACGAGCGGCGAAGGGTTGTGAAGCCAGGCTGGGAAGGGATTGCTGGGTATTGAGGGTGGACATTGAAACGCTCTCGCAAATTAAAGTGGGCGAAAAACGTTTCAGGGCTAATCGACAGCCGAACGCAATACGGTCATCCGGGCGCAAGCGCCCCGGGTAATCGGGAATGTGCCGGCACATCTTCTCTCATCCGGACTATGACCGTCGGCTCTGGCATTTCACCAGATCTGCTGACCCCGATGTCCGTGAAGGACGCCGGGCGCTCGCGGGCTCGCCACATTGCATGGCATACCGCCGGTGGGGAATTGCACCCCGCCCTGAAGACGTACTGCATGTCGTGTTAACGACTTTTGGAATTGTACGCCTGTCTGGTTTTGGGTGGGGAATATGCTTATTGCGGGTGGGGGTATGGGGTATGGG